>CAWATB010000034.1:0-176744 GCA_963784815.1 uncultured Gammaproteobacteria bacterium | reverse complement strand
TATGTGTAACCTTCGAGTTCGGTTCATATTGCTCGTCTGGGGATCGCGCTGTTCCTCGATCGTGAACACAGCCATGAGGAAATCTTCAAGCGCGCCGACAATGCGATGTATCAGGCCAAGAAATCCGGACGCAACCAGATATGTTTCAGTGAAGAGGCGGAAAACCCCGCCTCAAACTCAGGACAGGACGCCTAGCCAGCGGGCATAGAGTCGTTCCGCGACGCGGTGCAGTTGCGGCAACTTCATTTGACCCTGCCGCTGCATCGCGTCCGCTGTTTGTACCGTGTGACTGGCGGCGAGCTCGTCCGCACCCGCCACACACCATGATGCGATCAGTTCATCTGTCATTTCGACATGGCATTGCAGCGCCAGGTGACGGCCCAGCGCCCAGGCCTGATTGAGGCAGTGCGCACTGGACAGCAGGTGAACCGCGCCTTGCGGCAGACTGAAAGTCTCGCCGTGCCAATGGAAGGCATCGAACGATGCAGCATCGCCGAACCATGAACGCGCGGTCTCGTTATCCGCGACCGTCACCTCTCCCCAGCCGATCTCCTTGACAGGGTTCCTGCCTACCGAACCGCCAAGCGCGCGGCTCATCAGTTGCCCGCCCAGACAATGACCGAGCACCGGCACATCCCTGGAGACCGCATCACGTATCAGCTCCAGTTCCTGTGCGATCCACGGCAGATCATCATTGACACTCATCGGCCCGCCCATGAACACCAGTCCGGCATAGTCTGCCAGCAGGCGGGCACGGCATCGCCCGCATCGATGGCGATCAGCTGCCAGGGGATGTTGCGGGCGTCGAGGAATTCGGCAAGATAGCCGGGGCCTTCGGTGGATACATGTCTGAAGATGGCGATGGGGTTCATAAAATGACTGAGGGATGAGGGATGAGGGATGAGCGGGACCGTATTGCCCAATTTCATCCGGATTGTGTTGTGCAATGTGTGGACGAATTTGTGGATGCAGACAACTGGCCAGGTTTGCTTCCTCTCGGCCCTGTGGATGCCCTCATCGATGCATGTGATCAAGTCAAAGCAAAAACTGCCTTGGCTCAGTGGGCAAAAGACGCCAACGTTGTGCACATCGCCGTGGGCGCTGCGGGTGGTAAGCGATACGCGCACAAAGTAGACATCGATGATTTGGCCAATACCACACACGACCCGCTGCTTGCCCAATTGCGTTATCGCCTGCGCAAATTCCACCACGCACCGCGCGAGGGTAAGAGGATCGGCGTGGCATGTGTCTTCAGCCGCGAGGCAGTCGCACAGCCAGATGCCTCATGCAACATCGACGGCGATGGCATCCCTGAACTGCCACGGTTATGGTTCAGTTGTTGCTGTCACGGCAACCTTCGGGCAGTGCGCTGCTGGCTGGGTTCTCGACAAACTCGCCACGACTTCTCAAAAGGTTGCGAAAATAACGCTATAATCTGAGGCTTTGCAGCTGTCGATAAGATGGGTGCAAATGTTGGGACGTTAGCTCAGTTGGTAGAGCAGCGGACTTTTAATCCGTTTGTCGTGGGTTCGACCCCCGCACGTCCCACCAATCTTTTCAAAGCCCAACCGCTTGATTTCAAAGGCCTCCTGCTGGAGGCCTTTGTCTTTTGTCTTTTGTCTTTACTGCCACCAACGCGGCTGGTGTCAGATGATGGTGGTTAACCACCATCGCATTTCATGTAGTCGGCGCGTCTACATGGCTGGGCGCAAAGAGATCCCAGCAGGCCATGAATAGCGCTGCGATCACAGGACCTATGACGAAGCCCGTAAGCCCGAACATGGACATGCCGCCTAAGGTCGAAATCAGCACCACGTAGTCCGGCATTTTGGTGTCCTTGCCCACCAGAATTGGGCGTAGTACGTTGTCCACAAGCCCAATAACGAAGATGCCAAAAGCGGTGAGAGCAACCCCTTGCCACACGGCACCAGTGGCCAGAAAGTAGATCGCCACGGGTACCCAGATCAGACCTGCTCCCACTGCTGGCAGGAGCGACAGAAAAGCCATCAGCACACCCCAAAGGACTGGCCCCTGAATCCCCAGGATCCAGAAAATCGTTCCCCCTAGCGCACCTTGTGCGGCTGCGACCACGATGTTGCCCTTCACCGTCGCTCGAATCACGGTGGTGAACTTGCTGATCAGTTGCCGTTTGTGCGCGTCATCCAGGGGGGTTGCCTGGCCGATCCGTAGCGCAAGGCTGGGTCCGTCTCGCAACAGAAAAAATAGCAGGTACAGCATGATGCCGAAGCTCACCACAAACTGCAGCGTGTTTTGGCCGATGCTGAGCGCTTGGGTTGCCACAAACTGACTGGCCTGAACTGCCACGGAAGAGAACTTCTGCTGCAACTCTGCCATCGTGGTCAGATTCAGTCGATCTAATAAGTTAGCTGCCCACTCCGGCAGCGCGGCAATCACCTGCTGGAGATAGAGACCGAAATTCAGTTGGCCTGACCGCACCCGCTCGTAGATCACCGTTGCTTCCTGAATCAACGATATGGTGATGGCAGTCATGGGCAGGATGACGATGACGAGACATAGGCCCAGGGTGCACAGTGCAGCCAGATTCTTTTTTCGGGGCATCCGCTGCAACAGCTTGCGGTGCAAAGGGGCAAACAGGATCGCAAGGATCACGCCCCAGAACACTGCGCCGTGAAATTCCCAAAGAATGGCTCCGAAAGCGATAGTGACAATGATCAGCAGGAGCAGGAAAGTCTTGTTTTGGAGGGTCGAAGGTGTCATGTTTGGGTCAGGCAATCGGATACCCGGAATGTACGCGACCGCCTGTCGCAGGGAGCAGTTTTTGGGCGAGCATGTTTGATTTCCAAAACCGCCAGGGTTGGGTGTACTCCCGTTCGGTGGCACAATGGCGCCCGTACCAAGGCCCTTCCCTAGCCACAGTCGCATCCGCCAACCGGTTCAGCCGTGTCGCGGAAGGTTTCTCAACCAGCTAATGCTTTCCCAAGGAAAGCGGAGGTCAGCGGAATATGAGCGATACGACATCCGTCTATCAAGCCTACCAAGGCAATACCTACCTCTTCGGCGGCAACGCGCCCTATGTCGAAGAGATGTACGAGAACTATCTCGAAAACCCCGGCAGCGTGCCTGACAACTGGCGTGAGTACTTTGACGCGTTGCAGCATGTGCCAGCCGTCGATGGCTCCAATGCCAAAGACGTCCCCCATCTGCCCGTTATCAATGCTTTCGCCGAGCGCGCAAAACAAGGTGGCACGAAAGTCGTTGTCGCCACGGGCGCCGACTCTGAACTGGGCCGCAAGCGCACCGCCGTTCAGCAATTGATCGCCGCTTACCGCAATGTCGGTCAACGCTGGGCCGATCTCGATCCCCTGAAGCGCACCGAGCGTCCTGCGATCCCGGAGCTCGAACCCTCTTTCTATGGCTTCAGCGATGCTGACCAGGAAACCGTGTTCAACACCAGTAACACGTTCTTCGGCAAAGAGTCGATGCCGCTGCGCGAGCTGATCAATGCACTGCGCGAAACGTATTGCGGCTCCATCGGTGCCGAGTACATGTATGCCACGGACCAAAACCAAAAACGCTGGTGGCAGGAAAAGCTGGAAAAGATCCGCAGCAAGCCCAGTTTTGGTGTTGAAAAGAAAAAGCAGATTCTGGACCGTCTTACCGCTGCGGAAGGCCTGGAGCGTTTTCTCCACACCAAGTACGTAGGCCAGAAGCGTTTTTCCCTTGAAGGGGGTGAAAGCTTCATCGCTGCGATGGACGAACTGATCCAGTCTGCTGGCGCCAAGGGTGTCCAGGAAATCGTGATTGGCATGGCCCACCGTGGCCGCTTGAACGTGCTGGTGAACTCCATGGGCAAGATGCCCAAGGACCTGTTTGCCGAGTTCGATCACACCGCGCCTGAAGACCTCCCATCCGGCGACGTGAAGTACCACCAAGGCTTCAGCTCCGACGTGACGACCCCTGGCGGACCGGTTCACCTGTCGCTGGCGTTCAACCCGTCCCACCTCGAAATCGTGAACCCCGTGGTCGAAGGCTCGGTGCGTGCCCGCATGGACCGCCGCGCCGACCCGCTGGGCAAGCAGGTATTGCCCGTGCTGGTGCACGGCGACGCAGCCTTTGCTGGCCAGGGTGTCAATCAGGAAACCCTGGCGCTGGCCCAGACCCGTGGTTACTCCACGGGTGGCACGGTGCACATCATCATCAACAACCAGATCGGTTTCACCACCTCCGATCCGCGCGATACGCGTTCGACGCTGTACTGCACCGACATCGTCAAGATGATCGAGTCGCCCGTGCTGCACGTGAACGGTGACGACCCAGAAGCTGTGGTGCTGGCCACCCAGCTCGCCCTGGAGTTCCGCATGGAATTCGCCAAGGACGTGGTGGTGGACATCATCTGCTTCCGCAAACTGGGCCACAACGAGCAAGACACGCCGGCTCTGACCCAGCCCCTGATGTACAAGAAGATTGGCCAGCACCCTGGCACGCGCAAGCTGTATGCCGACAAGCTGGCGGCGCAGGGCATGGGCGAAACCCTGGGCGACGACATGGCCAAGGCCTACCGCGCTGCCATGGACGCTGGCAAGCACACGGTCGACCCGGTGCTGACCAACTTCAAGAGCAAGTACGCCGTCGACTGGAGCCCGTTCCTGGGCAAGAAGTGGACCGACGCGGGCGACACGGCCATTCCGCTGGCCGAGTGGAAGCGCCTGGCCGAGAAGATCACGACCATTCCCGAGAGCGTGACACCGCACCAACTGGTCAAGAAGGTGTACGACGACCGTGCAGCCATGGGGCGTGGCGACACGCCGGTGGACTGGGGCATGGGCGAGCACATGGCGTTTGCATCGCTGGTGGCCAGCGGTTACCCGGTGCGTCTGTCGGGCGAAGACTGCGGCCGTGGCACGTTCACGCACCGCCATTCCGTCATCCATGACCAAAAGCGCGAGAAGTGGGACATCGGCACTTATGTGCCGTTGCAGAACGTGGCCGAGAACCAGGCACCGTTTGTCGTCATCGACTCCATCCTGTCCGAGGAGGCGGTGCTGGCGTTCGAGTACGGCTATGCATCGAACGACCCCAACACCCTCGTGATCTGGGAGGCACAGTTCGGCGATTTTGCCAATGGCGCACAGGTCGTGATCGACCAGTTCATCGCCTCGGGTGAAGTAAAGTGGGGCCGCGTCAATGGCATCACGCTGATGCTGCCGCACGGCTACGAAGGCCAGGGCCCTGAGCACAGCTCGGCCCGCCTTGAGCGTTTCATGCAACTGTCGGCCGATGCCAACATGCAGGTGGTGCAACCCACCACGGCCAGCCAGATTTTCCACGTGCTGCGTCGCCAGATGGTGCGCGATCTGCGCAAGCCGCTGATCATCATGACGCCCAAGTCGCTGCTGCGTAACAAGGATGCGACGTCGCCGCTTTCCGAGTTCACCAAGGGCAGCTTTCAGACGGTGATCCCCGAGCAGAACGAAGCCGTCGTGAAGAAGGCCGCCAAGGTCAAGCGCGTCATCGCTTGCTCCGGCAAGGTGTATTACGACCTCGTGAAAAAGCGTACCGAACGCGAAGACGAAGACGTCGCCATCATCCGGGTCGAACAGCTTTACCCCTTCCCGCACAAGGCGTTTGCGGCCGAGCTCAAGAAGTACCCCAACGCCACGGACGTGGTGTGGTGCCAGGACGAGCCTCAGAACCAGGGCGCCTGGTTCTTCATCCAGCACAACATCCACGAGAACATGCTGGAAGGCCAGAAGCTGGGTTACTCCGGCCGCGCGGCATCGGCGTCGCCGGCGGTGGGTTACTCACATCTGCACCAGGAACAACAAAAGGCGCTGGTGGACGGCGCGTTTGCCAAGCTCAAGGGTTTTGTCCTGACCAAGTAAGGCCAGTTGCACCCCGAAAACAAACAGAACAAAACCCATTCCGAAAGAATTGATATGGCTATCGTAGAAGTCAAAGTCCCCCAGCTGTCCGAATCCGTGGCGGAAGCCACCATGCTGACGTGGAAGAAAAAGGTCGGTGAGGCTGTGGCAGTCGACGAGATCCTGATTGAGATCGAAACCGACAAGGTCGTGCTGGAAGTGCCTGCCCCGGCAGCGGGCGTATTGGCAGAAATCGTTCAAGGGGACGGTGCCACAGTGGCGGCCGAGCAGCTCATCGCCAAGATTGACACCGAAGGCAAGGCCGGGGCAGCCGCACCTGCCGCCGCCGCTGCCGCAGCACCCGCTGCTGCCACGGCATCGGCTCCTGCAGCCGCACCTGCAGCTGCCGCTGGCTCCAAGGGCGACGTTGCCATGCCTTCGGCTGCCAAACTGCTGGCCGAGAATAACTTGTCTGCGTCGGCTGTGGCCGGCACGGGCAAGGATGGCCGCGTGACCAAGGGAGACGTGCTCGGCGCAGTCGCCGGTGGTGCCGCCAAGGCCGCCATTGCAGCGCCTAGCGCCATCCCTACGGGTGTGCCTACTAAGGCATTGCCGCAAGTGGCGGCACCCGCTGGCAAGGAAGACCTCAGCGGTCGCCCCGAGCAACGCGTGCCTATGAGCCGCCTGCGCGCCCGCGTGGCCGAGCGCCTGCTGCAATCGCAATCGACCAACGCCATCCTGACCACGTTCAATGAAGTGAACATGGCCCCGGTGATGGACATGCGAAAGAAGTTCCAGGACGCATTCACCAAGGAACATGGCGTCAAGATCGGCTTCATGAGCTTCTTCGTGAAGGCGGCCGTGCACGCCCTGAAGAAGTACCCCGTTCTGAACGCTTCCGTCGATGGCAACGACATCGTCTACCACGGCTTCTTCGACATCGGTATTGCCGTGGGCTCGCCCCGTGGCCTGGTGGTGCCCATCCTGCGCAATGCAGACCAGATGAGCTTTGCCGACATTGAGAAGAAGATTGCCGAATTCGGCAAGAAGGCCGCCGAAGGCAAGCTGGGCATTGAAGAAATGACCGGTGGCACCTTCTCCATCTCCAACGGTGGAACGTTTGGTTCGATGATGTCCACCCCCATCATCAACCCGCCCCAGTCCGCCATTCTGGGCGTGCACGCCACCAAAGACCGCGCTGTGGTCGAAAACGGCCAGGTCGTCGTTCGCCCCATGAACTACCTGGCAATGTCTTACGACCACCGCATCATCGATGGCCGAGAAGCCGTTCTGGGCCTGGTGGCGATGAAGGAAGCGCTGGAAGATCCTTCGCGCCTGCTGTTCGACATCTAAAAGTACCCGAAACGACCCACCCGCGTGGCCGGCCCCTGGCCGTGCCCGCCGGTGGGTCTTTTTTCCAATGAACGATTGAGTGAGACCGACATGAGCAAACAATTCGACGTCATCGTCATCGGTGGCGGCCCAGGCGGCTACATCGCCGCCATCCGTGCCGCCCAACTGGGCTTCAATGTGGCCTGTATCGACGAATGGAAGAACGACAAGGGCGGCCCCGCACCGGGCGGCACCTGCACCAACGTGGGCTGCATCCCGTCCAAGGCGCTGTTGCAGTCGTCCGAGCATTTCGAGCATGCCAACAAGCACTTCGCCGAGCACGGCATCACGGCCACCGGCGTCAAGATGGACGTGGCCAAGATGATCGCCCGCAAGGACACTGTTGTTAAGCAGAACAACGACGGCATCCTGTACCTGTTCAAGAAGAACAAGGTTAGCTTCTTCCATGGCCGTGGCTCGTTCGTGAAGGCGGTGGAAGGCGGCTACGAGATCAAGGTGGCAGGCGCCGCAGAAGAGTCGTTGACCGGCAAGCAGATCATCATCGCCACTGGCTCCAATGCCCGTGCGCTTCCTGGCACGCCGTTCGATGAAGAGTTCGTGCTGTCCAACGACGGCGCGCTGCGCGTGGGCGCAGTTCCCAAGAAGCTGGGCCTCATCGGCTCGGGCGTGATCGGCCTGGAGATGGGCTCGGTGTGGCGTCGCCTGGGTGCCGAAGTCACCATCCTCGAAGGCCTGCCCACGTTCCTGGGCGCGGTGGACGAGCAGATCGCCAAGGAAGCCAAGAAGGCCTTCGACAAGCAGGGCCTCAAGATTGAGCTGGGCGTGAAGGTCGGCGAGATCAAGACCGGCAAGAAGGGCGTGAGCATTGCCTACACCAACGCCAAGGGTGAGGCCCAGGCGCTGGACGTGGACAAGCTCATCGTCTCCATCGGCCGCGTGCCCAACACCATTGGCCTCAACACCGAGGCTGTGGGCCTGGCGCTGGACGAGCGTGGCGCCATCGTTGTCGATGCCGACTGCAAGACCAACCTGCTCGGCGTGTGGGCAGTTGGCGACGTGGTGCGCGGCCCGATGCTGGCGCACAAGGCCGAGGAAGAGGGTGTTGCCGTGGCAGAGCGCATTGCTGGCCAGCATGGCCACGTCAACTTCAACACCGTGCCCTGGGTCATCTACACCAGCCCCGAGATCGCGTGGGTGGGCCGTACCGAGCAGCAACTCAAGGCCGACGGTGTCAAGTACAAGTCGGGCAGCTTCCCGTTTCTGGCCAACGGCCGCGCGCGCGCGTTGGGCGATACCACCGGCATGGTGAAGATGCTGGCAGATGCCGAGACGGACGAGATCCTCGGCGTGCACATCGTGGGCCCGCAAGCCAGCGAACTGATTGCCGAAGCCGTCGTCGCGATGGAGTTCAAGGCCAGCAGTGAAGACATCGCACGCATCTGCCACGCCCATCCGTCGCTCTCCGAAGCCACCAAGGAAGCGGCCCTGGCCGTGGATAAACGCACCCTGAACTTCTGATTTTTTGGTCAAATCGGGCTCTAGCGCTTATCCAATAAGCGCTAGTAGCTATAAAAATCATAGTTTCCGAGCATCCATCACGTGACTGTTAAACAGGCTTATCTGGCCGAGCTGGCCGCTAAAGGCTACCAAAGTGACCCTGCCCAGCTGCGCGCAGTGGATGCCCTTCAACGTTGTGCGGACGACTGGGCGGCCTATAAGACAAGTCGTTCCAACGCACTCAAAAAACTGATCAACCGCCCTGATGTCCCGCGGGGTGTGTACATGTACGGCGGGGTGGGGCGGGGCAAGAGCTTCCTGATGGAATGCTTTTTTGACGCGGTGCCCTTGAAGCGTAAAGTGCGTCTGCACTTTCACGAGTTCATGCGCGAAGTGCACCGCGAGTTGTCGGGCCTGCAAGGCACGGTCAACCCGCTGGATGTGCTGGGCGCGCGCATTGCCAAGCGCTACAAGCTCATCTGCTTTGACGAGTTTCATGTGGCGGACATCACCGACGCCATGATCCTGCACCGCTTGCTGGCGGCGCTGTTCCAGAACGGCGTGGGGTTTGTCACCACCTCCAATTTCAAGCCCGACGATCTGTATCCCGACGGGCTGCACCGAGACCGCATCCTGCCAGCAATTGCCTTGCTGAATGAGCGACTTGAAGTCGTCAACGTGGACAACGGGACCGATTACCGTCGGCGCACCATGGAGCAGGTCAAGCTGTACCACATGCCGCTGGGTGCGCAAGCTGACGCGGAGATGAACGTAGCGTTTGACCAACTGGCCGAAGTGCATGACGAGGATCCGGTGCTGCACATCGAAGCGCGCGAGATTCGTGCGCGCCGCAAGGCGGGGGGCGTGGTCTGGTTCGACTTCAAGACCCTGTGTGGCGGGCCACGTTCGCAGAATGACTATCTGGAAATCGCCACCCAGTTCCACACCGTGCTGCTGTCGGATGTGCCCTATTTGCCGGTCAGCATGGCGTCCCCAGCGCGTCGTTTTACCTGGCTCGTGGATGTTTTGTACGACCGACGGGTGAAGCTGATCTTGTCTGCCGCAGTGCCGCCGGAGCAGCTCTACACCGAAGGCCCATTGGCCCATGAGTTTCCCCGCACGGTCTCGCGGCTCAATGAAATGCAGTCCAAAGAGTTTCTGGCGTTGGAACGCCGCATGGTGGATACGGGCCTTACATGAGAGTGCCTATGCGTTGCGCCTTTGACGCCTCGGTATTTGCGTTCGCTCTGGCTTCCTTGGCCGTGGTGGCCCCGGCTGCGGGGGCCCAGCCTGTGGAAGTTGTCGATGATTCCGCCAAAGCGGTGTCCGCTGCCCATCGGAAAGCCGAGCACGAGCGCATTCATAACGAGCGCGCGGCGATCACTGCCAAGCGCCAGCAAGACGAGGCCGCGTGCTATCAGCGGTTTTCGGTGGAAGACTGCTTGCGCGGCGTGCGTGCAAAGGTGCGCGATGCGGAGACCCGTTTGCGCAACCAAGAGATCGAACTGAACGATGCCGAGCGCAAAGAAAAGGCGGCCGACCGGCTGCGTTCGATCGAAGAAAAAACCAAAAACGTGCCAGTCGCGCCTGCCCAGGGTGGGATGTCGGGTGCCTCCGTGCGAGGCGCGCCTGCTGCCAACCCGCAGTCCAACAAGGCCTCCACGTCCCAGCGCGAACAAGATGCGGAGCGCCGTGCCCAGGACCAGCGCCATCGGATGCAGACCCAGGCCACCGAGCAAGCGACCCGCAACACCGAGAACGTTGACCGCGCCGCCAGGGCGCGTGCTCGTCAGGCAGAGGTGATCAAGGCGGCCGAAGTGCGTCGTGCGCGGGTGGAAAGATCCCAGGCCGATGCCGCTGCTGCAGGGCGCAAACCGGCCGCTCCACTACCTGCTTCAAATGTGCCAACTGCTTTGCCGGCTGCATCGTCACCGGGGCGGTAGGCGCCGCGCCTGATCAAATCCGGGCAGGGCGTTTCTAATGCCCTTCTTCCAAAAACGGAGCCGCCAAGTGCCCGCTGGATGCGCCTCAGGCGCGGCCCGCTTCTACAGGGGCGAGGCGTGCCACCTTCTTTTCCTCCACCAGCGCTTCAATCTTGACAATGACCAGCGACAGGTTGTCGCCGCCTCCGCGCGCGCGCGATCGGGCTTTTTCGATAAGGAATTCGGTGGCTTCCCGCGGCGACAGGGAGTCGACCACTGAAGCAAGTTCGCTAGGGGAGAAGTAGTGCCACACGCCATCGCTGCAGGCCATCAGTACGTCGCCGGGCTGCAGTTGCGGAATCACATGGGTTGTGATGGGCGGATCGCTTTCGGTACCCAGGCAACCGACCAGGATGTTGGAGTGCGGATGGTTGTTGGCCTCGGCTTCGGTCAGCTCGCCCCGGTCTACCAGCGCCTGCACATAGGAATGGTCGCTCGTGCGAAACACTTGCCGGGGACCTTGAAAATGGTAGATGCGCGAGTCACCCGCATGCACCCAGTGGCAGTCGCCGCGGGGGTTGATAAGGAAGGCTGCGATAGTGCTGTGGGGCTCCTGTTCTGCCGAGATGGCAGTCAGGCGAATGACGATGTGGGCTTCTTCGACCATGCTTTTGAGCATGGCCACCGGGTCATCGGTGTCTGGCGAATAGCGTTCAAACAGCTGGCGCGCCGTCATCATGACCTGGTCGGACGCCTTGCGCCCGCCGCTGCGCCCGCCCATTCCATCGGCCACCACGCCCAGCACACAACCGTTGTGCCGCTCGTGAGAGATCAAGGCCACCTGGTCTTGTTGGTATTCCCGGTCACCCTTGTGTATGCCGGTGGACGCGATGAGGCGGAACGCTTTGGTCATGCTGGTGATTGTGGGGGGCGTGTGTGCAAACGCCCACCGAGGTGGCAGGCCAAGCGCGTATTATCCGCCCGCCTGTGGCATTTTTGCCATCCCACGGCGTCTTGCCTTGAAACCCAGTCTCCACTCTCCCCACCGACAACTGATTGAGCTGCGCATGGAACATGCGGACCTGGACGCTTTGATCGACAGCTGCGGCCTCGACTCGGTGCCAGACCCACTCACATTGCGCCGCCTGAAAAAGCGCCGTTTGGTACTCCGAGATGCCTTGGAGCGGCTGGAGCGCGAACTCCAACCGCAAGAGCCCGCCTGATGTCTCTGGCCGCGATGGTGCACGAGGTTTTTGCCGACGGCGGAGTGTTGTCGCGGGCAGATGTGCATTTTCAGCCGCGGGAGGGCCAGACCCAGATGGCTGTGGCGGTGGCGCGCACTATGGAGGAGGGCGGAGCTCTGGTGGTCGAAGCCGGCACGGGCGTGGGGAAAACCTTCTCCTACCTCGTGCCCGCGTTGCTCAGCGGCGAGCGTGTCCTGTTGTCGACCGCCACAAAGGCCCTGCAAGACCAATTGTTCGCGCGCGACCTGCCGCGGTTGGCGCAGACGCTGGGCACGCCGGTGCGAATGGCCTTGCTCAAAGGGCGCGGCAGTTATCTGTGTCTGTACCGCATGGAGCAGGCGCGCCACGATGCTGTGGGGCATGACCGCGGCGTGGCGCGAGTGCTGGCCAAGGTCGAAGCCTGGTCGCAAAGCACCCGTTCTGGCGATCTGGCAGAGCTGGCAGGACTGGACGACCGCTCGCCAGTCATCCCGCTGGTGACATCGACGCGTGAGAACTGCCTGGGGTCGCAATGCCCCCGGTTTCGGGACTGCCATGTTCACTTGGCGCGGCGCGAAGCGCTGGCGGCAGACATTGTGGTCATCAACCACCATCTTTTTTTTGCCGACGTGGCGGTGCGCGAGTCTGGCATGGCGGAGTTGTTGCCCACCGTGCGGGTGGTGGTGTTTGATGAAGCGCACCAGATCAACGAAACCGGGGTGCAGTTCTTGGGCATGCAGCTTTCTACCGGGCAGCTGATCGACTTCAGCCGAGACCTTCTGGCGGTGGGTTTGCAACACGCCCGAGGACTGGCCGACTGGACCGGGTTGGCCGGGAGGGTCGAACTATCGGCGAGGGATTTGCGGTTGGCCGTGGGTGGGGAGCGGATTGCTGCCAAGCTGCGCTGGACTGACGAAGTACCAGAGGGTGCCGACGGCGATTCATGGAAAGCCACCCTGGGGCGCGTGGGCCAGGCGTGCGCGCAGGCTCAGGAGGCGCTCGACACCATGAGCGAAATCGCTCCAGACTTTGTTCGTTTGTATGAGCGGGGCTCTGAGTTGCTGGCCAAGGTGGGGCGGTTTTCGGGCCCTGGTAATCCTGACGCAGTGCGCTGGGTCGATGTGGGCGCGCAACTGCGGCTCATCGAGTCGCCGCTTGATATTGCAGACGCCATGCGCACGCGGCTGTTGGCGGCACCGGCTGAGTCAACGGAGTCTGACGGCTGGCCTGATGAGCCAGCGGCAGCGCCCGGCAGGGCCTGGATATTTACATCGGCCACGCTGGGGGATGACGAGCGTCTGACCTGGTTTACTGAGCGCGCAGGCCTGCAGGATGCAGAGATTTTGCGCGTTGCGAGCCCCTTTGACTATGCGGCGCAGGCCGCACTGTATGTGCCGCGCCATCTGCCGTCCCCTGCGGACCCGGCGCACAGTAGCGCGCTGGCGTTATGGGTTGGCGATGCTTGCGAGCAACTGGGCGGTCGGACCTTGGTGCTGACCACCACGCTCAAGGCTTTGCGCACCATCGGAGAAGCGCTCAAGAACCGGTTTGGCAGCGCTGCAGACATTGAAGTACTGGTGCAGGGTGAATGGCCCAAACGCCGCTTGATGGAGCGGTTTCGCGAAGGCAGCGACGGAGGGCGGCCAGGGTGCGTGTTGGTGGCTTCTGCCACGTTCTGGGAGGGTTTTGACGTGCCGGGCGATGCGCTTGAACTGGTCGTCATCGACAAGCTACCGTTTCCTCCGCCAGGAGACCCCTTGGTGGAGGCCCGCACACACAAAATTGAACAATCGGGAGGGAAGGCGTTCAAGTCTTATGCGCTGCCGGAGGCCGCCGTGGCACTCAAACAAGGCGCGGGGCGCCTGATACGGCGCGAGTCAGACCGAGGAATACTGGTGGTGGGAGACACACGCCTGGTCACCATGGGTTATGGCAAGCGATTGCTGGCGGCCTTGCCGCCCATGCGGCGCCTGGAAACCGCCGAAGATTTTGACGAGGCCTTGCGGGCGCTTACCAGAACTTCCACCACGGATCCGACTTGCCCTTGAGGCCGCTTTTGACCAGGGTGCTTTGTGGATACGAAGTATCCATCACGCGCCGCGCATCGTCGCGCAACTGGGTCATGCCCAGCGCGTCGTAGGACTGGATGAGGATGTACAGCGCTTCTTCGAGAGCCGGAACGCCCTGGTAGTCGGCCAGCGCCACCTGCGCGCGGCCGATGGCGGCTACGTAGGCGCCGCGCTGAAAGTAGTAACGTGCCACGTGCACTTCGTACTGAGCCAGCGAGTTAACGATGTAGGTCATGCGCTGGCGGGAGTCCTGCGCGTAGCGGGACTCCGGAAAGCGGGTGACCAGTTCGCTGAAAGCCTCAAACGAATCCTTGGCCGCCTTCTGATCCCGTTCCGACAGATCCTGGCGCGAAATGAAGGAGAACAACCCCAGGTTGTCGTTGAAATTCACCAACCCCTTGAGGTACAGCGCGTAGTCGAGCGCAGGACTGGCGGGGTGCAGCTTCATGAAACGGTCCAGAGTGGCGATTGCCTGGGCCTTTTCGCCCGCCTTGTAGTGGGCGTAAGCCTTGTCGATCTGGGCTTGCTGTGCCAGCGGCGTGCCAGCGGCGCGGCCTTCCAGTTTTTCGAGCAGCGGAATCGCCTTGTCGTACGCCCCGCTGTTCATTTCATCCTGAGCTTCAGAATGGATGCGGTTGGGGCTCCATCCTGCCGTTTTGTCTTCAGAGGTGCTGGAACAACCTGCCAGCAGGCCGGCAACCAGCAGGGCGGAAACGAGAGGCAGTGGGGCACGCAGCATCGCAAGCAGCTTTCAGCAAAAGGGGAGAACAGGTGTGGAAGGGGTTGCGGGTTGGAGGCCGCAAGCATCGCTTGCAAGGCACACCGGTTGGCAGTCCCTGGCCACGAAAATGCATTGTACTGGTGGCCGTCCGTGTCAATAGACGTTACGCCACCGTCCATGTCACTGTAGGGGCGCGAGGGTTTCTACAATGGCCCCCATGTTTGTTCACTTGCGCCTGCACACAGAATTTTCCGTCGTCGACGGCACCAACCGCATCGACGAGGTCGCCAAGGCGGCCGCCAAAGACGGCCAGCCAGCGCTGGCCATCACCGACCTCAACAACCTTTTTGGCGCCATCAAGTTTTACAAGGAAACCCGGGGCAAGGGCGTCAAGCCCATTCTGGGGGCCGAGATCTTTCTGGAAGGTGAGACGGGCGGTGGTCCGTCGCGCATCATCGTCTTGGTGCAAAGCCGCCAGGGCTACCTCAACTTGTCAGAGCTTTTGGCGCGCGCCTGGACGCGCAACATTGTCAAAAACCAGGCTTTGTGCACCTGGGAATGGCTGCAAGAGCTTTCCGAAGGGCTGATAGCGCTGGCGGGTGCGCAAGCCGGGCCTGTGGGGCAGGCGCTGGTCAAGGGGGACGAATCCGGCGCTGCTGAGGTGGCGCTGCGCTTGGCAGGGATATTTCCGCATCGGTTTTATATCGAGCTGCAGCGCGCAGGCCGTGTCGATGATGAAAGCCATGTGGTGGCCGCAGCCCAACTGGCTGCGCGCCTGAACCTGCCGGTGGTGGCAACACATCCGGTGCAATTTGCCACCGCCGAGGACTATGAGGCGCACGAAGCGCGCATCTGTATCTCGGAAGGCGAAATCCTGGCCAACCCGCGCCGGGTGCGCAAGTTCACGCGCGACCAGTATTTCAAGTCATCCGCCGAGATGAAAGCCTTGTTCGCCGATGTGCCTTCGGCCATCGCCGAATACGGTCGAAATCGCACAGAGATGCAACTTGACACTCGTGCTTGGAAAGCCGCAGCTGCCGGACTTTCCTACGCCCAACGGCATGCCGATCGACGAGTATTTTCGCGTTGCGTCGTTCGAAGGCCTGGAAGTGCGGCTGGAGCTGCTCTATCCAAACACAGCGGAGCGAGACAAGCAGCGCCCTCGGTATGTAGAGCGGCTGGAGTTTGAGATCGGCACGATTCTCAAGATGGGTTTCCCGGGCTACTTCCTGATCGTGGGTGACTTCATCCAGTGGGCAAAGGAGAACGGCTGCCCCGTGGGGCCCGGCCGGGGGTCGGGTGCGGGGTCGCTGGTGGCCTACGCTCTCAAGATTACGGACCTGGACCCGCTGGAGTACAACCTGCTGTTTGAGCGGTTTCTGAATCCTGAACGGGTGTCCATGCCCGACTTCGATATTGACTTTTGCCAATCGAACCGTGACCGCGTCATTGACTATGTGAAAGACAAATACGGAAAGAACGCAGTCAGCCAGATCGCCACGTTCGGAACCATGGCGGCCAAAGCGGCGATTCGGGACGTGGGCCGGGTGATGGACATGAGTTACATGTTCGTCGATGGCATTTCCAAACTGGTGCCCGGCAAGCCCGGCATGTCGTACACGCTGCAGTACCCGCCAGACCCCAAGAAAGACGGCGACAAAAACAACTATGCGCTGGAACTCGAACCCATGCTCTACGAGCGGGTGCGCAAAGAAGAAGACGTCAAGACGGTCATCGAGATGGCGCAGAAACTGGAAGGCATGACGCGGAACATCGGCATGCACGCAGGGGGCGTGCTGATTGCGCCGGGCAAGCTGACCGATTTTTGCCCGCTTTACCAGCAGCCAGGCAGCGACTCCGCCGTCAGCCAATACGACAAGGATGACGTGGAGGCCATTGGCCTCGTCAAGTTTGACTTCTTGGGCCTGGCCACACTCACGATTCTGGAAATTGCGCGCGAGTTCATCATCAAGCGCCACAAGGGACAGGAGAACTTCGCCTTTGAAACGATTCCTTTGGACGATGGGCCGACTTACCGGTTGTTCTCGGAGGGTAAAACCGAGGCGGTGTTCCAGTTTGAAAGCCGCGGCATGCAGGGCATGCTCAAAGAAGCCAAGCCGAGCCGCCTGGAAGATTTGATTGCGCTGAATGCGCTGTATCGCCCTGGTCCCATGGACCTGATCCCGAGCTTTGTGAACCGCAAGCACGGCAAGGAAGTGGTGGAGTACCCCCACCCTCTGGTAGAGCCCGTGCTGGCTGAGACCTACGGAATCATGGTGTACCAGGAGCAGGTGATGCAGACCGCTCAGGTGCTGGGTGGTTACAGCCTGGGCGGCGCCGACATGCTGCGCCGGGCCATGGGCAAAAAGAAGGCCGAGGAGATGGCCGAGCACCGCGAGATCTTCCGCAAGGGTGCCGCAGAAAAGAACATCAGCGAGGCAAAGGCCGACGAAGTGTTCGATCTGATGGAGAAGTTCGCGGGCTACGGCTTCAACAAGTCGCACGCGGCTGCGTATTCACTGCTGGCGTATCACACGGGCTGGCTCAAGGTGCATTTCACCGCGGAGTTCTTCTGCGCCAATATGACCGTGGAAATGGACGACACCGACAAGCTCAAGGTGTTGTACGAGGACGCAGTCAAAAACTTCGGAATCAGTTTCGAGCCGCCAGACGTCAACCGGGGCTTTTACCGGTTCGAGCCGGTCACCGACAAGATCATCCGCTATGGCTTGGGTGCCGTGAAGGGCACTGGACAGCAGGCAGTTGAAGCCATCGTTGCCGCGCGCGAAGGCCGAGGCGAGGGCCCGCAGGGCTCCACCACCGGCCCCTTCAAGAGCCTCTTCGATTTTTGCCTGCGTGTCGACAAGGCGCGCATGAACAAGCGCTCTGTCGAGGCGTTGATCAAGGCCGGCGCATTTGACTCCATCAACCTCAACCGCGCTGCGATGGTGGCCTCCATTGACCGGGCGTTTGAGTTTGCCGCGGCCACACTGGCGAATGTGAACCAAGGCGGTTTGTTCGACATGATGGGAGACGACTCGCATGGCTCCAGCACCCAAGAACCCGACCTGGTCGATGCCGTTCCGTGGGGCATCAAAGAACGTCTCACGTTGGAAAAGACAGCCGTAGGCTTCTATCTTTCCGGCCATCTTTTCGATGAAGTGGCCACGGAGGTGCGGCGCTTTGTGCGCACGCAGATCGATGAGTTGCTGGACAGCCGTGAACCCCAGGTGTTGGCCGGGATCATCAGCGACTTCCGGGTCATCAACGGGCAGCGCGGCAAGCTGGGCTTGTTCAAACTCGATGACAAATCAGCCGTGATAGAGGCGTCGGCCGACGAGAGTCTGCTCAACACCTACCGCAACCAGCTCAAGGAGGACGAGTTTGTCGTGATGATGGGGCGTCTGCAGCTCGACCATTTCAGTGGCGGGCTGCGTGTGAAGGTGCAACATGTATGGGACTTAGCGGGGGCGCGTTGCCGTTTTGGCAAGTATTTGCACGTCATGGTGGGAGACAAGGCGCCCGATGTACCCAGGCTGGTCCGAGAGTTTCCGCCGCGCCGTGAAGCGCGGGAGGAGGGGGACGATCTGGTGCACGGCATGCGTGTTCGGATGGGTGTGCGCTGCACAGCCGATGACGCCGCAGCGATTGCAGAGTTACAGCTGGGCGAAAGTGCGCGGTTTTACCCCACCGACGCAGCACTTGCAGCATGGTTGGCACAGGCTGGTAGCGGTACCGCCACGGTGGTTTACGAGTAGCGCCTGTGCACCAGACAGAATCTGCAGCCCATGGCTTGAAAAAACCGGGTTAACAACCAATTTGTCTCAGAGCAGCACCCCGCAGGGGTCGCTAGAATGAAATTCATGGCAACAAAACCACCTTCACCCCCTACCGCGCCGCCAGTGACCCGGCCTGCGCGGGATGACGGCGGTTCGGTCGTGCTCGAAAGACGCACCCAAAAGACCCAGCCACCGCAGATGTACCAGGTGGTCATGCTCAATGACGACTACACCCCCATGGAGTTTGTCATCGTGGTCTTGCAGGAGTTTTTTAGCAAAGACCGTGAACAAGCCACCCAAATCATGTTGAAGATTCACCTGGATGGCAAAGGCGTTTGCGGGGTCTATTCCCGCGATGTGGCTGCCACCAAGGTGGAACAAGTGCTTGACGCCGCCCTCAAGGCGGGCCACCCACTGCAATGTGTCAGTGAACCTGTTGCATAACAGGTTTTTCGTCCCGATCTACAGTTATCCATCTTCCACGCAAGCACCAAGGAGTTCACATGATTGCCCAAGAACTGGAAGTCAGCTTGCACATGGCCTTTGTTGAGGCCCGCCAACAGCGCCACGAGTTCATTACCGTGGAGCATCTGTTGCTTGCACTGCTCGATAACCCAAGCGCAGCGGAAGTGCTGCGCGCTTGTTCGGCCAACATCGATGATCTGCGTTCATCGCTGTCGAACTTCATCAAAGACAACACCCCCCAGGTGGCTGGCACCGACGAGGTGGACACCCAGCCCACGTTGGGCTTTCAACGTGTGATCCAGCGCGCCATCATGCACGTGCAGTCCACGGGCAACGGTAAAAAAGAGGTGACCGGCGCCAACGTGCTTGTGGCCATCTTTGGTGAGAAAGATTCACACGCCGTGTACTACCTGCACCAGCAGGGTGTTACGCGACTTGACGTGGTCAACTTTATTGCCCATGGCATCAAGAAGGGCGAACCGCCAGAACCCGCCAAGCCCGAAAGCCAGGGAGAAGGCGAAGAGGGCGGTTCCTCGGAGCGCAACGAAAAAGCCTCGCCGCTGGAGCAGTTCACCCAGAACCTGAACCAGGCTGCCAAGGACGGCAAGATTGATCCGCTGATCGGGCGCAACTATGAAGTAGAGCGCACCATCCAGATCCTGTGCCGCCGCCGCAAGAACAACCCACTGCTGGTGGGTGAAGCCGGCGTGGGCAAAACCGCGATTGCCGAGGGTTTGGCGTGGCGCATCACGCAAAACGATGTGCCCGAGATCCTGGCCGAGGCCGTGGTGTATTCGCTCGACATGGGCGCTTTGCTGGCGGGCACCAAATACCGTGGCGATTTCGAACAGCGCCTGAAGGGTGTGCTCAAGTCGCTCAAGGACAAGCCCAACGCCATTTTGTTCATCGACGAAATCCATACCTTGATCGGTGCGGGCGCTGCATCGGGCGGCACGCTCGATGCATCCAATCTGCTCAAGCCTGCGCTCTCCAGCGGCCAGCTCAAGTGCATCGGCGCCACAACCTTCACGGAATACCGTGGCATCTTTGAAAAAGACGCCGCGCTGTCGCGCCGCTTCCAAAAAGTGGACGTCGTTGAGCCCACAGTTCAAGAAACCATCGACATCCTGAAGGGCCTGAAATCGCGCTTTGAAGAGCACCACAGCGTGAAGTACGCTGCGGCCGCCCTGCAGGCCGCGGCCGAGCTGAGCGCCAAGTACATCAATGACCGCCATCTGCCTGACAAGGCGATTGACGTGATTGACGAAGCCGGTGCCGCCCAGCGCATCATGGTGCCGAGCAAGCGCAAGAAGACCATTGGCAAGGCCGAGATCGAAGAGATCGTGGCGAAGATCGCGCGCATTCCTCCTGCCAACGTGTCCAACGACGACCGCGGCAAGCTGCAGACGCTCGAACGCGATCTGAAGAGTGTGGTGTTCGGCCAGGACAAGGCGCTCGAAGTGCTCGCCAGCTCGGTCAAGATGGCGCGCTCGGGCTTGGGCAAGGGTGACAAGCCGATTGGTTCCTTCCTGTTCAGCGGCCCCACGGGCGTGGGCAAGACCGAAGCGGCCAAGCAGCTCGCTTACATCATGGGCATCGAGTTGCTTCGCTTTGACATGTCGGAGTACATGGAGCGCCACGCCGTCAGCCGCCTTATTGGTGCCCCTCCGGGCTACGTCGGTTTCGACCAGGGTGGCCTGCTCACCGAGGCGATCACCAAGAAGCCACACGCGGTGCTGCTGCTCGACGAAATCGAGAAGGCGCACCCGGACATCTTCAACGTGCTGCTGCAGGTGATGGACCATGGCACGCTGACAGACAACAATGGCCGCAAGGCCGACTTCCGCAACGTCCTGATCATCATGACGACGAATGCGGGCGCCGAGACCATGAACAAGGCGACCATTGGCTTCACCAACCCGCGGCAGGCGGGCGACGAAATGGGCGACATCAAGCGCCTGTTCACGCCCGAGTTCCGCAACCGGCTGGATGCCATCGTCAACTTCAAGGCGCTCGACGAGCAGATCATTCTGCGCGTGGTGGACAAGTTCTTGCTGCAGCTCGAAACCCAGCTGGCCGAGAAAAAGGTGGAGGTCACTTTCACCGACACGTTGCGCAAGCACTTGGCCAAGAAGGGCTTCGATCCGCTGATGGGCGCACGCCCGATGCAGCGCCTGATCCAGGACACGATTCGCCGTGCACTGGCCGACGAGTTGTTGTTTGGTCGTTTGACCGAAGGTGGCCGCCTCACCGTGGACATCGAGGTCAAGACCGACGACAAGGGCGTGGAAACTTCGGACGTGCTGCTGGACATCCAGCCGCTGCCCAAGAAGGAGCGGTCTGCCAAGTCTGAGCCTGCTGAGCCCGAAGAAGCTACTGCCGACTGAACGCGGCTTCACAGCACCAAGCCCTTGTGGGAAGTGCTGCTACATGACCCGTCCTGAATTAAGTTGACACCTTGGACGGTGATTCAAGCCGGCAGATGCCGACCAGTGACGCCCGATGCACCGCATCGGGCGTTTGCATTTTCAACGATAGATGAGGCCGCTCGGCGTTGTATATCTGGACCGACTGGCGCACCATGTGCCGGGCCTGCTACAGATCGGCAGGCCGCTGCAGCAGCAACTCGCACTTGAGGATGCCGTTGACCCTCTCGGCCAGCGCGTTCTGGTAGCAGTCGTAGCCATCGGTCATCGAGCATTGCAGGCCGTGCCGCTGGTGGATCGCCTGGTAGTAGCTTGAGCAGTACTGGATGCCCCGGTCCGAGTGATGCATCAGGGGCTGATCGCTTTGACGTGCGCGCAAGGCCATCTTCAGGGCCTGGGCTACCGGTTCGGTTTGCAGGCTGTCGTGTACATGCCAGCCCACGATCTTGCGCGAGTAGGCGTCGGTCACCAGGCTCAGGTAGACGAACTTGTCGGCCGTGGGCAGGTAGGTGATATCAGCCACCCATACTTGCTCGCTGGCCATAGCCTGAACCTGCTGCTCACCCGCCTTGAGCAAATTCGGATGGCGGCGAAACCGGTGATGGCTGTCGGTGGTCTTGTGATACGCCCGCCTGGGGGGTACCAGCATCCGCGCGTTGCGCAACACGTCAAACAGCGCATCGCGCCCCAGTCGGATCCCCTCGTGCGCCAGCTGCTCACGCATCACATGGTGCAGCTTGCGCGTTCCCAGCCGGGACTGGCGAATGCGCCAATCGCGAACCAACTCCACCACCGCTTGGGCTCGGCTCTCGCGCTGGGCGCAGCGCTGCTGGTCCTGGTAGTACGCCTGGCGGCTGTGCCCCATATACCGGCAAGCCCTCACTACGCTCAGCCCCTGGACGAGCCGCTGCGCGAGGACTTGCCCGAAGGCTTTTTTACGACGCGCACCCCATAGTCCTTCTTCAGGACGTCGAGTACCGCTTCGAACAATTGGGCCTTCTGCTGGGCCTGCTGCAGTTGCACTTGCAGGGCCTTGATCTGCTGCTCTGGCGTCAGCGGCATGGGGGTCTTGTCTGGGGGCATAGCCGCACATGATGCCGCTCGCCCCCAACCCTGGCGACCGTGCTTGCGCAGCCATACCAGCACCGTCGAGCGCCCTTGAATCCCGTAGCGCACCTGCGCCTGCTTGTAGGTCAGCTCGCCTTTTTCTACCT
Organism: uncultured Gammaproteobacteria bacterium; assembly: GCA_963784815.1. Lineage (GTDB taxonomy): Bacteria > Pseudomonadota > Gammaproteobacteria > Burkholderiales > Burkholderiaceae_C > Acidovorax. The sequence goes on along the minus strand of CAWATB010000034.1, from coordinate 154,232 downwards.
GTTCGACCACTGCCAGCTTAAAAGCCAGCGTGTAGTCCCTCTGCGTTCGCTTCGCGCCTGATTCCATAAGACTTGCCTTTTGCTTCTAGAAAAGGTGTCAACCTCTGGCAGGACGGGTCACCAAAATCAAAAAAGCCCGTGGCGTAAGCCCCGGGCTTTTTTGTTGGTCGACGCAATGCAGTGGGTGGAGGAGCGTGAAGCCGTTCGGTCTGAGCGTGTCTAAGCCAGGGCGCAATGCCTCCACCACGTTGCGCAAGCTCAACGTGACGGTTCAACTCGATTACGGCCGCCTGATACTCCTGCAGGATGCTCCAGCCGGATGCTCCACATCAATAGCGTATGGCGAGTCTTACTGAGTCGCCTGTAGCCGCTCCAGCAGCGTCACCGTGGGGTAGCCGTCGGCCATAGCACCAATGCTTTGCTGAAACCGGCGCAAGCCTGCGCGGGTAGCCGGGCCCATCACGCCGTCTGGTGCGCCTGCGTCAAACCCTCTGTTGTTCAGTGCCGTCTGCAATTGGCGCAGTTGGTCGCGGTGCAGCGGTTCAATGTCTCGGGGCCACGCGGTGGCTATGGGTGCGCCGCCGTCGATCTGGCGTGCCAGAAGGCTCACACCCAGTGCGTAGTTGACCGAGTTGTTGTAGCGCAGGATAGTGCGGAAATTGGTGCCCACCAGAAACGCAGGGCCCCGTGCGCCTGCGGGCGTGATGACGGAGGCCTCGCCCATTTCCGGCAGTGCTTGGCCGTCCAGCGTTCGCACCCCTTCTGCCGCCCAAGCGGAAGCGTTCTGGCGTGTGGTGAGTTCTGCGCGCGCATAGTCAAAGCCTGCGTGCAGTTGCACTTCTACGCCCCACGGCTGGCCACTTTGCCAGCCCATGCGTGACAAAAAATGCGCGGTAGACGCCGTGACGTCTGGGATGCTGCCCCAGATGTCGCGATGGCCGTCCCCATCCGCATCGACCGCATAGGTCAAAAACACCGAGGGCAAAAACTGCGTGTGCCCCATGGCGCCCGCCCACGATCCGATCATCCGGTCTGCGGCAATGTCACCTTGGTCCACGATGCGCAGCACGGCCAGCAGTTCGGCTTGGGCCCAACTGCGGCGGCGCCCCTCAAACGCCAGGGTGGCCAACGCATCGACCGCGCGGAAAGTGCCAAAGTTGCTGCCGTAGTTGCTCTCCATGCCCCAGATGGCGGTGATCACCGGCGCCGGAACCCCGTAGCGTGCGGCGGCTGCATCCAGCGCCGCCTGGTGTTCGGCCCGCTTGGCCTGGCCCTGGGCGATGCGCTGGGCCGACACGGCGCTGTCGAGGTAGGCCCAGGGCGTACGGGTGAACTCCGGCTGGGCGCGGTCCAAGTCGACCACGCGCGGCACGAGCTGCGCGTTGCCCAGCACCGTGCGCACCGTCTCCGGGCGGATGTTGGCGGCCAGCGCCTGGGTGGAAAACTGGTCGCGCCAGGCAGCAAACGCCGCCTGTTCCGCCTGTTCCGCCGATTCAGCGTTGCCTGTGGGTGCCGGAGCCACAGGCGCAGCGGCGGTCGATGACGCCGCGGGCGTGTTCGGTGTGCCGTACGGTCGGTGCGGTGGGGGCCGATACAGCCGTTGACTGCTGCATGGGCCGAGGCACAGTGCGCGGCGTTGCATCAGGTGGTGTGGCAGAAGCACACCCAGAAATCACAAGGGCTGTGCCCAGCGCAAGACACCAGGCGGTCGAAAGAGGGAAAGAGGGAGCGGAAAGAGGGTGGAGAGGGCGTGTCTGCATCAATACATTGTCGTGCCCCTGCCCATGGCATCTGCCCACCTTGGGGTGTATCGATTTGCAAACCTGTGTTACTACTGAATTGATAGCTGTCAGCGCTTTATTGACTAGCGCTAGGTGCCAAAAACACTGTAAATCCGGTTACAGTCGGAGACCGCTTGTCTCCCCGCCTGCCTACTGCTTTTTACAGCCATGCCCGCCCATACCTTTCTCTGGCACGACTACGAAACCTTCGGTGCCAACACGCGCCGCGACCGCCCGGCGCAATTCGCGGCGATCCGCACCGATGCAGAGCTCAATGAAATCGGCGACCCGCTGATGTTCTATTGCCAGCCCGCCAACGACTACCTGCCCGACCCCGTGTCGTGCCTCATCACCGGCATCACCCCGCAGCAGTGCCTGGAGCAGGGTGTGCCAGAGCACCAGTTTGCCGCCCGCATTGAAGCCGAGTTTGCGCAGCCCGGCACCATTGGAGTCGGTTACAACACCATCCGGTTTGACGATGAAATCACGCGCTTCATGTTCTGGCGCAACCTCATCGACCCGTATGCGCGCGAGTGGCAAAACCAGTGTGGGCGCTGGGACCTGCTGGACGTGGTGCGCATGACGTATGCGCTGCGGCCCGACGGCATCAACTGGCCCAAGAAGGAAGACAGCGTGACGCCCAGCTTCAAGCTCGAACACCTGTCCAAAGCCAACGGCCTGCTGCACGAGGCCGCGCACGATGCGCTGTCCGACGTGCGCGCCACCATTGCGCTGGCGCGGCTCATCCGCCAGCACAACACCAAGCTGTTTGACTTTGCGCTCAGCCTGCACAAAAAAGACCGCGTCGCCGCCGAGTTGCGCCTGCCAGCCACCACCATCACCGCGCGCCCGTTTTTGCACGTGTCCGGCATGTTCCCCGCCGAACGTGGTTGCCTGGCCGTGATGTGGCCCCTGGCCAGCCACCCTACCAACAAGAATGAGCTGATTGCCTGGGACCTGTCGCAGGACCCGTCGCCCCTGGCCAGCATGGGCCCCGACGAAATTCGCCTGCGCATGTTCAGCAAGGCCGACGCGTTGCCCGAAGGCATGACGCGCCTGCCGGTCAAGACCATTCACCTGAACAAATCCCCCATGGTGGTGGGCAATGTCAACACGCTCACGCCCGCGCTGGCGCAGCGCTGGGGCATCGACCTGGCCCAGGCAGCCGCACATGCCGAAGTGGCGCGCGCGCTGCCCGACATGAGCGGCATCTGGCCCGCCGTGTTTGCCCGCCCGCCAGAACCTGCACCCGATGTGGACCAGGACCTGTACGGCGGTTTTGTGGGCAACAACGACCGCCGCTTGCTGAACGATCTGCGCACCATGAGCGGTGAAAAACTCGCCAACGCGCGGGCCAACTTTGAGGACCCACGCCTGGCAGAGCTGTTCTGGCGCTACCGGGCGCGCAACTTTCCGCAAACGCTGTCACCCGAAGAAGCCGAACGCTGGGAGGCGCACCGCGCCGCTTGCCTGTTTGACGGACAGGGCGGGGCGCGCACGGTAGAGCAGTTGTTCACCGAGATCGATGAAATGTCGGAAACCGCCGATGACCGCGCACAGGACATCCTGGGCGCCTTGTACGATTACGCGGAGCACGTTGCACCTGAGACGGTGACTCCCCCCTGAGGCGCTGCGCGCCTTCCCCCCGAGGGGGGACGCACCCGGTGGCCTGGCGAAGCCAGTTCCACGGGTGCACTGGCACTAGGGCGCGCCAGTAGTTATCGCCCCGTCTTGTAAGTAGACCCGCAGAAACAGCGTTGATTTTTATGACGACACCGCAAAACCAAAGCTTCACCACCCAGATCGTGCATGCCGACCGCCTGGGCGGCGCCGAGCACGGCGCCATCCACAAGCCGATCCACACCTCGGTGCAGTACGGCTACGACAAGGTCGAAGACCTGATCGCCGTCTTCCAGGGCACGGCCAAGGGCGGCTTTAACTATGCCCGCCAGGGCACGCCCACCACGGCGGCGCTGGAGGCCAAGATCACGCAGATGGAGCGGGGGCTGGGCACCATTGCGTTCTCTACCGGCATGGCGGGCATCTGTGCGGTGTTTTTGACCTTGCTGAAGGCGGGCGACCACCTGGTGGCCAGTCAGTTCGTGTTTGGCAACACCAACAGCGTGCTGGGCACGCTGGCCGACCTGGGCATTGAAGTCACCACCGTGGACGTGACCAACGCCGCCAACGTGGCTGCGGCGCTGCGCCCCAACACCCGCATGGTGTTTGTCGAGACCATTGCCAACCCTGGCACGCAGATCCCGGACCTGGAAGGCATTGGCGTCCTGTGCAAGGCGCACGGCGCGTTGTACGTGGTCGACAACACCGTGGCATCGCCCTACCTGTTCCGCGCGGCCACCGTGGGCGCGGGGCTGGTGGTCAACTCGCTCACCAAAAGCATCGGCGGCCATGGCGACGCGCTGGGTGGCGCCATCACAGACACCGGCCTGTTCGACTGGTCGAACTACCCCAACATTTTTGCGGCCTACCGCAAGGGTGACCCCAAAGGCTGGGGCTTGCAGCAACTGCGCAAAAAAGGCCTGCGCGACATGGGCGGCACCTTGTCGTCCCACGCCGCGCACCAACTGGCGCTGGGGGCCGAAACGCTGGCCCTTCGCATGGACCGCACCAGTGCCACGGCGCTTGCGCTGGCCCAGTGGCTAGAGGCGCACCCCGCCGTATCACGCGTGCTGTACCCCATGCTGCCATCGCATCCGCAGCACGACCAGGCGCGCAAGCACCTCAAGGCCGGGTCCTGGCTGCTGTCGTTTGAGCTGCGCAACCCCGAACAATGCCTGCCCGTGTGCAACCGGCTGCAATTGCCCATCAAGGCAACTGGCCTGGCCGACACGCGCACGCTGATCATCCCGGTGGCCCACACCATCTTCTGGGAGGCAGGTGCCCAGGTGCGCGCCACCATGGGCATTGCCGACAGCATGATCCGACTGTCGGTAGGGCTGGAAGAGGTGGAAGATTTGCTGGCCGACTTTGAACAGGCGCTCGCCGGAGCCTGAAACTCGCCTTGAACACACGCCAACCCTGACCGGGAGCCCCCATGTCCACAGCCACCTCAGCCCCGCCTGCCAACATCGGCAAGTACCGCATCGAACGAGAGCTGGGCCGGGGCGCCAGCGGTATCGTGTTTTTGGGGTTGGACGGCTTTCGGGGCCGCAAGGTGGCCATCAAGCAGACGCACGCCTACCTGCTCAAACAACCCGACCAGGCCGACCGCTATCGCAAGCTGCTGCGCAACGAGGCCGCGCTGTCGGGCCGTCTGCGGCATCCCAACATCGTTCGCCTGCTCGACGCCGACGAAGAGGCGTTTCCCCCGTATCTGGTGCTCGAATACGTCGACGGCCAGGCCCTGTCTGACTTTGCAACGCCCGACACCTTGCTGCCAGTGCCCCAAGTGCTCGACATCGCCTTCAAGTGCTGCAACGCGCTCGAATACGCCTGCCGCGAAGGCCTGGTGCACCGCGACATCAAACCCGCCAACCTCATGCTGGCGAAGGACGGCGACGTAAAACTGACGGACTTTGGTGCGGCCCTGTCGCTGCGCAGCGACGCCACGCAGCTGTCGGGTCTGGTGGGCTCGCCCTCGTACATGTCGCCCGAACAAGTGCGCGAGCAAGACCTCACCCACCACAGCGACATGTTCTCGCTGGCCGTGGTGGTGTACGAACTGCTCACCGGCCGCCGTCCGTTTGATGGCGATACCGACTTTGCCACCCTCTACAAAATCAGCAACGAAACCCCCACACCCCCCAGCCTGCTGCGCGCCTCGCTGCCCGCGCATGTGGACGACGTGCTGCTGCGCGCCCTGGCCAAGCAGCCCGCCGACCGCTTTGCGACCTGGGACGACTTTGCGCAGGCGCTGCTGTCCGCCCACCAAAGCCTGCCCCGCCAACGCTCGCAAGACACCGAGGCCGAGCGCTTTGCGCGCCTGCGCGCGCTGCCGTTTTTTGCCGACTTTCACGATGTGGCGCTGTGGGAACTGATGCGCCTGGGCAACTGGCGCAGGCTGGAGGCCGGCACCGTGCTGATGCGCGAGAACACGCCCGGCGACTCGTTCTGCATCCTCATCGAAGGCCAGGTCGCCGTCAGCCGCCAAGGCTGGAGCCTGAGCACCCTGGGCCCCGGCGTCACCCTCGGCGAAATGACCTACCTGCGCCCCGAGAACAAAATGCGCACCGCCTCCGCCGTGGCAGAGACCGAAGTGCTGGTGCTCAAGGTGCGCAACCCGGCGCTGCGCGAGGCGTCGGAGGACTTACAGTCACGGTTTGACAAAGCCTTTATCAAGCTGCTGGTGGGGAGGCTGATTGCCACCAATGAGCAGTTGGCGGAGTGGGAGCAGGGGCTGAGTGAGCCGGAGTGAGCCTGGCGTATCGCGGGACAGAGGGGCGCCCATTCGGGAGTAATCACTCATTTATTGATAGCTGCAAGCGCTTGATGGAAAAGCGCTGGAGGCCAATAATGCTCAAAAATCGGCGCTACGCGGTGCGGGGGGACCGAACTGGCGGTCGCGACGACTGTGCGCGATGCACGCGCGTTACCGATGCCAACGGAAAAACCGATACCCATCACTGTGAGCGGTACGTGTGGCGAATCGTTTAACGCACAGCCTCGTGGCGACTACAGGCTGCGTTCGCAATGTCCCACGCCCCATGCCATTGCAAAAACCAATCATTGTCGCTGCCCGTGGCGTTGGCCAACAAAGTGGTCCATCGTCACTGCGTTCTGCCCTTGCAGGGCGCAATATCGACATTGATGCTTTGCGTGCCGCGGCATTTGCGTCCTGTCCGAAAGTCTCAGATGCTGAATACCTTTTGTCATCGATCCGTGTTGAAGAGCGCATTGCTTTTCTGGTTGGCTCCAACGGCCCTGGGCGCGGCGTTGGCTGCACCCACAGAAGAGCTGGGCGCGCTTATCAACGAATACCGCAACCAAAGCCGCCAGTGCGGCAAAACGACGTTGCAGCCCGCTGGGCCGCTGACGCCACATGCTGCGCTCAACAATCTGAAAATCGCCGGCAAGGATGATCTTGGGCGGGCATTGCGCGCGGGGGGTTACATCCCGGCAAAAGTCGAAGTGCTTCAGATTTCGGGCGTTGGCAGCCCGAGCGCTGCGATGACCATGCTGAAGAAGCACTACTGCGAGCGCCTGATGGACTCGAAGTACGTAGACATCGGCGTGTCGCGCACGGACACATCGTGGCGCGTGGTGCTCGCGCGCCCGGTGGTCTCTGCCAACTTGAAGGACTGGCCTGATGAAGGCCGGGAAATCCTGAAGCTGACGAACGAGGCGCGTGCACAAGCGCGCAACTGTGGCCAGAAAAATTTCAAAGCGGTGGGCCCTCTGACTTGGAACGCTGCGTTGGGCAAGGCATCTCTTGCGCACAGCCGTGACATGGCCAGTCAGAACTATTTCAGTCACCGTTCGAAAAACGGTACCCACGTGGACGGCCGGGTCGATGAGCAAGGTTACGCATGGCGTGTGGTGGGTGAAAACATTGCCGCTGGGCAAGGTTCGGCACAACAGGCGGTATCAGGTTGGTTGTCCAGCCCGTCTCACTGCGCAAACCTGATGCGCAAAGACTTTTCCGAGATGGGCGCGGCGTATGCAATCGACAAAAACAGTGACACCACCATTTACTGGACCCAGGTGTTTGCAACCCCGCGTTGATAGATGGGCATTTGCTGCGGCGCAAAGGCGAACGAACTGCGCTGGCAAATGCCGCGCTCCTGCGATGCCGCACTTGAGATGCTAATCGCTACAAATTAAATAGCTATCAGCGCTTTATAGATAAGCGCTAGCGGGTGTTTTGGCTTATATTTTTTTGCGCCCCGTACCTCAAGCCTGTGACACATAGCGCGCCACAAACGCACGGTCGATTTTGTCCTTGAGCCACCATGCCCAGGTGCCCTCTGCGTGAAGCGGGCCCCAGCTGAGGATGGCGTGGCCGGTACCGCAAGACAGCAGGTTGAGCGTGCGTGCGGGCGGCAGGTACGGTTTGAGCGGCTGTGCACTAGCTGCGGCCAAGAGGTTGCGGGCCAGCGGTGGTCCGGCGCGCACGGCATACACGCCGCTTTTCGGGTGTGGTGCGTCCTCGCGCGTGGCCACATCGCCCGCCGCAAACACGTTGGCGTGGCTGGTGCTTTGTTGATATGGGTTGACTCGCAGGTGGCCTGTCTCTGCCAGCGCCAGACCGCTGCCTTGGAGCCAGCGCGGTGCATGCGTGCCGACGGCCAGCACGGCGCCGTCGCAGAAGAGCAGCGAGCCGTCTTCCAGCTGCAACGCGCCAGGTTGAGCGCCCACGCACCGCTGGCGCACCACCTGCACTTGGCGCTTTGCCAGCTGGCGCAGCACGCGCCGCTGGATGCCTGGCGCGTAGCCTGCGGCCACTTCGCTGCCACCGGTGACGAGCACCAGCTGGATGCGGCTGGCATTGCCCCCGGCGCGCTCCGCCTCGGTGGCCGCTGCCAAGCGCTGGTGCGCGGCCATCAGCAGTTCGATGCTGGCGGCACCCGCGCCGATGAAAGCCCAGGTGGAGGTGTCGGTCACGGTGTGGGGCAGTTTTTGACTTGGCTGACGCTGCTCCATCCTGGCTTGCCACCGGTCGATGAAGTCGTCGATGGGCCGCACGGGCAGCGTGTGCTCCAGCGATCCGGGCATGTCGGCCGCGAGCCGTATGGGGTCGAACACGGCGCCTGTGTCGAGCGACAGCAGGTCATAGCGCAAGGTCTGCGGTGCTTGCTGGCTGCTGCCCGTGGGCTGCAGGGTGACCTGCGACTGTGCGGCGTCGATGCCGGTGCAAAGCCCCTGTATCCACGTCACGCCCGCAGCGCGCAGCAGGGGTTGCAGCGCGATGCGGCAGGCGTCCAGCGCGTACCGGCCCGCCACGTAGCCGGGCACCATGCCACTGTAGGTTTGCCAGGCGTCGGGCGTGAGCAAGGTCACGTCCAGTTGGGCGGGGCGGTGCTGCGCCAGCATCTGCAACACATGCAGATGGGCATGGCCTGCGCCCACCAGCAACAGGTGTTTGCGAGGCGCCTGGGGCGCGGCCTGTGGGGCGGTGGCTGTCATGGGCGCGGGGCGCCGGGCGTGCCGCTGGTGTCCCGCTGTTGCCACTGCACCTGCGCCACCCAACCCATGCTGCGGCTGCCGGTGTTGTCGCTGTCGGCGCCGATGACCACGGCTTTGACGGGTGGCACCGCGCTGGCGGGTGCACTGGCACCGCCGGGCAGCTCGTCGCCAAACAGCGCGATGAAGTCGCTGGCCACGTTGCGCGATTCAAGCACCCACTGCGCCAGGGGCGAACTGCGCGTTTGCAGGCTGATGTATCGCACGCGCCGGGTGTAGGGGTTGGCGCCTTGCAAGGGGGTGGCGCTGCCGGTGTCCCACACGTAGCACAGGGTGGCGGCGGGCAGGGCTTCGCCGCTTACGCTGCGGGCCAGGCGCAGAACGGTTCGCTCTACCCAGGGCACTTGGTCCAGCGGGTGCTCAAACATCACACACACTTTGAGCGCAGCGTCGTCCCCGCCCTTGGTGGCGAGGTTGGGCTCTGCACTGCCGCCCGACAGCGGTTCATCCAGTCGCCACCGCCACGTGAGCGTGCTTGCAGGCCCGCTCCAGTCGTGCACCAAGGTGCCGTACGACGATGCGGTGCGGATCTGCAGTGCCCGTTGCCCGTCGATGGAGGCAACCACAAACTGCGTCATGGGCAGTGGGGCTTGTTTTTTGGGGAAGCCTACCTGCCGCCAGGGCGCTGGGGTTTGGTCGCCCGCCGCTGGGATAAGGGGCGCCAGAGGCACTTGGGCGACGGCCTGCGTCGCGTGCAGGGCTGTTGCGCACAGCGCGATGACGGTGATCATCGCCCTCGCTGCGCAGCGTGTCGGCTCCAGCACCAACGGCATCAATGTGCCTTGGGAGCTGTTTGTCGAGGTTGTCAAACAGGCGTTCATCCGCGTCTCCATGTGTGAAATCGTTCTACCCACTGCAGCAGTTTCTCGGGTGCGTGGGCGCGTTTCCATTCGCCAGCAGCGTATTTATTGGCTTCAGACAACGTGGGATAGGTGTGGATGGTGCCCATGATTTTGTTCAGCCCCAGGCCGTGTTTCATGGCCAGCACGTATTCGGCCAGCAGCTCGCCCGCGTGGGGGCCGACGATGGTGACGCCCAAAATGCGGTCCTTGCCCGGCACGGTGAGCACCTTCACAAACCCACGGCTGGTGGGTGCGCCGCCTTCTTCGCAGATTTGGCGGTCTAGGTCGTCGATGTCGTAGCGCGTCACTTCGACCGGCACCTTTTGTTCCAGCGCCTCCGCTTCGTCCAAGCCCACGCGCGCTACTTCGGGGTCGGTAAAGGTTGTGCGCGGGATCACGCGGTAGTCAACCTTAAAGCTGCGCAGATGCCCAAACAGCGCGTTCACCGCCGCATACCAGGCCTGGTGCGAAGCCACATGGGTGAACTGGTAGGGCCCGGCCACATCACCCACTGCATAGATGTGCGGGATCAGTGTTTGCAGATATTCATTGGTATCGACGGTGCGTGACGCGGGAATGCCCAGTGTTTCCAGCCCATACCCGGTCAGCCGGGCTTTGCGCCCCACAGCGCACACCAGTTCGTCAAACTCCACCGTGTGTTCTGTGCCATCAGGTGCTTGCAGCACCAGGCTGTGTTGCGGGGTTGACGAGCCAGCAACCGGGGTTTGCTCGCAGCGCAGGGCCTTGTGGCCCGTGCGCAGGTTGACGCCGTCGGCAGTCATCGCGTGGGCCACGACCTCCGACACGTCGGCATCTTCGCGTGGCAGCACGCGGGGGCCGCTTTCGACCACCGTGACCTCTGAACCCAGGCGCGCCAGCGCTTGCGCCAGCTCGCAGCCAATGGGCCCGCCGCCTAGTACCACGATGCGGCGTGGCGGGGTGTCGTATTGGGCAAATCGATCCCACAGGGTGTCGCTGGTGACATAGCCGGATTCTTCGATGCCTGGCAAGGGCGGCACTATGGGGCTTGCGCCCGCAGCAATGACGATGCTGCGGGCAGTCAGCCGCTCGGTACTGCCGTCTGGGGCGGTGATCTCGACCGTCCAGGGGGTGATCAGCTTGGCGTATCCCTGCTTCACATCCACACCCAGCGCGGTGTAGCGTTCAACGCTGTCATGCGGCTCAATGGCGCGGATCACGTCCTGGATGCGCTGCATGACGCGTTTGAAGCTCACTGCTGGCACTGCGGCCTCCAGCCCGTAGCGGTCGCCGTGTCGCATCTGGTGCGCCACCTTGGCGCTTTTGATCAGCGCTTTGCTGGGCACACAGCCGTAGTTCAGGCAGTCGCCTCCCATTTTGTGGGCTTCGACCAGCGTGACCTTGGCTTTGACGGTGGCGGCAATGTAGGCCGTGACCAGGCCCCCCGCACCCGCGCCGATGACGATGAGGTTGCGGTCGAAGCGGCGGGGGCGGTCTGCTGCCCAGGCGGCCAACACCTTGCTGCGCCGCCAGCGCGCCACAGCCAGCTTCATGATCCAGGGCAAAACGGCCAACAACGCGAACGAGCCCAGCAAGGCGGGTGACAGGATGCCGCTCAAAGAGTCGATGCGTGCCAATTGCGTGCCTGCATTTACAAACACCAGTGTGCCCGCCAGCATGCCCAGCTGGCTCACCCAAAAAAATGTGAGGGGACGCATGCGGGTCAAGCCCATCAGCATGTTCAGCACAAAGAACGGAATGACCGGCAGCAGGCGCAGGCTGAACAGGTAAAAAGCGCCTTCGCGCTCAATGCCTTTGTTGACTTCGGCAAGGCGCTGGCTGAAACGCGCCTCCAGCGAATCGCGCAACACGTAGCGCGCCGCCAGCATGGCCAGCGTGGCGCCCAGGGTAGACGCTATCGACACCACCAGCGTGCCCCACCACAGCCCAAACACTGCACCGGCTGCCAGCGTTAGCACCGTGGCACCCGGAAACGACAAGGCCGTGGCCGCGACGTACACCGCGCCAAAACCAAGCATGACCCCGGCGGGGTTGGCGGCATACAAAGCCTCAATGCGCGACTGACTACTTTTGATGAAACCCAGTTGCAGGTATTGGCCAAGGTCTAGTGCAAAGAAGGCAATTGCCCCCAACACCACCAGCAAGGCGATCACAATTTTTTGAAGTTTCATGGTGGGGTTTGGGGGGAAGGTGGGTGGGGTACAGGCGCGAGGCTGGTCCAGCCCCAGCGAATGCGCAGCACGGTGGTGATTGCGCACAGCGCGGCAAAACCGTAGGCAATAGCGCCAAACCATTGCGGCCACAGGCACATGGCTACAAAGGCGACGAGGGTTTCGGTGGCTTCGGTCAGGCCCCCTAAGAAGTAAAAACCTTTTTCCGGAAACTCCGTAGAGCGCAACTGCTGCCTTTCAGCGGCAGCCGCAAACGCGAGAAAGCTGCTGCCAGTGCCGATAAATGAAACTAGCAAAACGGCAGCGGGCAAAGCGTTGACTGCCGGGTTGGACAGGGCGAACGCCAAGGGGATGGACGCGTAGAACATAAAGTCGAGCGTGATGTCCAAAAAAGCACCGCGCTCTGTTGGCTGGGTGGCGCGGGCTACAGCGCCATCCAGCCCATCCATCAACCGTGACAGTAGCAGCAGCACCAAGCCCCACAGTGGGTAAGACAGCGCAATCGCAACGGCCGCCGCGATGCCCACGCCAAACCCTGCAAAGCTGATGCCATTGGCGGTACAGCCCCAGCGCGCCAGTGTCAACCCGGCCCGCGCCATGGCAGGGCGTATCGAGGTCTGTATGCGGCTATCGAACATGACGGGGTTCTTGCACAGCATCCAGCACCACAAGACGGGCAGGGTCGGCAATGTCGGCAGCGTCGTGGGTGACCAGCACCGCAGGAATATGCCGCGCTTGCACCTGGTCAAACACAAACGCCCGAAACTGTTCGCGCAGCTCTGCGTCAAGCCGCGAAAAAGGCTCGTCCAGCAACAGGGCTTGTGGCTGGGCCAGCAGGGCGCGCATCATCGCCACGCGTGCACGTTGCCCGCCCGAGAGCGTGGCCGGGTCGCGTGGGCCAAAGCCCGCCAGCCCGGCATCAGCGAGTGCGCCTTCGACCTGCAGCAGCCGCTCTTTGCGCGCCCCGGGCGGTACCGCAAATAGCAGGTTCTCGCCCACGGTCATGTGGGCGAACAGCAGATCGTCCTGAAACAGCAGACCTACGCCGCGTTTTGCGGTGGTGAGGTGGGTGATGTCTACGCCATTCAAATGGATGGTTCCAGTGAAGCGCAGCCCTTGCGGACCGTCACTGGATGCTTGTACTGCAGTGCCCAACGTGCCGGCGATGGCGGCCAACACTGAGCTTTTGCCACTGCCGCTGGCCCCCATGAGCGTGAGCACCTCGCCCGGCGCGACCGCGAAGGCCAAGCCTTGCTGAACCACGGCGCGCGCGCTGGCGATTTCATCAATTTGAACGTTCAAGGTCATTGGCCAACTCTAAACTGGCGGGGTCGGCCCACCCACGCGGCCAGCGCAAAGCCCGCGACCGGCAAGACAAACTGCAGCCATGCATAGGCACTGGTCAACGAGCGTTGCCCGCCCGATGCCAACGTGACCGCCTCGGTGGTGACGGTGGCAAAGCGGCCTGCACCCACATACAGCGTAGGTACAAACTGCGCCACGCTCACGGCAAAGCCTACGGCGGCGCTGGCGGCCAGCGCACGGCGCAGCAGCGGCCATTTCACCTGTATCAAGAACCGCCATGGGCCATGCCCCAGGCTGGCGCTGACGCTGGCATAGCGCGGATCGAAACCTTGGTAAGCGGGGAACAGCGTGAGCAGCACATAGGGCAGGGTGGCCAGCACATGTGCCAAGAGCAACCCTGCCCAGTGCCCTTCAAGGCGCCCATACAACGCCAGGCCATAGAGGCCCAAGACCCACAACACCGTGGGCAGCACCAGCGGTAAATAGAGCAACGGGCGCAGCACTGTGTCCCACCCGCGCGGTGCCAGCTCTAGCCAAGCCACCGCCCATGCCAACGCCAGCGCGCTGGAGCATACCGCCAGGCCCAATGTGTAGCCCAGTGTGGAGCGGCTGCTCCACACGCTGCTCCACGCATTCAGGGTCAACTGCTGAGGCCATGCCGCAGGGAAAGGCCACACGCCCGCCACGCTGCCTACGGCCAATGCCAACAGCACGGCGCCGTACAGCATCGCCAGCGGCAACAACAGCGGCGCTACCGGAAAGCGCGGCACCGCGCTGCGTGCGTGACGGCGCGTGCTGTGAAAGCCCCTGTGACCTCGGTTGCGCCATCTGGCCCACAGCGGCTGAGCGAACCCTCTTTGCAGCCCGGTGGCCAGTGCCGCACACAGCGCTACGGTGATCGCCAGCAGCCCGCCAGCCGCTGCGCCTTGGGCGTTGGTAGCGGGGTCTGCGTCTTGCAGCCACTGCCATGCCAGCACGGCCAGGGTGGGTGGGCTGGCCGGCCCGATCACGATGGCCATGTCAACCACCGTGAGCCCATAGGCCAACACGGCCAGCAATGGCCAGACCATGCGTGGTGCCAGTTGTGGCCACACGACATGCCAGAACGCGCGCTGGGGTGTGTAGCCCAGTGTTTCAGCAATGCGGTGTTCGGCGTTTAGCCGCTGCTGAACATCACCCCGCAGCATCTGGGTGGCGGCGGCCCACAACAAGAACGGCAGTTCCTTAGCTACCAGCGCGGCGATCAGGCCCAGCCCCCAAGGGTCTTGCACCGTGGGCCAAGCGGGTGGCAACGTCAGCCCGGTAAACCACGGGGACAGCAGCCGCAGTACCCATCCGCTGGGCGAGACCAGAAACACCAGGCCGATGGCCAAGGCAGCATGGGGGGTGGCCAGCATCACTGGCAACGCTTGCAGTGTGCGTGCCAGCGAGCGCCGCACAAATCCTTGGGACAGCAGCAATGCGCACCCCACCCAAGCCAGTGCGGTAGAGGCAAGCCCCGTCCAGAGGCTGTAGCCGAGCGAAGGGCGTGTGAGCGAGTGCAGAGCCAACGCTTGCCACGCCGCTGCATCGGCCACCGCCACCAGTGCCAGCCAGGCAGCGCCCGCCATGGGCAGGGCGGCACTGAGGAAAAGCCCAGCAGCGCCAACGAGGCGCGGGTCGGACAGGGCGAAGGGCATTGGCGGCACCGGCATCAATGCCGGGTGCAAATGGAACGGATCGATTGCGTCAACGGGATGCTCCGAAACATGCTGGCACTGCTGCTTGGTACGTTCAGGTGCTTGCAGGCACTACGCAGCGTACCGCTGCGTCCAGGCCTTCTCCAAAGGCTCTACCCATGATGCATGGGGCTCGGGCAGGGTGGGAGCGGTGGTAGTGACCTGCCCTGGGCGCGCCGCAGCGCCGAACAATGCGCGGTCAGCGGCGGGCAACGCAGCGATGTTCAGCACCGTGGGGTCGCCCCACTGTGCAATGTCTGCCTTGCGCGCTTGAGCGGCGGGCGATAGCAAAAAGTTAGCCACTACCTGCGCGCCTGCTTTGGCGCGAGCGTTATAGGGAATCGCCACAAAATGGGTGTTGCCGATGGCACCCTTGGCGAACTGCCAGCTCACAACCGTCGCGGGCAGGCGCTGCGCCGCGATTTCGTTAGCGGCTTCATTGGGGTTGAAGGTCCAGGCCAGCAGCAGTTCGCTGTCGGCCATCATCTGCCGGATGGCGGCCGCGTTTTGCGGAAACTGTTTTCCTGCACGCCACAGTGCGGGGTGCAATGCGTCCAAAAACTTCCACAGTGGGGCGGTTTGCTGCTCGAGTGCTGCCGCAGTGACTGGCTGGCGCAACGCGGACGCATTGGGCGAGACCTCCATCAGGGCCTGCTTGAGGAACGTCGTTCCATGAAAATTGGGCGGGCGTGGGTAGGTGATGCGACCGGGCTGGCGCTGTGCCAGTGCCAACAGGTCGGCCATGCTCTGGGGCCGCTCGGGCAAGCGTTGGCTATCGGCAAACAATGTGAACTGCGCCATACCCCAAGGCGCTTCCATGCCGTCGGTCGGAATCGACGCATCGATGCGGGTAGTGGGTTTGCCTTGCAAATCTACATACTGAAAATGGGGCAGTGATTCGGCAAACGGGCCAAACAGCAGGCCCTCTTGTTTCATCTGCGCAAAGTTTTCACCGTTGATCCACACCAGGTCTACCGTGCCTTCACTGTCTTTGCGGCCTGCGGTTTTCTCGGCGCGCACCCGTTTGACCGCGTCGGCCGTGTCAGTGATCTTCACGTGCTCTAGCTTCACCCCGAATTGGGTCGCTACCTGAGCAGACGCCCATTGCAGATAAGCGTTGGTGCGTTCGCTGCCCGCCCAGGCATTGAAGTAAACCGTCTGGCCCCGCGCTGCGCGCTCAATGGCAGCCCAAGCTGCCGGGGCGGTACTTGTTTGCGCCCAGCCAGGCAATGCCAGCGCCGACCCCGCGGCGCCCATGAGCGTCAGGGCGTGACGGCGTGTGTAGACATTGGTGGTGCTTGCCGAGGCCGTCGGGGTCAGAGTGGGATGCGTTAGCACGGAGATTCCTTGTCAATAAAATTGATAGCTACAAACGCTTTACGGATAAGCGCTAGAGGGTAGTTTTCTTATAAGTTCCATCCGAACCAGCGGCATTCTCGCGATTTTCGGTGGTGCAGGTCGGATGCGGCCAACTAGACCCTTGGTGGCACTGGAGGTTAGACGGCGGAATGCCAACCACAGGCCGAAACCGCTTTATCCGAAAAATTGATAGCACACCACGATGGCGGCTATGACACCCGCCAGCTCCGCCAGCAGTGCGCAGCCGACGGCATGGCGCGCGCGCTGGATGCCCACGGCGCCAAAGTACACGGCCAGCACATAAAACGTGGTTTCTGTGCTGCCCTGCACGGTCGCCGCCGCCAGCGCGGCAAAGCTGTCTACGCCCTGGCTTTGCATGGTGTCAATCAGCATGGCGCGTGCCGCGCTGCCAGAGAACGGTTTGACCAAAGCCGTGGGCAGCGCCTCCACAAACCGGGTGTCTACGCCCAGCGTGGTCACGCACCAGCGAATGCCGTCGAGCACGTAGCCCAACGCCCCTGACGCGCGAAACACGCCCACGGCGCACAGCATGGCCACCAGGTAGGGCAGCAGGCTTTTGGCCACGTCAAAACCTTCGCGCGCCCCGTCGATGAACGCCTCGTACACCGGCACCTTGCGCCACGCGCCCAGCCCTACAAACAGCACGATCAGCGAAAACAGCGTGAGGTTGCCTAGCAGGGACGACAGTTGCGCCAGCGCAGTGGCGCTGAGCGTGGTCAGCAGCGCCATGAAGCCAGCGAGGCCCAGCGCCACCGGCAGCAGGTAGGCCAACACCACGGGGCTCCACAGCGGCAGGCGCTGCACCACCGCTACGCTGAGCAGGCCCACCAGGGTGGATGCCGAGGTGGCCAGCAGGATGGGCAAAAACACCAGGGTCGGGTCGGCCGCGCCTTGCTGCATGCGGTACATGAAGATGGTGACCGGCAGCAGCGTGAGCGACGAGGCGTTGAGCACCAGAAACAGAATCTGCGCATTGGTAGCGGTATCGGGCTGGGGGTTCAGCTCTTGAAGGGCCTTCATGGCCTTGAGGCCCATGGGCGTGGCCGCGTTGTCCAGCCCCAACGCATTGGCGGCAAAGTTCAGCGTCATGAGGCCCAGGGCAGGGTGGCCGCTGGGCACTTCGGGCATCAGGCGCCTGAAAAGCGGGGCCAGCCAGCGGGCGAGCGCATCCACAATGCCTGCCTTTTCGGCAATGCGCAAAAAGCCCAGCCACAGCGTGAGCGTGCCAAACAGCAGCACCATCACCTCGACCGACAGCTTGGCCATGGCGAACAGCGACTCGACCATGGCGGCAAACACCTGCGCGTTGCCGCCCACCAGCCATTGCGCGAGGCCCGCCACCGCCGCCGCAACAAAAAAGCCCAGCCACAGGGTATTGAGCATCAGGGGACCTGGGAGGCGTGGGATAAAAGGGCGCGCATGTGCCGAGGTTACCCGCCCATCTTCGCTGCCGGGGCGTTTGGCGTGGTGGCGTGGCAACGGGCCGGTCAGTGGTACCCTATAGGGTTCGGTTCAGACGCTCATTTCGCACTTTTTGCCTGGGTTGCAAAGGGTTTCGGATGCTGCATTCAGGGGCCGCCAACGTATTCACAGGCGCCGTGGCGCGCCGCAACTCCAAGAAAGACATCACCATGGGCGCGCAGTGGAAAGCAAAAGGCAAGGCACAGGCCGCAGATGCCAGAGGCAAGCTGTTTGGCAAGTTGGCCAAGGAAATCATGGTCGCCGCGCGCGGCGGTGCCGACCCGGCAGGCAATTCCAAGCTGCGGCTGGTGGTGGAGCAGGCGCGCAAAGTCTCTATGCCAAAAGAGACGCTGGACCGTGCCATCAAGAAGGGCGCTGGTATCGGCGGCGATGCCGTCAGTTTCGAGCACGTGATCTACGAAGGTTATGCCCCGCACCAGGTGGCGGTGATGGTCGAATGCCTGACCGACAACGTCAAACGCACCGCACCCGAGATGCGCGTGCTATTCCGCAAGGGCCAACTGGGTACTTCGGGTTCAGTGTCGTGGGATTTTGACCATGTCGGCATGATCGAAGCCGAGCCGACCGCTGCGGGCGTCGACCCCGAAGAGGCTGCCATCGAAGCGGGTGCACAAGACTGTGAACCGGGCGACGAAGCCGGTACCACCACCTTCTGGACCGACCCTGCAGAACTCGACTTGGTCAGCCGTGCGCTGCCAGCCCACGGTTTCAATGTGCTGTCCGTCAAGCTGGGCTACAAGCCCAAAAATCCCGTCAACCCCGCCAACCTCACCCCTGAACAGCTGGAGGAAGTCGAAAGCTTTCTGGCGGCCATCGACGCCAACGACGACGTTCAAAACGTATTTGTGAGCCTGGGCGGTTGATGCGGCTCTTGCACGCACGCCGTGGCGAGTGCCAGCAACCGCTGGCTGCTGCCTGGATTTTTTGCCCATGACCGCAGACCACTACGCAGCCCTGGGGCTTGCGGCCAACGCATCGCTGGCCGACATCAAGAAGGCGTTTCGCCAGAAGGCGTCTTTCTACCACCCGGACCGCAACGACGCGCCCGACGCAGCCCAGCAGTTTCAGGCCGTGCAAAAGGCCTACGAAGTGCTGTCGGACGACACCGCCCGCCAGGCCTACGACGACAACCGCCGCCGCAACCTGCTGGACGACCCGCTGCAGACCGCCCAAGAGATCTGGCAAGCCTATTCCACGCGCATTCTGACGACCACACCTTGAAACTCTCGCCTTACTTTTACGACCTTCGCTCCGCTTACCAAGCTGAGCTTGATGACCTGATTTCCGACTCTGAGGGCAAAGACGTTTTGCGCAAACGCCTGGCCGAAAAGCGCAATGAGATTGCCTTTTTGGTGCAGATGATGGAGTTGGCCCCCGAGATGGTGGCAGTGGTATTCCACCGCGGTTTTCGCTTTACAAAGCCCGCTGCCATCGAGCACCTGCTCGGTCTGCCGGTGGACGATTTGCCCGACTGGCACAGTCTGACCCACGCTATCGCACTGGAGCCCTGGGCTGCCAGCCTTGCGCAAACCGTGCTTGCGCGAGCCACAAGGCGCCCGCTTCTTGGCCGTGGCTGCCGGGCTGGAGTATCTGCAGCAACACGCCCGCATGGCGCCTCAGGCTGCTGCGCATGGCGACGGAGACAGCGATGCGGACGACGGCGAAGACGCCGCAGAGCATGATGACGACTACGACGCACTGAGCGCCGATGACGCTGCAGATCCGAAAAACAGCCGTGATCGTGAAGAGGCCAGCTCCAACTGGCTGTCGGACGTGGGGTTCAACCGCAAGGACTGAAGCACCCCCTGAGCCGCTGCGCGTCTTCCCCCTCAAGGGGGACGCCGCCAGCGCGGCGGGGCGGCCCTTGCGCAGCGACCGCTGGCCTGGAACGCGCCAGTTTCATCAGTCTGGGCGGATTGCATGACGCAGTGGACAACCAAAAGGAATTTCGCATGAGCAACAACACCCATCTCGCCCTCATCACCAAAACCACCAGCCTCATCGCGGCCGGTGACATCGTGGGTGCCGAGTCGGCGCTGGCTGAACTGGCCGACACCGACGGTGACAACGCCCTGATGGTGGTGCTGGACCAGTTGGCGCCCAAGGACATTCTGGCGGTGATGCGCGAGTACGACGAGTCCAAGGCTTCGGTGGTCAACATGCTGGTCACGCCCGAGCAGTTTGCCCGGGCCATGGTGCTGGAAAAACAGTACAAGGACCTCACGCACACCCACCTGCGCAGCATGGTCAACGCCGTCATCTTCCGCGACGATGCCGATCCAGTGGAGTTCCTCACGGCCATCGGCAACCTCGACGGTGGCGCCGAGGCGCTGGCCAACTACTTTGCCGAAAAGTGGAGCCGCATCGAAGCCTTTGCCCGCACCGGCACGTTTGACGCGGTCGAAGACTACGGCGTGACGCTGACGGACGACGAACTGCTGGCCTCTGGCTATGTGCAGCCGCGCGTCGACCAAGACGAAGTGGCCGACCGCGACTGGATGCAGATGGCCTGGCTGCTGCGCTACGAATGCCGCGATTTGTTCATCGAAATGCTACTGGTGCTGCGCGCCAAGGCCCGCGCCTTTGACCTGGGCCTGGAAGAGGGCGATGAACCTGCCGAGGACGACGATGGCAAGTTTGAAACCAGCGACACCGACCGCGGCAAGGCCACGCCTGCTGCCAGGGCCTCCGATGAGGAGTCGGCGATTTGATGGCTGCCTCCCCTTCAGCGCTGCAACTGCACGATGCGCGCCCTTTCTTTGAAAAGGCGCTGGTGCATGGCGTGCAGCACGGCATCATCGATGCGGCCAAGGCTGGACGCCATGAACGCCGATGCGCCCAAGGGCATGGTGCAGATTGCGCGCTACTTTGGTAGCGAGTTTTTGCGGCCTGAGCTTGAGAAGGCCCGCGACCGCATGGTCAACCTCATCAGCCTGTACCTGCTGGACAGCACTGGGGGCGACTTGAACAAAGCTGCCGCGTCGCTGCGCGACCACTCGTTTTTGTCGCGCTCCAAGGGTGGGTCAGACATGCTCAAGCGCCTGATTGCGCTGCCAGAGAGCAGCAACTTTGGCATGGCCGGGTACGCCGATGCGGAGACCCCGCTGCTGGCGGTGTGGTCGCTGCGCAGCCACGCAGACTACCGAGCAGAGCTGGCCCGCCGCACGCTGATTGCGCAGGCCATTGCCGCCGCACAGTGGCTGGCAGAGCAGTACGACCTGGATACCGACGAGCTGGAGGCCGCAGGTGCCGACGCCGAGGCCGTCATCCGCACCGGCTTGCTGATGCAGGCTTTGGCACCCAAAGCCATGGCCCTGGGCGAGTGGCCCAACGCCACCAGCTTCGAAAAGCTGCTGCTGGCCCTGCGCAAGAAAAAGCAGGCTCCCGCCACCGCATTGCGCCTGCCCGCCGGAGTGCCGCCCGACCTGCGCGAGGTTATGCTGGCCCAGTCGGCCGCGGTACTGGCCGATATGCCGCGGTTGCTGGATGGCGCCACCCCGCCACGCACGCTGCTGCGCCCCACAGGCGCGTTTCGCGCCCGGTACTTTTTTCTCGACGACCCGTTGGCCGAGGTGGACAACTACCACCGCAGCCTCGATGCGCTGGAAGAGGGGGGCGAGCCGCCCCTGCCCGCCAGCAAGACCTGGGCGAAAACGACCCAGGGCAATGACGATGAGCACTCGCTCCTCACCTTGTTCGTGTGCCTGGCCGCAGGTGCCCCCAAAAAGACCTTGCTGACCGAAAAAACGGCCGCCAGCCTCATCCGCAAGATCCGCAAGTCGGGCTGGCAACCCGCATTGGCCACCGACTTCATCCGTACACACGCCGCCGGTGCTTACCAGCAGGACTACACCACGCTGTGGACCGCCTTTGTGCAGGACGCTGAAAAAACGCTAACCAGCGACAGCGACTATCAACTGCACGACGCGCTGGCGCTGCTGCGCCGGGAATGCAACGTAGTAGGCTGACCCCGGACGCGCTGGACACACAGACGTTTCTGCGGCCGGATCCACACGTCAAGGTACGTCGCAGAAGTCCTGGCAAACAACGACGACGTCGCAACTGCATCGCCTATCGCAGCAAATTCGTTAAGTGCCCGGTTAACATTCATGCCGCCCCGCCCGTCGCAACCTTGCAGTGCACAGCCCCACACTCCTCACCCTTGCCGCCATCCTGACGGCGTTGATCACTTCGGTGCTGTATGCCGTGTGGTTCTTCAACAAGACCATTCCAGGCTTGCGTCTGTGGATGCTCTCGTTTCTGTTTGGATCGGTTTTCAGTGTCAGCCTGCTGGTGCGGGACTGGATTCCCGAGGTGTTGGCCGTTGTGATCTCGCAAGGGGCGATATCGATGGCCGCATACTTCTGCCTGTTGGCCAGCAGGATGTACATGGGGCGACGGCCTTTGCCCCACATCTATGCAGTGGTGGGCATTGGGGCGCTGATCTCGCTGTCGGTCTATTTCACGGTGGTTCAACCCCACCTGGGCATGCGCTTTTTGCTGGCAGGGCTCGGGTCAGGCATCTGCTTTTTGCTCACAGCCTTTACCCTGGCAAAGGGTGAACTGCGCCGGGTTCCTGCGCGCTACTTGTTGGCGATGGTGGCCGGGTTGCACGGCACTTTCGTGTTGCTGCGGCCCGTGTTGTTCAAGCTGGCGCTGCCCTCCACGGTCAGTGGGCAGGTAGATGCCAATCTGGTGGCGCAGTTGTCGCAGTTTGTGGTGCTGGAGGCCATCGTGGCGGTGGTGCTGCTGGGGTTTGGGGCGCTCATTCTGGCCAACGAGTTCATCACCAGCGAGTTGCGCCACCTGGCCGAGGTCGACCCACTGACCAACGTATTCAACCGCCGGGCGTTTTTGACCCTGCTGGACAAAGCCATCAGCAGTGCGGAGCGCAACCAGACGGTGGTGCCTGTGCTGGTGATGGATCTGGATCATTTCAAGAAGGTGAACGACACCTGGGGACACCGGGCGGGTGACGATGTGCTGCGCCATTTTGTCGTGCTAGCTAACCGCTGCCTGCGCAATGAAGACGTGCTTGGTCGTCTGGGAGGCGAAGAGTTCGCCATCTTTTTGTCCAACGCTGGCGGCGCTGGCGCCATTGCTGTCGCAGAGCGCCTGCGGGCGCTGGTGGAGGCGCAACCCCTGGTCACCGAACAGCGCCCCATACCCCTGACCGTGAGCGTCGGTGTAACCCTGTGCGCCGATGGCGACACCGCGGACGCCGCGCTGCAACGGGCCGACAAGGCCATGTACCTGGCTAAGGAGCGCGGTCGCAACCGGGTAGAGAGGGGGAGTTAGACAAACAAAGTTACGTTCTGCGCGCTGAAGTGGATGCGGATGTGCACCCGCGCGCACAGGCTTCGTCAGGTACCAGCACGACCCAGCGCCTGCGAGAAATATGCAGAAAAGATGGCGTCCCGCTGTACCGCATAGGCTTCGCGCATCGGAGGTCGCGTTGCATCGGCTGACCAGCGCAAATCATCTCCCAGGCGTGGCGTACCCACACACCCACTCGGCACCCAATCCGGTTGCAGCAACCAGGCGACGCAAATGATGTCCCAGATCACCCAGCTGTAAGGTTCCGCGCCGGTCTGTCCCAAGATGGACCACAGGGGGTTGTGGGTGTACAACCGGTGCAGTTCATTGCCGATAGCGCCCCGTCCAGCCACATGGCGCTGCATCTCTGGCAACGACAAGCGCAATTGGGCACCCACGTGATAGCCGGGTAAGTAGACCAGGGGTACGCCGCAGTCAAACAGCCATTGGCTGGCCCACAGGTCTTGCTCCAGGTTCAGGCTGGTGTTGGGCCAGGGTGCGTAGCTGGGGTAGCCACTGGTCCACACCACAACAATGCGGTCGACCAGGTCAGGCGCCAGCATGAGCGCGCTGGCGATATTGGTCACGCACCCCAGTGCCATCACATAAAGCGGTGGCCCCTCTGCAGTGTGTTCTCGCGCTGTGGCAATCAGGTGATCTACGGCGGCGCTTTGCAAAGGCTGCGCTGGTCCCCGCAGGTATCCCTCACTGCCTCGAAACACGCGCGCCTTCGCCGACACGCTGATCGGATCGCCCAACAGGTCGAGCACCCGGTGAATCTCGTCAAAGCTGCGTGCCATGCCCACTCCCGCTGGCGCAAAGGCTGGATCGTCAGCCGGTGCGAGAGGCAGGCTGGGCCTGCGATGCGCAAACGAGAACGGCGTCGCGTAAAGCCCAGCGATGTGGAGCCGGTCTGGCCGACGCATCGCCCAGGCAAGTGCGAACTGGTCGTCGATCTCATTGGCCGCGTCGGTGTCAATGACGACACGTACCGGCCCGGAAGGGAGGGCGAGGCGCTGGTGGTACCAGGCGTTGGATCGGTGCGATTCGAGGCTCATGGACATTGGGTGTTTGCGTTCTGCTCTGGCAATTCGGGCAGTGCGGACGCTGATTGAGACGCGGCCACCGCCGACCAGCGTTGCCAGTCAGCGGGCTCATCTACGTCCCATAGGGCGGGCAGCTCTTGCCAGGTGGCCCCGGCTTCGCGCAGGCGTTCCCGGGTTTGGGCCAACACGCGGTCCGTACTCCAGTCCACGCGCTCGAACACGGAGGGTAATGGCTTGGCGAAGCCGATGAGCACGTAGCCTCCATCTTCTGCGGGGATCAGCACCGTGTCGTGGGTCCGCAATGCGTTTGCCGCCTGCTGCAGGTGGGCCGGCGTGAGCTCAGGGCAATCGGTGCCCACAATGAGCCAGGGCACATGTGCGTGATCCTGGAAATGCGCTCGCATGGCTATGGCCATGCGGTGACCAAGATCGCCTGCTGGTTGCGGCCGGCACTGCACACCGTGCCGCAGCTGCAGGCCTCGAAAAAATCGGTGTTGGGCATCGGGCGCACACCACACCGTAGTGGCCCCGATGCCTGCATGGCGCACGGTAGTCAAGGTGCGCAAGGCGAAGCCGCGCTGTGCGCGCGCCGCGCCCGCTGCACCGAGCAACGGCATCAGCCGTGTTTTGGCAAGACCTGGCACAGGCGCCTTGGCCATCACCGCAACCGCTGCGCCATCGCGCACACGGTAGCCATAGCGCCGCGCCAGCACGGCGGGCTCGGCGCCCCGCGCATACGCGGCGCGCAGCCGCCACATCAGCGCCACGGTACGCCAGAAACCATGGGTATCCCAGCGCCGACCCGAGGTGGTAACGCGGGCCGACAGGCAGGCCGGCGGCGACACGCGGCGCAGCCGGCTGCTGAACTCCACGTCTTCCATCAGCGGAATGGCCGCAAAGCCACCCAGCACCTCAAACACACGCCGCCGTATGAACATGGCCTGGTCGCCGGTAGCGATTCCGCTGAGGCGAGAGCGCGTGTTCATGAGCGCGGCCACCATGCCCAGCAGCGGGTGGCGGCCTTCTATTCGCACATCAAATCGGCCCCAGTGGGCGCCGGCATTGAGTGCGGTCTGAATCAATGCATCGGCATCCGGGGGCAATGCCGTGTCGGCGTGCAGAAACAGCAACGTGTCACATCCGAGCTGCGCGGCAGCACAGGCGCCGGCATTCATTTGGGAGGCACGACCGCGTGGCGCGCTCAGCACCGCATCGGCGAGCGGCATCGCGTGGGCGAACGTGCCGTCGTCGCTTCCTCCGTCCACCACCACCACCAGCACGCCTCTTTCGCGTAGGTACGCAAGGACCTGCAAGCGCCGAGCAATGGAGATCACCTCATTGAGCACCGGCAAAACGATGGCAAGCCTCATCCGCGCAGCTCACGGTCGAGTGTTTCGAACTCGTCGAGGACCCTCTGAACAACGGCCATGCTCAAGTAATGGTCCACGCGGTCTCGCACGTGGTTTACCAGCGCAGCCTCACTGCGTTCTGCCGACCAGTCTTCACCGTCGGCACCTACCGCGCCGGTTTGCTGAGACAAAACGCGCCACTTGGCACACCAGGTAACTGACCACAGCCACATGGCGCGGCGCAGTGGCACATGCCAGGTGCGCGCATCCCTGGCGATGTCGCCTACCGATTCAGACCAACGGTGGTAGAAGTTGACGACCTCGTCCGGCGTCAGAACCGCATGCGAATCAGCGTCCCAGGTGGTGGAGGTGTACAGCGTGGCATGGGCCAGGTCGAGCGATGGGTAGCTGTAGCGGCCTTTTTCCAGATCAACCAGCACGGCGGACCCGTCTGCGCGCACCAAGAAATTGCCCGGGTGGCCGTCAAAGGCGATCAACCGGCGCGACGGGCGTTCGGGTTGTGCGCACAGCGCCCGTAACTCCGCAAGCTGTGCCTGGATGGCTTCCGAAACCCTGGCGGTGAGCGCGGCCGCGGATAGGTGGGCGGCTTGGGCTTCTATCTCCAGCAACAGGGCCCTCAGGGGGTCCTCCGCATCCAGCAAGGGTGCGCGGTCGGCATCTGCAGGCACGGGTAGGCTGTGCCAAGCAGCCATGGACTGCGCGATGCATCCGAGGTCTTGCGGCAAGCGGGCGGGTCTACCAACGACCTCTTCGACCAGCAAAGCGCCGCGTGGAAGGTGACTAGACGGTGCAAGCGAGCCGTGCAGCTTCGGTGTGTGTCCACTGGCTGACGCACGCTCAAAACACGCACACTGGTAGATCAGGTTGACATGGGCAGATAGCCCCATCTGGCTTTGCTTGGGCACCCGCGCCAGCACACCCGTACCGGCCAGCCGCACATGGTCATGGGCCAGGCCTTTGTCGGGCATAGGCTTTAGCACCGCTTCGGCCAGCGGATGGGATGCCTCGCGCAGCGCCAATTGCAGGCGCTCGCACAG
Organism: uncultured Gammaproteobacteria bacterium; assembly: GCA_963784815.1. GTDB lineage: Bacteria > Pseudomonadota > Gammaproteobacteria > Burkholderiales > Burkholderiaceae_C > Acidovorax. The sequence continues at coordinate 127,644 of CAWATB010000034.1, read as the reverse complement.
CGGCAAAAATGGGAAGGGCAACGACATGGAGCAGGGTGTGCGGTGGTGCTGTGGGAGAAGCCAAGTGTGTCGCAAGTGTTTGCGACGCGCGATATCCCGTGTCGCTGTGGGTGAACGATTGAATGGCATTGCTGCGGCTCATCTGCACCGATCTGATGGGCGTGGTACAGAATCTTCGCGCGCAGGGCTTGCTGCGCCGCCTGACGGTCAGGTCTCGCACCGGTCCAGTGGGCCGCGCTCTACACAAGGCGCAATACGCTCGAAAGCGCTCGGTACAACCCAACCTAACCCCACCTAAGGGGTGGCAAAACGGCACTTATTGCATCAGGAAGTTGCTTGTCCGTCGGTATTCGACACCATGTTGTGCACTGAATCGTTCTATCCAATCGCCGAGAAGCCGGTCTTAGACGAAATTAGCCTGCTTTGGCCGCCCCGGTAGATGCAGCTGCGCCACTGGTGCCGGACTGCGGGCCAGCAAGCGGCCACGTCGCCACACGCTCAGCCGGGTCGCGCGAAGCGTAATCGCCTCTACCGGGGTGCGCGCGTGCAGCAGCACCAAGTCGGCATGGTTGCCCGCACTGATGCCGTATCCTTCCAAGCCCAGCAGGCGCGCGGGGTTGATCGTGACGGCATCAAAACACTGGCGCATGGCCGCCTGGCTGGTCATCTGGCCCACATGCAGGCCCATGTGCGCGGCCTCCAGCATGTCGGCGCTGCCGCCGCTGTACCACGGGTCGAGCACGCAGTCGTGGCCAAACGCGACCGTCAGGCCCGCAGCCATCAGCTCGGGCACGCGGGTCATGCCCCTGCGCTTGGGGTAGGTGTCGTGGCGGCCCTGCAGCGTGATGTTAATGAGCGGGTTGGCCACCACGCCCAGGTCGGCCTCGGCCATGAGCGGGATGAGCTTGCTCACGTAGTAGTTGTCCATGCTGTGCATGGAGGTGAGGTGCGAACCCGTCACGCGGCCGTGCAGGCCCAGGCGATGCGTCTCAAACGCCAGGGTTTCGACATGGCGTGACAGCGGATCGTCGGATTCGTCGCAGTGCATGTCCACGCGCTTGCCGCGTTCGGCGGCCAGTTCGCAGAGGATCTTCACGCTCTCGGTGCCTTGGGCATAGGTGCGCTCGAAGTGGGGGATGCCGCCCACCACGTCCACGCCCATGTCCAGCGCGCGTTTCAGGTTGTCGAGCCCGCCGGGGCGCGCAGCACGCCGTCTTGCGGGAAGGCCACCAGTTGCAGATCCAGGTACGGCGCCACGCGCTGCTTCACATCCAGCAGCGCCTGCACGGGCAGCAGGCTCGGGTGGCTGGTGTCCACATGGCTGCGGATGGCCAGCAGCCCGCGCGCCACCGCCATGTCGCAATACCGCAGGGCGCGCTCTACGATCGCGTCGTGCGTCAGCTTGGGTTTGAGTTCGCCCCACAGCGCAATGCCTTCAAGCAGCGTGCCGCTTTCGTTCACGCGCGGCTGGCCGTAGCTCAGGGTCGAATCCATGTGGAAATGTGCGTCCACAAACGGTGGGCTGACGCAGCATGCCGCCCGCATCCACTGTCTCGTGCGCGGGGGCTTGCAGGCCTTCGGTCACTTCGGCGATGCGCCCGTCTTGCACGGCGATGGACATGTTCTGGCGACCGTCGGGCAGGGTGGCGTGGGTGATGAGCAGGTCGAGCATGGGTGAGTGGTTCGTGTCGGGGTGTCGGGTTTTCTTCAAGACCTGGGCAGTTTCTGTGCCTAAGCTCTGAGTCTTGTTGTGCGCATCAACGTGTCAGCGCATCCATTCATTCTTACAAAGGCAGTTTTCATGCAATTTGGCTACACGATTCTCTACGTCGAAGACGTTCCAAAAACCATCGCTTTTTACGAAGCTGCCTTCGGCTTTGCGCGCCGCTTTGTGCACGAGGCAGGCGACTTCGGCGAGCTGGACACCGGTGCCACCGCGCTGGCGTTCTCGTCGCTGCGGCTGATGGCCGAACTGGGCAAGAACCCGCAGCGCGCGTCGGCCGATGCGCCCAGTTTCGAGATCGCGTTCACCACAGCCGATGTGGCTTCCGCTGTGCAGCGCGCGGTGGATGCCGGTGCGCGCCTGGTGCAGGCGCCCGAGCAAATGCCCTGGGGCCAGACCGTGGCCTATGTGGCGGATATCAACGGGGCGCTGGTGGAGCTGTGCACGCCTGTGGGGGCCCCGGCTGCTTGAACTGCAGGGATCACTTCGGCGCTGGCAGCGTCGCCCGGTCATCAGCGCCAAGTTCATCCAAAAATCAGCCATAGCCCGCCTGCGCCACCGTGGCCAGCAGTTGCGGTGTGCGGCGCAACGAAGCGGGTGTTTGCCCCAGCCAGCGCAGGCAGTCGCGGCTGAAGTGCGCCTGGTCGGCATAGCCGTGATCCGCCGCAATCTCGGCCAGCGGTTGCGCAGTGTCCAAGGCCCGTGCGGCTCTGCGCACACGGGCCAGGGCGCGCCAGAAGCGGGGCGCTTGGCCGGTGGCACGTTGGGTCAGGCGCTCCAGGCTGCGCTCTGAGACCCCGAGACTGTGCGCAGCCGCGCCCACGGTGCGGCAATGCGCCAGCGAGCAGAGCGCTTCTTGCGCACGCGGGTCCATGCGGGTGTGTTGGTCAATGGCTTCCAGCAAGAAGGCTTCCAGCGCCGTATCGTCACGAAGGGGCAGGCTGGAAGAGTGCCGCCCTGCGCGGCGCTGACCTTGCTGCCAGATAGCTTGTGCAGACCTCAACAAGGCCGGCGCGTCAATGCGGGCGCCCGGTACAAGGCGAAAGCCCAGCCATTGTTCGCCCGCCCGCCCCGGCACGACCATTGCGGCATCGGCCAATGCAGAGATATGCCAGTCAGACTGGCCGCGCGCATCGATATGCAAGATGAGGTCGCTGCAGCCATCGGGCAACACCGTGGTGGGGTTTGCGTCGGTCGTGTCGAACTGCCAACGCGCCAGCACCGTGGCTGGCAGCGCAGGTGGTGCGATGCGATGAAGCTGGCGTGGCAGGCATGGCAGATAAGGGGGCTCAGCGCTTTTGGGTGGTGCGAAAACGCACATCGCCCGGCTTGTGCCCGGCATCGATGGTGATGCGGAAAGCAGGGTCTCCATGGCCCGACTCTGCCCGCGCGGTAAAACGAATGCCTCGGCGCGTGGCCTGGCAGTTCATCTGGCTGAGTGTGATGGAGGCATGGTCGTTGTTGATCTGCGCAAAGCTCTCGGAATGGACCTCGGTGGCACTGTCTGTGCCGTCGCGCACGATCCACTGCAGGTACAAGAACGACTGCGCGTAACGCGTGGCGTGCACGATGCGATACATGCCTCCGCCATCTCCAGGCTGCACGGGCGCAGGCCACTGGCCACAGACCTTGATCCAGTCCACATCGGGCGCCGTGGCAAACGATTCATACGGCATGTCCATGCCCAGTGCGTGGGCCTGGCCCGCGCACGCCAGCACAGCCGGGGCCAGCCAACGGGCAAGAGTATGTGGAAAAAACTTCATCGCTCTCCCTTGCGATACGGCTTCATCAGCGCCTGCGGATACGCGGCTTTGCGCGCCACCAGCACCAGCGCCAGGATGGACAGCAGGTAGGGCAGCATCAAATACACCTGGTACGGCAACCATGCATCGCCCGCCTGCTGCAGCCGCAGCTGCAGCGCGTCGAAGAAGGCAAACAGCAGCGCGCCCAGCAGCGCCTTGCCCGGCCGCCAGGATGCAAACACCACCAGCGCCACGCAGATCCAGCCGCGCCCGTTGACCATGTTGAAGAAGAACGCGTTGAACGCCGCCAGCGTGAGGAACGACCCCGCCACCCCCATCAGCGCCGAGCCCGCCACGATGGCGCCGGTGCGTGTGGCTGCGACGGAGATGCCTTGGCCCTCGGCGGCCTGCGGGTTCTCGCCCACCATGCGCACGGCCAGGCCCAGCGGCGTGCGCAACAGCACCCAGGCCAGCAGCGGCACCAGCAGCAGCGCCAGCAGTGTGAGCGGCGTCTGTGCGGAGAGGATTGGAATTGGTAGCCAGTCCATCGCCGCGAATGGCTCGATCGTGGGCGGCGTGTTCACCTTGGGGAAGCTCACGCGGTAGCCGTAGTAGCTGAGCGCCGTGGCTAGCAACGTGATGCCCAGGCCCGACACATGCTGCGACAGCGCCAGCCCCACGGTGAGCCACGCATGCAGCAGCCCAAACACTGCGCCAGTCAGCGCCGCCACCAGCACACCCGTCCACAGCCCATAACCCGCGTACACCGCCAGCCAGCCTGTGAATGCGCCTGCGACCATGATCCCTTCAATGCCCAGGTTGAGCACGCCTGCGCGCTCGCACAGCAATACTCCGAGCGTGCCCAAGATGAGCGGCGTGGCCACGCGCAGGGTGGCGATCCAGAACGCGGGGTTGGCGAGGATGTCGAGCAGTTCGGTCATGTGCCCGCCTCAGTGCGAGTTACTTCTATTTTGATAGCTGCAAGCGCTTGATGGATAGGCGCTAGAGGCCAATTTGGCTTGAAATTTTGGTGCGAGTGCTTGTTCATGGCGCCCTCACTTCCACCGCACACGGTATTGCGTGAGAAGCCCGGCGACCAGCACCGCAATCAGCGACGTTGCCACGATCACATCGGCAATGTAGGTGGGCACGCCCACCGCGCGGCTCATGCTGTCGGCCCCCACCAGCACACCCGCCACAAAGGTGCCCGCCGCGATCACGCCCAGCGGGTGCAGCCCCGCCAGCATGGCGATCACGATGCCGCTGTAGCCGTAGCCGGGCGACATGTCCAACGTCACGTAGCTGGTGCGGCCAGCCACCTCAATGGCACCCGCCAGCCCCGCCAGCCCGCCCGAGAGCAAGGCCACCAGCACCACGGTACGTGTGATGGGCACACCGGCAAACGCGGCAGCCCGCGCATTGGCACCGGCGGCGCGAATGTCAAACCCCGGCACCGTGCGCGCCAGCAGCGCCCACAGCATCACCGCCAGCGACACGGCCCACAGCAGCCCCGTGTGAAGGCGCGTCTGCGGTACCAGCTTGCTCAGTTCCATGTCGCCCTGCAGCGCCACGCTCTGCGGCCAGCCCATGGAGAGCGGGTCTTTCATCGGCCCGTCCAGCAGGGCCGACACCAGCAGCAGCATGATGAAGTTGAGCAGCAGCGTGGTCACCACCTCGTCCACCCCCAGCCGCGCCTTCATCAGCGCCGGGCCCAGCAGCAGTGCGGCCCCGGCCAGCGCTGCCGCCAGCATCATGAGTGGAAAGAGCACGTAGGGCGACCATTCCAGCCCCGTGCCGCCATGCATGCCGCCCACGGCCACGGCGGCCAGCGCGCCGGCGTAGAGCTGCCCCTCGGCCCCAATGTTGAACAGCCGCGCGCGGAAGGCCACAGCCGCTGCCAGCCCGGTCAGGATCAGCGGTGTGGCCCGGGTCAACGTTTCGGTCAGTGCAAACACCGAGCCGAAGGCGCCTTGCAGCAGCAGCGCATAAGTGCGGCCCACGGGCGCCCCGGCCCACAGCACCAGCAGGCCGCTGATGAGCAGCGTGAACACCACGGCGCCGACCGGTGCCAGCACATAAGCGGCGGGGGAGGTGTGGTTGCGTTTTTCGAGTCTCATGTTGGTTTGTTCTTGTTGTTGTCGCTTAGTGGGCAGCGCCCGCCATGGCCAAGCCAATCGCCTCGCGCGTCCAGCCCTCCGCAGGCCGCGCGTCGCTCAGCTGCCCATCGTGCATCACCGCCACACGGTCGCCCAGGGCCAGCACTTCGTCCAGGTCGTCGGAGATCAGCAACACCGCAGCGCCACTGTCGCGTGCGTTGATGAGTTGCTGTTGCACAAACGTCACCGCGCCAATGTCCAGCCCCCAGGTCGGTTGGTGGGCCACGATGAGCTGGGGCGTTTGCGCGGTGCTGCCTGAAGCATCCTTGGGCGGCATCAGCGCCCGGCCCAGGATGAGCTTTTGCATGTTGCCGCCCGACAGTGACCGGGCGGGGGTGTCCGGCCCGCCGCCGCGCACGTCAAAGGTCTCGGCCACGCGCAGCGCATGCTGGCGTGCCGCTCGGCGCTTGACCCAGAAGGCGCGGAACCACGGGTGCGCAAACCAGGGGCCGCGCAGGCGTTCGGACACGGCGTTCTCCCACACGGGTAGGTCGCCCACCACGCCCACGGCGTGCCGGTCTTCGGGGATGCGGGCCACGCCTTGGCTGACCAGCCAGGCGGGACGGGCTTGCAGCGATGCGCCGCGCAGCGTGACCTGGCCGGTGGCGGCGCTACGCACGCCGCACAGCACATCGGCCAGGGCTACTTGGCCATTACCGCTCACGCCAGCAATCGCCACGATCTCGCCCGCGCGCAGCGCGAGGGACACATTGTTCAACCGGTCGCGCCCCGTGGGGGCTGTGCTGACGTTGGTCAGGGTGCAGATGGGCTCGCCCACGTTTCGCGCAGGGCGGCGTGCTGCCACCTCGATCGCATGGCCCACCATCCATTGCGCCAGTTGCCCCTGGGTGGTGCCCTGTGCAGGCGCCTCGGCCACCAGCTTGCCCTGGCGCAGCACGGCCACGCGGTGCGACACGCGCAGCACCTCGCCGAGTTTGTGGCTGATGAAGATGATGGACAGGCCTTGCGCCACCATCTGAGCCAGGGTGTCGAACAGTGCCTCGCTCTCCTGCGGGGTGAGCACGGCAGTGGGTTCATCCAGGATCAGGATGCGCGCCCCTCGGTAGAGCGCTTTCAGGATTTCGACCCGCTGGCGCTCGCCCACCGAGAGGCTGCCGACCTTTGCATCGGGGCTCACTGGCAGGCCAAACTGCTGCGACACGGCCAGCAGCTTGGCGCGCGCCTCGCTGCGGCGTGAGAAGGGCTGCCACAGCGGCTCGCTGCCCAGCAGCACGTTGTCCAGCACCGTGAGGTTGTCGGCCAGCGTGAAGTGCTGGTGCACCATGCCAATGCCCGCCGCCAGCGCCGCACGCGGCTGGCCGGGGGGCAGGGGCTGGCCGAAGACTTCGATGCTGCCTTCGTCGGCCACGTAGTGCCCGAACAGGATGGACATCAGCGTGGACTTGCCCGCGCCGTTTTCGCCCAGCAGGGCCAGCACCTCGCCGCGGGCCAGGGTCAGGCTGATGCTGTCGTTGGCGACGAGCTTGCCGAAGCGTTTGGTGATGTGGGAGAGGCGCAGTACGTTGGACATATCAGCGGTCCATCAGCTACGCACGGCCAACAATCGGCTGTCACTCCCTCTTCCCTCGCGGGAGAGGGTGGGGGAGAGGGGGCTTCGCGCTGGAATCAGGCACTGTGCCTGTGTGCACGCTCCCCCTCTCCCCAAACACTCACTCGCAAGAGGGAAGGGGCTACACGCCCAGGGCAAGCGGTGGCTGGTCATCGCAATCACTTCCATGCCGCCAGAAATGCTTGCAATACCTTGGCCGAATTGGCCGCTGCCAGGCCCATGAAGGTGCCCATCTCGTTCTCGCCGTCGCCACCCCCGGCCAGATCACTCAGCGACCGGAAAGCGATGTAAGGCACGCCATTGCTGTGCGCCACCATGGCCGTGGCGGCAGTTTCCATATCCAGCACGTTGGCCTCAAAGGTCTTGAACGCGTATTCGCGGAAGGCCTTGTTGTCCACAAAGGCCTGGCCCGACACGCCGTTGCCGCCCACCACCAGCTGCGGGCGCTGCTTGAGGCAGGTGGCGGCCAGGCAATGCTCCAGGCCCACGTTTTGCAGGCTGCGGGCCGTGGCCAGCATTTTGGGGTCGGCTTCAAACCAGAACTTCTTGCTGAGCTTGGGGTTGGCGGCAGACCGCACCTCCACGGGGCGCGGGTGCATCATGCCGAAGGCGGGCATCGTCAGCTCGCTTTTCATCCATGCGGGGGCGCTGTACTGGCCGGGCTTGTCCTCGCGGGCCATCAGCCATTCCATGTACTGGCCCCACTGTGCGGGCACCGTCACGTCGCCAATGTGCAGGCTGGGGTTCACGCCGCCCGCAATGCCGGAAAAGACCACGTGGCTCACGTTGAAGCGGTCCAGCACCAGCTGCGTGTTCATGGCCGCGTTGGTCATGCTGATGCCAGAGAGGAACACAACCACAGGCTTGCCTTCAAGCGTGCCGGTGGTGAACTCCACACCGTTGACGCTGTGTTTGACGGGCTGTTGCACCTTGGGCAGCAGCACCGTCAGCTCCGGGGCAAAGGCAGAGATGACGGCAATGCGCGGAGTATCGTCCAGCCGCACGGCCGTTTTGCCTGGGGCTGTGGCGGCGCAGCCTACCACCACGGCGGCCAGCACTAGTGCGCCCAGCAGGCGCGAACAGCGGGAGGTCAGGGAGGGCTTGGTGGTGGGGAGTGCGTCCATGGTGGGTGTGCTTCTTCAGAGATGGGCAATAGAGGTGAGCATAAAAGCGAACAGGCCACCGCTTTGCTGGGGTGGCCTGTGCACAGAGGTTGAGGACGCGGGCACGGCGCCCGCTGCATCCGGTGCTTACTTGGCCGTGGACTTGGGCTGGCTGTCGTCCACCTTCACGGTGAACTTGCCCGCCAGAATGTCGGCCTCCTTGGCCTTGACCTTCGCAACGATGTCGGCAGGCACCTTCTTCTCGAACGTGCCCAGCGGCGCGAGTTCAGAGCCCTTGTGTTTCATCATCGAATACGGGCCGTAGTCCTCGGGTGTGAACTTGCCTTCCTTCACCAGCTTCAGCGCGCGGTCGATGCTGGGCTCCATGTGCCAGATGGCCGAGGCCACCACGGTGTCGGGGTACTGCTCTTGCGTGTTGATCACGTTGCCGATGGCGAGCTTGCCTTTTTCCTTGGCGGCATCAGACACCCCAAAACGCTCGGCGTACAGCACGTCGGCACCCTTGTCGATCATGGCGAAGGTGGCTTCCTTGGCCTTTGGTGGATCAAACCAGCTGTTGATGAAGGTGATGGTGAACTCGACCTTGGGGTTGGTCTCCTTGGCGCCCGCCATGAAGGCGTGCATCAGGCGGTTGACCTCAGGGATGGGGAAGCCACCCACCATGCCGATCTTGTTGGATCTTGGTCATGCCGCCCGCGATCATTCCGGACAGGTAAGCGGGCTCCTGGATGTAGTTGTCGAACACGCTGAAGTTGGGCGCCTGGGGCTTGCCCGACGAGCCGAGCAGGAAGGACGTCTTGGGGAAGTCCTTGGCCACCTTGCGGGCGGCGGCTTCGACCGCAAAGGCCTCGCCCACGATGAGCTGGTTGCCGCCGGTCGCGTATTCGCGCATCACGCGTTCGTAGTCGGCGTTGCTGACGTTTTCGCTGGCCTTGTATTCGATCTCGCCGCGTGCTTCAGCCGCTTTCAGCGCCTTGTGGATGCGGCTGACCCATTGCTGCTCAAAAGGCACCGTGTAGATCGCCGCGACCTTGGTCTTGGACTGCGCTGGGCCAAAGAGGGCGCCATCGCCATGGCGGCCGAGAGGGCCATGGAGGTGCAGAGCAGGCGTCCGGTGAAGATGCGGCGAGTGGTCATGGTGGGGGTCCTTCAGTCAGGCAAACAAAGAGGTTGGGTGTGCCGCTACCAAGCAAGGAGCGCGCCAGTGGGAGGCTGTTGAGTGGCAAACCAGCGGCAAGTCTGCCAGAGTAAAGCCACCAGTTGGTAAAAAAATGGTGCCTGCGTGCTGCGCATCCTTCAACAGGGCCTACGTACCCTACCAGGGTACGGGCGCCAAGGGGCCTGCTTCGCCTCCCGTAGGGGCCGAGATATGAAAAAGCCACCGTCGGGCGACAAGGCCCAGCGGTGGCTGGTGCGTATGGGCCGCGCCGTGCGCTTATTTGGTGCCAAAAATCCGGTCGCCCGCATCACCCAGACCCGGCAGGATGTAGCCGTGGTCGCTCAGCTCGCGGTCGATCGCGGCGGTAAAGATCGGCACGTCGGGGTGCGCCTTTTGCATGGTGGCAATGCCCTCGGGCGCAGGCCAGCAGGCAGACGAACTTGATGGAGCGCGGGTTGAGTTCTTTGAGGCGGTCTACGCACGCTGCTGCTGAGTTGCCGGTGGCCAGCATGGGGTCGACCACGATGATGTCGCGCTCGTCCATTTCGGCGGGCATCTTGAAGTAGTACTCCACGGGCTGCAGCGTGGCCGGGTCGCGGTACAGGCCAATGTGGCCCACGCGGGCGCCGGGCACCACGTTGAGCATGCCGTCCAGAAAGCCGTTGCCTGCGCGCAGGATAGACACGAGCACCAGCTTCTTGCCGTCAATCATCTGGCCGGTCATGGTCTCCAGCGGGGTTTCGATCTGCACGTCCTGCAGCGGCATGTCGCGCGTGACTTCGTACGCCATCAGCGTGGAGAGCTCGCCCAGCAGGCGGCGAAAGCTGTTGGTGCTGGCGTCCTTTTTGCGCATGAGCGTGAGCTTGTGCTGGACGAGGGGGTGGGTGATGACGGTGACGTTGTTGTTGGTAGCGGTGCTCATGGCGCGGCCTTTGGTCTGCGGGGATGGATAAAAAAGCGGTGGCGGTATTTTGACGGTACTTGTGCCACCGCCCGTTAAAACCTCCGCGGCCCAGGCTTGCGGACGCCGTGGAACTGGCTTTTCCGGCCATCGGCGTCGTCCCCTTGAGGGGATGGCGCCGAAGGTGACTCAGGGGGAGTCAGTCTGCCAAAAAACGGGAATAGCGGGCCAGATCCACATTCCCTCCGCTGACGATGATGCCCACGCGTTCGCCGTGCAGCAGCTTTGCGCCATCGTCTTCGCCCGAGAACGCCTGGGCGCCCGCAAAGGCGAGGGCTCCCGTGGGCTCGACGACGATCTTCATGCGCTCGGCGAAAAAGCGCAGGGCCTCGATCAGCTGCTGGTCGCTGACGGTGATGATGTCTTCAGCGTGGTCGCGAATGATGGGAAAGGTGAGTTCGCCCAGCGCCTGGGCCTGCGCACCATCAGCGATGGTTTGGGGATGGGCAATTCGCACAATGTGCCCGGCGCGCAGCGACTGTTGGGCGTCGTTGGCGGTTTCGGGCTCTACGCCAATCACCTTGCAGTTCGGCGCCAGCGCCTGTGCGGCCAGCAGGCTTCCCGACAGTAAGCCACCGCCGCCCAGGCAGACGAAAAGGTAGTCCAGGTCGGGCACTTCTTGCAGCAGTTCGAGCGCGGCGGTGCCCTGGCCTGCAATGACGTGTGCGTGGTCGAAGGGAGGCACCAGGGTCATGCCGCGTTCGCGCGCCAGTTGCTGGCTGATGGCCTCGCGGTCTTCGGTGTGGCGGTTGTAGGTCACGACCTGGGCGCCGTATTCGCGCGTGGCGGCCATCTTGGAATGGGCGGCGTCTTCGGGCATTACCACCAGGGCGGGCATGTCGAGCAGCCGTGCCGACAGCGCAATGGCCTGCGCGTGGTTGCCGGCCGAGAAGGTCAGCACACCGCCTTCGCGCTGCGCATCGCTGAACTGGGCCAGCGCGTTGTATGCGCCCCGAAACTTGAAGGCGCCGGTGCGCTGCAGGTTCTCGCATTTGAAGAACAGCTTGGCGCCCAGGCGTTCGTCCATGTGAGCGCTTCGCTTCACGGGTGTGCGGTGCGCGATGCCGGAAAGCCGCTCAGCGGCGGCGACCACGTCTAGATAGGTGGGTGGGGTGAGGCTGGGCAAGGTCATGGCTGCGTCCCTGGGTGCCGGGGCGCACGCTGGCCCCGGTTGCCTCATGATAGCCGCATGTGGCAATGTTTCAAGCCAAATCGGCCTCTAGCGCTTGTGCAGTAAGCGCTAGTAGCTATGAATTTTGATGCATCGGCGGCGAGGCTGCTTTCGCGGCCCCCGTACTGCCGTCTATCAAGCGCTGACCTATTCACTAGCAGGTTGCGCGGCGGCTCAACCCAACTCGCTGAAGCGTTGCAGCGGCGTCAGCGCCGGAAACTCGCCCGCCCGCTTTTGTTTCATCGCAGTGACCGATTCGCGCACATGCTGGTTGCTCCAGATGGCGCCTTGCAGCCAGCCCATCTGGCGCAGGCTGTCTTCCACGCTGTGGTCGCGGGCGTAGTTCACGGCCTGCTTGGTGCCCCAGATGGCGACGGGGGGTTTGGACGCAATCTCTTGCGCGCACTGCAGGGCGGCGGCCAGCATGGCCTCTTGCGTGTCGAACACCTCGTTGACCAGCCCGTAGCCCAGCGCTTTTTGCGCGGGCAGGCGGCGGCCGGTGTAGGCCAGCTCTTTGACCACGCCCAGCGGGATCAGCTTGGGCAGGCGCTGCAGCGTGCCCACGTCGGCCACCATGCCGATGTTGATTTCCTGGATGCAGAAGAACGCGTCGGCTGTCGCGTAGCGCACACACGCTGCGGTCACCATGTCCACCGCGCCGCCAATGCAACCGCCGTGGATGGCCGCGATGACGGGGATACGCAGGTTTTCGATGCGGGTGAACGTGGCCTGCATGTCGGTGAGCGAGTCAAAAATCGCGGCGCGGCCCTCGGGGCTCTGGTCGTCCATCGTGATGGCGCCGCCAAAGGTTTCCAGCGCCATGCCCGCGCTGAAATGTTTGCCCGTGCTGCTGATGACCAGCGCGCGCGCCTCGCCCGCCTGGTGCAACTGGGCCAGCACCGCATCCAGCTCGCGCCAGAAGGTGGGGTGCATGGTGTTCAGGGCCTCGGGCTTGTTCAGAACCAGGTGGGCCACGTGGTGGTTGATGCTGAGGGTGAAGCAGGTCAGGGCAGAGGTGTTCATGGGTTGCCACTGTAGACCTGCTAGCGTGCGCAGTGTCGTCGCCTGGGTGACTTTGGGTGTTTTTGGCCTCTAGCGCTTATTCAGTAAGCGGGGATAGCTATAAAAAAAGGAGTTTTTTGCGCATGTTGGGGTGGTCGCTCGGAGGCGTTCCGTTTCGGCTGCGGGTGGGCGGATCAGTCGCCCCCACCCCCGCAGCCGCCGCCATCCCCACCACCATCCGAACTGTCGGCCCCACCAAAATCGCCCGAGCTGCCGCTGTGGCTGCCGTCCGAAAAACTGGTGCCGCAGTGGGTTCCGCCACCGCCACAGCCGCCCCCGTCGCGTTGGCGGTCAAGGAGGGAGCAGTCGGGCACGTAGGTAAAGCCGCCCGCGATAGCAAACTTGGCATCCAGTGCAAACAGCAGTGGCAGGCGGCTGGGGGCTTTGGGGTCGATGGATTCCTCCTTGCAGGCCCAGTACCAGGCGCGGCGCAGGCCGTCGTTGTGGCGGGCTTTTTTGCCCAGGGCCTCAGCAGGCGTGTGGTGCAAGAAGAACCCCAGCGCGTCGCGGCACCAGAGTTTGTAGGCCTGGGTGTGAAGGATGAACTCATGCCATAGCGCATCGACTGCCTTGGACGGCATGGCCACAAACTGCCTGTTGCTGCGCAGGCAGGCAAGGAAGAACTGGCGCAGGCCGCGTTCGACCAGTTCGCAGTCGCGGGGGCTCAGGTGTGGGTAGGTTTCACGCAGCTTGCGCTGCAGAAAGCGGGGCAGGGGTGCTTCGCGGATGTGGCGCCGGCGCACCGACTGGGTCCAGTGCTTCACCAGGGCGACGAGGACCAACGTGACAAAGACGTAAATAATCCACACCCCGCGCAAGCGCCAGGCGCCTGCAAAAATCCCCGCGAAGGCCAGCACCCAGACGCCGATGGCCAGCAGCATGACCTTGTCGCCCAGACGCAGCAGCAGGTTTTCGAATCGTTTCATCGTCCCTCCTTTTTGTTGTTGTTATGTCTGGCGATTTCACGACGGTCATATGACTGATTGATGACACATTTTGGTGTGTCGTCAAATTGTCACGCGCGCTTGCTGCAGCCCGAAACGGGCGGGCTTCTGGAATGTTTGGAAGCCGCTGAGGGGCAGGTGTCCTAAACCCAGGTGCGAGGCGTGCCTTGGGCTTCGCCGATAGGGTGGGGCCTGCGGCGCCCCACCCAAAGGCTCAACGCCGTTTGCTGCCGCCGAAGATGCTGCCCAGCACCCCACGCAAGATCTCTTTGCCCAGCGATGTGCCCATGGTGCGCACGGCCGACTTGGCCATGGTTTGCGCCAGGCCGTCGCGTTTGCCGCCGCGCGGGCCGGTGCTGCCAAACAGCACATCGTTGAGGCCGCCCATCAGGCCGCCACCGCCGTCCTCGGGGTTCGCTGGCGTGCCCTTGCCATTGGCGGGTGCCTGTGCGCTGGCTTCGGCGGCACGGCCCTTGAGTTTTTCGTAGGCCGATTCGCGGTCTACCACCTTCTCGTACACGCCCGCCACGAGCGATCCGGCCATCAGCACCTTGCGCTGCTGTGGCGTGATCGGGCCGAGCTGGCTGCCCGGGGGCAGCACATACACCCGTTCGGTGATGCTGGGTCGGCCCTTGGCATCCAGAAAGCTCACCAGCGCCTCGCCCACGGCCAGCTCGGTGATGGCGGTCTCGATGTCCAGGCCCGGCTTTTGCCGCATGGTGGTGGCGGTGGCTTTGACGGCCTTCTGGTCGCGCGGGGTGAAGGCGCGCAGCGCGTGCTGCACGCGGTTGCCCAACTGGGCCAGCACGCTGTCGGGGATGTCGAGCGGGTTCTGGGTGACGAAATACACCCCCACGCCTTTGGATCGCACCAAGCGCACCACCAGCTCGATGCGCTCGACCAGCACCTTGGGTGCCTCGTTGAACAACAGGTGGGCTTCGTCGAAGAAGAAGACGAGTTTGGGCTGCTCGGGATCGCCGATTTCTGGCAGTTGCTCAAACAGCTCGGACAGCATCCACAGCAAAAACGTGGCGTACAGGCGCGGCGAATTCATCAGCTTGTCGGCCGCCAGAATGTTGACCACACCGTGGCCGTCCACCGTCTGCATGAAGTCGTTGATGTCGAGCATGGGCTCGCCGAAAAACTGCGTGCCGCCCTGCTGCTCGATCTGCAGCAGCCCGCGCTGGATGGCGCCCACGCTGGCAGCGCTGACGTTGCCATATTCGGTGGTGAATTCTTTGGCGTTGTCCCCCACGTACTGCAGCATGGCGCGCAGGTCTTTCAGGTCCAGCAACAGCATGCCGTTGTCGTCGGCAATCTTGAACACCAGGTTGAGTACGCCCAGCTGCGTCTCGTTCAAATTAAGCATGCGGCCCAGCAGCAGCGGGCCCATGTCCGACACCGTGGCACGCACGGGGTGACCTTGTTCGCCAAAAACATCCCACAGGGTGACGGGGCAGGCCAGCGAGGCGGGGGTTTCCAGGCCCCGCTCCTTGAGCACGGCGGCCAGCTTGTCGCCGATCTTGCCGGGCTGGCTGGCGCCTGTGAGGTCGCCCTTCACATCGGCCATGAACACGGGCACGCCAATGCGCGAGAAATTTTCGGCCAGGGTTTGCAAGGTCACCGTCTTGCCCGTGCCGGTGGCGCCGGTGATGAGCCCATGGCGGTTGGCCAGGCCCGGCAGCAGGTGGCATTCGGTGGTGTCGTGCTTGGCAATCAGCAGGGGTTCGGCCATTTGGGGTTTCCTCGGGGGTGCGGGTCGGGCAAAAAGTAAAATCGCGCTCAGTAGATTAAATCAATACAAAAGGACTTCTCGTGGCAGGACACAGTAAGTGGGCGAATATCCAGCATCGCAAAGGGCGCCAGGATGAAAAACGCGGCAAGATCTGGACCCGCATCATTCGTGAAATCACTGTAGCTGCCCGCTCCGGCGGGGGCGATCTGTCTGCCAACCCCCGTTTGCGCCTGGCGGTGGACAAGGCCAAGGCGGCCAATATGCCCGCCGACCGCATCAAATACAACATCGACAAGGCCACGGGTAACGCTGAGGGCCTGACCTACGAAGAAATTCGGTACGAAGGCTACGGCATTGGTGGCGCCGCCATCATGATCGACACCATGACCGACAACCGGGTGCGTACCGTGGCCGAAGTGCGACACGCATTCAGCAAACACGGTGGCAACATGGGCACGGAGGGTTCGGTGGTGTTCCAGTTCAAGCACTGTGGCCAGCTGATTTTTGCCCCCGGCACCAATGAAGACAAGGTGATGGAAGTAGCCTTGGAGGCAGGCGCTGAAGACGTGGTGACGGACGATGATGGCGCAGTGGAGGTGCTGACCGCACCGGCTGACTTTGAAGTCGTGAAAAACGCGCTGGAGGCCGCAGGCCTGACTCCTGAAGTGGCCACTGTGACCATGCGCGCCGAAAACACCATCGAACTGACAGGCGAAGATGCCGCCAAGATGCAAAAGCTGCTGGATGTGCTGGAAGACCTGGACGATACCCAAGAGGTTTATCACAACGCTGCCCTGTGAGATGCACCCCCTGAGTCGCTTCGCGCCTTCCCCCTCTCTCGCTGCGCGGGAGGGGGACGCCACCAGCGCGGCGGGGCGGCCCTTGCGCGGTGGCCCTGGCCTGGGCCGCGACAGTTGCACCGTCTTGATCGAAATGCGTAGCGCAACGGATAACTGAGATTTTTCCCGGAGTTTTGGCGTTCGGCATAGTGCAACGCCAATAGTCCACTAAAGGTTCCTATGAAAGTACTTGTGATTGGTGGCGGCGGCCGTGAACACGCGATGGCGTGGAAACTGAGCGAGTCCCCCAAGGTGACCAAGGTGTATGTGGCGCCCGGCAACGGTGGCACGGCCTTGAACTCCAAGCTCGAAAACATGGCCATTACCGACGTGCGTGAATTGCGCCTGTGGGCCCAGGCCGAGAAGATCGCGCTGACGGTGGTGGGGCCCGAGGCGCCGCTGGCTGCCGGTGTGGTGGATGAGTTCCGTGCCAACAGCATGCGCATCTTTGGTCCCACAAAGGCCGCTGCCCAGCTCGAAAGCTCCAAGGCCTTTTCCAAGGCCTTCATGCGCCGCCATGGGATCCCCACGGCCGATTACGACACCTTTACCGATCCGGCACTCGCCCACGCCTTTGTGGACCGCCTGGGCGCGCCCATCGTCATCAAGGCCGATGGCCTGGCCGCGGGCAAGGGCGTGGTGGTGGCCATGACACTGCAGGAGGCCCACGACGCGGTGGACTTCATGCTGGTGGACAACAAATATGGCGTGACGCACAACGAAGGTGGCGCGCGCGTGGTGATAGAGGAATTCCTTGAAGGCGAAGAAGCGTCCTTCATCGTGTTGTGCGACGGCAAGAACGTGGTGGCCCTGGCCACCAGCCAGGACCACAAGCGCCTCAAAGACGGCGACGAAGGCCCCAACACCGGCGGCATGGGCGCGTATTCGCCCGCGCCCGTGGTCACGGCCGATGTGCACGCCCGGGCCATGCGCGAAATCATCATGCCCACCATCCGGGGCATGGAAAAAGACGGCATTCCCTACACCGGTTTCCTGTACGCGGGTTTGATGATCGACGCCAAGGGCCATCCCAAGACGCTCGAATTCAACTGCCGCATGGGTGACCCCGAGACGCAGCCCATCCTGATGCGCCTGAAAAGCGATTTCAGCGACGTGATTGGCGCTGCGGCCGATGGCAAGCTCGACCAGATCGAGCTGCAATGGGACCGCCGCACCGCACTGGGCGTGGTCATGGCCGCCCACGGCTACCCCGAGAACCCGCGCAAGGGCGATCCGATCACCGGTCTGCCCGCCGACGCGGATGACGCCGTGGTGTTCCATGCGGGCACGCAGCTGAAAGACGGAGTGGTCAGCGTGACGGGCGGCCGCGTGCTGTGCGTGACGGTGCTGGCCGACAGCGTCAAGCAGGCACAGCAACGTGCCTACGACGTGGCGCGTGGCATCCAGTTTGATGGCGCACAGTACCGCCGGGATATTGGTTTCCGTGCCTTGAAAAGCTGATGGCAGACGCTCAGACCTTGAATCCCGCCGACACGGTGGCCCAAGTGCGCGGCTACCTGCAGGGCCTGCAGGCCCGCATCACTGATGCGTTGGAGGTCGTGGAAGGTGAGGGCGGTGCCCGTTTTCTGGCCGACGCCTGGCGCAAACCGCCCGGCGAGCCGCTGCAGGGCGACGGCATCACCAAGATCATGGAGGGCGGGCGTGTATTTGAGCGCGCAGGCTGTGGCTTCAGCCATGTGCGCGGCCCGCAACTGCCTCCCTCGGCCACACAACACCGGCCTGAGCTGGCCGGTGCGCCGTTCGAGGCCATGGGCGTGTCGCTGGTCTTCCACCCGCGCAACCCCTATGTGCCCACGGTGCACATGAACGTGCGCATGATTGCGGCGGGCCACCCTGGGCAGGCACCGACCTGCTGGTTTGGCGGTGGCATGGACCTCACCCCGTACTACGGGTTTGAGGAAGACGCGGTGCACTTTCACCAAACCTGCCGCGATGCGCTGGCACCTTTTGGCGACGACAAGTACCCGCGCTTCAAGCAGTGGTGCGATGAGTATTTTTTCCTGAAGCACCGCAGCGAGCAGCGTGGCGTGGGTGGCGTGTTCTATGACGACTTCTCGGAGCTGGGCTTTGAACAGAGTCTGGCCATGACGCAGTCGGTGGGCGATGCCTTTCTCAAGGCCTACTTGCCCATCTTGGAAAAGCGCCAGAACCTGCCGTTTGGCGAGCGCGAGCGCGACTTCCAGCTTTATCGCCGGGGCCGCTACGTCGAGTTCAACCTGGTGTGGGACCGGGGCACCCACTTTGGCCTGCAGTCGGGTGGGCGCACCGAGTCGATTTTGTTGTCGATGCCGCCTCTGGTGTCCTGGTCGTACCAGCGTTCAGATGCGTCAGATTCGGCCGAAGCGGCGCTTTTGCAGCGCTTTCTGGTGCGCCGTGATTGGCTCGCAGATGGGGCCGTCAACGCATCCTGAAAGCCGTGAGAAGCGCTAAAGCTATAATTTCAATAGCTGCCCGCGCTTTTTACACAAGCGCAAGAGGCCAAAAACACCTCAAACTGCCGCAGCGCCTAAGCGCAACACCGGCGCAACACCCAAGGCGCAGCCCCACTGGTTGCGCGCTGCGTTGCACGCTATATTGATTCCATTCTCTTTCTATTCACCGCCTGATGACCACCTCCACCAAATCGGAAACCGCCGCTAAAAAAGACGTCACCAAACTCCAGCGCGCCATCGTTGATGGCCTGGAGGACGTCAAGGCGCAAGACATCCAGGTCTTCAACACCGAGCATCTCTCGCCGCTGTTTGAACGGGTGATCGTGGCATCGGGCACCTCCAACCGCCAGACCAAGGCCCTGGCCGCCAGCGTGCGCGACGCGGTGAAAGAAGCGGGCTTCACCAAGCCGCGCATCGAAGGCGAAGACAACGGCGAATGGATCATCGTGGACTGCGGCGCCGCCGTGGCGCACATCATGCAGCCCGCCATCCGCCAGTACTACCGCCTGGAAGAGCTCTGGGGCGACACGCCGGTGCGCCTGAAGCTGGGTGCAGCCAAGCCAGTCTCCAGCGCCGCCACTGAGCTGGCCGAAAAGAAGTCGGCCCAGAAGGCCGCCAAGTCGGACGCCAAGGCCGCTGGCAAGGCGCCTGCCAAAAAGACGGCGGCCCCTACAGTAGCTGCCCGGTCGGGCAAGGCCACGGTCAAGGCCGTCGCCAAAACAGCCGCCAAGCCCGCAGCGGCTCCTGCCAAATCTGCTGCAAAACCTGCCGCCAAGACGACTGCGAAAGCCCCAGCCAAGGCGCCCGCAAAACGCAGCAGCACTGCCAAGGCCGCACCGGCCAAAGCAACCACGAAGCCAACGACTGCCGCCAAGAAGCCCGCAGCCACCAAGGCACCGATCAAGACCGTGGTGGTCAAGCCATCGGCCCCCCGCAGCAAGACCGCTGCGGCCGCCAAGACGGGTGCCAAGCCCACGTCCGCACGCGGCGGAGCAGCCGCCAAGCCTGCAGCCAAGAGGGCGCCAGGCCGCAAGTGATCGGTGCCTCGGCCCATCGGCGACCCACAACCGCACCTGCGCGCCGCGCCTGACTTGCCATGAGACTGCTGATCGTGGCTGTGGGCCAGCGCGTGCCCGACTGGGCGCAGACCGCGTACGACGACTACGCCAAGCGTTTTCCGCCGGAGCTCAAGGTCGAACTCAAAGCCGTCAAGACCGAACCGCGCGGCTCCAAGACGCTGGAAACGCTGTACGCCGCCGAGCGCGAGCGCATTGAAGCCGCCATCCCGCGCGGCACGCGCGTGGTGGCGCTGGACGAGCGCGGCACCAACCTCACCACCAAGGCCCTGGCCGAGCGGCTGAAGGGCTGGCAACTGGGCGGTGACGACGTGGCCCTGGTCATCGGCGGCCCCGACGGGTTGGACCCCGCGTTTCGCCAGGGCGCGCACGAGCGCATTCGCCTGTCTGACCTGACCTTGCCCCACGCCATGGTGCGGGTGCTGCTCATCGAGCAGCTATACCGCGCGTGGTCGGTGAATGCCGGGCACCCCTACCACCGCGAGTGAGGTGCTGACACGCGGGTGTGCTGCATGCGTTACTATTTTATTGATAGCTACTAGCGCATGCTGGATAAGCGCTAGAGCCGATTTTGACTATAAATCCGTTCATGCCTGACTTCATCTACCTTGCCTCCCAAAGCCCGCGCCGCCGCCAGCTGCTCGAACAACTGGGCGTGCGCCACGAACTGTTGTTGCCCAACGTGGACGGCGACGAGGCCGAAGACGCTGAAGCCATCGAGGTGATCTTGCCCGGCGAAGCACCCCCAGCCTATGTGGAGCGTGTGACCGGCCTCAAGCTGGACGCCGCCATGGCGCGGCGTGCGCGCCGTGGCTTGCCCGATGCGCCCATCCTGTGTTCCGACACCACGGTGGCACTGGGCCGAACCATCTACGGCAAGCCCGACGACGCCGAACATGCGGCCCGCATGCTGGGCGAACTGGCGGGACATGAGCACCGCGTGCTCACCGCCGTGGCGCTGCAGGTCGGCCCCAAGCGTCTTTCGGCACTGTCAGTATCGCGGGTCACCTTTGCCGCCATGACGCCCGCACAGATTGATGCCTACGTGGCGACGGGCGAGCCTCTGGGCAAGGCGGGGGCGTATGGCATTCAGGGCCGGGCGGCAGCGCATGTGGAACACCTGGCAGGCAGCTATTCGGGCATCATGGGTCTGCCCATGTTCGAGACCGCGCAGTTGCTTCGTGCAGCGGGCTTTCAGATATGAATCCCCCCTGAGTCGCCTGCGGCGCCTTCCCCCCAAGGGGACGCCGCCAGGGGCCTGGCAAAGCCAGTTCCCCGGCGGCCCTGGTCTGGCGCAGGGGTGTTTCCACGGGCAGCGAGAACGTTACCGATTCAAGAAAAGAAGAAGCCATGCAACAAGACATCCTGATCAACTGGTCCCCCCAGGAAACCCGCGTGGCCGTGGTGGAACACGGCGCAGTGCAAGAGCTGCACGTAGAGCGCACGCTGGAGCGGGGTTTGGTTGGCAATGTCTACCTGGGCAAGGTGTCGCGGGTGCTGCCGGGCATGCAGTCGGCCTTTATCGACATTGGCCTGGAGCGCGCGGCGTTTTTGCATGTGGCCGATGTCTGGCAGCGCCAGCCCGATGGCGAGCCGCCCGCGTTCGCCCGCAAGAACGAGCCGCAGGTGCCGATTGAAAAGCAGGTGTTCGAGGGCCAGGCGCTCATGGTGCAGGTCATCAAGGACCCGATTGGCACCAAGGGCGCACGACTTTCCACGCAGATCAGCGTGGCTGGGCGCCTGCTGGTGTTTCTGCCGCAGGACGACCATGTGGGCGTGTCGCAGAAGATCCCGCCCGCCGAACGCGATGCGCTGCGCGCGCGGCTGCAGGCGCTGGTGGGCGATAAATCCACGGGCGGTGGTGGCGGCTTCATCCTGCGCACCAATGGCGAGGATTCCACCGACGCCGAGTTGGCCGAAGACATCGCCTATCTGCGCAAAACCTGGGCGCGCATCAAGGAGGCATCGCTCAAGCTGCCCGCCATGTCGCTTTTGCACCAGGACCTGGATTTGCTGCAGCGCGTGCTGCGCGACTTGGTGGGCGACCACACCCAGACCATTCGCATCGATTCGATGGAGCAGTTCCAGCGCCTGCGCGCATTTGGGCAGGAGTTCATGCCCGCCGCCGTGGGCAAGCTGCAGCATTACAAGGGCGAGCGGCCCATCTTCGACCTGTACTCCATCGACGAAGAAGTCGCCAAGGCCCTGGGCCGCCGGGTCGATCTGAAGTCTGGCGGTTACCTCATCGTGGACCAGACCGAGGCGCTGACCACCATCGACGTGAACACCGGTGGTTATGTGGGCGCCCGCAATTTTGACGACACCATCTTCAAGACCAACCTGGAGGCCGCGCAGGCCATTGCGCGCCAGCTGCGCCTGCGCAACCTGGGCGGCATCATCATCGTGGACTTCATCGACATGGTGCGCGACGACCACCAGCAGGCCGTGCTGGCGGAGTTCAAAAAGCAGCTTGCTCGCGACCGTGTGAAGACCATGGCAGGTGGCTTCTCGCAACTGGGTTTGGTGGAGATGACGCGCAAGCGCACCCGGGAATCGCTGGCCCACATGCTGTGCGAGCCCTGCGAGGCTTGCCAGGGCAAGGGCAGCGTAAAGACCGCGCGCAGCGTGTGCTATGACGTCCTGCGCGAGATCCTGCGCGAGGCGCGCCAGTTCAACCCGCGTGAGTTTCGAGTGGTGGCCTCGCCCCGCGTGGTGGAGCTGTTTCTGGACGAAGAAAGCCAGCACTTGGCCGGCCTCTCTGATTTCATCAAGAAGCCGATCTCGCTGCAATCCGAGAGCGCGATGGGGCAGGAGCAGTACGACATCGTGCTGCTGTAGCCGATTTCCCATCGGCGCGCTGCGTCAGGCCTCGATCTGCATCGCCGGACGTACCTGCACGTGCGGGTGCGCATTGACTGGCGCCCCAAGGTTGTAGACAAACGAAGCCGCATTGCCGACTGGGAGGGCGACACGGTCATTGGGTGCGGTCATCAGGGAGTGCTGGTCACGCTGGTGGAGCGCAAGTCACGCTACACCCTTGCAGCTGCCTTGCCCAGGCGCACCAGCGCTTTGGTGGGCCAGGCGATGATTGATCTGCTGCGGCCCCACAAAGAGCGCTGCAAGACCATCACGCTGGACAACGGCAAGGAGTTTGCGGACCACGAGTTCGTTGCGAGATGCCTGCAAGCGAAGGTGTACTTTGCACATCCGTACTGCTCGTGGGAGCGCGGCTTGAACGAGAACCACAATGGGCTGCTGCGCCAGTACTTCCCTAAATGCATGAGCCTGGCAGGAGTCCAGCAAAGCCAGGTCGATACAGCCGTCTATGCACTGAACCACCGCCCCCGCAAGTGTCTGGGCTGGAGCACTCCCCATGAGGTGTTCTACGGGATGGAGACCACTCCGCTTAGATTTGAGACTCGCGCACTTCGTACTTGAATCCGCGGCTGCAAAAATCGCTGCTGCAACGTTCGGATTTGCGATGTCGATCTGGCGCTTGGCGCCCCTTGTGCCTTATGTCGCAGGCCGTTGGCGGTACGCGCTGCCAGCGCTCACAAAGGCAGGCACGCCCGGCAAGTTTTTCGTCATTCGTTGCGCGCCAGTGCTGGGAGCATGTCGGACTTGGAGCGCCAGAAGCTCGCACTGAACGCGCTGCGCGGTAGTCATCACTCAGCCAACTAATGTGGGAGGCGCGCATTGCGCCCCAAGCGAAATCGCCCGCAAGGTACGATCATGCTCACCCGGCGCCAGTGCCTCGCCACGCCTTGGCCTTTCTAGTATTTCGGGTTCCTGCGGTGGACACGCCGCTTCACGATACCTCGTTTCTCCTTTTTATGACCCAGGCCACTCCGCTCCGTCCCAGCGCTTCCAGTCCGCTCGATTCGTTTGTCCCTCTGCTTTTTGTTGCGCTGTGGAGCACCGGCTTTATCGGCGCCAAGCTAGGGCTGCCGTATGTGGAGCCGCTGACCTTTCTGGCGCTGCGGTTTGCCATCGTCATCGTGCTCATGCTGGCCGTGGTGGCTGTGGCGCGTGCACCCTGGCCGCCGTCGGGCAAGGCCTGGTTGCACATCGGGGTGTCGGGCCTGCTGGTGCACGGCGTGTACCTGGGCGGGGTGTTCATTGCCATTGGGCATGGGCTGCCGTCGGGCATCACGGCGCTGGTGGTGGGCTTGCAGCCATTGCTGACTGCTTTGGTTGCGGGGGCGTTGCTGGGTGAAAAGGTACGGCCTGCGCAATGGGCGGGTCTGGCGCTGGGCTTTTCCGGCGTGGCGCTGGTGGTGGCCGGCAAGGTGGCTACGGTGCCAGCGGGCGCTTTGCTGGGCATGCTGCTGCCGGCGGTGGTCGCGCTGCTGGGCATCACGGCTGGCACGCTGTACCAAAAGCGGTTCTGCCCTTCGTTCGATCTGCGCACGGGCTCGGTGATCCAGTACCTGCCGTGTGCCATTGCCATGGCGGTGCTGGCCTACGCCACCGAAACCATGGCGATCACATGGAGCGGTGAGTTCGTGTTTGCGCTTGGCTGGCTGGTGCTGGTGTTGTCGCTGGGGGCCGTGAGCCTGCTGAACCTGCTCATCCGCCGGGGCGGCGCAGTGAACGTGGCCAGCCTGTTCTATTTGACACCGCCCACCACGGCGCTGATCGCGTGGGCCATGTTTGGCGAAACGCTCACCGGCTGGGCGCTGGCGGGGATGGCGTTGGCGGTTGCGGGGGTGTGGCTGGCAAGGCAGAGCCGGTAGGGCCTCAAAAGGCCCTGCAGATCACAGCTTGCGCAGCCTCTCCAGCGCGGCGCGCAGCGTCTCGTCCTTCTTGGCGAAGCAGAACCGCACCACGCGCTGGTCAAACCCGTCGCCATAGAACGCCGACAGCGGGATCGCCGCCACGCCCACTTCGCGGGTGAGCCACTGGCAGAAATCGGCCTCGTTCAAATCGCTGATGGCCGAAATGTCCACGCACTGGAAGTAGCTGCCGGTGCTGGGCAGCAGCTTGAAGCGCGAGCCCGCAAGTCCCTCACGGAACAGGTCGCGCTTGGCTTGGTAGAAAGCGGGCAGCTGCAGATAGGGTGTGGGGTCTTGCAGGTAGGCGGCGAGGCCGTGCTGCACCGGTGTGTTGACGGTGAACACATTGAACTGGTGCACCTTGCGGAACTCGGCCATCAGTGCGGCAGGGGCGGCCACAGTGCCGACCTTCCAGCCGGTGACGTGGAAGGTCTTGCCAAAGCTCGACACGATGAAGGCGCGGGCGGCCAGGCCTGCAAAGCGCGCGGCGCTCTGGTGCTCGACACCGTCGAACACCATGTGCTCGTACACCTCGTCGCTGATGAGGAGGATGTCGGTGGGGCGCGAGCAGGTCTTCGAGCTGGCGCATTTCCTCGGCCGTCCAGATGGTGGCGCTGGGGTTGTGCGGGCTGTTGATGAGGATGGCGCGGGTGCGCGGCGTGATGGCGGCGCTGATCTTGGCAAAGTCGGGGCGGAAGGTGCCCGGCGTGAGCGGCACGCGCACCGCCTTGCCACCGGCCAGGTCGATGTTGGGCACGTAGCTGTCGTAGCAGGGGTCGAGCACGATCACTTCGTCGCCCGGGTGCACGACGGCCAGGATGGCCGTGATGATGGCCTGCGTGGCGCCCGCAGTAATGGTGATTTCGGCGTTGGGGTTGTAGGCCCGGCCGTGCAGTGCCTCGATCTTGCGGGCCACGGCCTCGCGCAGCGCGGGGATGCCGGGCATGGGCGGATACTGGTTGTGGCCCGCTTGCATGGCCTGGGTGACGGCGTTCACCAACTCAGGGGCGCATTCAAAGTCCGGAAAGCCCTGGCCCAGGTTGACGGCCTTGTGTTCGGTGGCCAGGGCCGACATCACCGTGAAGATGGTGGTGCCGACGTGGGGCAGCTTGCTGGGGAATGAAGGGTCTTTGCGGGTGTCAATCATTGGAAATCGGCGCAGCGTTTGTCGATCTGAAGGTCGCGGAGCAGGCAAGCCAGCAGACGCCGTGGAACTGGCTTTGCCAGGCCACTGGCGGCGTCCCCCGAGAGGGGGACAGCGCGAAGCGGCTCAGGGGGTGTTTCAAAGCTCGTAGTCGTTGACGTGCCCCGTCATCGCACGGGCGATAAGGTCGCGGCTCAGCCGGTCGCTGAGCAGTTCCGCAAATTTATAGACAAAGTTGCGCAGGTAGGCGCTGCGCTTGAACGCAACGCGGGCCACGCTCTGACCAAACAGGTGGCCCACAGGGCGCACAGCCAGGTCGCCCACCGGGTCGTCGCGCATGGCCATTTCGGCCACGATGCCAATGCCCAGGCCCAGGCGCACGTAGGTCTTGATCACGTCGGAGTCGATGGCTTCGAGCACGATGCGCGGCTGCAGCTTGCGGGCGGCAAAGGCCTGGTCGATCTTGCCCCGGCCGGTGAACGAGGGGTGGTAAGTGATGAGTGCTTCGTGTGCCAGGTCGTCCAGACCGATGCGTTCCTTCTGCGCCAGCGGGTGGTCGTTGGGCACGACCAGCACGTGCTGCCATTCGTAGCAGGGCAGGGTGACGAGTTCGGGGTAGTCAGCCAGCGATTCGGTGGCCATGCCGATCTCGGCCACTTCGTCGATCACCATGCGCGCCACCTCGTGCGGCGTGGCCTGGTGCAGGCTGATGTTGACCTTGGGATAGGCCTCGCGCAGGCGGGCCACGGGCACGGGCAGCACATAGCGAGCCTGGGTGTGGGTGGTGGCGATGCTGAGGGTGCCGCTGTCTTGCGCGCTGAACTGCTCGCCAATGCGCTTCAAGTTGCCCACCTCGCGCATGATGACTTCGATGCTTTTGAGCACGTGCTGGCCGGGCTCGGTGATGCGCTTGAGGCGTTTCCCGTGGCGGGCAAAGATGTCCACGCCCAGTTCTTCTTCCAACTCGATGATGGCCTTGGAAACGCCCGGCTGGGAGGTGTGCAGGGCCTTGGCGGCTTCGGTCAGGTTGAGGTTGCGGCGGGCGGCCTCTTGAACGAAGCGGAATTGGTGCAGGTTCATATCTGATATCGCCTAAAGGGTTGCATCATTATGCTGCACGCATCTAAGAGATATTGGCAGAACCTCAGCTTTGGGGCGCCTCGCACGCGATTTCTGCCATCAACGCGGTCATGCGCGGGTCTTCGCCGATGGCGGTCTGCACATGGAATTGAACGCCGGGGTGGGCGGCGCGCAGCTCCTGCACCAGCAGGGGCAGGTCTTCACGCGCATGTTTGCCAGTGCCCAGGAACATGGGCACCACCGTGACCTCGCTGGCGCCCTGTGCGGCGAGTTGGCTGGCGGCGTCTGCGAGCGACGGTGTGCACAGTTCCAGGTACGCGCAAAGGACGGGCTTGTCGGGTTGCTGCGTGGCGATGCGTGCCGCAACGGCCTCCAACGGCACGCGCCACAGTGGATCACGGGAGCCGTGTGCGAACAAAATGATAGCTGCTTGCGCTTGCTGCATAAGCGTTAGAGGTCCAAAAGGCTTGAAATATGGTTACCGGCGTAGCACCAGCCAGCCGAAGGCGGCCAGCGAGAGCACCGAATAGATGAGCCCCGGCGCGGCGGCGGTGAGCCACGGTGACCAGTTCTGCAGGTTGCCTGCGTAGCCGAATACGTTGTTCAGCAAGAAGAAGCTGATGCCCGCCATCACCCCGCCAAACACATAGCCCGCGATGCCGCCCGAGCGGAAATGCAGGTAGGCAAAGGGCAGGGCCAGCACCACCATCACCAGGCAGCTCAGCGGGTAAAACACCTTGCGCCAGAACTCGATCTCGTAGCGTTGAGACGACTGGCCATTGGCGTCCAGATGCATGATGTACTGGAACAAGTCAATGGTGGCCATGCGGTCCGGCTTGAGCAGCGAGGCGGCCACCATGTCGGCGCTGATGCGGGTGGGCCACTGCAGCGTGGGGGCATCCAGGTGCTCCACGCGCGCCTCGTCGCTGCCCCGTTGTTCGAAACGGCTGCGTTGCACGGTTTCAAGCTCCCACGCGCCGTCGGACCCAAACTGACCCGATGCTGCGCGGGTTTGAGAGGCGAGGCGCCCCCGAGCGTCAAACTCGAAAATGCGCACGTCGAGCATGCCGCCGTCGGTGGTCAACGCGCGCACGTTGACCGCATAGGAGCGGTCTTCTTGCCGCTCTTTGAGCCAGGCGCCGGTGGCGCCTGTCGTCAGACTGCCAAGGTATCGCACTTTGACGAGTTGGGCGGCGCGGTCCGTCCAGGGCGCTACATAGTCACCGATGGCAAAGGTCAGCAACACAAAAAATCCGCCCAGCGTGAGCAGTGTGCGTAATGCCCGCCACGGCCCCATGCCACTGGTCCGCATGATGGTGAATTCCGAGCTTTGCGCCAGGCGCGCCATCACAAAGATGGTGCCGATGAGCACCGTGATGGGGAGCAGCTCGTAGAGGTGACTGGGAATGCTGAGCACCACAAACAAGAAGGCGTGCGACAGCTGATAGCCGTCGGCGCCGGTGCGTCCCACCCAGCGCAGCTCATCCACCAGGTCAAAGAAGAAGAACAGGGCCAGAAAGCCCGCGGTGACAAAGGTGACGGCGAACAGTGCTTCGCGGTGTATCAGGCGGCGGATGGTTTTCATGCGGGGCTCCTGGGCGGCCGCGGTGCCTTGGCGCGCCAGAGGCTGGCCACCGTCCATTGGTTGTGCCGTGCCGCCAGCACCAGCAGCGACATCAACAGCATGCCGCCATGCAGCATCACCATGAAGCTGACAAGTCCCAGCCGACCCGCGCCGACCCAGCTTTGCCCCAGGGTCATGAGGTTGTAGTAGACGATAAAGCCGAAAAGCGCAAACACCAGCCCGGTGCTGCGCGCGGCGCGCGGGTTGACGCTCGCCACGGCCAGTCCCAGCACCACAAAGTTGAGGGCGGCGAACGCCAGCCCAAGTCGCCAGCCCAATTCTGCACGGTAGGCGGGGAGGGGTTGCATCAGAAGTTCGTGCGTAGCCCGGGTCTTGACGGAGAGTTCTGCCGCCGAGCCTGTGGGGGCCGAGCCAATCCGGGTGCCGTATTCGACGAATTCGCTGATTTTGACGCCGGGTTTGTCGCGCGAGGTTTCCAGCCGCTGACCGTCGCTCAGCAAAGCCATGCGCTCGCCGTTCTGAGTTTCCAGCCGGGCACTGCGTGCGGATGTGACGGATTCGCGCACACCGTCGGTGGCGGCAATGAAAACGTTGTTGCCAGCCTGGGTGTCCGGTGTGTCCTTGTCGATGAAGAACACCCGGCTGCCGTTGCTGGACTCCTGAAACTCTCCCGGCGCAATGCGGTCGATGTCGCTGCGCTGCTCGTACTGGGTTCTAAGTTCCTGAATCTGCGAATTGGCCCAGGGCCACACCAACAGCGACAGCACGGCGATGACCGCCATCACTGGCCAGGCAAAACGCACCAGGGGCTTGAGAAGGCTGATGAGTCCACGCCCGCTGGCGAACCAGATGACCATCTCGCTGTCGCGGTACATGCGCGACAGGGTGCCGACCACGGCGATGAAGAGGCTGAGGCTGAGAATGGTGGGCAACTGCCCGAGCACGGTGAAACCCATGACCAGCATGACGTCAGAAGGACTGACGCTGCCTTTGGATGCCTGACCCAAGGTGCGGATGAGCATCATGGTCATGACCACAGTCACCAGCACCACGAGCGTCGCGCCAAAGCTGCGGGCCAACTCTTTGCGGATGGATGAATCGAATAACATTGGCTAAGAGCTTGCTATGCACTTTTGAGTGCACCGTGAAAGTGCATAGCACGCTCAAAAGGAAAACACCGATTATGAACTTTGATCTCAAGACCCTTGAACTGGCTGCGGCTGTCTCCGAAAAATGCGACCTTCTGGTCGTGTTGATTCCGGAGGGCTTCAAGCCCGGGCAGGATGCGTTGTCGGCATTGGCCGCGCTGGCGCTCAAGAATGGAGATCTTTCTGTCAAGGCGGGCAAACATCTGCAGATGTACCAAGCGCCCGCGGTAGCGGCCCGCCGGGTGGTCTTGGTGGGCGCTGGCGACGGTTCTGCACGCGCGGCGCGTCAAGCGGTGTTGGCGGTGGGATCTGCCATCAAGGCACCCCAGACCAAGCGTGTTGTTGTATGTTTTGCCGGTGCCGTCAAACCGGGTTCTGTGTGTGCGGTGGTGCAGGCGGTGGCCGAGGCCAGCTATGTGTACACCAGCACCAAGTCGAAGGTGGAGGCCCGCAGCCTGAGCCGCTGTGTGGTGGCAGTGCCCAACGCGGCCGATGCGCGCGAAGGGTTTGACAGCGGGGTGGCGCTGGTCGCAGGGGTCGAGTTTGCACGCGAATGGGGCAATCGCCCAGCCAACCATGCCACACCCACTTTGCTGGCCGATGCGGCCAAGACGCTGGCCAAGCTGCCGCGGATCCAGTGCAAGGTGTTGGGCCCCGCCGAAGTGGGGCGGCTGAAAATGGGCGCGTTTCTGGCGGTGGCGCGTGGCTCTGAAGAGCCCCTGCGTTTTATCGAACTGCGCTACAACGGCGCGACCAAGGACAAGGCGCCAGTGGTGCTGGTGGGCAAGGGCATTACGTTCGATACGGGTGGAATCTCCATCAAACCTGCGCCCGAGATGGACGAAATGAAGTTCGACATGTGCGGCGCCGCCAGCGTGCTGGGCGTGTTCCGCGCGCTGGGTGAACTGCAGCCAGCCATCAATGTGGTGGGATTGATCCCTGCATGCGAAAACATGCCCGATGGTCGCGCGGTGAAACCGGGTGACGTCGTGACCAGCATGAGCGGCCAGACCATTGAAATTCTCAACACCGATGCGGAAGGACGCCTGGTGCTGTGCGACGCGCTGACGTACGCAACCCGCTTCAAGCCCGCGGCCGTGATCGATATCGCCACGCTGACCGGTGCCTGTGTGATCGCCCTGGGCGGCGTGCGCAGCGGGCTGTTTTCTAACAATGATGCGCTGGCTTCTGCACTGCAGGACGCTGGCAACGAGGCACAGGACCTGTGCTGGCGCATGCCGCTGGACGATGACTATGCAGATGGTCTCAAGAGCAATTTTGCGGACATGGGTAACGTGGCGGGGCGTGCGGGCGGCTCGATCACTGCAGCCAAGTTTTTACAAAAGTTTGTAGGTGACATGCCATGGGCCCATCTGGACATAGCGGGTACGGCATGGAAAGGCGGGGCCGCCAAGGGCTCCACCGGTCGCCCTGTCGGGCTTTTGGTGCAGTACATCCTGAACCAAGCCAAAGCGCCGACGCCGCGCGCTACGGCCAAGCCAGCAACGAAACGCCCCGCCCGGGCCAAGGCTGTTTGACCGCCATTGGGCGGGGGCCACACCATGACTGAGGTCGCTTTCCACTTCAACGCGCCAGACAAGCTGGCCTACGCGTGTCGCTTTGCTCGCAAAGTACAGCGCAGTGGTGCCCGGCTGGTGATAGCTGGCCCTGCAGAAATGCTGGAGGCCTTGGATCGAATGCTCTGGACCCTGGCGCCGCAAGATTTTGTGGCCCATTGCCGGGACGACGCGGACGAGGAAATGATCCATGCATCGCCGGTGTTGCTGGCTACAGACGCGGGTCGTTCCCCGCACCACGAGGTGTTGCTGAATTTGAATGCGGATGTTCCCGAGGGGTTCGGCCGATTTGACCGATTGGTCGAAGTGGTGAGCGCACAGGATGAAGCTGATCGCAGTGCAGCGCGAGCGCGGTGGAAGCACTATGCATCCCGCGGCTATGCCATCACGCGCCACGACCTGGTGCTGAAAGCGAATTGATGGCGCTGCCTCCTCGAACCCCGCCGCGTTTTGTGCCCACCCTCACCGAAGTGGTGCAGACACCGGACGTCGCTTCCCTCAGTCCCGTCCATCCTGGCGCAACAGAGACTGTGCGTACGACGGTGATGTCGCCACCAGCGGCTGCGCGGGTGTCTTCATCGCCCGCCGCATCGCCTGCTCCCCCAGCAGCGGCCCGCCCGTCGCCTGCAGTGTCTCAGGTGGTGCGGCCACCACCAGCGGCCACGCCCGTCGTGCCGCGACCCAATCTGTCATCGCCTCCGCCCCTGGTAGCGCGGCCTGCTATTGCTGCGACACCGGGGCCTACGGCGGGATCAACTTCAAGATCTGTTGCAACCGCTGCGCCCGCATCTGCATCTGCAGCTGCATTCGCAGAAATGCTATCGCCGACGTCTGCCCCGTCTATGCCAGCGTCTCCTCATGTACTGACGTCGCGGCCCGCCTCAGGCCTTGATCTTCGCTCAGAGCCAACGTTTGCCCAACCTGCTGCCAGTGGTACTCCCGCTGTCACTCCAGTCGCTCGCCCCATGCCTGAAGGCATGGAGGAGTACATGGTGCACCGGGTGATGCAGCGCGTGGATGTGGTGCTTGATCAGCGCTTGCGCGAAGCGATCGCCACAGTGGTGCAAGAGCAAACCCGATCGGTGCTTCCGCGCCTGCGGGAAGAGATTGAATCGGTGGTTCGGCATGCGGTTTACGAGGCCGTGGCCGACGAATTGGCGAGTGGTACGCCCGTGGTGATCAAGGGATGACAGGGTATTCCCCTGTGGTTTCTCTCTCGTTTAATCGTGTTCCCTAATGATCTGGCCCGTAAATTGCGATATGTTCGCCTGCGTTGAGACACAAGAATATTCTCAGCGTTTATCTTTACTGGAGATTGATATGCAATTGAAGTTGAAACTGACCGTGGTTGCTGCTATCGCGGCTGCTGCTGGTGTGGCCTCTGCACAAGAGCAGGTGGTCAAGATCGGCCACGTGGCTCCGGTTTCCGGCGCCCAAGCCCACTACGGCAAGGACAACGAAAATGGCGCCCGCATGGCCATTGAAGAGCTGAACGCTCAAGGCGTCACCATTGGTGGCAAGAAGATCAAATTTGAACTTCAAGCCGAAGACGACGCCGCCGATCCAAAGCAGGGCACGGCTGCTGCACAAAAGCTGTGCGACTCCAAAGTTGCTGGCGTTGTCGGTCACCTCAACTCCGGTACCACCATTCCTGCGTCCAAGGTCTACAACGACTGCGGTATTCCAATGGTGACTGGCGCTGCGACCAATCCCAACCTGACGAAGCCCGGCTACAAGACCACCTTCCGTATCATCGCCAACGACAACGCTCTGGGCGCTGGTCTGGCGTTTTACGCTGTGGACACGCTGAAGCTCAAGACCGTTGCCATCATCGATGACCGTACCGCTTACGGCCAAGGCGTGGCAGACGTGTTCAAGAAGACGGCAGTTGCCAAGGGCATGAAGGTGGTGGACGAGCAGTTCACGACCGACAAGGCCACTGACTTCATGGCCATCCTGACCGCCATCAAGTCCAAGAACCCTGATGCTGTGTTCTACGGCGGTATGGACCCCCAGGCTGGTCCTATGCTGCGCCAGATGGAACAGCTGGGCATGGGCAACGTCAAGTACTTTGGTGGTGACGGTGTCTGTACATCGGAAATCGCCAAGCTGGCTGCCGGTGCCAAGACCCTGGGCAACGTGATCTGCGCTGAAGGCGGCTCCTCGCTGGCCAAGATGCCTGGCGGTACGGCCTGGAAGGCTAAGTACGACGCCAAGTACCCCAACCAGTTCCAGGTTTACAGCCCTTACACCTACGACGCTACCTTCTTGCTGGTAGACGCCATGAAGCGCGCCAACTCGGTGGATCCCAAGGTATACGTGAACGAATTGGCCAAGTCGAACTTCAAGGGCGTGACTTCCGCGATCGCCTTCGAACCCAACGGCGAAATGAAGAATCCTTCGATCACGCTGTACGTTTACAAGGACGGCAAGAAGACGCCTCTGTAATAGAGCGCTTCACTCAACAGGGCACTCTGGTGCCCTGCTGCAGCTGCAAAAAAGGCTTCCTTCGGGAAGCCTTTTTTTGTGCGCCGGTGGTCTTACGGCCGCGCTTTTCTCAGACCCACGGCGTAGCGCGAGTCAACTGAGCAGAGCCTGTGGTGAAAATTCCTACCGCCGCACCTGCAGTGAGCCGGGGTTCACGATATTGGTAGGCGTGCCCTTGATGAAGTTGATGACGTTGTCGAAGGCGGCGCCAAAGTACAGCTCGTAGCTGTCTTGCTCTACGTACCCAATATGGGGCGTGCAAATGCAGTTCTCGAGCCGCAAAAGGGCATGTCCCTGCAAGATGGGTTCACTCTCAAACACATCCACCGCTGCCATCCCAGGGCGACCGCGGTTGAGGGCCGCAATCAATGCATCCGGCTCAATCAACTCTGCACGGGAGGTGTTGACCAGTAACGATGTGGGCTTCATGCTCGACAAGTCTTCCAGCGAGATGATTCCACGGGTTTCATCGTTGAGCCGAAGGTGCAGCGAAATCACATCGCACTGCGCAAAGAATTCCTCGCGCGTCGTGGCCGCCTGGTAGCCATCGGTCAGTGCCTGCGCGCGAGAAGCCTCGCGGCCCCACACCCGGACATTCATGCCAAACGCTCGACCGTAGCCCGCTACCAGTTGCCCGATGCGGCCATACCCCCAGATACCCAGCGTTTTGCCGCGCAATACGCTGCCCAGTCCAAAGTTGGGTGGCATGGAGGCGGTCTTCAACCCCGACTGTTGCCAAGCGCCATGTTTGAGATTGGAGATGTACTGCGGCAACCTGCGGGTTGCCGCCATGACCAGTGCCCACGTCAGCTCAGCGGGCGCCACTGGGGAACCGACCCCTTCCGCCACCGCAATACCGCGCTCTGTACACGCGGCAACATCAATGTGGCTGCCAATCTTGCCAGTCTGGGCAATGAGCTTCAGGCGGGGCAGCTTCTCCACCAACTGGCGGGTGATCTGGGTGCGCTCTCTGACCAAAACAATGATGTCCGCATCCTTGAGCCTCACGGAGAGTTGGCCCAATCCTTTGACGGTGTTGGTGTAAACCTTGGCGGTATATGCGTCGAGCCGGGAGGCGCAATGGAGTTTGCGCACTGCGTCCTGGTAGTCGTCGAGTATCACAATATTCATCCCGACATTGTGCCTTGGCGAGCAAAGCCGCACCGTACCGGACGGTGCCGCAACTCCGCAAAATGCTTCGCTTTTGGTGACGGAGTGTTGATTTGGGCTGGATGCAGATTTGCCGCGCGCACCAGATGTCACCACATATAAAGATCACCAGCGAAGCGGTGCGGAGAGCGCGCTCCGCAAGGCCGACTTAATTTGTGCGCAATGTGGCGCTTGAAGCAATCGTTCAGCCTTGGCAATCTTCGCTTTCCGCCCCTTACTGAGTTCGCAACCCCTCGGATGCAGCCATCCGGTCCAGCTCTGCGCACACATCGGCCATGCGGCCCGCGATGACAAGTCGGCCAGTGCCAGCGTCGGACGCCCTGCGGAACACTCTGGCAGGCCGGTGTGAACTCCCCTCTGTGGCGAGCGCTGCAAAAAAGGTGTCTCTGCGGCTTGCCGGCGACGAAGCCGGGAGAAACGACCTTGTCGCCCCTGTCTGCTGCCGAGCCGGCGCATCGGCTGCGGTGACCGGAGGACGGACGTTAAACGGCCAGTTCCCACGCAGCGGGCGGTGGCTTGCAGGCAAAGCAGGGCGGACATTCGCACTCGCTTTGGCATCGCCCCCGGTTTCGTGGCGATGGGGGGTGGCGTGACCGCGCAAGGAGTCGGCGCAAGCCGTTGTTGCGGAAGCGCTGCGATGGGGAGAGCCCGTCGTGGTCTCCAGGCGCATTACCTGCTGCAACCAGCGGGTCCATGCACGCAGCGGCGCGGGCAAAGTAGAGAAGGTGAGGGTGGACAAAGCAATTCCCATGTGAAAACTCCGAAGGTCGGGGGTTGGACATAGGCAGGATTGCAAGGCGAAGCAACACCGCAGGGCTGGCGCATGAACGGCAATAGACCATAGACACGCCAAACGCCCGCCACCTGCGGTGCAGCAAAACAGAGAGGGATGGACTACATCAGCATGGTGTTGCGGATCAGTCCGACGGCAAGGCCTTCAATTTCAAAAGGCTCGCCGGGCTGGACCACGATCACCGGGTAGTCGGGGTTTTCAGGCAGCAACTCAATGGCTGTTGCGGTGCGGCGCAGCCGCTTGACGGTGACGTCGTCTCCCAAGCGAGCCACGATGATCTGGCCGTTGCGGGCCTCGCGGGTGGATTGCACGGCGAGCAGGTCGCCATCCATGATGCCCGCATCGCGCATGGACATGCCGCGCACTTTCAACAAGTAATCGGGGCGGTGCTGAAAAAGGCTGTTTTCCACACTGTAGGTTTGGTCGACATGTTCCTGCGCGAGAATGGGCGAGCCCGCAGCCACACGCCCCACCAAGGGCAGCACCAACTGCGACAAGCCGGGGATTGGAAGGTGAAACTGGTTGCCACGTGCCGCATTGATGGAGCGAACGGTGTCGCTGCGTAGGCGAATACCCCGCGAAGTTCCGCTGACCAGTTCGATCACGCCCTTGCGGGCCAGGGCTTGCAAATGCTCCTCGGCAGCATTGGCCGACTTGAACCCCAACTCGGTGGCAATTTCAGCGCGGGTAGGGGGCGCACCGGTGCGTGCAATGGCGGTCTGGATGAGATCCAGAATCTGTTGCTGGCGGGCGGTGAGTTTGGGGTTGTCGAGCATGGTGG
Organism: uncultured Gammaproteobacteria bacterium; assembly: GCA_963784815.1. Classification (GTDB taxonomy): domain Bacteria; phylum Pseudomonadota; class Gammaproteobacteria; order Burkholderiales; family Burkholderiaceae_C; genus Acidovorax. The sequence goes on along the minus strand of CAWATB010000034.1, from coordinate 91,389 downwards.
TTTCCGGTGGAGACGGTTACAGTGGCGAACAACTGTTTTTTAATCCAGTAACTGTATTTTTCACCAGTTTTTCGGAGTGCGCAAGTGAGTGGGCAAAAAATTGTGGTTTTGGGCACAGGTGGCACGATTGCGGGCACCGCTGCGCAGGCAGGAGACAACATTGGCTACACCGCGGGCCAAATAGGGGTGGCTCAATTGCTGGGCGCGGTCCCCGGCCTGCAAGCGATGGCAGGCGAATTGCTGATCGAGCAAGTGGCGCAGATCGACAGCAAGGACATGGACACCGAGGTGTGGCGAGCTTTGGCGCTGCGCTGCGCCCACCATTTGAAAGACCCCGAGGTGCGGGGCATTGTCATTACCCATGGCACCGATACGCTGGAAGAAACGGTCTGGTTTCTGCATGAAGTTCTTGATGCCCGCAAGCCCGTGGTGTTGACCTGTGCCATGCGCCCGGCCACTGCATTGGCGCCCGATGGCCCGCAGAACCTGCTCGATGCCGTTGCTGTAGCGATGGCGCCTGGCGCCACGGGCGTGCTGGCAGTGGCGGCGGGTGAGGTGCACGGTGCACGGCATGTGCAAAAGGTGCACCCGTACCGCGTGCATGCGTTCACGTCGGCGGACGTTGGCCCCCTGGGGTTTGTGGAGGAAGGCCAGGTGCGTTTGACGCAAAATTGGCCTCTAGCGCCTGATAGTAAAGCGCCAATAGCTATTGAAAATATAGCAAATATCGATTCTTGGCCCCGCGTGGAAATAGTGGTCAGCCATGCGGGAGCCACCGGCTCCCTGGTCGATGCGCTGGTGGGCGATGGGGTGCAGGGTTTGGTTGTGGCCTGCACGGGCAACGGCACGATTCACCACCTTCTTGAAGCAGCGTTGGTGCGTGCCCAGACCTCGGGTGTGGCGGTGATGCGGGCTACACGCTGCCCCGAAGGGCAGGTGTTGCCCAAGCCTGGAGATATGTTGCAGGATTCGCAAGGCCTGTCCCCCGTCAAGGCGCGCATCACACTCATGCTGGATCTCCTTCGCTAGGGGCCGGAGCTTCGCATGTTTGCTTCTCTCAAGACCCATGTTTGGGCCTACCCGGCGCTGGAGGTGGTGCACATTGTGGGCATCGCACTGCTGCTGGGGAACCTGGTGTTGCTAGAACTGCGGGTGTTTGGTCGGGGTGCGGCATTGCCCATCAAGGACTTGGCGCGTTTGAGCCTTTCGGTGGCGTTATGCGGGTTTGGGCTGGCGGCTGCATCGGGCCTGTTGATGTTTGCCACGCAGCCTGCCGAACTGCTCAGCAACCGCGTATTCACCTTGAAGATGCTGTTGTTAATGCTTGCAGGCTGCAACGCCGCGTGGTTCCATGGGCGCGGGTCACTGGCGCGTCTGGACGGTCTGGCCCGTGCGCAGATGCTCGCATCTACCGTGGTCTGGCTGGCCGTTGTAGTGTGTGGCCGCTGGATTGCTTATGTTTAGCAAGGAGAGAACCACTATGAGCTTGCAACGTCGTCACCTGCTTGTGTTCGCAGCAGCCCTGCCACTGGGCGCCCGCGCCCACCATGGCTGGAGCAGTTTTGACCCTGAGCGCCCTATTTATCTGGAAGGCACGGTGCGCAAAGTGCGCTGGCAGAACCCGCATGCCGAGCTGGAACTGGAGTTGCCGGCTGGCCTGAAGCTGCCCGCTGATCTGGCGCAGCGGGCTGTGCCTGCCCAGACCTCGCCGGTAGACGGCAAGGCGCTGCTGGCGAAGACCGTCCTGCCCACACGCAAAGACCGCATGTGGGAGATAGAGCTGGCGCCGCTCACCCGCATGCAGGCTTGGCAGGTGCAAGAGATCAAGCCCGGCACGGCGGTGTCTGTGGTGGGTTTTACCCTGCGTGAGGAAAAAGGCGAGGCAGTGTTGCGCGCTGAATACCTGTTTGTGGATGGCAAGGCCTACGCACTCCGCTCTGGTCCCGCTTGATGTGATTTGTCGACGTGAAGTGGGGTTCTCGTACCCCCTTCAAAGCAAAAAAAGCGACACACCTTGGTAGTGCGTCGCTTTTTTTGATTGGGCTAGCCGCTGGCTGCCGGTTTCAGATCAGCTGGCCAGTGCCTCGAAGGCACGTGCGGTGATTTCGTCCACGCTGCCCGTGCCGCTGATGGCGCGGTACTTGGGTGCTGTAGCAGGTTCGGCCTTTGCCCAGCTGCTGTAGTAGTCCACCAGGGGGCGCGTCTGGTCGCTGTAGACCTGCAGGCGCTTTTGCACCGTTTCTTCCTTGTCGTCTTCGCGCTGGATCAGCTCTTCACCGGTCACGTCGTCCTTGCCTTCCACCTTGGGCGGGTTGAACTTGACGTGGTAGGTGCGTCCGCTGGCGGGGTGCGAGCGGCGGCCGCTCATGCGTTCGATGATCGCGTCGAAGGGCACATCGATTTCGAGCACGTAGTCGAGCTTGACGCCCGCAGCCTTCATCGCATCGGCCTGGGGAATGGTGCGGGGGAAACCATCGAACAGAAATCCGTGGGCGCAATCGGGCTGGGTGATGCGTTCCTTGACCAGACCAATGATGATGTCGTCGCTGACCAGCGCACCCGAATCCATCACTGCCTTTGCCTGCAGGCCCAGGGGGGTGCCAGCCTTCACGGCTGCGCGCAGCATGTCACCGGTGGAGATTTGCGGGATGCCGTATTTCTGGCAGATGAACGTGGCCTGCGTGCCCTTTCCGGCGCCAGGCGCGCCCAACAAAATCAGTCTCATGGAAGTCCTCGAAGGTTAGAAATCGGTTGGCGCCGCTGGCGGGGACGCTGGAAGGGCAATCAGTGCAGTGTTTCACGCTGTCTGGCCGAAAAAAAGCGTCTTTTCGACCATGGCTGCGTTGCAAATCCTCGCGATACCGCCCGGTATCGCTGTGGTTTGCGCCTTGCCACGATCAAAAATCCATCCTTTTTGTACGTGCCATCCAGCGTAAACACTGCATTAAGCCGTTCTCTGCGCCCGGGATGCGGTGCTCTCGTTGCGGGCGAGGATAGCATGTGACTCCCTTGCGTTCACTTACACGCCCCATCCGCTCGCACCCATAAAAGACGCCTGTGTGACGACGCTCGGCAATGGGCGGCGTGGGTCTGCAGCGTTCAGCCAAAAAGACGGCGCACGCGCTCCAGATCTTCGGGCGTGTCCACGCCGGGCCCCGGGGCTGCGGCGGTTAGGTGCACGGCAATGGGATGGCCATGCCACAGGGCTCGCAGCTGCTCCAGCGCCTCGACAGCTTCGGTCGGGGCAGGCGCAAGCGAGGGAAATTGCCGCAAGAAGCGCGCGCGATAGCTGTAGATGCCGACATGGCGAAGCGGCGCAAACCCGGCAAGGCTGGCGACACCAGGCGCGGCGGCCTGGGCGGCACCTTGCCACCATGCGGTGTCCGGCAGGTCACGCGCGAACGGGATAGGCGCGCGGCTGAAGTAGTGGGCCAACCCCCGCGCGTCCAGCACCACCTTCACCACATTCGGGTTGGTGTAGTCTGCAAGGGACGCGATGGCATGCGCTGCGGTGCCCATGCTGGCTTCAGGTCGGGCGGGCAACAGGGCGGCCACGGCATTGATGAGGTCCGGGTCCATCAGCGGCTCATCACCCTGCACATTGACGACGATGTCGTCGCCATCCAGCCCCAGATCGGTGCAGGCCTGGGCCAGGCGGTCGCTGCCGCTCGCGTGGTCTGCACGGGTCAGGATCGCCTCGACACCATGGTCGGCGCAGGCTTGCAGAATGCGGGCGTCGTCGGCGGCAACCACCACGCGGGCTGCCGCGCTCTGCGCAGCGCGCCGGGCGACGCGCACCACCATGGGCTGGCCGGCAATGTCCGCCAGGGGTTTGTCCGGCAGGCGACTGGACGCCATGCGTGCCGGGATCAGCACGGTAAATCGGGGGGCTGGGGTGGCCCCGGGTGTGCCGCTGTTGGCCGCGTGGCTCACTGCTCCAGTTCCTCGTCGGTCAATGTGCGGGCCTCGTTTTCTAGCAGCACCGGAATGCCATCGCGCACCGGGTAGGCCAGCCGCGCGCTGCGGGAGACAAGTTCTTGTGCATCGCGTTCAAAGGTCAGCGGGCCCTTGGTGACGGGGCAGACCAACAGTTCGAGCAGTTTGGGGTCCATGGTGGCAGGCTTTCCGAGAGGGGTCGTTCAGGCAGAAGGGGATGATAGCGGCGGCTTTGGCGTCCTTTGCGCCGCGGCAAGGCATCTGTCCAGACGCGCGTCCAAGGCTGTAAAGAACGCAGGGTCGATCAGCACTTGCAGGGGCACGGCCAACGCATCGGGGTGCTGCGCCCACAGCTTGACGGCATCTTTTTCCGTACAAATCAGGGTGTAGCGCTTGTCTGATAAGCGCTCCCAGCTATTGAAATCATAGTGATCTGGCAAAGGCTCCGTGTGTGCGAGCGTCAAACCCATCGCCTGCAGCATCGCAAAGAAGTCCTCCGGGCGGGCGACTGCCGCAACGGCGTGCAGCGGTTGGCCCTGCAGCTGGGACAGCGGAACCTGGTTGCCGTCGGATTGAAGAGCGTAGGGAGCCAGATCGCGCCGCATGCCAAACGCAGGATTCTGACTCGCGGTTTGCTCAGGGGCGATACCACCCGCATACAACACCAAATCCATCGTGCGCGGCCAGCGTTCGCGCAGTGGCCCGGCTGGCAGCAAAAACCCGTTGCCGATGCCCTGGTCGTTGAAGATGCAGATTTCGAGATCGCGCTGCAAGGCGAGGTGTTGCAAGCCGTCATCGCACACGATCACATCGGTGTCTGGGTGGGCCGCGAGCAAGGCGCGGGCGGCGGTGATGCGTTGGGGAGCCACAAACACAGGGACGCCACCTCCTGATGGCCCCGGGCTAAAGCTGCGCGCAATCAGGGCGGGTTCATCGCCTACCTCGCTGGCGGGGCTGTCGGGCGTGACGACTCTGCAGTCGTTGGTGCTGCGACCATAGCCGCGTGAGATTACTCCGGCGCGCAGTCCTCGGGCTTGCAGGTGCCGCACGAGCGCAATCACCACAGGGGTTTTGCCAGCGCCCCCGGCAATCACGTTGCCCACCACCACGACGGGCCGGCCTGGGTGTTCTGACTTCCGCCATCCGGCCCGGTACAAGGCTTGGCGTATCCGTACCAGGGCACCATACACAAGCGAAACGGGCCACAAGCGCGCAGGCGGCCAATCCACGCGTCTGCCAGACCTGCTGCAGGCCGCGTGACGCAGAAAGTGTCGGGGCAGAGGAGGAAGAGGAGGGCGACGGTGCCGGAGACGAAGGCACCGAGGGCGGCTGCGGCCCGGAGGCAGCCATGTGCGTCAGCGGCTGGCGGCGCGGCCCGCTGCCGACGACTGCGTGGCGAAGGTGATCTGCGTCAGGCCCACGCGGCGCGCGGCTTCCATCACGGACACCACCGATTGGTGGGGCGACATGGCATCTGCGCTGATGATCACCACGCTGTCACGCCCCGCGCTGGCGGCGGTGCGCAGAGCCTGGGCGATGGCGTCCACGCTTTTGCCGTCCACGCCGGTTTTGTTGACGGCATAGCGGCCATCGGCCGCCACCGAAACAATCACTTCCTTGGGGTGGTCGCGCTGTTGCTCGGCATCGGCCACAGGCAAGGTCAGCTGCAGTTCGGTGAACTTGCTGTAGGTAGTGGTCAGCATCAGAAAGATGAGGATCACCAGCAACACGTCAATGAACGGGATCAGGTTGATCTCGGGCTCGTTTTTGGGCCGGGGGCTGAAGTTCATGGGCAAGGCTCTGAAAGGGCGGGAGGCCGGGAGGGCAACAGGCGAATCGCCCGCCTCACTTCACCTTGCGCAGGCGCAGGATGTGGCGCACGAACTGCTCGGAGGCCAGTTCCAGCGTCAGCAGATAGGCATCGACCCGGGCGCGAAAGTAGCGCCAGAAAATCAGCGCCGGGATGGCCACGATCAGCCCGAACGCGGTGTTGTACAGCGCAATCGAAATACCGTGCGCCAGTTGGGTGGGGTTGCCGCCGCCCATGGCCTGGCCCATGCCACCCGTGCCCGCTTGCGAGCCAAAAATCTCGATCATCCCGATCACCGTGCCCAGCAGGCCCAGCAAGGGCGCCGCCGAGGCGATGGTGGCCAGGGCCGACAGGTACTTTTCAAGCCGGTGTGCAACGCTGCGACCGGCGCCTTCCATGGCCGACCGCAAGTCGGTCTCGCTGCACTGGGGGTTGCTGTTGAGGGTGCGCAGGCCGGTGGCCAGCACCTCGCCCAACGCCGAGTTCTGCGCCAGCTGGTTCACCACGTCGGGCGTGGGCAACGACTTGGACGACACCGTGATGGCTTCGTCGAGCAGTTTGGGGGGGGCGACGCGGGCCGTTTTGAGGGCCACAAAACGTTCGAAAATCAGCGCCATTCCCAGGATGGAACACGCAATCAGGGGCCAGATCGGCCAGCCTGCGGCTTGTATGATGGACAGCAAATCTCTCTCCGCGCAGATGAAAGCAATCGGCGATTATGGCCCAGCTTCTGGGCGCTACTTCGTCACAAACCGTTACGTTGCTGTGCGCCCGGTGCGCGGGCCTGCTCACCCACAAAAACTGTGGATAACTTTGTGGGCAACCCCCGTCAACAACCTCACAAAGTGGCGCCACGCCGTGCTTGCAACAGATTGATGAAAAATTGAGCAATGAAAAACACTTATAAATCAATGGCTTGCACGTGTTCTGGTGTTTTGCGGCCGGTTCAAGGGCCCGCTCTCAGTTCTGCGTCCGCTCGGTTGCTTCTGTGGAGTACTCGCCTTTCACGCACCGCGCAAAGGCGCGCCGCGTCTCATGCTTGAGCGCCCAGGCCACGCTGTGGCGCCCCGCGTGTGGGAAGTTGGCGCGCTGTGCCGCGCCATTGCTGATGCCTTGGAGGCGCGATTCAATCCTGTCGCGGTGCGCGGCGAGATAACGGGCTTCTCGCGCGCATCCAGCGGGCATTGTTATTTTTCAATCAAAGACGCGAACGGCCAGTTGCGCTGCGCCATGTTCCGCCGCGCTGCCACCCTGCTTGACTTTTCGCCGCGCGATGGCGAATTGGTGGAAGTGCGGGGTCGCCTGGGGGTGTATGAAGCGCGCGGCGACTTGCAGTTCATTGTCGAAAGCATGCAGCGGGCCGGGCAGGGCGCGTTGTTTGAGCAGTTCTTGCGGCTCAAGGCGCAGCTCGAAACCGAGGGTCTCTTTGACACCGCTCGCAAACGCCCGTTGCCGCTGCAGCCGCGCGGGATTGGGCTGGTGACCTCTACCGGGGCGGCCGCGCTGCACGACGTGGTGACGGCGTTGCGCCGCCGGGTGCCGCACATCCCGGTGGTGCTGGTGCCCGCACAGGTGCAGGGGGCTGCAGCACCGGCTTCCATCATTGCAGCGCTATCAAAACTGTATCTGCTAGCCCAGGCCGGACAAGCGCCAGAGGCCAATTTGACTCAAAAACCAGCGATTGATGTCATCCTGCTGGTGCGTGGTGGTGGCTCCATCGAAGACCTGTGGGCCTTCAACGACGAGCGCCTGGCGCGCACCATCGTGCAAAGCCCGGTGCCGCTGATCAGCGGGGTCGGGCACGAAACCGACTTCACCATTGCCGACTTTTGCGCTGACCTGCGCGCGCCCACGCCCACGGCGGCGGCCGAGCTGGTAGCGCAGCCGCGCGATGTGTGGCTGGGGGCGCTGGCGCTGGTGGCTGGCCGCATCAGCGACGGGGTGCAGCGCCAACTGGATGCACGCCACCAGCGGCTGGACCAGGCCGCAGCGCGCCTGGGCCGCCCGTCGGGTCTGGTGGCGCGCCAGCAAATGCAACTGGCCCGCCTGGCGCAGCGCATGCGCCATGGCGTGCTATTGAAATTGCAGCGGCTGGCGCAATCACAACAAGCGCTGGAGGCCAATTTGCCTCAAAAACTGCAGCGACACCTGGTGGGCCAGGCGGATCGGCTTGACCGCGCCGCGCTGCGACTGGAGCTGCTGGACCCGCGCCTGGTGTTGCAGCGGGGCTATGCCCTGCTGACCGACCCCGCGGGCCAGGCGGTGACCAGCGTCAAACAGGCCCAGCTGGGTGATGCGTTGCGTGCCACGCTGGCAGACGGCACCGTGGACGTGACGGTGGGACAACCGCGGCTGCTCTGAAAGCCTGACCCGGCTTGGGCGCGGGCCGCAGGTTACGGCCCTGCTGTAGGACAGCGGCGTGTTCTGGGGCTTTCTGCGGCTTTCGTCAGCGAGTGCCCGGCCTGATCCTGCACAGGTCACCCGATCTTTCTACAATGCCCCCTCGCGCTGTGCCCGACTGCATTGCCCACCCAGGCGTTGCGGATGGCATCCCAGAATTTCAAACCACGAGGAAACACCACATGGAACACACCCTTCCCCCGCTGCCTTACGCCATCGACGCCCTGGCGCCGAACTACAGCCAGGAAACCCTGGAGTACCACCACGGCAAGCACCACAACGCCTATGTGGTGAACCTCAACAACCTGCAAAAGGGCACCGAGTTCGAAGCGATGACGCTCGAAGAGATCATCAAGAAGTCGAGCGGCGGCATCTACAACAACGCAGCCCAGATCTGGAACCACACGTTCTTCTGGAACTGCATGGCCCCCCAAGGTGGCGGCGAACCCTCCGGCGCGCTGGCTGATGCCATCAACGCCAAGTGGGGCAGCTACGCAGCCTTCAAGGAAGCTTTTGTGAAGAGCGCTGTGGGCAACTTTGGCTCCGGCTGGACCTGGCTGGTGAAGAAGGCCGACGGCAGTGTCGACATCGTCAACACCGGTGCCGCTGGCACGCCCCTGACCACCGCCGACAAGGCGCTGCTGACGGTGGACGTGTGGGAACACGCGTACTACATCGACTACCGCAACCAGCGTCCCAAGTTCGTCGAGACCTTCCTGTCGAGCCTGGTGAACTGGAAGTTTGCTGAAAGCAATTTCGCCTGATCGATCTTCCAGGCACGTGCGAACCTCGCTCGTGCCACTGATGGAGTCGGTAAAACAAAAAACGGCCCTCGGGCCGTTTTTTTATGGGTTTGAAGCCTTTTTGGCCTCTAGCGCTTATGGATAAAGCGCTACCAGCTATCTAAATGATAGTAAAAGGCCTGCACTCAAAGGGCTTGCATTTACTTGCGGCTGAACAGCGCGCCCCCCAGCTTGGCGCCTGCCTTGATGCCCTTCTTGGCAAACCAGCCCTGGTTCATCTCCAGCACATAACGCACCGGCTTGGCCGAGCAATGTGAATCCAGCGTCTGCGGCTTCATGTCGGCCAGGTTCACGATGGTGCCGTCGTCGTCCACAAACGCTGCGGTCAGCGGCAGCAGAGTGTTTTTCATCCAGAAGCACTGCTGCGCGGGTTGCTCGAACACAAACAACATGCCTTCGTGCTGGGGCATTTCCTTGCGGTGCATCAGCCCGATCTGACGCTCTTGGGGGGCCTGTGCGACTTGCGCGTCGATGCGGTGCATGCCAGCGGTCAGTTCCACACGCTGCAGGTTCAGCTGTGGGCCTTCTTGCGCGGCGGCAGTGCCGATGTGCAGCGTGCATGCCAAAGCCAGCAAGGCAGTGGTCATGCGTGTGGTGCAACGTGTGACCCGAGAGAACGCCAGCGTGGCAGTGGCGGAGCGATAAGCGATCATGACCAAGGCTTTCAGGTGAAGAGCAATCCGGACACAGGACGGACTGCGGACAGGACGGTAAGTTCAACCGGGCGAATGGCAGACCGGGGACCACGCATGGAAATCGCCCGCAGGTGCGGGCGATTTTGAAGCACCGCAAAAGGCCTGCCAGTCAGGTGTGCGGGAGCGCTGACTTTGGAGGTCAGGCGAGCTTTTTAGCGGTTTTTTTCTTCGCAACTTTCTTGGAAGTTTTCTTCTTGGCTGTTTTGGTCTTCTGGGTGGACTTGGCGGACTTGGCCGTTTTGGTTGCCTTTTTCTGGGCTACAGGAGCCGCTGCGGTTGCTGGAGCAGCCATGGCAGCGGGAGCCATCGCAGCGGGTGCAGTGGCCATGGCAGGTGCGGGTGCAAGCGCAGGTGGAGGTGCAGGTGTGGTTGCGGGTGCTTGTGCAAATGCACCTGCAGCGAACAGACCGGCCACCAGGACAGCGAGGAGTTTTTTCATATATGCCGTTTCCAAAGTGAACGAGAAGGGGCCGCCCGAAAATCCGCGCGACCCCGGAAGCGACGATAGCAGCGACCGCCCTCTGGACAGGGGCTGGCGCAAAATTTTTCTCATTAGAATGATTTGGCTTTAGATGGCTGAGCGCCAGCCACTGACCCCGTTTCAGATTCCCCCCGGAGACCCACCACCCATGACCACCTACCAGCACATCACGGTGCCTGCCGAAGGCCAGAAGATCACCGTCAATGCCGACATGTCCCTGAATGTGCCGGACCAGCCCATCATTCCTTTCATCGAAGGTGACGGCACGGGTCTCGACATCACGCCCGTGATGATCAAGGTGGTCGACGCCGCGGTGGCCAAGGCCTATGGCGGCACCAAAAAGATCCACTGGATGGAGGTCTACGCGGGCGAAAAATCCACCAAGGTCTATGGCCCTGACGTGTGGCTGCCCGAAGAAACCTTGCAGGTGCTGCGCGAGTACGTGGTGTCCATCAAGGGCCCGCTGACCACGCCGGTGGGCGGCGGCATCCGCTCGTTGAATGTGGCGCTGCGCCAGGAGCTGGACCTGTACGTCTGCCTGCGCCCCGTGCAGTATTTCAAGGGCGTGCCTTCGCCGCTGAAGGAGCCCGAAAAAACCAATATGGTGATCTTCCGCGAGAACTCCGAAGACATCTATGCAGGCATTGAGTTTGAAGCCGAGTCCGACAAGGCCAAGAAGCTCATCAAGTTCCTGCAGGAAGAAATGGGCGTCAAGAAGATCCGCTTCCCCAATACGTCCGGCCTGGGCGTGAAGCCTGTGTCCATCGAAGGCACCGAGCGCCTGGTGCGCAAAGCCATTCAATACGCCATCGACAACGACAAGCCCAGCGTGACCATCGTGCACAAGGGCAACATCATGAAGTACACCGAAGGCGGGTTCCGCGACTGGGCGTACGCGCTGGCGCAAAAGGAATTCGGTGCGCAGTTGATCGACGGCGGCCCCTGGTGCCGTCTCAAGAACCCCAAGACGGGCAAAGAGATCACCATCAAGGACAGCATTGCCGACGCCTTCCTGCAGCAGATTCTGCTGCGCCCGGCCGAATACTCGGTGGTGGCCACGCTCAACCTCAATGGCGACTACATCTCGGACGCTCTGGCGGCTCAGGTGGGCGGTATTGGCATTGCGCCCGGCGCCAACATGTCCGACTCTGTGGCGTGTTTTGAAGCCACACACGGCACAGCCCCCAAGTACGCGGGCAAAGACTACGTCAACCCCGGCTCCGAAATCCTGTCGGCAGAGATGATGCTGCGCCACATGGGCTGGATCGAGGCAGCGAACCTGATCATCAGCTCGCTCGAAAAGTCGATTGCCTCCAAGAAGGTGACCTACGATTTTGCGCGCCTGATGGACGGCGCGACGCAGGTGAGCTGCTCGGGCTTCGGGCAGGTGATGATCGACAACATGTGAGCCACATCGCTGCGCGATAGGCAACAAGCAACAAGCAACAAGCAACAAGCGACAAGCTCGCAGCGCATCGCATCGCATCGCATCGCAAGATGCCAGAGCCTCTGCTCCTGCGGGATCAGAGGCTTTTTTTATTGCGGGATCGGGTGCGTTTTGTGTTGCGTCTGAAGTGCATCGTTCGTCCCGCTGGCATCGTGAACTTGTGCCAAGTAGCGCTGGCAAATCACCGGCGCCATTTGGTGCTTGGCGTTTTCAGGCCTTCCCGCCTAAGATGGGTTGCACCGGAGCGCGCTTGGGCGCCCTCCGGTTCACGCCCCTAGCGAGACTGACAGGACTGAATGTGTTGGACTTGTACCCGCCCCCGTTGTTGTGGCGTGCAAGTTCGAATCCACTCCATCGCCCCCACGCGAGCGGAGCCCGGGCCTGTCAAGTAAGTGCACCTATAGCGCATTGTTGGTGGGCCTCACACAGAGAGGGCTGAATGGCGTCTGACTTTTCTGCTGCGTATTGGGAGCAAAACCCAGATGCACTGCTGGTGTTGTCACCGCAAGGTGTCGTGCTGGAATGGAACCCTGCGGCCGAAGCGATCTTTGGCTATCTTCAGGCCGAAGCCAAAGGCCGCTCCCTGCTGGAGCTCATCGTTCCCGCCGACCGGGCACACGAAGAGGAGTCCATCCGCGCCGATGCCCTGCGGTTTGGCACTTCGGTGCAAGAGTTTGTGCGCCGCCGCAAAGACGGTTCTCTGGTCCATGTCAACGTGTCGACCAAGGCCGTGCGAGATGCTGATGGGAAGGTGCTGTACTTTCTATCGAGCAAAAAGGATGTCACCCAGCTCAAGGTTCTGCGCGACGCCAAGCTGTTGGAAGCCCGCTTTCGCGATCTGCTCGAATCCACCCCCGACGCCATCGTGCTGGTCAACGTGACTGGCCGCATCGTGATGGTGAACTCGCAGGCGGAGCGGGTGTTTGGCTACGACCGTGCGGATCTGATGGGGCAGGCCGTGGAGGTGCTGTTGCCCATGCGCTATCGCGGCGCACACCTGGGGCGCCGCAGCGGGTTTTTTTCGGCAGCCGCGCACTCGCACCATGGGTGCGGGGCTGGAGCTGTTTGGCCTGCGCCAGGACGGCGTGGAGTTCCCGGTGGAGATCAGCCTGAGCCCCATTCAGACCGAAGAGGGCACGATGGTGATGAGCGCCATACGCGACATCACCGACCGCAAGAAGGCCGACCAGAAGTTCAGGGACCTGCTGGAGGCGGCCCCCGATGCGATGGTCATCGTCAACCGCGAGGGGCGCATCGTGCTTGTCAATTCGCAGGCCGTGAAACTCTTTGGTTGGAGCCGTGATGAACTGCTGGGACAGCAGATCGAATTGCTGGTGCCCGCGCGCTTCAGCGGTTCTCACCCATCGCACCGCGCCGGTTTTTTCGCCGAACCCCGCAGCCGGTCCATGGGCGCCGGGCTGGAGCTGCACGGTCTGCGCAAGGACGGCAGTGAGTTTCCGGTCGAGATCAGCCTGAGCCCGCTGGAGACCGAGGAGGGCCTGTTTGTCTCCAGCGCCATCCGCGACGTGACCGAGCGCAAGCGCATCGAGCAGGCACTGCGCGACAAAAATCTGGAGCTGGAAAACGCCGCCCTCGTCAAGGACCGGTTCCTTGCCAGCATGTCGCACGAACTGCGCACCCCGCTCAACGCCATCATCGGGTTCACCGGCACCTTGTTGATGAAGCTCCCGGGGCCTCTGAACACCGAGCAGGAAAAACAGCTTCGCATCGTGCAGACGGGTGCACGCCATTTGCTGTCGCTCATCAATGATTTGCTTGACGTTGCCAAATTGGGGGCCAACAAGGCGACCTTGAACCTTGAACTGGTGGACTGCCGGGCGGTGGTTGAAGAGGTGGTCGCAACACTGAGCCCGGAGGCAGCGCGCAAGACCCTCTCTTTCGCATCTGACCTTCCGTTGACACCGGTGCTGCTGCGAACCGACCGGCGTGCGGTGAGCCAAATTTTGATCAACCTTGTGGGCAATGCGATCAAGTTCACACAAAACGGCAAAGTTCACCTGACGCTGCAGGACGATCTTTTACGAGCCGGCGGCCGCACGGTGCTTGTGTGTGTTAGCGACACGGGACCGGGGATTCCCGCCGAGGATCAGGCCCGGCTGTTTGAAGCCTTTTCGCGCGTCGAAAGCGCCGATCGGCGCCACCAGGAAGGCACCGGCCTCGGTCTGCACCTGAGCCGCAAACTGGCGGAAGCCCTGGGTGGGCGAATTCATTTTGAAAGTACCGACGAGCAGGGTAGTACCTTCATCCTCGAACTGCCGGAGCCCCGCGAATGACAGCTGCCCACATACTGGTGATAGAAGACGACGACGCGAGCCGCCTGCTGCTCGCCTACCTGCTCAATGCAGCGGGGTATACGGTGCAAGTGGCCGAAAACGGGGCCGTGGGGCTGCAACTGGCCCTGTCCCAACCCCACGACCTTATCCTGTGTGATCTGCAGATGCCCATCATGAACGGCTATCAGGTGGCGCAAACCCTGCGCTCCCATCCCATGTGGCAGCGGGTTCCACTGGTGGCCGTCACGGCGTTCTCCATGCCCGGCGACCGTGAGAAAGCACTGGAGATGGGTTTTGATGATCACCTGTCCAAGCCCATCACACCGGAGACCTTTGTGCAGAAAATCCAAGGGTTTCTAGGGGTGGCGACGGGTCGGTCTCGCGGTGTCGGCTGACATCCATCTTGCAACCTACAGCGTAGATTTAATTTCAGCATGGCAAAGATACTGGTTGTAGACGATCTGCCCGCCAACCGGGCGCTGGTGGTCACTCTCATCGGGCACGGTGGCCATCAGGCGCTGGAAGCTTCGGACGGTGCCGAAGCGCTGACGCTGGTGCGCGCAGAGCGCCCGCAATTGGTAATCTCCGACATCCTGATGCCCACCATGGACGGCTACGAGTTTGTGCGCCAGCTGCGCGCCGACGCTGCGATCGCGCAGACCCAGGTGGTGTTCTACAGCGCCCATTACCGCGAGCTGGAGGCGCGCAATCTGGCACTGGCCTGCGGGGTGACGCAGGTGTTGATCAAACCCTGCGAGCCACAAGACATTCTGGACGCCATTGACGAGGCCCTGGCACAGGCGCCAGCGCCTTCGCCCCTGGTGCTGGAACACAGCTTTCAGACGCAGCATCTGCGTCTGATGACCGACAAACTCACCGGCAACGTGGCGCAGCTGGAAGCCATGAACCGCCGGCTGGCTGCGTTGACCGACTTGAACCTGCAACTGGCTTCCGAACGCGATCCGCAGGTGCTGTTGGCCAATGTGTGTAAGGGTGCTCGGGACTTGGTAGGGGCGCAATATGCGGTGTTGTGCATTTCGCGCAAGCACAGTTCCGCCCCCATCGTGTGCACCAGCGGGCTGGACGCCGAACGTGCCGAGCGGCTGGCAACTCCCGTGGTGTCACACGGCCTGCCGGGTACTTTGCTGGCCGAGCGACGTTCCCAGCGTTGGACAGATCCCTCCGGTCGGCCTGAGGCCATCGGCCTGCCACCGGGCTACCCGCCGCTGTTTACGGCGTTGATCGCACCGATCACTTCGCTGTCTTTTTCGTACGGCTGGATTTGCCTGGCCAACAAGCTCGGAGCCGATGGTTTCAGCGTCGAAGACGAAAAAATCGTCTCCATCCTGGGCGCCCAGGTGGGGCGCATTTACGAAAACGGCAGCCTGTATCAGGAGGTGCAACGCCACGCCGAGCAACTGCAAGTCGAGGTGCAAGAGCGCCAGCGCGCCATGGAAGCCCTTCGCGCAAGCAAAGCCAGCCTGCGCCGGGCCCAGTCGCTGGCCAAAATCGTCCACGTCATCAGCGGCCCTGATGGAGCGTTTGAAAGCTGGCTTGACACCCTGCCCGAAATGTTGGGCATGTCCGACCAAGACATGCCGCGATCCGCGCGTGACTGGCTCGCCTTGGTGCACCCGGACGACCGAGCGATGTTTCGGCGCCATGCGCTGGAGGCATCTAGCGAAGGTGCACGGCTGGACTTCACCTATCGGTTTGTCTGTGCTGGCGGGCAGCTGTTGCACCTGCGGCAGGTGATGGAGCCTTTGGACGACGAGGTTGGTCAGGGCCAGCCCCGTCGCTGGTTCAACACCATTCAGGACATCACCAAGGAAAAGCGCGCCGAGGAAGAACTGCACGAAAGCGACCGCCGCTTTAACGACATGCTCGACAAGGTCGAGATGATCTCGCTGATGCTGGACAGCGAAGGCCACATCACTTATTGCAATGACTACCTGTTGCGGTTGACCGGCTGGCGACGTGAAGAAGTTTTTGGGCGCAACTGGTTCGCGCTGTTTTTGCCGCCCGATGCGCCTGGCGTGCGCGATGTCTTTGCCGATCTTCTGGCTGACCGGCCTTCGGCTTGGCACTACGACAATGAAATCCTCACCCGCACGGGAGAGCGGCGTCTGGTGCACTGGAACAACACAGTGTTGCGCTCTGTGGGAGGGCAGGTGACCGGTGTGGCCAGCCTGGGCGAGGACATTACCGAGCGGCGGCGAGGCCGAGCGCAAGATCAAGCGCCTCAACCGCGTGTACGCCATGCTCAGCGGTATCAACACGCTGATCGTTCGGGTACACGAACGCGAGGAACTGTTCCGCGAGGCCTGCCGTATTGCGGTGGAGTACGGACAGTTCCGGATTGCTTGGATCGGCGAGGTCGACTGGGCCGGGGAATTAGTGGTCCCCTTGGAGCTGGCCGGTGCCAACGGGGACTTTCTTGCTCAGCTCAAAGGTCGACTGCGCTTGCACCCAGCCCCGACCCCGGGGGAAAGCCTGAGCTCAGAAGTCGTTCGCGAAAAGCGCCCGATTGTGTGCGATGACCTCCGTGGCGACCCCCGCATCCTGATGAAGGAAACACTTCTCCACCTCGGGGCGGCCTCCATGGCGGTCCTGCCCCTTATGGTGGGGCATGAGGTGGTGGGTGTGCTGACCCTGTTTGCCGATGAAGCGAGTTTTTTTGACGACAGCGAGATGAGCCTGCTGACCGAACTGGCGGGCGACATCGGCTTTGCCATGGACCACCTCGACAAGGAGGAGCGGCTCAGTTACCTGGCCTACTACGACGACATTACCGGCCTGCCCAACCGCACGCTGTTTCTGGAGCGATGTGGCCAGCACCTGCGCCCGCGCGAGGGCACCAAGCCGGTGCTCGGCATTGCGTTGATGGACATCAGCCGGTTTCGCATCGTCAATGACACGCTGGGCCGCCCGGTGGGGGACGAATTGCTCAAGCAGGTGGCGCAGCGGCTGCAGCAGGCTGCAGGCGATGCGTTCGACGTGGCGCGCATTGGCATCAACAGTTTTGGCATTGCCGTGCCCGACCCACGTGATGCCGGTGCGGTCGCGTTGACGGTAGACCACTTGATGCGGATGTGCTTCGATACGCCATTTGCACTGGGCGACACAGAGCTGCGCATGGCAGCGAAGGCGGGTATCGCCCTGTACCCGATGGATGGCATGGACGCCGAGGCTCTGCTGCGCAATGCGGAGGCTGCGACGTACAAAGCCAAGGCATCGGCCGACAGCCTGCTGTTTTACACGTCCGAGATGAACACGCGCGTGGCCGAGGCGCTGAGCCTGGAGGGCCGCCTGCGGCAAGCGCTGGAGCAAGGCCAGTTTGTGCTGCACTACCAGCCCAAGCAGCATCTGGCCAGCGGCGCGGTGGCCGGCGCTGAAGCGCTGATCCGCTGGAACGACCCCCAGCGCGGCCTCGTGCCGCCAGCCCAGTTCATCCCCATCCTCGAAGAAACGGGGCTTATCTATGACGTGGGCCGCTGGGCGCTTCGGCAGGCGCTGGCAGACAACCAGCGCTGGCGGCAGGCGGGTCTGCTGGCGGTGCGGGTGGCGGTCAACGTGTCGTTTTTGCAGCTGCGACACCGTGGCTTTATCGCCGAGGTGCGCGATGCGATTGCCTCCGACCCCTATGCGGCCTCAGGTCTGGAGCTGGAGATCACCGAAAGCATGGTGATGGACGACGTAGAGCAAAGCACGGTCAGCCTGCACTGCGCTGCGCGACATGGGCATCACCATCGCCATCGACGACTTTGGCACCGGCTTTTCTTCGTTGAGTTATCTGGCCAAGCTGCCGGTAGACACACTCAAGATAGACCGGTCCTTCATCACGGGCCTGTCCTCCGGGCCGCAGGGGCTGGCGCTGGTGTCCACCATCATCAACCTGGGGCACTCGCTGGGCCTCAAGGTGGTGGCCGAAGGGGTGGAGACCGAGGACCAGTCCCGCATGCTGGCTTTGCTGGGGTGTGACGAAATCCAGGGTTATCTGCTCAGCAAGCCGGTGCCCGCTGCGGTGTTTGAGGCGCAGTTTCTGCGCAGTCTGGTCGCCACCCAGGGCTGGTGAAGACCACAGCCTGCAAAGGTGTTCCGGCGGGCCTCCTATGATTCTCCGCGTTGGGTGACCTGTGCGCGCATCCGCGTTCAGTTCAGGTTCAGCGCCTGCGATTGTTCTGCGCTTCGTTTCCTTCCCTTCTTTCTTTACTCCTTCTTTTTTTCTTTCACCCTCCACACTCCGCATGGGCACCGAACCCCACCCTTTGCCGCCCACCGACAACAACCAGTCCACGCGCCGCCTGATGCGGGTGGGCACGCTCGGCATTCTGGCGTTCTGGCTGGTGATCATGGCCGCGCTGTACTTTGCAATGCAGTACGCGATGGAACCCAAAGGCGTCACCGTGACGGCCGATGGCGCGGTGGTGATCCCTCGCCACCACGACGGCCACTTTCGGGTGGCGGGCAGTGTCAACGGCGTGCCGGTGATGTTCTTGGTAGACACAGGTGCCAGCTTGATCGCCATCACCGACGTGCTGGCTCGCAAGGCGGGTTTGGAGGGGGGCGACACCATCACGTTTCAGACGGCCAACGGGCCCCGTGCGGGGCGCGTGATCGCTGCGGACTCCATCACCGTGCGCTCGCTGGCGGTGTCGGGCTTGCGCGTGGGCACCGGCTACACCGGCCGCAGCGACGACGACGCATTGCTAGGACAAAACTTTCTGCGCCACTTCGACGTGGAAATGGGCCGCGACCGCATGGTGCTGCGCCCGCGCGGTGGTTGATCTACTTAACTATCTATTTGATAGCTGCTAGCGCTTGATGGATAAGCGCTAGAGCCACTTTTGACCAATATTTTCAGGAGCGGGCCGCCGCCCGCTGTGCAAAGCGCGCAAAGCCAGCAAGCAGGCTGGCAGCGTGCGGTGTGGGCTGCACCTGCTGCTGCAAAGCGTCCGCATCCACACCCGCGCGCTGCAGTGACGGCGCAAAACACGGCAGATAGTCGCGCATCACCGCATCGCTGAATTCGGGGTGAAACTGCACACCCCAAGCGCTGGGGCCCACGCGAAACGCATGGTGGTCCTCATGCGCATTGGCGGCCAACGCCACGGCGCCCGGGGGCAGGCGGCGCACGGACTGTTCATGCACCACCTGCGCCAGAAACTCGGCAGGCAACTCGCCAAACAAAGCATCACCCGCGGCGGCAGGCAAGCGCTGCACAGCCACCGTGCCAATCTCCAGCCCGCCGGGGTGCCGCGCCACATCACCACCCAGCGCATGCGCCAGCAACTGGTGCCCGTAACAAATGCCCAGCACAGGCACCTGCGCCACTACCAATTGCGCCAGCCGCTCGGCGGTGCGCTCGCTCCAGGGCTCACGGTCCGTCACCATGGCGGGCGAGCCTGTGACGACGACACCCGCCACGGTCTCCATCGCTGGCCATGGGGTGTTTGTGCGCGCATCCAAGGTGCGCACAGTCAGCGCCGGAAGGTTGTTGTCCTGAGAAAGCCCGCGTGCAATCCAGTCTTCAAAGTCGCCGTGCTCGGCTCGCAGGGAGGGCAATGCGTCGCCGGTTTTGATGATCCAGAGGGTGGTGGCGGGGGAGTGGGGCATGGCGAGAGGGTACATCTGCGTCGTTGTTCTATCGGGCGTAGTCGCAACTGAAAGCTGGGAGTTTTATGCGACACGATACGGCTAAGTTCAGTGGGTGGCGAAGCCGGCTCAGTTCATCGTAAGAGCCTAACGTTGGTGTTGAACCGCTCGCGCCGGAAGCGCAATTGAGCAGGGCCCGACTTGGCGATAGATTTTCACAAGCCGAGCGCCTTCAATCCCGATGGAGTTATTCGACCCTGGCTGATCAGCACTTCGACCCTGGCTTGATTTCGAAGCGACGTTGTTCCTATCGTCTTTCTCGGCGTGAACTTTTGCAAATAGGAACTCGCGTCATATTGCCTGCGCATGCTTTCGCTCCATCCGAAGCTCAAACCCTCGTCAAGAAGCTCGGCAAAACTCACCGTCGTGTGGCCGGATCGCTTCTTGAACAACCGAACCCAAATGCCGCTTGACCTGGAATGGTGGTCCTTAAGCCACGCATGCAGCTCCGTCGCTGACTTGAACTCCATGATGGGCAACTGGTCTGGGGGGGCGCTCATATTCTTGCGGGCTAACGGTCAAAGTAAGCGGCTGGCCGTAGGCCAGCCCGCTTGAATGATGGGATGGACTCCCCCGTTTGTTTGCGCGACAAACGCGCTCTGGTCTTCATTGCAGAGTTAAATCCGAAGGCTACAAGGGAGCGTTCATTGGCTTGTGCGCCCAGTATGTAAAGCCTTAGTTCGTCCACCCCTTCTACCTGCTGCTAAGCGCCGCGCCAAGAACGGCAAAAAAAACGAATGCCAAAACCACGAGAACGGCGCAAAAGGCATATGCAAAGAACAATGATGCTTTACCTTTTGCCGTGTACAGCCAAAATGCCAGCGACAGGCCAAAAAGTAAAATTAGTCCTCTACTCAAATGGAATAGCAGAACGCCAAGCCAGATGCTAAATAATCCAAAAATAATCGCAATAAGCTTGCGTGCGGTACTGAGTTTTGCATCGCGAGGCCCATTCGGTAATATTTCCGATGAAGAGGGAAGAGATGCTCCACATACCGTGCAAAAGGTCGCATTGCTATCGCCTGTCGTGGCGCATTTTGGGCAGAACGGCATAAAGGTTTAACTAGAAATGGACGACGCCAAAAACGCGGCAGTGGGTCGGATAAAAAATTTGACATCGGTTTCTCCAGCCAAACTCATCCAAACCCCTGTTTAGCCAAACCTAAAAATTCCCGGCTGAAAACCAAAAACGGGCGCTGTAACGGCATGCTACAGCGCCCGTCCTCATCCGCAAAGGCAGCCCTCAAGCCTTCTTCTGCACCATCTTGATCACGCTAGAGAAATCCTCCGCTCCATGCCCCGCAATGCTGTGCGCCGCATACAGGTTGCGCGCCAAGCCACCCAGCGGCGTCGATGCCTTGACCGCGGCAGCGTTCTCTTGCGCCAGGCCCAGGTCCTTGAGCATCAGGTCCGTCCCAAAGCCACCCGCGTAGCCTTTGCTGGCGGGCGCTGTTTCCATCACGCCGGGGAAGGGGTTGTACTTCTCCAGCGCCCAGTTGCCGCCCGAGCTGCGGCGCATGATTTCGCTGAGCACCTTGGGGTCCAGGCCGTTGGCCACGCCCAGCGCAATGGCTTCGCTGGTGCCTGCCATCAAGATGCCCAGCAGCATGTTGTTGCAGATCTTGGCGGTTTGGCCTGCGCCCACGTCACCGGCGTGGAAGATGTTGGCGCCCATTTTTTCGAGCACGGGGCGGGCGCGTTCCAGGTCGGCCGCGTCGCCGCCCACCATGAAGGTCAGCGTGCCTGCAATGGCGCCGCCGGTGCCGCCCGACACGGGGGCGTCGATAAAGGCCACGCCTTTGGCCTTGGCGGCTTCGGCCACCTTGCGCGAGGTGGCGGCGGCGATGGTTGAGCAGTCGATCACCAGCGTGCCTGCAGGCAGCTGGGCCAGCAGGTCGCCCGCGCCCAGAAACAGGCCATCCACATGCTGGCTGGCGGGCAGCATGCTGATGACGACTTCGGCGCCTGCGACTGCCGCCTTGGCGTCGGTGGCGATGGGCACGCCGTCTGCGGCCAGCTTGTCGCGGGCGGGTTGCGAGAGGTCGAACGCGCGCACCTCGTGGCCTGCCTTGTGCAGGTTGTGTGCCATGGGGCCGCCCATGTTGCCGAGGCCGATGAATGCGATTTTCATGGTGTCTATCTCCTTGATGTCGTTGTGATGATGGGGAATGAAAAACTACTAATTTGATAGCTGCTAGCGCTTATCCAATAAGCGCTAGAGGCCAAAAAAGGCTTGAAATCTAGGAGCTGATGTCGGCCCCACGGCTTACCAGTTCGGCGCGCAGCACCGAGCGGTGGCAGCGCGCCTCGTCCTCGCAGTAGCAGCCCAGCGACATGGCGCTGTGGTGCGACAGCGCGGCCAGCAGATCCAGCGTGCGGCTGGCTTCGGGCTGGGCCAGCTCTTTGCGGAACTGTTTGGCGAAAGCCTCCCACGCCTTGTCGCCTTCTTTGCCGCTCTGCACCTGCTGGCCCTGGGCCATCAGGTCGGCGCTGGGGGAGAGCAGGGGGTACCACACGTCGTAGTAGTCGCGGCTGGCGAACTCGGCCTTGGGCACGCCGCGCGGCGGGCGGCGCACGGTGCCGATGCGGGTGCCTTCCCCGGCGGCGCGCGGGGTGCCAAGGCGGACGATGCGAAGGGGCATGGTGGTGGGCTCTGGGGGAGGGCGATGGAGAGGGCAGATCAGTCGTCGGCTTCGAAGATGCTGTGCTTTTTCTTGGCGGCGGCCGTTTTTTCTTCGGCTGGGTGCTGGTGCTGGTGCGGGCGGCCGCTTTCTTGGCCGCAGCCGGGGCGCTTGTTGTCTTCGTCTTCTTTCGCGGAGAAGCCTTGGCCAGCGGGTTGTAGGCCAGGGCTTCGTCCATCCAGAAGCTCCACTGCGCGCGCGTGGTGTAGCCGTTGGGCTCCACCCAGAAGTAGCCCTTCATGCCGCCACCGGGCGACAGCTCGCGGGTGTTCTGCATCTCCTGCAACTCGCCGTGGCGGTCGGGTGGCAGGCGCACCAGCAGCTCTTCGCCTTTGACGGCAATGCACATCTTGCCGTCCACAAAAAAAGCAGTAGCAGCCGAACATGGTCCGCTCTTCCACGTCGCTGCGGTGCGCCAGTGCCGTGCGAACGGCGTCGATCAGGTGCAGGGTCTCGTCAGAAAGCGGACGGGCGGGCATGGTTAGACGCGTTCCATGGCCTGGTGGGGCAGCGGTGGCAGTTGCACGGTGATGGCGTCGCCTTCTGCCACGGTGCCACCGGTGAGCACGATGGACATCACGCCGGTCTTGCGCAGCACGCGCCCTTCGTCGTCGCGCCCCAGCATGGCGGCCAGTAGGCCGCGCTGGTGGTCTTCGATCTGGCTGCACGGGTTGCGAAGGCCGGTCAGCTCCAGCACGGGGCCGCGCGCAAAGCGCAGTTGGGTGCCCACGGGCAGCGCAATCAGGTCGCGCCAGTCGAGGCCATCTGCCGTGCCCAGCGTGATGTTCTCGCCCAGTTCGCCTGCGGCTACCTTGAAGTCCAGATCGTCCAGATGCGCGAACAGCGATTCGGAAATCAAGTGCACCTGCCGCAGGTTGGGCTGGCTGGGGTCGGCCCGCACGCGCGAGCGGTGCTGCACTTTTCGCCCCCAGTGCGCGTCGCCCACCACGCCCATGCCTGCCTCCAGTTCGATGGACGGCACCAGCTGCTTGGAGAAGCGATGCTCTGCATCGCGGTGGACGGCAGCAACGGTGGCGGTGATGTGGGGGGCGGTCATTTTTAATGAAAACAGGCTCTAGCGCTTATTGGATAAGCGCTAGCAGCTATCAAATTGGTAGTTCTAGCGAATGACCTCTGTGGCATCCCCATCCAGCATGCGCCGCGCAATGATCACGCGCATGATTTCGTTCGTGCCTTCCAGGATCTGGTGCACGCGCGAGTCACGCACCAGGCGCTCCAGCGGGTATTCGCGGATGTAGCCGTAGCCGCCGTGGAGTTGCAGGGCTTCGTTGCAGACGGTAAAGCCCACGTCGGTGGCAAAGCGCTTGGCCATGGCGCAGTAGGTGGATGCGTCGCGCGCGCCGGCGTCCAGCTTGCTGGCGGCCAGGCGCACCATCTGGCGCGCGGCGACCAGCTCGGTCGCCATGTCGGCCAGCTTGAACTGCAGCGCCTGAAAGCTGGCGATCGGTTTGCCGAACTGCTTGCGGTCTTGCATGTACTGCTGCGCGGCGTTGAGCGCGCCTTGCGCCGCGCCCACCGAGCAGGTGGCGATGTTGATGCGGCCGCCGTCCAGGCCCTTCATCGCGATCTTGAAGCCTTCGCCCTCGCGGCCCAGCAGGTGGTCGGCAGGGATGCGCACGTTGTCAAAGCTGATGGTGCGCGTGGGCTGGCTGTTCCAGCCCATCTTGTGTTCCTTTTTGCCGTAGGTGATGCCTGCGGTGTCTGCGGGCACGGCAAAGGCGCTGATGCCGCCTGCGCCCGAGGCCGCATCGCCCGTGCGGGCCATCAGCACCAGCACGTCGGTGGCGCCTGCGCCGCTGATGAAGGCCTTGCTGCCGTTGATGACGTATTCGTTGCCCGCCAGCTCGGCGCGGGTCTTGAGCGATGCGGCGTCAGAGCCCGCGCCGGGTTCGGTCAGGCAATAGCTGGCGAGCTTTTCGCCGGCTGGTGAGCAGCGGGCCCCAGTGGTCGCGCACGGCGGGTGTGGCCCAGGTGCCCAGCATCCAGGTGGCCATGTTGTGGATGGTGATGAAGGCGGTGGTGCTGGGGTCGATGGCGGCCATTTCCTCGAACACCAGCGTGGCATCCAGCCGGGGCAGGGCGAGGCCACCGGCGGCCTCGGGCGCGTACAGGCCACAAAAGCCCAGCTCGCCCGCCTTGGCGATGGCTTCTTTGGGGAAGATGCCTTCTGCGTCCCACTGTGCGGCGTGCGGCGCGAACTCGGCCTGCGCAAAGTCGCGGGCGGTCTGGGCAAAGGCGCGTTGTTCTTCGGTGAGCTCAAAGTCCATGGTTGTCTTGTCCCGTTGGCTGTCGTTGTCGTTTCTTGTTGTTGTCGCCGTGGCGCGGTGGTCAGGGCTTGGCGGATGGGTGGTCCATCGTCAGCCAGCGCATCAGTCCCCTGCGGCGCGACTCGGTCTCGGTCGTGAGGCACGCGTGGTACAGGCGCGGCCACTGCGGTTCGGATTCGCTCTCGCGCGTGGCCTGCTTGCAGCGGGCGGCGCGCTCGCGTTGCCAGGCGGTGTGCTCTTGGCGCAACTGGGGGCGTTCGTGGGCCGACAGTGCCCGCATCACATCGCCATACAAGATGGCAATCTGCGCGTCCGCCGCCTGAAACGTCTGCACCGCGCAGGCATTGGTGGCTTCCAGGGTTCCGGTGTCGCTGCACGCAGCGCCTGCCTGGGCGTGAACGCCGGGGCTCAGCAGCAACGCACCCACAGCGCTCGCGCTCAGGACCATTGCCGACACCCATTGCTTCAGTTTGAAAATTTGCATGTCCCGCTTTTACCACCGACCACTACCGTCGAAACTGGCGCGGCCCACGCCAGTGCGCCCGTGGATCCGGCTTGTGCCGGTCCACCGGGTGCGTCCCCCTGGGGGAAAGCGGCGCAGCCGCTCAGAGGGGCTTGGACTGCTTACTTCAAGCTGATCGTGGTGTTCACACCATGCGAGATGGTGCTGTCGTCAAACCAGCGCGCCGTGACGGTCTTGGTCTGCGTGTAGAACAGCACGACCTGCTTGCCGTAAGGGCCCAGGTCGCCCAGCTTGGACGCGCGCGAACCCGTGAACGAGAACAGCGGCACTGGCACAGGGATTGGCACGTTGATGCCGACCTGGCCCACGTCGATTTCTTCCTGGAACTTGCGCGCTGCCGCACCCGACTGCGTGAAGATGGCGGTGCCGTTGCCGTTGGGGTTGCTGTTGATGAACTCGATGGCTTCGTCGATGTCTGCCGCGGCCGACAGGCACAGCACGGGGCCGAAGATTTCCTGCTCGTAAATGCTCATGCCGGGCTTGACGCCGCTGAACACGGTGGGGCCCACAAAGTTGCCTTTTTCGTAGCCGGCCACCACGGGGTTGCGGCCGTCCAGCTCCAGCTTGGCGCCATCGGCCACGCCGCGTTCGATCAGGCCTTGCACGCGCTCTTTGGCCGCGCAAGACACCACGCGGGCCCACGTCCGTACCCTTTTCGGTGCCGCCGCTGATCTTGAGCGTCTTGGCCTTGGCCACCAGCTCAGGAATCCACTGTTGGGCCTCGCCCACCAGCACCACCACCGACAGCGCCATGCAGCGCTGGCCTGCCGCGCCAAAGGCGGCACCGACCAGGGCGTTGAGCGTCTGCTCCTTGTTGGCGTCGGGCATGACGATGGCGTGGTTCTTGGCGCCCATCATGCATTGCACGCGCTTGCCGTTCAGGCTGGCGCGGTTGTAGACGTGGGTGCCGACCTTGGTGGAGCCCACGAAGCTGATACGGCCTTGATGTCCTCGTGGTCGCAGATGGCGTTCACAGCCATTTCGCCGCCGTGGATCACGTTGAGCACGCCGGGCGGCACGCCGGCTTCCAGCGCCAGCTCGACCAGGCGCATGGTGACCATCGGGTCCTGCTCGGACGGCTTGAGCACGAAGGTATTGCCGGTGGCGATGGCCATGGGGAACATCCACAGCGGAATCATGGCCGGGAAGTTGAACGGCGTGATGCCTGCGCACACGCCCAGCGGCTGCAGCAGCGTGTAGGTGTCGACACCGTTGGCCACGTTGTTGGCCAGCTCGCCCAGCTGCAGGTTGCCGATGCTGGCAGCGTGCTCGACCACTTCGAGGCCACGGAACACATCGCCTTCGGCGTCCGGCAGGGTCTTGCCTTGCTCGGCCGTGAGGATGGCGGCCAGCTCGGCCATGTTTTCGCGGATGAGCTGCTGGTACTTGAGGAAGATGCGGGCGCGCGCGCCGATGGGGGTCTTCTTCCAGGTCTTGAAGGCTTCCTTGGCCGATGCCACGGCGGCATCGATTTCGTCGGCGGTGGCAAAGGGCACGCGGGCCAGCACCTCTTGCGTGGCGGGGTTCACCACGTCGCGCCACTCGGTGGTCTTGGACTCGACGAACTGGCCGCCGATCAGCAGCTTGACGGTGGGGGCCAGTACGGCCGAAGAGGTGGGTGCGTTCATGGGTTTTGTCTCCTGAAAGATAGGTCGGTAACGGGTCGGTAACGGGTCGGTGAGGCGGCCGCTGAGCGTGCAGCGCTGCCCCGAACTGCGCCATGGTAGCTGTGCAGAATTGTCTGCACAATAGACAATGATGCGCACGGGGTTTGCAAAAATGCACACTCATTCATTGCGCCATGTCATTGCGCTCGTCATTGCGACATCAACCAAGGACCGCCCATGGACTGGGACAACCTGCGCTACTTTCTGGAACTGGCCCGCGCTGGCACGCTGGTCGGCGCCGCGCGCCGCCTGGCGGTGGACCACACCACGGTCGCCCGCCGCCTGCAGGCGCTGGAAAAGCAGGTGGGCTCGGCCCTGTTTGCGCGCGAGGCGGGCGGACACCGGCTGACCGAGGCAGGCCGCGCGCTGCTGCCGCAGGTTGAAGCCATGGAGGCCGCGTTTCTGGCGGTAGAAAGCGCCGCACCCGGCGTGCGCCAGGGCCTGCATGGGCTGGTGCGCATTGGCACCACCGAAGGTTTTGGCAACCTGATCCTGGCGCCGCAGCTGGCCCGGTTTGCGCTGGACCACCCGGGCCTGGTGGTCGACCTGCTGGCCCTGCCGCGCCTGGTGCACCTGTCGCGGCGCGAGGCGGACATCGTGATTTCGCTAGAGCGCCCCGCGCGCGGCGCAGTGCTGGTGGTCAAGCTCACCGACTATGTGCTGCAGCTGTATGGCGCGCGCAGCTACCTGCAGCGCCATGCACCCATCCACACCGCGGACGACCTGCGTGGCCACACCTTCATCAGCTATGTGGACGACCTGCTGTTCAGCAAAGAGCTGCAAATATTGGACGAACTGCACCGCCCCGCGCACTTTGCGCTGCGCAGCACCAGCATCCTGGCGCAGTACGAAGCCGCGCGCGCCGGGGCAGGGCTGGCGGTGCTGCCTGCGTTTGTAGCGGCGCAAGACCCGTCGCTGATGCCGGTGCTGCCCGGGGCTGGCGCGGTTTCAGCGCACGTTCTGGATGTCGATGCCGCCCGACAACAAGCACGTGGCGCGCATGCAGGCCACCTGGTCCTTCTTGCGCGAGGCGGTGGCTGCGCAGCAGGGGTTGTTGCTGCCTGATCCCGTCGTTGCTACTTAGTTGATAGCTACTGGCGCTTATGGAATAGGCGCTGGAGGCACTTTTTGCTTGATTTTTACCACCAATGCCGTTTGGACACGCCATCAGCGCTGTGCTGGATTTGGTCTGCAAAGAGCCAGGCAGCGGGCAGGGCAAAGGGTTTGCAAATGGGCTATTGCATGGGCCCCGAGCGGTACTGCACACCGTGCACCGCGACGCGCCACGGTAGTCATCGGTAGCTCGCTGCACCTGCCGCAGAATGCCAACCACTCCACTCCACACAAACAGGGACTGCCGTTGACTCCTATCGAACTTCAGGCCTATCTGCACCAGCACATTCCTTTGTCTCAAGCCATGGCCGTGTCGGTCATTGAAGCATCGGTGCAGCAGGTGGTGCTGAGCGCGCCGCTGGCGCCCAACATCAATCACCGGGACACCGTGTTCGGCGGCAGTGCATCGGCCGTGGCCATCCTGGCCGCCTGGTCCATGCTGCACCTGCGGCTGTCGGCCGAGGGGCTGGGCAGCCGCCTGGTGATTCAGCGCAACACCATGGACTACCTGGCGCCCATCGACGGCACCTTCACCGCCGTGGCGCAGGCGCCTGCGGCAACGGTGTGGCAGCCGTTCACCCGCATGCTGCAGCGCAAAGGGCTGGGCAGAATCGCCCAGGCGGCGGTGCTGCACTATCAGGGCCAGCCTGCGGGCCAATTGGTGGGGGAGTTTGTGGCCTTTGGGCCGGGCTACAAATAGCCGTTGCGGTACAACGCCCGATCCAACGACTTCACCGGAGCACAGCACATGGGATTGTTTGATGGCGTGATGGGCAACGCATCCAAGATTGATGCCGCCAAGATTCAAGACGAGTTCAGCCGCATCCTGGCGCCGGGCGAGGTGGTAGAGCACGCCTACCAGCTGATCCGCGACTACTTCGTGTTCACCAACAAGCGGCTGGTGCTGGTAGACAAACAGGGCCTGACCGGCAGCAAGGTCGAATACCACTCGCTGCCTTACAAAAATATCACCCACTTCAGCATTGAGACGGGCGGCACGTTTGACTTGGATGCCGAGCTCAAGATCTGGATTTCGGGCTCTGCCACACCGTTTCAGAAGCAGTTCAACAAGAAGCTCAGCATTTACGACGTGCAGTCCGTGCTGGCCAGTTATGTGCTGAAGTAAAGCGGATTGCGCCGGTTCATCCGGGCATTGCTGTGCGCGGGGGCGCGTACCCTCGGCTCACTGGGCGAAGCTTTCGCCGCACAGGAGTTCATGCCATGTCTGCTCTTATCTCCGTTCTTGCTTCGGCCGCGTCCTTGATTTTCAACACCGCCTCCAGCGGTTCGGCCAAATCCGCTGCGTCGCGGCGCAGCGGCGCGGATGTAGAGCCCGAGCCGTCGGCGGTGGTCACCCTCAGCCCGCAGGCAGAGGCGATGGCCGGTTTTGCGGGCAAGGGCATCATGGTTTCGCAGGGCAAATTAGAAAACGCCCTGGGCGCCGTGGCGCGCAGCTCGGGCGGTGGCGCGGCCAACGCAGTGTCTGCCGCGTTGTCCGGTCGCCCGGTGTCTACCCAGGATTTTCAGGAGTTGCTGACCCGCTTTGGCGCCGACGATGCCCAAAAGGCGCAGCTGACGGCCGGGTTTGATGCGAACAAGGACGGGGCGATCTCGCAGGACGAGTTCCTGAAAGGGCTGGCCAAAACGAAGGGCACCCAGGGCACCCCGGCCGACGCGGACTTTTCTCAGGCCGTGATGCAGTTGATGGACCGCGGGGGCCGCGGCAATGCAGATGGCACCGTGGCGGCCAAAGAGTTTGCGGACTTCGCCACCGCTTTCGCTACGGCCGGGAAGCGACCCGGCGTGGCATAGACAAACCCCTGCACAGAAGCGCCATAAAAAAGACCAACGGCCCGAGAAGGGCCGTTGGTCTTTTTTATGTATCGGCGGCAGCCGTGGTCAGTGCGTCACAAGCTCTGGGGCTTGTTCAGTCACTGGCTTGCCGTCAATGCAAAGCTTCAGCGCTGCGGGTGGGGGTTATATCCTGCCCATCAGCAGCAGAATCACCAGAATCAACACCACCAGTCCCAAACCACCGCTGGGTCCGTAGCCCCAAGACTTGCTGTGGCCCCAGGTGGGCAGCGCGCCGACCAGGATGAGGATCAGAACGATCAGGAGAATCAGGGAGAGCGACATGGTGTTTCCTTGTTGTGTGTTGCGGTGAGTGCATTGTTGGGTGCAGCCAGCGCACGGCCCGAAGGTGTCGCGCCCACAGCGCGGTCAGGGTTTTCCGACACGCGTTGTGGGATGGGGGGCTGAGACGGATTTT
Source organism: uncultured Gammaproteobacteria bacterium (assembly GCA_963784815.1). GTDB lineage: Bacteria > Pseudomonadota > Gammaproteobacteria > Burkholderiales > Burkholderiaceae_C > Acidovorax. The sequence continues at coordinate 61,327 of CAWATB010000034.1, read as the reverse complement.
TGTTCGTGCAGATCTGGTGCTACTCAAAACATAGCTGCTAGCGCTTTATGGATAAGCGCTAGAGCCCTATTTGGCTTGTATTTTGGCTGCCTTCGAAGTGAATCGCCTCAATGTGCACCTGCGGCATCGGCCGCCCCGGCGCCTGTGGTTTTTGCGGGGCGTTTGGTCAACCAGATCAACCCAATCAGCAGCAAGAACAAACCCGCCGATCCCAGAAAGATGTCGTTGGCCGCGCGGGTGAACGCCTGCTGGTCGATCAGCCGGTTGACCTGCGCCAGCGCTTGCAGCTGGGTGAGTCCGGTGGCAGTCAAGGTGTCCAGCGTCTGCGCAAACACGCCCTGGCCTTGCACCAGCCCTTCGGTCAGGTGGGCGTGGTGCATGGCGGCGCGGCTTTCCCACAGCGTGGTGGCAATCGACGTGCCCATGGCCCCGGCGGTGATGCGCACAAAGTTCGACAGGCCCGCGGCTGCGGGAATGCGCTCGGGCGCAATGCCCGACAGCGTCAGCGTGGTCAGCGGGATGAAGAAGAACGCCATCGCCGCGCCCTGCAGCAGGGTGGGGATCAGGATGTGGATGAAGTCCGTCTGCACCGTGAACTGCGAGCGCATCCACAGCACCACGCCGAACACGATGAACGCGCCCGTGGCCATGCGGCGCGGGTCCCACTGGCCCACCTTTTTGCCCACCAGCGGCGTGAGCAAGATGGCGAACACACCCACCGGCGCCAGCGCCATGCCGGCCGAGGTGGCGGTGTAGCCCATCCACTGCTGCAGCCACAGCGGCAGCAGCACCACGTTGCCAAAGAACAGCGCGTAGGCCACCGACAGCGCCAGCGCGCCAAAGGTGAAGTTGCGGCCCTTGAAGAGCTTGAGGTCGACCACCGGGTGCTTGTCGGTCAGCTCCCAGACCAGGAAAACCGCAAACGCCACCACGGCCACCACGGCCAGGGTGATGATCTCGCCCGAGGCGAACCAGTCCAGCTCCTTGCCCTTGTCGAGCATGAGCTGCAGTGCGCCCACCCACAGCACCAGCAGGCTCAGGCCCACGGTGTCGATGGGCAGCTTGCGGATGGGCGTCTCGCGCTTGCGGTAGATGCCCCAGGTCAACGCCCCGGCCAGCAGCCCGACGGGCACGTTGATGTAGAAGATCCACGGCCAGGAGATGTTGTCGGTGATCCACCCGCCGAGCAGCGGCCCCACCACGGGCGCGACCAGCGTGGTCACCCCCCACAGGGCCAGCGCCGTGCCCGCCAGCGCCTTGGGGTAGCTGGCCAGCAGCAGGGTTTGCGACAGCGGAATCATCGGCCCGGCCACCAGGCCTTGCAGCACGCGGAAGAAGATCAGCATCTCCAGCGACGAGGCAAAGCCGCACAGCCAGGACGTCAGCACGAACAGCAGCACGCTCATGGTGAACAGCCGCACCGCGCCAAAGCGCTGCGTGAGCCAACCGGTGAGCGGCACCGAGATGGCGTTGGCCACGCCAAAGCTGGTGATGACCCAGGTGCCCTGGCCGGGGCTGACGCCCAGGTCACCGGCAATGGCGGGGATGGAGACGTTGGCGATGGACGAGTCCAGCACGTTCATGAACGTGGCCAGCGACAGCGACAGCGTGCCCAGCAGCAACGCGGTGCCTTTGAGCGGCGAGTACGCGGCTGGTGGCCCGGGGCGGGGCGGGGGGCTGTCGTTGCGGCGCAGACGCGGCGCTGGCTGAAGCAGGCACCTGGTCTGCGGTGGGGTTGGCGGCAGTCATGCTCTATCCACCCCGTTCAATGCACCACGGGCGACTGCACTGCAGAGGGCGCTGGGGCCGAGGCATGCTGCTGGCTTTGTGCGGGCGCCTTGCCCACCTTGGGCGATGTCACGGCCACAGTCGCCTTGCTGCACGGCCCAGGTTGGCCGCAATGATGTGCGCCACTTCGTCATTGGCGGCCTTGAACTGCTCGTCAAACACGGCGGTGGCGGCCACGGGCGTGGTGCGCTGCGTGTCGGCCAGGGTCTTGCCGCTCTGGTCGGCCGTGTCCACCTTCACTTCCATCGACAGGCCCACGCGCAGCGGGTGCTCGGCCACTTCCTTGGCATCCAGCGCAATGCGCACCGGCACGCGCTGCACCACCTTGATCCAGTTGCCGGTGGCGTTCTGCGCGGGCAGCAGCGCAAATGCGGCGCCCGTGCCAGCGCCCAGGCCGGTCACGGTGCCGTGGTAGACCACCTTGGTGCCATACACATCGGCTTCCAGCTCGGCGGTCTGGCCAATGCGCAGGCTTTTGAGCTGGCTTTCCTTGAAGTTCGCGTCCACCCACAAATCGTTCAGCGCCACCAGCGTCATCAGCGGCGCACCGGCCTGCACGCGCTGGCCCACCTGCACGCCGCGCTTGGCGACGTGGCCGTCGAGCGGCGCCACCAGCTGCGGCGCGCTGCACGGCCAGGTAGGCCTCGCGCACGCGGGCCGAGGCGCGCTGCACATTGGGGTGCTGCTCGATAGAGGTGCCTTCGGTCTGCGTCTGGCTGGCGGCCAGTTGCTCTTGCGCGGCTACCACGGCGGCCTGGGCGGCGGCCACGGTGCTCTTGGCGGCGGTGACCAGGGCGTTGGCGTGCTGGAACTCTTCCTTGCCCACAGCGCCGCTGGCCATCAGTGGGGCGCGGCGGTTCACGTCGTCTTGCAGGCGGGCCGCGTCGGCCTGGGCGCGGGCCAGGTCGGCGCTGCGCAGGCTGACCTGGGCCTTGAGGGTGGAGTTGTTGGCATACAGCGTGCGCACTTCGCGCACGGTCTGCGCCAGCTGGGCCTCGGCCTGTTCCAGCGCCACGCGGGCGTCGGCAGGGTCGAGCTTGACCAGCAACTGGCCGGCCTTCACGTAGTCGGTGTCGTCCGCACCGATCGACACCACGGTGCCAGCGACCTGGGGCGTGATCTGCACCACATTGCCCGCCACATAGGCGTTGTCGGTGGTCTCGACATGGCGGCCATTGGCCCAGTGCCACGCGCCCCAGCCAATGGCGGCGATGGCCACGGCAGCGGCAATGATCGTGAGGCCGCGGCGGCGGGCGGGGTTGGTTTCGGTGGCGGTGAGAGGTTCGCTCATGACGGTGATCTTTCGGGGATGTGTTGTTGTGTGGTTTTGTCTTTTTCCCCCAGACCGTTCGGGCTGAGCCTGTCGAAGTCCTGCGCAGCGCTTCGACAGGCTCAGCGTGAACGGGTGGGGGTGTGCATGAAAGGGCGTTTTGCGGGTTGCTGCGTTGGACGTGTTCGCTTATTTGGCGGCCGTGTGCAGCACCGCCGTGTCATCTGTCCAGCCGCCGCCCAGCGCCTTCATCAGCATCAGGCGCGTATCGAGCTGGCGGGCACGCAGGTCTACAGCCAGGCGGCGCTGGGCCAGCACCTGGCTTTCGGTGGAGAGCACCACCAGGTAGTTGCCCAGGCCCGCTCGGTAGCGCTCTTGTGCAAAGCGGTAGGCTTTTTCGGCACTGGCCACGGCGTCGTCTTGCAGCGCCTGTTGGCGGGTGAGGGACTGGATGGACGCCATGGCATCGCCGGCTTCCTTCACCGCATCGAGCACGGCGCCGTTGTATTGGGCGATGGCGGCATCCAGCTCGGCCGCGCGGCCGCCCAGCTGGGCGCGCAGGCGGCCACCGTCAAAAATGGGCAGGCGCAGCGCGGGGGTCACGCCCATCTGGCGTGAGCTGGCGTTGAACAAACGGTCCAGCCCCAGCGAGTTCAGGCCGATGAAGGCGGCGATGTTGATGTTGGGATAGAACTCGCTGCGCGCGCTGTTCACGCCTTGCGTGGCTGCCTCCACGCGCCAGCGCGCGGCCACCACATCGGGGCGGCGGCCCAGCAGGTCGGCGCCCAGCACCTCGGGCACGGCGGTGGGTTGCAGTGCGGTGAGCTGGGGCGTGACGGTGGGCAGCGCATCGGGGGCTTGGCCGGTCAGCACGGCCAACTGGCGGCGGGCCAGGGTGATCTGCTCGTCGAGCGCTTCGATCTGGGTGCGGGCATCGGGCACGGCGCCCTGGGCCTGGGTCAGCTCCACCTGGCTGTCGAGGCCAGCGGCAGTGCGCTCTTGGGTGAGCTTGCGTTGTTCTTCGCGCTGGGCCAGGGCACGCGTAGCCACATCACGCTGCGCCACCAGCCGGGCCAGCGCCACGTAGCTGCGACCCACCTGGGCGGCCAGGGTGTTGGCGGCGGCAGCGGCATCGGCCTGGGCCGCGCGGGCCTGGCCCAGGGCGGCTTGCAGCTCGGCGGCATGCTGGCCAAAGAAGTCGGGCGACCAGCTCAAAGAGGCTTGCACGGTGCCGCTGTTGTAGGTGTTGCCTGCGACGGGCGCGGGCACCAGGCCGTTGGCGGTGTAGCGCTGGCGGGTGGCGTCTACGCCCAGCGTGGCCTGCGGGCCGTTGGCCGCCTCGCGCACCTGGCTCAGGGCCACGGCTTGTTCCAGGCGGGCACGGCTGACGGCCAGGCTGGGGCTGCCTTGCAGGGCGGTGTCGATCAAGGTGTTGAGCTGCTCGTCGCCCAGCGTCTTCCACCACTGGCGGAGGGGCGGCGGTTTCGGTGGCCGCAGCGTTCAGGCCCAGGGCCGAGGGGGTGGTTTGTGCCAGCGGCGTGTGGGCCGGGCCGGGGCTGGCGCAGCCCACCAGCAGGAGGGCTGCGGCCAGCGCCAGGGCCGATACCGCGAAATGGGCGGCCAGGGCCGCGCGGGTGGAGGGCAGGGGAGAGGGGGTGTTCACAGGGTTCTCCAGAATGATTTTTGGGGTGTTGTGTGGAGGAAAACGGTGCGTGGCGCGGGTTCAGTCGGCGTCTGCGCCGCGCTGCTGGCGCAGCGCCTCGCCGTTCGCCAACATGCGGCGCAGCAGGCGCAGCAGCAATTGCCATTCGTCGTGGGTGAAGTCGCTCAGGTGGCCGTTGAGCACGTCGGCCAGCACGGGGGGCACCAGTGCAGCGATGCGCTGGCCTTCGGGGGTGAGCTTCAGGTGCACCACGCGCCGGTCCACCGTCGATCGCTCGCGCAGCACCAGGCCTTTGGCTTCCATGCGGTCCAGCGAGCGCGTGGTGGAGGCGGGGTCGGTTTCCAGGTCACGCGCCAGGCTGGCCACCGTAGCGGATTCGGACAGCGACAACTTGAACAGGGGCAACCACTGGGCGTAGGTCAGTTCGTGCGAAGCGAGCTGGGCATCGGCCTGCGTGCGGATGGACGACATCACCTTGCGCATCAGATAGCCCACGCTGTTTTCAGGCACCAGCTTGTTGGGGTCGTAGTGCTCGGCGTTGTAAAAGCCGGGCGCAGCGGGGGAGTCGTGCTTGGAAGTCATGGGGTGGAAATTTAATTGACTAGACAATTATTGTCTGTGCAATCATTTGATTCCCGAGTTCTCATAAGGGGTTTGGATGGGCTGGGCCAATGCCCACGGCCCACAAGGCTCCGAGTCCTGTTGCTACTCTATTGATAGCTATTGGCGCTTTATGGATAAGCGCTAGAGGCCAAAATGACCAATATTTCCTTCAATGGCGCTGCCTGATATGGTTCGTGCCACTGTCAGTTCAACCCACCAAGGACCCCCATGACCCATGCCGTTGCCCCCTCCAAACCCTTGTTGAACATTGCCGTGATGGGCGCGGGCGCCGTGGGCTGTTACTTCGGTGCCTTGCTCGCCCGGGCGGGGCACTCCGTCACCCTCATCGGGCGGCCCACCCATGTGCAGGCGGTGTTGCAGCAGGGGCTGCGTCTGCAGACGGCGGTGCTGGACGTGCAGGTGCCCATGTCGGCCAGCACCGAGGCCAGCGCTGTGCAGGGTGCCGACGTGGTGCTGTTCTGCGTCAAATCCTCGGATTCAGAAGACGCCGCGCGGCAGATACGTCCGCATCTGGCCCCCGGCACGCTGGTGCTGACGCTGCAAAACGGCGTGGACAACGACGAGCGCGTGCGCGCTGTGCTCGACGCCAGCACCCCGGTGGCCGCTGCGGTGGTGTACGTGGCCACCGCCATGGGTGGGCCGGGGCACGTGGTGCACCACGGCCGGGGCGAGCTGGTGATTGCGCCATCGCCGCGCAGCGACGAGGTGGCTCGGCAGCTGACGGCGGCGGGCATTCCCACCCAGATTTCAGACAACGTGCGCGGCGCGCTCTGGGCCAAGCTGGTGCTCAACAGCGCCTACAACGCGCTCTCGGCCCTGTCGCAACAGCCTTATGGCCCGCTGGTGCAGGTGCCTGGCGTGACGCAGGTGATTGCCGACATCGTGGCCGAATGCCTGGCGGTGGCCGCTGCCGACGGAGTGACGATTCCGGGCGACGTGCAGGCCGCCGTGCGCGGCATCGCCACCACCATGCCCGGCCAGTTTTCATCCACCGCACAAGACCTGGCACGGGGCAAGCCCAGCGAGATCGATCATCTGAACGGCTACGTGGTGAAACGCGGGGCGGCGGTTGGGGTGCCCACGCCGCTCAACCACGCGCTGCAGGTGCTGGTCAAGCTGGCCGAGATGAAAGGTCAGCGGCCCGAGCCCTCGATGGGGTGATGTGGTGATGGCGCTGCAGCGCTGATGCGGCTGGTGCGGCCCGGTTCAGCGTCCCACCATCTGCTGCACCCACTGTGGCAAGTGGGCCACCAGCGGCGTGGTTTCATGCGGCGTGCACACAGCCACCAGCTGAGGCCCGGTGGCGGTGACCTCGGCGCCGTCATACAGATACGACACGTTGGCCAGCCGAATCGCTTGGGTCAGGTTTTCCAGGGTGCGGGGGTAGCGGGCCAGGATGCGCTCGGGCGGCACGGCATGCCCGCCTTCGCGCACGCGCTGCGCCACGCGGCCCAGCAGTCTAGCTCGGGTCGTCCAGCGCCACCACGTACAACGCCACGGTATAGCCACAGCGCTGGGCTTCTTCAATGAGGGCCAGCTTGGAGGGGTGCGAAAACACGGTTTCGCTGGCAAAGTCGGCGCCCTCGCGCAGCAGGGTGGCGCGGCGTTCATCGGCCCATTGCCGGGCGGTTTCTGAGCGGATTTCGGGGTCTGCGATGTGCTGCAGGTGCGCCTGTTCGTACAAATCGGCGTTCACAAACTCCAGCGGCGGCCCCAGGATGCCTTCGCGCACCAGGGCGCGGTACAGCGTGGATTTGCCCGCGCCGTTGGGCCCCGCCAGCAGATGGAACCAGCGGGGCGGCTTGCGAATGCTGGATAGCGAGGAGGGCGCTTGCGGGCTTGCCACCATGCGGTTCAAACGGCGGCGGTGGCTTTGGCCTGGTTCTCCAGCACCACCTCACGCACCCGCTGCGCCAGGGTGCCACGCGTTTGTGCGGCCAACAGGCGGGCGGTGAGGGCATCGACCGACGTGGGGGCTGCCGCCGCAGCGGTGCGCGAGGCGGCGGCTTCATATTGCTCAATGGCGCTGCGGGCCTCTTGCACGCTCAGCCCGGTGTGCTCCACGATCTGGCCCAGCGTGGCCCAGTATTCGATCTGGCTGGCCACCGAGCGGCGCATGGGCTGCGCGGCCTGGCGGGCTTGCTCCACCAGGTGGGCAGGGAGTTTGACGGACGAAAAAGGGGTGGCGGACATGGTGATCTCCTGATTGGCGCATTTTGCGCCAATCAGGATGGGCTGGCAAATGGGTGAGGCCATCTCCGGCGGCGTGGCTTCAGCTGAACGCTTCTTCGTGCAGCCGTTCGCGCACTGTCTGCGCCGCCTGCACCATGTGGCGCAACGCGGCTTCCGTCTCGGGCCAGCCCCGGGTCTTGAGGCCGCAGTCCGGGTTGACCCACAGGTTGCCAGCCGGCATCACCTCGGCGGCTTTGTCGCAGCAGCGCGCACCATCTCCTGCGTGCTCGGGCACGCGGGGCGAGTGGATGTCGTACACGCCGGGGCCGATCTCGTTCGGGTAGCTGGAAGTCGCCAAAGCCCTGCAGCAGTTCCATGTCCGAGCGGCTGGTCTCGATGGTGATCACGTCGGCGTCCATGGCGGCGATCTGCGGGCAGGATGTCGTTGAACTCGGCGTAGCACATGTGGGTGTGGATCTGCGTCGTCGTCGCCGCACACCGCTGGCCGAGACGCGGAAGGCGCGCGTGGCCCAGTCCAGGTAGTCGTCCCACCGCGCGCGGCGCAGCGGCAGGCCTTCGCGGATGGCCGGCTCGTCGATCTGGATGATGCCGATGCCGGCCGCTTCCAGGTCGGCCACCTCGTCGCGGATGGCCAGCGCGATCTGCAGCGCCGTGGCGGCGCGCGGCTGGTCGTCGCGCACAAAGCGACCACTGCAGGATGGTGATCGGGCCGGTCAGCATGCCCTTCATCGGGCTTGTGCGGTCAGGCTCTGCGCGTCACGCGTCCAGTCCACCGTCATCGGCGTGCGGGCGGGCCACGTCGCCGTAGATGATGGGCGGCTTGACGCAGCGCGAGCCGTAGCGACTGCACCCAGCCGTTGGCGCGTGAAGGCAAAGCCGTCCAGCTGCTCGCCGAAGTACTCGACCATGTCGTTGCGCTCGGCCTCGCCATGCACCAGCACGTCCAGGCCCAGCGCTTCCTGCTCGCGCACGGCGTAGGCGATCTCGGCGCGCATGGCTTCGTCGGTAGTCGCGCGGCGTCGCAGTGTCGCCGCGCTTGAAGGCGGCGCGCGCCGCGCGGATCTCCGGCGTCTGCGGGAACGAGCCGATGGTGGTGGTCGGGAAGTCGCGGCAGCTGCAGCGTGCGCGCTGCACGGCCTGGCGGGCGGGAAAGCGCTGAGCGACGCTGGTCGGCGTCCGGCGCCAGCGCCGCCAGGCGCGCCGCCACCGCGGTCGCTGTGCACGCGCGCGCTGCGCGGCGCGGCTGGCCAGGGCCGTGCGGGCGGCGCGCCAGGGCGCCGCCACCGCGCGCTTCGCCGTCGTCAAGGCGCCGCTTCAGAGCACGCGCAGCTCGTCGAGCTTTTCCAGTGGCGAACGGCCAGCCAGGACCGCACCTCGGCGTCGAGCGTGCGTCTCGCCGGCCAGGCTGAACGGCACATGCAGCAGCGAGCACGACGGCGCCAGCCACAGCTGGCCCTGGCGCCGCTCGGCCACCGGGGCGCAGCACGGCCAGGGCCGCGTCCAGGTCGGTGCGCCAGATGTTGCGGCCGTCGACGACGCCCACCGACAGCACCTTGTGCGGCGGCAGCCAGTCGGCACACGCTGACCAGTTCCTGGGGCGCGCGCACGGCGTCCACATGCAGGCCGGCCACCGGCAGCTGGCAGGCCAGGCTCAGGTTTTCCTCCAGCGGCGAGAAGTAGGTGGCCAGCAGCAGCTTGGGCGCGCCGACGTGGCCAGCTGCCAGTAGCGCGGCTCGAAGCGCATGGCGCCAGCCGCCGGGCAGGTCCAGGCCCAGGATGGGCTCGTCGATCTGCACCCATTCCACGCCCTGGGCCTTCAGGCGCGCCAGCACGGCTGCAGTACACGGGCAGCAGCTGTCCAGCAGGCGACAGGCGGTCAAAGCCCTCGCGCCTTGGATCTTGCCCAGCCACAAAAAGCTCAGCGGCCCCAGCAGCACGGCCTTGACGCGGATGGCCCAGCGCCTGGGCCTCGGCCACCTCGGCAAACAGGCGCTCGCTGGCCAGGTGGAACTGTGGTGTGGGCGATGAACTCGGGCACCAGGTAGTGGTAGTTGGTGTCGAACCACTTGGTCATCTCCAGCGCGGCGCTGGCCTCGCTGTGCGTGCTCGGCACAGCCGCAGGCCCCGTGGTCGTCGCAGGCTCGGCCGCCACGCCACGCGCCATCGTGAAGTAGCGCGCCAGCTCGGGCGTGCTCGCGCCTCAAAGCCAAAGCGGGCCGGCTCGCAGCCCAGCAACTGGATGTGGTTGGCCACATGGTCGTACAGGGCAAAGTCGCCCACGGTCACAAGATCCAGCCCGGCATCGCGCTGGGCCTGCCAGTGGCGTTGGCGCAGCTGCGCGCGGCGGTCGCTTCGCAGCTCGGCCTCGGTGCAGCTCGCCGCGCCAGTGGCGCTTCAAGCGCGAACTTCAGCTCGCGCTGCGCGCCCATGCGGGGAAAGCCCAGAGTGTGTGTGAGCACGCGGTGTTGGATCGGCGATCGATATGGTGATTTCCGTCTTTGAACAGTAATGAAATAAGCACGATGGTCGCGCGAGCTCGTTTATGATTCAAACGAAACGTTTTAGTCGTTCAGCCTGAAAATTATTCATGAACCAGTCGCATCCTGGAACTGCGCCACCTGCGCACCCTGGTCGCCCTGCGCGACAGCGGCAGCCTGGTGCGCGCCGCGCAGTTGCTCAACCTCACGCAGTCGGCCCTGTCGCACCAGGTCAAGCTGCTGGAAGACCGCTACGGCAGCCGCCTGTTCGAGCGCAAGTCCATGCCGCCGCGCTTCACCGCCGCGGGCGAGCGCCTGCTGGCGCTGGCCGATGCGGTGCTGCCGCTGGTGGAGGCGGCCGAGCGCGACATCGCCCGCCTGGTCGCAGGGGCAGGCCGGGCAGACTGCGCATTGCGGTGGAATGCCACACCTGCTTTGACTGGCTGATGCCGGCCATGGACGCGTTTCGCACACGCTGGCCCGAGGTGGAGCTGGACATCGTGTCGGGCTTTCACGCCGACCCCGTGGGCCTGCTGCACCAGGGCCGGGCCGATCTGGCCATCGTGTCTCGAGCCGTGGAGCCGACGAGGCGGGCGTGGACTACCACCCGCTGTTTGGCTTCGAGATCCGTGGCGCTGCTGGCCAACAGCGCACCCGCTGGCTGGCCAAGCCGCTCCTGGTGGCAGAGGACTTTGCCGACCAGACCCTGATCACCTACCCGGTGCCCGACGAAATGCTCGACCTGATCCGCCAGGTGCTGGAGCCCGCCGGCGTGCGCCCCGCCGCGCCGCACCACCGAGCTGACGGTGGCCATGCTGCAGCTGGTGGCCAGCGGGCGGGGCGTGGCGGCGCTGCCGCTGTGGGCGGTGCAGAGCTACCTGGACCGGGGGTATGTGACGGCGCGGCCGATCGGAACCAAGGGCCTGCGCGGCGAACTGCATGCCGCCTGCTTGCCCAGCCTGTCGGCCAAGCCGTATCTGCAGGACTTTGTGCAGGTCACGCGCGAGACGAGTTTTGTGACGCTGAAGGGGGTAGAGCTGCTGTAAGGTGTGTGCTGAATACTATCATTTTGATAGCTACTAGCGCTTGATATATAACGCTAGAGGCCAAAATAACTCAAATTTTAGCCAATGGACTCAGTAGCGCGGTCTTTAGCTTCCTCGCGCCTTGCGGGAGAGGGGCGACGGGGAAAACAGGGTAGAGCTTGGCGCACGCCCAAGCCCGGCCGTCGGGGCAATGCTCAGGGCCTACCAGTACCCGGCACCGGCACCCGCACCGCCCCAGTGGCATAAAACGCCTGCAAATTCTCCAGCACCAGATCCGCCATCGCCCGCCGGGTTTCGTGCGTGGCACTGGCGGTGTGGGGGGTGAGCACCACGTTGTCCAGCGCCATCAGGGCCTCGGGCACTTGGGGTTCTTCTTCGAACACATCCAGCCCGGCACCGGCAATGCGGCGTTCGGCCAGGGCGGAAATCAGCGCGGCCTCATCCACCACACTGCCACGCGCCACGTTGATGAGGTAGCCCTGGGGGCCCAGGGCATCGAGCACATCGCGGTTGACCAGGTGGCGTGTGCCCGCGCCGCCCGCCACCGTCAGCACCAGGTAGTCGGCCCATTGTGCCAGTGCGGTCAGCGACTCGAAGTAGGGTTGCGCACAGCCCTCGGCCGGGCGGCGGTTGTGGTAGCCCACCTCCATGCGGAAGCCCGCCGCGCGCTCGGCCACGGCCTGGCCGATGCGACCCATGCCAACGATGCCCAGGCGTTTGCCCGACACGCGGCTGCCCAGCGCAAACCGGGCCTTGGGCCACTGGCCCCGGCGCACAAAACGGTCGCTGGCCGCAATGTTGCGCGACACATCCAGCATCAACGCAAACGCCATGTCGGCCACGCAATCGTTGAGCACGCCGGGCGTGTAGCCGACTTGCACGCTACGGGCTTTGGCGGCGTCGATGTCCAGCGCGTCAAAACCTACGCCGAAGCTGCTGATGACCTTGAGGTTCGGCAGTGCCGCGATGACCTCGCCTTTGAGACCGATGGCGGCAGTGGTCACCACCCCGGTGAACTCGGTGCCTTGCGCGGCCAAAAAGGCCGTCGCATCGGGCTGGTCGGCCAGGCAAGTGACGTTGTACTGGGCCGTCAACTCGGCCTCCAGCGCAGGCAGTGGCATACGGCCGATTTGCAGGATGCGGGGCAGGGAAGCTGTGGTCATGGGTTTCGTTCAGCGATAGGGCAAAAATCAAAAGGCCGCACATCGCGGCCCCTGCTGGTTACATCATGCCGCTACACGCACGGCTTGGCGGGCCAGCAGTTTCCACTGCCCGCTTTGCTGCTGCCACACGCCCAGGATCTTGATCTGCACCTTGCCGGGCTTGCCCGAGTCGTTGGTGTCGGCGGTGAGCGTGTGGCGCACCAGGGCGGTGGGGCCCACGACCTTGATGGTCTGGTCGGTGATGGCAATGGTGACGAAGTCGGATTTGCCCGCAACGAGGTCGCCAATGAAGCTGTCCTTGGTGTCCACGCGGCCGCCAGAGTGTCCGTAGCTCAGGTCATCGGCCACCAGCGGGGCCAGGGCTGCGGGTGTAGGGTCGATCATGGCCAGGCGCAGGCGCTCGGCCGCTGCGGCCACGGCTTGCTCGGACGATGCGGATGCTGCAGTCGTTGCATGGCTGGCGCAGCCACTCAGTGCGACCAGGGCCAGGGCGCCCGCTGCGGCGAGGATGAGGGTCTTGAACATGTTGTTTGTCTCCGTCTTTTGTGTAGGTTTTGGCGTGCCACATGGGGGCACCCCGCGCCCGTGCACGGCCAGGCGCGTGGTGTTGGGTGTGCAGGAATAGTTGGAAAAAAGGGCCTGGTAAACCAGGCCCTTTTGGGGGTGCTTACTGCGGGCCGAGCTTGTCGATCAGCGCCTTGAGTTCTTCCATCTCCGCAGGCTTGAGGTCGGTCAGCGGTGCGCGCACCGGGCCGCCGTCGTGGCCGACGATCTTGGCGCCCGCCTTGATGATGGAGACGCCATAGCCTTCCACCCGGTTGCGGATAGCCAGGTAGGGCATGAAGAAGGATTTGAGCAGCCTGTGCTGGGTGGCCGTGTCGTCAGCGGCCACGGCCTTGTAGAACTCCATCGCCGTCTTGGGGATGAAGTTGAAGACAGCGGATGAATACACCGGGGTACCTAGTGCCTTGTACGCAGCGGCATACACCTCGGCCGTAGGCAGGCCGCCCAGGTACGAGAAGCGGTCGCCCATCTTCATGTAGATGGAGGACATGACTTCGATGTTGCCCACGCCGTCCTTGAAGCCCACCAGGTTCGGGCAGCGGTCCGCCAGGATGGCCAGCGACTCGGCCGTCAGCTTGGTGCGGTCGCGGTTGTAGACGATGACGCCAAACTTCACGCTGTTGCAGACCTGCGCCACGTGCTCGATCAGGCCTTCCTGGCCCGCTTCGGTGAGGTAGTGCGGCAACAGCAGGATGCCGTGGGCGCCCAGGCGCTCGGCTTCTTGGGCATGGGCGATGGCCATACGGGTCGGGCCGCCAGCGCCCGCAATGATCGGCACTTTGCCGCGACAGGTTTCCACAGCAGTCTTCACAACTTGGCTGTACTCGGCGCCCGCCAGCGAGAAATACTCGCCCGTGCCACCAGCGGCAAACAGCGCGCTGGCGCCGTAGGGGGCCAGCCATTCCAGGCGCTCGATGTAGGTCTTGGGGCGGAAGTTGCCTTGCTCGTCAAAGTCCGTGATCGGGAACGACAGCAGGCCGGAGCCCATGATGGATTTGAGTTCTTGAGGGGTCATGGTGGATGCAGGTCCGGTCAGAAGAAAAGGGGATGGGCGAAATCAATCGAGCTTGATGTTGGCGGCCTTGACCACGCTGGCCCAGCGAGTGCGTTCCTTGGCAAAGAACTGGTCTTGCTCGGTCGGAGTCATGGTCACCACTTCGGCCCCCTGGCCCGCCAGGCGCGAGCGGATATCGGGGGAGCGGATGGCGGTGATAAAGGCGTTGTTGAGCTTTTGCACCACGGCGTCTGGGGTGCCGCGCGGCACCAGAATGCCTTGCCAGGTGCCCGACTCGAAACCGGTCACGCCCTGCTCGGCAATGGTGGGCACATCGCCGATCAGCGGCATGCGCGTGGCTTTGGACACACCCAGCACCTTGAGCTTGCCACTTTGCACGTGGGGCAGGGTGGCCAGCATGCCGTTCATGAGGATCTGGGTTTGGCCGGCCACGGTGTCCTGAATGGCGGTGACCCCGCCTTTGTAGGGGATGTACTGCCAGCGCGCACCGGCAGCGCGTTCCAGCGCCACGCCAGCCACGTGGGGCGCGCTGCCAGTGGCCGTCACGGCAAAGTTCAGGTCGTTCTTTTTGGAGTACGCGATCAGCTCTTTCAGGTTGTTGACCGGCACCGAGGGGTGCACCACCAGCAGATGGGGCGAGTAGGCCAGCATGGTCACGCCACGCAGGTCCTTGGACGGGTCGAACGACAGCTTGGTGTAGACCGAGGGGCTGATGGCCAGCGCACCCACGTCGCACAGCAGCATGGTGTAGCCGTCCGCTTCGGACTTGGCCACAAAGTCGGCGCCCAGGTTGCCGTTGGCGCCGGGTTTGTTTTCAACGATGACCGATTGCTTGAGCGCTTCGGACATCGCCTGGCTGATGGAGCGCGCAATGATGTCCGAGCTGCCACCGGGAGGGTAGGGCACCACGATGCGCAAGGTCTTGGCGGGCCATTGGGCAGTGGATGCGGTTTGTGCGGTGGCCGTGGCGGTAGCCAGGGCGGCGGTACAGGCCAGAAAAAGGGCGGTTCTGCGGGTCAAAGTCATCGGATGTCTCCAGTAGAAGTCTTGTTGTTAGTCATCGTACAACTAAGCACGAAGGAAAACAATATATGGCAGCAAAAAAGTCGTCTTTACGCCATGAATCAAGGGTTTTCACTAGTTTTTTGGCGGTCTAACTGCGAGCTCTCCATTGGGGAATGGGTCGGAAAAGATGTGCGAAATCCTCGGGTAATCCCTTTGAAACCCAAAACCAAATTGGCGTGACAATGCATCCCAATGTTGTATGACGACATATGACAATTGTCTGCTTTTGAGAGAGGTTAGACGATCCGGCCCAGTAGTCACGCGGTCGAACGCAACCCATCACCGCGCTGCCCTTTTCTGGCTGCGCCGCACACAAAGGAGAGCTTGTAATGCACGCTGTGTTTCGCACCCGGGCCGCGCCGCTCGCACTGACGGCGCTGTGCGCCCTGGCTGCGCCGGGCAGTTGGGCCGCCACCTGGGTTTATGTGTCCAATGCGGACAGCCAGGATGTCTCGGTGTTTGAACTGGACCGAAGCGCCGCTTCGCTCAAGCCTGTGGACACGACGGCGTTGGGCGGCAATGCCATGCCCATGGCGGTCAGCCCGGACAAGAAGGTGCTGTATGTGGCGTTGCGCTCCCAGCCGTTTCGGGTGGTGAGTTTGGCCATTGACCCCGCCAGCGGCAAGCTGCGCAAGCTGGGCGAGGCGCCCCTGGCCGACAGCATGGCCAACATCGACACCGACGCCACCGGCCGCTGGCTGTTTGCCGCCTCGTACCCCGGCCACAAGATCACGGTCAACAGCATTGGCAAGGACGGCGCCGTGGGCGCGGTGCAGCAGCTCATCCCCACGGCACCCAATGCCCACGCCATCCACGCCGATGCGTCCAACCGCCACGTGTTTGCCACCAGCCTGGGCGGCGACAACCTGTCGGCCTGGCGTTTTGACGCCGAAACCGGCCGGCTCACGGCCCACGAGCCCGCGCTGACCACCGTGGCGCCCGAAAAATCCGGCCCTCGCCACTTTGTGTGGAGCGGCGACCAGCGCACCATGTATGTGCTCAACGAGCTGGATGCCGCCGTCCACGTGATGGCCTACGACAAAGAGCGCGCCACCTTGCGCCCGGTGCAGCGCACCACCGCATTGCCCGCAGGTTTTACCGGCAAGCCCTGGGCGGCAGACATTCACCTGTCGCCCGATGGCCGCACGCTGTATGCGTCCGAACGCACCTCCAGCACGCTCAGCAGCTTCCGCGTCGATGCCGCAACGGGCCAGTTGCAGCCGCTGGGCCAGGTGCCCACTGAGAAGTCGCCGCGCGGATTTGCGGTGGATGCATCAGGCCGCTTTCTGATCGCGGCGGGTCAGGAGTCGCACCACGTGGCATTGCACCCCATCGACCCAGCCACCGGCATCCCCGGCGCACCCACACGGGTGCCTGCGGGCAAGAACCCCAACTGGGTCGAGATTGTTGATTTGCCCTGAGCCCTTTTTTCAGGCACCGATCTTTTCCGTTTTCAGGCTTTTTTTACTCATAACCAGGAGACATCACCATGCAACGCAGAACCCTCATCCACACCGCGGCCCTGGCTGCCGCCTGCAGCGCTTTCATCAGCCTGCCTGCAGCAGCCCAGGGCACCTGGCCCACCGGCAAGGCCATCACGTACGTGGTGCCGTTTGCCGCAGGCGGCACCACCGACACGCTGGCGCGCCTGATTGGCCAGCAACTGGGCACGGCCCTGGGCACCACGGTGGTGGTGGAGAACAAGGGCGGTGCAGCGGGCAGCATCGGGTCTGAAGCCGCTGCGCGCGCGGCCCCGGACGGCTTTACCGTGTTGGGCGGCACCGTCAGCTCGCACGCCATCAACATCAGCCTGTACCCCAAGCTGGGCTACGACCCCATCAAGTCCTTCCACCCCGTCACGCTGATCGGCACCAACCCAGTGGTACTGGTGGTGGCGGCCAACAGCCCCTACAAAACATTGAAGGACGTGCTGGCGGGTGCCAAGGGCAAACAGGGCGGACTGTCGTCGGCGTCTGCTGGCACGGGCAGCTCGCAGCATCTGGCGGTGGAACTGCTCGCCTTCAAGTCGGGCGTGAAGTTCACCCACATCCCTTACAAGGGCAGCGGCCCGGCCATTCAGGACGTGATCAGCGGCCAGGTGGACATGATGTTTGACACCACCGTGGTGGCCGCGCCGCACATTCAGAGCGGCAAGCTGCGCGCCATTGCCGTCACCTCGGCCCAGCGCCTGGCCTCCATGCCCGACGTGCCCACCGTGGCCGAATCGGGCGTGGCGGAGCTGAAGGACTTTCAGGTGCAGTCCTGGCAGGCCATCTTTGTGCCCACCGGCACGCCCGCGCCGGTCATCACGCGCCTGCACGACGAGATCCGCAAGATCCTGGTCCAGCCCGACATGCAAACCCGCCTCAAGGGCTTTGGCATGGAGCCCGCCGACATGAACGTGACCCAGATCGCCGCTTTCCAGAAGGCCGAGGTCGAGAAGTGGGCGCAGGTCATCAAGGCGGCCAACATCAAGGTGGATTGAAGCGCCCGATTGCCCTATCTCCCTGTGAAGATTTTGCGGAACCGCCTTCGGGCTGTTCCGCTTTTTTTATGGCGGCAGCGAGTTTTCAGTCCGCTGAGGCTGCAGTGCCTGTGGGCTTGCGCGGGGCGAGCACGAAATCAGGGTGTTGCCCTGTCAGCAGCAAAAACATGGCAAACACCGGCCCCTGCATGTTGCGCTCGTCCGTCGTGCTCTCCAGCGCCTGCCAGGTGCGCGACTGCACGCCGCCCCGGCTACCTGTTTGCAGCGGGTAGCCCATCAGCTCGGCGGCCTGGGCCTGGCTGAGGCCAGCGGAAATGCGCGCGGCTTTGAGCTGGTCGCCGGTGGGAATGGGCATGGGGAGTGCAGCGGCAGAAAGTGGTGGCTGGGACATGAGATTGCTATAAAAATAAGAGCTTTTAGCGCTTTAAATATATGCGCTACAGCCCATTTTCACCAAAAACTTTACGTTGCCACCTGGGTGTGGCGCTCGTGCGTCACTGGACAAAACGGAGGGGTGCGCCGGAGCGGCGCGGAGTGGGGCAGCTTTTAGAATTCGCTCGCACTTGACAAAAGACAACACGACGACAAGCCGCGCACCAAGCGGCAGCCGAGGAGGGATTCGTGAGTTACACCATCCAGATCTGGGAAAAGCCCGCCGATTGGCCCTGGCCCACCACCAAGGCCGAGGCGGACGCGCAGTACGAGCGTGCGGAGGCGGGCCCCCAGGTGCCGATGAACCCCAAGTTCGCAGCCTGGGCCCAGGCCGTCGAGCAGCGCTCTCCTGGGTTCTGGGACATCTACCTTGGTGGCCCTGAAATGACCGACCCCACCTGGGGCGTGGGCATCAACACCCGCCATTCGGAATGGGGGCCGCCGTTTGACGATGGCTGGGAGCAAGCAGTCCGCTTGGGCCTGAACCTGTACGACCCGCAAAGCGGCGTGCACTACCTGGCCAACGGCGATGCGCCCGAAGAGCCCGACCTGCCGGTGCAGCGCGCGGCGCGTGCCCGCAAGGCGGGCGACGACGCCACCGCTTGGGCCGAATATCGCCATTGGGCTGCGCGCGGCAACCCCCACGCCCTCTACGCCCTGGGCCGTGCGCTGCGCTTTGGCACCATGGGCCAGCGCAGGCACTTCGATCTGGCGGCTGCGTTGCAGTTGATGGGCGGCCACGACGCAGAGACCCGCAAGGATGCTCAGGCGTTCTTTCAGCGCTTTCCGGCGGAGGCCCAGGCACGCATCCAGGTGCTGATGGCGCGCCTGAAGTCAGCGCCGGGCGAACAACTGCTGCAGATCATCGACAACGACCGCAAGGCGGTTGACGACGCCGTGGCCCGCAGCCAGCAACTGGCGCTGTATTCGCGCAAGCGCATCGAAGCCACTGACGCCCTGGAGCCTGCCGCAGCACAGGGGCATGAGGTCGCGGCGTTCCTGCACGCGCTGGATGTCGTGATCGGCTGGGAGCAGCCCAACTTCGAAAACGCCCGCTACTGGTGCCAGCGCTCCGCAGAATGGGACTACGAGCCCGCCAAGCGCCTTTTGGCAGTGATGCACGAGCGCGGCTGGGGCGGGCCGGTGGACATGCAGGAGGCCGCAAAGTGGAACGCCGCCGCGCAGGAGCAACGGCTGCGGGTGCAGAAAAAGCAGCAGGCGCAGGAAGAGGCGGAATCGCCCGGCGGCCTGAGCCTGGCGCCCATGGCGCCAGCCTCGCGACGCGTCGGCTGCGGCAGCGCCGGTGGTGTGGACGGGCAACCCCCTGCGCGACCTGCCTGGCTGGTATGCGCGCGAGGGCGACCCGCACGCCGCCTACCACCTGGGCACCAGCGACGAGCATGGCCGCTATGGTGGGCCTGTCAATTTGGCCCAGGCGCGTGCCTGGTATGCCCAAGCCGCCGAAGAAGGCCATGCTGACGCCACCTACAACCTGGGCACTTTCGTGGAGAGTGGCAAGGGCGGCTCCAAGGATGTGCAGGTGGCCAAGGCGCTGTTCATGCTGGCCAACACCCGCGGCACGACCATGCAAATTGCCGACCTGCGCATCAAGCCGCAGGAGCAGGGGCCTGTGCGGGCGCTGGTGACGGCCCTGCGCGAGCCGGGGCGGCTGCGCGTCGTACTGCAGGAGCGCGGGCTGTCGCCCAGCCTTTCAGCGCCCGGCACGCCGCCATCGGCCGCGGTGGTGGGTGCGGCAGTTGCAGGCCTGTCCACCACGGAATGGGGACGGACTGATGGCGCCCCTGCATCCTCCGCAGCATCTTCTGCGCCTGCGCGTGCCCAGCCTTCCCACGCGCCGTCGCCCAGCCGCTCACGCAGCCGGGTGGACGATGAGGGGGAGGAAGATGACGGGGCCAGGCACGGCGCACAGTCCTCGTTTTCCATCCACCTGGGCCATGTGGCGCTGGCCATTGGCGTTGCCAATGCCGTGCTGCTCATCGCCTTCTTCAAGCCCGGTGCGAGCTTCCGCATGGGCATGGTCGGCCTGGGCCTGGTCGCAGCCTTTGGTGCCTGGCGCACGGCGCGCGACTTTGACTGGTCGCCCTTGGCGCGCGCTGTGGTGGCCGCATTGGCAGCGGTGCCTATGCTGGGCATGGCCGTATGCCTGGGCCTGTTGTTCAAAGCGGTGCGCGAGCGCGGTTAAGCGCGTTCTTGAGCGGCTGTTACCGCGTGCTCCAGCATTTGCGCAAAGTAGGACTCTGGCTGGATGTTGGTGTAGTTGGGGATGTCGGCTGACAGTTCGACCATGGTGGCTTTGGCGGCCGCCTGCGCCTGCTGGAGGTTGCTGAAGAACGCGTTGGTCAGCGCCACCACCTGGCCCGGGCGGGGCTCACCAGCGTAGAGCACGCGGTCGCTCTCTAGTCGTAACAGGCCCAGCGGCTGCAATGCCGCGCGGGCAATGCGCATGTGTTCGCCGTGGTAGTAGTCGTGGTTGAAGGTGGCGCCTTCGCGCCAGCGGTACAGGGCGGTGACTTTGATCATCGAAGCCTTTCCATCAGGTGTTTCAGTAGACCGCCACCGTATGGACAATGCGCCTGGTGTACAGCCGCGTGCGCGACAGCCTGTCGCCCGCGCGGCTTTGTGCCCTTTTTCGTCGGATCAGTCTTCTTCCGACTCGCCCAGAAACCCACCGCTCTGGTGCCCCCACAGCCGCGCGTACACGCCGCCCTGGCCCAGCAGTTGCGCATGGGTGCCTTCTTCCACAATGCGGCCCGCGTCCATCACGATGAGGCGGTCCATGGCGGCGATGGTGGACAGGCGGTGGGCAATGGCGATCACCGTCTTGCCCTGCATCAGGCCGTCCAGGCTTTGCTGGATGGCGGCCTCGACCTCGGAGTCGAGCGCGCTGGTGGCTTCGTCGAGCAGCAGGATGGGCGCATCTTTCAGCATCACGCGCGCAATGGCCACGCGCTGGCGCTGGCCGCCCGACAGCTTGACGCCACGCTCCCCCACATGGGCGTCATAGCCTGTGCGGCCCTGGAGGTCGGTGAGTGTGGCGATGAAGTCCGACGCCTCGGCGCGCTCGGCCGCCTGGTGCAGGTCGGCCTCGTCGGCATCGGGGCGGCCGTACAGGATGTTGTCGCGCATGGAGCGGTGCAGCAGCGAGGTGTCTTGCGTGACCATGCCGATGTTGCGGCGCAGGCTGTCTTGCGTGACATGGGCGATGTCCTGCCCGTCGATGAGGATGCGGCCCGACTGCACGTCATGAAAACGCAGCAGCAGGTTGACCAGCGTGGACTTGCCCGCGCCTGATCGGCCAATGAGCCCGATCTTTTCGCCGGGGCGGATGGTCAGGTTGAGCTGGTCGATGACCGTGCGGGCGTTGGGCCCCTGGCCATAGGCAAAGCTCATGTTGTCAAAGCGCACTTCGCCCTGCGTCACCTGCAGCGGTTGTGCGTCCGGTGCGTCCACTACGGTGCGGGGCTTGGTCAGCGTGTTGATGCCGTCCTGAATGGTGCCCACGCTCTCGAACAAGGTGGTCATCTCCCACATCACCCAATGGGCGTGGCCGGACACACGCAGCGTCATGGCGGTGACGGCGGCCACCGCCCCTGCACCAACTTCACCGGCGGCCCACAGCCACAGTGCAGTCCCGCAGGCACCGAGGATCATCGCCACCACCAGGATGTGGTTGACGATTTCGAACCGGCTTACCAGTCGCATTTGCGCGTAGCCCGTCAGCTTGAACGCATCCATGGCGGCACGGGCAAATTCAGACTCGCGCCGCGTGTGCGAGAACAGCTTGACGGTGGCGATGTTGGTGTAGGCGTCGGTGATGCGTCCGGTCATCACCGAACGCGCATCGGCCTGCGCCTTGCCCACCTTGCCCAGGCGCGGCACAAAGTACCAGCAGGCCAGGCCATAGGCCACGATCCACACGGCAAACGGCACCAGCAGCCGCGCGTCAAACCCGGCCAGCAGCGCCAGGATGGTGATGAGGTAGATGCCCATGCCAATCACCACGTCGGTCGTCGTGAAGATCATGTCGCGCACGGCCAGCGCGGTCTGCATGATCTTGGTGGTGATGCGGCCCGCAAACTCGTCGGCGTAGAACGCCATGCTCTGGCCCAGCATCAGCCGGTGAAAGTTCCAGCGCAGGCGCAGCGGGAAGTTGATGGCCAGCACCTGGTGCTTGATGCTGGTCTGTACCGCCACCAGCAGCACCGAGGCCAGGAGCAGCACGGTGATGCCGATCAGCGCCTCTTTGCGCTCGGCCCACAGGGCACTGGGGGCCGTGGTTGAGATCCAGTCCACCACGTAGCCCAGCACCGCAAACAACAGGGCTTCATAGAAGGCAATGGCCGCCGAAAGACCGGCCATGGCGGCCACGTAGCCGCGCAGGCCACGGGTGCCGTCCCACACAAAGGCCATGAAGTCCTTGGGGGGCAGGTGGGGTTCGGCGGGGGGGTAGGGGGGAAGGCGGCTTTCGAAGAAACGGAACAAAGTCAAAACTCCTTGGACCGCCATGGTAGTGCGCTGGTGACGCGCGCGCGGCGTGGTGCCTGCATGCACGCGGCAGCGCGAGGGTCGTGCCCGCGCTCTTCCAAAATGGGGTAAGGCAATGCCGCGCGGACTTCCGATCCGCTGGCTACATCAGCAGCGTGACCACCACAATGACCACGCCCAGCGCCAGGTTGACGCCGACCAGCGTGCGAATGCTGCCCAGTGCCTTGCCACCCGCGGCCCAGTCCGACGCGGCCACCGCGCGCTGCAGGCGTTTGAACAGTGCAAAACGGATATGGCCAAAGAGGGCCATCATCACCAGGCCCAGCGTGGCCATGATCGTCCAGTCCAGTGGCATGGCAAAGCTGCCGCCGCCCTGCACGGTCTGTTTGGCCACGCGGCCGATCATCCACAGGCCGCTCCCCAATACCACCACCACCGCCACACTCACCGCCGCAAAAAACCGCTGCAGAACGTCGTGCATGAGGCGCACGCGCTGCGGCGGCTCCAGCGACAGCGTGGCAGGGCGCAGAAAGAAATGGGCAAACACCATGCCGCCGATCCACACAATGATGGACAGGACATGGACGAGTTGGAGGGCGTTGTAGAGCATGGGGGTGCGGCGCTGGCGCCCGGGGGCACCTGCAGTCCGTTCGCAGGGTTGTGGGGTTGGGATGTTGTGGCCGCATTGTGCCGCGACCTGCGTGGAGAACGCCCGCCCCACCCGTGCTGTATCCCTGCGACCCATGGGTGTGTTCGGGGCGTTGCGTTCCAGGGCGCAATAGCAAGTATTGGCGAGCCCCTGCCAACCTTTCGGAAGAAGTTCAAGGGCGACAAGCGGCACCGCGGCACACCGGTGCTATTTGGCAGGCACGACGTCCGGCGCGGGCCGTGCCGCGCGGGCTACCCGCACCTGGTTGCCGCCGCTTTTCTTGGACACGTACATCGCCTCGTCCGCGTGGCCCAGCAGGTGGTGTTCTTCGTTGCCGTGCTCGGGATAAATCGCCACACCAATGCTGGGCTGGATGTGCAGCCGGTTACCTTCCAGGTCAAACGGCTGGCTGAACGCCGCCAGGATCTTTTCGGCGGCAGCGCTGGCGTGTTCGCGTGCCTGGCCACCTTCGAGCAGCACCACAAATTCGTCTCCGCCCAGCCGCGCCACGGTGTCAGAGCCGCGCACCGACTCGATCAACCGCTGCGCCACCCGCTGCAGAAGCAAATCCCCCATGGCATGACCTAGGGTGTCGTTCACATCCTTGAAGCGGTCCAGGTCGATGAACAGCAGCGACAGCAGCCGATCGTCCCGCCGCGCGCGGGCCAAGGCGGTCTTGAGGCGGTCCAGAAACAGCTGCCGGTTGGGCAGGTGCGTGAGCTGGTCGTACTGCGCCATGTGCTGCAGCCGCTCGTGCATCTGCTGCCGGTCAATGGCCGCTGCCACCTGGGTGGAGACAAACTGCAGCAGCTCCTTGTCCTTGTCGGTGTAGCGGGCCTGCTCGGTGTAGCCCTGCAGCACCAGCGCGCCCATGGGGCCAGTCTGCGATTGCAGGGGCACGCCCAGCCAGTACAGCGGCGCATGGTTGGGTGGCAAGGTCACGCGGCTGGCCAGTGTGGAGCGGGTTTCAGGTGTCAGCAGCAGGGTGTTGCCGTGGCGAATGACCTCGGCGCACAGCGCGTCGTCATTTAACGCCAGCGGGCCTGGCGCGGGGTGGCGTTCGTTGACGTGGTACGGGAAGCTCAGCTGGTCTTGCTGCGGGTCGTACAGCGCCACGGCAAAGTTGGTGGCGGCCAGCAGCTTGCCGATGATCTGGTGGATGCGCTCGAACAGCGTCTCCAGCGACCGCGCGGTGTGCGCAGCTTCAGAAATGGCGTAGATCGCCTCTTGCATCGATTCGGTGAACTTGCGCTCGGTGATGTCGTGGGCCACCGCCAGCCGCACATTGCGTTCTGGCACCCAGCGGGCCGTCCAGCGGATATGGGCAATCGTTCCGTCCTTGCGGATGTAGCGGTTTTCAAACTGCAGCTGCAGTTCACCATTCATCACGCTCTCGGCCTGCTGTGACGGTGGCAGGGCTTGTCGTCGGGGTGCACCAGGTCCAGCATGCGCCGGCCGACCACTTCCTGGGGCGTGTAGCCAAAGATCCGCTCGAACGCAGGGCTGACGAAAACGATGGTGCTGTCGGGCTCGACGATGCACACCGCATCGAGCAGGAGGTCCACTACGTTGAGAGAAGAAATGCGATGCATAAGGCGCGGCGTGCAGGGGGCTTATGGAGACGTGGAAAGCCCATTGTGACGCGCCTGTGCGGCTTGGCGCTTGCGTAAACCGATTTCAACCCGCCAGATGTGACTATTACGCTACTGAACTGATAGCTGAACGTGGGTGTGCCCGAGAACTGTGTTCAATCACTGGGGCGATAATTGGAGCACGGAAAACTATTATTTTGATAGCGTTAAGCGCTTGTCCATAAAGCGCTTTCGGCACTTTTTACTGATATTTTCCTTCGAGAGTGTCCCAGATGTCCTTGCGCACCAGCCGCTGGCGTTCTGCAAACGGCGCCACCAAGGCGGGGTTCTCGTCGATGCGTTGCGTGTCGCGCAGCACCGTCAGCGCCTTTTGCATGCCAGCCACTGCTCCCTGTAGCGCCGCGTTGGCATACAGCACCAGGCCGTAGCCCAGCGTGGCCAGTTCTTCGGCGTTGGTGATGGGCGTCTTGCCGCCAATCACCATATTCATCAACTGCGGCGCGGCCACCCGCTGGGGCAGGGCGCGGATCTCGTCCAGCGTGGTGACGGCTTCGACGAACAGGATGTCGGCCCCGGCCTCCTGAAAACGCTGTGCGCGCTCCACGGCCGCTTCAAAGCCCTGCGTGGCGCAAGCATCGGTGCGGGCCAGGATGAGGGTGTCTGCGTCACGGCGCGCATCGACGGCGGCCTTGATCTTGCCCAGCATCTCGCACGGTAGCGATCACCTCCTTGCCGTTGAAGTGCCCGCAGCGCTTGGGGCTGACCTGGTCTTCGAGCTGAATGCAGTCGGCGCCTGCGCGCTCCAGCGTTCGCACCGCGTGGTAGGTGTTCAGGGCGTTGCCAAAGCCGGTGTCGGCGTCGACGATGAGCGGCAGGTGCTCCACCGCGTCGCGGATGCGGGCCGTGTGGTCGGCAATGTCGGTCAGGCCCATGAAGGCCTGGTCCGGCAGGCCAAACCACATGTTGGTGACACCTGCACCGGTGACGTAAATCGCCTCAAACCCCAGGTCGGCCACCACGCGGGCCGAGAGGGCGTTGAAGGCGCCGGGCACGATGACGCCTCGGCGGGCGTTGACCAGGGCCTTGAGTTGTTGTTTGGTGTTCATGGGTGTCGGGTCAAATCGCTATATTTTTAGTAGCTGCTTGCGCTTGATGAATATGCGCTAGAGGCCAATTTGGCTTAAAAAGTATCGGAAGGCACCCACACCCAGCCTTCCATCAGGATGCGGGCGCTGCGGCTCATGAGGGCCTTGGTCACCTTCCACTGGCCGTTGATCTGTGCTGCATCTGCCCCCACGCGCAGGGTGCCCGAAGGGTGGCCAAACCGCACGCTGCTTCGCGCGCCGCCACCCGCCGCCAGGTTGACCAGCGTGCCGGGGATGGCTGCCGCAGTGCCAATGGCCACGGCGGCCGTGCCCATCATCGCGTGGTGCAGCTGGCCCATGGACAGCGCGCGCACCAGCAGGTCGATGTCTTTGGCGTCAATGGTTTTGCCGCTGGAGGCCGTGTAGCTCGCCGGTGGCGCGACGAAGGCGATCTTGGGCGTGTGCTGGCGGGTTGCGGCCTCGCCCACGTTCTGGATCAGTCCCATGCGCAGGGCGCCGTGGGCGCGAATCGTCTCGAAGCGTGC
This sequence comes from uncultured Gammaproteobacteria bacterium, assembly GCA_963784815.1. Taxonomy (GTDB): domain Bacteria; phylum Pseudomonadota; class Gammaproteobacteria; order Burkholderiales; family Burkholderiaceae_C; genus Acidovorax. The sequence continues at coordinate 35,165 of CAWATB010000034.1, read as the reverse complement.
CAGCGCTGCTGCGTCGCCGTTGATGGCCTTTTGCAACTCGGTGCCGCTGTAACCCAGGTCGGCAGCGTTGAGAAAGATGGTGGGGATGCCCGCGTTGATCAGCGTGGCGGCGAAGGTGCCCACGCCGGGGACTTCGAGGTTGTCCACGACATTGCCGGTGGGGAATAGCGCCCCCACGCTCCCCACTTGGTGTGGTTCGCTGTCCCCCGAGGGGGCCCTCGCCAGCTTGGGGCGGACCGGCGCTGTCGAGATGGCTCCCCCATCATCGCCATCGTCCGCCGGGTCCATGAACTCCAGCGCCACCTCGGCGGCGGCAAAAGTCACGCCGTCCAGTTCAAAGTCACCCGTTTCTTGCACCTGCCCCTGGGTGATGGGCACATGCGCCACGATGGTCTTGCAGATGTTGGCCTGCCAGATGCGGATGGGAAAGGTGCCGTCTTGCGGAATCCGCGCCGCATCGATCAGCCCCATGTGGATGGCGCAAGGCCCCACCGCCGCCGAGAGGTTGCCGCAGTTGCCGCTCCAGTCCACGAAGGGCTGGTCGATGGATACCTGGCCAAACAGGTAGTCCACATCGTGGCCCGGCCGCGTGCTGCGCGACAGGATCACAGCCTTGCTGGTGCTCGACGACGCATTGCCCATGCCGTCGATCTGCTTGCCGTACGGGTCAGGGCTGCCCAGCACGCGCAGCAGCAACGCGTCCCGCGCCGGGCCGGGTTGCTGGGCGGGGGCGGGCAGGTCGTCAAGGCAGAAGAACACGCCTTTGCTGGTGCCGCCGCGCAGGTAGGTGGCGGGAATGCGGATCTGTGGTGCAGAGTGAATGCTCATGAAGAAATATCAAGTTTGATAGCGCACAGTGCTTTCTAGGCGGGCGAAAGAGCTTGTTTCTGGTCCGCATTCTTGGCAAGAAAGTCTTGCGCGAAGCGTTGCAAGACGCCGCCCGCTTGGTATATGGAGACCTCTTCGGCGGTGTCGAGGCGGCATGTCATGGGCACCCGGGTAACTTCACCATTTTTGCGGCGGATGACCAGCGTGAGGCCGGCGCGGGGTTGCATGTCTCCCTCCACGTCATACGCCTCTGTCCCATCCAGCCCCAGCGTGATGCGGTTGACCCCCGCCTCAAACTCCAGCGGCAACACCCCCATGCCAATCAGGTTGGTGCGGTGGATGCGCTCAAAGCCCTCGGCCACCACCACCTCCACCCCCGCCAGCCGCACACCCTTGGCAGCCCAGTCGCGGCTCGATCCCTGGCCGTAGTCGGCACCGGCAATGATGATGAGCGGCTGGCGGCGGTTCAGATAGGTTTCCATCGCCTCCCACATGCGTATCACCTGGCCTTCGGGTTCCACGCGGGCGAGCGATCCCTTTTTCACTATGCCATCCACCACGGCCATTTCGTTGACGAGTTGCGGGTTGGCAAACGTGGCGCGCATGGCGGTGAGGTGGTCGCCCCGGTGCGTGGCGTAGGAGTTGAAGTCTTCCTCGGGCACGCCCATGCGGGCCAGGTATTCGCCCGCTGCGCTGTCCGGCAGGATGGCGTTGGACGGCGACAAGTGGTCCGTGGTGATGTTGTCGGGCAGGATGGCCAGCGGGCGCATGCCCTGCAGGGTGCGCGGGTGGGCGGCCAGCGCGCCGATGCCTTCGGTGTCCCAGTAGGGCGGGCGGCGGATGTAGGTGGACTGCGGGCGCCAGTCGTACTGCGGCGACACGCGCTGGCCATCGTCCGGTCGGATGGCGAACATGGGCTCGTACACGGCGCGGTATTGCGCGGGTTTCACGGCAGTCTTCACCACGGCGTCGATTTCTGCGTCGCTGGGCCACAGGTCTTTGAGGCGAATCGCCTGGCCGTCCACCACCGCCAGCACGTCTTTTTCAATGTCAAAACGCACCGTGCCCGCCATCGCATAGGCCACGACCAGCGGGGGCGAGGCCAAGAAGGCCTGCTTGGCATAGGGGTGGATGCGCCCGTCGAAATTGCGGTTGCCCGACAGCACGGCGGTGGCGTACAGGTCGCGGTCGATGATCTCCTGCTGGATGGCAGGGTCCAGCGCGCCACTCATGCCGTTGCAGGTGGTGCAGGCAAAGCCGACGATGCCAAAGCCGAGCTGCTTCCAGGTCGGCCAGCAAGCCCGCTTCCTTCAAATACAGCTCCACCGCCTTGGAGCCGGGCGCCAGCGAGGTCTTGACCCAGGGCTTGCGCGTGAGGCCCAGCCGGTTGGCGTTGCGCGCCAGAAGCGCTGCGGCGATCACGTTGCGCGGGTTGGAGGTGTTGGTGCAGCTGGTGATAGCGGCAATGACCACGGCGCCATCGGGCATCGTGCCGTCCTGTGGTGCGGGCATGGCCCAGGGGCCTGCGATGCCTTTGGCAGCCAGTTCGCTGGTAGCCACGCGCGCATGGGGGTTGGAAGGTCCAGCCAGATTGCGCACCACGCTCGACAGATCGAACACCAGGTTGCGCGCGTAGACGGCGTCTTGGAGGGTGTCGGACCACAATCCCGCTGCCTTGGCATAGGTCTCGACCAGCTTCACTTGTTCCGCCTCGCGGCCCGTCAGCGTCAGATACTCCAGCGTCTGTTCGTCGATGCTGAACAAGGCCGCCGTGGCGCCGTATTCGGGTGCCATGTTCGAGATGGTGGCGCGGTCGCCAATCGTGAGCTTGGCAGCGCCTTCGCCAAAGAACTCCAGGTAGGCACCCACCACCTTGGCCTTGCGCAAAAACTCGGTGAGCGCCAGCACCACATCGGTGGCGGTGATGCCGTCCTGGCGCTGGCCGGTCAGCTCGCACGCCCACGATCTCGGGCAGCCGCATCATCGATGCGCGGCCCAGCATCACGTTCTCGGCCTCCAGGCCGCCCACGCCGATAGCGATCACACCCAGGGCGTCCACATGCGGCGTGTGGCTGTCGGTGCCCACGCAGGTGTCGGGGTAGGCCACGCCCTCTTGCACTTGCACCACGGGCGACATTTTTTCCAGATTGATCTGGTGCATGATCCCGTTCCCCGCCGGGATCACATCCACATTGGCAAAGGCTTTTTTCGTCCACTCGATGAAGTGAAAGCGGTCTTCATTGCGGCGGTCTTCGATGGCACGGTTCTTGGCGAAGGCATCAGGGTCAAACCCGCCACATTCCACGGCCAGCGAGTGGTCCACGATGAGCTGCACCGGTACGACAGGGTTCACCAGGGCCGGGTCGCCGCCCTCCTTGGCAATCGCGTCGCGCAGGCCCGCCAGATCCACCAGGGCGGTCTGGCCCAGGATGTCGTGGCATACCACGCGCGCCGGGTACCAGGGGAAGTCGCGGTCACTGCGGCGCTCGATGAGCTGGCGCAGGCAATCGTCGATGGTGGCAGGGTCAGCTCGGCGCACGATGTTTTCGGCAAACACGCGGGCGGTGTAGGGCAGGGTGGGCCAGGCGCCGGGTTGCAGGGCTTCGACGGCCTCGCTGGCGTCGAAGTAGTCCAGCTGCGTGCCGGGCAGTTGCTTGCGGTACAGGGTGTTCATGGCCATGGGCTGGGTACTGGGTCGTCTTGATTTTTATTTGCGGTCCTGGATCGGCACAAACGCCAGGTCTTCGGGCCCGGTGTAGTTCGCGCTGGGGCGGATGATCTTGTTGTCGATGCGTTGCTCGATGATGTGCGCCGCCCAGCCGCTGGTGCGCGCAATGACGAACAGCGGCGTGAACATGGCGGTGGGCACGCCCATCATGTGGTAGCTCACGGCGCTGAACCAGTCGAGGTTGGGGAACATTTTTTTCACCTCCCACATCACGGTCTCCAGCCGCTCGGCAATGTCGAACATCTTGGTGCTGCCCGCCTCTTGCGACAGGCTGCGCGCCACGCCCTTGATGACGACGTTGCGGGGGTCGCTCACGGTGTAGACCGGGTGGCCAAAACCAATGACCACCTCTTTGGCCTCTACGCGGCGGCGGATGTCGGCCTCGGCCTCGTCGGGGCCGTCGTAGCGTTTCTGGATCTCGAAAGCCACCTCGTTGGCGCCGCCGTGCTTGGGGCCCCGCAGCGCGCCGATGGCACCGGTGATGGCTGAGTACATGTCGCTGCCCGTGCCGGCCACCACGCGTGCGGTGAAGGTGGAGGCGTTGAACTCGTGCTCGGCATACAGGTTGAGCGAGGTGTGCATCGCACGCTCCCAGGCGGCGCTGGGTGGGGCTCCATGCAGCAGGTGCAAGAAGTGCGCGCCGATGGAGTCGTCATCGCGTCTCCACCTCGATGCGGCGGCCCGAGCTGGCCCAGTGGTGCCAGTAGAGCAGCATCGAGCCGAGAGATGCCATGAGCCGGTCGGCAATGTCGCGCGCACCCGGCAGGTTGTGGTCGTCCTTTTCAGGCAGCGCACATCCCAGCGCGGAGACGCCGGTTCGCATCACGTCCATGGGGTGGCTGGCGGCGGGCAGTTGCTCCAGCGCCTGCTTCACGCTCATGGGCAGGCCACGCAGGGCCTTGAGCTTGGCCTTGTAGGCCTTGAGTTCGGCGCGCGTGGGCAGCTTGCCGTGCACCAGCAGGTGGGCGACTTCTTCGAACTCGCAGACCTCGGCAATGTCGAGGATGTCATAGCCCCGGTAATGCAGGTCGTTGCCCGTGCGGCCCACCGTGCACAGGGCAGTGTTGCCCGCCGTCACGCCGGACAGGGCCACGGATTTCTTGGGCTTGAAGCCCGGGGTGTCTGCGGTGGTGGCAAGGGTGAGGGGTGGGTTGGGGGTTGTCATGCTTCGCAATTTACGCACAATGGCACCCTTCTGTAAGTCCTGAATTAGCGAATGACTGCGAATGAAAAATCGTCAATTTGCAAATTTTGCGAATGAATGACGCGGCTCTATTGCAAAAGAATCAATGAAAAAAACTTTCATGGGTGTACGCCTGCGCCGCCTGCGCGAAGAGCGCGGCATGACCCAGATTGCGCTGGCCCGGGCGCTCGATTTGTCGGCCAGCTACCTGAACCAGCTGGAGCAGAACCAGCGCCCGCTCACGGTGCCTGTGCTGCTCAAGATCAATGCTGTGTTCGGTGTGGATGTGCAGCGGTTCTCTGACGACGATGAGGCGCGTCTCATCACCGGCCTGCGCGAGGTGCTGGCGGACTTGCCTGCGGGCTTGGCAGGCGAAGGCGCAGGCGACGCTGTATCGCTGGCCGAGGTCCGCGAGCTGGCTGCGGGCATGCCCGCCGTGGCGCGCACGCTGCTGGCGCTGCACCAGCGGCACCGCCAGGCACTGGAGCGGCTGGCGGCCCTGGGCAACGACCGCAGCGGCGAGGGCGTCTTGGCCCCGCACCCACCCATGGCGTATGAGGAAGTGCGCGACTTTTTCTTTGCGCGCCAGAACCACATTGCCGAGCTGGACGATGCTGCCGAACGCTGTGCTGTCGACTGGGGCCTGTTGCCCGGCCGTGCCGACGAAGCGCTGGCCCAACGTCTGCGCGTGGCCCACGGGGTGCGGGTGGTGGACGTGGCCGACCTGCCCGGCCAGGCGCAGCGGGTGTTCCAGGCCGAGTCCGGCGTGCTACAACTGGCGGCGGGTCTGGAGCGTGGGCAGCGGGCGTTTCAGATGGCCACGCAGCTGGCGTTTCTGGAGCAGGGCGCCGAGCTGCAGCGGATTGCTGACGGCGCTGGACTGTCCAGCGATCAGGCCCGGGCTCTGGCGCGCATTGGCCTGGCGAACTATTTTGCGGGAGCGCTGGTGCTGCCCTACACCGCCTTTTTGCAGGCGGCCGAGGCCCACCACTACGACATCGACCGGCTGGGCCACCAGTTTGGCGTGGGCTTTGAGACCGTGTGCCACCGCCTGTCTACCCTGCAACGGCCCAGTGCGCGCGGCGTGCCTTTTTTCTTCATCCGGGTGGACCGCGCGGGCAACATCAGCAAGCGGCAGTCGGCCACGCACTTTCACTTCAGCAAGATCGGCGGCACCTGCCCGCTGTGGAACGTGTACGAGGCCTTTGCCCAGCCGGGTCGCACCGTGCCACAGGTGGCGCGCATGCCCGATGGCCGCGTCTACCTATGGGTAGCGCGTACGGTGTCGCGCAGCGGGGGCGGGTGGGGCGTGCCGGGCAAGGAATTCTCCGTGGCTCTGGGCTGCGATATCCGGCATGCGCCGCAGCTGGTGTATGCACGCGGGCTGGACCTGGCGAACCCCGAGGCCGCTGTTCCCATCGGCATGGGTTGCAAAGTCTGCGAGCGCGATGCCTGCCCGCAGCGGGCGTTTCCGCCGATCGGGCGGGCGCTGGATGTGAACGAAAACCGCAGCCGGTTTGCGCCGTATCCGGTCGCAGAAGTTGTTCCCCGTGGGTAATTTGGCGACCGATGAGTCACAAAAAATGCTCATCATTTCATAGCTGGTAACGCTTAGCGGTGTTGCGTCGGAGGTGTTTTTTACCTAAAAATAGGATCGTAACCATATGTTGGTGTGAGAGCGGCCGAATTCCCGCTATCCTGCGCTTTCTCAAGCGGCCGCATGTCCGGCTGGCAAACCAAAGGCTTTCTGTCTGTCTCCGCTGACTTCTCCTTCCATCGCCGCTTTGTTGCAGACAGGTCGTTACAGGCACTGGGTGTCGGGCATGGCCGTGGCAGCGCTAGGGTTGTTGCTGAGCTGGGGTTTTGCCCAGCAACAGGCCGAGTCTGTGGCGCAGATCGAGCAGGCACGGTTTGTTCAGGAAGCCCGGGTTTTTGCGGACACCTTGTCCCAGCGGATCGCGGGCCATACCGAGGTCGTGAACGGCTTGCGCGGCCTGTTCACTGCCAACCCGCAACTGTCGCGCCTGGACTTTGAACGCGCAGCCAGTGAAGTAGAGGTGGGGCAGCGTTACCCCGGCGTGCGTAACCTTTCGTTCACCCGCTGGGTGCCCGGGGCAGAAAAAGCGGCCTATGAAGCCCGCGTGCGTGCCGACACCTCCCTGTCTCCCGACGGCCTTCCCGATTTTGCGATTCACCCGCCCGGCGAGCGGGACGAGTATTTCGTCGCCGAGTACCTGTGGCCCATGAGTGGCAACGAGAGCGTGCTCGGCCTGGACATCAGTGCCCAGCCCGCCAATCTCGCGGCCATGCGCTACAGCCGTGACAGCGGCCACACCGTGGTGTCCGCGCCTTTTGATCTGCTGCAGGAAGACAACCACCGCGCCGGCATTGTCATCCGCGTGCCGGTATTCGACCCGACGGCAGGCACGCCCGAACTGCGGTTTTTGGGGGCAGTGGCGTCCACCATCCGGGTGTACGACCTGGTGCAGGGGCTGGGGAGCCAAGGCTTTCTAAACGGCATAACCGTGGCCATGAGCGACCATGGCCCCCTTCGACTGGGCACGGGCGACACCACGATCCGTCCCTTGCTGCAGCAAACATCCGCCGCGCTGCCGGGCGCCGAACCCCACGTGCGCGACCTGGTGGTGCACGACCGGCGTTGGCGGCTGACTTTTTATCCCACACGTTCTTTTCTTTCCCCTTCCGAGGCACGCTTGCCGCTGCTGGTCGGGCTGGTGGGGGCGCTGGTGTCGGTGCTGCTGGCGTCCATGGTGGGCCTGCTGGTGCGCCAGCGCACCCTCGCGCTGGCCCGCGCGCAGGTGTCTGAAGACGCGCGGCACGAAAGTGAAGGGCGGTCTCGCGCGCTGTTCAACCAAGCCACCATGGGCGTGGCGCAGGTCGAGGCACGCACCGGCAAATTTGTGCGGGTCAACCAGCGTTTTGCAGACATCGTGGGCTACACCCCCGATGCGTTGCTGGCTCTGAACTTTCAGGCCATCACCCACGCTGACGACCTGAACGGCGATCTGGTGCAAGTGGAACGACTTAAAAATGGGGAAATGCCCGAGTTCCGCCTGGAAAAGCGCTACCTCCACAAGGCTGGCCACGCGGTGTGGGTCGATCTCACGGTGTCACAAATGTGGACACCGGGTACCGAGTCGGATTACCACATTGCGGTGGTGCAAGACATTACCTCGCGCAAGCGCATGGAAGAGAACCTGCGTGCCAACGAGCAGCGTCTGCGCAGCATTCTGGAGCGCCTGCCTGTGGGCCTTTGCCTGGTTCAGGGCGATGGCCGCATTGGTTTTCGCAACCAGCGGTACGTAGATATTTGTGGTTACACCGAAGAGGATGTGCCCGACAGCGATACATGGTGGATACGTGCCTACCCCGATCCTGTAGAGCGCCTCGCGATCCGGCAAAAACTGATCGATGCCGAAAACCAGGGCACGATTCCGGTTGCCGAATACACGATCGTGTGTGCCGACGGAATGCGCAAACCGGTCGAGATCTCCGGGATATTTGTTGATGGCGGGCGCCTGATCACCATGCAGGATCTGAGCCAGCGCAAGGCGGCCGAAGAAGAAATCAACTCCCTGGCTTACTACGATCCGCTCACCCGGCTGCCCAACCGGCGCCTGTTGATGGACCGACTGCAGCACGCGCTCGCCACCAGCGCGCGCCACCACCGCAGCGGCGCCTTGCTGATGCTGGACCTGGACAACTTCAAGACCCTGAACGAAACCCGCGGGCATGACCGGGGCGACATGTTGCTGCAACATGTGTCCCACCGGCTGCGCAGCTGCGTGCACGAGGACGACACCGTGGCCCGCCAGGGCGGCGATGAATTTGTGGTGGTGCTGGAAGACCTGGGCGACAGCCCCGAGGAGGCCGCAGCCCGCAGCGAAGAGGTGGGCCAGCGCATTCTGGCCGTGCTGCGCGAACCTTACGAACTGGACGGTGGCGAGCACCACAGCTCCATCAGCATGGGCATTACCATCTTCAGCGACATGCGCGAGACGGTGGACGAACTGCTCAAACGCGCCGACCTGGCCCTGTACCAGGCCAAGGATGCCGGGCGCGACACCCTGCGGTATTACGACCCCCAGATGCAGGCCGCCGTCACTGCCCGCGCGGCGCTGGAGTTGGACATGCGCGTGGGCCTGGCCCAAGGCCAGTTCGAGCTGTACTACCAACCCCAGATCGACCATGGCCGCATCACCGGTGCCGAAGCGCTGCTGCGCTGGCGCCATCCGCGCGACGGGTTCATTTCGCCCGCGCACTTCATTCCGCTGGCTGAAGACACCGGGTTGATCCTGCCCCTGGGCGAATGGGTGCTGCAAGCGGCTTGCAAACGCCTGGCCGTCTGGGCGCGCCAGCCAGACTTTGCCGGGCTGAGCCTGGCGGTCAACGTCAGCCCGCGCCAGTTTCACCAGGTTGGTTTTGTGGCGCAGGTCCTGGCGTCGCTGGCCAGGTCGGGCGCCGACGGGCATCAACTCAAGCTGGAGATGACCGAGAGCCTGCTGCTGCAGGACGTGGAAGACACGATCGAGAAGATGGGCTTGCTCAAAGGCTACGGCGTCGGGTTCTCGCTGGACGACTTTGGCACCGGGTATTCGTCGTTGTCTTATCTCAAGCGGCTGCCGCTCGATCAGCTCAAGATTGACCAGAGTTTTGTGCGCGACGTGCTGACCGACCCCAACGACGCCGCCATTGCCCGCACCGTGGTGGCCCTGGGAACCAGCCTGGGCCTGCGCGTGATTGCCGAGGGCGTGGAAACCGAAGACCAGCGCGACTTTCTGGCCCGCCACAACTGCCATGCATGGCAAGGCTATCTGCTGAGCCCGCCGGTGCCGGTGGCGGACTTTGAGACCCTGGTGCGGCAGACCAATGGCGCACTCGATGGCCCTTCAGCCGGCTTAGGGACAGGTCCGGGCGCATGATGCTCCCTCGCCGTTCCTGACTCGCCCCCAGCACGGCGTTCCCTGACCGGTCCGCATCGGAACGCTTTCTGCCCATGTTCTTCAAAAAACGCCTTCGTCCCGGCAAGTCGCTACCGCCATCTGCAACACCGCCTGCATCGCCATCGGCCGATGGCTTTGATGCGCAAAGCGAGCGAGCGGCCCTGGCCGAAATGCTGCTCAAGCGCTCTGCCAAGCTGGTGCTGGGGCGGGGCGAGCTGGAGATCATCCGCGGCGTGTGCCAGGCCATTGCCGACATCACCCCCCACATTCGCCTGGCCTGGACCTGGTTCGGACCTTCGGACACCCAGACCATTCGCCCCCAGGTGTTTGCGGGCCCGGCGCTGGACTATGCCGAATCCCTGTGCATAGAGCGCAACGTGATCACCCAGGTGGGCCCCGCCTTTTCGATCCTGGATGGCAAACCTGCCGAGGCTTTCACGGTGTCGCAGTTTTCGCTGTTTGGCCCCTGGCGCCAGGCCGCGCGGCAGCATGGCATCCGCCATGTCCTGGCCTTGCCCATCACCTCGGCCTTCCATGGCTACAGCGGCATCTTTGTGTTGTATGCCGACCGCGAGGGCTACTTCGATGACGTGGGAATTGGCCTGTTCGCGGGTCTGGCCGAGCTGTTTGGCTCACTCATGACGGTAGCGGCGGAGCGTGAGGAACTGCAGCGGGCGGCGTACCACGATGCGTTGACGGGCCTGCTCAATCGCCACGCCCTGGACCTGATCGACCGCCGCGTGTACCGCACGTCCTTGTTCGAACCCGTGTCGTCCATCCTGATGCTCGACCTGGACCGTTTCAAAAGCATCAACGACCGGTTTGGACATGACACAGGGGACAAAGTCCTGCAGGCGGTCGCTCGCGTGCTGCAAAACGCCTTGCGCCGCGGCGATGAGATCATCCGCTGGGGTGGAGAAGAGTTTCTGGTCTGCCTGCCCCAGACGCCCCTGGCCGACGCGCTCACAGTGGCTGAAAAGCTGCGCAAAAGCGTGGAAGGCGTGACCGACCCCGAACCCCTCACCGTGTCCATCGGCGCCTGCGAGATTGCGCCCCTTCAGCACTTGGCCCAAGCCGTGGCCCGTGCGGACCAGGCGCTGTTCCAGGCCAAGTCCGGCGGGCGTAACCAGGTGTGTGTACTGCCCTGATTTCTGCAGGGACATGGATCAGATCAGATGATCAAAATTCATAGCTGCTAGCGCCTGCTGGATAAGCGCTAGAGCCTGTTTTTATTCAAAATATCAGGCCGCGACGCCCTGTTTGGCACCGCGCCCTGTTGTTCAGCCGGTGCAAGAGGGCGGCGCGGTATCATTCCGCCCTCGCAGCCGCTGGTGCGTTCTCTGCCCGAAACGCCCGTCCAGCGCCCCTGCATCCCGCTTTTGCCCACTCCCTTAGCCCAGCCCCTGACCCGTGCGTCTTACCTCGATCAAGCTTTCCGGATTCAAGTCGTTCGCTGAGCCCACCAACTTCATGCTGCCCGGGCAACTGGTCGGCGTGGTGGGCCCCAACGGCTGCGGCAAGTCCAACATCATGGATGCGGTGCGCTGGGTGCTGGGCGAGAGCAAGGCCAGCGAGCTGCGCGGTGAGAGCATGCAGGACGTGATCTTCAGCGGCACCACAACGCGAAAGCAGGCCAGCCGCGCCAGCGTGGAGCTGGTGTTCGACAACTCCGACCACCGTGCAGGCGGCCAGTGGGGTCAGTACGGCGAAGTGGCCGTGCGCCGCGTGCTCACTCGCGACGGCACCAGCAGTTATTACCTCAACAACCAGCCCGTGCGCCGCCGCGACGTGCAGGACGTGTTTCTGGGCACAGGCCTGGGCCCCCGCGCCTACGCCATCATCGGCCAGGGCACCATCAGCCGCATCATCGAAAGCCGCCCCGAGGAACTGCGCCTGTTCCTCGAAGAAGCCGCCGGGGTCTCCAAATACAAAGAGCGTCGCCGCGAGACAGAAAACCGCCTGTCGGACACGCGCGAGAACCTCACGCGGGTTGAAGACATCCTGCGCGAGCTGAATGCCAACCTCGAAAAGCTCGAAAAGCAGGCCGAGGTGGCCGCCAAATACAACACGCTGCAGGCCGACGCCACGCTCAAGCAGCACCAGCAGTGGTTTTTGAAGCGGGCCGAGGCCGAAGAGCAGCAAAACAAGGTGCGCCTGGATGGCCTGCAGGCTGTGAACGACCTGGAATCGCGCATGGCCGACCTGCGCGCGGTCGAGTCCGACCTCGAAACCATCCGCCAGGCCCACTACGCGGCGGGTGACCAGGTCAACCAGGCCCAGGGCAAGCTCTATGAAGCCACGGCCGAGGTCGGCAAGCTTGAAGCCGAGATCCGCTACGTGATCGAAGGGCGCCAGCGCGTGGAGCAGCGCCTGGTCACGCTGGCCGAACAGATCGCCATGTGGCAGGCCCGCAAGGAAGAGGCCGACATCGAACTCGAAAACCTGGCCGGTGCGGGTGTGGACGCCGAAGAACGCGCCGAGATGCTGGCCGCCCAGGTCGAAGAGCAGGCGATGCTGCTGCCCGACCTGGAAGAAGCCCTGCGCCAGGCGCAAAGCCGCACCACCGAGCAGCGCAGCAGCGTGGTGCAGGTGCAGCAGCAGATTGGCGTGCTGGCCGCAGAGCAGCGCAGCATCGACGAACAAAGCCGCCAGCTGGACAGCCGTTTTGAACGCCTGCGCACCGACCGCAACGCACTGGCCGCGCCCGACGAGACCCGTCTGGACAACCTGCGCGAGCAGTTGGCAGAAGCGCAAGAAATCGCCGAAACCACCGAAGCCCGCCTGCATGAGCTACAAGAGTCCGTGCCTCAGCTCGACGACGACCGCCGCGTCCGTCAACAGGCCGTGAACAGCGAAAGTGCGCGCCAGGCCGAGTTGTCCGCCCGCATGGAAGCGCTCAAGGCGCTGCAGGAAAAGGTCAAGACCGATGGCAAGCTGCGTCCCTGGCTTGCCAAACATGGTCTTGATGGTTTGCAAGGCCTTTGGAGCCGTATCCACATCGAACCCGGCTGGGAAAACGCGCTCGAAGCTGCATTGCGCGAGCGCCTGGCTGCGCTGGAAGTAGGGCGCCTGGACATGGTGCGCGGGTTTCTGGGCTCCGGCGGCAATGACGCACCGCCTGCGCGCCTCGCTTTTTACAGCGCTCCCGCAGCGGGCCACCCTGAAACATCGTCACCCCACGCCCGGCTGTCAGACCTACTGCGTCTGAACGACGCGGGCCTTCGCGCCGTGCTGGTCGACTGGCTGCAAGGCTGCTACACCGCGCCTACGCTGGACGAAGCCCTGAGCCGCCGCAGCACGCTGCAACCCGGCGAGATGGTGTTTGTGCCCACGGGCCATGCCGTCAGCGCCCACAGCGTGAGCTTTTATGCGCAGGACTCCGAGCAGTCCGGCATGCTGGCCCGCGCGCAGGAGATTGAGCACCTTGAAAAAGAGCTGCGCGCGCAGGCATTGATCGCAGAGGAATCGCGCAGCGCCCTGGTCCGCGCCGAGGCCGCGTATGCCGATGCCTCGCAGCGCCTCGTCTCTGCACGCCGTGAAGCGACCGAAACTCAGAGCCGTGCCCACGAGCTGCAGGTCGAAACCCTCCGCCTGACCCAACTGGCCGAGCAGACCCGGGCCCGCAGCGCGCAAATCGATGGCGACCTGGCCGAGGTCGAGGCCCAGCTGGCCGATCTGCAAGAACGCCGGGTGTCTGCCGAGGCGCGTTTTGAAGAACTGGACATGCAGCTGGCCGATAGCCAGGAGCGCGAGGCCCAACTGGGCGACAAGGTGATCGAAGCCGAGCGCAAGCTCACCGCCTGCCGCGAGCAGCAGCGCACGCTGGAGCGCCAGGCGCAAGAGGCCACGTTCTCCCAGCGCAGCGTGGAAGCACGCCGCGGCGAGTTGTCCCGCTCCATCGAGACCGCCACGCAGCAGGCCACGGCCCTGGCCGACGAACAGCAGCGCGCACGCGATGAGCTCGCTCGCCTGTCTGACGCCGCCGCGCAAGGCGGGCTGCAACAGGCGCTGGATGTGAAGATGGAGCGCGAAAAAGCGCTGGGCGCCCAGCGTAGCGAATACGACGACCTGACCACCAAGCTGCGCGCCAGCGACGAACGCCGCATGCAGCTTGAACGTGCGCTAGACCCGCTGCGTGCGCGTATCACCGAATTCCAGCTCAAGGAACAGGCCGCGCGCCTGGGCCTGGAGCAATACACCACCTTGCTGGCCGACAACCAGGCCGACCTGGAGGCCGTCGCCCAATCGATCACCGATGGCAATGTGCGCGTGGGTGGCCTGCAAAGTGAAATCGACCGCCTGCACCGCGAAATCGCCGCACTGGGTGCCGTCAATCTGGCTGCGCTGGACGAACTCAAGCTGGCTAGCGAGCGCAAGATATTCCTCGATGCACAGACCGCCGACCTGACCGAGGCCATGAACACGCTGGAAGACGCGATCCGCAAGATCGACGGCGAGACGCGCCAGCTGCTCTCCGGCACGTTCGACACCGTCAACGGTCATTTTGGGCGCATGTTCCCCGAACTGTTCGGCGGCGGACAGGCCAAGCTCATCATCACGGGCGACGAAATCCTCGACTCTGGCGTGCAGGTGATGGCCCAGCCACCCGGCAAGAAGAACCAGACCATCCACCTGCTGTCGGGTGGCGAGAAAGCACTCACCGCGATTGCGCTGGTGTTTGCCATCTTCCAGCTCAACCCCGCGCCGTTCTGCCTGCTGGACGAGGTGGACGCGCCGCTGGACGATGCCAATACCGAGCGTTATGCCAAGCTGGTGTCCAGCATGAGCAAGAGCACGCAGTTTTTGTTCATCAGCCACAACAAGATCGCCATGGAAATGGCCGAACAGCTGATTGGCGTGACCATGCAGGAGCAGGGTGTGTCGCGCATCGTGGCGGTGGACATGGAGTCCGCCTTGTCTATGGCGGAACTATGAGAGCCCCCCTGAGTCGCTTCGCGCCTTCCCCCGAGGGGGACGACACCCTCGCTGCGGGGCGGCCCTTGCTCGGCGCCTCTGGCATGGATTGCGCCAGTTGCGACGGCAGCGGGCGTGCACAGCGCAACGGATAGCTGAAAATCTTTCTTTATGAGCACATTGCAACTGAGTCTGGCCATCATCGGTGGCCTGGTGCTGGCCTTCATCGTGGCCTACAACACCTGGACCTCGCGCCGCAACGCGCCCAAGCGTGCTTTGCCGCCAGACCCCGAACACCCGGCTGAGCCCGCCTTGCGACAGGAGCCCGGGTTTGACTCTGCTGCCGCGCCAGTGCCGGCAGGCGACTACCACGGCCTGGACCGTGGCACGGAGCCGTTGGAGCACATGGTGGATGCCACCGATGCGCTGCAGATGCCCGTGTCCGCGTTCTCTCTGGAGCGCCGCCCCGGGCTGGACGCATTGATCGACGTGATTGCGCCCCTGCAGCCTGAAAACATGGTGTCGGGCGACGCCGCCCTGGCCGCGCTCCCCCCGACGCGCCGCGCAGGCAGCAAGCCCTTTGCCATTGAGGGCTTCAACGAGGTCACGCAGCAGTGGGAGACCCCCGCGCCCGGCCAGCGCTACCAGAGCTTTCAGGCCGGTGTGCAGTTGGCCAACCGCATGGGCGCGCTCAATGAGATCGAGTTCTCTGAATTCGTCGTCAAGGCCCAGGCGTTTGCCGACGCCATCAACGCCGCGCCCGACTTCCCCGACATGCTGCAAGAGGTTGCCCGTGCGCGCGAGCTGGACCAGTTCGCCAGCGACCACGACGCCCAGCTCATGTTCATGCTGCGCGCCCGGCAGGCCGCGTGGAGCCCTGGGTACATCCAGCAAAACGCCGCTCGCTTGGGGCTAGTGCCCGGCGCGATGCCCGGCCGCTTGGTGCTGCCAGCCAGCACCCAGGGCCTGCCGCCGCTGCTCACACTGGGCTACGACACGCAGGCTGCCCTGGCCGAAGACCCGGACCAATCTGCCATCCGCGACATCACCCTGAGCCTTGACGTGGCCCAGGTCCATCGCACCGAGCAACCGTTTGCCCGCCTGCGCGAAGTGGCCAGCGTGCTGTGCGAGGCCATGGACGGCGTACTCTGCGACCAGAACGGCACCCCGCTACCCGCCATGGCCATGGACCCGATTGCGACCGACCTGGAGCTGCTGTACGACCAATTGGATGGACGCGATCTGTCGGCGGGCTCCGTGTTGGCGCGCCGTCTTTTCAGTTGAGCGCGGGTGCGGTCATGACCGATAGTTTGGATCTTTTTTCGGCTCCAGCGCCCGCAGATGTTGCGCAACCAGCTATCAAAATCAAAGCGCTGCGCGACCAGCTCAACCAGTGGGCCCACCAGTACTACGTGCTGGACGAGCCCACCGTGCCCGATGCCGAATACGACCGCGTGTTCCGCGAATTGCAGGCGCTGGAGGCTGAGCACCCCGATCTCATTACGCCCGATTCGCCCACACAGCGCGTGATTGGCGCGGTGATGGAAGGCCTGGCGCCGGTGCGTCACGCCGTGCCCATGCTCAGCATCCACACCGAAACCGACACCGAGGCCACGGGTGCACAGGCGTTTGACGCGCGCGTGCGGCGCGAGCTGGGCCTGTCCGAGTCAGACCCCGCCATCGAATACGTGGCTGAGCCCAAATTCGATGGTCTGGCCATGAGCCTGCGCTATGAAAACGGCCGCCTGGTGCAGGCTGCCACGCGCGGTGATGGCGAGGTGGGCGAAGACGTGACGCACAACATCCGCACGATTCGCCAGATTCCGTTGACGTTGCCCGATGATGTGCCGCCTCTGCTGGAGGTGCGCGGCGAGGTCTATATGCGCCGTGCGGATTTCGACGCGCTCAACGAGCGGCAGCGGGAGCAGGGCGGCAAGACCTTCGTGAACCCACGCAATGCTGCTGCCGGTGCGGTGCGCCAGCTGGATTCGAACATCACCCTCCAGCGGCCGTTGAGCTTTTTTGCCTATGGCCTGGGCGCCGTCACGCCGCCTGCCGAGGGCGGGCCTGTGTTTCGCACCCACTACGAGATGCTGCTGACCCTGAAATCATGGGGTTTTCCGGTTGCAGCGCAGGTGCAGATTGCGGAAGGCGCTGCTGAATTGGTAGCATTTCACCAGCAGGTCGGGGGCAGCCGCAATGCGCTGCCGTACGACATCGACGGCGTGGTCTACAAGGTCAATGCGCTGCAGTTGCAGCGAGACCTGGGCTTCAAAACCCGCGAGCCCCGCTGGGCAGTGGCGCACAAGTACCCGGCGCAGGAGATGGCCACCAAGATCGAAGGTATTGACGTGCAGGTGGGCCGCACCGGCAAGATCACGCCCGTGGCGCGACTGGCGCCCGTGTTTGTGGGCGGCGTCACGGTCACCAACGCCACGCTGCACAACCTGTTCGAGATCCGAAAAAAGGGTGTGCGCGTGGGCGACCAGGTGATCGTGCGCCGTGCTGGGGATGTGATCCCCGAGGTGGTGGGCGTGATGCCGGGCAACCGCAGCGGTTACGTGCCCAATTTCAGAATGCCCAAAGCCTGTCCTGTCTGTGGCAGCGATGTGGTGCGCGAAAAGGGCGAGGCCAACCACCGCTGCACCGGCGGCCTGTTCTGCGCCGCGCAGCGCAAAGAAGCCATCCTGCACTTTGCCGCCCGCCGCGCCATGGACATCGAGGGTCTGGGTGACAAGCTGGTCGACCAACTCGTGGATTCCAATGTGATCCGCACACTGCCCGATCTGTACCGCCTGGGCCTGACCTCCCTGATTGCGCTGGAGCGCATGGCCGAAAAATCGGCCCAGAACGTGCTGGCCGCACTGGAGAAATCCAAACAGACCACCTTGCCGCGGTTTCTGTTTGGCCTGGGGCTGCGCCATGTGGGTGAGGCCACGGCCAAGGACCTTGCCAAACACTTTGGCACGCTGGACGCCATCATGGACGCGAGCGTCGAGCAGTTGCTGGAGGTGAATGATGTGGGCCCCGTCGTAGCTCAAAGCCTGCACACCTTCTTTCAGCAACCGCACAACCGCGAGGTGGTCGAGCAACTGCGCGCCTGCGGCGTGACCTGGCCCGAAGGCCCTGTGGCCGAGCGGGCCCCGCAGATCCTGGCGGGCAAGACCGTGGTGCTGACCGGCACCTTGCCCACCTTGAGCCGCGATGCAGCCAAGGACATGCTCGAAGCCGCTGGGGCCAAGGTCGCCGGGTCCGTCAGCAAGAAGACCAGCTACGTCGTGGCAGGCGAAGAAGCCGGCAGCAAGCTGGCCAAAGCCGAGGAACTGGGCGTGCCGGTGCTGGACGAGGCGGGCATGCTGGCGCTGCTGGCGGGGCAAGCTGGCTGAGCGGGCACCGCCCCAACCCTATTTCATCTCTTTGATGCGCACCTTTTTCCTCTCTTTCTGGGCCCGCTTGACGGCCTTGTTCCACCGCGTTTCAGGCTGGTTGGCCTGGATGCCGCGGCCGGTGCGGCTGGGTCTTTTCTGGACGATGGTGGCGGTGCCCACGGCGGTGCTGCTGTACGCGCTGGCGCTGGTGCCCTTGACGCCCAGCGTCAGCGACATCCGCAAGGCCAAGAGCGAGTTGCCCGCCCAGCTCATGTCGGCGGACGGCAAGGTGCTGGCCGAATACCGCTGGGCCAACCGCGAGTGGGTGGAGCTGAGCCAGGTGTCGCCCAACGTGGTCGACGCGCTGATCGCCACCGAAGACCACCGCTTCTACGAGCACCGCGGGCATCGACTGGCGGCGCACGGCGTCGGCGGTGCTCCACACGCTGCGGGGCGACCTGCAGGGCGGCTCGACCATCACGCAGCAGCTGGCGCGCAACCTGTACCCGGACGAGATCGGCCGCTCGCGCAGCCTCACGCGCAAGCTCAAGGAGGCCATCACGGCGCTGAAGATCGAGGCGTTGTACTCCAAGGACGAGATCCTGGAGACCTACCTCAACACCGTGCCGTTCCTGTACAACGCCTACGGCATCGAGATGGCGGCGCGCACCTACTTCGACAAGTCGGCCGACGAGCTCGACGTGCTGGAGAGCGCCACGCTGATCGGCATGCTCAAGGGCACGAGCTACTACAACCCGGTGCTCAACCCCGAGCGCGCCAGGGCAGCGCCGCAACCTGGTGCTGGCGCCAGATGGTCAAGCGCGGCAAGCTTGATGCCGAAGAGTTCGAGGTCCTCAAAAAGCGCCGCTCGGCGTCGATTTCGAGCGCCAGACCGAGCCGCTGGGCCCGGCGCCGCACGTTGCGCAGCAGCTGCGCAAGTGGCTGATCGACTGGGCCGACAGCAACGGCTACAACATCTATGCCGATGGCCTGGTGGTCCGCACCACCATCGATTCCCGCCTGCAGGCGCTGGCCAATCGCGGCGGTGGCGCGCCAGGGCGGCAACTGCAGGGCGTGGCCGACAAGGCCTGGGCGCAGCGCAATGGCTGGGCGGCCCGACAACGAACTGGTGCAAACGCTGGTGCGCGAGACGCCCTGAGTATCGAGGCGGCGGTGGACAAAGGGCGAAGACCCAGAGGCAACGCTAAAGACGCTTGCTGGCCGACACGGCCTGCATGCAGAAGCTGCGCGCTGACAAGACCCGGGTGCAGGCCGGCTTTCTGGCGCTGGACCCCGTCACGGGCCACGTGCTGGCCTGGGTGGGCAGCCGCGACTTTGCGCCAAGACCCGTTCGACCATGTGCAGCAGGCGCGGCGCCAGCCTGGGTCGACCTTCAAGCCTTTTGTCTATGGCGCGGCCTTTGCGAAGGGCGCCTTGCCCACCGACACGCTGATGGACCAGGCCGTGGAGATCCCGCTGGGTGGCGGCCGCGTCTGGCGCCCCACCGACGGCGGACCGCCCAGTGATGCACCCATGACCCTGCGCGACGGCCTGGCGCTATTCCAAAAACACCATCACCGCGCAGGTGATGCAGAAGGTCGGCCCGGCCCGCGTGGCGGAACTGGCGCAGGCGCTGGGTGTGCGCCAGAGCAAGCTCGAAGAGGTGCCGTCGCTGGCGCTGGGCACCAGCCCGGTCACGCTCAAGGAGATGGTGTCGGCCTACAGCAGCATCGCCAACTGGGGCAACTACATCGAACCCGTGCTGGTCACCGAGCATTGAAGACCGCCACGGCAAGGTGCTGGAGAGTTTGCGCAGCCCAGGCGCCCGAGGTCGTGTCTGATGCCCGCGCGGCGCAAACCCTGGTCAACATGATGCGCGGCGTGATCGACCAGGGCACCGGCACCGCCATCCGCAGCCGCTATGGCATCCAGGCCGACGTGGCCGGCAAGACCGGCACCACGCAGGACAACACCGACGGCTGGTTCATCCTGATGCACCCGCAGCTGGTGGTGGGCGCCTGGGTCGGGTTTCAACGACAACCGCATCACGCTGCGCAGCGACTACTGGGGCCAGGGCGCGCGCAGTGCGCTGCCCATGGTGGGCGAATTCATGCAGCAGGCCATTCGCACCAAGGTGATTGATGGCAACGACCGGTTTGTGGATGAGTTCGCCCCGGTTGTGCCGCCGCCACCGCCCGATGCGCCGCTGGAGAACATGCGCGACTGGATCCGTGGATTGTTTGGCGGTGGCGGCCCCCCCCGGCCGCCGGGCCCCAATGGTTTGCCGCCCGTCACCACAGACCCCGGTTACCCGTCAGGCCCGCCGGTGCCTGCCGAGGAGCGTGTGGGCGGGTGACGGGCTGGGTCTCCCAACCAGTCAGTAAGGGGGGGTTGGGCGTCGATCCCGCTATTCGATGTCCACAAAGTGCATGCCAAAGGCACCGGCCTTGCGGTCCGCAAAGTAGTGTTCCAGCGTTTCTTTGACGGTGCGAAACGCAATCTCGTCCCACGGCACTTCGTGTTCAGCAAATAGCCGCGCCTCGATGGTTTCATAACCCGGGTTGAACTGGTCGCTGAGCAGATTGGCGCGGTAGAACAGGTGGACCTGGCCGACGCGCCGCACATTCAGCAGGCTGAAGAGCGGCCCCATTTCAATCTGCGCACCGGCTTCTTCATCCGTCTCGCGCGCCGCGCCCTGGGCGGTGGTTTCGTCCAGCTCCATAAACCCGGCAGGCAAGGTCCACTTGCCCCAGCGCGGCTCGATGTTGCGCTTGCACAGCAACACGCGGCCGTCGGGCATGGCGGGCACGGTGCCCACCACATTCAGCGGATTTTCGTAATGCACCGTGTTGCAACTGGGGCAGACAGCGCGCTGCTTGGTGTCGCCGTCGTCTGGCAGGCGGTAAACCACGGCGGTGCCACAGGCGCGGCAATGTTTGATGGGGCTGCGATAGGTCATGCAGTGTTATGAATCAAATTGGCCTCTAGCGCTTATTCAATAAGCGCTAGCAGCTATGAAAATCGTAGTGATTTGGTGGGGCGCGCCGGGGTGAATGGGCATCCGTGGCGCGCCAGTTCCGGTCACACCACCGTCAGCCGCAGCGTGCCCAGGCCCGCCACGCCGCCCTCCAGCACGTCGCCCCGCTTCACCGAATCCACGCCTTCGGGCGTGCCGGTGTAGATCAGGTCGCCGGGTTGCAGCTCCCAGGCGGCTGACAGGTGCTCGATGGTTTCGGCAATGTTCCAGATGAGGCTGGACACATTGCTGCGCTGCCGGTCTGCGCCATTCACTTTGAGCCAGATGGCGGCTTTGGCGACGTCGCCCGCATGGGTGATCTGCGTGATGGGGGAGATGGGGGCGCTGGCGTCAAAACCCTTGCCGATGCACCAGGGGCGGCCCTGGCGTCTTCATGTCGGCCTGCAGGTCGCGGCGCGTCATGTCCAGGCCCACCGCATAGCCGTAGATGTGCGCGAACGCGTCGGCGGCCTTGATGTTTTTGCCACCCTTGCCAATGGCCACGACCAGTTCGATCTCGTGGTGCAGATTGGCGGTGAGGCTGGGGTAGGGCAGTTCGCCGGTCTGGCCGTCATGGACCACCACGATGGCGTCTGCGGGTTTCATAAAGAAAAACGGAGGCTCGCGGCCGGTGAAGCCCATCTCCTTGGCGTGTTCTTCGTAGTTGCGGCCCACGCAATAGATGCGGTGCACAGGAAATTGCTCACCGCAGCCCATCACGGGCACGCTGGCCACGGGTGCCGGAGAAAACACGTAGCTCATGTCAACCTCTCGAATTCTTGAGTTCAATGCAAAGGGGAGTCAGGCGGCGCGGGATGCTGAGCTTGTGCGTTGCAAAAAACCCCGGTGTGCTACCCGGCGCGGCCTCGGTGTGGCAGTGTGCCATGGGTGCGCCCACAAGGTTGCGCCCGGTTATAGAAGGGCCTGGCGTGCCGCTTGAGCGCCCCACGTTTCGACCGACTGAGGTGACAGGGTGCTGACTATGGGGCGCTACACTCGCGCCCATGGCACAGAGCTTTGATTTTCAAAACACGCCGGGCCACTTGGTGCGCCGCGCCCACCAGCGAACCGTAGCGCTTTTCATGGAAGAAACCGCCGGGTTTGACGTCACCCCGGTGCAGTTCGCCATCCTGCACGAGCTGCTGGCCCAGCCGGGCGAGGACCAGGTCACGCTGGCGTCCCGTGTGGCGTTTGATGCGGCCACCTCGGGTTCGGTGATCGGGCGCCTCGAAAAGCGCGGCTGGATCCGCCGTGAACCCGACACCCGCGACCGTCGCCGCAAGCTGCTGTGGATCACCCCGGAGGGCGAAGTCGCGGCGCTGCAGATGCGCGACGCCGCCCAGCGCGTGCAGGAGCGCTTGACCGCCCCCCTGACCCCGCAGGAAAGTGCCGAATTGATGGTGCTGCTGTCCAAGGTGGTCTACAACCACCAGGACCCGGCGGGCACCTCCGGCGCGTGATGGGTGGCGCGGCCTGACGGCGGCCGTCGCCCTGGCCACTGCAATTGCACTGAGATCACACTGTGATCGCACCTTGATCGCATCCCCACTGCAGATTCACCGACAAAAACCTTTCGTCCATGCAGCTCCACAACTACTTTCGCTCATCGGCTTCCTTTCGCGTGCGCATCGCGCTGGCGATCAAAGGGCTCAGCTACGACTACATCCCCGTTCACCTGGTGAAGGGCGAACACAAGAACCCCGCGTACATCGAGCGCATTGGCGATGCGCTGGTGCCCACGCTGGTCACCGACGACGGCGCAGCGCTGTCGCAGTCGATGGCCATCGTCGAATACCTGGACGAGACGCACCCCACCCCCGCGCTGTTGCCCGATACACCGCTGGCCCGCGCCCGCGTGCGTGCGCTGGCGCAGACCGTGGCCTGTGACATCCATCCCATCGCCAATCTGCGCGTGCTCAAGTACCTGGTGCATGACCTGAAGGTGGACGAGGACGCCAAGAACGCGTGGTACCGCCACTGGGTGCGCAACGGGCTGGAGGTCTTCGAGCGCCAGCTGGCGCTGCTGGAGCAAGAGCGTGCAGCGCGGGGCCTGGCCCCATCGTTGCTGTGCTGGGGAGACACCCCCACGCTGGCCGACTGCTGCCTGGTGCCGCAGATCTTCAACGCCCAGCGTTTCAAGGTCAGCCTGGACGACTTGCCGTTGACGATGCGCGCGTTTGATGCCTGCATGGCCTTGCCCGCGTTCCAGCAGGCGCAGCCCTCGGCCTGCCCCGACAACGAAGCCTGACGGTGGCATTGGCGCGCCAAGCCCCACACGCCGACTGGCTGGTGCCCGACTGGCCCGCGCCCGCCGGCGTGCATGCGTTGTGCACCACGCGCGCTGGCGGCATCAGCCTGCCGCCTTATGACAGCCTGAACCTGGGCACTCACGTGGGGGATGACCCGGCGGCGGTGCAGACCAATCGCCATACCCTGCAACGGGCTGTGCAGGCCCGGACACCCGGGGCGCGTGCCACCTTTTTGAACCAGGTGCATGGGGTGGGTGTGGCCCGCCTGGACTTGTCGACGCCCGATGGCACAGACGCCGACGCCTGCACCACCACTACTCCGGGCGCTGTCTGCACCATCATGGTGGCCGATTGCCTGCCCGTGCTGTTGGCCCACCGCTCGGGCGCCGTGGTGGGGGCGGCCCACGCGGGCTGGCGCGGCTTGGCCGGGGCAGACGGGCGGGGTGTTATAGAGTCGGTTTTTGAGTGTTTTAAGGCTCTAGCGCTTGATGGTAAAGCGCTAGCAGCTATCAATACTGAAGCAAATTCATCGCGTGGTGGCGACGCTTCAGCGGACGACGCCGCCAAGGACACCCTGGTCTGGCTGGGCCCCTGCATTGGCCCCGAGGCTTTTGAAGTGGGCGCCGAGGTCCGGTCTGCGTTCTGCGACGTGGACCCTGCTGCGCAACATTGTTTTGTGCCGCGCGAGGGTGCAGCCGGCAAATACCTGTGCGACTTGGCGGGCCTGGCCCGGCTGCGGCTGCGGGCGCTGGGCATCACCCATATCTATGGCAACAACAGCACGGCGCCTTGGTGCACAGTTGCCAACGCCTCACGGTTCTTTTCGCACCGGCGTGACAGCGCTGCCCTCGGTGGCAGCGGTCGCTTCGCTGCCTGCATCTGGCTCGGCTGAAGCGGCTTTGGACGCTTGCTGGCGCGCCATTGCCGCCTGCTCCGCGTCATAAGCTGCTTGCTCCGCTGCTTCGCGCGCCTTGATCTTGCGTTTGCGCGAAGGCGTGCCCAGGATGTACACCAGGATGCTCATGGGCAGCATTCCATACAGCGCGAATGTGACCAGTGCGCCCAATACGGTGCCCTGTGGACTGGTGGCTTCGGCCACGGCCATCATGAGGGTGACATAGGTCCAGGCAATTACGATCAGGTACATTGATTTGTGTTCAGGTGAAGGGTTGAAATCGTTGCCTTGGGGAGTAGGGTGGGCAACAATGAACCCAAGCCAAGTGCCCTGCCGCTGTGAGCGACCAACCAATGAGGAGACAGCATGAATTCTGAATCACCCTGGGCCGAGAGCGCTCAGCAATTCCAGCAGATTTTCGGGCAAAGCTGGTCGCAGGCGCTGCAATCGTTCCAGAAGATGGACCTGGGCACCCCAGGTCCTGCAGCAGCACCCTTGAAACTGTCGCAATCCAAGCTGCAAGCTTTGCAGCAGCAATACCTGAACGAGGCCAAAGAACTGTGGGCCCAAGGCCTGCAAGGTACGCCTGAAGTCAAAGACAAACGCTTTGCAGGCGAAGGCTGGGCCAGCAACCCGGTGGCTGCGTTTTCTGCAGCGGCCTACCTGCTGAACGCCCGGACCCTGATGGGCCTGGCAGACGCCGTAGAGGCCGACGAAAAAACCAAGGCCCGCATCCGCTTTGGCGTAGAGCAGTGGATGGCGGCCATGGCGCCTAGCAACTTCCTCGCCTTCAACGCCGAAGCGCAGAAAAAAGCCATCGAAACCAAGGGCGAGAGCATTGCCAAGGGCATGCAGAACCTGCTGCATGACATCACGCAAGGCCATGTGTCGATGACCGACGAGAGCCTGTTCGAGGTGGGCCGCAATGTGGCCACCACTGAAGGCGCAGTGGTTTACGAGAACGAGCTGTTCCAATTGCTGGAATACAAGCCGCTTACCGCCAAGGTCTACGAGCGCCCGTTTCTGCTGGTGCCCCCGTGCATCAACAAGTTCTACATCCTTGATCTGCAGCCTGAAAACTCGCTGATCCGCTACGCGGTGGAGCAGGGCCATCGCACCTTTGTTGTGAGTTGGCGCAACCCCGACAGCAGCCTCTCTCACAAAACCTGGGACAACTATGTCGAAGACGGCGCCATGGCGGCCATCGACGTGGTGCAGAACATCACCGGCTCCGAGCAGATCAACGCGCTGGGATTTTGCGTAGGCGGCACCATCTTGAGCAATGCGCTGGCCGTGCTGGCGGCGCGGGGTGACGAGCCTGTGGCGAGTGCCACGTTTCTCACCACGCTCATCGACTTTTCGGACACCGGCATTCTGGACGTCTTCATCGACGAAGCGTTTGTGAAATACCGCGAAATGGAGATGGGCAACGGCGGGCTCATGAAGGGCCAGGACTTGGCCTCCACCTTCAGCTTCTTGCGGCCCAACGACCTGGTGTGGAACTACGTGGTGGGCAACTACCTCAAGGGCGAAACACCGCCACCGTTTGACCTGCTGTACTGGAACAGCGACAGCACCAACCTGCCGGGCCCGTTCTACGCCTGGTACCTGCGCAACTTCTATCTTGAAAACAAGCTGGTTCAGCCCGGCACGCTTACCGTATGTGGCGAGAAGATGGATCTGTCCAACCTCACCATGCCCGTCTACATCTACGGCTCGCGCGAGGACCACATCGTGCCCATCAACGCTGCCTATGCATCCACCCAGGCGCTACCCGGCAAGAAGCGTTTTGTGATGGGTGCATCGGGCCACATCGCCGGTGTTATCAACCCGCCCGCCAAGGGCAAACGCAGCCACTGGATTCGCGCCGACGGCAAGTTGCCCGCCACGCTCGACCAATGGTTGGACGGGCGCCACCGAGCACCCTGGCAGCTGGTGGACCGACTGGTCCGGCTGGCTCAAAGGTCACGCGGGCAAACAGATTGCGGCGCCCAAGACCTATGGCAAGGGCACCAAGTTCAAGGCCATCGAACCTGCGCCGGGCAGCTACGTTAAGCAAAAGTCCTGACCTGAAGGCCTGCGAGAATCTTGAGGCGAAAGACCTGCCTTTTCATCCACACCGAAGACAACGGGCCCGCTGAGTGGGCCCGGACCGATCCACTCAGAAAGAAGGACATTCCATGGAAGACATCGTCATCGTTTCGGCTACCCGCACCGCAGTGGGCAAGTTTGGCGGCGCACTGGCCAAGACGCCCGCCACCGAACTGGGCGCCATCGTGATTCGCGAGGCCATTGCCCGTGCAGGTCTGTCGTCTGACCAGATTGGTGAGGTCATCATGGGCCAGGTGCTGGCAGCTGGCGTGGGTCAAAACCCAGCGCGCCAGGCGTCGCTGAAAGCTGGTGTCGCCAAGGAAACCCCGGCACTCACCATCAATGCCGTGTGCGGCTCTGGCCTCAAGGCTGTGATGCTGGCCGCCCAGGCCGTGGCCTGGGGCGACAGTGAAATTGTGGTGGCCGGTGGCCAGGAGAGCATGAGCCTGGCCCCGCACGTGCTGCCAGGGTCGCGCGACGGCCAGCGCATGGGCGACTGGAAGCTGATCGACACCATGATCGTGGACGGCCTGTGGGACGTCTACAACCAGTACCACATGGGCATCACGGCAGAAAACGTTGCCAAGGCCTACGACATCACCCGCGAGATGCAAGACGCGCTGGCCCTGGGCAGCCAGCAAAAGGCCGCTGCAGCGCAAGATGCGGGCAAGTTTGTCGATGAAATCGTGGGTGTCAGTCTGGCCCAGAAGAAGGGTGATCCCATCCTCTTCAACGCCGATGAGTACCTTAACCGCAAGACCAATGCCGAGGCCCTGGCAGGCCTGCGCCCCGCATTTGACAAGGCGGGCAGCGTGACAGCTGGCAACGCATCGGGTCTGAACGACGGTGCTGCCGCTGTAGTGGTGATGAGTGCCAAGAAGGCTGCCGCCCTCGGCCTCAAGCCCTTGGCACGCATAGCCGCATTCGGCACCAGCGGTCTGGACCCTGCCACCATGGGCATGGGTCCGGTTCCAGCGTCGCGCAAAGCGCTGCAGCGCGCGGGCTGGAACGCCGCCGATGTGGACTTGTTCGAACTGAACGAAGCTTTTGCTGCACAGGCCTGCGCAGTGAACAAAGAGCTGGCAATTGACCCCGCCAAGGTCAATGTGAATGGCGGCGCCATCGCCATCGGACACCCCATCGGCGCGTCTGGCTGCCGCATTCTCGTGACGCTGCTGCACGAAATGCAGCGCCGCGACGCCAAGAAAGGCTTGGCTGCGCTCTGTATTGGTGGTGGTATGGGGGTGTCATTGGCGCTGGAGCGGTAAACAGCGGTTTCCGTGGCACTCATGAAAAGGCTGCGTTCATGCGCAGCCTTTTCGTCTGCATGCAGGGTTTAGATGGTGTGTCCCTAGACTGAAAAGTGCATGCAGAAAGAGTCCAGTACGGCGGCTTTTTTGTAATCATGCGTTACGATGATGCGGCATGACTACGACGATCTTTGCCCAACCCTTTCAGCCCGTGGGTTGTCAATCCTGTCGCGACAAGACGCAGTTGCCGTTTGAGTTCACGATGGCTTTCCAGCCCATCATGGATCTGGAGCTTGACCGCCCCTTTGCCTACGAAGCGCTGGTGCGCGGTGTCGATGGCGAATCCGCTGGCACGGTGCTGTCATGGGTCGATGACACGAACCGCTATCGTTTTGATCAGGCCTGCCGCGTCAAGGCCATCGAGCTGGCTTCCCGCTTGGGTTTGGCCGCATTGCCTGACTGCCGTTTGAGCATCAATTTCCTGCCCAATGCCGTCTACCGTGCAGAAACCTGTATTCGCGCCACGATGGAAGCGGCCATGGAGTTCAATTTCCCACACAATCGCATCATGTTCGAGGTGACGGAAGGCGAGCAGGTAACCAGCGGCGCGCACCTGAAGTCTATTTTCAACGAGTATCGACGTCAGGGGTTGATCACCGCTATCGATGACTTCGGAGCAGGTTATGCAGGCCTGAACATGTTGGTGCAGTTTCAGCCGCATGTGCTCAAGATCGACATGGAGTTGATCCGCGACATCGATCAGGACCCTGTTCGCCAAGCCATTGTCTGTGGCGTCGCGCTCGTATGCCAGCGCCTGTCCATCGACATCGTGGCAGAGGGCATCGAAACCACAGCAGAGTCTTCATACCTGCGTTCGGTGGGCATCCGGTACCAGCAGGGCTATTTATTCGCCAGGCCGGGCTGGGAAACGCTTCCACTGGCTCCGCATACTGTCTAAGCCCGTGGGTGTTTGGCGCTCACACGCCAAGCGCTGCGCTATGTGTGGACATTGACGCGCATCAAGTACCGCCTGTCATTCGTTGCAACCCGCTGTGTGCACCAAAACGTGGCATCCAGTCCTATGAAATGCCTGCGTCCGCTGTGTGACGCATGTAGATATGCCAAAAAGGAAACGGCTTCAGTGTTTACCTTCACGGCGGCGTGTGATTTCTTGGTTAGAGTGAGCGTTGAGCACATCACTAACAAGGAGAAATCACATGAGCCAAAAAGTTGCGTACGTCACCGGCGGCATGGGCGGAATCGGAACTGCCATCTGCCAGCGCTTGCACAAGGAAGGCTTCAAAGTCATCGCCGGTTGCGGCCCAACGCGTGACCACGCCAAGTGGTTGGGCGAACAAAAAGCGCTGGGCTATACCTTTTACGCGTCGGTCGGCAATGTCGGCGACTGGGATTCCACGGTGGAAGCATTCAGCAAGACCAAGGCCGAGCATGGCAGCATCGACGTGCTGGTCAACAACGCCGGTATCACCCGTGACCGGATGTTCCTCAAAATGTCCCGCGAAGACTGGGATGCTGTGATCGAAACCAACCTCAACAGCATGTTCAACGTCACCAAACAGGTGGTGGCAGACATGGTGGAAAAAGGCTGGGGCCGCATTGTGAATATCAGCTCTGTGAACGGCGAAAAGGGTCAGGCAGGTCAGACAAACTATTCCGCGGCCAAGGCGGGCATGCACGGGTTCTCCATGGC
Source organism: uncultured Gammaproteobacteria bacterium (assembly GCA_963784815.1). Classification (GTDB taxonomy): domain Bacteria; phylum Pseudomonadota; class Gammaproteobacteria; order Burkholderiales; family Burkholderiaceae_C; genus Acidovorax. The sequence goes on along the minus strand of CAWATB010000034.1, from coordinate 5,968 downwards.
CCTGGCACAGGAACTGGCCACCAAGGGCGTCACCGTCAACACGGTGAGCCCCGGATACATCGGTACGGACATGGTGAAAGCCATCCGCCCGGATGTGCTGGAAAAAATCGTCGCCACCGTGCCAGTCAAGCGTCTGGGAGAGCCCAGCGAAATCGCTTCCATCATTGCCTGGCTGGCGTCGGAAGAAGGCGGCTATGCAACCGGTGCCGATTTCTCGGTCAACGGTGGCCTGCACATGGGTTGATTCTGGAAAAGGAAGAAATGGCCTTTGCCAAGCAACAAAAAACCCCGCATTGCGGGGTTTTTTGTTGAGGGGAGCAAAGAGAAGTTGGGAAGGGGCCGCTTGAGGCGGCCACACCTTCAGCAGCGGGCAGGAGCGCGCTTGCGGTCGCGTTCGTCTTCGGGCCAAGCAGTCAAGATTGCGGTGGTATTCATACTGGAAAACTCCTGTGATGTACCAACAACGCGGTCGATCAACAGTCCGTTGACAGCGTTTCACAAAAAAATGCAACCGTAAGTGCCTGGGGATTCATGATGTAAGCCGCTATCAAATTCGAAGCGAACTATTGAGATCTCACAAGAAAGAATTCGATTATTGCCAAGTTTTTCTTACACGGTTTTACATATTCATGCCGCTGTGGAAACCTCGATTTCTTCAAGCAACGCAGAAATTTCTAGCCAACGCTCTTCGAGTTGGGCTGTTTCGTCGTGGCCGGTTTTGAGGCGTCGGCCACACTCTGCAATCTCTGCGGGCGGCAGCGCTTCGGTGAGTTTTTGCTCCAGTCCTGCGCGCTCTGAGGCAAGTTCCGCCAGTCGCTTGTCGATTTGCTCCCGCTCTTTCTTGAGCGGTCTAGATTTTTCAGCCTGCTGTTGGCGCGCCTGGGCATCCAGCTTGCGTTGCTCTCGCCCATCGCGAGTGGGGAGCGCCGCTGGGGCTGCAGGGGGAATGCTGGCAGCAACTGGCACCGGTTTGACTGCCGGTGATGGCGTAGCGACCACCTGGGGGCTAGCGCTGGCCAAAGACGTTTGCGCCTGCTCGGCCAAACGTGCCTCCTCGCGCAAACGCTTGGACTCTTCCAGCAGGTATTGTTGGTAGTCGTCCAAGTCGCCGTCGAAGGGGCCCACAACGCCACGGCCCACCATCCAGAAGTCCTCGCAAACCGAGCGCAGCAGCGCACGGTCGTGGCTGACCAGCATGACGGTGCCATCGAAGTCGTTGAGGGCCATGGCGAGGGCCTCGCGGGTTGCCAAATCCAGGTGATTGGTAGGCTCGTCGAGCAGCAGAAGGTTGGGGCGCTGCCAAACGATCATGGCGAGCACCAGCCGGGCTTTTTCGCCACCGCTCATGGTGCCGACGGCCTGTTTGACCATGTCGCCTGTGAAGTTGAAGCTGCCCAGGTAGCTGCGCAGGTCCTGTTCGCGGCTGGGTTGTTTTGCGTCAGGGCCCAGTTCCTTGGCCAGGCGGATCATGTGCTCCAGCGGGTTGTCAGCCGGGCGCAGCACATCGAGTTCTTGCTGGGCAAAGTAGCCAATGTTCAGGCCCTTGCCTTCGGTCACATCGCCTCCCAGAGGCTTCATGGTGCGCGCAATGGTTTTGACCAGCGTGGACTTGCCCTGGCCGTTGGCGCCCAGGATGCCGATGCGCTGGCCTGCAAGCACAGACCGGTTGACGCCCGCAAGGATGGTGGTGGGCACGCCTTCGTCGTCGACATAGCCAAACGATGCATTGCTGATGGCCAGCATCGGATTGGGCAGGTTGGCCGGCTCCTTGAATTCGAAAGTGAAGTCGGCCTCGGCAAGCACGGGTGCGAGTTTCTCCATGCGGTCGAGCTGTTTGACTCGGCTTTGCGCCTGCTTGGCCTTGCTGGCCTTGGCCTTGAAGCGGTCAATGAACTTCTGCAGGTGGGCCATCTTCTCTTGCTGTTTCGAGAAGCTAGCCTGTTGCAGCTCAAGCTGCTGGGCGCGCAGTTCTTCAAACTTGCTGTAGTTTCCACCGTAGCGGTTCAACTCGCCCTGCTGAATCTGCAGGGTGACGTTGGTAATAGCATCCAGAAATTCGCGGTCATGGCTGATCACGATCATGGTGCCCGCATAGCGTTTGAGCCACGCTTCAAGCCACACCAGTGCGTCCAAATCCAAGTGATTGGTGGGCTCGTCCAGCAGCAGCAGGTCGCTGGGGCACATCAGTGCGCGCGCCAGTTGAAGGCGCATGCGCCAACCGCCAGAAAAACTGTTGACCGGTTGTTCCAGCTCGCTGACACGAAAACCCAGACCCAAAATCAGGGCTTGCGCGCGTGCCACTGCGTCATGCGCGCCGGCATCGTGCAGGTCGGAATAAGCGTGGGCGATGGCCATGCCGTCGTCGCTGGCCTCGGCCTCCACCAGTTGGCGCTGCACCTCGGCCAGACGCGTGTCGCCGTCGAGTACAAACGCGGTGGCGGACTGTTCTGTCTCCGGCATGTCTTGCGCGACCTCGGCCATGCGCCAGCTCGTCGGGATATAAAAATCTCCACCGTCTTCATGCAGCTTGCCGCTGAGAAGTGCAAACAGGCTGGATTTACCCGCACCATTGCGGCCCACCAGTCCGACGTTTTCGCCCGGGTTGATGGTGCCGGAAATGTTGTCGAGCACGACTTTGGCGCCGCGTCGCAGGGTAACGTTCTTGAGGGTAATCATCCGGAATTCGCAAAAAAGCGCACCCGCGCTCGGGCGGGTGGCAGGAAAAGCTGGGGTTTCAGCGCTTTTGCAAACGAGGCAAAAGGCTGTGGCGCAACCCTCTATTGTGCCGTGAGCCGAGAATGAGCGGTCAACGCCTGCCGGGTTACCAGTAAAACCTGGTCCTCTCCGGCACTGGTTTCGAGCCAGAACACGGGTAACTGGGGGTAGGCCGCTTCAAAGTAAGCGCGTTCATTGCCGATCTCCAGCACGATCACCGCATCGTCCGCCATACACGCAGGTGCAGCGGCGAAAAGCTGGCGCACAAAGTCCATCCCGTCCTTGCCGCCGGCCAGCGCAAGCGCGGGTTCAGCTTGGTATTCGGCCGGCAGCGTCGCCATGCTAGCGGCATTGACGTAGGGCGGGTTGCACAGGATCAGATCCCACGGGCCGGGCAGGGCGGTAAGTCCGTCGGAGAGCTGCAAATGGATGCGGTCCTGCAGCCCGTGCTTGTCCACATTGATGTGTGCCACTGCGAGTGCGTCGGCGGAGATGTCGGCGCCGGTCACCTGCACCTCGGGCCAAGCCATGGCGGCCAGAACAGCGAGGCTGCCATTGCCGGTGCACAGGTCCAGAACCTTGCGGGTCTGATCGCTCAAGAAGTCATCAATGCTGCCATCGGCCAACAGTTCTGCAATCAGGCTGCGCGGCACGATGGCGCGTTCGTCCACATAAAACGGCACACCCTGCAGCCACGCTTCTTGTGTGAGGTAGGCGGCAGGTTTGCGGGAGCGAATGCGTTCTTCAAAAAGTGTAGCTACCAGCGCTTGACTGGCGGGCGCTACGGGCTGATTTGATATGGATTCTGGTGCATCAGACAGATCGCTGTCTAGCGGCAGGCCCAGGCGCCACAGCACCAGCCAGGCGGCTTCGTCATGGGCATTGGTAGTGCCATGGCCGAAGGACACCCCTGCCGATGCCAGCCATTGCGCGCCGGATTCCACCAGCGCACCCACGGTAGCGCCTGATAGCGCTCCAACTTGTGTTGACTCGTTGTTCATGCCGACACCGCCACCGATGCCAGCGCCTGCGCGTGCAGGTTTTCGAGCGTTCTGCGGTAAATGTTCTTGAGAGGTTCGATGTCGGCCACCACCACGTGCTCGTCGATCTTGTGGATGCTGGCGTTGGGCGGGCCCATTTCAATCACCTGAGGACAGACCTGTGCAATGAAGCGGCCGTCGCTGGTACCACCTGTGGTGGAGAGCTCGGTGGTGATCCCAGTCTCTTCCTTGATGGCCTGCTGAACGGCGTGGACCAGCTCGCCGGGCGTGGTCAAAAACGGCTGGCCGCCCAGTGTCCAGCGAAGGTCGTATTCAAGCTCGTGGCGGTCGAGAACGGCGTGCACACGCTGTTGCAGTCCGTCTGCTGTGGATTCGGTAGAGAAACGGAAGTTGAAATCCACCACCATGTCGCCCGGAATGACATTGGTGGCACCCGTGCCGCTGTGGATATTGCTGATTTGCCAGCTGGTGGGTGGGAAAAACGCATTGCCTTGGTCCCACGTGGTCGCAGCCAATTCGGTCAACGCGGGCAGGGCCTGATGGATGGGGTTTCGCGCCAGTTGGGGGTAGGCAATGTGACCCTGAATGCCACGCACGGTGAGCTTGCCGCTGAGCGTGCCGCGCCGGCCATTTTTGATCATGTCGCCGGTTTTTTCGACCGAGGTGGGTTCACCGACGATGCAGTAGTCCAGCGGTTCGCCCCGCGCCTTGAGTTGTTCGACCACCACTTTGGTGCCGTCCACCGAAGGACCTTCCTCGTCGCTGGTCAACAGGAACGCCAAATTGATCAGCGGATCCGGCGTGGCGGCCAAGAACTCTTCGACGGCCACGACAAACGCGGCAATCGAGGTCTTCATGTCGCTGGCTCCGCGACCGAAGAGCTTGCCGTCCTTGTGGGTGGGCACGAAGGGGTCGCTGCTCCATTGCGCCAGCGGGCCTGTGGGCACCACATCGGTATGGCCTGCAAATACTACTGTTTTGATAGCTGTTGCGCTTTATGAATAAGCGCTGCAGGCCGTTTTGCCCATAAATTACTGACCCGAAAATCCTCCGGTCCACTGTCCATGCGCTCGCACACAAAACCCAGCGGTGTCAGCCGATCTGCCAGCAGGTCAAGGCAACCCCCATCCTCGGGTGTGACGGAAGGTAGGGATATGAGCTGTTCGGCCAGGTGCAGGGTACGGGACATTGGGGATATGGAACTCAGGGGAGGCGTTCAAGCGAGAGGTGGGTCAAGGCGCTGTTCAGGAAACTGGCGCGTACGAGGTCTTTTGCACCGTGGAACCTGCTCTGCCACGCCACCGTCGGGGGGCTTTGCGAACTTGAAGGGTAAGATGCCGCAGGCGACTCAGGGGGAGTTTCACTTCATGCTGCGGGTTTGACGTCCAGGACGATCTCGGTGAACGAGGGCATGTCGTCGGGCGCATCGCGGGCTTCTTTTTGCGCCTTGGCGGCGTTGGCCGCCAGAGAGAAGTCGTTCTGCAGTCGCCACATCAGGTTGGTGGGTGAGTCTGCATACGCCATGCCTTCCTTGCGGTCGATCTTGGCATCCATGATGAGGCGGGCGAGCGCTTCTTCAAAGGTCAGTGAGCCTTCGGCCATGGACTTTTCCATCGCTTCTTTCACACCAGAGAAGTCGCCTTTTTCAATCAACTCGGAAACCAGTTTGGTGTTGAGCATGACCTCGACCGCGGGCACGCGTCCGCCGTCCACCGTGCGAACCAAACGTTGCGACACGATCGCCTTCATGGCCGATGCCAGGTCACCCAGCATGGTGGGACGCACCTCGACCGGGTAAAACGACAAGATACGATTGAGCGCGTGGTAGCTGTTGTTACCGTGAAGCGTGGCCAAGCACAGGTGGCCCGACTGCGCATAGGCAATGGCAGCGGACATGGTTTCCCGGTCACGAATTTCGCCGATCAGGATCACATCCGGCGCCTGGCGCAATGCGTTTTTCAACGCGGTTTGCAGGGACTGTGTGTCGCTACCAATCTCGCGCTGGTTGACGATGGATTTCTTGTTCTTGAACTGGTATTCAACCGGATCTTCAATGGTGAGGATGTGGCCCGTGAGCGCCTCGTTGCGAGTATCGATCATGGATGCCAGCGACGTGCTCTTGCCGGACCCCGTGGCGCCGACCATCAGGATCAGGCCACGCTTTTCCATGATGAGATCGCGCATCACAGGCGGCAGGCCCAGCGAGTCGAATTCTGGAATCGTCTGCGAAATAAATCGGATCACCACCGCAT
>CAWATB010000033.1:0-104586 GCA_963784815.1 uncultured Gammaproteobacteria bacterium | reverse complement strand
CGTCACTTCAAGCTGCTGGCTGCGCTCGGTGCCTGGCTCGGTTGGCAAATGATTCTGCCCATCGTACTCAGCGCTTCGGTGATCGGCGCGGTGGTGGGCATCGCCATGAAGATGCGCGCCTCCCTGCGCGAGGGCCGCTGCGTTCCCCCTTCGGCCCGTTCCTGGTGGGTGGCGGTCTGGTGGCTCTGCTGGCCGGACCTGACCGAGTGCTGGGTTGGATGGGATGGGCCTGAGGATTCGGAACCTTGGTCCGATCGAGCACGGCGATTGCGCGTCGTCGCGGGAAGAGCCCGTCAAAAAGTCGGCCGTCGCGAAAGGACGGTAAGTCCGCACTCAGGACGCCGACGTTTTCCCCGCGGGCGTTCAAAGATTCGACGGTCTCGCGGGCTGTATCAACTCCGACCCCCAGTGGCACCGACGCGCTCGGCCTGCGGCGAACCGTAATAGTCGAACAATTGATACCGCCCGTCCGTGAGCGCCGCGAAGCATCCATGGCTTGCTGCAGGACATGCGGCAGCGCGAGATAAAACGGATTGCACGCCTCGCGCTGAAAGAACACATCCGGATTCTGGGCCGTGCCGCGAATCCGCGGATGATCAGGGGCATGCGCTGCGCTTGCGATGGGCGGCAATCCAATCTTCGTCGATCATCGCCCGTAGCACGTCGTCGTCCAGCGAGTCAATCTTGGCTACTTCGTGCGAAGTGCGGAAGCCGTCGAAGAAATGCAGAAACGGTATACGACCTTCCAACGCGGCCGCCTGCGCGATGCAGGCGAAGTCGTGAGCTTCCTGCACATTGTTGGAACAGAGCGGCGCGAATCCGGTTTGACGGCAGGCCATCACATCCGAATGGTCGCCGAAGATCGACGGCGCGTGCGTGGCGATGGTGCGGGCGGCGACGTGCAGAGCAAAAGGACGTCAACTCGCCCGCGATCTTGTACAGATTGGGAATCATTAATAGCAGACCCTGCGACGACGTGAACGTCGTCGCCAAGCTGCCGGCCTGCGGCGCGCCGTGAATGACGCCGAACCGCACGCCTTCCGATTGCATCTCGACGATCTGCGGCAGATCGTTCCACAGATTGCGAGGCCGTGCGCACCCCCATTCGTCACACAGTTCCGCCATGGAGGAGGAGGGAGTGATGGGATAAATCCCCATCACCTCGTTCATGCGATATGCTACGGAGGCAACCGCTTCGTTGCCGTCGATCGTGACTGTTTTCGCGGACATGATCCGTTCCTGCGCAGGGTTCGCTCCGGCGAAAGCGAAAGCAACTGATGTACCATTCCCGCCGCGCGGTGTGTGAGCGGCCGGGGGGCAAAATTCACCTCGGTTGGCCCGATGCGGTGAGCGGTAGCGACCAAGTGTGCGGAGAAGCGTCGCAACACGCGCACAAGAGAGTCGACGACATGCATTCGCAGTCGGACCTAGCAAGACTCGAACGACGACGCTTGGAAATCGCGGGCACGATCCAAGGAATTGGATTCCGCCCGTTCGTCTTCCGCCTCGCCCGCGAGCTTACGCTATCCGGCTGGGTGAAGAATGTTTCAAGCGGCGTCGAAATCGAAGTTCAAGGCGCCCCGCGCGGAATTCGCACAGTTTCAACGGCGTGTGCGTCGTGAATCGCCCTGGCGTTTCCGCCGGGAGATTTGCGTGCGCCCCCGAATTGATGTGACTCCGGACGAAAGCGATTTCTTGATCGGCCCAGTGCGCAAATCCGACGTCTCGCGACTCACCCTTCCGCCGGACCTTGCACTTTGTACCGCCTGCCGACCGGAACTGTTCGATCCGCAAAACCGCCGCTACCGATATCCATTCCTCAGCTGTACGAACTGCGGACCGCGATACTCGATCGCGCCGCGAATTGCCGTTCGATCGTGAACGAACGTCGCTGGAGTGTTTCCCACTGTGTCCCGCCTGCCGCGTAGAGTACGAGGATCCGAGCGACCGACGCTTTCATGCGCAGACCAGCCATCGCATGTGCGGAATGCGGGCCGCGAGTCGCGTTCCAAACGATCGCGGCGAATTGTCAGCGGCGGGTGAGCGACGCGGTGTGCCGCCCTCGAATCCTGCGGCGCAGGGGAAATCCTGGCGGTGCAGGGAATCGCGGATTTCATCTTATCACGGATGCCAGCCTCCGACTGGCCGTCACCCGACTGCGTCAGCTAAAGGTCGCGACGCAAAACCGTTGGCAGTAATGTTTGCATCCACGGCAGAAGTCCGCGAAAAGTGTGCCCGTCTCAACACGAGAAACGGAGACACTTGAGTCCGCGACCGCCCCGATCGTACTTCTTGCGCGAAGAACAATGACGACTCGATCGATTGCGGCGAGCGTCGCCTCCGACAGTCCGTTGCTTGGTTGTCTACTCGCCTATTCGCCGTTGCATGCACTCCTGCTACGAGATTTCGGCGAACCGGTGACCGCCACAAGCGGCAACCGCAGTGAAGAAGCATTTGTTCTTCGCCGACGAAGGCCGTTCGAGCGGTTGGCCGGAATCGCCGACTCCGTTTCTCGTGAATGATCGCGCGATCGAGCGGCCTATCGACGATTCGGTGGTGCGTCACGTGATGTGCGACACGCCGGTACTACTGCGTAGAGCCCAAGGATACGTGCCTCAACCACTGCGTCGTTCGTTCCCCTCCCGGGCCCGTCGTGTCAGCCGTCGGCGGGCAACAAAAAAACTGCGTCGCCTTTCGCCTGCGGAGATGAATTCGCCGTGCTCGGCCCGCACCTAGGTGATCTCGATTCGCCATCTGCCGCGGCCGCGACCACAAACGTGCGCTGCGACAATGGCCCGAATGGTATCAACGCGAACCGGCCGTCGTCGCGTGCGATCTGCATCCCGATTACCATTCCACTCGCCGGGCGGCCGAGCTTGGGCACGCAACGATGCCCGTTCAGCATCACTACGCGCATGCGTTGGCGTGCCTGCTCGAACACGACCTGCAAGGCGAAGTGCTGGCGGTCGCTTGGGACGGCGCTCGGGACTAGGATGCGACGGGACGATTTGGGGCGGCGAATTCCTCATCGTCGATGACAGCGGCTTTGAACGTTGGGGCTCGCTCGCCCGTTTCCGCTCTTCGGCGGCGACCTTGTCGCACGAGAGCCGCGACGGGCGGCCCTGGGAGTTGCTCTCATGCGACGGGCGGTGAAGCGCTCTGGTCGCAGGCAACCGATATCTGGCAGTCGGGCTTTACAACGGCGAGCTCCAGTTCTCGCCGCGACGGCCAAGCGGCCCCAACGCGTGATGATGACGACGGCGGGGCGATTATTCGATGCCTTCGCGGCATTACTCTGCCTGCGACAGAAAAGCGATTCGGACCAAGCGGCGCTGGAGCTCGAGTACGCCGCGAGCAAAGCGATACCTCGACAACGCTCGAATTCTAACCTCCGAACGCCGATCGCGAACTGGACTGGCGGCCCGCCCTCTTCGCGATGGTGGATCAGCTTCGCGCGGTACTTCCCGCAACGAACTTGGCGCGGGCTCTGCATCTGGGCTTGGTCGACGGCATCTGCGAGCGGCCCAAGCGGTCGGGGTGCCGCGGATTATACTAACCGGCGGTTGCTTTCAGAATGCGCACCCAGACGCTGAACTGGCCCACCTGGGTGCTGCAGCTGATCCTGCCCATTTTTGCTGCCACGTTCAGCGTGCATGCATTGGCCAATCTGCTGGAAGACCTGGGCGCTGCAGACCGCGTGCAGCACGCAGGTTTCGACGTGGTCAACGCAGACGCCGTGAACTGATCGATTTTTGCGCAACACCTCTATCTGCCGCCGGAGCCCCCATGATCACCACCCTGTTTTTCCTCGCCCTGCTGCTGGTGGGTGTGCCCATCGGCGTGTGTCTGTGCCTGGCGGGCATTGTGTACATCTTCAGCATTGGCAGCCCGGTGCTGTTCCAGTCCTACCCGATGCAGATGTTCGGCGGGGTAGACAGCTATGGCCTCATCGCCATCCCGCTGTTCATCCTGATCGGCGAGATCATGAACAGCGGCGGCATCACGCGCCGGCTGGTGGACCTGGCGATGGCCTTCGTCGGTTCGGTCAAAGGCGGCCTGGCGTACGTGAACATCCTGGCCAACATGCTCGTGTCGTCCATCATCGGCTCGGCCACCGCGCAGGTGGCCATCATGTCGCAGGTGATGGTGCCGCAAATGGAAAAACAGGGCTACGACAAGACCTTTGCGGCGGGACTCACGGTGTATGGCGGCATGCTCGGGCCCATCATTCCGCCGTCGGTGATGTTCGTGGTGTACAGCGTGCTGGCGCAGGTGGCGGTGGGCGATATGTTGATCGCCGGCATCATCCCTGGCGTGCTGCTCACGGTGCTGTTCTTCATTGTGATCGCCCTGATGGGGCTCATCTACGACTACCCCCGCAGCGAAAAGCGCACGCTGGCCCAGCGCGCGCGCACCGCCGCACAGGCCAGCCCCACGCTGCTGATCCCCATCATCATCGTAGGCTCCATCCTGAGCGGGCTGGCCAACCCCACCGAATCTGCTGCTGTGGGCGCGGTCGCCTCCGTGCTGGTGGGCCGTTTTGTCACCAAGGAGTTTCGCTTCAACGCGCTGCCGCGCATCTTGCTGCGCTCGGCCATCTATTCTGCGGTGGTGCTTTTTCTGGTGGCGGCCGCTGCCGTTTTCTCGTGGCTACTGATTTACGGCAAGGTGCCCCAGATGGTGGCCGCCTGGGTGCAGACCGTTGCGCACGACCCAGTCACCTTCTTGTTGCTGGCCAATGTGATCCTGCTAGTGATCGGCACCGTGATCGACGGCATCCCCGGGCTGATCATGACCGTGCCGATCTTGCTGCCCATCGCCACCGAGGTCTATCACATCGACCCGCGCCACTTCGGCGTGGTAGTGGTCATCAATCTGGTACTGGGCCTGATGTCGCCGCCCGTGGGCCTGAGCTTCTTTGTCGCATCCGCAGTGACCGGGGCCAAGCCCGGAAAGATGTTCATCGTCACTTTGCCGTTTTTCATCATCAGCTGCGTGGCGCTGGTGATGTTGTCGCTGTTCCCCAGCCTGTCGCTCGGTTTGCTCAAGTAGCCCGCCGAGCAACAGATCCCCCGTCCCCCTCCCAAGGTTCTTTCACACGGAGTTCACCATGACGACCACGCCCGACCGCACTGTCACCCGCCGCCATTTCATCCAGCGCCACGCCGTGGCTGCCGCCACCGTCTCGGGGCTGGGCTTTCCGGCCCTGGTGCGCTCAGCGGACACCAAAGAGTTTCGCCTGGGTCTCATCACGCCCGCAGGCCATTCGTGGAACCGCGCAGCGCTGCAGTTTGGCGAGGCGCTGAAGAAAGAAACCGATGGCCGCCTGAGCGTTACCGTCTTCCACTCAGGCCAGCTGGGCAATGAGGCCGCGATGATGCAGCAGCTGCAATCCGGCGCCCTCGACATGGGCTGGATCCAGGCGGCCGAGCTGGGCTCGCGCGTTGCCAGCGTTGCCGCCATCAATGCGCCGTACCTGGTGCGTTCAACCCCCGCCGTGGCCAAGCTCGTCAAGCACCCGGCCGCCACCAAACTGCTGGAAGTGCTGCCGCGTGAAACGGGCACCATTGGGCTGGGCTGGGGCATCACCGGCATGCGGGCGGTGTTCTCCACCAAGGACATCACCGTGCCCACCGACATCAAGGGCATGAAGCTGCGCATCAACCCCACACCGGTGTACCGCGACTTTTATCAAATGCTGGGCGCAGCGCCTACACCCATCCCCACGCCCCAAGTGTTTGATGCCATGAGCAACGGCCAAGTCGATGGGCTGGAGGCAGACATCGAGTTCTCGTGGAACCAGCGTTTTGACAAGGTGGCCAAGACTCTGCTGCAGATGAACGCCTTATTCATGCCCTTCGCGCCGTTGGTGTCGGGTCGCATCTGGCAAGGGCTGGATGCCAAGGACAAGGACATCATCCGCAAGCTGGTGGCCCAGTCGCTGGATGCGCAGATCAACGACATCGTGACCACCGAAGCGGGCCTGATCGAGAAGTTCAAGGGCACCTCCATCACCTTCAAAACGGCAGGGGCGTTCAACCCCGAAGGCATCATTCAGGAGTTCGACAAACTCTGGCTGCCCAAGGCGCCCCAGATTGCCGAACTGCGCAAGGCGGGCGCTAGCCTCTGATGAGCCTGGCGGGACCGCGTCCGATGGCCTTGGCCTAAGATGCGGCCTCCCGCAGCGCCCTTGCCCTTCAAGCCCTCCACGCCCTTCACGCCCGATGACACTCCGCAGCCCCGCCCCCCAGCAAGATCCCGCGCCCAAGCGGCGCGCGGCGGACGTAGCCTATGACGCCATCGAGACCATGATCTCCACGCTGCAGCTGCAACCCGGCAGCCCCGTGGTGGAGGCCGAAATCGCTGAAAGCACGGGCCTGGGCCGCACGCCGGTGCGCGAGGCGCTGCTGCGCATGGTGTCGATTGGCCTCATCGTGCAGCAGCCGCGCCGGGGTTTGCAGGTGTCCAACATCGACCTGGCCGACCACCTGGACGTCATCCAGACCCGCCGCGTGCTGGAGCGCCTGATTGCGTCCAACGCGGCGCGGCGTGCCACTGCGCCGCAACGCCAGGCCATTCTGCGCTGCGCCGAGAACATGGTGGAGGCCGCCACGCGCGGCCACCTGGACGACTACATGCTGGCCGACCATGCACTGGACCTCGTCACCCACCACGCCAGCCAAAACCACTCGGCCGTCAAATGTGTGGCGCCGCTCATCGTGCAGTGCCGACGTTTTTGGTATGCCTACCAGCACGAAGGCGAAGTGTCGGAAGGCGCCCGCGCCCACATGCAATTGGCCCAGGGCATTGCCAGCGGCGACGAAGCCCGTGCCATGGCAGGCGCTGAACAGCTGATGGAGTATCTGGAACGGTTTGCGCGGCGCATCATTGACCGTTAGAGATATCCAAGGTGGTGCGCCCCGGCAACACTGTACTGCACTGCACTACACTGAAGTGCTACTGTTTTTATAGCTTCTAGCGCTTATTCATCAAGCGCCAGAGGCCAAAAAGGCTTCAAACTTCTTGCAAAGAGCTATCGGAGCTGCTGTTCATGGCTGCTGATAACCGCTCAGGTCGCCCCCCTCCCAACATGCCCACCACACGATGCCCCTGATACCGGTGCCGCCTTGGTGACCAATGGGGCACCACTGCCCATGCTAGCCTTTGGCTAGATGCCGGCAGCCGCGTTGTGGCGCGCCTTTCTCGCAGCTTGTTTCTGTTCTACGCTCCTTTGTCAACTCTCCCGGAAAGTATTCCCATGGACATGAAGACCTCTCCCCTCGCCCAACTCAACGACCCCACCCTGCTCAAAACCGATGGACTCATCAACGGTCAGTGGGTGCAGGGAAGCAGCCGTTTTGATGTGAACGACCCTGCCACGGGCCTCAAGCTGGCAGATGTGGCCAACCTGGGCCCGAAAGACGCCGAGTCCGCCATTGCCGCAGCCAACGCCGCCTGGGGCCCCTGGAAGACCAAGACCGCGAAAGAGCGCAGCATCATCCTGCGCAAGTGGTTCGACCTGCTCATGGCCAACCAGGACGACCTGGGCCGCATCATGACCGCCGAACAAGGCAAGCCGCTGGCCGAAGCCAAGGGCGAGGTCGCCTACGGCGCGAGCTTTGTGGAATGGTTTGCCGAAGAGGCCAAGCGCATCAACGGCGAGACCCTGCCCCAGTTTGACAACAGCCGCCGCCTGCTGGTGCTCAAGCAACCCATCGGCGTGTGCGCGGCCATCACGCCGTGGAACTTCCCGCTGGCCATGATCACCCGGAAGGTCGCACCCGCCTTGGCTGCAGGTTGCCCCGTGGTCATCAAGCCCGCCGAGCTGACGCCGCTCACGGCCCTGGCCGCGGCCGAGCTGGCCATTCGCGCAGGTATTCCGGCCGGCGTGTTCAACATCCTGCCCGCCGACAGCGACAACTCGATTGCCATCGGCAAGGTGCTGTGCGCGAGCGACGTGGTGCGCCACATCAGCTTCACTGGCAGCACCGAAGTGGGCCGCATCCTGATGGCGCAGTCGGCCCCCACGGTCAAGAAGATGTCGCTGGAGCTGGGCGGTAACGCGCCCTTTCTGGTATTTGACGACGCCGACATCGACAGTGCTGTGGAAGGCGCCTTCGCCAGCAAGTACCGCAATGCGGGCCAGACCTGCGTGTGCACCAACCGCTTTTACGTGCAAGAAGGCGTGTACGACGAATTTGTGACCAAGTTCGCTGCCAAGGTGAAGACCGCCAAAGTGGGCAATGGGTTTGAAGACGGCGTGAACCAGGGCCCGCTGATCGAGGAAGCGGCACTTACCAAGGTGCAGCGCCACGTGGACGACGCCATCGCCAAGGGCGGCCAGGTGGTGGCTGGTGGCCAGCGCCTCAAAAGTCTGGGCTCCGGCCAGTTCTTCGAACCCACGGTGGTGGCCAACGCCACGGCCGACATGCTCTGCGCGCGCGAGGAAACCTTTGGCCCCTTTGCCCCGGTCTTCAAGTTCAAGACCGAACAGGAAGCGATTGACGCGGCCAACAACACCGAGTTCGGTCTGGCCAGTTACTTCTACAGCCGTGACGTGGGCCGCATCTTCCGCGTGACCGAGGCCCTGGAATACGGCATGGTGGGCGCCAACGTGGGCATTCTGGCCACCGAGCACGTGCCGTTTGGCGGCGTCAAGCAGTCGGGCCTGGGCCGCGAAGGGTCGCACTACGGCATGGACGACTATGTGGAGATCAAGTACCTGTGCCTGGGAGATATCTTGAAGTGACTCTCTGAGCTTCACGCCATCGCCATCAAGACGGTGTTGCCCCGGTAGAGGGGCAGCCTTGCATGGCGGCACTGGCTCAGGCCGCATCAGTTTGCGTGCACTGGCGCGCTGATCGCGGCGAAGTATGCAAAATACAGTCCGTGCAGTCGGCAACCACAGGCAGCCCCATCCGGGGCTGCATTGCATTTCGCCATCAGAGGCGCCCGTTTCGAGGCCGCCCACCGCCTGCACGTACCCAGAGGGAATCCACCAACATGAAAGCCTTGATCTTTGCGCTGCTGACTGTAGCGACGGCGGTCGCGCATGCGCAAACGCTGGACGTCTTTGAATCCCACGGCAACATGCACTACGCCATGGTGCCCACCGACAAGGCCCGGGACACCCAGTACATGGAAAAAGCGGCGTACAAGTTCTGCCAAGACCAGAACAAGGGCACCTGCCGCGTGATGATCTGGTCCGACAGCCTGGACAAGCCAACAGGCAGTCCCTTTCATCCACGGTACGACGAGAACAAGCTTGCCGAATACCTGCGCAACTATGGCGGCGCGGTCGATGGCATCCGGTTCAACTGCAAGCTTGTCGCCACCGCCAGCCGCTGCTACCAGCAGTGAGCCATATCACACCAAGAAGGGACAAAAGCCCATGAAGTCACTGATTGTTGTGCTGCTGGCCGCGGCGACCAGCGTGGCGCAGGCGCAAACCTTTACGCTCGACGTCTTCGAGAACCACGGCAACACCTACTACGCGATGGTGTCGACCGACAAGGCACAGGACACCGACTACATCGGGCGGGCTGCCTACAAGTTTTGCGCGGACCAGAACAAGGGCACCTGCCACATCAAGATCTGGGCCGACAGCCTGGACAAGCCCCGGGGCCAGCCCCACCACGCGCGCTATAACGACAACCAGCTGGCCGACTACACCCACGGCCACAGCGGCGCTGCTGGGACTCTCTTCAACTGCAAGATCCTGAAGAACGCCAGCCGCTGCTACCAGCGCTGAGCGTTCGTTCAACCCTCGCCCGGCACGCCGCGCCGGTTTGTGAAGCTGGCATTGCCCAGCCCCGTGCCCACTGTCAGCACCGCCCAGCGCTCCACGTCCTGCATGAAGGGCATCTCGGACAGGCCCTGCACTACCGCATCGTTGTGCAGGCACACCTGCGTGCGGCCGTCTCCAATGTGGGGCAGCCGTTCGCACAGATCGCGTGGCAGGTGAAAACGGGTGCTCTCCCAGTTGCCCGGCAGGTTCTGCGTGCCACCCGCCAAAGAGCCGTCTTCCACAATCAAGCCTGGGCAAGCCACGCCGATGTAGGGCGCCAGACGGATCTTCTTTTTGTCGGCATACGCGATCAGGTCTTCCAGCATGGAGGCAATGCCTTCCACCAGTTCGTCTCGTTTGGGCTCGTCGTCGGCGTGTGCCCATTTTTCCCGGCGCACCACCTCGGCCAGGGACATGTCGGGCGCGCGGTGCAAGTGCGTTTGCACAATGCCGCAGCGCACATTGGTTCCGCCAATGTCCACGGCCAAAATGGCGTCATAGCTTTGCAACAACGCAGGCGGCGCCAGATGCACCCAGCCAATCAGCCCGCCCTCGTCTGAATGGTGGCGCAGGGTGCGCAGTTCAACCGGCACCTTCTGGGCCTTCAGGATCTTGCCGGCGCGCGCGATGGCACCGCTACCCACCTCGCTTTGGTGAAAGCCTCCGCCGATGATGATGCGCTCCACGCCGCGCCAGGTCTTTTGCTTGAGAAAGCGCTGAACCACATGCGCGAGCTGCAGCGCATAGTCTTCTGACGCGGCTTCGATGGCTTGCGCAGCAATGCCGTCTTTTTCGAGCAAGGCATCAAGCCGGTGCTTGCTCAGTTCACGCGTGGGCTTGTCGCCCATCGGGTCTTTGCCCACCATGGAAGTGAAGAGCTTGCGCCAGGCATCCAGCATGTGGCGAAACGCTGTGCGACTGGCCACGTCGCCCACAAAGCCATCACCATCACGCAGCTCCAGGCTATAGCCCTCAATGACCACCGACGCCAGCCGCATGTCGCCATGCGGCCCGACGATACCCAGCTCGCGCTGGGCCTTGGCGTCCTTTTCCTCTCGCGCAGCGCTGTGCTTTTTGCCTGCGGCGGGTTTCGGTGCAGATTCTTTGTCCTTACCCCTATCCTTGGAAGCCATTCATTTCCTCACACGAAGAGAACCCGATGCAGGGTCATTCGAGCATGGTGCTGCAGACAGCCTCCCAGCAACGTCAGCCAAGGTCTTGACACGGATGCCGCCAAATTGGCGGACAGCAAGGCACATGCCGCGCCAGACGCGCGGCATCAGCCAATAAAGCACATAGGGGAAGGGGGAGCGGAAAGACAGTCAGCCGGAGGCGGCTGGAGCGGGTGAAGGGAATCGAACCCTCGTATGAAGCTTGGGAAGCTGCCGTTCTACCATTGAACTACACCCGCACAGGCACGCATTATAGGCACGCCCCAAAGCGCTCCCGGGCGCCTGTGCAGCGTCCAAACAGGCACGCTTACGCGCCAAGCCGCGCCTGACCCAGCTTTCGAGGCGCCATCGCAGGCGATGGGCTGGAGGCGGCGCCGTGGTCAGACGCGTGGCCCAAATTGAACTGCGCGATGGCGGTCACCATCTGCTCGGCCTGCACCCGCAGGCTGCTGGCAGCGGCGGCCATTTCCTCGACCAGTGCGGCGTTCTGCTGGGTGGTCTGGTCCAGTTGTGTCACCGCTTCGCCCACCTGGCCAACGCCTGCGGTCTGCTCATTGCTGGCGGCGCTGATCTCCGAGACCATGTCGGCCACGCGCTGGATAGAGCTGACCACTTCCTGCATGGTGCTGCCAGCCTGATCGGCCAGCACCGTGCCCTGCTGCACCATGGCGCTGCTGGCGCCGATCAGTTCCTTAATGGCCTTCGCTTCGGCGGCGGTGCGCTGGGCCAGGTTGCGCACCTCGGCGGCC
Organism: uncultured Gammaproteobacteria bacterium; assembly: GCA_963784815.1. GTDB lineage: Bacteria > Pseudomonadota > Gammaproteobacteria > Burkholderiales > Burkholderiaceae_C > Acidovorax. The sequence goes on along the minus strand of CAWATB010000033.1, from coordinate 92,878 downwards.
ACCACGGCAAAGCCTCGGCCTTGTTCACCCGCGCGCGCCGCCTCCACCGCAGCGTTGAGCGCGAGGATGTTGGTTTGGAACGCAATGCCGTCGATCACTCCGATGATGTCGGCAATCTTCTGGCTGCTGCTGTTGATGTCCTGCATGGTGCTGACCACCTTGGAAACCACTTCGCCGCCTTGAGCGGCCACGCGGCTGGCGCCCACTGCCAGTTGGTTGGCCTGGCTGGCGCTGTCGGCGTTGTGCCGAATGGTGGCACCCAGTTGCTCCATGCTGGCAGCGGTTTGCTCCAGCGAGCTGGCTTGGCTTTCAGTACGGCCCGACAGGTCCTGGTTGCCTTGCGCAATCTCGGTGCTGGCCGACGAGACACTATCGGCGCTGGTGCGCACCGTGCTCAGGCTTTCGACCAATCGAACGCGAAAGCCTTCCATCGCCTGGGCCAGGCTGCCGATTTCGTCGCGCGATTTGAGGGTGACCGCCTGCGTGAGGTCGCCCTGCGCCAGATAACCCAGCGCAGTGCTCAGCTGCTGCACGGGCGCGCCCACCAGTCGGCGCGTGGCAACCACCAGCACCACCGTCAGCAACACCAGCGCCACCAGCACACCCAGCCACAGCCAGGTGAGCACGCCGCGCGCCTCTCCCATCATTTCAGACAGCGGTGCCTCGGCCACGATGGCCCAGCTCCAGGGTTTGTAGCGTTCGACGGCGACATAACGCGTGGTGTTGTCACCCTCGCCGCTGCGGCGTGGTGACCAGGTCGATTCAAAATCACCGGTTTGTTCGACACCCGAGAGCGAGGCGAGCCATGCCTTGGCGTCGTCCACTTTCTCATCGACCTTCAGTGCAGCGTTAGCGCCCGGCAACCCCAAGACACTGCCCCGTGCCGGGCCTGCCGAGATATTGACCGCATAAACAGCGCCCGTAGCAAACAGTTTTTGCCCCGCCATCACGGTGTTGAGCTTGCCCAGAATGGGGCCGATGTCCGAGCCGATGAACAGGATGCCAACGGTGCGATTGCCCTCGCGAATGGGCTCGTACACCGTCATGTATTCGCGGCCAAACAGGTTGGCGCGGCCAATGAAGGTTTTTCCTTCATTCATCAGCTCATATGCGGGGTGTTTGCGGTCCAGCAGGGTTTTGTAGGCGCGATCGCCATCTTGCTTTTTGAGCGAGGTCGTTACGCGGATGAAGTCGTCGCCAGTGCGCGCAAAAATGGTGGCCACAGCACCCATGCTGTCTTTCGAAAAGCGGTCCACCACTTCAAAATCGCCGTTCAGCGCCACGCCTTGAAACGCCAGCATGGCCTCGGGTTTTCCATCCGCCCCCGGAGCCTCGCTGAGCGAAAATTCGCCCGGAAAATTGGCCTTGAACAGGGCGAAATCACGTTTGGCCTGGTCTTGGGCGGTTTCGTCAAACGTCTGCACCAGCGTGCGCAACTGGGCCGCGTGTTGGTGTGCATCACCGCGCGACAGCCGTCCGAAGTTCTGCCACAGCAAGGCACTGACGATACCCATGGTGATGAGCAACACAAGCAGCAGACTGAGCAGCGCCGTGAGCGATAGTTTGAAGGCGACGGAACGGTGTGTGGTGGTGGGGTTCATGTTGTTTTCTTATGCAATTCCGAGCCCTCCGCCCGGGTGGGGTAACCAAGTTACCTGAACTGTGTGCAAAAGCAAGATTTACACCAAGCCATGACTACGGAAGGGATACCTCGCATGGAGTGGCCACCCCTATGGTAATAGTGGAAAACCCTAACCCCTGACCACAAGCCGCTGCGTGCTCTCAAAAACCCGCTGCTCGCCCGTGATCGGGTCCACGAACGTCAGTGACCGCGCGAGCAGCTGCAGCGGGCGCGAGTAGTCGCCCTCTGCGGCGTCATTGACCACCGGATAAAGCGCATCGTTGCGCAACGGAAGGCCCAGCGCCGCCATGTGCACGCGCAACTGGTGTCGTTTGCCGGTAACGGGCGACAGGCGGTAAAGCGCCCAGTCCCCCGCCACCTCCAGCACTTGTATGTGCGTGTGGCTGTTGGGCTCACCGGGCACTTCTTGCATGCGAAAGAACTGTGCGCTTTCTTCCAGCCGGCTGACGTGGTCGCGCGGAAACACTACACCCGCGCGCCAAGGCGCGATGGCGTCGTAGTGTTTGGTGATCTGGTGGTCGCGAAACAGCGCATGGTAGGCCCCGCGCGTGTGCGGCTGCACCGACAGCAGTACCAGCCCTGCGGTGTCTCGGTCGATGCGGTGCAAAGGCGCGAGCTCCGGCAAGCCCAACTGGCGCTTGAGGCGCACCAGCAGCGTATTGTGCAGATAGCGGCCTGAGGGCGTGACGGGCATGAAGTGCGGCTTGTCGGCCACCACCAGGTGATCGTCTTGGTACAGCACCGTTTCGGAAGCTGGCAAAACAGGCTCTGTAGGCAGCGTGCGGTAGTAATACAAGCGCAAGCTGCCTTCAAACGGCCGCTCAGGCGCCACGATGTCGCCGCGCTCGTCTACCACGTCACCCGCCGACATGCGCTGTGCCCATTCTTCACGCGCTACCCCCGGCATGCGCTGCGCCAGAAAATCCAGCATGTTGCCCTGCCCATGGACGGGCAGGGCCACACAGCTGGCGCTTACGCCATCGCGCATAGGCAAGACCGGAGAAGGACGGGGATGGTGCATGGCATGCTGATTGTAGGATCGCGCACGTTGAGGACTATCAAAATAATAGCTACTAGCGCTTATAGGATAAGCGCTAGAGGCCAAAAACAATACAAATTCAGCACCTTATCCTTCAAAAAAGCCTGCGACAACGAAGGTGCCCCGCCCGGCTCGCACCGCTTGGTAGAACCACCAATGCCACAGAGAGGTAATCTGGTAACACTGGAGTTACACCGCTTTAGGTGCGTTTTGCGCGCAACTGCCTTCTCTTGAATACACCAGCCGAAATATCCACACCGCCCATGGCCGACGCTTCCATCGACCACCGCCACACCATTTACGCCAAAACATCCGCGGGTCAGCACGAAATCCAGTCGCGCGCGCTGGGCCTGCCTCCCTTGGTGCGGCGCCTGCTGTTGCTGGTGGATGGTCAACGCTCGGGCAAAGACCTTGAAGTGTTTGTTGCCGGCCACGATGTGGATGCAATGTTTGACGAACTGCTCGCCCAGGGCTGCATAGAAGCCAGGGCGTTGGCCCGGCCTGCAGCGGCGCCGGCTACCGCTGCATCCAAACCCGCAGCCCCCTCGGCCAGCGACGACCTGGGCGCGCTGCCGCCCGCTGACAGCCGTACCGCCAAAGAGCTGGAGATGGCGCGCAACTTCATGACCAACACGGTCAACAACACCTTTGGCCACCACAACCGCATTTCCTTGATCGAGTCCATCCACGCTTGCCGCACCAGTGAGCAATTGCGCGGGGTCTACCCCCATTGGGTAGAAACCATGTCCTCCAGCGCCATCGGACTCAAGCGTCTGCCCGAACTGCGCGAAAAGCTCTTCGCCGTGCTCTGACACACACGGACAGGCGCGGCGCTCCGGTCAGCCGGGTTGGTTCAGCCCGCCTTGTAGGACAAGCGCGTTACTCGTCACGGGCGCGCCTTTGTCTGGCGTCGAATCTGCATGACCGGGCTTAGCATGGTTTGCCATGCCAGAGACCCTCACATCCCCGCCCTCCCCCCCCACTCCCCCTGTGGCCCCGCAACCCGCGCACCCATCCCCGTTGAAGCACAGGTCATCGCGCAGCGCCGCAGTCCGCAAAGTTCTGTCCATCGCCCTGTTGGCGGTTGGGGGCTTGGTGCTGGGGTTTCTGGTGGTTGCCACCATTGCGCTGTCGCAGTTGGACCGGATGCGGCCCTGGGTGAATGACAAGGTCAGCGAAGCGACGGGGCGGCGCTTTGAAGTACAGGGCCCTCTCTCGGCATCGTGGCAATGGCCACAGCCGCTCGAAGATGGCTGGAAGCGCTGGATACCCGGTGTCACCGTCCACGCCGAGCGGCTGGTGATGGACCACCCTGCTGGCTTCAGCCCCCCCTTTGCGGGCGATGACGACAAGGGCAACAAGCCCAGCCGCAAAACGCCCCCAAAGGAAAACAAGGATGTTGGCAACGACGCGAACAAACCCGGCAACCCTGCCGCCGCGAACAAAAGCAGCAACACAAGAACACCCACCACGGCCACACAGGCAGACAGCCCCACCATGGCAAGCATCGACCGCGCCACAGCCAGCATCCGGCTGTGGCCGCTGTTGACGAGCCACCTGGCGGTGGACACCGTAACACTGCAGCACCCAGAGATCGCCCTGGCGCGTACCGCGGACGGCACCAACAACTGGACTTTCAAGCGCAAGGATGAAGACGCGCCGCGTGGTGGCTGGACGTTTGATGTGGACCGCTTGGTGATCAGCGAAGGTCTGCTGGCCTATGCCGACGGCGTGAAGGACCTGGATTTGCAGGCGCACGTGCAAACCACCGAGCCCACCGTGGACGAGCCCGCTGCTGCGGCTGCGGCTGCAAGCGCTCCGTCGTCGGCATCTGCCACGGTGGCAACTTCCGCGCCTGAGGCTGCATCCGCTCCCATTGCTCCCTCATCTGTCCCCAAGTCAGGCGCGGAAAGCGCAGCCCCTGGGCGCTACGGGCTGCAATTTCAGCTGGAAGGCCGTTACGCAAAAGCCCAGGTACAGGGCAGCGGACAGGCAGGCCATGTGATCAGCTTGCGCGACAAGGTGGTGAACTATCCCCTGCAGATTGAACTGTCTGCAGGCAGCGTGGCGTTTTCAGCGGAAGGCATCCTGGCCAATCCGGGCGCACTGTCTGGGCTGGACTTTGACGTGGCGCTGCGCGGCGACAGCATGGCCGATCTTTATGAAGTGACGGGGCTGGTATTGCCCAACACCCCGGCCTTCAAAACACGCGGACGCCTGACCGGCAGCCTGGAGCCCGAACGCGCCGTGTGGGAATACACCGATTTCCGCGGCAAAGTGGGCGAGAGCGACCTGCAAGGCTCGCTCAAATACACGTCGGGCAAGCCACGCCCCCGGCTGACGGGCTCCATGACGTCCAACCAATTGCGGCTGGCCGACCTGGGCCCCGCCATCGGCACCACCAAGCCCAGCAACGCCAACCGGGGCCGTGATCAGCGCGGCAAGGTGCTGCCCGACGCCAAGTTTGCCGCCGAACGCTGGAACGCGATGGACATGGACATCGTGTTCAAAGGCCGCCACATCATCCGCCCGGAGAGCTTGCCGCTGGAGAACCTGAGCCTGCGCGCCGTGATGGAAAACGCGCAGCTCAAGCTCGCACCGCTCACCTTTGGCGTGGCCCAGGGGCAGATCGAATCCCAGGTCAGCATTGACGGGCGCAGCGCGCCACTCAAGGCGCAAATACGGGGCACCGTTCAGGGCCTGCAGTTGTCGGCCTTGTTCCCCAAGGTGGAGCTAATGAAAAAGAGCCTGGGCCGCATGGACGGCGCGGTGGCTTTGGAGAGCACTGGCGACAGCGTGGGTGGGCTGCTGGGCAATGGCACGGGCGAAATGCGCCTGTATGTACGCGAAGGCACGCTGAGCAAGCAAATGATGGACCTGGCCGCATTGAATGTAGGGAGCATCATCGTGGGCCGTCTGTTTGGAGACACCAAGGAAGTGCGCTTGCGCTGTGCGGTCGCGGACTTCACCGTCGTGAATGGCCTGGCGACTGCGCGCGTGGTCAAGATGAGCACCGATGAAGCCGTGGTGGAGGCCACCGGCACCATCGACCTGGGCACGGAGGAGATGGACATGCGCATCAAGCCAGAGTCGCTGGAGTGGAAGTTCTTCTCCTTGCGCTCGCCCCTGTACGTCAAGGGCACTTTTGGCAATCCGAACATTGGCGTAGAAGCAGGCCCTCTGCTGCTGCGCGCGGGTGCCGCAGTGGTGGCGGCCGTGGTGGCGCCTGCCGCACTGGCGCTGGTGCCCATCACAGTGCCGGCAGCGGACGACGACACCCATTGCAAACCCCTGCTCGACCTGGGCAGGCAACCCGTGCAAGCGGGCGCCAAGGGTGCGGCGGGTACGGACTCTCAACCCGCACGGCGCGCCGCCAGCCAACCGGGCACGCCACGCTGACCTGCGCAGGTAAACGGCGGCTAACTGAGTAGCACGGCAAGTGGGTGATGCAGTCCACCGTCCCCGGAGCTACCACAGCTGCCACAGGTGCCACAGGCGCTTGGGGTGTACTTGCACAAGTGAATATCATGGCCGCCCACGTCTCTGATGGCGCACCCGTGTGCCGCACCCGCATCTGCCTTAGCTTGCCATGAAGAAACCTTTGAAAACCCTGTGCCTTGGCCTGCTGCTGGTGTTTGCCGTGGGCTTTGTGGTCCCCGAGCGGGTGAAGATTCCGGTGGCCGGGGCGTCCACCACGGACTGGAATGCGCGGTCGTTCTGGTTTGAGCCCTGGGGCAGCTCGGGGGTGCACAAGGGCATCGACATCTTTGGCAAGACGGGGACGGCGGTGCTCAGCACCACAGACGGCATCGTGCTTTTTACGGGCGAGCTGGCCAAGGGCGGCAAGGTGGTGCTGGTGCTGGGGCCCCGCTGGCGGCTGCACTACTTTGCGCACCTCGATTCCATCGGCACGCACGCCTTGGCCCCGGTGGCTTCAGGCAGCCGCATCGGCACGCTGGGCGCCAGCGGCAATGCCCAGGGCAAGGTGCCGCACCTGCACTATTCCATCGTGCGTTTGCTGCCTGCTCCGTGGAAGATCGACGGCGCCACGCAGGGCTACAAGAAGGCGTTTTTTATCGACCCGAATGCTTATCTGCGGGAATGAAGTGGGCGGAACGCAGCCCCGCCATCTGGCCAGCCATCCTGCCAGCCGTAGTCCAGCCCACTCCACTCAATGAAAATCCCGGCTGCCCTGCAGCGCCTGGGCCATGCGCCCCAGCAGCGGGGTCAGGTCCTTGAACCGCTGGGCCACCAGATGGCGCACGACCGTGGGGTCGGCGGACCCGGGCTTTGGCGAGTCAGAGCCCGAGAGCGGTACGCCCCGTTCCGGCACGCTGCACTGCCACAGGCCCTCTACCGCCAGCAGTTGCGAGCGCAGCAGCGCATTGCGCCAGATATCGACCAGTGCAGGCCATACGATCACGTTGACCGGGCCGGTCTCGTCTTCCAGCGTGACAAACATCGTGCCCTTGGCCGTGCCGGGGCGCTGGCGCACGGTGACGATGCCGCAGGCCCGCACCTTGCGGCCATTGGGGATGGTGTTCAGTTGCAACGCGGTCTGCAGCCGCCAACGTTCCAGGCGCGGGCGCAGCAGGGCCAGCGGGTGGCGGCGCAGCGTGAGGCCAGTGGCGGCGTAGTCAAACAGAATCTCTTCGCCCTCGGGCGCTTCCGGCAGTTGCAGGGGCGCTTCGTGCACGGGCACGTCACGCAGCAGGGGCGGCGCCGTGTGCTGCGCGGCGGCCTCCCACATCTGCTGGCGCCGGTGGCCTGACAGGCTGGCCAGCGCATCGGCCGCAGCCAGGGCCTGCAGGTCTTGCTGGCTGAGCTGCGCGCGCAACGCAAGGTCTTCGGTGTTGGCAAAGGCGGGGCCAGTGGCGCGGGCTGCGATCAGGCGTTTGGCAGCGTCTGCGTGCAGGCTGCCTACCAGCCGCAGGCCCAGGCGCACGGCGGGCTGCGGCAGCGGCGGAGTGCCCAATCCGCGCGCGGGTCGCAGCAACTCTGGCGCGCCCTCCAGCGTGCAGTCGATGTCGCTCTCCGTCACATCGATGGGCAACACGCGCACGCCGTGGCGGCGCGCGTCTTGCACCAGTTGCGAGGCGGTGTAAAAACCCATGGGAAGCGAGTTGAGCAGCGCGGCCAGAAAACACGCGGGCTCGTGGCATTTAAGCCAGCTGCTGGCATAGGCCAGCAAGGCAAAGCTGTGGGCGTGGCTCTCTGGAAAGCCGTACTCGCCAAAGCCGAGCATCTGCTGGAAGATGGCCTGGGCAAACTCGGTACGGTAACCACGCGCTTCCATGCCGCCGATCAACGGACGCTCAAACCGATGCACACCGCCCTTGCGCTTCCAGGCTGCCATGGACCGGCGCAGGTCATCGGCCATGCCCGCCGAGAACCCGGCCGCCACCATGGCGATCTGCATCACCTGCTCCTGAAAAATCGGCACACCCAGCGTGCGCGCCAGCGCCTGCTCCAGCTCAGGCTTTTCCAGCTGCAGCGGCTCGCCCCTGCGCCTGCGCTCTCGCGCCTGCAAATACGGGTGCACCATACCGCCCTGAATGGGCCCCGGCCGCACGATGGCCACTTCCACCACCAGGTCGTAAAACACCCGCGGCTGCAGGCGCGGCAGCATGCTCATCTGCGCTCGGCTTTCGATCTGGAACACGCCCACCGTGTCAGCCGCGCAGATCATGTCGTAGGTGGCGGGGTCTTCACGGGGAATCTCCTTGAGCCCCCAGCGCTCGCCACGCACGGCCGCACGCAGGTTCAGGCACCGGCGCAGCGCGCTGAGCATGCCCAGCGCCAACACATCGACCTTGAGCAGGCCCATGGCATCCAGGTCGTCTTTGTCCCACTGGATGACGGAGCGATCCTTCATGCTGGCGGGCTCGACCGGCACCAGCCGCGTGAGCTTGCCCTGGGTCAGCACAAAGCCGCCCACATGCTGGCTCAGGTGGCGCGGAAAACCTTTCAGGTCCGCCGCCAGCTCCAACCACAGCTGGGCGGTGTGGCGGTGCAACTGCGCACCCACGGTGTGGGCCAGCTCCTGCAGGCGGTCGGTGGCAATCTCTTCGTCAAACCAGTGGTGGTCTTTCGCAAACGCATCCACCAGCACGGGCGCCACGCCCAGTGCCTTGCCCACATCGCGCAGGGCGCTGCGGGTGCGGTAGGTGGTGACCACGGCGGCAATGGCGGCGCGGTCACGGCCGTATTTGGTGTAGATGTACTGGATCACCTCTTCACGCCGGTCGTGCTCAAAGTCCACGTCAATGTCGGGCGGCTCGCTGCGCTCTTTGCTGATGAAGCGCTCGAAAAGCAAATGTGAGTTTTCTGGGGCTACGGCGGTGATGCCCAGCACATAACAAACCACCGAGTTGGCCGCCGACCCGCGCCCCTGGCACAAGATGTCCTGGCTGCGCGCATAGCGCACGATGTCGTGCACCGTGAGGAAGTACATCTCGTACTTGCAGTGCGCAATCAGCTCCAGCTCTTTGCGGATCTGCGCCGCTATGGTGGCGGGCACGCCCTGCGGGTAATAAGCAGCGGCACCGCTTTCGACCAACCATGACAAGGCCTGCGCGGGAGTCATGCCCGCGGGCACCGTCTCCAGCGGATATTGGTACTTGATCTCATCCAGACTGAACGTGCAGCGGCCCGCCACCGTGAGCGTGGCGGCCAGCAGATCGGGCGGGTAGATGCCGGCCAGCCGCACCCGCTGGCGCAGGTGGCGCTCGGCGTTGGGCTGCAGCGCAAAGCCGCATTCGGCCACGCTGCGCCCCAGCTGCACGGCGGTGATCACGTCCTGCAACGGCTTGCGCGAGCGGGCGTGCATGTGCACATCACCGGCTGCCACCAGCGGCAAGCCCACCTCTGCCCCGACGCGCTGCAGCGTGGCCAGCCACAGGCTGTCGTCCGGGGCCAGGAGCAGTTCGACCGCCAACCAGAGTTGACCATCAAAATATGAGTCAAATTGACCCCTAGCGCTTGATAGACAAGCGCTAATAGCTATCAAATCAGAAGCATCAAAGCGTTGCCGGATCGGGGCCAGCAGCAACTCGCACCCTTGCAGCAATCCCCAGGGGCTGCGCGGGCCCACGTGGTACTGCCCCTTGGGTGCGGCCGCGCGGGCAGTGGTGATGAACTCGCACAGATTGCCCCAGCCCTCGGCATCGCGCGCCAGGGCCACCAGCCGCAGGTCGTCACCCCATAAAAACTCGCTGCCTACGATAAGGTGCAGCCCACATTCCTTGGCGGCCTCCCAGGCGCGCACCACGCCCGCCACCGAACATTCATCGGTCAGCGCCAGGGCTTGGTAACCCAGTTTGGCTGCACGCGTCACCAGCTCTTGCGGGTGCGACGCCCCACGCTGAAAGCTGAAGTTGGACAGGCAATGCAGTTCGGCATAACCCGGCAAAGGATCGGTAGGAGTGAGGGGCATGGTCGCCATGGCATCACCGCCCCATCACCCAAAAATACCGTGCAAAAACCAGCGCTGGGGCTGTGCGGCAGCCTGGCCCACGGCCTGGGGCGACAGCCGTTCGCGAAACACCCACACCAAACCTGCCACATCGTTGTGCGCCACAAAGTAGTCGCGCAGGGCCAGGCCTGTGCAGGCCGTGGCGGGGTTGCCAGGGTGGTGGACGGCGCCATTGTTTTCTTCTTCGTCCGCCGTCGACCACCAGCCCGCCTCAAACCGGTGCGGCCCAGCCAGCAAACGCAGCAGGCCATGGTGGCAAGGGCGGTTGCCTTGCACGGCCAGGCGCCGGGGTGGGCGCAGCAGCCAGGTGGGCCACAGGGTGGCGTCTGGGGTGTTGGTGCCAGTGGCGATGGAGCCTGCGCTGGCGGGAGCAGCGCGGGCGCGGCCCAACACCTCGGCCGCCGGGCGCCACTGCTGCATGCGTTCGGGGCGGTGGTCGGCCTGCAGCACCGGGGCCAAGACATGGTCAGCGCCAAGGCGGGCCGACAGGCGCTCCAGCAATTGGTGCAGGGCCTCGCCCTGCGCCCCTGCGGGGTCACCGCCCCCTTCGCCCCAGTCACCCGGCGGCAGCAAGCTGGCACTGCGGTGCGGCAGCGGGGCCGCTTCCAGCAACCGCAGGGTGATCTGGTTGGCCGGTGCAGCCAGGGTGGTGCGCGCCAGGTTTTCAGACAACAGCCGCCGCAGGTGCGCCATGTCGTGCGTGGCCTGGGCCGTGCGCACCGGCAGGGCCTGTGTGGGGGCAATGGTCACACCGTCGATGCGCCGCAGGTCATGGCGCCAGGCCAGCTCCATCGCCAGCACCCCTTGCTGGCGCGCCTGCAGCCAGCTTTGCAGTGCTGCCAGGCACCGGTTGGCGCTCCACAGCAAGGCATCGGCCGACTCTGCCAGCGCTGGCAGCTCGGCGGTCAGCGTAAATTGCTCGGGCAGCTCCAGCCAGGCATGGGCCTCGGGGGCATGGCCCAGCGCCTGGTCCAACACCCGCAGTGCCCCTGCCCCCAGGCGCCGCGCCACACCGGCACGGGGCAACGCCCGCAACGCGCCCCAGGTACGACAGCCCATGCGCTCCAGGCTGGGCACATGCGGGCGCAAGGCGGTCAGCGTGTGCAAAGGCAGGTTCTCTGCCCGCCACTGTGCAGACAGCGTTCGACCCGCCAATGCCATGCGCAAGAACGCCTGCGCCACCAAGGCGGTAGGGCCGCAGCCCCAAACGGGTGGCGTGCAAGGCACCGGTGGATGGATGACAACCCCTGCTTCGGCAGTTTCGGCTGCCCCCTCGATGACAGTGGGGACAACGAACTTGTCAGATGCCTCCACCCAGGCCTGCAGCACCTGCGCCAGCAACTCATCGCGCCCGCCCCACAACCGTTCGGTGGTCGACACCTCCAGCAGCACCGCATCGCCATCGACCAGCGCCACGCGCGGCGTAAAACGCAACGCCCACCAGCCCGCGGCTGCAGCCTGCACAGCCCCCCCGTGCGAGGCCGAAGCCTCAGCGGACCAGGGCAATGGCAGCGCGATCCAGTGCATGGCCCCTCCCCTCTGCCCTGGCCGCCAGGGCCGGGCGCTCGCGCAGCAGCCCGGGCACCTGGGCTGCCGCCCCATTGCGGCTTGCGACCAAGGCGCTGGCTACGCCCTGCGCGGCACGACGGCGCTCTGCCTGCGCCAGCAGCACCTGGGCCAACCGGGGGTGGCAACCCGGCAAACCCAAGCCCTGCACCAGGGGTGGTCCACGGCGTTTGAGGATCTGCACCTGCATGCCAGGCGGAGCGGCGGTTTCCCCCGACATGGCCAGCCCCTGCACCAAAAGGCGCAGCAATGCGGGCGACGCTTGTGGCGCAGCGCTGTCCGGGCGAAACACCCACAACAACTGCCGTTGCTGTGCGGCGGCCAGTTGCAGCCGGCGCAAGGCGGCGGGCTGCGCCTGCGGCAACCAGGCCAGCACAGCCAGTACATCGCCGCAACGCAGCGCCTGCTCAGCCGCCCACAGTGCCGCCTTGGCAGAGTCGGCCCGCACCACACACAACCGCTCTGGGAGCAGCCCTTGCGCTTGCAGGGCTTGGCCAAAAGGCTCACACGGCGGCGCAACCACCACCACAGCCCCCACACGCCGAGCCGTGGCCTGCACCAGCGCGGGCAGCACCAGCTGCCATTCGTGCAGCCCCGCCAGGGGTTGCAGGACCTCGCTCAACGCCCCAACCGGCCAGCCCCCTCCGGGAAGTTGAGCATCCAGTTGCGCAAAACCAGTGGGCAGCACCTGCTGCTGGCCCGCGCCCAGAGCGTCCGCATGCCAGACACCGGGCACGGCAGACGAAAAATCGAACGCAACCCGCAGGGAGGAGCGTGGCGCAGGCATGGTGGTGAAAGCTGGTTGGTAAACACGAATACTGTGAATATAACCAGTATTTTGAGGCGCAGGGAGCCCTGACCGAGAAGACTGTGGGATTCAGTGGCTTTGACCCAGCGGTCCGAAATCAATCGATTTTGCTCAAGCCACTGCCGTGAAAAACGGCTTCAATGTTGTAGCCATCCGGGTCGATCACGAACGCTGCGTAGTAGTGCGGGTGGTACTGGGGGCGCACACCCGGGGCGCCGTTGTCGCGCGCGCCCGCTGCCAACGCGGCCTCATGAAACGCCACCACCTGGGCTTCACTGGTGGCGCGAAACGCGATGTGGCTTCTGGGTGAGAACGGCTCCGCCTCGGCAATCCAGAAGGCGCCTGCGGGGTCGTCGCCCGGGGCCAGATCCTTTGCGCCAAACCCCACTGCCGTTTCAAGGTCCAAACGCACCACATAGCCCAGCGTAGACAAAACCGACACGTAGAACGGTTTGCTCAGCGCAATGCGGGTGACATGGATGCCTGTGTGATCAATCATTTGGCACAGCCTCCCGATATGAGGGCGCTCTTTTTACAACCTGCGCACAGCCCAGTCACACCAGTCTGCCACCGCAGCATCAAAAGGCGTAGCGCGCTCGGCCAACTGGGGCCAGCGGCGGTGACTCGCGTTCAGAATGCTTTGCAGTTGCCACAAGGCTTCGCGCCCCACCAGGGCGACTTCGGCCATACCCATGGCATCGCCCTGCAGTTGCGCCATCAATTCGCCTTGCTGCTGGGGATGTGATCCTGCTTCCACCAGGGCTTTTTGCAGCGCCAGGAAGCGCGCATCCGCAAACGCAAAAGCGCTGCCCGCCGGGGCTTTGGCACCTGCACTCTCAGGCAATGCGGTTTTGAGTTGCTCCCAATAGGCAAAGGCTTCGGCCAGCAGGTCGATCTGGCGTGCGGCATCGTTGCCCAGGGGCATGAGGGCGGATTCGCGGGCCACTTCTTCTTGCAGCAAAGGCAGGATGAAGGCCACCAGCGCCGACGGAAACTTGCGGTGGTTGAGTCGTAGCACCAGCGACAGGCGCTGCGCGGGCATGTCGTCGTACTTTTCGTAGAACGCCGCAACCACTTCGGCCAGCAGCAAGATGCGCCCCATGGGCGTAATGTCGGCACCGGTCAGGGCACGTGGGTAACCACTGCCGTCCATGCGCTCGTGGTGCTCCAGCACTGCCACTTCGGCGGAACGCGGATACGCCTGGGTATCGCGGATCATCAACATGGCAGAGATGGGGTGGGCCACCAGGTGCTTGCGCTGCGCTCCCACCACCTTGTTGTCGGGGTCGTCCCAGGCAGGGTCCATGTGCAGCACGCCCAGGTCGTGCAGCAAAGCCGCGGCAGCCAAGGTGCCGCAGTCGCGCTCGGACAGCCCGCTTTTGACCCCCAGAAACACGGCCACCATCATCATCTGCAGACTGTGTTGAAAGAGCTGGGGCCGCTGGTCGCGCATCACCGTGAGCTTGCACGCCATGGATGCGGGCAAGGGCAAGGAGCGCAGAGGCGCCAACAAACGTGCGGCTGATCCCAGGGCCTCTGCCAGCATGCTGGCAAGCACCTCATGCTCAGTCTGCGCCTGGGCCGCAGACAACAAGGCAGGCACATCTACCGGGTTTTCGATAGAGAGGTGGCGGTCAATGGGTTCGCGCAGCTTGTGCTGGACCAGACGGTCGTACAGGCGACTGTCGATGCGCGCGCCTTTCTCCACCAGCTTGATACCGTTGTCCGTGTAGATGGCAGCACCGGCAACCACCGCACGATGGTCCGCCATGTCCGTCAGGGCGCGAAGGTAGTGGGGGCCGTCAGCAGTGTCGACGTTCGCCGAGGCAAGGGGATCTGTCATGCAAGGAACACAAAAGTTACCTTGGACTATAGAGCTTGAGCTTGCGGCCCACTGACACAACGTAGAGATCGGCGTGATTTTGATTTGACGCAGATCAAGGGCATAGCGCCCTTGCATATTGAACGGAGTCTAGAAGCCCTTGAGCACCCTTTCAAAGGAGCTTGGAACGGGGTTCTGGCTCTTTTTCTTCAATTTGTCATTGTCCTGAAAACGCTCGAGGGTTTATCGGGATTACTGGCTACTGTTCGTTTCAATTTTTCCTATTGCTAGAGTCGGTCTCGGGTAAACCCTTGAAAGTTCCCACGTCATTGTTTCCAAAACTGGAACAGTTAGTTTGCGACTCGGTGGTTTTTCTTTATCCATCAGCGGCGTACAGTTCAACCCATCGATGAGCCGAACCCGCAAGGCGACTCACCGAACCCGGGTAGCAGCAGTTTTTGATGTGGTTGCTTCCCGGCTTTTTTGAGACGCTTTTTTAACTTCAAGGATTTTCATCATGAACACCACCGCACGTTTCCTCTCCATCGCCGCTGTTGCCGCTTTCGCTTCTTTTGGCGCCCAGGCTGACGAAGCCGATGCTTCGCAATTCGCCACCCAGTTTGAAACCAACCGCACCCGTGCTGAAGTGGCTGCTGAAGCTGCCACTGTCGCCCAGACCCGCTCCATGAGCCAGCAGGTTCGCGTGTGGTGACGTACACGTCTACCGCTGACCGCGCTGCGGTGCGTGCACAGGCTGCAGAAGCCGTGCGCACCGGCCAGATCCCTTCGGGTGAGCGTGGTTGATTCTTTTTGAATCCATCCATCACACCGTTTCCGTATTCATTAGTACCTGGCTACGCAAGTACCTAAACCACTTTTAATCCTTTCAGGAGTTTCACCATGAACAAGACTGCACGTTTCCTCTCCCTGGCCGCTGTGGCTGCTTTCACCGCTTTTGGTGCCCACGCTGACGAAGCCGATGGTTCGCAATTCGCTTTGAAGTTTGAAACCAACCGCACCCGTGCTGAAGTGGCTGCTGAAGCCGCTACCGTGGCACAGACTCGCTCCATCGAGCCAGCAGGTTCGCGTGTGGTGACGTATTCGTCCACGGCTGACCGCGCTGCGGTGCGTGCACAGGCTGCCGAAGCGCTGCGCACTGGCCAGATCCCTTCGGGCGAATTCAGCGCCATGTAATTTCCGGGGTCGCATGCAAACGCATGGGGCCTGTTGTGAAGTGCAAATGCAAAAGGCTGGGGCTCCTCACGGAGCCCCAGCCTTTTTTATTGCGCCCAAGATTGGCTGGTTGAGCGGGTTATTTGATCAACGTGACGCCTGTCTTGGACTGAAGGGCCTCGAAAGTGACCTCGGGGGCTAGTTCCACCACCTTGAGGCCTTGAGGCGTCACGTCCATGACGGCCAAATCAGTGATGATGCGATCGACCACGCCCACGCCCGTCAAGGGCAATGTGCACTGGGGCAGGATCTTCATGTCTTCGGTGCCGTCCTTCTTACGGGCCACATGCTCCATGAGCACGATCACGCGCTTGACGCCTGCGACCAAATCCATCGCGCCGCCCATGCCCTTGACCATCTTGCCGGGGATCATCCAGTTGGCCAGGTCACCCTTTTCGCTGACCTGCATGGCGCCCAGGATGGACAGGTTGATCTTGCCGCCGCGGATCATGGCAAACGATTGATCGCTGCCAAAGATGGACGAACCCTTGATCGTGGTCACCGTCTGCTTGCCCGCGTTGATCAGGTCAGCATCCACCTTGTCTTCGGTGGGAAACGGGCCGATGCCCAGCATGCCGTTTTCGGACTGCAGCCACACTTCCTTGTCGCCCGTGAAGTTGGCCACCAGCGTGGGGATGCCGATGCCCAGGTTCACATAAAAGCCGTCTTCGAGTTCTTGCGCCGCGCGTGCGGCCATCTGGTCTTGGGTCCAGGGCATCTCAAACTCCTTCTTTCTTGCTGACAGGCACGGTGGGAATCACAGGCGATTCGCTGGTTGCTGCGGCTTGGGCAATCACGGCCTGTGCCTCGACCTTGGCGGCGGCGACGTCCACGGGGGCGGCCGTCACGGTGCGCTTTTCGATGCGCTTCTCGGGGTTGGCATTTAGCACAATACGGTGCACGTAAATGCCAGGCAGGTGGATGTCGTCCGGTGCGAGTTCGCCAACCTCCACAATGCGCTCCACCTCTACGATGCAGACCTTGCCGGCAGTTGCAGCGGCAGGGTTGAAATTGCGCGCGGTAAGGTTAAAGCGCAGGTTGCCCGATTTGTCGGCAACGTCTGCCTTGACAAGGGACACTTCGGGAACGAGCGCATGTTCCATCACATAGGTTTCGCCGCCAAACTCGCGCAATTCTTTGCCCTCGGCGACGATGGTGCCCACACCGGTCTTGGTAAAGAACGCCGGGATGCCTGCGCCACCCGCACGCAGCTTCTCGGCCAGAGTGCCCTGAGGGGTGAATTCCAGCTCTAACTCACCGGCCAAATATTGGCGCTCGAACTCCTTGTTCTCACCCACGTACGACGAAATCATCTTCTTGATCTGGCGGGTTTCGAGCAGTTTGCCCAGACCAAACCCGTCAACACCGGCGTTGTTGGAGATCACGGTAAGGTCTTTGACGCCGGTGTCGCGCAGCGCGTCGATCAGCGCCTCTGGAATGCCGCACAAACCGAAGCCACCCACGGCCATGAGCTGGCCGTCTGCAACCACGCCCTTGAGGGCCTCAGCTGCGGAGGGGAATAACTTGTTCACCACGATCTCCTTGTGAAATTGGATGCGCTACGATACTACGTATCCGAATAAGTAGTTTTTCGTAAAGACTTGCACTATGGACGTTGATTACCGACTTGCTTTCGACATGGCCCCCGTGGGCCTGGTGCTGTCACGCAACCGGGCCATGGTCGATTGCAACCGCCATGTCTGCGAGATGTTCGGCGCCTCGCGCGAAGTGCTCATTGGCCAGTCGTTCCAGATACTTTATCCGAGCGCTGACGAGTACGAACGCCTGGGCGCGCACATGGAACCCATCCTGAACGCCAAAGGCCACTACGCCGACAACCGCATCATGAAGCGCGCCAACGGTGAGGTCTTTTGGTGCCACGTTTCGGGCCGCGCCCTCAACCGCGAAGCGCCGCACGAATCCGGCATCTGGAGCTTTGAGGACCTGAGTGCCCAGCGCCCGGTGAAGGCGGATCTGACGGGCCGAGAACGCGAAGTGGCTGCGCGGTTGCTGGAGGGCCTGACTTCCAAGGAGATCGGCCGCACGCTGGAGATCAGCCATCGCACGGTGGAGATTTATCGGGCACGCCTCATGCGCAAGTACAACGCCTCCACCGCAGCAGACCTGGTGCACAAGTTATTGGCCGGGGGCTAAGCCCCCTCCCGAGCCTCTTCGCGTCCTTTACCCCGCGGGGACTGCCCCGCCAATGGCCCAGTTCTCGACCGCGCCAGATCGTCGTCAGCCGTTTTTCGGCCCATCAATCACTTCAGCGGCCGTGCGAAAAGCCTCCACCGCCGTTGGCAGGCCGCAATAGATGCTGGCGTGCAGCAACACTTCCTGAATCTCAGCCGCCGAAGCGCCATTGTTGAGCGCGCCGCGGACATGGCCCTTCAATTCATGCTGCTTTCCGAGCGCGGTGAGAAACGCCACGGTGATCAGGCTGCGCGTCTTCATGTCCAGCCCCGGGCGCTGCCACACATCACCCCACGCATTGCGGGTGATGAACTCCTGAATGGGCTGGGTGAACTGCGTGGCATTGCCAAAGGCATTGGCCACAAAATCCTCGCCCATGACCTGTTTGCGGGTGGCCAGGCCTTTGTCGAAGTCCTTGGTGGATGGGGGTTGCGTCATGCGGGCTCTCCTGTTGGTTTGAGGCGGCGATGGTAGCTGCAGCACAACGCCCTTCGCACCTCTGCCTTTTTCTGCGGCTAAAACGGAAACACTGCCGCAGCAATCGCACAGCCCAGGCCAGGATCGCCGCGCAAGGGACGCCCCGCCGCGCTGGCGGTGTCCCCCTTCCCGAATGGCGCAGCCATTCGAGAGAAGGGGGAAAGCGCGAAGCGACTCAGGGGGTTGTCACAAATCAAACCGGTCCAGGTTCATCACCTTCGTCCAGGCCTTGACGAAATCCTGCACGAACACCGCCTGCGCATCGCTGCTGCCATATACCTCGGCCAGGGCTCGCAGTTGCGAGTTGGAGCCAAACACCAGATCAGCCACAGTACCGGTCCACTTGCGGGCGCCGCTTGCGCGGTCCACGCCGTTCAGCACACCTTCGGCAGAGTCTGACTTCAGCCATTTGGTACGCATGTCGAGCAGGTTTACAAAGAAGTCATTGCTCAGCGTTTCAGGGCGCTGCGTCAAGACGCCATGGGCCGCCTGCCCTGCATTGGCCCCCAGCACACGCAACCCACCCACCAGCACCGTCATCTCTGGCCCCGTCAGCGTGAGCTGGTTGGCGCGATCAATCAGCAACTCGGCTACGGCACTTTCCAGGCCTGGGCGAACATAGTTGCGGAAACCATCGGCCACAGGTTCCATCACCTCGAACGAAGGCACGTCGGTCTGCTCCTGTGTTGCATCCATGCGTCCGGGTGCAAAAGGTACACTCACCGCCTGACCCGCCTTGCTGGCGGCGGATTCAACCGCCGCACCACCCGCCAACACGATGAGATCGGCCATCGATATCTTCTTGCCGCCGGTCTGCTCGGCATTGAACGCCTGCTGAATGGCTTCCAACGTGCCGAGCACCTTGGCCAGTTGGGCAGGCTGGTTCACTTCCCAATCCTTCTGCGGTGCCAGGCGGATGCGCGCACCATTGGCACCACCGCGCTTGTCGCCGCCGCGGTAGGTGGAAGCCGAAGCCCAGGCCGTCGATACCAATTCCGAGATCGACAAGCCCGACGCCAACACCTTGGCCTTGAGCCCTGCTACATCCTGCTCGTTCACCAGTGCATGGTCCACCGCAGGAATCGGGTCTTGCCAGATCAGCACTTCGGTGGGCACTTCGGGGCCCAGGTAACGGGCGCGCGGACCCATGTCGCGGTGCGTGAGCTTGAACCAGGCGCGGGCAAAAGCATCGGCAAACTGATCGGGATGGGCCAGAAAGCGGCGGGAGATCTTTTCGTACGCCGGATCAAACCGCAGAGACAGGTCGGTGGTCAGCATGGTAGGCAGCACTTTCTTTGACGGATCGTGTGCATGCGGAATCGTGGCCTCCGCGTTCTTGGCGGTCCACTGGTGCGCGCCAGCCGGGCTCTTGGTCAGCTCCCATTCATAGCCGAACAGATTTTCAAAAAAATTGTTGCTCCACTTCGTGGGCGTGGTGGTCCAGGTGACTTCCAGGCCGCTGGTGATGGCGTCGCCGCCAAAGCCGCTGCCATGTTTGCTGATCCAGCCCAGGCCTTGGTCTTCAATACCGCCTGCTTCAGGCTCGCTGCCCACCAGTGCGGCATCCCCTGCGCCGTGGGTCTTGCCAAAAGTGTGGCCACCAGCGATGAGCGCCACGGTTTCCTCATCGTCCATGGCCATGCGCGCAAAGGTGTCGCGTATGTCGCGTGCGGCGGCGATGGGATCGGGGTTGCCGCCCGGACCTTCGGGGTTCACGTAGATCAGGCCCATCTGCACAGCAGCCAGCGGGTTGGCCAGGTCGCGTTCACCGCTGTAGCGCTTGTCGTCGCCCAGCCAGGTGGTCTCTGCGCCCCAGTAAACGTTTTCATCCGGTTCCCACACGTCAGGGCGGCCACCTGCAAAACCGAAGGTCTTGAAGCCCATGGATTCGAGCGCCACATTGCCGGTCAAGATCATCAGGTCGGCCCATGAGATCTTGCGGCCGTACTTCTGCTTGATGGGCCACAGCAGGCGGCGCGCCTTGTCCAGGTTGGCGTTGTCCGGCCAGCTGTTGAGCGGTGCAAAGCGCTGCTGTCCGGCACCCGCACCACCGCGACCGTCAGCCAGACGATAGGTGCCAGCGCTGTGCCAGGCCATGCGGATAAAGAGAGGGCCATAGTGACCAAAGTCCGCTGGCCACCAGTCCTGCGAGTCGGTCATCAGCGTGTGCAGGTCGGCCTTGACGGCTGCGAGGTCAAGGCTCTTGAACTCTTCGGCGTAGTTGAAACCATCGCCCATGGGGTCAACAAGAGGAGAGCTTTGGTTGAGCGGGCGAAGGTTGAGCTGGTTGGGCCACCAGTCTGCATTGCCGCGGCCTTTGGGCGCGGGCGCCTTGCTGTGGTCAAAGGGGCACTTGGCTTCTGTGGTCATGGGTCATCTCCTGTGAAATCGCGGCGGCAAAAAATATCGACAGAGCTGATGGTAGGAAGCAAATCACGCTAGGTAAATTAAAACGATTGAATTGTTGCGATAGCTATTATTTATATTTCTAGAAATTTATTAGAGATGTTCAATGGACTGTCAGCATTGGCCAGGCCTGTTTCACGCGCAGCGTACGACACCTTGCTCAACGGATCGTCAATACTGCGCGCACACCGCAACAAAGGAGATGACATGAGCCGCTACCCCTTCCCCGACCTGAACACCCTGCCCGAAGACATCCGCGCACGCATCGTGGAAGTGCAGGAAAAAGCCGGCTTCATCCCCAACGTGTTCCTGGCGTTCGCGCGTCGCCCGGCCGAATGGCGCGCGTTTTTTGCCTACCACGACGCGCTGATGCTGCAAGGAAGAAGGCAGCCTGACCAAGGGCGAGCGCGAGATGATCGTGACCGCCACCAGCGCGGCCAACCAGTGCCTGTACTGCGTGGTGGCCCACGGCGCGATCCTGCGCATCTACGAGAAGAAACCGTTTGTGGCCGACCAAGTGGCCGTGAACCATCGCAAGGCCGACATCACCCCACGCCAGCGCGCCATGCTCGACTTTGCGATGAAGGTATGCCAGCGCAGCCACGAGGTCGAGGACGCCGACTTTGTTGCCCTGCAGGCCCATGGCTTTGACGACGAGGACATCTGGGACATCGCGGCCATCACCGCGTTTTTTGGTCTGTCCAACCGCATGGCCAGCTTTGCGGGCATGCAGCCCAACCCCGAGTTCTATCTGATGGGACGGGTGCCCAAACAGAAATGAGCAGGAAAAGGCATTTACTACTTATTTGATAGCTACTAGCGCTTATCCAATAAGCGCTAGAGCCCTATTTCATTCAAATTTTCAGTCTGCCGTGACCAGCGTACGCATCCAGTCGGGCAAGGGCGCGCCTTCTGCTGCGGAAAGTCCACCCAGATGGTGGTCGCACCACCGGCCGCGCAGATGACGCCGGGCTGGTCCACCCGCTCCATCGTGCCCCAGGTCTCGAACGTGGTGCGGCCCGGGTCGCTGACGTACAGCTTGAGCAGCACATCGGCCGGGTATTCGAGCTGCTTGTAGAAGTTGCAGAACGCATTGACGATGACCGGCCCCTGCCCGCGCGGGTCGGGGTTGCAGCCCACCGACACCATCCAGTCGATGCGCGCTGTTTCCAGGTAGCGGAAATACACCGTGTTGTTGACGTGGCCCATCGCATCCATGTCGCCCCAGCGCACGGGGAAGCGCATCTCAAAGACCAGCTTCTTGACCTCCGGGAATCTCGATCTTCATGACGCAGTCACCGCAAGCCATCATCGGCCGCAATCACCGCGCCATTGATGAAATGGCTCTGATCGCTGGCCAGCATGATCAGCAATGCATCCAGGTCCTGCGGTTGGCCCACACGCTTGCGCGGCAGCATGTCGATGAGCTTCTTGCCCTGCTCAGTCTGCCAGTGGTGGTGGTTGATCTCGGTGTCGATATAACCGGGGCAGATGGCGTTCACATTGATGCCGAACTTGCCCCATTCCATGGCCATGGCCTTGGTCATCTGCACCACGGCGGCCTTGCTCATGCAATAGGCACCGATCTGCGGCAGCACCTTGAGGCCCGCCATCGAGGCAATGTTGATGATGCGCCCGCCCGTAAAGCTGCCGGGCGCTGCGCCGCGCGATCGGGCCAGCATGCGTTTGCCCACCTCTTGCGCCACAAAAAAGGCGCCTTTCACATTGGTGTCGAAGATGAAGTCGTAGTCCTCGGGCGTCACGTCCTGGATGCGCTGGGTGGTACTCACGCCCGAGTTGTTGACCAGGATGTCGATGGAGCCCATTTCGGTCTCGGCGTGCGCCACGGCGGACTTGATGGAGGCGTGGTCGGTCACGTCGAGTTCGATCACATGAGCGTCACCGCCCTCGCCTTCAATGCGTGCACGCAGTTCCTTGAGCTTTTCGACCCGGCGGCTGGCCAGCACGACGCCAGCGCCAGCGCGGGCCAGCGTGCGGGCAAACTGGGCGCCCAGGCCGCTGGATGCCCCGGTGATGAAAGCCACGCGGCCGGACAAATCGATGCTGTATGTCATTTAGAGTCTCCCTACTCGGTCAAAATAGAACGGTCGTTCGATTGTCTCGCCGACCTTTATACAATCAGTCCCCTGTCTGACACGGCGCGGCAACTGCTCTGGTCAAAATAGCATTATCAAACCCCAACGAGAAGCCCATGACAAACGAAGAAATCATCGCCCAATATGGCCCCCGTGAATCGATGGAATACGACGTGGTGGTCGTGGGTGGTGGCCCCGGCGGCTTGGCCACTGCCATCCGCCTGAAGCAACTTGCGGCAGACAAGGGCCAGGATGTCTCGGTGGTGGTGCTTGAAAAGGGCTCCGAGCCTGGCGCGCACATCCTATCGGGTGCCATCATGGACCCGAAGGCGCTCTCCGAGCTGATCCCCGACTGGAAAAAGCGCGGGGCACCGCTGAACCAGCCGGTCACGGACGATGCTTACATCTTCCTGTCAGAAAAATCGGGCTTCCGCGTGCCCAACATGTTCTTGCCGCCGTTTGCGCAGAACCATGGCAACTACATCATCAGCCTGGGCAACCTGACCAAGTGGCTGGGCGAACAGGCCGAGGCCCTGGGCGTGGAAATCTTCCCCGGCTTCACCGCCGCTGAGGTGCTCTACAACACAGACGGTTCGGTGAAAGGCGTGGCTACCGGCAATCTGGGTATCGGCAAAGACGGCGAGCCGACCGAAAACTTCCAGCTGGGCATGGAGCTGCTGGGCAAGTACACCGTGTTTGCCGAAGGCGCCCGCGGCCATCTGGGCAAGCAACTGATCGCGCGCTACAAGCTCGACCAAGACCGTGACCCGCAGAGCTTCGGCCTTGGTGTGAAGGAGCTGTGGGAGATCGACCCAAAGAAGCACCAGCCCGGCTTTGTGATGCACACCGCTGGCTGGCCGATGGAGAACGACACCTACGGCGGAGCATTCCTGTACCACCTGGAAGACAACAAGGTTGCCGTAGGGTTTGTAACCGGCCTGGGCTATGAGAACCCCTACCTCAGCCCGTTTGAAGAATTCCAGCGCTGGAAGACGCACCCGAACGTCCGCTACTACTTCGAAAACGACAAGGGCGAAGTCACTGCCAAGCGCCTGTCGTACGGCGCACGCGCCATCAACGCCAGCGGCATCAACGCCCTGCCCAAAACGATCTTCCCGGGCGGCGCGCTGGTGGGCTGCAACGCCGGCTACCTGAACGTAGGCCGCATCAAGGGCAGCCACGCCGCCATCAAGACCGGCATGCTGGCGGCTGAAGCTGCCTACGACGCCATCGTGGCAGGCCGCCAGCACGATGAACTGACGGCCTACCCCAAGGCTTTTGAAGCGAGCTGGCTCTACACCGAGCTGAACAAGGACCGCAATTTCAAGAACTGGTTCAAGTACGGCCTGACTACTGCCACGCTGATGAACGGGTTTGAGCAGTTTGTGCTGCGCGGCCACATCCCCTGGACACTGCACCGCGACAAGCCCGACCACGCGTACCTGAAGCCCGCTGCACAGTGCAAGCCCATCGTCTACCCCAAGCCCGATGGCAAGCTGACGTTTGACCGCCTCTCCAGCGTGTTCATCAGCAACACCAACCACGAAGAGAACCAGCCCGCCCACCTGACGCTCAAGGATGCGAGCGTGCCGGTCAATATCAACCTGGCGAAATACGCGGGCCCCGAGGCGCGCTATTGCCCAGCGGGTGTTTACGAGTTTGTGCCCGACACCGCCAAGGGTGGCGACGCCCAGCGCCTGCAGATCAACGCGCAGAACTGCGTGCACTGCAAGACCTGTGACATCAAGGACCCCACACAGAACATCGTCTGGGTGACGCCGGAAGGTGGCGGTGGGCCTAACTACGCAGGCATGTAGTCACATCAAAATTCATAGCGCTTAGCGCTTGAAAGGCCTGCGCTGCAGGCCTTTTTTATTGCATTTTTCTCACGCCGCTGACCGGGCAAGCTGAAACTGCCCCATGGCCCCGGCCAACCGGTTTGCCTGGTCTTGCAGGCTCTGCGCCGCTGCGGCGCCCTCTTCCACCAGCGCGGCGTTTTGCTGCGTCATGTGGTCGAGCTGGTCCACCGCCTGGCTCACCTGGCCGATCTGCGTGCTCTGCTCGCTGCTGGCTTCGTTGATCTCGGACATCAGCGTGGTAACGCGCTCCACGCTCTGAACGATGTCGCCCATGGTCGTGCCCGCCGTCACCACCAGTTTGGCGCCATCACTCACCTTCTCGACGCTGGTGGAGATCAGCGCCTTGATCTCCCGCGCGGCCTGGGCGCTGCGGCCTGCCAGACCACGCACTTCGCTGGCCACCACGGCAAAACCTCGCCCCTGTTCGCCTGCGCGGGCTGCCTCGACGGCCGCGTTCAGCGCCAGGATGTTGGTCTGAAACGCTATGCCGTCGATGATGCCCACGATGTCGGCGATCTTCTTGCTGCTGGCGTTGATCTCTTCCATGGTCTTCACCACCTGGTTGACCACCTCACCGCCTCTGCTGGCCACCTGCGTGGCGCTGAGCGCTAGCGCATTGGCCTGGCGCGTGCTGTCGGCGTTGGCAGACACCATCTGTGCCAATTGCGCAATGCTGGCGGCCGTCTGCTGCAGGTTGCTGGCGGCATGTTCGGTGCGGGCGCTCAGGTCGGTGTTGCCAGCAGCCACCTCGGAGCTGGCCGTGTGGATGGACTCGCCGGAGTCACGCACCTCGGTCACCACGTAGTGCAGCGACTCCACCATGCGGTTGAGCGCCATGAGCAGTTGCCCGATCTCGTCCGTGCGCCGGGTATCCATGCGCACCGTCAGGTCGCCGCGCGCCACCAGCGCTGCGGCCTCAGACGCCTGGCGCAGCGGCAGCACGATGGACCGGCGCAGCAGCCAGCCAAACAAGGCCGACAGCGCCACCACCACCAGCACGGCAATGGCGCTGATCCACTGTGCGCGCGAGGCGTCGGCAATCATGCCGTCGGCGGCGGTCAGCGACGATTGCTCGGATGCGCTGAGCAACTGGTCGATGGTTTGAAGGTAACGCGTGAGCGCTGCGGAATGGTCCTGCAGCTCTTTCTGGCTGATGACCTTGGCTTCCAGTGCGTTCTGCATCAGCGCGTCGCGCAGTACCGCGTATTGCTGGCGCTGCGCCTGTGCTTCTTTCCACAGCGGCGCCGTGGCCGCTGCGGTGGATGCGATGGCCAGAGATTCTTCGATACGCTTGCGCATGGTGTCCTCGGCAGCCAGTTGTGCGCGCATTTCCGACAGCAGGGGGAACACGTCGGTGGAAATTGCGGCGCGCAGTGCGATCTGGCCGATGGTGACCGACTGGGTCTTCCAGTCGCGCACTGTGCGTTCAATGGGCAACTGCTCGCGGGCCAATGTGGTCGCCTGGCTGCTTGTGGCCTGGCCGGTCATCCATGTGGTGGTGCCCAGCAAGGCCACGGCAAGGCCGAGCAACCCAAAACTAGCGGCGAGCTTTTGCCCCACGCTCAGGTTGCGGCCCCGCCCCGCGGGACTTTGCGATGGCCCTCCGGACGCGGACAGCGTCGAGGTCAGCGGGGGACCGGGCGGCCGTGGCGTTGTGGGCAACGGCGCTGGTGGGTACGCCGGCGGTAGCTGGCAGATAGTTCATGGGCATTTCTCCCTGGTTGATCGACTTGCCGCGCGGGTAGCGCGGGTGAGGAATGCGGTGGGCGTGTGCAAACGTTGTGCCGTCACCCAGCACAGCGCTGCCCCCTCAAACGAAAGCAAAGCTGCGCGTTAAGCCACGCATTCCTCGCCATACCCACCACCGCCCGGGGTGGATATCTCGAACACGTCGCCCGGCTCCATCAGCGCTGCGCCGATGTGGCCGAGTTCTTCGACCTGTCCATTGGCGCGCAGCACCCGGTTGGCCCCGGGCCGCCCGGGCTTGCCGCCTGCCATGCCAAAAGCGGGATTGAGCCGCCCGTTGGACAAGATGCTGGCCGTCATTGACTCCAGAAACCGCACACGGCGCACGCCGCCGTTGCCACCCGCCCACCGGCCGGTGCCGCCCGATCCGCTCTGGATCTCGTAGCTCTCCAGCACCACCGGAAAGCGGAACTCCAGCACCTCGGGGTCCGTAAGCCGCGAATTGGTCATGTGGGTCTGGACCACGCTGGTGCCGTCAAAGCCGCGCACTGCCTGGCCTGCCGCATCGAACACCGCACCCGCGCCGCTGCCCCCCGCAATGGTTTCGTAGTACTGGTACTGCGCATTGCCAAAGGTGAAGTTGTTCATGGTGGGCTGGCTTCCCGCCATCACGCCCAGGGCGCCGAACAGCGCATTGGTGATGCAGGTGGACGTTTCCACATTGCCCGCCACCACCGAAGCCGGTGGGTTGGGGTTGAGCATGGAGCCCTGCGGGATGATGACCTGCAGCGGCTTCAGGCACCCGGCATTCAGCGGAATGTCATCGTCCACCAGTGTGCGGAACACATACAGCACGGCTGCCATGCACACGGCACGGGGGGCGTTGAAGTTGTTGGTCTGCTGCGCACTGGTGCCTGCAAAGTCGATCACCGCACTGCGCTCGGCCACATTGACCTTGACCGACACGCTGATCTGCGCGCCGTTGTCCAGCGGCAGGGTGAACTGGCCGTCTTTGAGCTGGGTAATGACACGGCGCACTGATTCTTCGGCGTTGTCCTGCACATGGCGCATGTAGGCCTGCACGACATCCAGGCCAAACTGGTCCACCATCTTGGACAGCTCCTGCACGCCTTTCTCGTTGGCGGCCACCTGCGCACGCAGGTCGGCCAGGTTCTGCTGCGGGTTGCGACTGGGGTAAGGCGTGGTGCCGCCGCCGGTGGCCAGCAACGTGCGTACTTCTTCTTCCAGCAAGATGCCGCGGTCCACCAGCTTCACGTTGTTGATCTGCACGCCCTCTTCATCAATGCGCGTGGAGAACGGAGGCATCGAGCCCGGCGTGGTGCCGCCGATGTCGGCATGGTGGCCGCGACTGCCGACATAGAACGTGGGCTCGGTGCCATCGGCCACGTACACGGGCGTGATCACCGTGACATCGGGCAGGTGCGTGCCGCCGTGGTACGGGTCGTTGAGCATGTAGACATCGCCCCGGTGCATCTTGCCCGCGTTCTCGCGGATCACGGTCTTGATGCTTTCGCCCATGCTGCCCAGGTGCACAGGCATGTGCGGTGCATTGGCAATGAGGTTGCCGGTGGCATCGAACAGCGCGCAGCTGAAGTCCAGGCGCTCCTTGATGTTGACCGAGTACGCCGTGTTCTGCAGCTGCAGGCCCATCTGCTCGGCAATGTTCATGAACAGGTTGTTGAACACCTCCAGCAGAACCGGGTCGACCGTGGTTCCAGCCGCGTATTGCAGCTTGCGCGCGGTGACGCGGTCCAGCACCAGGTGGTCCAGGTCGGTGAGGCGGGCCGACCAGCCAGGCTCCACCACGGTGGTGGTGTTTTTCTCGGCAATGATGGCCGGGCCGGCGATGACATCGCCGGGCCGCAGGTCCTCGCGCACCACCAGACTGGCGTCGCGCCACCGGCCGTCCGAATACATCTGCACGATCTCGCGCAGCGGCGCCTTGCGCTGGCGGGTGCACCGCCAGGCGCGGCTCGGCTGGTGCGTCGCCCGCAATCACCGCCTCTACCGACACGGCCTCCACCACCAGGCCCTTGCCCGCCATCAAAAAGGCAAAACGTTGGCGGTAAGCCGCCTCAAAGCCCGACTGGATCGCCGCCATGTCGCCAAATGGCACCACCAGGGCCGAATCGGTGCCTTCGTAGCGCACATGCACGTTGTGGCGCACCTGCACCGGGTTGGCACTGACCTGCTGGCGCTCCAGCTCAGCCTGCGCGGCAGAGCCCAGGGCATCCAGGCGTTCGGCGATCAAAGGCAATGACTCCTGGGCCAGAGGCATCTCCACCGCCTGCTCACGGATCACTGTTTGGTCTGCGAGACCCATTCCATACGCACTGAGCACGCCCGCCAGGGGATGCACGAAACACACGCGACATGCCCAGCGCATCGGCCACCAGGCACGCATGCTGGCCGCCCGCACCGCCAAAACACTGCAGCGTGTAGCGTGTCACGTCGTAGCCACGCGCCACGCTGATCTTCTTGATGGCGTTGGCCATCTGCTGCACGGCGATCTGGATGAAGCCTTCGGCCACTTCTTCGGGCTTGCGATGGGTTTGCGCCGCCAGCTCTTCAAAGCGCGCACGCACGGCCGCCGCGTCGAGGGTTTCGTTGGCTGCCGGGCCGAACACGCTCGGGAAGTAGCGCGGCTGCACCTTGCCGACCATCACGTTGGCGTCCGTGACGGCCAGAGGGCCGCCGCGGCGGTAGCTGACCGGGCCCGGGTTGGCGCCTGCGCTCTCGGGACCCACGCGAAAGCGTGCGCCGTCGTAGCTCAACACCGACCCGCCGCCCGCGGCCACGGTGTGGATGCTCATCATGGGTGCACGCATGCGCACACCGGCCACGTGGGTTTCGAACTCGCGCTCGAACGCACCGGCGTAATGGCTCACATCGGTGACTGGTGCCGCCCATGTCAAAGCCGATGACCTTCTTGTGCCCCGCAAGTCCAGCCGTGCGCGCCATGCCCACAATGCCGCCTGCGGGGCCCGACAGGATGGCGTCCTTGCCTTGAAAGGTGCCCGCGTCGGTCAAGCCGCCAGAGGACTGCATGAAGAACAGTTTGACCCCTGGCATCTCGCTGGCCACCTGCTCCACATAGCGGCGCAGGATGGGCGACAGATAGGCGTCCACCACCGTGGTGTCGCCCCGGCTCACAAACTTCATCATGGGGCTGGTTTCGTGCGAGGTGCTGATCTGCGCAAAGCCCACCTCCTTGGCAATGCGCTTGGCAGCCTGCTCATGCTGCGCATAGCGGTAGCCATGCATGAACACAATGGCCACGCTGCGCAGACCCCGCCCATAGGCCGCCAGCAGGTCGCCGCGCAGAGTGGCTTCGTCCAGGTTCTGCAGCACATCCCCATGGGCCCCCATGCGCTCGCGGGCTTCGATCACCTCGGTGTACAGCAGCTCGGGCAGCTGGATGTGGCGGTCAAACAGCCGTGGGCGGTTTTGGTACGCAATGCGCAGCGCATCGCGAAACCCGCGCGTGGTCACCAGCAGCGTGGGCTCGCCCTTGCGCTCCAGCAGCGCATTGGTGGCCACGGTGGTGCCCATCTTCACGCATTCCACGAGTTGCGGCGTGACCGGCTCGCCCGGCTGCAAGGCCCAGCAGGTGGCGGATGCCCGCCACAGCCGCATCCTTGTACTGCTCCGGGTTTTCAGACAGCAGCTTGTGCGTGGTGAGCGAGCCATCGGGCCGCTTGCCCACGATGTCGGTGAATGTGCCGCCCCGGTCGATCCAGAACTGCCAAAGACTGCCATGGGGGTTGGTGGTGGTTTGCATGGTGATGGAACCTGTCTGTTGAAAACGGTCGTTAACGTTGAAAGTAGTAGGGGATGAAAATCTTGTTGGCCTCGTTGCCAACGGACTGCACCCATTCACGGGAAAATCTTTCGCCCAGGCGCTTGAGTTCTGCCTCCAGCTCGGCTGGTGCGCGGTCCACCTTGATGCCCTTGCGCTGCAGCTCGCCCACCGACTCTTCGGCGATGGCTTCGCTCGTCGCCCAGCCGCGTGCCTCGGCGGTCTGCGCGGCTTTGGTCACGGCCTCACGCACTGGGGGTGCCAGGGCGTCAAATGCCTGCTGGTTCACAAAGACGATGTTCTTGGGGAACCAGGCATTGATGCCGTAGTACTGCCGGATCTGGCCCCAAACCTGGTTTTCCACTCCGGTCAGGGCCGAAGTGATCATGGAATCGAGCTTGCCTGCCGACAGCGCGGTGTTGACCTCGACCATGGGCACATCCACCGGTGCTGCGCCCAGCATTTCGGCGATGCGCACGGTGGCCGGGTTGTAGGTGCGCATGCGCGTGCCCTTGAAGTCCGCCGCCGAACGCACCGGCGCAATGGAAAACAGACCCTGGGGGGGCCAAGGCACTGCGTACAGCGCCTTGAGTCCCTTGCGGGCAAAGTGCCCTTCGATCAGCGGACGTTGCAGGTCCCACATGCGGCGCGCGTCAGCGTAGGTGCGCACCACAAACGGCACCGCATCGGCGCCGGCGATGGGCATGTCGCGCACCAGGCTCGTCATGATGGTCTCGCCCGCCTGGGCCTTGCCGTCCTGCACCGCCTGTGGGATGTCGCCCAGCTTGAACAGGCGTTGTTGGGCGTGCACCTCAATGCGCAGCGCGCCTGCGGAAGCACGCTCCACGTCCTGCGCAAACTGCACCACGTTGCGCGTGTGAAAGGACTCTGCACGGTAGCCTGTGGCCAGCTTCCACTGGGTCTGGGCGTGCAGCACCGGGGCCACGGCAAGCGCGGCCAGCAACACAACGGTTTTCATGGGGACTCCTGTGCGGGGACGGATCGGTCGGGCGGAGATGGGCTGACTCAGCCCTGCATCTGGCGCGGCAGCCAGAGCACGACGTCGGGCGCGAAGTAGGTCAGCATCACGGCGGCCATCATCAGAAAGAACAGCGGTAGCGCCGTGCGCGCAATCCAGGTCACCTCGCGCCGGGTCAGGCCCTGCAGCACAAACAGGTTGAAGCCCACCGGGCGGCGTGATCTGCGCCATCTCCACCACCAGCACGATGAAGATGCCGAACCAGATCAGATCAAAGCCAGCGGCTTCCACCGTGGGCAGCAGCACCGCAATGGTCAGCACCACCATGGAGATGCCGTCCAGAAAACAGCCCAGCACGATGAAGAACACGATCAGCAGCAGCATCAGCGCAAAGGGCGACAGATGCAGCGCGCCGATGAACTCGGCCAGATGCCGTGGCAGGCCGATGAAGCCCATGGCCAGCGTCAGAAACGCCGCGCCCGCCAGGATCAGGCCGATCATGCAGTACACGCGGCAGGCGGCCACCAGCCCTTCCTTGAAGCGCGCCCAGTTCAGCGAGCCTTCGATGCTTGGCCAGCAGCAAGGACCCTGCCACACCCACGGCGGCGGCTTCGGTGGCGGTGGCAATGCCGCTGTAGATGCCGCCCAGCACCAGCACGATGAGCGACACGACGGGAATCAGGTGACGCGACGCGTAAACCTTCTGCCAGAACGTCATGGCCGCATCGGCCGGCGGGCACCTTGTCCTTGTTGAACAGCGCCCACACCATGATGTAGCCCATGAACAGCGCCGCCAGCACCAGGCCCGGAATCACGCCGGCCAGAAACAGCTTGGCAATCGACACATTCGCCGCCACGCCGTAGACGATCATGATGATCGAGGGCGGAATCAGCAGCCCCAGCGTGCTCGCGCCGGCCAGGGTGCCGACCGAGATGTCGTCCGGGTAGCCGCGCTTTTTCAGCTCCGGCAGGGTGATCTTGCCAATGGTGGCGCAGGTGGCGGCCGACGAACCGGAGATGGCCGCAAAGATGGTGCAGCCCACCACGTTGACGTGCAGCAGACGGCCTGGCAGCCGGTCCAGCCAGGGCGCCAGGCCCTTGAACATGTCGTCCGACAGCTTGCTGCGAAACAGGATCTCGCCCATCCACAGAAACAGCGGCAGCGCCGTCAGCGTCCAGCTCGAACGTGGAGCCCCAGATGGTGAGCATCATGCTGTCGCCCACCGGGCGGTTGGTGAACAGCTCCATCCCGACCAAGGCAACGCCCAGCAGCGACAGGCCGATCCACAGGCCCGAGCCCAGCACTGCAAACAGCAGTGCAATGAGCCCGATGGCAATAACGATGTCCATGGTGTGGTTCTCCTGTGGGTTTGGTTTATTCAGAGCGGTTGGCTTCGCCCGTGGCGGTGATGAACACCTCGCCGCGAGCGCGCAACACCAGCGCATGGGCAAACGACAGCGCAAAGCCGATGCAACCCATTGCCATGCTCAGCTGCGGAATCCACAGGGGCGAGGCGTCGGCGCCGGGCGATATGTCGTGGGTGACGTAGGAGATCCACACTGCACGCACGGCATACCAGGCGATGTAGAGCGTGAGTGCCAGCGCAGCCGCAAGGCAGACCCATTCAAAGCCACCTGCGCACCCGCTTCGGCAAGCGGTCCAACACCAGCGTGACGCGGATGTGGTCGCCGTTCTGCAAGGTGGCGGGTAAGGCAAAGAACAGCGCTGCGGCGATGGCGTAACCCGCGTAGGCGTCCAGCCCGTCGATGCTGAAGTGCGCAATTTCACGGGACAGCACCCCCAGAATGACGGCGCCAAACGCCGCCACCATCGAGACGCCCGAGAGCACCATCAGCAACTTGTAGAAATTTCGGACGAAGTTGTCCATCGCGTGCTCCTGTGCCGCTCAAAAAGTCGGAAGGTTTGAAATGGCGGGCAACGCGCTGAATCGGCGATGCCCGGCCCCGGCTGGGGCGAGAGAAGAAATGGGGCGCCGCGTTACTTCTTGCGGTAAGCGTCGATGACGGCCTGGCCTTCGGCGCCTGCCGACTTGATCCAGTCGGCTGTCATGGTGTCACCAATCGCTGCGAGCTCTTTCTTGATGCTGTCGCTGGGCTCTGCCACTGTCATGCCCTTGGCAGAGAGTTCCTTGATGAACTCCTTGTCCACCCGCTCGCTGGTAGCCCAGCCACGTTCCTCGGCCGCAGCAGCGGCCTTGAGCACCGCGTCTTGCAGGGGCTTGTCCAGCGCATCAAACGCCTTCTGGTTGACCACGGTGGCGTTGCGCGGCAACCAGGCGCTGACGGGGTAGAAATACTTCACCTGCTCGTACAGCTTGGATTCCACCCCGCTGGCGCTGGACGTGAGAAAGTTCTGCACCGTGTTGGTGGCCAGCGCCTGGCCCAGTTCTGACAGCTGAATGGTCACCGGCTGCGCCTTGAGCAACTGCGCAATGCGCGTGGTGGCCGGGTTGTAGGCCCGCATCTTGGTGCCCGAGAAATCTGCGGGGGTGCTGACGGGCTTGAGCGAGTACAGCGACTGGCCGGGCCATGGCACCGTGAACAGCACCTTCACGCCCTGCGACGCCAGCAGCTTTTCTTGCAACGGCTTGGCGGCCATGTACAAGCGTTTCGAGTCGGCGTAGCTGGTGGCCAGGAAGGGAATGGAGTCCACACCAAACAGCGGGTTCTCGTTGGACGCGCCGGAAAGGATGAACTCGGCCGACGGCACCTGGCCGGTTTGCACGGCGCGCTTGATCTCGTTGGCCTTGTACAGCGAACCACCGGGATGCAGCGTGATCTTGAGCTTGCCGCCGGTGAGCTGGTCGACCTCGTTGGCAAACTGCTGCACGTTCTGTGTCTGGAAACTGTTGGCGCCATAGCCTGTGGGCAAGTCCCACTTGACCTGGGCGTGTGCACCGCACATGCTGAGTGCGGCGGACATGCAGAGGGCGAATTTCTTCATGGTGAAGCTCCTGATAAGTGCCGCTGTTTTAGAAGCTGGCGAGTTGGTGGTTGAGAAGGTCGGTGATCAACATGCAGCCCGGCGCGTGGGTGATGCAGAAGGCGGGTTGGGCATTGAGGATGGCGGACTGCGGCGTGACGCCACAGGCCCAGAAGACGGGGATTTCGTCGGGCAACAACGCCACGGCGTCGCCGTAGTCAGGCGCGTTGATGTCGGTGATACCGATGAGCGCCGGGTCGCCGATGTGCACTGGCGCGCCATGTACGTTGGGGAAACGCGAGGTGACCTGCACCGCGCGGATCACATCTGCCGCGGGCATGGGCCGCATCGACACCACCATGGCACCACCAAACGGGCCCGCAGGTTCGGTAGCCATGTTGGTGCGGTACATGGCCACGTTCTTGCCCTCGTTGATGTGGCGCAGGCTGATGCCTGCCTCTTGCAACGCCGACTCAAACGAGAACGAGCAGCCCAGCACAAAGGTCACCAGGTCCGCGCGCCACAGGTCGCTGATGTCGGCCACCTCTTGCGTCAACTCGCCATGGCGCCAGACGCGGTACTGAGGTACATCGCTGCGGATGTCGATGCCCTCACCCAGCGATGGCAAGGCTGTCTGCCCCGGCTCGCTGACAGCCAGCACCGGACAGGGCTTGGGGTTGCGCTGGCAAAACCGCAAAAAGTCAGCGGCCAGCACCTCGGGCAATATCACCAGGTTGCCCTGCACCCGGCCGTGCGCCAGGCCACTGGTGTGGGATGCCCAGGCGCCTTGCCGTATGACGCTGCGCACGTGGACGGGGTCGTTGATACCACCCGAGCCAAACACTGCCAGCGCTTTTTCCTGAATTGAATCCACCGTGTTTCCTTGCATTGAGACATGTCAATTGCATGACGTTGGATGGATTGTGTTGGTGTGTACCTTGCGCTGGCAAATTCAAAAAATTTCTCTCAGGTCATCGATTTTTTCGATGCACTTCATTGGGGAGATCTGAACCAAGTTGGTGCCAATGGATAACCCGGAGGTGGAAATTCGGGTAAACCCGAACACCAAAAGGAGGCCGCAAAAAAGCGTCTCATCGCCACGCTGGCCGCACGTGGCGGCATCAACACCAGGGCAAGGGGTGATCAGATTCGGTCCAAGTTACGCAACTGGTTCAACTCATGCAAAGGGCTGCGCGCCCCTGCTTCAGGTGCGGGCTTTGCGCGCTTTGGGTTGCGGCTGCTGCGCGTCGATAAAGCCCAGCGCTGACCGCACCACGGCCTCCATCGCGGGTGACGACGGGTCTTCGCGGTAGCTCACGTGAATGGGCAAGGGCCGCAGCGCTATGTCGCAAGCCAGCGCGCGCAGATCCGGGAAGGCCAGCATCCGTTGCACCGCCAGGCGCGGCAGCGTGGCCACGCCAAACCCGCCCTGCACCAACTGCACCATTGCAGAGATCGACGAAATGGTGTGCACACAACGCGGCTCCACCTGCGCCTGGCGCAGCGTGTCCAGCAGGTACACATGGGGCTGGGAGCCACGCTGAAAGGTCAGGATGTCGGTGCCCGCAAAGTCTTCGGGCGCATAACGCCGTTTGCGGTGAATCTTGGTGTTGCCCACAAAGACCATCTCCATGGGCGTCAGCGCCTGGCTGCGTATGCCTTCGGCTGACGCGGGCAAGGCCGCGAACACGGCGTCCAGCGTGCCGCGGCGGATCTGGTCGAGCAGCACGGGCGTGGATTCCACCGTGAGTTCCAGCTCCAGCAGCGGGTTGTCTTTGCGCAGTTGTTCCACCCACGGAATCAGCCACGAATGCAGCACCGATTCGATGGCCCCCAGGCGTATCGACACCTCCAGCGGTCCGCCCGATCCCATCTCGGCCTTGAGCTGGCGCTGCAGCTCCAACATGCGCTTGGCGTAGGTCAGAAAACGCGTGCCCGCCACAGTGAGCTTGAAGTGTTTGTCGCGCCGGTCCAGCAGCAACACGCCCAGCTCTTCCTCCAGCGCGGCCACCCGGCTGGACATGGCGGACTGGGTCAAAAACAGCTTCTCGGCCGCGCGCGTCACGCTCTTGAGGGAGGCCACCCAGTAGAAGGCTTCAACAAAACGCAGGTTCATGGGATGCTCCAGCCTGACGGGTAAATGAGTCGGTGTTGAGGTGCACCGGGGTGGTGCAGTACGCCGTCATCAGCCAGGGTCTGCAACGATGGCGGCGCCATTCTGCAAGCAATCCATGTGGCCCAAAGCGCGGCAGTCAGCAAAAAGAAAACCGTGCGAGATGCGTGCCGACAACAAGCAGCCAGCGTCAAAACTCCTGATTTCATAGCTACCAGCGCTTTATGAATAAGCGCTAGCGGCCATTTTGACCAAAATTTACCCTGCAAACAGCGGAAGATCCGCTTTCTTGAGCGTGCGCAGCACAAAGCTCGAACGGCTGTGCCGGATGCCCTTGATCTTGTAAAGCTTCTCGCGCAGCAGGCGCTCGTAGTCGCGCGTGTCTTTCACGACGATGCGCAGCAGGTAGTCGTAGTCACCCGACACCAGATGCGCCTCGATCACCTCGGGAATGCTCGCCAGCGTTTCGCCAAACTTTTCCAGCGTGTTGTCGGAATGGCTGTCGAGCGTGACCTGCACCAGCACCGTGTCGGCCAAGTCCAGCGACTGCGGGTTGATGCGCACTGTGTAGCCCTGTATGACGCCCGCCTCTTCCATCTTCTTGATGCGGCCCCAGCAGGGCGAAGCACTCAGGCCTACGGCCTGCCCGATCTCTTGCAGGCTGGCGCGGGCGTTGCCCTGGAGTACAGCGAGAATTTTTCTATCAAGTCGATCCATCGGCTGGATTATTCATCAATCACTCAAGAAACAGAAAATTATTCTGCTCATGAGGCAAATGAAAGAGATTTCAGCAAATTCATCTCTGCCCCGGCGCGCATACTTCTCACATCAAGGCGTTCTTACCGGATCGCACAAACTGACAAGGCCCCGGCTGGTTACCGCCAGCACGGGGCCCTTGGCATGTGGAGCACGCACAGGTCCGACCGCACCAGCACGGTCAGAACATGACAACTAGCTGACGGACTGCCTTTAATAAGCACGCTTACCAGCACAAACCCCGATGCCTCCGCAAGAGGGGCGCCGCCATAATTTGCGCGAGGCTGGCACCTTGTGCCACCCCCCTCACTCCCCCAAGGCGCAGCCCCGAGGCGGCCGCTACAACACCCCAACAGGAGACAGCATGCAACTGACCAAACTCGTCGTCGGCCTGAGCCTTGCGCTCGGCTTTGTGGCCACCGCTGCAGCGCAGACCACCATGCGCATCAGCATCTCGACGGCCCAAAACTCCCATCAAGGGATTGCCATCGACACGTTTGCCAAGGAAGTTGAAAAGCGCACGGCTGGCCGCTACAAGGTGCAAACGTTCTACAACGGCGCATTAGGCGGCGAACGCGAGTCGATTGAAGCCGTGCAGCTGGGCACGCAAGAGCTGGCCTTCAGCTCCACCGGTCCTGTGCCCAACTTTGTGCCCGAAGCGCGTATTTTTGACGTGCCCTTCCTGTTCCGCGACAAGGCCCATGCGCGTGCTGTGCTGGACGGCCCCATCGGCCAGGAGATGCTGACCAAGTTCGACAGCAAGGGCTTCAAGGCGCTGGCCTGGGCTGAGAACGGCTTTCGCCACATGACCAACAGCAAGCGCTCGGTGAACTCGCCCGAGGACTTGAAGGGCCTGAAGATGCGCACCATGGAAAACCCTGTGCACATCGCCGCGTACAAGGGCTTTGGCATCATCACCACCCCCATGGCCTTCCCTGAAGTGTTCACCGCCCTGCAGCAAGGCACCGTGGACGGCCAGGAGAACCCGCTGCCGGTGATCATTTCGGCCAAGTTCGACCAGGTTCAAAAGCACCTGACGCTGACGGGCCACGTGTATTCGCCTGCCATCTTCGTGATGAACAAGGCTTCGTTCGACAAGCTCTCGGCCGCTGACAAGCAGGCGTTCATCGACGCCGCCAAGGAAGGCACCAAGGCCAACCGCGCCCGCGTGGACGAAGACGATGCCAAGGGCGTGGCCGACCTGCGCGCCAAGGGCATGACGGTGGTAGACAACCCGGACAAGTCCAAGTTTGTGGCAGCGCTGGCGCCGGTGAATGCCGAGTTTGAAAAGCAGTTTGGGAAGGCCACACTGGACAAGATCCGCGACGTCAAGTAACTCATCGCGCATCGAGCTACTACATTTTTAGTAGCAGACAACGCCCGTAGAATAAGCGCTACGGGCGTTTTTTATCTTTAACTTGATTCTTGTGACTGAGTCAAACGAACCCATGGCGTTGTCCGCCCCATGAAAAAAGCTTTTCTGATGTTTGAACGCGGGGCCACGTTTGCCGCGTTGCTCGGCGCATGCGCGATGCTGGTCATCGCAGCATCGTTGGGCATGTTCCAGATCGTGACCCGTTTTGTGCTGGAGCAGCCCGCCGAATGGACCGAGGTGCTGATCCGTTTCAGCCTGATCTGGATGGTGTTTCTGGCCATCCCCAGCGCGTTTCGCCAGGGCGCGATGGTGAGCGTGGACGTGCTCTACCGCTGGAGCCCACCGCGCGTGCGCCGGGTGCTCGACTACATCGTGGCACTGGCTGCGCTGGCGCTCATCGGCGTGATCATCTGGTTCGGCTGGGACTACGCCCAGCGCGGCGGTGTGCAGTCGATGGCGGGGCTGGAATCCGTTTCCATGTTCTGGGCCTACGTGGCCATGCCCGTCGGTGGCGTGTTCAGCGCCATCGGCATCATCGGCAATCTGATAGACCCCCAACGGCTTGAACTGGAGACTGCGCAATGACGCCCGTGATGATTACCACCATGGTGCTGTGTTTTGCACTCACCGTGTCCGTGGCTGTTTCCATCGGCCTGGCCTCCATCCTGGGTATCCAGGTGGCCAACGCCAACATGCTGATTTCGGTCAAGGAGATGTTTGGCTCCATCAACAAGTTTCCTCTGGCAGCCATTCCCTTCTTCATCCTGGCAGGCAACCTGATGGAAACCGGCGGCATATCGCGCCGCCTCGTGGAATTTGCCAAGAGCATCGTCGGCGGTGTGCAGGGTGGCCTGCCCATGACATGCGTGTTGACCTGCATGATCTTTGCGGCCGTGTCGGGCTCGTCGGTGGCCACCACGTTTGCGATTGGCGCCATCCTGATTCCCGCGCTCATCAAGCACGGCTACCCCACCAGCTACGCCGCATCGCTGCAGGCCACCAGTGCCGAACTGGGCGTGGTGATTCCGCCGTCCATTCCGCTCATCCTGTACGGCGTGAGCGCCGAAGTGTCGATTGGCGAGCTGTTCATCGCGGGCTTCGGCCCGGGCTTGTTGATCGCCGGTGCACTCATGCTGTTCGTGTGGGCCTATTGCAAGTGGAAGGGCTGGGGCAAGAACGATGGCGATGGCCGCATGCCG
The DNA here is from genome assembly GCA_963784815.1 of uncultured Gammaproteobacteria bacterium. Lineage (GTDB taxonomy): Bacteria > Pseudomonadota > Gammaproteobacteria > Burkholderiales > Burkholderiaceae_C > Acidovorax. The sequence continues at coordinate 53,391 of CAWATB010000033.1, read as the reverse complement.
CTGGGCAAGGCCACGCTGCAGGCGGGTTGGGCGTTGCTGATGCCCGTGATCATCCTGGGCGGCATCTATGGCGGCATCTTCACGCCCACCGAGGCGTCGGCTGTGGCGGTGTTCTACGCGCTGATCATCGGTGTGGTGATCTATCGCGAAATCCGCATCAAGGACCTGTTTGGCATCCTGCGCAAGTCTGCCATCTCGTCGGCCGTGATCATGTTCATCATCGCCAATGCCGGGTTGTTTGCGTTTCTCATCACACGCGCCGGTGTGCCCGATGCAATCGGCCGCTGGCTGGAGGCAGTGCTGCAGTCGCCCACCCTCTTTCTGCTGGGCGTGAATGCCGCGCTCTTCATCATCGGCATGTTCATCGAGACCAGCGCTGCCATCATCGTGCTGGCGCCCATCCTGGCACCGGTGGCCATGCACTTTGGCGTGGACCCGGTGCACTTCGGCCTCATCATGGTGGTGAACCTGGCCATGGGCATGATCACGCCGCCGTTCGGTGTGAACCTGTTTGCGGCCTGCACGGTGGCGCGAATATCGCTGGACCGCATCGTGGGGCATCTGATTCCGTTTGTGCTGGTCATCATGGCGTGCCTGATGATCGTGACCTATGTGCCGCAGTTGTCGCTGGGTTTGCGCGATCTCGTCTATGCAAAGTAGTTAGAATTGCCCGGTCAGGAGAGAGTGCGGACCCCTCGGGGAAACACACCGCCGAAGGCGCAGGCAACAGCCGAACGCTCAGGCAAAAGGACTGACAACCGCCCGCAGTGATGCGGGCGTTCCCTTGCTGGAGAGAGATGGCCCACCGCATCGCGCGCCGAGGCCATCCACCGAAGGAGCAAACCGCACGGCCAGCCAGGGCGCTGCGGCGAATCTCTCAGGTAAAGCGGACAGCAGGGCAAATCCCGTGACCACCTTGTGGCTGCGGCCCTCATTTGCCCCGGAGTTCCGCCATGTCAGCCACCGCCCCCCTGCTTACCACGCCCCTGAACGCCCTGCACATCGAGCTCGGCGCCCGCATGGTGCCGTTCGCCGGCTACTCCATGCCCGTGCAATACCCCGCTGGCCTGATGGCCGAACACCAGCACACGCGCAGCGCGGCGGGCTTATTTGACGTCTCGCACATGGGCCAGCTCAAGCTGGTCGGCCCTGACGCCGCAGCGGCGTTTGAAACCCTGATGCCGGTGGACGTGATCGACCTGCCCGTGGGCAAGCAGCGCTACGGCCTGCTGCTGACGGACGAAGGCACCGTGATTGACGACCTGATGTTCTTCAACAAGGGCAACAACGAAATCTTCGTGATAGTGAATGGCGCCTGCAAAGTGGGTGACATTGCCCATATTCAGACTCGCATCGGCCAGCGTTGCAGCGTAATTCCCATGCCCGACCACGCCCTGCTGGCACTGCAAGGCCCGCAGGCCGTCACCGCCCTCGCCCGCCTGGCACCCGGCGTGGAAAAGCTGGTGTTCATGACGGGCGGCGATTTCTCCATCGCAGGCTGCGACTGTTTTGTGACCCGCAGCGGCTACACGGGCGAAGACGGTTTTGAAATCTCGGTGCCCGCCGCGCAGGCCGACACCCTGGCCCGCGCCCTGCTTGCCCAGCCCGAAGTCAAACCCATCGGCCTGGGCGCCCGCAACTCACTGCGGCTCGAAGCGGGCCTGTGCCTGTACGGCAACGACATCGACACCACCACCACGCCGCCCGAGGCCGCACTCAACTGGGCCATCCAGAAAGTGCGCCGCACCGGCGGTGCGCGGGCAGGCGGATTCCCCGGCGCCGACAAGGTGCTCGCACAGATCGACAACCCCGCCAGCCTGCAGCGCAAACGCGTCGGCCTCGTCGCGCTGGAGCGTGTGCCCGTGCGCGAACACACTGAACTGCAAAGCGCCGAAGGCCAAAAGATTGGCGAAGTCACCAGTGGCCTGCTGGGCCCCACGGTGAACGAACCGGTGGCCATGGGCTATGTCACACCCGCGTTCGCCGCCATCGGCACACGGGTCAACGCCATCGTGCGCGGCAAGGCCGTGCCCATGGAAGTGCGCGCCATGCCCTTTACTCCGGCGCGCTACTACCGCGGCTGACCGTCTAAAACTGCGCCAGCCCGGCTACAGTCTTGGCTGGCATCGGCACTTTTTTATTTGTTATTTACCCCTCTTTTTTCTGGAGCCCCCATGACCGTCAAGTTTTCCAAAGATCACGAGTGGATCGACATCTCCGACCACGAAGCCGCCACCGTGGGCATCACGGTGCATGCCCAGGACGCGCTGGGCGATGTGGTGTTTGTGGATCTGCCCGAAGTTGGCAAGACCTTCACCCAGGGTGATGTCGCGGGCGTGGTGGAGTCCGTCAAGGCAGCCGCCGACGTGTACATGCCCGTCACAGGCGAAATCGTCGAAGTGAACGAAGCGCTGCGCGCCGATCCTTCGCTGGCCAACACCGACCCGCTGGGCGCTGGCTGGTTCTTCAAGGTCCGCGTGACCGACATGATGCAGTTCGATGCGCTCATGGACGAACCTGCGTACGCAGAGTTCGCGAAGAACGCCTGATTACCGCGTCTCCTGTTCCCCGCGGCCCGGCACTCTGCCGGGCCAATGTGTTTGCTGTCCCACGCTGCCGCCGATGACCCATCCTGCCCCACTGCCCACGCTCGCTGCGCTCGAAAACGCTACCGAGTTCCTGCCCCGCCACATCGGCATCGATGCGGCCGACGAAGCGCACATGCTGTCGGTGATCGGCGAGGCCTCGCGCCGCGCCCTCATCGACTCCATCGTGCCGCGCTCCATCGCACGCAGCAGCGCCATGGACCTGCCCCTGCCGATCACGGAGGCGGCGGCCCTGGCCGAGCTCAAGGCGATGGCCTCGAAGAACCAGGTCTTGAAGAGCTTCATTGGCCAGGGCTACTACGGCACGCACACGCCGGGCGTCATCCTTCGCAACATCCTGGAGAACCCCGCCTGGTACACGGCTTACACGCCCTACCAGGCCGAGATTTCGCAGGGCCGCATGGAGGCGCTGATCAACTTCCAAACCATGGTCTGCGACCTGACGGGCATGCCGATCGCCAATGCGTCCATGCTTGACGAAGCCACCGCGGCCGCCGAGGCCATGACGTTGGCCAAGCGCTCGGTCAAGAGCAAGAGCAATGTGTTTGTGGTGGCCGGCGACGCGCACCCGCAGACCATCGAAGTGATCCAGACCCGCGCCAAGCCCCTGGGCATTGAGGTCGTTCTGGCCAACTCCGCCGCCGAATGGGACGCCGCGCTGAACGGCGACTACTTTGCCGTGCTGGCCCAATACCCCGCCACCAGCGGCCGCATTGACGACCTGCGCGCCGATGTGGAAAAGGCGCATGCCAAACAGGCAGCCTTCATCGCCGCGGCCGACCTGCTGGCCCTGACACTGATCACGCCGCCCGGCGAATTCGGTGCCGACATTGTGGTGGGCACCACGCAGCGCTTCGGCATGCCCATGGGCGCGGGTGGTCCGCACGCCGCGTACATGGCCTGCCGCGACGAATTCAAACGCAGCCTGCCCGGCCGCTTGGTGGGCGTGAGCGTGGACGCTCACGGCAAGCCCGCCTATCGCCTGGCCCTGCAAACGCGCGAACAGCACATCCGCCGCGAAAAGGCGACGTCGAACATCTGCACCGCGCAGGTGTTGCCTGCCGTGATCGCCAGCATGTACGCCGTGTACCACGGGCCGGATGGCCTGCTGCGCATCGCCCAGCGCGTGGCCAGCTACACCGCCATCCTGGCCAAAGGTCTGGAGCAACTGGGTGCGCCGGTGCGCCCCCAGGCCTGCTTTGATACGTTGTCGCTCAAAACCGATGGCGCTACCAAATCAATAGCTGCTCGCGCAATACAGATGGGCGTTAACCTGCGAATTTACTTCGAAAACTACCTGTGCATCTCGCTGGACGAGACCACCACCCGCGCCGACATCGAGCTGCTGTGGAAGGTCTTCGCCAAGGATGGCCAGGCGCTGCCCGCATTTGACGCCTTCGAGAAGGGTGTGGAACCGCTGATCCCCGCCGAGCTGCGCCGCACCAGCAGCTACCTCACGCACCCGGTATTCAACACCCACCACTCCGAAACCGGCATGCTGCGCTACATCCGCCAGCTGTCTGACAAGGACCTGGCGCTGGACCGCAGCATGATCCCTCTGGGCAGCTGCACCATGAAGCTCAACGCCACCAGCGAGATGATCCCCATCACCTGGCCCGAGTTTGCCAACGTGCACCCGTTCGCACCCGCCGACCAGTTGCAGGGCTACAAGGAGCTGGACGAACAGCTGCGCGCTTGGTTGTGCCAGGCCACGGGCTACGCAGGTATCAGCCTGCAGCCTAACGCGGGCAGCCAAGGCGAATACGCCGGCCTCTTGGCCATCAAGGCATACCACGAGGCCCAGGGCGACGGCCACCGCAACATCTGCCTGATCCCCAGCAGCGCGCACGGCACCAACCCCGCCAGCGCGCAGATGGTGGGCATGCAGGTGGTGGTGACCAAGTGCGACGACAACGGCAACGTGGACATGACAGACCTCAAGGCCAAGTGCGAACAGCACAGCGCCAACCTGGCCTGCATCATGATCACCTACCCAAGCACCCACGGCGTTTTTGAAACGCAGGTCAAAGAGCTGTGCGCTCTGGTGCACCAGCACGGTGGCCGCGTCTACGTGGACGGCGCCAACATGAACGCCTTGGTGGGCGTTGCCGCGCCCGGCGAGTTTGGCGGCGACGTGAGCCACCTGAACCTGCACAAGACCTTTTGCATCCCGCACGGGGGCGGCGGCCCCGGCGTGGGCCCCGTGTGCGTGGTGGCCGATCTGGTGCCCTACCTGCCTGGTCATGCCACGGCCGGTGTGGCCGGCGGCGTGGGTGCCGTGTCGGCAGCGCCCCTGGGCAATGCCGCCGTGCTGCCGATCAGCTGGATGTACTGCCGCATGATGGGTGCCGAAGGCCTGCAGGCCGCCACGGAAACGGCCATCCTCTCGGCCAACTACATCAGTGCCCGCCTCAAGGACCACTACCCGACGCTGTACGCCAGCGAAGGCAAAGATGGCAAGCCGGGCCATGTGGCCCACGAGTGCATCCTGGACCTGCGCGGCCTGAAAGACACCAGCGGCGTGATGGCCGAAGACGTGGCCAAGCGCCTGATCGACTACGGTTTTCACGCGCCCACGCTGAGCTTCCCCGTGCCAAATACGCTGATGGTGGAGCCCACCGAGAGCGAAACCCTGTTCGAGATCGACCGCTTTATCGACGCGATGATCGCCATCCGCGAAGAGATCCGCCAGATCGAATCCGGCGCCTGGCCGCAGGACAACAACCCGCTCAAGAACGCACCGCACACGGCAGAAAGCCTGCTGGGCAGCGAATGGGCCCGCCCCTACGCCCGCGAAGCCGCCGCTTACCCCGTGGCCGCGCTGCGCAACAGCAAGTACTGGTCGCCTGTGGGGCGGGTGGACAACGTTTGGGGTGACCGCAACCTGTCGTGCAGTTGCATCCCCGTGTCGGATTACGCCTGAAGACCGTGAACGTCTCCACCAGCGCTTGTACCGTCTGCCAGCCCCCCGCGCTGGAAGCGCTGGTCCAGTCTGAACCCGTACTGGCCGCGCTGTGGCAGGCGCTGCCTGTACGCCAGTTCGGCGCAGGCACCTTGCTGCAGCACGCGGGCAAGACCAGCACGCGCTGCTGGCAGGTGCGCAGCGGTGTGGTGCGTCTTTTCTACCTTAACGACCAAGGCACAGAGCGCAACCGTTCATTCCACGGCAGTGGTCAATGGGTGGCGGGCAGCCTGCCACCGCAGGCCTTGCCCAGCCCCTACGCCATTGAGGCCCTGTTTCCGGTGGAGGCTGTAGAGCTGCCTTATGCCACGCTGGAGCATTGGCTGCGCACCTTTCCCCACATTGGCGCACCGTTGCAACAGGCCCTGGGCTATGTCTTTCAGCAGCACGCCCAACGAGAGGCCGAGTTGCTCAGCCACCCGCCCGAGGTGCGCTACCAGTCCTTTCTGGCCACGCATGGCGACCTGGCTCCGCATCTGCCGCAGCACCATGTGGCCAGCTATCTGGGCATCTCGCCGGTGTCGCTCTCGCGCATCCGCTCACGGCTGGGCATGATCGAAGCAGCAAGCGGTCGTTGAACTGCCTCACGGCTCCAGCGGCCACGCGCTAACCGTGCGCGCGCGCCCTGGCATCACCACCAAGGGCAGACTTTTGCGGTCCATCACAGCGTGGCTGGGCACCAGCCCGTTCAGATGCAGCAAATGCGCCGTCACGGCATACACCTCATCGTCGGTGAGGCTCTTGGGGGCATGCAGGGGCATGCCCCGGCGCACGTAGTCGAACAGCGTGGTGGCATAAGGCCACATCGCGCCCACCGACAGAACCTGCAGCGGGTATTTGCGCACGCGCAAAGGGCGCAGCGGGTCGCTCCAGCCAATGAAACCATCCGTGCCCACCAGCCGCGCGGCGGGCCCTTCGATGCCTTGCGCGCCATGACACGCCGCGCAGTGCATGGCATACAGCCGCGCACCCTGCTCCACACTGCCCCGGCCGGGTGGCAGGTTGCGGCCGTCGGGGAAGACGGTGATGGCATAGCGCTCAATATCGGCGGTTGACAACGGCTGCCCCAGGCCAATGACCATGGAGCTTGGGGGAGTTTGCGCCTCGCTGGCACCGGCGGCGGCCAGCAGCACCGCTGCCATCACCACGACGACACCCAGCTGCACAGTGGCGCGTGTGGCGAGCAGCACAGGACAACCCATGTCTTCACGCATAGACGTTCTCCACGCGGCCGTCTGCCTGCACGCGCCAGGCCTGCACGGCGTTGTAATGGTTGAACGAATGCATGGCGTAGCGGCGCTTCCACTCGCTGCGCAGCGGCTGCGTGCGGCCGTGTTCGTCGGTGGCCCGGCTCATCAAGTCGGCTTTTCGGCCGTTCCAGTTCCAGGGCAACGTGAAGCGCGTGAAGGCCCGGTCCAGCACGGGGCCGTGCAACTGTGCCGGAGCCCATGTGAGACCGCCGTCCACCGATACATCCACGCGCGCAATGCGTCCACGGCCCGACCAGGCCAGCCCGGAGATTTCGTAGAACCCGTGAGGGTCCGGCAAACGTTGCTGCCCTGAGGGGTGCGTGATTACCGATTTCACTTCCATGTGAAAGGCAAAGCGCTCGATGCGCCCATCGGCCAGCACCTGCGTGTACAGGCCCGACTCGTCCTTGGTGTACGCAGGCGCGTCCACCACCTCCAGCCGGTGCAGCCATTTCACGTTGACGTTGCCCTCCCAGCCGGGCATGAACAGGCGCATGGGGTAGCCCTGCGACGGCCGCAGCCGCTCGCCGTTCTGGTACAGCGCCACCATGCCATGCTCCAGCAAGGCCTTCAGAGGCAAACTGCGGCTGTGTGAACCGCCATCGGCGCCTTCGGCCACCACCCATTGGGCGCTGTCTTTCAACCCCGCTTCGTTCAGCAGATAGGCCAGCGGCACGCCCGTCCACTCCGAACACGACACCTCGCCTGCTATCTCGCCCAGCGTCTGGTCCAGCGCCATGGGAGACAGCGCGTTGGCGGCCGAATTGCCCGCGCACTCCAGAAAATGCACACGGCTGACCATGGGGTAGCGCAACAGCCGGTCCAGATCAAAACGCAGCGGTTTGTGCACCAATCCATGCACACTCAGCGTGTGGCGCTCCGGCGCAATGTCGGGCACGCCGTTATGGTGCACGGCAAAGTGCAGGCCACTGGGCGTGATGATCCCGCGCTGGTGCTGCAGCGGAGTCCTCCAGACGGGAAAGCCTGCGGTCATCGACACCGTGCGCTCCACATGCCGCTCTGGCAGGGCAGGCAGGCCATAAGGCAGGTCCGCCCCGCCCGGACGCGCCATGGCTTCGGGCAGGCGAGCTGCCAGCGGCGTCAATCCTTGCGCTGCAACCGCACTCGCACTGCCCGCAGCCAAGGCGCTCAAAAATGTTCTTCGGCCCCATGGTTTTGGCCCGTAGTGTGGGTGCATCTGTTTTCTCCGCAAGTGTGCACGCGGCGCCGATTGGCCGCAGCGGCAGTGTTGCGGCAAGCACACTTCAGCGCATTAACGCTTGTTAACGCGTCCCCCACGGGCAGGGGCAACAACCCCCTTAAACTAGCGCGCCCGCAGTGCAGCCCCCCTGCCGCGAGCCAGTCGAGTCACACTTTTCTTCTTCAAGGACACCCCGTGCGCATTCCCTTCACCCTTGTGCTAGCTAGCCTGCTGGCAGCCCCTTTTGCCACCCTGCACGCCCAAGCGGCAAGCCCCGTCACGACCGCCAGTGGCCTGGTGTACGAATCGCTCAAGGACGGAACCGGCGATTCGCCCAAGGCGACCGACACGGTCAAGGTGCACTACAAAGGCTTGTTCCTCGATGGCAAGGAGTTCGACAGCTCCTACAAGCGTGGCGAACCCACCTCGTTCCCGCTCAACCGCGTGATTCCCTGCTGGACCGAGGGCGTGCAGCGCATGAAGCCGGGTGGCAAGGCCAAGCTGACCTGCCCACCCGCGATTGCCTACGGCGCAGCCGGTGCGGGCGGCGTGATTCCGCCTAACGCCACGCTGAATTTTGAGATTGAGTTGATCTCGGTAGGTCGCTAACCAGCCCAACGCCCGCCATCATGCTGCTCAAGGTCGGAGAACTGGCGCGGCGCACCGGCCTTACTGTGCGCACGCTGCACCACTACGACGAGATCGGCCTGCTCAAGCCTTCGGGCCGCTCTGAGGCGGGCTACCGTCTTTATAGCCAGGCCGACGTCCAACGGCTGCACGGCATTCAGACCATGCGCCAGATGGGACTTGCGCTCGCCGACATTGACGCACTTCTGGCGGGCACCGGTCTGGTACCTGAGCGCATCATCGCGCAGCAAATCCGTTCACTGGACCAGCAGATCATGCAGGCCACGGAACTGCGCGGACGCCTGACCATGCTGCGCGATGGGCTGATGGCAGGTGCTGAGCCGGACATGGGCAACTGGCTGGAAGCCCTGGCGCTGATGACGACTTATGGCAAGTATTTCAGCTCCGCCGAACTCAAGAACATCTTTCAAAGCTGGCACCTGATCGAGGCCGACTGGCTGGTCGTCAAGGACCTGGTGCGCAGCGCCATGGACCGCCAACTGGCACCCGACACACCCGAGGTGCAAGCATTGGCCTACCGGTGGATGGCGCTCATGCTGCACTGGATGAAGGGCGACATGGACCTGCTGGAGCGCTGGGGCCATATGTTCCGTACCGAGCCCAGCACCCAGGGGCGCAACCACGCACCACCGGGCGAAATGATCGAGTACATCGAAACCGCCATCAAGCTGCGCATGGCGCTGCTCGAAAAATACCTGACCCGTGACGACCTGCGCATGCTGGGCCATGTGCCCCATACCAACTGGGCTGCGGTAGAGGCTGATGTACAGCAGCTCCTGGCCTGCGACATCCCCCCGCACCACCCCGACGCGGTGGCCGCCGCCCTGCGCTGGAACACGTTGTTCGACACACTGACCTGCCACAACACCGCATTGCGACAAAAACTGCTCATGGCATCGGCCAGCGAGCCCTTGTTGCAGGCTGGCTCTCCCTTGAGCGCACCCGTTCGCGCCTACCTAGACACGGCGCTGGCACAGGCAATGCCCACGACATCCGCGGTATCCGCGATGTCCGGCACTCACGCTGCCCCGGCGCCCAAACCCGCTCGTTCCCGTCGCTGATCCCAACGTACAAAAAAATCGCAGAAGTGCGTTACAAAACACTTGACCCTCACGCAGCGTGAGGGCCGACAGTCGGTCGTCATGAATGGAACGAAACATGACTGCTGACACATCTCCTCCCCCCCAAAAGCCGCTGGACCCAAGTACCACCTCGCCAGACGATCCGCGCGCCGCGCTGCTCAAGGACTCCAATTTCCGCTGGATGACGGGAGGCGCCTTCCTGTCCATGCTGGGCGACCAGTTCACGCTCATTGCACTGCCCTGGCTGGTGCTTCAAATGACGGGAGACACCTTGGTGCTGGGCACCGTGCTGGCGCTTATCAGTATTCCGCGCGCGGTGTTCATCCTGGTGGGGGGCGCCCTGGTGGACCGCCACTCGCCCAAACAGGTGCTGATGGTGACCAAGTACATCAACCTCGTACTGCTCGCGGCGCTGGCAGGGCTGGTGCTGGCAGGTACGCTGACGCTGTGGATGGTGTACGCCCTGTCGCTGGGCATTGGGCTGGCCACGGCGTTCAGCATCCCCGCAGGCACGGCCATGATGCCGCATGTGGTGACGCGCCCGCAGCTGCAGGCAGCCAACGGCATCAGCCTGGGCCTGCGCCAGCTGACCATGTTCCTTGGGCCTTTGCTGGCTGGTCTGCTGATTGCGCTGTTTGGTACGGGCGTATCCGGCAATGCGGGCAGCGGCAACACGGGTGCACCAGCGCACGCCAATGCCACGGGCATCGGTTTGGCCTTTGCCCTGGATGCCTTGAGTTTTGCCTTGTCGGCCTGGACCTTGTCCAAAGTGCGGACCCACGCCAGCGCGCATCCTGCTGCGGCAGCACCACAGGCGGTACTGGCATCGGTGGCGCAGGGCCTCGCGCATTTCTGGCGCGACAACGAACTGCGCACCTGCTTTTTGTATTGGAGTGCCATCGCACTGTTCATCATGGGCCCCATCCACATTGCCATCCCTGTGCTGGCCAGCAGCACCCCGCAACTGGGGGCGGCCGCGTTCGGCACCATGCTGGGGGCGCACGGTGCAGGAACGCTGCTGGGCATGGTGGTGTCGGGCATGGTGCCCCGGCTGCGCTTTGGCAGCCTGGGCCTGACCATCCTGGTGTTCGACGCCATCATCGGCACGCTGTTCATGCCACTGGGCCTCATCACCGCGGTGTGGCAAGGCGCTGCGCTGATGCTGGTCATAGGTCTCTTGGGCGGTTTCATGCAGGTGAGCGTGTTCACCTGGATTCAGCAACGGGTTCCGCCCGCCTTGCTGGGCCGCGCAATGAGCCTGTTCATGTTCATCTTCATGGGCCTGGCACCCATCTCTGCGGCTGTTACGGGCTGGGTGATGAAAAGCATCACGCTGACCCAGTTGTTTGCGGCCAGCGGTGGCACGCTGGTAGTGCTGGTGGGCCTGGCTTGGGTCTTGACGCCCATGCGGCGCGTGACAGATGCAACGCCTGCCACACGCTGAAACTCTGCATGCAAAAAAGGCCGGGTCACAACCCGGCCTTTTAGTGCCTGAACGCAGCGCCCTCAGACTTCGGTCACGAACTGCTCGCGTGAGCGGCGTACCTTCTTCAGGTTGACCAGCCAGTCGCCTTCATCCGCCCGATAGCCCAGCGGCATGATGGCCACGCTGCGCAGCCCCTTGGCACGCAAGCCCAGAATTTCATCCAAGGCGGCCGGGTCAAAACCTTCCATGGGGGTGGAGTCGACTTCTTCAAACGCAGCAGCGATCAGCGCGGCGCTCATGCCGATGTAGGCCTGGCGGGCGGCGTGCTGAAAGTTCACTTCCGCGTCGCGCTGGGGGTACATACCCAGCAGCATCTGGCGGTAGTTTTCCCAGCCTTCGTTCTTGAAGCCGCGTTGTTCGTTGGTCAGGTCAAACATCATGTTGATGCGGTCGGCCGTGTAGTTGTCCCAAGCGGCAAACACCAGCAGGTGGGAGCCGTCCGTGATCTGGGCCTGGTTCCAAGCGATGGGCTGGATCTTGGCGCGCACGGCGGGGTCGGTCACCACGAAGATTTCATACGGCTGCAGGCCGCTGGATGTGGGCGCCAGGCGGGCGGCTTCCAGAATGCGCTCGACCTTGTCCTGCGGAACAGGCTTGGCGGGGTTCAGCTTTTTGGCGGCGTAGCGCCATTGCAGTTGGTTCAGCAGCGGCTGCGCGGCAGAGGTGTGGGTGGCAATGGTCATAAAAATCCTGTGATCGGTCAAAGAGGTAACGCACGACAGTGCGGCGGGTATGAACTTTAGGCTGGCCCTCCCCCTTCGGTAAGGCCCTGCAAGGAAAAGGATTGTTCGCAATACGTCAACAATCCGGCCTTGATAGAGCCGAAACCGCCTCAAAAGCAACGCAGCATCCTGACTAGGCAACGCTGCACCAAGCTGAACCTGGACTCACCTTCGCGCGGCCTCCCCATGGAAGCCCGCACCGAACGGTCTGCGAGGCCCGCGGGCGTACACTCTTCCACCAGTGCCAGGGCAACCCTCACAGCGTGGCACAGCGTGCCCACGCTGGATGCCCCCGCCATAGACCCGACCTCCCATGAGCGAACCCGATCTGTCCTTTCTGGAGCCGGCTGGACGGCAGCCCGCCCATTCGGCACCTGCGCGCGCGGCCACCGCTCCCACTGCCTCAGTGGCATCCTTCACCAGCGCAACCGGCACATCAGAGGGCGGCCTGGTCGCAGAACTGCGCGCCTACCAGGCTGAACTGGAGAGCCAAAACAAGGTCCTGCGCTACAGCCAGACCGTGGCTGAAAGCGCGTCCGAACGGTTCGAAACCCTGTTTGCCAGCGTGCCCCTGGCCTTGATGGTGGTGGACGAGCACGACATGGTGGTTCAGGCCAACTCCATGGCCCACCGCTCGTTTCAGCCTACCGAACGCGACCGTCCGCTGACGGCCCTGATGCCTTTTGTGCGCGCCAAAGATGCCAAGCGCGTGCGCGAGGCCTTTGCGCTGGCACGGGACCTGGGCCGCAGCGAAGTGAAAGAGGTGGTGTTTGCCATCAGCGCCGACACGCACATCACGGGCGATCTGCACATTGCGCACATTGAAGCGCCTCAAACCAGCGGACCGCCCCTGCCCCAGTTCTTGTGCGCTGTGATTGACCAGGGCCCACTGCTGGCCGAGCGCCAGGCGTTGCAGCAAAGCGCCGTCACGCTGCAGCAGCGCAACGAGCAGATCCGCGCCAGCGAAAAGCGGCTGGAGGCCATCATCAACTCGGCGCTGGACGCCATCCTCTGCGTCGACCAGCACCAGCGCATCACCGTGTTCAACCCCACGGCAGCGGCGCTGTTCCAGTGCAGCGCCAGCGATGCCATGGGCAGCCCGCTCGACCGCTTTTTGCCCGACGCCGCGCAGGCCCTGGCGTTTGCCCAGCTCACCACCCAGGCCCTGCTGGGCGAAATGACGGCGCTGACCGCCAGCGGCAAAGAGCTGGCGGTAGAAGTGAGCGTGTCGTTCGAGCGCCATGCCGACGGCGAGACCACCACCGTGTTCGCCCGCGACCTGACCGGCCGCAAAAAGGCCGAGGCGCACCGCAACGAGCTGGAAGCCCAACTGCGCGAGTCGCACAAGATGCAGGCCGTGGGCACCATGGCTGGCGGCATTGCGCACGACTTCAACAACATCCTGGGTGCCATCCTGGGCAATGTCGAGCTGGCCAAGGCAGACTGCGCTGGCCAGGCACCGGGCTCCACCGTGCTGGAGAGCCTGCTGGAGATCGACAAGGCGGGCCGCCGCGCGCGCGACCTGGTGCGGCAGATCCTCACCTTCAGCCGCAACGAACCGCCGCAGCGCTCGGCCGTGTCACTGGCCGAAGTGGCGCACGACACCGAGCGCCTGCTGCGCGTGACCCTGCCCCCCGCCATCGAGCTGCACATGCAGCTGCAAGTGGGCCTGCCTCCCGTGCTGGCAGACGCCACGCAGGTAGAACAGGCCCTGCTCAACCTGTGCACCAACGCCGTCCACGCCATCCAGAGCCAGGGCAATGACCGCGGCAGCATCCATGTCGAGGCCGCCACGGTGCAGCCTGACCACCGGCTGAGCGAACGGCTGGGTCTGGCGCCTGTCGACTACGTGGCCCTGACCGTGCGCGACAGCGGCCCGGGCATGGACGCCGCCACGCTGGAGCGCATTTTTGAGCCCTTCTTCACCACCAAGCCCGTGGGCCAAGGCACAGGCCTGGGCCTGGCGGTGGTGCATGGCGTGATGCGCACGCACGAAGGCGGGGTAGACGTGCAGAGCACCCCCGGCCACGGTAGCAAGTTCACGCTGTATTTTCCGGTGGCACCGGGGGGCGCCGACCCCGCGGCCACGCCCCCCGCGCCCACCGCCGCCAGCCCCGTGGCGACCACCCCGGCCATGGCCGGGCCTTCTGCCTGCGACCCACCGCCCCGCAAGCCCCACGTGATGTACGTGGACGATGACCAGGCGCTGGTGTTTCTGGTGCAGCGCCTGCTGCGTCGGCGCGGGTATGAGGTAAGCGGCTATACCGACCCGCACGAGGCCCAGGCTGCGCTGAACGCCGCCCCGCACCGCTACGACCTGCTGGTGACCGACTACAACATGCCCGGCTTCTGCGGTGTGGACCTGGTGCGAGAGGCCCGCCTGATCCGCCCAGACCTGCCGGTGGCCCTGGCCTCGGGCTACGTCACGGCAGAGATAGAACAAGCCGCCCTGGCCGAAGGCGCGCAGGCGCTGATCCACAAACCCAACGACGTGGAAGAACTCTGCGCCACCGTGCAGCGGCTGATCGCAGGCAATGACCCCGCCTGAGCCCTTGGCGGGCAGCGTGCAGGCGGTGTATGAAGACGCCGACTTGCTGGTGCTGCAAAAACCCTCGGGTCTGCTGTGTGTGCCCGGCCGTGGCCCGGACAAACAGGATTGCCTGAGTGCCCGCGCGCAGCAGCGCTGGCCGGGCGCGCTGATCGTGCACCGCCTCGACCAGGCCACATCCGGGCTGGTGCTGATGGCCCGCCACATCGACGCGCAACGGTGCCTGAGCCACGCTTTTGCCGAACGCGAGGTGCACAAGCGCTACCAGGCCGTGGTGCAGGGGCTGATGGGCGCAGCGGGTGAAGACAACGCCTGGAACGAGATCGACCTGCCCATCGCCGCAGACTGGGAGCGCCGCCCGCTTCGCATCATCGACACCGCCGCAGGCAAACCCAGCCTCACCCGCTGGCGTGTGCTGAACCATGACACCGCGGCACACACCACACGCGTCGAGCTGGAGCCCGTCACCGGCCGCACCCACCAGTTGCGCGTGCACCTGGCTGCGGTGGGCCACGCCATTCTGGGCGACGCGCTGTATGCCGATGCCACCACACACGCCCAGTCGCCACGCCTGCTGCTGCACGCCTGCCACCTGGACTTCACGCACCCAGCGACAGGTGAACGGATCATCCTCCACTCAGCGCCAGATTTTTAGTCAAAATGGCCTCTAGCGCTTATCCCATAAGCGCTAGCAGCTATTACCCTGATAGCAATCAGCCGGGCGACTTATCGCCACCCGGCGATGCGACCGGGTCCACAGGCCGCGACATCGCCCACTGTACGGCCAGGATGCTGCCCAGCACCACCAGCATGCCCACCAGTGCCACACCGCTCATGGCTTGCCCCAGCAAGACCCAGCCCAGCAGCACCGCCGTGACGGGGCTGAGCAGCGCCAGCGACGACACCGCCACCGGAGGCAAGCGCGCGATGCCGCGGAACCACAGGGCATAGGCCAGCAATGCGCCCACCGCGCCCAGGTAGACATAACCGCCGATGTGGGTGGCGGTCAGCACGGGCAGCGGCGGGTCCACCCACCACGCCACGGGCGCCAGCATCACGCCACCCGCCAACAACTGCCAGCCGGTAAACGCCAGCACCGGCAGGTCAGACCGCCAGCGCCGCGACCAAAACGTGCCAGCCGCCATGCACACCGTGCCCCCCAGCGCAGCGGCCACGCCCACCATGTCCCAGCGTGCGCCCGGCGACAGCAGCAGCGCCGCCATGCCCGCCACCCCCAAGGCGCCCGCCACCAGCGCCATGCCCGGCGGGCGCCGATGGTCCAACGCCCAGACCAGCCCCATCACCACCAGCGGCCCAATCGCTCCGACCACCGCCGCCACGCCACCCGGCAAACGATAGGCCGCCACAAACAACAGGGCCTGAAACACGCCAATGTTCAGCGCCGACAGCACCATCAGCCGCCACCAGCCCACCCAGTCGCCCCACGCGGGCCAGCGGCGGCACCACAGCACCAGCAGCAGCCCGGCAGGCAGCGTGCGCAGCAATGCGGCGGTAAACGGACGGTCCGGCGGCAGCAGCTCGGTAGTCACGATGTAGGTGGAGCCCCAGATGACGGGGCCGAAGGCCGTGGTGAGCGCATCCAGCCAGGGGGAAGTACGGTGAGAAGTCATTTTTATCTTCAATTCAAGACAAATAACTCTACCATACAATCTTGAAATCAAGATAAATAGGGCAAGCATCAACCATGGTCACCGAACGCAAACCCGACGCCGTAGACGCCATCCTGGCCCAGTGGCACAGCGAACGCCCCGATCTGGATGTCAGCCCCATGGGCACCATCGGCCGCATCAAGCGCTGCGCCGCCCTGCTGCAACGGCGGCTGGACGAGACCTTTGCCGCGTTCGGCCTGAGTGGCTGGGAGTTTGACGTGCTGGCCACTTTGCGACGCAGTGGTGCACCGTATTGCCTGGCGCCCACCACGCTGTTTTCTACGCTCATGGTCACGTCGGGCACGATGACGCACCGCATGGGCAAGCTCGAAGCACAGGGCTGGATCACCCGCCTGCCCAACCCCGAGGACGCGCGCAGCTCGCTGGTGCAGCTCACGCCCGAAGGCTTGGCGTTGATCGACCGCGCGGTGGACGCCCACGTCGCCAACGAGCACCACATCCTGGCGCCGTTGAAGGCGGCGGACCTGGCCGCGCTGGAAGCCCGCCTGGCCCTGCTGCTGGCGGCGCTGGAGTCACCCACAGGGAAATAGCAGTGTCCAGCCATGCGTACTGCGCAGTAACATGGCGGGATGCCTCAAAACCACCTCTACATCCTCACCGGCGCATCGCGCGGCATGGGCCTGGCCATGGCGCAGCAACTTCTGCGCAGCGGCAACACGCTGATCTGCATTGCCCGCAGCGCCAACGCCGACCTGACGACCGAAGCCAAAGCCGCTGGCGTCACCATCGAACAATGGCAGCAAGACCTGTCGCAAGGCGAACAAGCCGCGCACAAGCTGCAGGCCTGGCTGGCCGCCCAGGGCCCGCAGGCCTTTGCCAGCGCCACCTTGATCAACAACGCGGGCATGATCCCGCGCATTGCGCCGCTGTCAGCACAGCGACGCCGACGACCTGGCCACCGCCCTGCGCGTGGGCCTGGAGGCGCCCATGCAACTGACCGCCGCCTTCCTGGGCGCCACCGACAGCTGGACGGTGCCGCGCAAGGTGCTGAATATCTCCTCCGGCCTGGGCCGCCGCGCCATGGCGTCGCAAGCCGCCTACTGCGCGGCCAAGGCGGGCATGGACCATTTCACGCGCTGCGTGGCGCTGGACGAAGCGCTCAAGCCCCATGGCGCCAAGGTGTGCTCGCTGGCGCCGGGCGTGATCGACACCGACATGCAGGTACAACTGCGAGGCGCTGACCCCGCAGCGTTTCCCGACCGTGAGAATTTCGCCAACCTCAAGACGGGCGGCCAGCTCACATCGCCAACCGACGCCGCTACCCGCGTGCTCGGCTGGCTGGAACGCGCAGACTTTGGCACCAACCCAGTGGCCGACGTTCGCGACTGAGCCGCTTCGCGTCTCTCCGACGCCACCTGGCCTGCAAATCCGGTTTCACTAGCTGCTAGCGCTTACTGAATAAGCGCTAGCGGCCAATTTGACCTAAAACTCCACTCTGAAAGGACCTCCCCATGACCCGTGAAGTCGTCGTCGTCAGCGCAGTGCGCACCGCCATTGGCACCTTTGGCGGCAGCCTGAAGGACGTGCCCCCCACCGAGCTGGGCGCGCTCGTGGTGCGCGAATCGCTGGCGCGCGCCAGCGTGGACGGCAAGGACGTGGGCCATGTGGTGTTTGGCCATGTGGTCAACACCGAGCCCAAGGACATGTACCTGTCGCGCGTGGCCGCCATCAACGGTGGCTGCGGCGAAGGCACGCCCGCCTACAACGTCAACCGCCTGTGCGGCTCGGGCCTGCAGGCCATCGTCAACGCCAGCCAGTCCATCTTGCTGGGCGACACCGACATCGCCATTGGCGGCGGTGCCGAGAACATGAGCCGCGCGCCCTTTGCCAGCCTGAACATGCGCTGGGGCGCCCGCATGGGCGACACCAAGATGGTGGACATGATGATCGGCGCGCTGCACGACCCGTTCCACAACATCCACATGGGTGTGACGGCCGAGAACATCGCCGCCAAGTGGGGCATCAGCCGCGAAGACCAGGACGCGCTGGCCGTGGAAAGCCACAACCGCGCCGAGCGCGCCACCGAGGCCGGCTACTTCAAGGACCAGATCGTGCCGGTCATGCTCGAAGAGCAAAAAGGGCGACGTGGCATACGCCACCGACGAGCACTTCCGCCCCGACTGCACGCATGGAAGACATGGCCAAGCTCAAGCCCGTCTTCCTCAAGGAAAACGGCACCGTGACCGCTGGCAACGCCTCGGGCATCAACGACGCCGCCGCTGCCGTGGTGCTGATGGAAGCCGGTGCCGCCAAGGCCCGTGGCGCCAAGCCCCTGGCCCGCCTGGTGGCCTACGCCCACGCCGGTGTGGACCCCAAGTACATGGGCATTGGCCCGGTGCCCGCCACCCAGCTGGCGCTCAAAAAGGCGGGCCTGACGGTCAACGACCTGGACGTGATCGAAGCCAACGAAGCCTTTGCGGCACAGGCCTGCGCCGTGACCAAGGACCTGGGCCTGGACCCGGCCAAGGTCAACCCCAACGGCTCGGGCATTTCGCTGGGCCACCCGATCGGTGCCACCGGCGCGCTGATCACCGTGAAGGCCTTGTACGAGCTGCAACGCATCCAGGGCCGCTACGCGCTGGTGACCATGTGCATTGGCGGCGGCCAGGGCATTGCGGCGATTTTTGAACGCATCTAGGGACTGGCACGGCACCGGCGGCCATCGCCGGTGACGATGCTGCCACCCCGTATGGGCAAGGCAAGCGCTGGGGAGGATCGGCGATCATCCCCGCGTGCTGGCAGCAAGACCAGCCAAGCCGGAGCGCGCACCGCGCGTTCGCACCATTCCATGAAACCGACGGAGACAAACCAACCATGATTCGCACCCTGCTTTCCTTCACCGCGCTCGCGTTTGCCGTGGGCACCACCGCCCACGCTCAGGCACCTGCACCGGCTGCGGCCTACCCCACCAAGCCCATCCGCCTGATCGTGCCCTTCCCGCCCGGCGGCGGCACCGACATCCTCTCGCGCCTGGTGGCCACCAAGCTCACCGAAAGCGCCAAGTGGACCGTGGTGGCCGACAACAAGGCGGGCGCTGGCGGCACCATCGGCATTGGCGAAGCCGTCAAGGCGGCACCCACGGGTTACGACCTGGTCATGGGCCAGAAGGACAACCTGGTGATCGGCCCCTGGCTGTACAAAAACCTGCCCTGGGACCCCACCAAAGACCTGACCGCCGTCGCGCACGTGGCGTGGACGCCCGTGGTCATCGCCACCAGCGTGAACTCCAAGTACAAGACGCTGGCCGACGTGGTGGCTGCCGCCAAGGCCGCACCCGGCACCATCACCTATGGCTCGCCCGGCAACGGCACGTCCATCCACCTGGCGGGCGACCTTTTCGAGAAAGCGGCAGGCGTCAAGCTGAGCCACATTCCGTACAAGGGCTCCAACCCCGCGCTGATGGATGCGCTGGCAGGCAACGTGGACCTGCTGGTGTCGTCGCTGCCTTCGGCCATGGGCCAGATCAAGTCGGGCAAGCTGCGCCCGTTGGCCGTCACGTCGGCCAAGCGCAGCTCGTCGCTGCCCGATGTGCCCACCGTGGGCGAGTCGGGCTACAAGGACTTTGACGTCAGCACCTGGTACGGCGTGTTTGCCCCGACTGGTACGCCCGCCCCCGTGGTGACAGCCATCAACAACGAAGTCAACAAGCTGCTGGCCACGCCCGACATGAAGGCCGCCATCCAGGCCCAGGGCGCCGAGCCCCAGGCCCTGTCTCCTGCCCAGTTCGGCGCACTGCTGAACAAGGAATACGTGCAGTGGAAGGGCATTGTGGAAGCGTCCGGCGCCAAGATCGAGTAAGGTGCTTCGGCGCGGTCAGCACTTTTTGACCGCCATGGCCTGCACCTGTGCGGGCCATTGTCCAGGAGCCTTTGCCGTGCCACACACCCCCCGTAAACCTGCGCGCCGCCCTGGTGCGCCTGCGCCCGCTACTGCTGCGGCCACCGCGGCCAAGCCCCCCTCCAACTTCGCATCCAAGATGCTGGTGCTGGCGGGAGTTTTCATGCTGGGGGCCCTGCTGTACGCGGGCGCTACATCGGGCGCGAAACCAGCGGTGGCGCTGCCTGCACCTGCGGTAGACCTCGCGGCCAGCAGCCCCCCGGCCACGTCCACCGTGGTGTTTGCAGGCGGTTGTTTCTGGGGCGTGCAAGCCGTTTTTCAGCACACCCGCGGTGTGCTGAACGCGGTGTCGGGTTATGCAGGCGGCACGCCAGAGACCGCGACGTACCCGCATGTCAGCTCGGGCAAAACGGGCCATGCCGAGGCGGTGGCCATCACCTACGACCCCCAAGTCGTGACCTACGGGCAGTTGCTGCAGATCTTCTTTTCGGTGGCGCACGACCCCACCGAAGTCGACCGCCAGGGGCCCGACTACGGGCCGCAATACCGCTCTGCCATTTTTTATGCCCACCCCGACGAGCAGCGGGTTGCGCAGCAGTACATAGCGCAGCTGGACGCCACCCAGTTGCTGCCACGCAAGATCGCCACTGCCCTGTCGCCGCTCACCCAGTTTTATCCGGCGGAAGAGGAGCACCAGGATTACGCAACGCGCAATCCGCACTCCATCTACATCGCCACCTACGACCGGCCCAAGATCACGCAGCTTCAAACGCTGATGCCGGAAAGGTTTCGCGAGATGCCCGTGCTGGTGGCAGATCAAGCCCGGCAGTAGGCCTCTGGCCGGGCCCCTTGCCCTGTTTGATTTTTCTGAGCAGGTTCCAAGCAAAACGGCTCCACAAGGGAGCCGTTTTGCTTGGGGTCAACGCGCGCTGTATCAGTCGCGCACCACCAGCACCGGGATGTGCACCACGCCCAGCACCCGCTGCGTGACGCTACCCAGCACCAGCCGCTCCAGGCCCCGGCGGCCATGCGATCCCATCACGATCAGGTCGGCGCCCGTGCTCTCCAGCGCCCGCAAGATGCCGTCGTGCACCGCATGGCCCTCGCCAACGACCGCAGTGACTTCCACGCCGGCTTCTGCCATGGCTTTCTTCACAGAGTCCAACGCTGCATTTGCCTCCGTCGTGGCGGCAGTGATGTACTGCGCCTGACCATACGCAAAGTCGGCACCTACACCGGTAAAAGGATAGGGGTCAAGTACATAAACCGCGGTCACGGCACTGCCGAAGGTCTTGGCCAACGCTGCGGCCTTGGACACCGCAAGCATCGAGGTCTTGGAGCCGTCGACGGGAAGCAGAATATGTTTGAACATGGTGCATCTCCTTGGGTTGAGGGAAGAACCGGCCAGTGGCGCAGTCGCTGGACCAGAGTGTGAACGCCCACCATACCCCCCATCTTGATCCGTATCAAATCCGGCGCACTCACCCAGCACCTAACGCGGACTTGCCTTGACAGGGGGTCCGCCTCCCCCCGCCCCGGGCCAAGCCCCGAACGCCCTTCGGTTGCTTGCGCTACGCCAGCGCTGTCAAGGCCCCTTGGGTGCCATTCCCACTACATCCGCCCCCTGAAAATTGCCGCGCCGGCACGTCACCACCAGCGTGTCGCGGTAACCGCCTTCGGTCAGCGGCTGGATGGGGGTGGATTCGTGGATCATGCGTGCGTCGTCCAGCAGCAGCAAGGACCAGGGCTGGGTTAGCGTAAAGCGCTGGCCGCTGGGGCCGCTGGCTTCAAACACCCGGGTTTCACCGCCCTTCACACCCTCACGCCCCACCAGAAACACCGCCACCAGGTCCACACCGTCGCGGTGCGCGCCCTCGGGGGTGGGTCGGCCGATACCGTCGGTGGTGTCAATGCGGAACTGGTGCGCCTCGACAAACCACCGGAGCGGTGTGTCGGCAGCAGTCGTGATACCGCCCATCAAAGCGGCGTTTGACACACCGGCCAGCGCTGCAAGCAACCGCTGCCACACCGGTTGTGTCGTGGTGGCCGGCTCCATGGGCGCAAACCAACGCTCCATGCCGCCGTGCAGTGCGTTGTATTCCACGGGCTGCCAGTGCGCGCGATGAGGCACCTGCTCCACCTGGCTACCTTGCACCACAAAACAGGCGTGGCGACGACGGCGGTAACGGCCACCATCCTTCAAAAATTCGTCCGGCGGCAAGGTCGCCCAGTCGCCATTCAGGGCCATCAGCTCCTTCAGGTCACAGCCCATCCACTGCGCCACGCCCTCGGGCGACAACACGGCGTAGCCCGCATGACGCAACTGGTGCGCAACAGCGTTGGGGGCGGTAAACGGGGGAGAAAATGTGACTTGGGCCATAGGGGCCCGAGCTTAACCGCAGGCGCCAGCACAGCGCCTGCGGTGGCGCAACGACCTTCAACTCAGCCCCGGCACTTTGGGCTGCTGGGCTTAGTTGCGATGACCATGACCGTGGCCACGGTCGTCGTCACGTTTGTGCTTATGTTTGTCTTTGTCTTTGTCTTTGGTTTGTCTTTGCCGCCATGCTTGTGGTCTTTGTCCCCGCGGCGGTCATCATGGCCGTAGGAGCCATGGTATGAGGACCCGCGACGCGGCGGAGGCTCTTGCACAAAGTACACCGGTTGGGAACATGCGTTGTAGCGCGCGCAATGTTTACTCCAATTTTTGGCGTGTCCCGGTGGCACATACAGGTAGATGGGTGAGCGCTGCACAATGACCGCGGGCCGCTGGATGATGACGGGCTCTGCGTAGATGACCGGCGGTGGTGGCATCGCGTTGCCGATGTTGATGCGACCGTAGACGCCCGGTGCCAGTTCGCCCCCCACGGTGGCATTGACGTAGGCCTGCGCCTGTGCGCCGCTGGTTGCCATCAATGCCAAAGCCGTGACAGCGCCCGACAGCAAAAGTCGGAGGGTGGAGGTGGTGGTGTTTTTCATTAAGAAGCTCCTGGGAGAAATGCCACGGGGATTGCACAGAGACATGCACCGCCCATGGCCAAGGCTTCGTTTGTAACAAGCCCAGCGCGAGCATATGCCTGCCGCCGGGTGAAAGATGTAAGCAAATGGCGACGAAACTTGCCGTGTGGCCCCGGGCCAACCCTACAAAAATACAAGCCAAATTGGCATCTATCGCTTATCCAGTAAGCGCTAGCAGCTATCAAAAGAGGAGTTAACCTCTGGCAACCGCAGTTTGCAGGGCCTGTGGGGGCTATTTCATTTGCACACTGTGGCGTCAATCCGCCGCCGCTGCGGCAGCCTCGGCAGCGAGGCGCAATGCACTTGCTGGCCCCGGACGGCCAAACAGGTAGCCCTGCCAGGTGTGGCAACCCAGGCTGGCCAGCATGTCGCGCTGGGCTTCGGTCTCGACGCCCTCGGCGATGACACCCAGGTCCAGGCTCTGCGCCAGCGTGACGATGGTGCGGGCAATGGTGGCGTCGTTGGCGTCGGTAAGCAGGTCGCGCACAAAACCCTGGTCGATCTTGAGTTGGTCCAGTGGCAGGCGTTTGAGGTAGCTGAGCGACGAGTACCCTGTGCCAAAGTCGTCCAGCGAGAAGCCCAGGCCCAGCGCGCGCAGGGTGGTCATGCGCTCGATGGTGTCTTCCACATCGTCCAGCAGGAGGGTTTCGGTCAGTTCCAGTTTCAGCAGGCGGGGGTTGGCGCCGGTCTCGTCGAGCACGCCCAGCACCTCGTCCACGAAATGGCTGTGGCGGAACTGCCGGGCGCTGACGTTGACGGCCAGCGTCCAGTGCGCGGTCAGCGGGTCTTGCGACCAGTCCATCAGTTGCTGGCAAGCGGTGCGCAGTATCCAGGTGCCCAGGGGGACGATGAGGCCCGACGCCTCAGCCACCGGTATGAATTCGCCTGGCGACACCAGGCCGCGCTGCGGGTGCTGCCAGCGCACCAGGGCTTCGGCGCCCACGATGCCATCGTGCTGGCTGATCTGCGCCTGGTAATGCAGCAAAAATTGGCCGTCGCGCAGGGCTTCACGCAGACCAGACTCCATGGCGGTGCGCGCAGTGACAGCCGCTTGCGTGCGCGGGTCAAAAAAGCGCATCGTGTTGCGCCCAGCCCCCTTGGCCTGGTACATGGCCAGATCGCCCCGCTTGAGGAGTTCGTCCACCGATCCCAGCGCATCGGCATACAAGGCCACGCCAATGCTGCACGAGCTGTGGTGCGCATGGCCGTCCAGCAGGTAGCTTTGGCTCAGGGCCTGCAACACGGTGCGGCCCACGCTCTCGGCCTGGGCTGCCGCCTCGTGGGGTGCGGGGCTGAGGCCTTCCAGCAGCAACACAAATTCATCGCCCCCCAGGCGCGCCACGGTATCGCCCGTGCGCACGCAGCCGCCCAGCCGGGCCGCCACCTGCCGCAGCAACTGATCGCCAATCTCATGGCCCTGGGTGTCGTTCAGGTCCTTGAAATTGTCCATGTCCACAAACAGCAACGCCCCTCCTGCGCCTGACCGCACGGAGGTTGCCAGGCTGTGCTGCAGCCGGTCAGTCATCAAGCGGCGGTTGGGCAGGCCCGTCAGCGGGTCGTAAAACGCCAGCACGCGGATTTCTTCTTCGGCCGCCTTGCGGCTGGAGATGTCGGTTTGGGTGCCCACGTAGTGCGTGATGTCGCCGTCTGCAGACCGCACCGTGGTGATGGTGATCCACGCGGGATATTCCTGGCCATCTTTGCGGCGGTTCCACACCTCGCCCTGCCACGCGCCTTGGCTGCGCAGCGTGCTTTGCATGGCTGCATAAAACTGCGCATCGTGCCGGTCAGAGTGCAGGTGCTTGGGCGTCAGCCCCACCAGCTCGTCCACGCTGTAGCCGGTCAACCGCGCGAAGGACTGGTTGGCTTTCAGGATGCGCTGGTCGGGCCCGGTCACGATCATCCCCTCGAACGACTCGAACACGGTGGCCGCAATCTGTAGCGACTCTTCGGAGCGGCGCCGCTCGGTGATGTCGGTAGAGATGCCGCACAGCGCGTGAATGCGCCCATCCGCGTGCCGCAAGGGGATCTTGACCGAGAGATAAGTGCGCGTTTGGCCTCCGCCCTGCTGGGTGTTCGTCTCCTCGGCTTCCAGGGTCTCACCGCCCTCAAGCACACGTTTGTCGTTGGCGCGCAACCGCGCGGTAGTGGCCGCGTCAAAAAACGCCGAGTCCTCCAGCCCCACCACGTCCTGACCCGAACAGCCAAACAGTTGGAAGGTTTGCTGGTTGGCGTATTGGTAGCGGTAGTCCTTGCCCTTGATGTAGATGAACGCGCCGACGCTGTCCAATATGGTGGCCAGCTTCTGCTCGCTGGTCTGGAGGTGGCGTGTGCGTTCTTGCACCTGGCGGCGCAGCACCAGCACCATAAGGCCTGCCAGCAGACTGAAGACTGCCAGCGCTCCGAGGCTCCACCACAGCACCACAGGCATCTTCACAGCAGGCTCTTGTCCGCCCCAATGGCGCAAGACGCGGGTGTACGAAGGGTCTGCCCCACTGCGCCAGTCCTGTACTGACCGGTCAATGGCCGCCAGCACGTCGGGGTTGCGCCCAGGGCCTGTGGCAAAAAACAGCATGGCGGGCTGAAAAACGATGCCCGAATCGGCCACGCCATAGCGCGCCGAATGAAAGTTGCCAAACAGGTGGTTGGAGATCACCGCATCGGCCTCGCCCCGCTGCACCAGCGCGAATGCATCCATCAGGCTCGGTGCATCCACCATGCTGGCCTGGATGCCAAAGCTGTCCAGCATATTGACGAAGGTAGCGCGCTGCACCGAGCCGCGCAGCACAGCCACCCGCTTGCCTTGCAGGTCAAACAGTGAATGGATGGCACTGCCCGGCGCACGGTAGATCTGCGACCAGCTGTGCAACACGGGCAGGGTGTGAAAGTCGTACAGCCCCTCGCGCTCCGGGGTGCGCGCCACATCGGGCATCAGGTCCAGCTCGCCCGCGCGCAACGCATCGAGGCACGCTTGCCAGGTGCAGGGCACGTATTTCAACTTCCACTGCTCGCGCGATGCCACCAATTGCAGCAGGTCCACAAAGATGCCTGAAGCCTGCCCACTGGCGTTGACAAATATCTTGGGTTCGTTGGAGTAAACCCCTACCCGCAGCTCCCGCGGCGCAGCCAGGGCGCTGGCACACGCGCAGACAGACAACAGCAGGGGCAGCCAAATTGCACTGTGCAGCCAGCCCACGCGCCAAAGAACCAACCGGTACACGCCTGGATTCAAATCAGGACCCCACAGGTGACGGAAAACCCATGTTAACGACAGGTTGCAAGAATATCCAAAGGGAATCTGTCCGTATGGGGGTTGTCCCGCAGCCGACCGATGAAAAGGATGCTGCCAACTGCAGTGTTCGCGTTGAGCGTGCAGCCAGCAGGCAAACGCCGTTTCGAGGTTGAAAGCCTTGGAGTAGCATCTGCCCACCACCCGCTTCGCCCAGGAGACAGCGATGCCCCATGAACGCCGCCATTTCGTCCGTGTGAGTTTTGACGCACCGGCCCTGCTGACCACTGCCACCGACGCGTTCAGTGTGCATGTGCTGGATCTGTCGCTGAAAGGCGCGCTCATCACCGCCCCGGCCCAGGCAGTCCTTCAGGCGGGCATGTTGTGCCAGATCACCATCCCCCTCGCCGAGACCGGCAACCACATTGCCATGTCCACCGAGGTGGCCCATGTCGAAGGCCTGCACACCGGCCTGCTGTGCCGCGGCATCGACCTGGACAGCGTGACGCACCTGCGCCGGCTGATCGAGCTGCAACTGGGCGACCCGGCCTTGCTGGAACGGGATCTTGGCGAGCTGACCCTGGCCACATCGCACTGACACCACAACCCACAAGGCCTGCCGATGCAGCCCTTGTTTCTTTGGCGATGGGCGACAGAATGGACTGGCCAATTCGGGCTACGTTGCCTCCGCCTCCTGCAACGCCCGCCACATCACCTTACCGCTGCCGCTCTTGGGCAAGGCCGTCACAAACTGCACGATGCGTGGCGCCTTGTACACGGCCATGTTTTCGCGGCACCAGTCGATGATTTGCTGCTCGGTGGTGTCCTGGTGGGTAGCACGCAGCACCACCACGGCTTTGACGGACTCGCCCCGGTAGCTGTCTTTGGTGGCGATGATGCAGGCCTCTTGAATAGCCGGGTGGCGGAACATCAGGGCCTCGACCTCGGCAGGCCAGACCTTGAAACCGCTGGCATTGATCATGCGCTTCAGGCGGTCCGTCAGGAAGAAGTAGCCATCCTCGTCCATGCGTCCCAAATCACCCGAGCGGAAAAACCGCTTGCCCTCGAATTCGATAAACGCCGCCGCCGTGGCGTCTGGCCGCTTCCAATAGCCATCAAACACCTCCGGGCCGTGGATGATGATTTCGCCCTGCTCGCCCAGAGGCATCTCCTGCAAGGTATCGGGGTCGACCACACGGGCATCGGTGCTCATAAAAGGAATGCCCAGGCATTGCTGCTTGGGGTGGTCCGGCGGGTTGGAGTGCGACGGGGCGGCCGTCTCGGTCAGGCCATAGCCCTCGGAATAGCGCAGGCCATATTGCTCCAGCAGGCGCTGAGCCACCGCCTGCGGCATGGCCGCCCCGCCCCCGCCGATGTAGACCAGGCTGGACAGGTCATAGCTCGCAAAGTTCGGGCTGCCCAGCAGGTCGATGACCATGGTGGGAATGTTCGTCCACGTGGTGACCTGGTAGCGCGAGATGAGCCGGCCCGCCAGATCGCGGTCCCATCGCGGCATGATCACCAGCGTGGCGCCGCAGTAGATGGCCGTGTGCATCACGCTCACCATGCCGGTGATGTGGAACATGGGCACAACCGCCAGCGTCACGTTGTCGGCCGACCCATTGCCCCAAAGAGCGCCCGACACCGCGTTGTGCATGATGCTTTTGTGCAAGTGCATGCAGCCCTTGGGCAGCCCGGTGGTGCCACTGGTGTAGGGCAACAAGGCCAGATCGTCCGGCCCCACCACCAGCGCGGGCGGCATGTCAGAACACGCCACCGCATCCGTCCAGGCGTAGGTGCGCCCGCCCTCCAGCGCTGGCAAGGGGTGGCGCGTGCCCAGCCATTCCATCCAGTTCTCGGGCGGGGCATCGGCGCCGGTCACGGTGGGGTCAAACGCGTCAGTGAACTGAGTTACAACCAAGTGGGCCAGGCGCTCGGCCAGCGGCAGCGCGTTGCTGGCCTTGGCCATCTCAGGCGCCAGATCAGCCGTCGTGAAAGCAACCTTCGTATCCGGGTCGGTGATGTAGTGCTTGAGCTCCTCGGCCCGGTTCATCGGGTTGACCGGCACCACCACTGCATTGGCCCGCAGGATGGCGAAATGCGCCATCACCAGTTGCGGGCAGTTCTGCATGCACAGCACCACGCGGTCCCCACGCTTCACACCCAATTGCACCAGCCGTGCGGCCAACTGCTCTGCGCCTTCTGCCAATGCCTGGTAAGTCACCGAACGGCCAAAAAAAACCAGCGCTGCCTTGTCTGGGTAGCGCCGGGCGTTGGTGGCCAAGTTGTCCCACAGCGAGGTGGCAGGCAAGGTGATGGAGTGAGGCAGCCGACGGGGCCAGAACTTGTGATGAGGGCGCATGGGTGATTCCTTTGCCCGCCAGCCTAGAGCCCCGCAGACGCGCCTGCATTGGGGATGCCACTGATGTGGGGTCGCGCAGGTGACGCAGTTGATACCCAGCTGCGTCAGTTAACCGCCAGCATTCTTCAGACTCAAGTGTCTCAACAAGGTAAGGCAGGACGCGGTCTATTCACTCAACGTAATTCTCGGATACCCACGCAACTGGCACTCACGTCGACCTGTCCCGCCATTACAGCGGACTGGCCGCGTCGTGCCGGGGTGCGGCCTTTCTCGCTTGGTATCTCTTCCAAAGATATCCGGCAACTGCCATCAAAATCATCTTGCGCATTGTTAACTCCTTGAAGAAAACCATAGCTTCTTCCGGATGCACTGCAAGGGTTGTAGGAGGCCATCGCGCAAACGGTGTCTCGGTGAGCGCATTTTTCAGTCACGGAGTCACCATCAAGAGGAAACCGATGGAGACCGCAAGATGCTTTAGAAGCAACTGTCCTGCGTAAAACTATGGCCCGCACGCTAAATTTTTCAGCTATTGACCTGCGCCCACAGCTTGTCCAGCCGCTTCACGCTCACCGGCTGCGGCGTGCGCAGCTCCTGCGCGAAGAAGCTCACGCGCAGTTCCTCCAGCAGCCAGCGCAGCTCCTGCATGCGCGCGTCCACCGCGCCCTTGCGCTCGGCCACCAGGCGCCAGTAGCGTTGCTCCTGCGGGCGCAGTTCGGCCAGTCTGGTGGCGTCGCGGGCGGGGTCGGCGCGGTACTTTGTCCAGCCGCAGGGTGATGGCCTTGAGGTAGCGGGCGAAGTGCTGCCAGCTGCGTCCACGGCGTCACGGCGATGAAGTTCTTGGGCATCAGGCGGTGCCAGTTGCTGCTGCGCGTCTTGCGTGGCCTCGGGGGCGTTTTTGGTGTCCTTGATCTTGCGGGCGGCGACGGCGTATTCGAGCAGGATGGTGCTGGCCAGCCGCGCCACTTCGTTGGCGATCAGCGTCAGGCGGCCCCGGCCCTCGTCCACGCGGCGCTTGAAGGCGAACTCGTCGGTGGGCAGCGGGTCGAGCAAGAAGGCGCGGTCCAGCGCCACGTCGATGATCTGGGCGCGCAGTTCTTCTTGCGTGCCGCCGCCAGTGCCGTCTGCGTTGCGCCCACCTGCATGTAGGCCACGGCCATTTTCTGCAGGTCGGGGATGTTCTTCTCCAGGTACTTCAGCGCGTCCTTGATCTGCAGCGCAAACAGGCGGCGCAGGCCGGCGCGGTGCTTGGCGGCGGCCACCTCGGGCTCGTCGAACACTTCGATGGTGACGGCGTCGCCGCCGTCGATCAGCGCCGGAAAGCCGATCAGCGTCTGGCCGCCCTTGCGTGATTTCCAGCAGTTCGGGCAGCTCGCCAAAGGTCCAGGCTGGTGTAGCGCTGGCCTGCGGGGGCCGATGGCGTGGTGCTGGCGGGCGCTGCCGGCTTGGCAGGTTGTGCGGCGCCTTTTACTCCTGATTTAGTAGCTGGTAGCGCTTTACCATCAAGCGCTGCAGGCACTTTTGGCTCTAAATTTTCGGCCGACGCCGTCGTACCGGCCAGCTTCAGCCCCGCCAGCGCCTGGAACGCACCGCGCGCCTTGGCGCCCCAGCTCGGCCTTGAGCGCGCCCAGGTTGCGGCCGTGGCCCAGCTGGCGGCCATGTTCGTCGACCACGCGGAAGTTCATGAACAGGTGCGGGCTGAGCATGTCGAGCTTGAAGTCGGCGCGCTTCACGTCCAGCGATGTTTCGTCGCGCACCTGCTTGAGCAGCACGTCGATCAGGCTGCCCGTGCCAAAGCGCTCGGGTGCGCCCAGCAACGCGGCAAGCCGGGTGGCGTTTTCGGGCAGCGGCACAAAGCGCGCGCGCGGGCGCTGGTGCAGGCTCTTGAGCAGCGCCTGGATCTTGTCCTTGAGCATGCCGGGCACCAGCCATTCGCAGCGCTCGTCGTTCACCTGGTTGAGCACGAACAGCGGCACGGTCACGGTGAGGCCGTCGCGCGCGTCGCCGGGCTCGTGCAGGTAGGTGGCGGCGCAGTCCACGCCGCCCAGGCGCACGGTTTTGGGAAACGCGTTGGTGGTGATGCCGGCGGCCTCGTGGCGCATCAGCTCGTCGCGGGTGAGCTTGCAGCAGCTCGGGGTTGCTTCTTGCTTTCGTCGCGGTACCAGCGCTCGAAGCTGTGGCCGCTGCACACCTCGGGCGGCAGCTGCTGGTCGTAGAAGGCGTAGATCAGTTCGTCGTCGACCAGCACGTCCTGGCGGCGCGACTTGTGCTCCAGCTCCTCGACCTTGGCGATCAGCTTCTGGTTGGCGGCCAGGAAGGGCAGCTTGGTCTCCCACTTGCCGCCCACCAGCGCTTCGCGGATGAAGATCTCGCGCGCGGCCTGCGGGTCGATCTTGCCGAAGTTGATGCGGCGGTTGTTGTAGACCACGATGCCGTACAGCGTGGCGCGCTCCAGCGCCACCACCTCGGCCGACTTCTTCTCCCAGTGCGGGTCGAGCAGCTGCTTGCGCAACAGATGCCCGCCCATCTGCTCCAGCCACTGCGGCTCGATGGCGGCAATGCCCCGGCCAAACAGGCGCGTGGTCTCGACCAGCTCGGCCGCAATGATCCAGCGGCCGGGCTTCTTGCTCAGGTGCGCGCCGGGGTGTTGGTAGAACTTGATGCCACGCGCGCCCAGGTACCAGTCTTCTTCGTCGCTTTTGCAGCCCACGTTGCCCAGCAGACCCGCCAGCATGGACAGGTGCAGTTGCTCGTAGCTGGCGGGCTGGGTGTTGATTTGCCACTTGTGCTCAGTCACCACCGTGAGCAGCTGGGTGTGGATGTCGCGCCACTCGCGCAGGCGGCGGATGCTGATGAAGTTCTGGCGCAGCAACTGCTCGTACTGGCGGTTGCTGAGCTTGTGGGTGGCGGCGGGTGCGGTGGCAGTGGCTGCGGCGCAGCGCTCGGCGCCGCCTCCACAGCACTTCGGCCACTGCTGCGCTGCGCCACCGGCAAAAAGGCCTGCGAAGGCGCCTTCTGCGCGCCATGGCCTTCTGGGCGCGGGCCGATGGCAGGCTGGGCGCACCGCCACGCGCCTCGTTGATCCACTTCCACAGCTTCAGATAGCCGCTGAACTCGCTCTTGTCGTCGTCGAACTTGGCATGCGCCTGGTCGGCCTGCTGTTGCGCCTCCATCGGGCGGTCGCGCACGTCCTGCACGCTCAGGCGCTGGCAATGATCAGCACCTCGTCCAGCGCCTTGCGGTCGCGCGCCTCCAGAATCATGCGGCCCACGCGCGGGTCCAGCGGCAGGCGCGACAGGGCCACGCCCATGGGGGTCAGCTCGTTGGCGTCGTCCACCGCGCCCAGCTCGCCCAGCAGCTGGTAGCCGTCGGCAATGGCGCGGCCCGACGGGGCCTCGATGAACGGAAACTGCATCGACATCGCCCAGGTGCAGCGACTTCATGCGCAAGATGACGCCCGCCAGCGAGCTGCGCAGAATTTCAGGGTCGGTAAAACGCGGGCGGCCGTTAAAGCCTGGCTCGTCGTACAGCCGAATGCAGATGCCGTTGGCCACGCGCCCGCAGCGCCCGGCGCGCTGGTTGGCGGCGGCCTGGCTGATGGGCTCGACCAGCAGCTGCTCTACCTTGCTTCGAAAACTGTAGCGCTTGACGCGCGCTGTGCCTGCGTCGATGACGTAACGGACGCCAGGCACGGTGAGCGAGGTCTCGGCCACGTTGGTGGCCAGCACGATGCGGCGGCCCGTGTGGCCGTCAAAGATGCGGTCTTGCTCGGCTTGGCTCAGGCGCGCAAACAGCGGCAGCACCTCGGCGTTGCGCATCACCGGCTGGTGCGCCAGGTGCTTGCGCAGGTGGTCGGCCGCCTCGCGGATCTCGCGCTCGCCGGGCAAAAAGACGAGGATGTCGCCCGCCGCGTTGCCCTGCCAGAGTTCGTCCACGCCATCGGCAATGGCCTCGTTCAGGCCGTAGTCGCGGCTTTCTTCAAACGGGCGGTAGCGCTGCTCGACCGGGAAGGTGCGGCCCGACACCATGATGACGGGCGCTGGGCCCTTGGCGGATTCGAAGTGCTTGGCAAACCGGTCCGCATCGATCGTGGCCGAGGTGACGATGACCTTCAGGTCCGGCCGGCGCGGCAGGATCTGGCGGATGTAGCCCAGCAGGAAGTCGATGTTGAGGCTGCGCTCGTGCGCCTCGTCAATGATGATGGTGTCGTAGTTCTTGAGCAGCGGGTCGGTCTGCGTCTCGGCCAGCAAGATGCCGTCGGTCATGAGCTTGACGGAGGCATCGCGACTGAAGCGGTCCTGAAACCGCACCTTGAAGCCCACCACATCACCCAGCGGCGTGTTCAGCTCTTCGGCAATGCGCTTGGCCACGCTGCTGGCCGCAATGCGGCGCGGCTGGGTGTGGCCGATGAGCTGGCCTTTGTGACCGGGCTTGGCGTTGCACTTGCCGCGGCCCAGCGCCAGTGCAATCTTGGGCAGCTGCGTGGTTTTGCCGGAGCCCGTTTCGCCGCAGACGATGATGACCTGGTGCTTGCGGATGCGCCTCCATGATCTCTTCGCGTTTGCCCGACACGGGCAGCGACTCGGGGAATGTGATGCGCAGCGGCGCGGGTAGCGCGGAGATAGCGGGCGGTGAGGCGGGTGTCGGTGTGGGGGCGCTGGAAGGCTCAGGCAAACGCGAATCAGAAGAAGACATAGGCCCGCATTATCCGTTTAGCGGCCCCGCTGCCCGCGGGCTGCATCTGTGCCTTTAGCGCGACATTTCATTGCGTTTTCCGCGCTTTTGTTTGCCAAAGCCGCCCTGCATCGCCAAAATCGCGCCCATTCTTCGGAATCCGTCACCCACACACAGCGCCACCCTTGGCGCACGGCCCGAACGAACCCCTGGAGGTCCCCCGACATGTCTGCCTTTTACACCGCACCCGTCTGACCACAGTCCACCGCCCCGGCTGGACTGTGCACACACAGTTCAGCCATGGCGAAAGCACCCGCGCACCCATTCACGCGCTCCGCAAGCCCTGGCTCTATTGCCGGGGTTTTTTGTTTGTGGAGTACGTGCACACCATGAGTGCCAAAAAATTGTCTCGGGCCTACGCCCAGGGTGAGCTTAAAAAGCTGCGTCGCATGAAAGCGCCCCTGGTCTTGCAGCTCGAAGCCTCGGGCCCGCCCCGAAACCCTGTGGCCGCCGCATTGGCCCAGCGCAGCCTGTCGAGTGCGGCAGGCAAACACATCCGAACCCGTGGGGCCCAGCGCCGCGCGGACAACGTCGCTTTGCGCAAGGCGATCCAGAACCCCTTTTCGAACGATTGATATGAATCCATTCAACAACCCACTGCCGCCCCACCTGCGGCACCCCACCCCGCACCCGGTGCTGGCCGGAGATCCATTTCCACCACCCACGCCACAAACGGCACCGGTGCGCACCCAAGCGGCCGGGCCCACCACGGCCCTGGCAAGCAGTGCCGAGCTGGCCCAGCGCCAGCAGGCATTGACCGCCGCTGCGCAGCAACTGAAAGCGGAGCTGTTTGGCATCGACGACGTGATCGACCGCGTGATCGATGCCATCCGCGCCTGGTACGTGTTGCCCCAGCTCATCACCCGGCCCGTCATTGTGTGCCTGTGGGGACTGACCGGCACGGGCAAGACCCAACTCACGCGGCGTCTGGCGCAGCTGCTGGGCTTTTACGACCGTTTTGTCGAAGTGCAGATGGACGGTTTCAGCCACGGGGCTAGCTACCGCAGCTCGTCCATCTCCGGCATGCTGGGTGACTCCGGCATCCACGAGGGCGCGCCTGGCATCCTGGTGCTGGACGAGTTTCAGCGCTTTCGCACGGTGGACACCAAAGGCGCCGACGTGAAGGTGGAGCGCTACCAGGACGTATGGACGCTGCTGTCCGACGGACGCCTGCCGCCTGCGTTGAGCGCGCTGTCCAACATCGAGCGCAAGCTGGCCGATGCGCACTACGAAGCGGAACGCGCAGACGACAACGAGGACGACCGAGCGGGCAAAAAGCCGTACCGCTTTCAGCTGGACGCGTGGGACGCGCAAGAACTCAAGCGCATGCTCAAGCTGCAAGAGCCGCTCTCGGCCATCATGCAGTGGCCGCCCGCCAAGGTGCAGGCGCTGTTTGCCAGCTTTCAGCAATCGAGCCACGCGTGGGAGACCGATTACAGCAAGCTGCTGGTGTTTGTCTGCGGCAACCTCGACGAGATGTACCACGAGACCGCGCAGCGCGTAGAAGACTGCGACACCGACGCCGACATCTTTCACCGCCTGACGCGCAAGCTATCGCTGATCGACGTGAAAAAGGCGCTGGGCGAGCGCTTCAAGCCCGAGCAGATTGCGCGGCTGGGCAACGAACATGTGGTCTACCCGTCATTCAGCAAGGCGACGTACGAGCATCTGATCCGTAACCTGTGCGCACGTTATGTAGACGACATCGCCGTGCAGTGCGGCGTGCGTTTTGCCATTGGGCAGGACGTGCTGGACGAGCTGTATGCCAACGCAGTGTTCCCCGCGCAAGGCACCCGACCGCTGTTCTCGTCGGTGCACGCCATCTTGAGCGCCAACCTGGTCAACGCCGCGCTCTGGGTGATGCAGGAGCAGCTTGCACTGGCGCAAGAGTTCGCCATCCACCTGGCGCCAGACAAGCGGCATCTGCTGGTGCGGGGCCAAGGGCCAGAAGGCACGGCGCAGGCCGCTTTCCCTGTCACGCTGGAGCTGAACCGGCTCAAGCAACGGGCCAATGCAGACTTTCGCGCGCTGCTGGCCGTGCACGAGGCGGGACACGGCCTGGCCTACTGCGTGCTGTTCGGCCACGCCCCGCAAGAGGTGAAGATCAACATCGCCTCGTTCGAGGGTGGGTACAACAGCTTCTCCAGCCTGAAAGCCACCACACGCCAGAACGCGCTGGACATGATGTGTGTCGGCCTGGCCGGGCGCGTGGCCGAGGAACTGGTGTTTGGCGAAATGGCCTGCACCACGGGCGCCGAGCAAGACTTTAAGCAGGTGACGGCCGAGGCAGCGCGCTACATCCGCCACCACGGCTTTGGTGCACGACTGGCCCGCACCGACGTCACGATGGAGATGGACAACCATGTGAACACCGACGTAGGCCCGAGCAACGAGGCCATTGAAGCCCTGATGCAGCAGCAGTACCAGCGCGCCCAGACGCTGCTGCAAGACCACCGCGAGGCCCTGGGACGCACGGTGGACGCGTTGCTGGAGCACGGCACCATTGCGCCGTTGGAGATGGTGGCCCTGCTCAAGGACTGCGGCATTGCGCTGGCTGCGCCCTCGGGTGCCGCTGGCACGCTGCCGGAAGAAGGCTTGGTGCTGGAGCCGTTCGGGGCCAAACTCGCTGCATTCAGGGCACGCAGCCCGGATGCTGCAGCGCCCCGCAGGGACTGACACGCAGCCATGCAATGCTCGCAACATGGCCGCATCGCGGTACAAACCACCAAGGAAAGCTGTGACCAGCGGGTTTTCTGAATCTCCCGACGGACTGCGCTACGCAGAACACATCTCGGCACCGATGCGGCTCTTTGTGGGCGTCATCGGCCTGAGCATGTTCCTGATTCCTGTGCCCTTTGTAATACACGCCAGCGTGCAGACGCCCTGGCCCCACCTGCTACTGGCTGCAGCCTGTGTGCTGGCGGCCTGCGCACTGGGCGTGCTGTTTTTGGTGATCGCTTTTGGACGGGTGCTGTCGCTGCAATTCGACGCCGCCGGGCGCCGTGTTCTGCGCACCTCGCGCTGGCCGCTGGGTTCGCGCAATGTGTCCATTGGTTTTGATCGCTTTGCGCCACCCGACATTCTGGAACGCGCCTCTGAAGACGGACCCAATTACGTACTGCGCCTTGCAGTGCAGGGCGAGCGCCCTATGCACCTGGGCGGCTTTGATCGGAAAGAGGATGCAGAACGATGGCGCGGCCGTATCGCGGCGCTGTTGGAAGGCCAGCACAGCTGAGCCCACGTTCCAGCGCAGTGTGTCTCTAAGGACACTTATCATTCGCTCCTCACGCGTTTCCCCCATCGCCCTACACATCACCCTCATTCATGTCCGCTGTCTTCAACTTCACCTTCGTCCCCTGGTTTCGCTCGGTGGCGCCGTATATCCACAAGTTCCGCAACCAGACCTTTGTGATCGGACTGACGGGTGAAGCCATTGCCGCGGGCAAGCTGCACAACATTGCGCAGGACTTGGCGCTGATACAGGCCATGGGTGTGCGCATCGTGCTGGTGCACGGTTTTCGCCCGCAGGTGAACGAGCAACTGGCGGCCAAGGGGCACGCGGCCAAGTATTCGCATGGCATCCGCATCACCGACTCGGTGGCCTTGGACTGCGCGCAGGAGGCTGCGGGCCAGCTGCGTTATGAGATTGAGGCGGCTTTCAGCCAGGGCCTGCCCAACACGCCCATGGCGGGCGCCACGGTGCGGGTGATTTCGGGCAACTTCCTCACAGCGCGGCCCGTGGGCATTGTGGACGGGGTGGATTTTCAGCACTCGGGCCTGGTGCGCAAGGTAGACGTGGCGGGCATCCAGCGCACGCTGGACATGGGCGCGCTGGTGCTGCTGTCGCCATTTGGTTTTTCGCCCACCGGCGAAGCCTTCAACCTGAGCATGGAAGAAGTGGCAACCAGCGTGGCGATTGAGATGCGGGCGGACAAACTGATCTTCTTGAGCGAGGTGCAAGGCATCCGCATGTTGCCCGGCGAACCCGAGAGCGAAGAAAACCCCATCGACACCGAGCTGCCGCTGGCAGCGGCCCAGGCACTGCTGGCCACGCTGCCCACGGCACAAACTCCCACGGACACGGGCTTTTACCTGCAGCACTGCGTGAAGGCCTGCAAGGCAGGCGTGGAACGCAGCCACATCCTGCCGTTTGCGGTGGATGGATCGCTGTTGCTGGAGGTGTATGTGCACGATGGCATCGGCACCATGGTGATCGACGAAAAACTCGAAGAACTGCGCGAGGCCACCATTGACGATGTGGGCGGCATCCTGCAACTGATCGAGCCTTTCGAAAACGATGGAACGCTGGTGAAACGCGACCGCACCGAGATTGAGCGCGACATTGCCGCCTACACCATCATCGAACACGACGGCGTGATCTTTGGCTGCGCAGCGCTCTATCCCTACCCCGAATCAAAAACAGCCGAAATGGCTGCCGTGACCGTATCGCCGCAAAGCCAGGGCACGGGCGATGGCGAAAAACTGCTCAAGCGCATCGAGCAGCGCGCTCGCGCCGCCGGGCTGGACAGCATCTTTGTGCTGACCACCCGCACCATGCACTGGTTCATCAAGCGCGGTTTTCAGCCCGTGGACCCAGACTGGCTGCCGGATGCGCGCAAGCGCAAGTACAACTGGGATCGGCGCAGCCAGGTGCTGGTCAAGAAGCTCTGAGGCTCCGGGATGCGCCACTCTGAACTACACAGCCGTTCACGCTGAGCCTGTCGAAGCGCTGCACACGGCTTCGACAGGCTCAGCCCGAACGGTTTGGAGCGAGGTCGCAGGTTTACCCCTGCCGCGCCGCCGCCACGGCCTTCGCCACCTGCGCAATGGCCGCGTCACGCTGCTCGGGTTTGGCCGTGGACTCGGTGAGGTAACACGTCACGAGCACTGGCGCGCCGCCGCCCGGGGGCCACAACACGCCGATGTCGTTGGACGTGCCACCGCTGGCCGTGCCCGTCTTGTCCCCCACCTTCCAGCCCGGCACGCCCGCGCGCAGGCGCTTGTCGCCGGTGCTCGTCTCTACCAGCCAGCGCTGCAGCCAAGCGCGCGACGCGGGGCCGAGTGCATCGCCCAGCGCCAGCTTCTGCAAGGTCTGCAACATGGCCAGCGGCGTGGTCGTGTCGCGCGGGTCGCCCACCTTGGCTTCGTTCAGCGTGGGTTCGGTGCGGTCCAGTCGGGTGGTGCTGTCACCCAGGGATCGCACAAAGGCCGTGAACCCGGCTGGGCCGCCGTGGCGCGCCAGCAGCACGTTGGCGGCGGTGTTGTCGCTCAGGCTGACCGTGGCAGCGCAGAGTTCAGCCACCGTCAACCCGCCGCCATCGCCTGCGCGCGGGCCGCTCACCGGGGAGTAGTCCACGACGGCATCGCGGCCGTACACCACGCGCGCATCCAGCCGCTCCTTGCCCTGGTCCACCAGCGCCAGCATCCAGCCTGCCAACACTGCCTTGAATGTGCTGGCCATGGCAAACCGCTCGTCCTGCCGCCAGCCGAGCGCCAGGCCCGACCCCGTGTCCAACATGGCCACGCCCAGCCGGCCCTGGGCGGTGCGTTCGATGTGGGCCAGCGTGTCGTTCCACTGGCGGGCGGTGGGGTCCGGGCTCTTGGCGTTGCCAACGGCGGCGCAACCCCACAGGGGCACCGCCGCACCCGCCATCAGGCCCAAGGAAAACTGTCGTCTTTGCATAGCGTTCTTCACAAGTGAATAGACAAGCGGCGAACGATACGCAGAAGAATAACTTTGCACCAACGGCAATAATTGCGGCAAGCCCCAAGAAAAACTTATAGATCTTCATGCACCTGCCCCTGAATGCCCTGCGCGCCTTTGAGGCATCGGCCCGCCACCTGAACCTGACCCGTGCCGCCACCGAGCTGCATGTGACCCAGACAGCGGTCAGCCAGCACATCCGCAACCTGGAAGAGCGCTTGGGCAAGCCACTGTTCCGCCGCCTGCCGCGCGGGCTGGCCCTGACGGACGAAGGGCAAGCGCTGCTGCCGGTGGTGACGGAATCTTTTAGCAACCTGGCGCGGGCGCTGGAAAAACTGGGCGACACCCGCCCGCGCGAAGTGCTGACCGTGGGCGCAGTGGGCACCTTCGCCGTGGGCTGGCTGCTGCCCCGGCTGCGCGACTTTCAGCAGGCCTGCCCGTTTGTAGACCTGCGCCTGCTCACGCACAACAACCGGGTGGACATGGCGGGCGAAGGGCTGGACTACGCGATCCGCTTTGGCGACGGAGCATGGCATGGCACCCACGCTGAACGCATCATGGACGCGCCGATGTCCGTGATGTGCACCCCGGCGCTGGCACATGGCCTGCGCACCGCCGCCGACTTGGCACGCCAGCCGCTGCTGCGCAGTTACCGCTCCGACGAGTGGTCGGCCTGGTTCGACGCTGCGGGTGCGCCCTGCCCCGTGGTGCGCGGCGCGGTGTTCGACTCGTCCCTGACGCTGGCAGAAGCCGCCGCCCAGGGCGCGGGGATAGCGCTGCTACCGGTGAACATGTTCGAGCGAGAGTTGCAGCAAGGGCGGCTGGTGCGGCCCTTTGCGCAGGCGCTGCACCGGGGGGCGTACTGGCTTACGCGGTTGCAGTCACGCCCATCCACGAGCGCCATGGCAGCCTTCAGTACGTGGCTCATGGCGGAAGCTCGTACTGGCATGGCAAAAATTTAAGCCAAAACAGCCTCTATCGCTTATCTCTCCTGCACAAGTAGCTATCTTTTTTGATTACTAAGATCCTATTGCAGGCCAATAATGGGACCTCGCCTCGGCGGGCAAATCCGGTACGTCGCTGGCCCTGCAGTCCAGACGAGTGCGCACCACAAGGTCACCACCGGCACACCGCAGCCCAAGCCCTACACAAACCCCAGCGCCGCAATTTCCACCGCATCAACCTGCCCTGCGTCCAAAAACTCCTGCCCGTACCGCAGGTACACGCCTTCGCGCACAAACACTTCGAACAGCTCCGGATCGATGTGGCCGTTGTCGCGCATCTTGCACAGGATGGCCAGCGCCTGCGACAGGGTCATGCCGCTTTTGTACGGCCGGTCTGCGGCCGTCAGCGCTTCAAAGATGTCGGCAATGCCCATCATGCGGGCCTGCAGCGACATCTGGTCGCGCGTGAGGCCGCGCGGGTAGCCTTTGCCGTCCATGCGCTCGTGGTGGCCGCCGGCGTATTCGGGCACGTTCTTGAAGTGGCGTGGCCAGGGCAGCGTCTCCAGCATCTTGATGGTGGCGACGATGTGGTAATTGATGGTGTCGCGCTCGGCTTGGTTCAGCGTGCCGGAGCGGATAGTGAGGTTCTCCACCTCTTCAGCGCTCAAGAAGCTCGTCTGCACACCCTGCGGATTGCGCCAGTGGCGCATGGCGGCGATGTCGCGCACGCGCTGCTGGTCTTCGGCGCGCATGGCCTCGGTACCCGTGTTGCAGCGGCGCAGAAACTCGCGGTCATCTTCCAGCGCATGGATCTCGTGCTGCAGCGCCTGCAGCTCCTGCCCTTCGGCGCGTGCGTCCACCACCGGGCGCAAGGCCAGTTGGCGGCGCAGCGCGGCCAGTTCGGCATCGCGCTTCAAGACTTCAAACCGCGTGTCCACCAGGCCGATGCGGTCGTACAGGGTCTGCAGCTTGGTGGCCTTGTCGACCACGTGCACGGGCGTGGTGATCTTGCCGCAGTCGTGCAGCAGGCCGGCCATCTTGAGCTCGTACCGGTCACGGTCACTCATCTTGAAGCCCGCCAGCGGGCCTTGATCAGTACGCATCCACCGCTTCGGCCAGCATCATGGTGAGCGCGGGCACGCGCTGGCAGTGGCCGCCGGTGTAGGGCGACTTTTCGTCGATCGCCAGGTTGATCAGGTTCACGAACGACTCGAACAGCCTTTCGAGCTGCGTGATGAGCAAGCGGTTGGTCAGCGCAATGGCCGCCTGCGACGCCAGCGACTCGGCCAGGCCCTGGTCAGCCGCTGAGAACGTGGTGACCTCGCCGGTCTCCCGATGGCGTGCATTGATGAGCTGCAGCACACCGATCAACTCGTGGTCGTGGTTCTTCATCGGCACCGTGAGGAACGACTTCGACCGGTAACCCGTGCGGACATCGAACGCACGGGTGCCCGAAAAGTCGAATCCCTCGGCGCTGTAGGCATCGGCGATGTTCACCGTGCGGTCGTGAATGGCGGCGTGGGCGGCCACCAGCGAATCGTTGGGCGTTCCATCGGCGTTGCGCAGCGGCAGATGGGGAAAATCAATGGGCTTGCCCGTGGTGCCACCGAGGCGAATGTCCAGCGAGTCGGTGCGCAAGATCTCGAATTTGAGCGCGGTTTCATCCTCGGTCACGCTGTAAAGCGTGCCACCGTCGGCGCCAGTGATGGCCTTGGCCGCCTCCAAAATGTTTTCCAGCAAGCGGTCAATGTCGCGCTCTCTGGACAGCGCAGCGCCAATGCCATTGAGCTGCTCCAGCCGACGAAACAGGTTGACAGTGGATTCCTGGGCCATAAAACACCTTGGGTGCGCGTTGGGGACTCCCGCATCGTAACGAAAAGTGACCGCTATCATCAGCCTTCTTTTCTGCTCTTTTATTCATTTCGTGGACTCGGTCACACCCCGCTATCTCACCGTTGCGCTTTACCAGTTTGTGGACCTGCCTGACTGTGCTTCGCTGCGCGAGCCCCTGCAAGCCCTGTGCGATGAGCGCGGAGTGCGCGGCATGCTGCTGCTGGCGCCCGAAGGCATCAACGGCACCATTGCAGGCGCGCCCGCTGACGTGCACGCCGTGCTAGCCTGGCTGCGCAACGACGCCCGCTTTGCCAACCTGCAACACAAAGAGGCGCCCACTGAGCACCTGCCGTTCTACCGCATGCGCGTGCGCCTCAAGCGCGAGATCGTGACGATGGGCGTGCCGGGCCTGAACCCGGCGCGCAATGCAGGCACCTACGTCAAACCCGAAGACTGGAACGCGCTGATCGACAACCCCGATGTGGTGGTGGTAGACACGCGCAACGACTATGAGGTGGGCGTCGGCACGTTCGAGCGCGCCATCAACCCGCACACCAAGAGCTTTGCGGAGTTCCCGGCCTGGGTCGAACGCGAAAAACAACCGGGTGGTGTGCTGGCGGGCAAGCCCCGCGTGGCGATGTTCTGCACCGGTGGCATCCGCTGCGAAAAGTCCACCGCTTTGCTCAAGTCGCACGGGTTTGACGAGGTGTTCCACCTCGAAGGCGGCATCCTCAAGTACCTGGAGACCGTGCCCGAGGAAGCCAGCCGTTGGCAAGGCGACTGTTTTGTGTTTGATGAGCGCGTGTCCGTGGGCCATGGCCTGGCGCCCGGCCATCACCAGCTGTGCAGGTCGTGCCGCATGCCGCTCGGTGAGGCGGAACGGGCATCACCCCACTTCGTGCGCGGCGTGAGCTGCCCCTACTGCCACGGCACCCGCTCGGCGGAGCAGGAGCGCGCCCTGGCCGAGCGCCAGCGCCAGATGGACCTGGCCGAGCAGCGCGGGCAACCGCACCTGGGCGCGCGGCAGCCGGGTGCCCTCCTTCGTAGCATCACCCGCGAAGAAATCGCGGATGGGGACGATACCGCGTGAGTGCTGCCCTTCCCGTTCTGTATTCCTTTCGCCGCTGCCCGTATGCCATGCGCGCCAGGCTGGCACTGGCGGTGAGTGGCCAGGTTTGCGAGCTGCGCGAAGTTGTGCTGCGCGACAAGCCTCAGGGTCTGTTGCAGGCCTCGCCCAAAGCGACCGTGCCGGTGCTGGTGCTGACGGATGGACAGGTGCTGGACCAGAGCCTGGACATCATGCGCTGGGCGTTAGGGCGGCATGACCCGGCTGGGTGGCTCACCCCGAGCGACCCTGCGCGCTGCCAAGCTGCCGGTTTCGGTCAAGGAATACCTGACCCTGCTCGAAGCCCTGCAAAAAGGCGTGGTCGGCCCCAAGACACCGCAGGCCGATGACGATGCCGAGCCTACTGGCTACAAGATTGACGACTTCTACTACCTGAGCCGCACCTCGCTGGTAAAGGACGAGAAACACTACGACAAGTTCGACCGCGCCTTTGCCGCTTACTTCAAGGGCGTGGAAATGCTGGCGGACTTCACCAAAGACATTCCGCTGGAGTGGCTGCGCAAGAACCTGGAACTCAATCTCAGCCCCGAAGAACTGGCCAAGATCCAGAAGATGGGGTGGGACGAGCTGATGGAAACGCTGAAAAAGCGTTTTGAGGAACAAAAGGAACGCCACGAAGGCGGCAGCAAGTGGATTGGCACCGGCGGCACATCCCCCTTTGGCGCCTACGGCCAGAATCCTCAAGGTATCCGCATCGGTCAGGACAAGGGACGCAACAAGAGCGCAGTCAAGGTCTGGGATCAGCGCGCCTACAAGGACTACGACGACACCCAGGAACTGGGCACACGCAACATCAAGGTGGCGCTGCGCCGCCTGCGCAAATTCGCCCGGGAAGGCCACGAAGATGAGCTGGACCTGGACGAAACCATCAGCAGGACCGCGGCCAACGCCGGCTACCTCGACATCAAGATGCGGCCCGAGCGCCACAACAACGTCAAGGTGCTGCTGCTGATGGACGTGGGCGGCACCATGGACGAGCACATCCAGCGCGTGGAAGAACTGTTCAGCGCCACCAAGACCGAGTTCAAGCACCTGGAGTTCTATTACTTCCACAACTGCGTCTACGACTTCATGTGGAAGAACAACCGGCGCCGCTTTGCCGAAAAGTTCGAGACCTGGGACATCATCCGCAAGTACAACAAGGACTACAAGCTGATCTTCGTGGGCGACGCGACCATGAGCCCATACGAAATTTTGCAGCCTGGCGGCAGCGTGGAATACAACAACGAAGAGGCCGGCGCCGAATGGCTGCAGCGCCTGA
This sequence comes from uncultured Gammaproteobacteria bacterium, assembly GCA_963784815.1. Lineage (GTDB taxonomy): Bacteria > Pseudomonadota > Gammaproteobacteria > Burkholderiales > Burkholderiaceae_C > Acidovorax. Next base: position 9,153 of record CAWATB010000033.1, on the reverse strand, counting down.
TCCACGCCTTCCCCAAGTTCGCCTGGATCAACCCCGAACCGCAAGGCGTGTGGCAGTACCGTCAGAGCATCAGCCGTGATGCAGCAGATCGTGCACCAGCGCATGTACCCGCTGACCCTCAAGGGCCTGGAAGAGGCCATGCGCCACCTCACCAAGTGAGCACGGCGACGGGCCTTACAATCCCCTGCCCCCTCGCCATAGTTCAATGGATAGAACGAGTGCCTCCTAAGTGCTAGATGTAGGTTCGATTCCTACTGGCGGGACCAGCTATTTGCCGGCACTACACACGATGCCGCGGGGGAGCAGAATGCGCTGAGCCGCCATGCTTTCTGGAGCCAAACAGGCGGGCAAAAAATCCGCTGGGGCGCGCAACCGGCTGAACCAATGCGGCGCTTTGTGCGGCCTGGCTTGCGTACCATTTTCCGAAGCGCAGATCGTGGGTCATGATATGCCCGATCAGCCACTTGTTCAGGAAGCGGCGCAACTCCTGCACGCGGTCTTCCGTCCATCCGGTGCCACTGCCCAGGAAATCGGCGACCTGTGCCGCGAACTCTTCGTGCAGCTTCAGATGCTGTTCAAACGCGGGATAGCCACTTTTCTCCATCATCTCCTGCTCGTTGGAGAAATGCGTGACGACGTAATCCAGCAGCTCTTCCACGGTCTGGTCAACCGATTCAAGATTCAACGCCCGCACCAGAGTGAACAAGTGCCGGTGCTCCTGGTCCACCTGCGCAACACCGATCTTGAATCCGTCACGCCACTCGATCACGAAGGGCGCCTTTTTGACCTCAGTTTCTGTTGTCATGGGATGTTTTCCTTAATTGAAATGCCAATTGCCTAAAAAACCAATTCGCCAATCAGTCAAGGTGCTGCCGCAATGGGGAGCGGATGGTGTCACAGTCCGGCGCATGAACAGGTTTGACCGTTGACGAAACTGTACGCTGCAACGCAACATAGGGTAAGTCCTTGAAGGCCGTTTTTGGAACTTCCTTGAGTTACGTCAAACCATTCTGGAATGAATCGGCAGGGAGCGCCGAGATGGAGCACGTGGCGACGCTACGGCACGGGTGCTAGGAGCCCAAGCCGCGCAGTGCTGCAATCGTCTCGCGCAGATCGGCTGCCCAGGCGCGGCGGTCGCGGCCCTGGGCCAGCTGTGGCGCTCCAAACTGCACCACCGCCTGCACATCGTTGGCGCACAGCGTGCGCCACAGCGATTGCCACAGCGTGTCATCCCCCACGTAACAGGGGGCAAAACTGATCTGTCCGGTTGTGGCATCCACAAACTGCAGCGCCACCGGTTGCACGGGCGCATCGGCCGAAATGGCGGCCTGCAGCAGGTTGGCGTGGAAGGGCAGCAGCGTCGAGCCATCGCCGGTCGTGCCCTCCGGAAAGATGGCCAGCACATCGCCGTCGCGCAGGCACTGCGCCATCTGGTGCACCACGCGCATGGCGTCGCGGCGGGATTCGCGGGTGATGTACAGCGTGTCGGCAGCGTTGGCCAGCGTGGAGACCAAGGGCCAGCGCGCAACTTCGTCCTTGGAGACAAAGCGGCAATGGCGGGCCGCGTGCATGACGACAATGTCGAGCCAGGAAATATGGTTGGCCACCAGCAGCATGGGGCCACTTGCCGGTGGATGCCCCTTTACTACCAATTTGATAGCTAGACGCGCAAGCATGTTCGAGGGCCCAGACCTGAACCCGTGCATCCCTTTGGGCCGGCGACAGGCGCGGAAAGACCAGCGCGATGGTCCACACGCCAGCCAGCGATGTGCACCACCACCCGCAACAGGCGCCAGCAGGCACGCAGGCGCTTCATGCCAACGTCCATGCCATCAGTTGGTCCGACACGACAGGTGCGTCACGCGCGATAGGCAAGGTGCCCCCCGACCAGCGTGGCGCGCACGCGCCCGGGCAGCTCATAGCCGCCAAACGGCGTGTGGTGGCCCTGGCTGCGCAGGGCCGTGGGCTCGACCACCCAGGCCGCTTGCGGGTCGAACACACAGATATCGGCCACACCGCCCACCACCAGCCGCCCGGCGCTGGCCGCCAAGGCGCCCAGCGCCGAGCCGACCACGGCTGCGGGCTGGTGGGTCACCACGCCCAGGGCCCGACTGCAGACGGAATGCCGCTGTCCTGCGCCCACTTGAGCGTCAGGCTGAGCAGCAACTCCAGGCCGGTGGCGCCCGGCTCGCTCTCGGCAAACGGCAGCGTCTTGGCGTCTTCGTCCACCGGGGTGTGGTCGGACACCAGCGCGTCGATGGTGCCGTCGGCCAGACCGGCACGCAGGGCGTCGCGGTCGCGCTGCTGGCGCAGCGGCGGATTCAGGCGCATGCGGCTGTCGAAGTAGCCGATGTCCATATCGGTCAGGTGCAGGGAGTTGATGCTGACATCGCAGGTCATCGGCAGGCCCTCGGCCTTGGCCTGGCGCACCAGCGCCACGCCGGCGGCGCTGCTGAGGCGGCACAGGTGCACGCGCGCCTGGGTGGAGCGCACCAGCTCGAAGATGGTGTGCAGCGCAATCGTCTCGGCCGCCACCGGCACGCCGGACAGGCCCATGCGCGTGGCCAGCGGGCCGCTGGCCGCCACGCCCTTGCCCAGGTGCAGCTCCTGCGGGCGCAGCCACACGGTGTAGCCAAAGGTGCTGGCGTACTGCAGCGCGCGCAGCAGGGCCTGGGTGTTGGCCAGAGGCACTTCGGCCTGGCTGAAGCCGACGCAACCGGCCTGCGTGAGGTGCAGCATCTCGGTCAGCACCTCGCCCTCCAGGTTGCGGGTCAGCGCGCCCAGCGGAAACACGCGGGCCTGCTGCAGCCGCTCGGCGCGGTGGCGCAGCATTTCCACCAGACCGGCCTCGTCCAGCACCGGCTCGGTGTCGGGCGGGCAGACCACGCTGGTGACGCCACCGGCCACCGCCGCCGCCATTTCCGAGGCCAGCATGCCGGCGTGCTCATGGCCGGGTTCGCGCAGGCGCACCGCCAGATCGACCAGACCGGGCATGACGATGCAGCCGGTGGCGTCGATGGTGGTGTCGGGCGTCGAAGTCAGATGCTATGTTTTTAATAGCTACAACCGCAGATCCGACGAGGGCTACATCGGCATTTTCGTCGTAGCCGCTGGCGGGATCGATGACCCGGCCGCCTTTGATCAGTATTTTCATACGTCGTGTGCTCTCGGGGATCGGCTTCATTGCCGGCGACGATGCTCATGACCGCCATGCGCACCGCGATGCCGAAGGTCACCTGCGGCAGGATCACGCTTTGCTTGCCGTCGACCACCGCCGAGTCGATCTCGACGCCGCGGTTGATCGGGCCGGGGTGCATGACGATGGCATCGGGCTTGGCCAGTTGCAGCTTCTCGGGCGTGAGGCCATAGCTCTTGAAGAACTCGTGCATGGAGGGCAGCAGCGCGCCGCTCATGCGCTCGTTCTGCAGGCGCAGCATGATGATGACGTCGCAGTCCTTGATGCCCTCTTCCAGCGTGTGGCAGACCCGCACGCCCATCTGCGCCAGGTCGGACGGCACCAGGGTCTTGGGGCCGACCACGCGCACCTCGGCGCAGCCCAGCGTGGTGAGCGCGTGGATGTCGGAGCGCGCCACGCGCGAGTGCAGCACGTCGCCGACGATGGCCACCGTGAGGTTGGAGAAGTCCTTCTTGTAGTGCCGGATGGTGAACATGTCCAGCAGGCCCTGCGTCGGGTGGGCGTGGCGGCCGTCACCGGCATTGATCACGTGCACATGGGGCGCCACGTGCTGGGCGATCAGGTAGGGCGCGCCCGATTCGCTGTGGCGCACGACGAACATGTCGGCGGCCATGGCGCTCAGGTTGGCAATGGTGTCCAGCAGCGACTCGCCCTTGGAGGCCGAGCGAGCGCGCAATGTCCAGGTTGATGACGTCGGCCGACAGGCGCTTGGCGGCAATCTCGAAGGTGGTGCGGGTGCGCGTGGAGTTCTCGAAGAACAGGTTGAACACGCTCTTGCCGCGCAGCAGCGGCACCTTCTTCACTTCGCGGTCGTTGACCGAGACGAAGTTGGCTGCCGTGTCCAGGATGTGGGTCAGGATGCTTTTGGGCAGGCCTTCGATCGACAGCAGGTGCACCAGTTCGCCGTGCTTGTTGAGTTGGGGGTTGCGTTTGTAGAGCATGTCAAGCCTCCTGTCGGGCCGCCCCAAGGGAGGCTTGCGCCCCCTCGGGGGGCTGTGAATACACAAAGTGATGAACGTGGGAGCTGAACATGTCAGACGTCCTTCACGTCAAAACTGAATGACACCGGATTCGCTGCGCGCCAGAGCCAGTGACTGGTTCGGTGCCAGCGTGACGCGCGCGGCCGCAAAGTCGGCCTGCACCGGCAGCTCGCGCCCGCCGCGGTCCACCAGCACGGCCAGTTTCACGCTGGCCGGGCGGCCGTAGTCGAACAGTTCGTTGATCACGGCGCGCAAGGTGCGCCCGGTGTAGAGCACGTCGTCCAGGATCAGAATGTCGGCGCCATTCACATCAAACGGCAGCACCGTCTGGCCGCCGCTGGACAGCCCGCGCTGGGCAAAGTCGTCGCGGTGCATGGCCGATGAAATCTTGCCGGCCTGGCCTGGCAGGTTCATGTCCTTTTGCAGGCGCTCGGCCAGCCAGGCGCCGCCCGACGTGATGCCGACCAGGCGGGTATTCGCGCCACTGACATTGATTGCACACCCGCGCAACAACTCCCGGTACAACGCCTCCGCATCAAGCAATAGCGCCCCCACGCTCGTCAATGTACTCACGGCAAACTCCTCAAAAACTGTTCCAAAATAATGCAGGCCGACGCGGCGTCGGCATCTTTGGCACCGCTGGCCAGGGCCTCGGTCGTGCTGTAGCGCTCATCCACCTCAAACACCGGCAGCTTGAAGCGGCCGTGCAGCTGGCGGCCAAATTTTTTGGCCCGTGCCGTGTTCTCGTGGGCTGCGCCATCGGGGTGGTAGGGCACACCAATGACCAGCGCATCGGGCTGCCATTCCTTCAGGTGCTTTGCGATCAGTGCAAACCGGGCATCGCCCTCGGCCTGCACCGAGCCGACCGGCTGGGCGGTGCGCAGCAAGCGGTTGCCCACCGCAACGCCGGTGCGTTTCAGTCCGAAATCGATCGCCAGAAAGGTATTCAAATGTGGCTGGCACCGACACCTGCGGGCAGGTCGGTGGCGCGCCGCTCATGCGTGGCCCACCTGCGACGAAATCATCCAGGACTGCAGACCCAGCAGGGCCAACGCCTTGTCGTAGCGCTGTTCAACCGGTGTGTCAAAAATGACGGACTGGTCGGCATCCACCGTGAGCCAGCTGTTCTCGCCCAGTTCGGTCTCCAGCTGGCCTTCGCCCCAGGCCGAATAGCCCAGCGACACCAGCACCCGGCGCGGACCGAGCCCCGTTGGACAGCGCTTCGAGCACGTCCTTGGAGGTGGTCATCTCCAGGCCGCCGGGGATGGTCATGGTGGAGGCGTACAAAGCGCTGCTCTGGCTTTTCGCTGGCCGCGAAAATGGCTTCGTGCAGCACAAAACCGCGCTCGATCTGCACCGGGCCACCCTGGAACACGGGCTCGTCCGTCAGGTCCGGGCGCTTCAGGGGCAGATCCACCTTGCCAAACAGGGTGGCCATTTTGATATCGGCCGGCTTGTTGATCACCAGCCCCAAGGCGCCCACGCTGGGTGTGCTCACAGACATAGACCACGCTTTTGGAAAAAATTGCATCGTCCAGTCCGGGCATTGCAATCAGGAAATGGTTCGTGAGGTTGATGGGTGCAGAATCGCCAGACATGGCTGGATTTTAACGGCTGCGATGCACAAAAAATGCGAGGTCGGCCTGGCATGCTTGCGCCGCAACTTGCGCTTAGGCGGCAACGCCGCGCGCGCCGCGGTCCGCAAGAATCCTCAGACCTCCACGTCAGCCGTGCAATAGCTGCGCACCAAGCCGAGCAGTTCCTCTTCCGAATAGGGTTTGCCCAGATAGTGGTCCACGCCCAGTTCCTTGGCGTGTTCCCTGTGCTTACCCGCGATACGGGACGTGATCATGATGATGGGGAGGTCGCGCAGCCGGGGGTCACTGCGAATATTGCGTGCCAGATCGAAACCATCCATGCGCGGCATTTCGATATCGGACAGCACCACCGTCGGTTTTTCTTCCTGGAGTTTTTCCAGCGCGTCCAAGCCATCGGAGGCAAGGGTCACACGATAGCCCTCGCGCTTGAGCAAACGTTGCGTCACCCGGCGAACCGTGATCGAATCGTCCACCACCAGCACCAGAGGGACCAGATTGACACCACCCACCGGGGTTGCCAAGGTGTTTGCCGCGTCGCTGCCGCTGGCAGCAGCCGTCACTGCCGACCTGTGCAACTGGCGCGCCTGCTCTCCGTACACAGCGGCCAGGGCCACCGGGTTGTAAATCAGGGCAACCGCACCGGACGCCAGCACCGATACACCCGCCAAACCTGGCAATTGCACCAGTTGTGGACCGAGATTTTTGACCACCACTTCTCGGTTGCCCAGGACTTCATCCACATGCAGGGCCAGGCGCTGCCCCGCGCTACGGAACACCGCAACCGACAGGGTCTTGGTTTGGGTTTCATTGCTTTGCGCGGATACCTGCAACAAGGCGCCCGCCCAGAAGAATGGAATCGCCTGCCCACCCATGTCAAAGCTGTCATGCAGATAGGCCTGCTCCAATGTGGCTGCAGGGGTGCGCAAAACAGTCTCCACAAGCCCGGAGGGGACACCGATGGTGAAGTCGCCCACGCGCAGCATCACCACCTGGGTGACCGCGGTCGTCAACGGCAAAACCAGCTTGAATGTGGTTCCACGTCCTGGCTCGGTCGTGGTCTCGATGCGACCGCCCAGGGAATTGACTTCTGAGCGAACGACATCCATCCCAATGCCCCGTCCGGATAGCTCCGTGACATGGTCCGCCGTGGAAAATCCGGCCATGAAAATCAGATTGGCAGCATCACCTTGGCTCAACGGGGCATCAGCAGCCAGCAGACCATTGGCAATAGCCTTGGCGCGGATCTTGTCCAGATGCAGGCCCGCGCCATCGTCGCTGAAAGCAACCGATACGTCGTTGCTTTCCTGGTTGACATGAATGGTGATGGTTCCGACGGGTGATTTTCCGGCGCTGGCGCGCTCGGCTGCGCCCTCGATGCCATGCCCAACCGAGTTGCGCAACAAGTGTTCAAATGCAGGCGCCATGCGATCAAGCACGCCGCGGTCCATTTCGATGGAACCGCCGGTGATATCCAGCTTGACCTGCTTGCCAGCATCCTTGGCGGCCTGCCGCACCACGCCATAGAGGCGCTCCGAAATGCTTTCAAACTCGACCATGCGCGTGCGCAGCAAATCGCGTTGCAGCTCGCGTGCCTGCCGGCCTTGGGCGATGAGGTCGTCTTCCGCCCCCTCCACCGAACGCTGCAAGTTGCGCTGCACGGTGGCCACGTCGTGCACCGACTCGGCCATCATGCGGGTAAGTTCCTGCACACGGGTGAAGCGGTCAAACTCCAGCGGGTCAAATGCTTTTGCGGAATCCTTGGTCTGCGCCAAACGCGACTGCATCTGCGACTCGGACTGCAACTCCACGTCGCGCAACTGGTGGCGCAAACGGTCCAGGTTGCCGGTCAGATCGGTCAACGAAGAACGCAACTGGGTCAGGCGCGCTTCCATGCGGGCACGGGAAATCATCACTTCACCGGCCTGATTGACCAGGCGATCCAGAAGTTGCGAACGCACACGCACCGACTGGTTGACCGACGGGCGCACGGGTGGCATCAGCACCATGCCGCGTGGAAGAACCTTGACCGGCACGCCTGCGGGCACAAGCTCCACAGGCGCGGTGGCGGGCACCTTGCCCACCGCGACCGGCAGTTCCTCCTCCACCGGCATCTTGCCCAAAGCTTTGAACGCTGCCTGCAGGGCATCAAATCGGGTCAATAAAGGCTCCAGCTGAACGGACTGCACTTGCTCAGTGCCAATCTGCTCAATGCTCGACTCCAAGCGATGGGACATTTCCCCCAAGCGCATGGCGCCAGCAAGCCGGGCACTGCCTTTGAGCGTATGCAACACACGCAACACCTCACTGCGGGCACTCAGATTGTCCGGCCGGGCCACCCATTGCCGCAAAGCCGTACCCAGCTGCGGAATAAGTTCAATCGCCTCTTCTTCAAAGATGGGGAACAGGTCGTCATCCAGATGGTCAAGCGCATCAATCTCGTCGTCCTGGGCTTGCGCAATGTTGAGCGGCGCAGCCACCACCGCCAAAGCAGCCGGCGCGGGCAATGCGTCGGTCGCCGCGGGCACGGTCGCCAAGGCATCGGCGGCGCCCATATCCTCGTCGTCCGCTCAGGGCTCACCGGGTGATCGGCGCGGGCACGGCCTGCGCACCTGTGCGCCGCTCCACCTCCACCAAGGAACCCACCATGCCCCGTATCGATGGCAGCTCAGCCCCCTCGCAGGTCGGCACCACCGAAGTCGACGCCGGAACGCCCGCCCAGGGCGCCAGCCCCGGCAAGCCGGTGAACGCCGCGTCGCCGCAGCAGGCGAATTCCGTCGAGGCCCACCCGGGCGGCTCCGCGCCGTCAGAGCTCAGGCCGTCGATGACGCGGTGGCTTCGGTTGGCAGGAGCGCCGCCAGCCTCCAGCCGAGCCCCTCGCGCGCGAGCGCCAGCAGGTCGCCTCGGCGATGGGCGAGCTCGGGCCGTCAATCGACGACGCGAGGAAAGGGAGCAGCTCCCCGGGCCGTTGCCCGCACAGGAGCCTGCATGTCGGTGAAGCATTTCCTTGTGGCGATCAGCCTTGTCGCTGTCGGCGCCTGCCTTGTGGCCGCGCCTGTGGCGCTCGCGCAGGCGCCTGCGGCGGCGGACACCCCGCCCGCCCTCCCGGTCAAGACCTTCAAGCTGCTGCACGAGTCGCCCAACGCGGCCCGCAACCTGGACGTCGAGGATGTCGAGGCGCAGAAGTGGGTGCCCGGCATCCACAAGGGCACGAAGGAACTGAGCATGTCGCTGGGATTCATGGGCCTGTCGAGCACGCTCCTGAAGCACGACCAGATGATCTACAAGTACAACACCGAGGCGACGTACTGGGGCGACATCACCGTCACCGGGCAGACTGCGTTCAACCCGGTACTGCGGCTCGGCTACAACGTCGCGCCGT
>CAWATB010000032.1:0-199527 GCA_963784815.1 uncultured Gammaproteobacteria bacterium | reverse complement strand
GGGTGTCGGTGTCGAGCAGCAGCACGCAGCGCGCCTCCAGCCCCTTGGCGCCGTGCACCGTGAGCAGGCGCACCGCCTGCGCGTCCACCCGGCCCGGTGCGCGCACGCCGCCCTTTTTCATGGCCCGTACAAACGCATAGGGCGTGAGGTAACGACCGCCGTCGTGCTGCAGCGACGCCGACAGCAGCGCGCGCAGATTGGCCAGCACCGCCATGCGCTGCGCGGCCGGGCGCGGCGGCAGCAAAGCGGGCCAGCACGTCGCCATGCTGGTAGATGGCATGCAGCGCGTCGTGTGGCGGCAGGGCGTCTACCCAGGCCTTGTATTGAGTCAAATTGGCACGCTACCGCTTGTGTATCAAGCGCTAGTAGCTCACTTTTTTGAAGTAAATCAAACCAGCTGCTGGTCGCATGCTGTGGCTGGCGGCGCAATGCGGCCAGAGCCACCAGGGCATCGTCGCCCAAGCCGAACAGCGGCGACTTGAGCGCACGCGCCAGCGAGAGGTCGTGCCCGGTAGACACCAGCACATCGAGCAGCGCCACCATGTCCTGCACCTCGGGCGCGTCGAACAGGTCGGCCTTTTCGGGTTGCACGCACGGCAGGTGCAGGGCGCGCAGGGCGTCCTGCATGGCGGCGAGCCGGTCGCGCTTGCGGGCCAGCACCAGCACCTCGTTGGGCGGCGTGCCATGCGGCGATCTGCACGGCCACCCACGCCGCAGCCTGCGCGCATTCGCGCATGCGCTGGGTTTCTTCGGCCTCGTGGCGCGGCTCGGTCAGGCTGTCGCGCCAGGCAAACGGGTCGGTGCCTGCGCCATCGTCGGCCCGTCGCTATCGGGCGGCAGGATGGCGGGCAGGCGCAGCAGCACGCCGGGGTCTTTCGATTCGGTGGTGTGGTCGCGAAAGCCGCTGGTCTCGTGCTGCGCCTGGGCCGCGCCCATCACGTGGTTCACGGCGGCGATCACGCCCGTGGCATTGCGGCGCGTGTGGTCGCAGCTGAGCAGGTCGCCCCCCAGGCCATCGCGCACAAAGGCCTGCGCGGCGATGAACACCTGCGGCTCGGCGCGGCGAAAGCGGTAAATGCTCTGCTTGGGGTCGCCCACGATGAAGACGCTGGGCGGCTTCTGGCCACTGGCACCGCCGCCCGAGCCGGCATAGCCCGACAGCCAGGCATGCAGCGCCTGCCACTGCAGCGGGTTGGTGTCCTGGAACTCGTCGATCAGCAGGTGGCGGATGCGCGCGTCCAGCCGCTCCTGCACCCAGCCCGACAAGATCGGGTCGGCCAGCATGACCTGGGCGGTGCGCTCCACGTCGTTCATGTCCACCCAGCCGTGCTGGTGCTTGACGGCGGCAAACGCGGCAATCAGGCAGCGCGCCAGGCGGGCCATGCGCTGCTGGTGCTGCCAGGCCTCGTGCTGGCGGCGGGCGGTCAGCAAGCGCTGCAGCTCGGGCTCTGCCTCCTGCGCGGCGCGAACTTCTCGCAGGTTCTTCGACAGCCGGTCTTCCTTGGCCACGAACATGGCCTTGCGCAGCATGTCCAGGCGCTGAGTTCAGGTCACTGCAGGCCAGCGCATCGATGATGGCGTCGGCCGCTTTTTGCGGCGTCTTGTTGGCCTCGGCCCCCAGCGCTTTGGCGCGGGCCAGCCAGCGTGCGTGGCAGGCGTCGCCCCGCAGGGCATCGGCGGGTTCGTTGCAGGCGGCCAGCTCCGGGTACTGCACCTGAAACGGCGGCACCGAGGCGTCGACCACGCCTGCCGCATCGGCCAGATCAAACTCGACCCGCTTGGACAGCGCCGCCGCCAGCGCCTTGTGGGTCTGGGAGCGGCCATGGCGCGGCCACGACGGCCTCGTAGTCGGCCCGCAACGCGGCGCTGGTGCCACGGCGTGCAGGAAACGGCCGCCACACCTGCGCGCACCGCTTCGGCATCGTCTTCCAGCAGTTCGAAGTTGGCGGGCAAGCCCAGCGCCTGCAGCAGCGCCAGCGGGGCGCGTGCGCAGCAGCGCGGCAAACCAGCTGTGAAAGGTGCGGATCTGCACCGGGCGGCCGCTGGCCAGCATCTGTCGGTATAAATTTTGTAGCGCCTCGCGCTTATCCAGCGCGCGCTCGGGGCTGATTCCTCTTGCAACCAGCTCTGCAATCAGCGTGTCGAGCGGGGCCTGGGCAAACTGTCTCCAGCCACTCCTGCAGCCGCTGGCGCATTTCGCCGGCGGCCTTTTTGGTGAAGGTGATGGCCAGAATCTCGTGCGGCGCGGCGCCGTCCAGCAAGGCGCGCAGCATGCGCGACACCAGCATCCAGGTCTTGCCGGCGCCGGCACAGGCCTCCACCGCCACGCTGCGCGCGCGGGTCGCAGGCAATGGCGTAGAAGGCCTCGCGCGAGACGGGCTGGCCGTTGTGTTCGTAGGCTGCAGTCGTGTAGGCGTGTTCGGTCACTGGCAAGCCTCAGTCATTCCAGAAGTCCTTGCGGCACAGGCCGCGTGCAGCACAGTAGTCACACACGGCGCCCTCGCCCAGCGCAGGCATCGGTGCGCCTGCGGCCATGCGGGCAAAGTCGTGCTGGATGCCCTCCACCAGCAGGTCGCGCAGGAGCACCACCTCTTCCTGTTCATGCATTTGCGTTTCGCCACGCTCGCCCACGTTCACGTAGGCGGCGCGCAATGTGTCGTGGCTCAGCAGGGCCGCGTAGAACGCGAGTTGGGTGTCTTCGGCACCGGCTTTGATACGGGCAGTGGTCGTGCCAATGTTTTCTGTCTTGTAGTCAATGACCAGGGGCGTGGGCTCGCCGGTGAACGAGACAGCGTCGATGCGGTCGATGGTGCCCACCAATTGCAAGGCCCCGAGCGGCTGGCTGGCTTGCACCTCGGCCTGCCGAAATTGCCCCCCGGCTTGTTCATGCTGCACGAGCCAGCGCAGATAGCCATCGCGCACCTGCGGCCAGCCTGCAGCGAACGGCAGAAAGTCGCCCTCGCCCAAGCCCTGCTGCAGGGTGACGGCCTGTGCGGCGCTGTCCAAGCGGGCGATGCGGGCTGCCGCGTCATCGGTGGGGTCGGCCAGCAACGCCTCATGAAAGTGTTGCAACACGGCATGTAGCCAGTTGCCAAAGTCACGCTTGTCCACCTCGGCAGCCAGCTCGTCCGCCTCTTGCAGGCCCAACTGGCGCAGGGCAAAAAAGCGGTAGGGGCAATGCCGCAGGTCGGAATACGCAGTAGACGACAGCCGCACGACCGGCAGCGCCCGCCCGTCGGGCAAGGGTCTTGCCGTCGGCATCGCCGTCAGGTCCCGCTGGATGCGGTCGTCTGCCCCCGCACTGGCGCCGCCGCCGAGGTGCAGTGCCAGCACCAGTGCGCTGGCCAGCAAGGGCTCACCGCCGTCGTCGCCGGTGCGCCAGAGCACATCCACCGCTGGGGTTTGCAAGGCATGGCGCCAAGCTGCGCGCTGGGCGACTTCCAGAGATTCACGTGTGGGCAAACCCCAAGCCTGGCGCTGCGCCTGGGTCCAGTCGCCCACAGGCTCGGGGGATGGCTGCAGCCGCTTTTCATCGCAACCGGGCAATACCAGGGCGGCAAACGGACGCGCAAGCAACTGGGGCAGCGGACAGCACGACGACGGGCGCATCGCCCATCAAAGGGGGTACATACCGAGCGGCCTCCAGCACCTCGTTGGCCCAGCGGGTGAACTCGGCGAGGGACATTCGCCGGCCTGCGCTGTCCCAGCCCTCCAGTTCGGACTCTTGCCCCTCTTGGAGGCGCAATGCCGTCAGCACCCGCCCGCCTGCAGCGTCGTCTTCGAGCTTGGACCACTGGCCGCTGGCCACCAACAGGGCGCGCAGGGACTGCAACCACTGCGCAAGCGGACGCGGGGCACGCAATGCCTCGCGCCAGTCCTGCACTCGCAACACCAAGGCTGCCAGTGCGGGCATGTCGGTCCAGTCGCGCTCGGCAGCAGCCGACCAGGTCGCTATCGACGCCTTGCGCAGCGCGCGCTCCAGGCCATTGGCCGCAGGCAGTTCGATGATTGGTGTGTGTTTGAGCCAATCCAACACTTCATCCGCAGATGCGTTCCATGCGCAGGCTTTGAGCGCGGCCATCAGTTGCGCGGCAGCCCGGGTGGTAGACAGCGTCCAGCCGTTTTCATCGCGTACCGCCACCCCGCAGCTGGCCAGATGCGCTCCAATGCGGCGCGTGAGGGCGCGGTCGTTGGCCGCCAGCGCTACCGGGGTGCGGCCCGCCGCCACATGGGCCAGCACGCACGCGGCGGCGCGCTGGGCCTCGTCCTCGGCGTCCTGCGCCGCGTGCAATGCGATGTGGCTGGAGGGTTGCGCCTGTTCCGGCGCAGGCGGCAACACCAGGACGGTAGCTTTGTCGCCCCAATGGCTCAGCAAGGCCTGCGCCAGGGGCTCCACCTGAAACCCTTGCAACACAACAACGGCGTCCACTGACTGGCGCACACCGGACTCGAACAACACATCGGTGGCATGGCGCGAGGCCAGCACCCATTCCAGTGCGATGCGGGCCACCACGGCCTCAAACCGCAGCGTGGAGCCTTCGTCGGGCTCGGGCAAAAGGCTGCGCGCCTGAATCCCCCAGGCCTCGCGCTGCGTCGGGGCAACGGCAGCTGCAGCCAACGCCAGTTGGGCCGCGGCCTCTTGCAGGGGCACAGCCAACACGTCGCGCTGCGCAGCCAATCCAGCGCGATCAAGCAGAGTCCGCGCAGTGAGGGTGTCTCGTGCTACGTCTCCAGCCAAGTCATCGCCCTGCGGCACAAAGGCCGCCAGCTGGCGGGCCCAGTTGCGCGTGGTTTCAAAACGGGGCGCAAAACCATCAGCATGGTGCAAAGCCCAATAGCGCTGTGCCCACGGCATGAGCTGGGCATAAGGGAGCAGCACCACCGTCCGCGCAGGGTGGGCCCCAAGCCCTTGCATGTGAACCTCCACCTGCGCCAGTACACGCTGCCACAACGCAGCACATTGATCGCTTTTCGCTATGACAGTCATAGCGTCGCAAGGCCCGGCCACACCGGTGAACGTGGGATTGGTTTCTGTCACAATGCCCTGACTTTAAACGTACACCGGTCACTACCCGATCAAAATCAAGGAATCCGCCATGGCCAGCGAACTCATCAAACATGTCTCTGACGCCAGCTTCGAAGCCGACGTGCTCCAGCCCGGCTCCGCCGTGCTGGTGGATTACTGGGCCGAATGGTGCGGCCCCTGCAAAATGATTGCCCCCATCCTGGACGAAGTGGCAGGCACCTACCAGGGCAAGCTGCAGATCGCCAAGATGAACGTGGACGAAAACCGCGAAATCCCTGCCAAGTTCGGCATTCGCGGCATCCCCACACTGATGCTCTTCAAGGACGGCCAGCTGGCCGCCACCAAGGTCGGTGCCATGAGTAAGGCGCAACTAACCGCCTTCATCGATCAGCAGTTGGCCTGATCAACACCAATAACCCCGCGCCCGCTCATGCACGCGGGGTTGTTTGTTTTCACGACACATATTGCAGCGCAAGACACAGACCGAATTCGGCACCCGTGAATCTCCCGCTTTTTTTCCTGTCATAATTCCTCCAGATCACCGGCCTGCACGCATTGGCAGCCGGACCGAGATCCCCGGCGAGCCAGACCTGCAAACAGCAGCCCATCTGGCACCAGCCCCCCTCCCCCAAGATTCATACCAGCTCCGCCAAGGAGTCATTCCATGCACTTAAACGAACTCAAGGCACTGCACGTGTCTGAAGTCCTGAAGCAAGCCGAAGAACTCGAAATCGAAAATACCGGCCGCATGCGCAAGCAGGAGCTGATGTTTGCGATCATCAAGAAGCGAGCCAAGACTGGTGAGCAAATCATTGCCGACGGTGTGCTGGAAATCCTGCCCGACGGCTTTGGCTTTTTGCGCAGCCCTGACACCAGCTTCACGGCCAGCACGGACGACATCTACATCAGTCCGAGTCAGGTGCGTCGTTTCAATCTGCACACCGGCGACATGATCGAAGGCGAAGTCCGTACACCCAAAGACGGTGAACGCTACTTTGCGCTGAACAAGCTCGACTCGGTCAATGGCGGCCCACCCGAGCAGAACAAACACAAGGTGATGTTCGAGAACCTGACGCCCTTGTTCCCCAAGGAGCAGATGCGCCTGGAGCGGGACGTCAAGAGTGAAGAGAACATCACCGGCCGCATCATCGACATCATCGCGCCCATCGGCCGTGGCCAGCGCGCCCTGATCGTAGCCCCGCCCAAGAGCGGCAAGACGGTGATGATGCAGCACATCGCCCATGCCATCACGGCCAACAACCCCGACGTGCACCTGATGGTGCTGCTGGTGGATGAGCGCCCTGAAGAAGTGACCGAAATGCAGCGCACGGTGAAGGGCGAGATCATCGCATCCACCTTCGACGAGCCCGCCGCCCGCCACGTACACGTGGCCGAGATGGTGATCGAGCGCGCCAAGCGCCTGGTGGAACTGAAAAAGGACGTGGTGATCCTGTTGGACTCCATCACCCGCCTAGCCCGCGCCTACAACAACGTCGTGCCTTCCAGTGGCAAGGTGCTGTCGGGTGGTGTGGACGCGGCCGCGCTGCAGCGCCCCAAGCGCTTCTTTGGCGCAGCCCGCAAGGTTGAGGAAGGCGGTTCGCTCACCATCATCGCCACTGCGCTAGTCGACACCGGCAGCCGCATGGACGAAGTGATCTTTGAAGAGTTCAAGGGCACCGGCAACTGCGAAATTCACCTGAACCGCCGCCTGTACGAAAAGCGCGTGTTCCCCGCCATCGAGCTCAACAAGAGCGGCACCCGCCGCGAAGAGCTGCTGCTGGCGCCCGAGATCCTGCAAAAGACCCGCATCCTGCGCCAGTTCATGTACAACATGGACGAGATCGAGTCCATGGAACTCATGATCAAGAACATGAAGGCCACCAAGACCAATGTGGACTTCTTCGACATGATGCGGCGGGGCGGGTAAGCCCCCCTGAGCCGCCTTCGGCGTCTTCCCCCGGAGAGGGACGCCACCCCTGGGCCGGCAGAGCCAGATCCAGACCAGATCCACGGTGGCACTGGTTTCAGGCCGCGCCGATTTTACCGCCGCTGGGGCTGGCAGCTTCGAAAAGATACGAATTCGCCCTGTGCAATAATAGAGAGCTTTTTCTGCGGAAAGTACGTTGGATGTTCCACGGCGCAAAGGTTGCACCGGGTTCAGCGCGGCTCCCGCACTTGACAAGGATTGATCATGAAAGAAGGCATTCACCCCAACTACCGCGAAGTTCTGTTCTCGGACCTGTCCAACGGTTTCAAGTTTGTGACCCGTTCGTGCGCAAACACGAAGGAAATGGAAACCTTCGAAGGCAAGGAATATCCGCTGTTCAAGCTGGACACGTCCTCCGAATCGCACCCCTTCTACACCGGCACGCAAAAGTCGGTGGACAACATGGGTGGCCGCGTGGAGCGCTTCCGCAACCGTTTCGGCAAGACTGCAGCGAAGTAATTCGCCTGCGTTCCCGCCAAAAAGGCAGCCCGGGCAACCGGGCTGCCTTTTTTATTGTTTTTGCCCTTATTCTCGGTGGCTCTGCCTTGCTACCCGCTGAAGTGTGACCCCACCAACCCCCGCCATCGTTACCCAGAATGCCGTAAGCCCTCTGCCACGCTGGGCGTTGATGCTTCTTTGCATTGCCTACGTCGTGCCGGGTTTCATAGGGCGTGATCCCTGGAAAAGTGCCGACGTGACGGCCTTTGGCTACATGCTCGAGTTGGCCCACGGGCACACACCGTGGTTTAGCCCGCTGCTGGGCGGAATGGCGCCGGAAACCGAGGGACTGCTGCCCTATTGGCTGGGGGCATGGGCTATTCAGATTGCGCCCGCATGGATATCTTCAGAGGTGGCCGTACGCCTGCCCTTTGCCGGTTTGCTGGCCATTGCGCTGATTGCTACCTGGTATGCCGTCTACTATCTCGCACGCAGCCCAGGAGCACAGCCCGTGGCGTTTGCCTTTGGAGGTGAAGCGAACGCACCCGACTATGCCCGCGCCATCGCCGATGGAGGGTTGCTGGCCCTGATTGCCTGTCTGGGCCTGGCACAGTTGTCGCACGAGGTGACCAGCTATTTGGTGCAATTGAGCTGCACGGCGCTCACCTTCTTTGCCGTGGCGGCAATGCCGCATCGCACAGTGGCCCCGGGCGTGGCACTGGTGGCTGGCATAGCGGGACTCACACTGGCGGGCGCACCGGCGCTGGCCACCTTATTGGGTGT
The DNA here is from genome assembly GCA_963784815.1 of uncultured Gammaproteobacteria bacterium. Classification (GTDB taxonomy): domain Bacteria; phylum Pseudomonadota; class Gammaproteobacteria; order Burkholderiales; family Burkholderiaceae_C; genus Acidovorax. The sequence continues at coordinate 191,293 of CAWATB010000032.1, read as the reverse complement.
CGGCAGCATCGCGGTGGTGGTCTACGCACCTGGCAGCCATTCCGATCGTCGCCTGCGCTGGGCGCTGTTCCTGGTAGCCGTCGTCGTGACTGGCTGCACTGATCGCCTGGAGCCTGGACCTGTGGCGCTGGCGGATCGTGGGATCCGACACAAACGGTAAAGAGTGGCAGAGCCTTGCGAGATTGCTGCTGTGGTTTGGCTGGCCTGCGTGGCCGCTGGCCTTGTGGACACTGTGGCGCTGGCGCAAGCAGATCATCAGCCGGCCGGGACACCGGCACCTGCTGCTACCGCTGTGGTTCTCGGCCGTATCGATTGCGGCTACCCTCACCACATTACCTGCCGATCGATCACTTCTGCTAGGCCTACCCGCCATGGCCGCGCTGGCGGCCTTCTGCGTTGCCCACGCTGCGCCGCAGCGTTGGAGCGTTGATCGATTGGTTCACGCTCCTTTTTTTCACAGCATCTGCGCTCGCAATCTGGGTGATCTGGATTGCCATGCAGACCGGATTTCCCGCCAAACCCGCAGCGAACGTAGCCAAGCTGGCGCCGGGCTTTGTGCCCGAATTTTCAGCGTTGGCGTTGGTTGTGGCACTTGCGGCCACCATTGCCTGGGGCAGCTTGGTGTGGTGGCGTGCATCCCGCGACCGCGCTCCCATATGGAAAAGTCTGGTACTGCCCGCGAGCGGCGCTGCACTGGGCTGGCTGCTGTTGATGACCTTGTGGCTGCCTTTGCTGGACTTTGCACGCAGCTATGCCCCCCAGGTGCGCAGCGTGATGGCGGTGATGGGCCCCGAGCCCGGTTGCGTGCAAACCGTGGGGCTCAGTCGCGCGCAGGTAGCGGCGTTGCAGTACCACGGCGCACTCGCGCTGGAACGGGCGGGGTTGCAGGATGAATGCGAATGGCTGCTGGCAGATATTGCCTCGTGGCCAGCGTCGGAGCGCATGGTCACCGCAGCCTTGTGGGAACTTAAGGCGACCATTCCCCGCCCCACCGACAAGAACGACCACCTTCTGGTGTTCCGCCGCGCAGGACCTGCGCGCTGATGTCGGAGCTTTCCACCATCGGTCGGCACGCCATCACAGTGCTGGCGGGACAACTGGCCGTCATGGCGTTCGGTGTAACCGACACCATGGTTGCGGGTCGCCACGGCGAAGCATCGCTTGCGGCGCTTTCCGTGGGCTCCGCGATTTTTATCAGCGTTTACGTGGCACTGATCGGCGTGCTGCAGGCGTTGCTGCCTGTGTGGGCGGAGCAACGTGGAGCGCAAGAGACGGAGGCCGTAGGCCGCTCGCTGCGCCAAGCGCTGTATCTGTGCGGCGCCTTGTCGCTCGTCGGCATAGCGATCTTGCTGTCCCCCGGCCCTTTGCTGCGCTGGACGCAAGTGCCCCCGACCTTGCAGGTGGAGGTTGAAAGCTACCTTGCCGTTTTGGCGTTGGCCCTGCCGCCAGCCCTTCTGTTTCGCATCTACAGCACGCTCAACCAAGCACTGGGGCGGCCCAAGTTGGTCACCTTCTTGCAGATGGGCTCGCTGCTCATCAAGGTGCCACTGTCGATCTGGTTCACTTTTGGCGGAGCGGGGCTTCCCGCGCAGGGTGTGGTGGGCTGCGCCTGGGCCACGCTGGTGGTCAATTGCAGCATGTTGGCACTGGCGATCTGGCTGCTGCGCACCCAGGACCTCTATGAGCCACTTTGTATCTGGCGGCGGATGGAGCCTCCACACTGGCCTAGCATTGCAGGCTTTGCACGGCTAGGAGTACCCGCCGGTCTTGCCGTGATGGTGGAAGTCACGTCGTTCACGCTGATGGCGCTCTTCATAGCGCGGCAAGGCACCACGGCTTCCGCAGCCCACCAAATTGCATCCAACGTGGCCGCGGTGTTGTACATGGTGCCGCTGTCTTTGGGCATCGCCACCAGCGCGCGCGTCAGCTATTGGTTAGGGGCAAAGGATCCGGCACGTGCCCGTGCTGCGGTTTTTATGGGGTTTAGGCTTGCAGCGCTTATTGGTATTGCGCTAGCAGCTATATTATTAATAGCAAAAGATCATATAGGTAGCGTTTACTCCACCAATGCAGGCGTGGTAGCCATGACCGGCAGTGTACTGCTGTGGGTGGCCGCGTACCACGCTGCCGACGCCCTGCAAACCGTGTGCGTGTTTGTCCTGCGGTGCTACCGCATCACCGTGGCTCCACTGGTGGTGTACTGCGGGTTGCTATGGGGAGCAGGGCTGGGCGGCGGCTACTGGTTGGCTTACCGGGGGGCGGGCCCTTGGTCAATGAACCCCTCGCCCACACCATTCTGGGCCGCCAGCGCGTTGGCGTTGATGGCCACGGCAGCCCTGTTTGTGGCCATGCTCTGGCGGGCCGTCAGCCCGGCAGCACAAAGCCACGCAGCCGGTTCGCCGGAAAAGTGACCGAGAACACCGACCCTTTTCCCAACACGCTGGTGATGTCCAGCGTAGCACCATGGCGCTGCAGCACATGTTTGACGATCGCCAGGCCCAGGCCGGTTCCGCCTGTTTCCCTTGAACGGCTGCGGTCCACCCGGTAAAAGCGTTCCGTCAGGCGCGGAATATGTTCGGGCGCAATGCCAGGGCCCGTGTCGTGCACCGAAAAAACGGCGCTGCCATCGTCCTTGCGCAGCCATTGCACCGAAATAGTCCCCCCCGCGGGCGTATACCGCACAGCATTACTGATCAGGTTGGACAGCGCGCTTTGCAGCTCAGTCGGTACACCTGCCACCTCACCTTCAGAGCGCAAGACCTCCTGGGATGGGAACCGTAAAACGTGTGCGTGCTGCTGGTTCTGTGTGAGCAAGGAAGACAGCGCGCGGCCCTCTTCTTCGCACCGTGTGAGCAGTGCCTGCACGGGCGTCCATTCGGCCATTCCCGGGGGCGGACTGCCTTCCAGGCGCGACAGCGTGAGCAAGTCTTGCACCACGCTTTGCATGCGCAACGCCTGCTGGGCCATCATCCCCAGATAGCGCGAGCGCTCTTCCGCAGTCAGTGGCAAGGTCTGCAGGGTTTCCACAAAACCAGTGAGTACGGTGAGCGGTGTCCGGATTTCGTGCGACACATTGGCTACGAAATCTCGGCGCATGGCATCTGCCTGCTCCAGCGCCGTCACGTCGCGCGACAGCAGCAAAGTGCGGCCGTCCCCGTACGGATGCAGGTGCACGGAGATTCGCACAGGCCGTGAGGGCGTGCTGTAGCGCCCCTCAAGGACCACGTCGTGGCTGAAATCCTGCCCCGACAAATAGGCGGTGAACTCAGGGTCACGCACCAAGTTGCCAATCGACTGCGCTACGTCGCGCTGCGCGTCAAAGCCGAACTGATTGGCCGCCATCTGGTTGCACCACTCGATGCGACCCTGCGCGTCCAGCAGCACCACGCCATTGGGTGTGGCTTGTAGGGCTGCCAAAATCTCCTGCAGCCGGTCTTGGCTGTCGCGGATCAATGCTTCCTGCCTGCGTAAAAGGCGCCTTGCGCGGTCGGCCGCCTCACCCCAGATGCCTCGCATGGACGGGACTTCGGAGAGGTCTCCCGTACGCAGCCAGCGCAACACACGCGCCCCACGAAGCAAGTCCCACACGAACCATGCCCATGCGGCCAAGGCTGCGCCCAGGGCTGCGCCCCAGGGGCCGCCCTGCCATAGGCCCAAGCCACCGCCCGCTATCTGCCAGAGCAGGAAATACGATATACGCCACAGCATGCGGTCAGCAAAGCCTTCTCAGAAAACCGGGGCACAACGCTTGCCCCCATCGAAAACATCAGGCTTGCAGCCTCACGCCTGCAACTGCACCTGGGGCTGGGCAGTCAACCGATAACCTGCTCCGCGCACGGTTTCCACCATGACGGATGCAGCACCCAGCGCTTCGCGCAGGCGCTTGACGTGGACATCCACCGTGCGCTCTTCGATGAACACATGGTCACCCCACACTTTGTCGAGCAATTGCGAGCGGCTGTGCACACGCTCGGCATGCTTCATCAAAAAATGCAACAGCTTGAATTCCGTAGGACCCACCTTCAGCGGCTGGCCCTGGTACGAAACACGGTACGTGGCGGCGTCAAGCACCAACTCGGCAATGGTGACACTGTCGCTCACCTGCTCCGGCGCACGGCGGCGCAGCACAGCGCGAATACGGGCCAGCAGTTCTTGGGTAGAAAATGGCTTGGTGATGTAGTCGTCAGCGCCCGCATCCAGCCCTGCAATCTTGTCCGGCTCGTCGCCACGGGCCGTGAGCATCAGGATAGGAATGGGCTTGGTACGGCTGTCGGCACGCCATTTGCGGGCCAGCGACAGGCCACTTTGCCCGGGCAGCATCCAGTCCAGCAAGATGACGTCTGGCAACACCGCGTCCAGCTCGCGCTGGGCAGAGTCACCGTCTTCCGCCCAGAAGGGCTGGAATCCGTTGTGTCGCAGATTGACGGCAATCAGCTCGGCAATTGCGGGTTCGTCCTCGACGATCAGGACGCGTGGGAGCTTTCTCATAGTGGTGCCAAAGCCCTTTCGCTTACAAGACCGCCGACTCGATCTCGTCCAAGGCAGTGTGGCGCACATCCTTGCCTTTGACCAGATAGATGATCAGCTCGGCCACGTTCTTGGAATGGTCTCCGATGCGTTCAATCGCCTTGGCCAGGAACAACAGGTCCAAGCTGGGCGAGATCATGCGCGGATCTTCCATCATGTACGTGACGAGCTTGCGCACAAAACCGTCAAACTCCCTGTCGATCAGGTCGTCTTCTTTGAGGATGTCCACTGCCATCTTGGTGTCCAGGCGTGCAAAGGCATCCAGCGCCTTGCGCAACAGACCCGAGGCCAGTTCGGCCGCCACCCGCAAATCGCTGGATGGCAACGAACGCGGGGCACCGCTTTCGATGATGGAGCGCACCATGCGAGCCATCTTGTTGGCCTCGTCGCCCATGCGCTCCAGGTTGGCGGTGGCTTTTGAGAACGCCAGCAGGAGGCGCAGATCGCGCGCAGTGGGCTGACGGCGGGCGATGATGGAGGAAAGCTCCTGGTCGATCTCGACCTCCATCGCATTCACGCGCGTCTCTATCGACGCCACGGTTTCCACTGCCTCCAGGCTGAACTGGGACAGGGCGTATACCGCCTGGCGAATCTGAGACTCCACCAGACCGCCCATCTCCATGACGCGGGCGGAGACGCTGTTAAGTTCGCTATCGAACTGTGACGAAAGATGTTTATCGGGCATCTGGTGTCTCCTTAGCCGAAACGGCCGGTAATGTAGTCTTCGGTTTCTTTGCGCTCAGGCTTGAAGAAGATCTGCTCAGTGGCGCCAAATTCGATCATCTCGCCCAGGTACATGTAGGCTGTGTAGTCACTGCAGCGGGCGGCCTGCTGCATGTTGTGCGTCACGATGGCAATCGTGTAGTCGTGTTTGAGTTCATCGATCAACTCTTCGATCTTGGCGGTAGACAAAGGATCAAGCGCCGACGTAGGCTCGTCCAGCAACAGCACCGAGGGCTTAACGGCAACGCTGCGTGCAATACAGAGACGCTGCTGCTGCCCGCCAGACAGGGACAGGCCACTTTGGCTGAGCTTGTCCTTCACTTCGGTCCACAACGCGGCTTTGGAAAGTGCCCATTCCACGCGGTCGTCCATTTCGCTTTTGCTCAAGTTCTCGTAGAGCTTCACGCCAAACGCAATGTTGTCGTAGATGGACATGGGAAACGGCGTGGGCTTTTGGAACACCATGCCGATGCGCGCGCGCAGCAGGTTGATGTCCTGCTTTGCATCCAGGATGTTCTGGCCGTAGAAGTTGATGGAGCCTTCAGCGCGCTGCCCGGGGTACAGGCTGTACATGCGGTTGAGCGTGCGAAGCAAGGTCGACTTGCCGCAGCCCGACGGACCGATGAAGGCGGTGACCTTGTGTTCGGCGATGTCCAGGCTTACGTTGCGCAAGCCTTGGAATTTGCCGTAGAAAAAACTCAGATTACGCAGCTCCAGCGCGTTCTTTGCGACAGAGGCTGGGGCAGTAGCAGTGGCGTTCATTGTCAAATCCTGAGAATGGTGGCGTTCGTGTCTAGTAAGCAGTGTTCAGTCGAGTATCAAACGCGGTTCTTTTCGCGCAAGAACACCCGGGCCACGACGTTGAGAATCAGTACCGACAGTGTGATGAGCAGTGCACCACCCCAAGCCAGGCGGACCCAGTTTTCATAGGGGCTCAAGGCAAACTGGAAGATCACCACGGGCAGGTTGGCCATAGGGGCACTCATGTTGGTGCTGAAAAATTGGTTGTTGAGGGCCGTGAACAACAATGGAGCTGTCTCGCCACTGATACGTGCCACAGCCAGCAACAGGCCTGTCATCACACCGCTGCGCGCAGCGCGCAGGGTGACCATGGTGGACACTTTCCAGCGCGGTGCACCGAGGGCGAAAGCAGCTTCCCGCAGACTTCCCGGCACCAGCCGCAACATGTTTTCTGTGGTGCGCACCACCACCGGCACAGCAATCAGCGAGAGAGCCAAACTACCCGCCCAACCCGAAAAGTTGCCCACCGTTGCCACTGCAATCGCGTAGACGAACAGCCCGAGCACGATGGAGGGAGCTGACAGCATGATGTCTGTCACAAACCGGGTAAGTTCGGCCGTTTTGCTCTGGTCACCGTACTCCGCCAGGTAGACACCTGCCAGCACGCCTATGGGTGTGGAAACCAGCACGGTAAAGCCCACCATCATCAGGCTGCCCACGATGGCGTTGGCCAAGCCACCGCCTTCAGATCCAGGGGCTGGGGTGGACTGGGTGAACATGTTCCAGTCCAGTGCGGCAAAGCCGTTGGACAACAGAACGCTCAAAATCCAGAGCAGCACGAACAGGCCGAGCACCATGGCGCCCAGAGACAGGGTCAGGCCGACGGCGTTGGAGCGCTGCCGCTTTTTGTAGAGTTGTTGATTGAATTCCATGGGGCTTCTCTCAAAAAGGGTTCGAGGTCAGAGCGAGCGAATGAACACAGGTCAAAGACCTTTGGCCTTCTCGGCACGCAGCATCAAGATCTTGGCGGCCGAGAGCACCACAAAGGTGATCACAAAGAGCAGAAACCCCAAGGCAAACAGGGTGGAAAGATGAAAATCTGCTGCCTCTCCAAACTCGTTGGCCAACGTGGATGCGATGGAGGTTCCGGGCGAAAAGAGCGAGGTGGGCATGCGATTGGCGTTGCCAATCACGAAGGTCACGGCCATGGTTTCACCCAAGGCTCGCCCCAAGCCCAGCATCACCCCGCCAATGACGCCCTTTTGTGTGTAAGGCAGCACCACGCGGCGCACCACCTCCCAGGTTGTGCAGCCCAGGCCATAGGCCGACTCGCGCAGGATGGGGGGCACAATCTCAAACACGTCGCGCATCACCGCAGCCACGAACGGCAGCACCATGAAGGCCAGCACAATGCCTGCTGCCAAAATCCCAAAACCATTAGTGCTACCGCCAAACAGAAATCCCACCAGCGGCATGGAACCGAGCAGCTTTTGCACCGGCATCTGGAAGTAGTCTGCAAAAAGGGGGGCAAATACAAACAGCCCGAACATGCCGTAGATGATGGACGGTACCGCTGCCAGCAATTCCACCGCAGTACCCAACGGGCGGCGCAGCCACACAGGGCAGGTTTCCGTCAAAAACAAGGCGATGCCGAACGCCAGCGGCACCGCAATCAGCAGCGCAATCCCAGCACTCGCCAAGGTGCCAACGATGGCAATCGCGGCGCCAAATTCTTCATTGATGATGTCCCATTCCACGCGCCAGATGAACTGAACCCCGAACTTGTGAAAGGTCGGCCAAGCGTAGACGAATAACGAGACGATGATGGCCAGCAATGCTGCGAGCACCAGCAATGAGAGGCTCTGGGTCAGCCGATGGAAAAAGATGTCCTGCAGTCGCTGCCGCTTGGCAATCGACACCATGGACTTTGTGGGGACATCCGCCGCTTTGGCGGACACTGGTTGCGAACTCATGGTGGTTCCCACGCTCATGTTGACTCCCATCTGGCTTCTGGAAACCCCACAAACCAGCGCCCACCAGCCAGACCGGCTGGCCAATGAACGCTATTTTGGGGGCAGACTGGCTTACTTCTTGATTTGCGACCAGACTTTGGAACGGATATCAGCGGTCAGGCTGTCTGGCAGAGGCACATAGTCCAACTCGGCAGCCATGCCCTTGCCATTCTTGAAGGCCCATTCAAAGAATTTCAGAACTTCGGCCGATTGGGACTTGTCTGCAGGGTCCTTGTACATGAGGATGAACGAGGCTGTGCTGACGGGCCAGCTGTCGGCACCCTTGGCATTCACCATCGAGATACCCATGCCCGGCACGCTGAACCAGTCGGCACTGGCAGCGGCTGCAGCGAAAGTCTTATCGTCAGGGCTCACGTATTTGCCGTCAGCGTTTTGCAGCTGCAGGAAGTTCATGTTGTTTTTCTTGACGTAGGCGTACTCGACGTAACCCACAGCTCCCTTGACACGCGTGACGTTGGCAGCAACACCTTCGTTACCCTTGCCGCCCACCGAAGAAGGAGCAGGCCACTTGACAGCCGCGCCCTTGCCTACCGAATCTGCCCAGTCTTTGCTGACAGAAGAGAGGTAATCGGTCCAGTTGAACGTGGTGCCGGAACCGTCTGCACGATGCACGACCGTAATGGACTGGTCTGGCAACGCCTTGCCAGGGTTCAGGGCTGCCAGCTTGGGGTCGTTCCACTTGCTGATCTTGCCGAGGAACATTTCCGCCAGAACAGGGCCTGTCACACGCAACTCGCCAGGCTTGAAGCCATCGAGGTTGATAACAGGCACAGTGCCGCCGATGATTGCGGGAAACTGCACCATGCCGTCCTTTTCAAGGTCGGCACCAGAGACTGGCGCATCCGTAGCCCCGAAAGCCACGGTCTTGGCGCGAATCTGGCGGATACCGCCGGACGATCCGATGGATTGGTAGTTCAGACCCGTTCCGGTTTCCTTCTTGTAGGCTTCAGCCCATTTGGCGTACATCGGGAAGGGGAAGGTAGCGCCAGCGCCGGTGATGTCTGCCGCAAAGGCACCAGTGCCGACGGCCATCGTGGCCAATGCTACTGCGACGGTTTTGAGAAATGTGCGTTTCATTCGATACCTTTCGGCTAGGGTTAACAGAACAGGACGAACTCTAGGGGCACAAGATGACAATTCAGTGACATGAAAGGCCTGCCACACAGAGTTGCCATGAAACGGCTCAACCCAGCGATTTCGTCATTCTTTTGTCACAGAAGCAGCACACACTCCGCAAGTTGACGCAGTAGCCATGCACATTCCAGCGCGGATTGACTACGGGGTTATGGGCACGCCCGCGGTACGATGCCGGACAAATCTCCACCAAGAATTACATGCAGAACGGCACACGTCTCGCCGCGGTCGACCTCGGCTCCAACAGTTTTCGCCTTGAAATCGGGCGGTATGAGTTCGGACACATCCAACGGGTCGAGTACCTCAAGGAGACGGTGCGCCAGGGCAACGGACTGGACGAAGACCGCAACTTGACCCGCGACGCCATGGAGCGTGGCTGGGCGTGCCTGGCGCGCTTCGGTGAACGCTTGGCAGACTTTCCGCCAGCTCAGGTGCGTGCCGTCGCTACGCAGACTTTGCGTGAAGCCCGCAACCGCGATGAGTTTCTGTCACGTGGCCGCGAAGTGCTCGGTTACCCAATCGATGTGGTATCTGGCCCCGAAGAGGCCCGGCTGATCTATCAGGGTGTGGCCCGCCTACTACCGCAGTCGGACGAACGCAGACTGGTGGTTGACATCGGTGGTCGTTCCACTGAACTGATCCTGGGCCAACAGTTCACGCCCCACGCTGTCGCGTCCTTCCGCGTGGGTAGTGTCGCCTGGTCACAACGTTACTTTGCAAAAGGCGAGTTCACCGCACAGGCGTTTTTGGCCGCAGAAATTGCAGCCAAGGCCGTGCTGGACGAAGCGCAAGCCACTTTCAGGCCAGGCACGTGGGATGTTGCCTATGGATCTTCGGGTACCGCCGGGGCTGTGGGCGACGTACTGGCCGCGGCCGGCGGACCGCAGGGCCTTATCACCCGCGATGGCTTGAACTGGTTGCAAGACAAAGTCTTGCGGGCGCAGTCGGCAGACCGCCTGCGTGTGGAGGGGTTGAAAGAAGAGCGCCGGGCCGTCATTGGCGGTGGCATCAGTGTGCTGCGAGCCGTTTTTGATCTTCTTGAAATTGACCAGATGCAGGTGGCCCAAGGTGCTCTGCGCCAAGGCGCCCTGTATGACCTGCTGGACCGCGAGCAACCCGGAACCGATCTGCGCACCACCACGGTCAATGGGCTCATGCACCGGTTTGGTGTCGATAAAGAACATGCAGATCGAGTAGCACGCACAGCGTGCGCGTTGTTTGACCAAGCCGCGCCAGCTGGCAGCGAACGCGCATCGCGCAAGCTGGACTGGGCAGCAAAACTGCACGAGATAGGTTGTATCGTTTCACACAGCGACCATCATCGGCACGGCGCCTACATCCTCGACAACACCGACGCTGCCGGGTTTGCGTTGCCGGAACTGCATCGGCTTGGCGTGCTGGTACAGGGGCAACGTGGCAAAGTTCGCAAGTTGGAACTCGATCTGGAAGACCCGATCTTCGTGCTACAACTGCTCAGCCTGCGATTGGCTGTTGCACTGTGTCATGCCCGCCGTGAACCTGACACCAAAGGACTGTCCCTGCAACGCGAGGGTCAGCGGTTTCGTGTTACCACCCGTTCGGGCTGGAGCGCAACTTACCCGCAGTCGGCCCACCTGCTGAGAGAAGAAATGCAGGCGTGGCAAAAAACACCTTGGGACCTAGCGGTAGAACTGCCTTGAACAGTCAACATAAACGGTATAAACTGTTTATACCGTTTATTAAAAAGCTGTCATGACAACTTCTACTATTGCATCTACCCCTGCTGCACCAGCCCCGCAAACATCCACCACTGCCAAGTCGGCAAAGCCTGTGAGCACACCGAAGGCCGCTCCCACCGTGGCGGCGAAGGCCGACAAGGTCGTACCAAAGCCTGCGGCCAAAAAGGTGTCGGCAGCCAAGAAAACACCAGTGGCAAAACCTGTCAAGGCAGCAGCACCCGTTGTAGCCAAAGACGTGAAGGTGAAAAAGCCAAAATTGGTGCGCGACAGCTTCACCATTCCCAAAGACGAATACGCCGTCATTGAGTCCCTCAAGCAACGAGCCTCCACGTTGGCCCACCCCGTCAAAAAAAGTGAGCTGCTGCGGGCCGGGTTGAAATTGTTGGCCACTCTGCCAGACAGTAGCCTCCGTACTGCACTACAGGCCGTTCCCTCGATCAAGACGGGCCGCCCAAAAGCAGAAGCAGTTGAGGCTCCAACAACCTCCAACACCAAAGCTCCAGCGAAGTCTGCCCGCAAGTAAATGAACCCAGGTGTTGGCTGCGTGGAGCACTCGCCGTCTGCGCAGGGTTTGTGCAGTCTCCGAGCTTTTACAGAAACTCTGGCGATTGCACAGTGATCAACACCGTTTGACTCTCTTCCAGCCGCTGCCTCTGGCGCAGCCACCACACGGAGCCCTTGCGCACAGCGCATTCTGGTGCCTTCAAACCCAGTAGCTGGGCAATGGTCTGTCCTAACACGGGCTGGTGCCCAACGATCAGCACCGCACCGCGTGCCCGTGGCCACTGGGCAAGATCCAGAAGGTCCTGCGGCATAGCACCCGGCAACAGCTCGGCGCGCATCTTGAACTTGCGACCCAGCGCACTGGCTGTCTGCTCGGTACGGCGGGCGGGGCTTGCCAGCACCCGCAAGCCTTCAGGTAGCTGGCGATCCAGCCACGCAGCCATGCGGGCTGCCTGTTTTTCGCCACGGGCGGTCAACGCCCGGGCGAGATCGTCGCGGCCATCCTCGGGCTCCTCTGCCTCTGCGTGGCGCCACAGAATCAGGTCCATCATGCCGTTCCTTGCTCAATCCGAGCGACCGACGCAGCGGTTCTCGGCCCGTAACGGACCATCAGCGCATCTTGCGCGCCGAGGCCATCCTGGATGCGAGCAGCGCGATCATAGATACCACTGGCGTTCAGCGTCCATGCATCCCGGTCGTCATGGAGATACGCCACAAGACACTCATCCACGATCTGCTGGCGCAGGCCTGGGTCCGTCACCGGCCAGGCCAGTTCCACACGGCGCATCATGTTGCGATTCATCCAGTCCGCACTGGAGAGATACAGGTCTTCCTGCTCACCGCTTCGAAAGTAAAAAACGCGTGTGTGCTCCAGAAATCGACCAATCACCGAGCGCACTCTAATGTTGTCGGTCACACCCGGCACCTGGGCTGCCAGCATGCAGGCGCCTCGTACGATGAGATCAATGCGCGCGCCACGCTGCCCAGCCAAAATCAACGCGCGTATCAACGCCTCGTCAGTCAGCGCATTCATTTTGGCGACGATGCGTGCGTCTTCCCCCCGGTTTGCGGCCAATCCGACCTGCTCGATCTTCTCGATCATCCGGTGGTGCAAGTGAAAAGGCGCCAATATCAACTTGCGCAGTTTGGGCGGGCGGTTCTGGCTCGCCAGGTGATTGAAAACCCCGTCCATATCGGCCGTTGTTTCCTCATCTCCTGTCAGGTAACTCAAATCGGTGTACAGCCTTGCGGTACGCACGTTGTAGTTACCGGTGGACAAATGCCCATACCGCCGCAGCTGGCGCCCCTCCCGGCGGGTCACCAGCAGCATTTTGGCGTGCGTTTTCAGCCCCACCACGCCGTACACCACCTGCGCGCCGATAGACTCCAGCGCTTCTGCCCAGTTGATATTGGCCTCTTCGTCAAACCGTGCTTTCAGTTCGACAACAGCCATCACTTCCTTGCCCCGGCGTACCGCCTCACTCAACAGGTCCATCAATTCGGAATCAGCACCTGTGCGGTAGATCGTCTGCTTGATGACCAATACATCAGGGTCGTTGACGGCCTCTCGCAAGAATTCAAGCAATCCGTCAAAGCTCTCGAAGGGCTGGTGAATCAGCACGTCCCGCTGGCGAAGCTGCTCCATGATGGAAACGCCCTGCTGCAACTGCCGCGGCCATGCGGAACTCCATGGGGCGAACAGCAGCTCGGGGTCATTCACCAAGTCCACCAGTTGCGTAAGCCGGACCAAATTGACAGGGCCATGCACGCGGTAAAGCGCGGCGCGGGGCAAGCCAAACTGCTCCAGCAGAAAGTGCGCCAGGAAGGACGAGCAGCCTGCGGACACTTCCAGGCGAACCGCCTGTCCATAGTGGCGATGCTGCAACCCCTGTCGCAATGCCGTGCGCAAGTTGCGGACATCCTCCTCATCCAGTGCAAGGTCCGAGTGGCGTGTGACACGGAACTGAGAAAACTCAGTGACTTCACGGCCCGGGAACAGATCTTCGAGATGCGCGCGAATGATGCTCGACAAACTGACAAACAGCGACTCTTGCGGGGCAATCTTGGCAGGCATGCGTACCAGCCGAGGTAGCGCACGCGGCACTTTGACAATGGCGATTTCATTTTCGCGGCCAAAGGCGTCACGGCCCTTGAGGCGGACAATGAAATTCAAAGACTTATTGGCCACTTGGGGAAATGGGTGCGCGGGATCCAATCCCACGGGGATCAGCAAGGGCCGCACTTCCCGCACGAAGTAGTCATGCACCCACCGCTTTTGCGCGCTGGTCCGATCCCCGTGCGAAACAATCCGGATTCCCAGCTTGGCGAATGCTGGTACCAATACGTCGTTGTAAAGGGCGTACTGGCGCTCTACCAAATCGTGTACCTTGGCGGCCAGCGCCTCGAACGAGGCCGTGGTGTACAGCCCCTTGGTTTCGCCTTTTTGAGCGGCGGTGATGTGCGCCTCCGCGCGTACCTCAAAAAACTCATCCAGGTTTGAGGACACGATGCACAGGTAGCGCAACCGCTCCAGCAATGGCACGTCAGAACGAACCGCCCAATCAAACACCCGCTCATTAAAGGCCAGGATGCTGTGGTCGCGGTCCAGAAACATGTGGGGGGGCCGACTGGGTACTACGGCGCCAGTGGTCGCATCAAAGCTGTGTGGCGACGTCGAGGAAACGTTGTCAACCCCAACGCTGGAGGGTTCACGCTGCTGCGGCGGAACGTCTTGAGGGGGCATGGGCAACATGGAAACGCGAATGCGGCGAGTGCAGGATGGCTCCAGTATTTAACGCCCAGATGACAAAGATGTGACAGTGTTTGTGACAGACACAGAGACTTTTGCGCCTGAATCGGCTGGCACCAGATGCTGCTGAAACAGTTGCGCCGCCTCGGTCCACGTAAAGTCGAGCGCCCTGCTGCGCGCTTCTGATCGCGCGACGGCCAACGCCTCTTGGGTGGCGACCAGCAAACTGTCATGGAGCACGCCGCCGCGGGGCGATTTCCCGGTGTGCGCCCCCAGCACCTCCATGGGCCCATCCACCGGGAACGCAGCCACCGGGGTGCCACACGCCATGGCTTCCAGCATCACAAGACCAAAGGTTTCAGAGCGGCTGGGAAACACAAACACATCCGCAGCCGCATAAACCCGCGCTAATGCGTCCCGATCCAGAATGCCCAACCAGCGCACTTGCGGGTACTTTGCCCTGAGCTTTGCCTCCAGAGGCCCCACACCACACACGACTTTGGTGCCTGGCATTTCGAGCTGCAAGAAGGCCTCGATGTTTTTCTCATATGAAATACGCCCCACATACAGGGAAACGGGGTGCGCCAGCGTGCCAGTGAGTGGGCTCTGGCAAACTGCACCATGAAAGGGAAAGGCTTGGGTATCCACACCGTGGGTCCAGGGCTTGAGATTGCCAAAGCCCCGCCGCTCCAGCATCTGTAATACGCCTTGCGTGGGTACCAGCACTCCAGACGAAGGTCGGTGAAAATGCCGAAAAAGTGCATAGCCCCATGACAGCGGAACCCGCAACGCGGCGTGCAGAATTTCAGGGAACCGGGTGTGAAAAGCAGTGGTGAAAGCAAGACGATTGCGCAAGCAATATCGCCGCCCCGCCCAACCTAGAGGACCTTCGGTGGCCAGATGAATAGCGTCTGGCTTCATTGCATCGAGCATTTCACCCACACGCTTGCCAGGCTTCACCGCCAGGTCAATGCCCGCATAGCCCGGGCAGGGCCGGGTGGCGAAGTGGCCGGGGTGCACAACCTGGACCTCGTGCCCGGCTACTTCCAGCTCGTGCACCAGCTCCCGCAATGTGGTCACCACGCCATTGACCTGTGGCATCCAAGCGTCGGTGATCAAGGCGATTTTCATACGGCAACCTCCGCGTTTTGGCGGTGGGTATGGGTCTGTGAGACCCCAGGCCACTGCAACAGCTCCAGCCTGCCGTCCAGGTGCTCGACAAGCGCTGTGTGGCTCTCCACCCAATCTCCGTCGTTGCAGTAAAGCGTGCCGCCGATTTCGCGCATCTCGGCACGATGGATATGACCACAAACCACGCCGTCATGGCCACGCCGCCGCGCCTCGGTGGCCACGGCCACTTCAAAATCAGTCACGTAGTTGAGCGCCTTTTTTACCTTGCCCTTGAGGTAAGCCGACAAGGACCAATACGGCAAGCCCATGCGTGCACGCAGTGTGTTGAGGTGGCGGTTGAGCTTGAGGGTGAATTCATACAGGTTGTCGCCCAGGTACGCCAGCCATTTGGCGCACTGAATGACACCGTCAAAGTGGTCTCCGTGTGTGACCCATAAACTGCGACCGTCGGCCGTGATATGCACCGCGTCGGCTACCACCTCGATACCGCCGAACGAATGCCCCACGAAAGCGCGCGCAAACTCATCGTGGTTGCCAGGCACAAACACCACCCTACAGCCCTTGCGAGCGCGCCGCAGAAGTTTTTGCACCACGTCGTTGTGCGCTTGCGGCCAGAACCACTTGCGGCGTAACTGCCAGCCGTCGACGATATCCCCCACCAGATACAAGCAATCGCTGGGGTGGTGTTTGAGAAAGTCCAGCAAAGCCTCCGCCTGGCAGCCTGGAGTGCCTAAGTGCAGGTCAGATATGAACACTGCACGATATTTATGAGCCCCCGGTGACTGGGCCTGCACCTCGGCCCCAGTGTCTTCAGGGCTAAAGGTATCGCTCATCCACGGGCCGAGTGCGTCGAACGCGGCGCGCATCACGCCCCCAGGAAGTGCTTGCGGTAGCGGGGGTGCAGATCGGCCAGCCGCATGAGCATCGGCAGGTCGGCGGTATTGAAATCAGGATCCCATGCCGGAGCGCCCAGCACGCGCGCGCCCAGACGCAGATAGCCCTTGATAAGAGCAGGCGGCTCCACCACGATGGAACCGTCCAGCTGCTCTACTGGCAGTGGCAAACGAGGAAGCACGTGATACTCAATTGGTGCCAGATGGGTTTGGCGCACCTGCTGCCAGATGCTGGCAGCCGCATCGCCGCTGACCACTCCGTTGTAGAGCATGGGAATGCTGGCGCAGCCGATCATGGTGTCGAGCTGGTTGCGCACCATGAAGTCCGCAAGCGCTCCCCACAACGCCATGATCACGCCGCCGTGCCGGTGGTCGGGGTGCACACAACTGCGTCCCAGCTCCACCATTCGGGGGCGAAGGGTGCGCAGCCGCGTCAGATCAAATTCGGTGTCGCTATAGGTTCCACCCACCCGCTTGGCCTGCGCGGGTGTGAGCACCCGATAAGTCCCAATGACTTGCTGGCTCTGGGCGTCGCGCACCAGCAGGTGCTCGCAATAGTCGTCAAACAGATCAATATCGTGGCCTGGAATGGGGGTCGTCAATCGAGCGCCCATTTCAGCCGCGAAGACATCAAACCGCAGTTTCTGCGCCTGTCGGACTTCGTCCTGGTGCCGGGCCCAGGACACCTGAATGGCACCACGCTCCTGTACTGGCTTTGCAGCCACGGGAGCAACACCCGGGTGATGCAACGCATTGCCAGGGCCGTTGTCGGACGACAAGGGCAACGTCAGGTTGGGCAGCTTATTCATGGTGCAACATCTCCTGGTGTGGGGCGGCCTTCGGCCAAAAAGACCCAACCGCCGACGGGAAACCTTTTCCGTCTGCCGGAGTGTGGAATTGGCACATGACGAGAACGTGTCCAAACCGTGTCAATGTGATGACGCCCGTTGCTTACTACTGATGCGGTTCCAGCGCTGACGGCCTGCATAATTGGTTCAGGAACTTATCAAGTGCCCACCCTTCCCTCTCTCCCGTTGTTTAGGCCTCTAACCGCATCTCTGGCGGTGTTTGTGCTGGCAGCGGCGTGTGCCGGGGCTCTGGTTTGGACGCTGGAGCGCCAGGACCGCACCCAGCAGCGCACCCAGGTGGCTGACATGGCAGGTGACCATGTGCAGACCTTGCAGCGCGCCATCGGACTGGCGCTGTCAGCTAACAACGCGCTGGTAGCGCTGGTGCGCCAAGGCCAGGGCGAGGTCTCCCAGTTTGAGGCGATTGGCACGCAGATGCTGCCGTTCTACCCCGGCATTGCCGCGATGGGGCTCTCTCCAGGAGGAGTCGTCCGGCAGGTGGTGCCAAGGCAGGGCAATGAAAATTCCATAGGCTTCGATCAACTCAACGATCCACGGCAGGGCCGCGAATCTGCCCGTGCGCGGGAGTCCGGTCAACTCACCCTTGCAGGCCCCATGGAGCTCGTGCAGGGAGGCCTCGGCGTGGTGGGGCGTCAGCCTGTCTATCTCGACGATGCACAGGGCCATCGCAGCTTCTGGGGCTTTACCTACGTGACCATTCGCCTGCCCGAGGTGCTGGCCGCCGCCCGCTTGCCTCAGCTGTCCGAACGTGGCTACCACTACCGGCTGTGGCGCGTGCGCCCTGACAACGGCGAAGAGCAGACCATTGCGGCCTCCGTGTCAGCACCGGGCCTGGATGCCGTCAGCCGGTCGCTCACATTGCCAAACGGTCAGTGGACTCTCAGCCTGACTCCCATCAAAGGATGGGGCAGCGCGGGAGTGCTGGCATCACGCTGTGCGATGGGCTTGCTGTTTGCGCTGCTGATGGCCTACTTGGCGCGATTGCTGTTTGCGCTGAAAGCCCATGAGCGCGGCCTGGCTGACCAGGTCGCCCAGCGCACCTTCGAAATACAGGCCACACAGCAACAATTGCGCGCCACCATCGACGCCATTCCTGACCCCCTTTTCGAAATCGACCAGGAGGGCCGCTACTGCAGCGTACACACGCAGCGTCCCGAATTGCTGCCCGAGCCCGGCGAAACGCTGATCGGCCGCAACGTGGCGGAAGTGCTGCCTGCGCTGGCTGCCATTGCGGTCATGGACGTTCTGCAAGAAGCGCAGATCCAAGGCTGGTCTACCGGGCGGCAGATCATGCTGGTTCTGCCCGGGTTGGGGGCGACCTGGTTTGAATTGTCTGCCGCGCGCAAATCCATACCGGCCGGCGCCACGCCACGTTTCATTGTGCTGTCGCGCGATATTTCCGAACGCAAGCGGTCCCAAGAGCAATTGCACCTGACGTCCCAAGTGTTTGACCAAAGCAGCGAAGCCATTGTGATCGCCGATGCGTCTCACACCATCGTGCGCATCAACCGCGCGTTCACCCGCATCACCGGGTATGACGAGGCCCAGGCGGTGGGCCAGTCCCTGCGCCTGCTCACGGTGGCAGAGTCCACCCATAACTTCGATGCGGAGTTGGTCTACACCCGCCTGGCAAATGACGGCCACTGGGAGGGAGAAGCCTGGGGACGCCGCAAAGACGGGGCGACCTACCCACAATGGCTGTCGGTGAGCAGCGTGCGCGATGGCAATGGCGCCATCACGCACTCCATCACCTTGTTTCGCGACATCACGCAGCAGCGCGAAGCGCAGGACCGCATCCAGCGCCTGGCGCATTTCGACCCCCTCACGAACCTGCCCAACCGTGCTCTGTTGGCCGAGCGCGCCCAGCGCCACATTGCCGACGAGCTAACGCGCAGCGGCACGCTGGCCATGTTGTTTGTGGATCTGGACCATTTCAAAAACGTCAACGACTCTCTGGGCCACCGCATTGGCGACGTGTTGTTGGTGGCGGTAGCGCGGCGGCTGGAGTCGCTGCTGCGCCCGCAGGACACCGCATCGCGCCTCGGCGGCGATGAGTTCTTGCTGTTGCTGCCAGCCACTACCGCCGCGCAAGCAGCGGAAGTGGCCACCCAGTTGCTAGCGGCCATCGCGCAGCCGTTTCAAATCGACTCCTATGAGCTCACCACCACCTTGTCAGTGGGCATCGCGATGTACCCGGCCGATGGTGATTCGTTCGACACGCTCTACCAACGCGCGGATGCGGCCATGTACCGTGCCAAACAAAGCGGGCGCAATCGCTATGGCTTTTTTACCGCCGACCTGGAGGCGCGCACCGCACGAGCCCTGCAAATCGAAAACGCGCTGCGCCGCGCCCTGGAACGCAACCAGTTCACGCTGCACTACCAGCCCCAAGTGTCGTTGGCTACGCGCCAGGTAGTGGGTGCGGAGGCGCTGCTGCGCTGGCACCACCCCGACCTGGGAATGGTGTCGCCCGCAGAGTTCATCCCCGTGGCCGAAAGCAGCGGAATGATCGTGGCGATTGGCGAATGGGTGCTCCACACCGCCGTGCACGACGCCAAACGCTGGCTGGACATGCACCTGCCGCTGCGGGCCGTGTCGGTCAACCTGTCTGCCGTGCAGTTCCGCCACCCTCAATTGCCCGAGATGGTGACCCGCATCCTGCAGCAGGCGGGTTTGCCTGCGCGGCGGCTGGAGCTAGAGCTTACCGAAGGCGCCGCGGTAGACGACCCCGCGGCAGCACTGGCGATGATGGACCAGCTGCACGACCGCGGCGTGCGACTGTCGATGGACGACTTTGGTACCGGCTACTCCTCGCTCAGCTACCTCAAGCGCTTTCAGATCTACAAGCTCAAGATCGACCAATCTTTCGTGCGCGATCTTGACGACGACGCCAACGACCGCGCCATCGTAAGCGCCATCATCCGCATGGCACAGGCATTGGGCATGCAAACCACGGCCGAAGGGGTGGAGACCGATGGCCAACTCGAATTTCTGCGCGAACAAGGGTGCGACGAAGGTCAGGGCTATCTCTTCAGTCGCCCCCTGCCCGCTTCTGCGTTTGAAGCCTACCTGCGGGAGCATCTGAACGGCGAAACAGATCACCGCGCCCCATCTGGGGGATAACGCCAGAGGGGCTTGTAAGCTTCGACTGCTACAATTTGGTACAAATTATCTAGGCCGTATGGCCCCTCGCCCGTACCGGTCTCCATGTCTCCCCCGTATAGCACTCCGGACTTGCAGCGTCCGGCAGTCGCTCCCGACACGCCCCTGCAACGCACACTGCGTGAACAACAGACCCTGCTCGACAGTGCGGGCGTGGGTATCGTATTTCTGCGCCAGCGCGGCGTGGTGCGCTGCAACCAGCGGTACGCGGAGATTTTTGGTTACCCCAGCGCTGAACGCCTGGTGGGCCTGAACACCGAAGCCTTCTACCCCAACCGCGACGCGTTCCGAGAACTGGGCCGCAGTGCCTACCCCGTATTGGCCCAAGGGCAGTCTTTCCGCGTGGAACGCCAGCTGCGCCGCTGCGACGGCAGCCTGTTCTGGGGCAGTCTCACCGGCCGGCTCATCAATCCGCATGACACGACCGAGGGCTCCATCTGGATCGTGGACGACATCAACGAGCAAAAACGCGCGCAGGCAGCCTTGAACGCTGCGGTGCGCGAAAAACAGTTGCTTTTTGACAGCGCCATGGTGGGCATCGTGTTTTTGCGCGACCGGCACCTGACCCGCTGCAACGACCACTTTGAGCAGATGCTGGGTTACCAGCCCGGCGAGTTGATGGGCAGCTCATCGCGCCGCTGGTACGCCAGCGATGAAGCATGGGAAGAAGTCGGCCAACGCTGTTATCCACCCCTGGCCGCGGGCATCCCTTACGAGGGCGAGGTGGAGCTGTGCCGCAAAGACGGCACCCCCGTCATCTGCGAGGTGCGTAGCAAGCCCATCGACCCTGCAGCCCCTGCGCAAGGCTCCATCTGGATCACGATGGACATCACCGAGCGCAAGCAGGCCCAGGCAGCGCTCGCACGCGCCCACGAAGACCTGGAGCAGCAGGTGCAGGACCGCACCCGAGAACTGCGCGAGACCGTGGACAACCTCCACCGCGAGATCAACGACCGCAAGGCCGACCAAGAGCGCATTTATTGGCTGGCGCACTATGACGCGCTCACCGGACTGCCCAACCGCACCCTGCTGTCAGAGCGTGCAGAGCAGGCAATTCGCGTGGCGCAAGAGGGCAACACGCCGCTGGCCTTGATCTTTCTGGACCTGGACCACTTCAAGCACGTCAACGACTCGCTGGGCCACCGCGTGGGCGACGCGCTGCTGGTGGAGATCGCCAAGCGGCTGCGCGCCGTGGTGCGCGACAAGGACACGGTATCACGCCTGGGGGGCGACGAGTTCATCCTTCTGCTGCCCGGTGCCAACGCCCATGGCGCAGCCCGTGTGGCGGGCAAGCTGCAAGAGGCCTCGCGTCAGCACTACCAAATCGACCACCACGAGCTGACCATGGCCCCGTCGATGGGGATCGCATTGTTCCCGCAGGACGGGGCGGACTTCGACACGCTGACGCAATCGGCAGATGTGGCAATGTACCGGGCCAAGCTCGATGGGCGCAACACGTTCCGCTTCTTCACCCCTGAGATGCAGGCCGAGTCGGTGCGCGCCCTGCAGCTGGAAAACGCCCTGCGCCGGGCGCTGGAGCGCGATCAGTTCCACCTGCACTACCAGCCGCAGATGAGCCTGTCCACAGGCTCGGTGCACAGCGTGGAGGCCCTGCTGCGCTGGCAGCACCCGCAACTGGGCGGCATATCGCCTGCTGAGTTCATCCCGATTGCCGAGGACAGCGGTCAGATCCTGCAGATTGGCGAATGGGTGCTGCGCACGGCGCTGGCACAGCTCAAGGCCTGGCGTTCGAGCGGGTTCCCGCACTTGACGATGGCGGTCAACCTGTCCGCCATCCAGTTCCGCCAGCCCCAGTTGCCCGAGCTGGTCAGCCGCATGCTCGCCGAGTTTGATCTGCCGCCGGACTCTCTGGAACTGGAACTGACCGAGGGCGTTGCGGTGGACGACCCCCACGCCGCCGTGGCCACGATGGACCAGCTGCACGCACGGGGCGTGCGCATGTCGATGGACGACTTCGGCACCGGCTACTCGTCGCTCAGCCAGCTCAAACGGTTTCAGATCTTCAAGCTCAAGATCGACCAGTCCTTCGTACGCGACCTGGGCAAGGACGTCAACGACCGCGCCATCGTCAGCGCCATCATCCGCATGGCGCAGGCGCTGGGCATGCGCACCACGGCCGAAGGTGTGGAGACCGAAGGCCAGCTCGCCTATCTGCGTGAACAGGGCTGCGACGAAGCGCAGGGCTACCACCTGAGCACGCCACTGCCCCCAGGGGAGTTGGAAGCGTTCATGCGCCAGCACTCGGGCGCGGTGCAAGCCGGTCGCTATAAAAATTAGAGCTGGTAGCGCTTGATATCTATTAGATTTCAGATACTTTTGTACTTGCAACCCAATAGATTCAAGCGCTAGCAGCTATCTTTTTGATATTTTTACGCTCTGCGCACTCAATGCCCAAGGATCTTGGACAAAAAGTCCCGGCTGCGTTCGTTCTGTGGGTTGTTGAAGAACTCGGTCGGTGTGTTCTGCTCCACGATCTGCCCCTGGTCCATGAAGATCACGCGGTCGGCCACCGCCTTGGCAAAACCCATTTCGTGCGTGACGCAGATCATGGTGATGCCCTGGTTGGCCAACTCGATCATCACGTCCAGCACCTCTTTGATCATCTCGGGGTCCAGCGCCGACGTGGGCTCGTCAAACAGCATGATCTTGGGTGTAAGGCACAAAGCCCGCGCTATGGCCACGCGCTGCTGCTGCCCGCCCGACAACTGCAGCGGGTATTTGCCCGCTTGCTCGGCAATGCGCACACGCTCCAGTTGGTGCATGGCGCGCGCCTCGGCTTCCTTCTTGGGAAGTCTGCCCACCCACATGGGTGACAAAGTGAGGTTCTCCAGCACCGTGAGATGCGGGAACAGGTTGAACTGCTGAAACACCATGCCCACCTGCTTGCGGACAGTGTCAACGGCCTTGATGTCATCCGACAGCTCGATGCCATCCACCACCAGACGACCCTCTTGGTGCTCCTCCAGCCGGTTTATACAGCGGATCAGCGTGGACTTGCCCGATCCTGAGGGCCCGCACACCACAATCCGCTCGCCCTTGGCCACCTGCAGGTCGATGTCGCGCAGCACATGAAAGTCGTTGCCGTACCACTTGTTGACTTTGTCGAAGGTAATGATGGGTTCAGACATGGTGGAATGAGGGTCGGGTGGCACTAGCGCTGACGGCCTTTATTGGCCTGCTTTTCAACCCACAGGCTGTAGCGCGACATGGAGAAGCAGAACGCGAAATAGATCAGTGCGATGAACAGGTAGCCTTCGATCTTGTAAGGCCGCCAGTCGGCGTCAGAGTTCAGCGCCAAGCCCAGAGAGCCAGTCAGCTCATACAGGCTGACGATAGTGACGAGCGAGGTGTCCTTGAAGATGGCGATGAAGCTGTTCATGATGCCGGGCACCACAATGGCCAGCGCCTGCGGCAGCACGATCTTTCGTTGCGTCTGCCAGTACGACAGGCCCAACGTGGCCGCGGCCTCCACTTGCCCCTTGGGGATGGCCTGCAACCCGCCGCGAATCACCTCAGCCATATAGGCCGCGGCAAACAGGGTGATGCCCGCCAGCACACGGATCAGCACGTCAATCGTCATCCCCTGCGGCATGAACAACGGGAACATGAACGACGCCATGAATAGCACCGAGATCAGCGGCACGCCCCGCACCAGCTCGACATAGATGGTGCAGAAGCTGCGAATGGCAGGCAGCGACGAACGCCGCCCCAGCGCCACCACCAACGCCAACGGAAACGCCATCACGATCGACAGCGTGGCCAGCAAAATGGTCAGCGGCAGCCCGCCCCAACGGTCGGTCTCGACCTTGGTCAGGCCCAACACGTTGCCGTGCATCAGGCCAAAAAAGCTGACCAGTACCACCGCCCACAGCAGCACCAGCCACGGGCGCCAGAACACGCGGGTGCAGCTGGCCACCAGCATTGACACCATGAGCACCGTGGCGACCAAGGGGCGCCACTGTTCGTCAAACGGATAGCGGCCAAAGATGATGAGTCGGTACTTCTCGGCAACCACACCCCAACAGGCGCCTACGCCGTCTGCACGACAGGCGTCCGAATCGGGCTGCCAGATGGCCTGAAACAGGCCCCAGTTCAGCAACTGCGGCACATACCAAAGCAGCAATCCGCCGATGATGACGGTGCGAGACCGAGGTCTTCCAGTCTGCAAACAGGTTGCTGCGCAGCCAGCCAGCGAGGCCGCGGTTTTGCACCGGTGCCGGGCGGGGTGCGATGGATTCAAAAGTTTTGGCAACCATGGTGTCAGCGCTCCTTGATCGCGGCGCGAGCGTTGTACCAGTTCATCAGCACCGACGTGATGAGGGACGTGCTGAGGTACACCAGCATGATGATGGAGATGCACTCCACCGCGCGCCCGGTCTGGTTGAGCGCGGTGTTCGAGATGGACACCACATCGGGGTAGCCAATGGCCACTGCCAGCGACGAGTTCTTGGTGAGGTTGAGGTACTGGCTGGTCAGCGGCGGAATGATGACGCGCAGGGCCTGCGGCAACATCACCAGTCGCATTTGTTGGCCGCGGTTAAGCCCCAGGGCCGCCGCTGCCTCGCCCTGCCCGCCCGAGACCGACTGGATACCAGCGCGCACCACTTCGGCCACAAACGCAGAGGTGTAGAACGTCAGCCCAAGCAGCACCGCCAGAAATTCGGGAGTGAGTGCGCCACCGTGCTCAATGGCGAACTCGCCTTTGATCGGCATGTTCAGTTGCCCCGGAGCACCCCCAACCAGCCAGCCCAGCAGGCCACCCGCCAGCACCACGGCAACAGGGGTCCAGAACATGCTGCGCACTTGGCCCGTGGCCTCAAACTGCCGCACCGCCCAACGCCTGTAGCCCCAGGCGGCCAAACAACCTACAAGCAAGCCCAGCGCCGCTATGCCGTGACCAGTGGCCCACACGGGGATCGGAAAGTTGAGCCCACCCTTGCTGAGAAAAAACGGACCTACCTGCCAGGGCTCGTAGCTGGCGGGCAACGTTTCTGTCAGCAGCAGGTACCAGGTCAGCAACTGCAACAAGATGGGCACGTTGCGGAACATCTCCACATAGGCCGAACACAGCCCCCGCACCAGCGCGTTGCGGGAGAACCGCCCCACCCCAAGCGCCGTGCCCAGCAGAGTGGTCAGCACAATGCCGATGACAGCGACCCGCAGCGTATTGACCACGCCCATCAAAAAGGCCCGCCAGTAGGGCTCGTTGGAATCAAACGGGTAAAGGCCTTCGCCAATGTCAAAACCCGCAGGCTGGGTCAGAAAGTCGAACCCGCTCTGGATGCCACGCACCTGCATGTTGTGCATGGTGTTCTTGGCCAGAAACCAGATCACGAAACCTATCAGGCCCACGGCCAGCACCTGATAGATCAGGCCCCGAAAGGCCTGGCTGCGCCAAGACCACGAGCGTTTTTTGGGAGGAAGGCGGGGTGGTGGCATGCCAGCTCAATCAAGGACGATGGAACCCACACATTCAGCGTCACCGAGGAATGTGCAGCCCGACAAGGCGCCCCACCCTGTGGGCGGAACGGCCTCGCAATCAATCATGAAATCTGAACGCCTCCCACAGACCCAAGGCCAAGAGGAGTCGTCCATTGCAGCAGCAGCCGAGCTACTGCTGCGTAACGTTTGCTGCAAGTGCGCCTGGCGGCTATCAGCGAATGGGGAAGGCGTACATCAGGCCGTCCTTGTTCCACTGGTTGTTCAGGCCGCGCGGCAATGCCAAAGCCGACTTGGGGCCGACGTTGCGTTCAAAGATCTCGCCATAGTTACCGGTGGTCTTGATGGCGCGAGCCATCCAGTCACGCTCCAGCCCCAGGAGCTTGCCGGTGTCTTCGGTGGTGCCCAGGATGCGCTGCACCACAGGGTCGGCGTTCGTCTTCATCTGCTCCAGATTGGCTTGGGTGATGCCATATTCTTCGGCTTCGATCAGACCGTAGACCACCCACTTGACGATAGCAAACCACTCGTCATCGCCACGGCGCACCATGGGGCCCAGGGGCTCTTTGGAGATGAGTTCGGGCAGGATCAAATGCTCTGCCGGATCTTTGGCTTCCTTGTTGCGCACCGACGCAAGGCCCGACGCATCGGTGGTGTATGCAATACAGCGACCCGCAAAGTAGGCGCCAGTGGCGGCTTCTACCTTTTCAAACACTACCGGCTTGATGGCCAAGTTGTTGGCCTTGGAGTAATCGGTCAGGTTCTTTTCGGTGGTGGTGCCGGACTGAACGCACACGGTCTGGCCCTTGAGCTGCTTGGCGCTTTTGATTTTGCTCTTGGTAGGCACCATGAAGCCTTGGCCGTCATAGTAGGTAACCGCCGTTTGGTGCAGCCCAAGCGATGCGTCGCGCGTGAGCGAGAACGTGGTGTTGCGCGAGAGCACATCCACCTCACCCGACTGCAGGGCGGTAAAGCGCTGCTGTGCATTCAGAGGCACATACTTGACCTTCTCCCCATCGCCAAGCACCGCAGCGGCCACGGCACGGCAGATGTCCACATCCAGACCTGACCATTTGCCATTGGAGTCTGCGGCCGAGAACCCCGCCAGCCCGGTATTGACGCCACACACCACCTGACCGCGGGACTTGATACCGTCCAGCGTCTTGCCGGCATGCGCGGGGGCGGCCGCAAAAGCGGCAACAGTTGCCAGACAGGCGGCTGCGATGCGGAAGGGGGATTTGTTCATAACGGGTTCTCTCCAAAAAACAAGGATGGAATGCACGACCTTGAACCGCTGCCATGCGCGTTCTTGGTGCCGAACCCGGACCTTAGCGACACGCCCCCCAAGGGGCATCGGGGTTTACGCGGGGCGTTGCCAGACCTTGGTGCGCCTTGCGCCGCGCTATTTCCGCGCAGCGGGCGAAGACTTGAGTTGCGACAGCAGCCAGTTCAATCCAAAAATTTTTGCAAGAACTGTGCCTGCCCCATCTGCGGGTCGAGCGCATAGGCTGCGAAGCCTTCGCGCGCATAGGCGCGCAACGCGCTGTGGTTGCCAGACAGGACTTCCATGGTGAGCTTGCAGGCACCGCGCTCCCGCGCAATGCCCTCCACGACCTGCAGCATGCGCTGCGCAATACGGTGGCCGCGCCATCCGGGCACCACCACCACGTCGTGCACATTGACGAGTGGTTTGCAGGCGAAGGTTGAAAAGCCTTCAAAGCAATTGACCAAGCCCACGGGCGACGGCTTGTTCGGCGCGCCCGCATCGTCTTCTGCCCATGCCATCACGCTGAACGCATCCGTGCGCTGGAGCAGCGCCTGGACAAGGCCTTTTTTAACGTCCGCGCGCAGGGGCTCGCCGCCGCCCGCCACATCCTGGGCATATCCATCCAGCAGTTCGACCAACGCGGCTGCGTCGTAGGGATTGCCGTAGTCCACGAGGCGGATGGTCACATTGGCATGGGCGGCGTTGAGAGGCATAAAAGACTGGGACTGAAGGGTTGAAATATCGAGCCCACTCCGGATGCGGGTGCGATGGGAGAGCATCGACGCGCCGCAGGGCTCGACCGCAAGCAGAGGTCGCTGATCCGTCAGCCCGCCCGGGCCGCGTCTGCCAACCGCTGCGCACAGCTGCTGGCCACTTGGGCGTCGCGCGCCTCCACCATCACCCGCAGCAAAGGCTCTGTGCCACTCGCGCGAATCAGCACCCGGCCCGATGTGCCGAGTTCTTTTTCGACGGCTTGGGTGGTGTCGGCCAACATGCGGTTGGACTTCCAGTCTTGCCCCGGGGGTAACCGCACATTGAGCAGTACTTGTGGGTACAACGTGATCTCAGCCAACCGTTGCGCCAGCGTTTGGCCGCTGCGCACACAGGCTTGCAGCACCTGCAGTGCACTCACCAGGCCATCGCCCGTGGTGTGGCGGTCCAGAGCCAGCAAGTGGCCCGACCCTTCTCCGCCCAGCACCCACTGGTGGCGCGCTAGTTCTTCAAGCACATAGCGGTCGCCCACCTTGGCGCGCACAAATTTCACCCCGCGCGCCTGCAGCGCCACTTCTACCGCCATGTTGGTCATCAGCGTGCCCACAACGCCCGGTACATGCTCGTCGCGCCCCATGCGGTCAGACGCCATGAGGTAGAGCAACTCATCGCCGTTGTACAGGCGCCCCGCGGCATCGACCACCTGCAAGCGGTCTGCATCACCATCCAGGGCAATGCCGTAGTCCGCATGGTTGGCGCGCACCGCCCGCACCAGCGCGTCGGGGTGTGTGGCGCCCACTTCGTGGTTGATGTTCAGGCCATCGGGCGCGCACCCTATCGACAAGACCTCGGCGCCCAGCTCATGAAACACTTTCGGCGCCACCTGGTAAGCAGCACCATGCGCAGCGTCCACCACAATCTTGAGACCTTTCAAGGTCAAGTCGTGCGGAAAGGTGCTCTTGCAAAATTCAATGTAGCGGCCCGCCGCATCGTCCAAACGCCGCGCTTTGCCCAGGCTGGCTGAGTCGGCCCATACAGGGGGCTCGCTCAATGCGGCCTCTACCGCAAGCTCCCACGCGTCGGGCAACTTGGTGCCTTGCGCGCTGAAGAACTTGATGCCGTTATCGGGGAAAGGGTTGTGGCTGGCGCTGATCACGACCCCCAAGCTGGCGCGCTGCGCACGTGTCAGGTAGGCCACACCCGGTGTGGGCAGCGGGCCTAACAGCACCACATCGACCCCCGCAGAGTTAAAGCCAGACTCTAGCGCGCTCTCCAGCATGTAGCCGGAAATACGGGTGTCTTTGCCAATCAGCACCGTGGGACGGTCCTCGGTGCGGCGCAAAACGCGGCCTACGGCATGGGCCAGTCGCAAAACAAAATCTGGCGTGATAGGCGGCTGCCCCACAGTGCCGCGAATGCCATCGGTTCCAAAATACTGACGTGTCATGTTGTAGCGTCTCCTCGTGTCATTTTCGTTGTTTGTTGTGGGTCACCGGATGGTGCCGCCGATGCATCGGCGTCAATACGTCAGATCAATTGTCAAGAATTCCAAACAGCAAGCATTCGGTCTGTAGGTCACTCGATCGGTCCATCTGCACGCTGCATGGCCATCCACACGGCCAAAGCCGATACCGTCTCGCGCACATCGTGCACCCGCACGATGGAGGCACCACGCTCCACGGCAAGCACTGCCGCCGCCACGCTGGGCACCATGCGATGGTCAACATCAAGCCCCGTGACCGCACCCAGAGAAGATTTGCGAGACCACCCAGCCAGCAAAGGGTAGCCGACAGACTTCAGCGCAGCCTGTTTGGCCAACAGCTCAAAGTTCTGCTCGACTGTTTTGCCAAACCCAATGCCCGGGTCCAGAACAATTCGATCCTTTTCGACCCCTAGCGCTTGCAGATCAAGCGCTGATAGCTCCAAAAAAGATAGCACTTCAGCGACTACGTTTCCCACCATAGGTGCCACTTGCATGGTTTGAGGATCGCGGTGCATGTGCATCAGGCACACCCCACACCGCGGATGCGCCGCCACCACCGCAGCAGCCCCTGGTTGGCGCAGCGCCCAGATGTCATTGACGATGTCAGCACCCAGGTCCAGGACGGCTTGCATGACCTCGGGCTTATAGGTATCTACTGAAATGGGCACACCGAGGGTAGACGGCATCGCGAACCAAGGGGACCACTCGCGCCAGCTCGTTTTCGAGCGACACCGCCGGACTTCCAGGGCGGGTGGACTCTCCGCCAATATCCAGAATGTCAGCACCTTCCTTCAGCAGTTGTTCGCAATGGCGTAAAGCGCTCAAGGAATGATCCATGGCGTCCGCCGTCGGAAAACGAATCCGGCGTGACATTGACGATGCCCATGACTTTAGGCAGCGTCAGGTCAATAGAAAAACGAGAGGTCTGCCAGATCATGAATGCAACGCCAAGATGCCAAAAACTCCAACGCAGAGCGCGGGAGAAGAGGAAAGACAACGACCATTGGCCACCGACCAGCCGACTGACCTAATCGATCACCAACCGCGCACGTCCATGAAAAACGGGGCACAAGGCCCCGCTGGAACGGCTTTTACCCGGTCTGCCTTCAAGCAGCCGTAGGTGCGGGGTCCGTTGCCACCGCAGGCGTACCGCCGCTGGAGTTGTCACCACCCGAGGAGGGGGGCGTGCGTGGTGTCCAGTCCTTGGGAGGACGGGGCTCCTTGCCAGCCATGATGTCGTCCAGCTGCTCCGTGTCGATGGTTTCCCATTCGAGCAGGGCCTTGGCCATGGCGTGCATCTTGTCGCTGTTCTCTTCGATCAGTGCGCGCGCGAGGTTGTACTGCTCATCAATGATGCGGCGAACTTCCATGTCCACCTTTTCCATGGTCTGCTCGCTCATCGTGGTGGTCTTGGTCACCGAACGGCCCAAGAACACTTCGCCTTCGTTCTCTGCATAGACCATGGGGCCCAGGGCGTCGGTCATGCCGTAGCGGGTGACCATGTCACGCGCTATGTGCGTCGCACGCTCGAAGTCGTTGCTGGCGCCGGTGGTCATCTGGTTCATGAACACTTCTTCGGCAATGCGGCCACCGAACAGCATGCTGATCTGGTTGAGCATGTATTCGCGGTCATAGCTATAGCGGTCCTGTGCGGGCAGGCTCATCGTCACGCCCAGGGCGCGGCCGCGGGGAATGATGGTGACCTTGTGCACAGGGTCGCACTTGGGAAGCAGCTTGCCGATAAGTGCGTGGCCGGACTCGTGGTAGGCAGTGTTGCGGCGTTCTTCCTCTGGCATGACCATGCTCTTGCGCTCGGGGCCCATCAGGATCTTGTCCTTGGCCTTTTCGAAGTCCTGCATTTCCACAGTGCGCGCATTACGGCGCGCGGCCATCAGGGCAGCTTCATTGCACAGGTTGGCCAGATCGGCCCCGCTCATGCCGGGCGTGCCGCGGGCAATGATGCTGGGGTTCACGTCCTGGCCGACTGGGATCTTGCGCATGTGCACGTTCAGGATCTGTTCGCGGCCACGGATGTCGGGCAGCGTCACATACACCTGGCGGTCGAAACGTCCGGGACGCAGCAGAGCGGCATCGAGAATATCGGGGCGATTGGTGGCTGCCACCACGATCACACCCAAGTTGGTCTCAAAACCGTCCATCTCGACCAGCATTTGGTTCAGGGTTTGCTCACGCTCATCATTGCCACCACCAAGGCCTGCGCCACGCTGACGGCCTACAGCGTCAATTTCGTCGATGAAGATGATGCAAGGCGCGTTCTTCTTGGCGTTGTCGAACATGTCGCGCACACGGGCAGCACCCACGCCAACGAACATTTCCACAAAGTCTGACCCGGAGATGCTGAAGAACGGGACCTTGGCTTCGCCCGCAATGGACTTGGCCAGCAAAGTTTTGCCGGTACCGGGAGGGCCAACGAGCAGCAAGCCCCGGGGGATGCGACCGCCAAGCTTCTGGAATTTCTGTGGGTCTTTCAGGAAGTCCACAACTTCCTTCACTTCTTCCTTTGCTTCGTCACAGCCTGCCACATCGGCAAAAGTCACCTGATTGGTGTTTTCATCCAGCATGCGCGCCTTGCTTTTGCCAAAGCTGAAGGCACCGCCCTTGCCGCCGCCCTGCATCTGGCGCATGAAGTACACCCAGACACCGATCAACAGCAACATCGGGCCCCAGCTGACCAGCAGGGTCATGAGCAGGGAACCTTCTTCGCGGGGCTTAACGTCAAACTTGACGTTGTTGTTGATCAGATCCCCCACAAGGCCACGATCCAGGTAGGTAGCGGTCGTACGGATCTTGCGGTCATCGTTAGTGACAGCCACGATCTCGGTGCCGCCCTGGCCTTCTTGGATGGTTGCGCTCTTGATGCGGTTACTGCGGACTTCCTCCAGGAATTCCGAGTAGCCGACGTGGCCTGCGCTGGCTCCGGCACGGGTATCAAACTGTTTGAACACCGTGAACAGAACCATGGCAATGACCAGCCACACGGCAATTTTTGAAAACCACTGATTGTTCAAGCGGGGCTCCAGTTGCGGAAAACAGAAAACGGACACACTGCCGTCATGGCACGCATGTGCGGCCCATTTTAGGTCTTTCAAGCCATGGGGCTATCCCTATTCCCCCTATCGGCCATGGAATCAATACGGACTTTGCCGCCGTATTTCACGGATTCCTGATCTTCGGCAAGACTAACCTGGCTTCTTTTTAAGCCCCATGCCGACCAAGAAGGTCTCAGACGATTTGTCGCGCGAAGCCTTGGGCTTCACAGGTTTAACCACCTTGAAAGTCTGCTTGAACAACGTCACAAGGTCGCTGTAACCACTGCCGTGAAAGAGCTTCACCACCAACGCTCCGTCCGGTTTCAAATGGTTGCAAGCAAATTCCACTGCCAGCTCCACCAAGTGGGAAATCCGTGCGGCGTCGGCTGATTCAATACCGGACAAATTGGGGGCCATGTCCGACACCACAACATCCACGACCTTGCCTTCGAGTGCTGCTTCGAGGCGTTCCAGCACGTCCGCCTCCCGGAAGTCCCCGTTGATGTAGGTGACTCCTTCAATGGGCTCCATGGGTAACAGGTCCAGGGCAATGATGGTCCCGTTGAGCTGTCCCGCCGCGGCGCCCGCGGGTGACATGCGTCGGCGCAGATACTGGCTCCAGGCGCCCGGCGTGGAGCCCAGGTCCACTACCGTATACCCAGGTTTGATGAGACCCAGTTGTTCGTCGATTTCTTTGAGCTTGTAAGCTGCGCGGGCCCGAAAACCCTCTTTCTGAGCCAACTTGACGTAGGTGTCGTTAACGTGGTCGTTCAACCACGCCCTGTTGACCTTCTTGCTTTGGGTTTTGACTTTCATACTGCGCCATTGTCTCTCGACAATCAGCACCGTCGATAATACGGCCCATGCCCCAAATTCAACTGACTCCCGCCGAGCGCCGGGAACACCGCGCCAATGCCCATCACCTGGACCCCGTGGTCATGGTAGGCGGCGACGGTCTGACCCCTTCCGTCCAAAAGGAAATCAACGCCGCATTGAACGCCCACGGGCTGATCAAGGTGCGAATTTTCAACGATGACCGTGCTGCCCGTGAGCTGATGTACCAACAGCTCACCGCAGAACTCAACGCGGCACCAATTCAGCACATCGGCAAGCTCCTTGTGCTGTGGCGCCCCGTGCTGGCCAAGGAAAAGGCGGTGGACGAGGACCGGATGCCTGGCCCGCGCGACGTCAAGGTGCTCAAATACAGCAAGCAAGCTGGCCAGCGTCCCGAGGTCAAACAGCTGCGCGTACTGGGCAACCAACGCCTGACGCCCGGCGGCCAGGTCAAGCGGGCCAAGAAGCCCAAGCTCAAGTCCATCAAGAAGCGCCAGGCTGACTGATGGCTCCAGCGGCAGCATCCGCCAGCACCCGCCACATCCTGTGCATGAAGTGGGGCACAAAGTATGGCCCCGAATATGTCAACCGGCTCTACGCAATGGTACGTCGGCATCTGACTGGCGATTTTCATTTTGTCTGCCTGACCGACGACAGCACGGGGATCCGCAGCGAAGTGAGCTGCCTGCCCATTCCCGCCCTTGATCTTCCGCCCGACATCCCGGAGCGCGGCTGGACCAAGTTGGCAACTTTTAGCGCCGACCTGCACGGCCTGACTGGCACCGCCTTGTTTTTGGATGTTGATGTCGTTATCACCGGCAGCTTGGACGGATTTTTTACCCAGCCCGGTGAGTTCCTGATCATCCACGACTACAAACGGCCATGGCGTGTCACCGGAAACTCATCGGTTTATCGGTTTGAGCTGGGTGCTCATCCCGATGTACTGGAGCACTTTCGGGGCAATTTCGCCGAAATCCGTGCGCAGTTTCGCAATGAGCAGGCCTACCTGTCTGACTTTTTGCACAAGCAAGGCAAACTGCAGTACTGGCCTGAAACCTGGTGCCCAAGCTTCAAATACCACGGGATTCCGCGCTGGCCCACCAACTACTGGCGGCCGCCGTTTGTGCCCGCGGATGCGCGTATCGTGATTTTTCACGGGGAATGCAATCCACCAGATGCCTTGGCGGGACGCCGCAATCGCCGCTTTCGCTACATCCGGCCGGCGACTTGGGTCGCAGAGCATTGGCACGAGTAGAGCCGCGAATAACCGCAGCCCCGCCACAAAACGCACCTAGACCAATACGTCTACCTTATCGCTCAATCAATTGGCGGGTTCGGATTCGGATTCGACGCTTTGAGACGGATCGTAGTGCAGCGTGCGCCAGAGAACGGCCAGCGCGCAGCACCACTGCAGTCCATACATCACGGTACCCACGCTGTGCCACAAGCGCAGGTCTTGCCGCGCCACGATGCGCGGTGCCACGCCAAACTGGGTGAGCAATGCCAACAGCAACCCACCCAATATAAAAACCATAGCAGCTTGCGCCCATGGAGCCTGCGCTAGAGCGTATTTTGGCTTGGAAATCAACAAAAGCCCCAGACAACACACCACGGCCACCCAGGTTTGCGCGGCAAACAGTTTGGCCGCCATGAAACCTGCCAGGGCGGGCGAAGGCAGGTGCATGAAAAGAAGCGGCACCACCAAAAAACCAATGGTGGTCAAGCTCCCCCACCACAGGGCGGCAATCAAGGCTGGCAAACGGAGGCGCATGCCCGACTCGTGGTTCAAAGGTAGCTGACCGCCACCACTTCGTAGCGGCGGACGCCGCCAGGGGCTTGCACCTCGGCGGTGTCACCTTCTTCCTTGCCGATCAACGCCCGGGCGATGGGGCTTGAAATATTGATAAGACCCTGCTTCAGGTCCGCCTCATCTTCGCCCACGATCTGGTACGTCACGGTCTCGCCTGACTTGGCATCTTCCAATTCAACCGTTGCGCCAAAAACAACTTTTCCGCCGCCGTCCACCCCGCTTGGGTCAATCACCTGCGCCACAGACAGCTTGCCCTCGATCTCCTGAATACGCCCTTCAATAAAGCCTTGGCGGTCTTTGGCTGCGTCATAGTCGGCGTTCTCACTCAGATCGCCCTGCGCGCGCGCTTCGGCAATTGCCGTGATGACAGCAGGACGCTCCACGGTCTTGAGACGGTGAAGCTCCTCCTTGAGCTTTTCAGCGCCGCGCTTGGTAATGGGAATGGTGGCCATGGTTGTCAGTCTCCATAAATCAGGACAGCAGCAGCGCCAAAGTGCTGCCACCGTTGGGTCCACCTGCATGGCTTACTGCCAGCAAGCATTCACGACCCTACAAAAGGAAACCGCCGCGCGTTGCCGCGCGGCGGTGTCTGTTCAAGCGAAGATTATGCCGCCTTTACCGGTGCTTACGCCACCAGTTGCGCATGCAGTTCCTGCACCGAGTACACGTCCAGGTTGTCCAGGTACTTCATGCCTTCCACAGCCGCTTCGGCGCCGAAGATGGTGGTGAAGGTGGTCACGCGGGCCAGCAGCGACGAGGTGCGGATGGCGCGCGAATCGGCGATCGCGTTGCGGCGCTCTTCCACCGTGTTGATGACCATCACGATCTCGTTGTTCTTGATCATGTCCACGATGTGCGGGCGGCCTTCGGTCACCTTGTTGACCACCTTGCACCGGCACGCCGGCCGCGTCGATGGCTGCTGCCGTGCCCTTGGTGGCCACCAGCTCGAAGCCCAGGGCCACCAGCTGGCGCGCAACGTCGACGGCGCGCGGCTTGTCGGCGTTCTTCACGGTGAGGAACACCTTGCCCGAGCGTGGGCAGCTTGGTGCCCGCGCCGAGCTGGGTCTTCACGAAGGCCTCGCCGAAGGTCTTGCCCACGCCCATGACTTCGCCGGTGGACTTCATCTCGGGGCCGAGGATGGTGTCCACGCCCGGGAACTTGACGAACGGGAACACCGCCTCCTTCACGCTGAAGTACGGCGGCGTCACTTCCTTGGTGATGCCCTGCGAGGCCAGCGTCTGGCCGGCCATGCAGCGCGCCGCCACCTTGGCCAGCTGGATGCCGGTGGCCTTGCAGACGAACGGCACCGTGCGCGAGGCGCGCGGGTTCACTTCCAGCACGTAGATCACGTCCTTGCCGTCGACTTCCTGGATGGCGAACTGCACGTTCATCAGGCCCACCACGTTCAGGCCTTCGGCCATGGCGGCGGTCTGGCGCTTGATCTCGTCGATGGTGGGCTGCGACAGGTAGTACGGCGGCAGCGAGCAGGCGGAGTCGCCGCTGTGCACGCCAGCCTGCTCGATGTGCTCCATCACGCCGCCGATGAAGGTGACGCCTGCGGAGTCGCGCACGCAGTCCACGTCGCACTCGATGGCGTCGTTCAGGAAGCGGTCCAGCAGCACGGGCGAGTCGTTGCTCACCTTGACGGCTTCGCGCATGTAGCGCTCTAGGTCGCGCTGCTCGTGCACGATTTCCATCGCGCGGCCGCCCAGCACGTAGCTGGGGCGCACCACCAGCGGGTAACCCAGGGCGGCGGCCTTTTCCAGGGCCTCGGGTTCGGTGCGCGCAGTGGCATTGGGCGGCTGGCGCAGGCCGAGCTCGCCCAGCAGCTTCTGGAAGCGCTCGCGGTCTTCGGCGGCATCGATCATGTCGGGGCTGGTGCCGATGATGGGCACGCCAGCCGCTTCCAGGCCGAGCGCGAGCTTCAAAGGCGTCTGGCCGCCGTACTGCACGATCACGCCGACCGGTTTTTCCTTGTCCACGATCTCCAGTACATCTTCGAGCGTCACGGGCTCGAAGTACAGACGGTCGGAGGTGTCGTAGTCGGTAGAGACGGTCTCGGGATTGCAGTTGACCATGATGGTCTCGTAGCCGTCCTCGCGCATCGCCAGCGCCGCGTGCACGCAGCAGTAGTCGAACTCGATACCCTGGCCGATGCGGTTGGGGCCACCGCCCAGCACCATGATCTTCTTGTTGTTGGTGGGCTCCGACTCGCATTCCGCGACGCCGCCGTGCGTGGCGGCCTCATACGTGGAGTACAGGTACGCCGTGTTGGTGGCGAACTCGGCCGCGCAGGTGTCCACGCGCTTGTACACCGGGCGCACCTTCAGTGCGTGGCGTGCTTCGCGCACGGCCTTTTCTGTGGTCTTGAGGAGCTTGGCCAGGCGGCGGTCGGAGAAGCCCTTTTGCTTGAGCGTGAACAGTGTGCCAGCGTCGAGCGCAGCCAAGGCGCTCTCGCCCTTTTCGGCAACGAGTTTGTCGATGTCCAGCTCGATCTTGACGATCTGCTCGATCTGCACCAGGAACCACTTGTCGATCTTGGTCAGCTCGAACACTTCGTCGACCGACAAGCCCATGGCAAACGCATCGCCCACGTACCAGATGCGCTCGGGACCAGGCTCGCCCAGCTCCTTTTCGAGCACTTCGCGGTCCTGGGTCTTCTCGTTCATGCCGTCCACGCCCACTTCCAGGCCGCGCAGGGCCTTCTGGAAGGACTCCTGGAAAGTACGGCCCATGGCCATGACTTCACCCACCGACTTCATCTGCGTGGTCAGGCGGCTGTCGGCCGTGGGGAATTTTTCGAACGCGAAACGCGGAATCTTGGTGACCACGTAGTCGATGGTGGGCTCGAAAGAGGCGGGCGTGACGCCACCCGTGATCTCGTTGCGCAACTCGTCGAGCGTGTAGCCCACGGCCAGCTTGGCCGCGACCTTGGCGATCGGGAAACCCGTGGCCTTGGAGGCCAGCGCCGAGGAGCGCGAGACGCGCGGGTTCATCTCGATCACGACCATGCGGCCGTCCTCCGGGTTGATCGAGAACTGCACGTTGGAGCCGCCGGTGTCCACGCCGATCTCGCGCAGCACCGCCAGCGAGGCGTTGCGCAGGATCTGGTATTCCTTGTCGGTCAGCGTCTGCGCCGGGGCCACGGTGATCGAGTCACCGGTGTGCACGCCCATCGGGTCCAGGTTCTCGATCGAGCAGACGATGATGCAGTTGTCCGCCTTGTCGCGCACCACTTCCATCTCGTACTCTTTCCAGCCCGAGCAGCGACTCCTCGATCAGCAGCTCGTTGGTGGGCGAGGCTTCCAGGCCGCGCTTGCAGATGGTCTCGAACTCTTCGGGGTTGTAGGCAATGCCGCCGCCGGTGCCGCCCAGCGTGAAGCTGGGGCGGATCACGGTGGGGAAGCCCACGCGTCTTTTGCACGGCCCAGGCTTCGTCCATGCTGTGGGCGATGCCCGAGCGCGCCGAGCCCAGACCGATCTTGGTCATGGCGTCCTTGAACTTCAGGCGGTCTTCGGCCTTGTCGATGGCCTCGGGCGTGGCGCCGATCAGCTCGACCTTGTACTTGTCGAGCACGCCGTTGTGCCACAGGTCCAGCGCGCAGTTCAGCGCGGTCTGGCCGCCCATGGTGGGCAAGATGGCGTCGGGGCGCTCCTTGGCGATGATCTTCTCGACCGTCTGCCAGGTGATGGGCTCGATGTAGGTCACGTCGGCCGTGGCCGGGTCGGTCATGATCGTGGCCGGGTTGCTGTTGATCAGGATGACCTTGTAGCCCTCTTCGCGCAGGGCCTTGCAGGCCTGCACGCCGGAGTAGTCGAACTCGCAGGCCTGGCCGATGATGATCGGGCCGGCGCCGATGATGAGAATGCTTTTGATGTCTGTGCGTTTTGGCATGGTGCGTCGATCAGTCGATCGTGGGTTCGGCTGCCTGGGGGCTGGGGGTGGGGGCAGAGGCTGCTGCTGCATCAGCGGGCAAACGCCGCTGGGTCAACTTGGCAAGCAGCGCTTCGGCACGTGCGGGAGGAAGGTTCTTCTGCATCAGCTGCAGCAGGCCGTCGCCCTGGATCAGTGGGCGTAAGACTTCTTCTTCCGCGTCATAAAACGTCACTTCCCACTCCTGCAGCAGCTCTGCAAAGGCGGCATCGTCCAGCGTCTTGCCCTTGGCCACGAGCGTGACGAGCGGCATGGCCTTGTTCTCGACGAACGCTTTCTTGTAAGGCTTTTGCGCCCAACGTTCCGCGAACCACTCACGGTGGGGGGAAGGCAGGGTCAGGACACGCTTGTGGATCGCCTTTTCCAGCGATGCAAGGGGGAAGCTGAACAGTTTCATGGTGCTGTTTCCTTCCGCGCTCAACCGGCTTTTGCCGCGCGCATGGCGTCGGTGAAGCGCTCGAAGAGATAGCCAATGTCGTGGGGTCCGGGCGACGCCTCGGGGTGACCCTGGAAGCAGAACGCTGGCTTGTCGATGTGCACAAGACCTTGCAGGGTTCCGTCGAAAAGGCTCACATGGGTGGCACGCAAATTGGCAGGCAACGAGTCCATGTCCACGGCAAAACCGTGGTTCTGGCTGGTGATGCTGACGCGGCCCGTGTCCAGATCCTTGACGGGGTGGTTGGCACCGTGGTGGCTGTGGGTCATCTTGAACGTCTTGGCACCCGCAGCCAAAGCCATGATCTGGTGGCCCAGGCAGATACCAAACGTCGGCATGCCGCTGTCCACGATGGCGCGCGTGGCGTCGATGGCGTAGTCACAAGGCTCTGGGTCGCCAGGGCCGTTGGACAAAAACACCCCATCGGGCTTGAGCGCCAACACATCAGCAGCGGGCGTTTGCGCTGGCACTACCGTTACCTTGCACCCACGCTCTGCCAGCATGCGCAGGATGTTCTTTTTCACCCCAAAGTCGTAGGCCACTACATGGAACTGCGGGTCGGCCAGTTCGCCGTACCCCGCACCCAGCTTCCACTCGGTCTGGGTCCAGTCATAGCGCTCAGCCGTGCTCACCACCTTGGCGAGATCCAAACCAGCCATGTTGGGAGCTGCTTTGGCTTTGGCAATGGCCTCATTGACCAGCGCCTGCGTCACCGCCTGCCCTGGCGCCAAGCCCACGATGGCACCATTTTGTGCGCCTTTGCTGCGCAGCAAACGAGTCAACTTGCGGGTGTCAATGTTGGCGATGGCAACCGTTTTTTCGCGCACAAGATATTGCGAGAGCGTTTCGGTCGAGCGGAAATTGCTGGCAATCAAAGGTAGATCTTTGATGATCAGGCCAGCGGCGTGGATCTTGTCGGCTTCGACGTCCTCAGCATTGACACCGTAGTTGCCGATGTGCGGATACGTGAGCGTCACGATCTGCTGGCAATAGCTCGGGTCGGTGAGGATTTCCTGGTAGCCGGTGATGGAGGTGTTGAACACCACTTCGCCGACGGTGGTGCCTGTGGCACCAATCGAATTGCCGATAAAGACCGTGCCGTCTGCGAGCGCCAGGATGGCGGGCGGGAAGGTTCCCTGTAGAGACAAAAGCACTGGGTTCTCCGGATGGTTACGGTCGCCCGGCGCCTGCAGGCCGCTTGCAAAGGACGTTTGCAATCGAGTGCCAGCGGCTGCTCTCAGATGGATTATTGCTTTGGGTGCGGTCGGGCGACGCTGTTGCGAGAAAAGCCCCCGATTATACCCCTCGCTCATTTAGCCCCATCGAACGGGACGACAAGTCTCCGAAGTCTGGAGCGTGTCTGCCAAAACCACCAGCGACTGGGAAACTTTTGAAGATAAAAGTCTCTGAGACTGAGTCCGGCGTCTTGAACAGCGGTCGGTGCGCTTTCAGGAACTAGCGAATTGTCTTGGTCTTTTACCGACCCGCCCCACTCTGGTGCAGGCAAATCGCCGCTGCAGCCGCCACATTCAGCGACTCCTCACCGCCAGGTTGGGCAATCCGAATCCGCATTGCAGCCCGGTCTTCCAAGGTGGCGGAAACCCCCTGCCCCTCGTGCCCCATGACCCAGGCGCAGGGCCACGGCAATGCGGCACGGTGCAAAAAATCACCGGCATGTGAGCTCGTCACCAACATGGGCAGCTGCAATGCCTGTAAATCATCTTCATCAACGCCTTCTATCAAATACAGTGCGAAATGCGCTCCCATGCCCGCGCGCAGGACTTTGGGCGACCAGAGCGCCGCACTGCCTTTGATGGCGACCACCTGACGAAACCCAAAGGCAGACGCGCTGCGCAGGATCGAGCCCACATTGCCTGCATCCTGCACCCGATCCAGCACCACGGTGCCCACATCGGATTGCATCAGGGCCGGTTCAGGCATGTCGAGAACAAAGCCCATGCGCGCTGGGGATTCCAGGCCGCTGATGTCCCCAAACAACGCATCCGCCAGCACTATTACTTTGGTAGCTGCTTGCGCCCATTCCACATGCGCTAGAGGCCAAAAAGACTCTGAAAAAACTGCAATGGCAGGACGCCACCCGCGGGCCAATGCTGCGCGGCACAGATGATCACCCTCCAGCCAGATACGCCCTTGTTTTCGGTAGGCCGTCGTGTCTTGCGCCAAGCGGCGCAAGTCTTTCACGAAAGGGTTCTCCCGCGAATGAATGGCGGTGACAAGCGAAGAAGTCATCGGAGGTGCTGCTAAGAAAGGCTCAAGATGCGCTGGGCGACGGGGGCGAAGGAGCGGCGGTGGTGGATGCAGGCACCATGTTCACGCAGCGCCTCCATGTGCATGGCCGTGCCATAGCCTTTGTGCCCGGCAAATCCATACTCTGGAAACTCTGCGTCCACCTGCTCGCACCACCGGTCGCGATGCACCTTGGCCAGGATGGAGGCTGCAGAAATGGCGGGGATCAGCGCATCGCCCTTGATGATGGCTTCTGCTGGGATATCCAGCATGGGCAAAC
Organism: uncultured Gammaproteobacteria bacterium; assembly: GCA_963784815.1. GTDB lineage: Bacteria > Pseudomonadota > Gammaproteobacteria > Burkholderiales > Burkholderiaceae_C > Acidovorax. The sequence continues at coordinate 149,596 of CAWATB010000032.1, read as the reverse complement.
GGTTGCCGTCGACGAGCACCATCGCTGGCTTGAGCCGAAGGCCCAGCACAGCGCGGCGCATCGCCAGGAGGGTGGCCTGCAGGATGTTGAGTTGATCAATCTCCTCCACACTGGCCTGCGCGATGCTGCAGCACAGCGCTTTGGCACGGATCTCGTCGTAAAGCTTGTCACGCCGCGACGGGGTGAGCTTCTTGGAATCAGCCAGCCCTGCAACGGGATTCAGGTCATCCAGTATCACGGCAGCAGCCACTACAGGCCCCGCCAAAGGCCCTCGCCCAGCCTCATCCACACCGGCGATGAGGCCCGGTGGATGCCAAGGCAGGCAGACCTGCTCAGGCAGCGCGGGAGAGGATTTTCTGGATCGCATCGGCGGCCAATTGAGGAGTGTTGCGTCGCAGGCTTTCGTGGAGCGCTGCAAAGCGCTGCTCCAGGGCTGCAATCTTCTGCGGATTATTGTGCCGCGCGTCCAACCATGTGAGCGCTGCATCGCAAAGGGCCTGCGGCGTGGCGGCGTCCTGAATCAGTTCTGGCACCACAAAATCGCGGCAGAGAATATTGGGCAAGCCCACCCAGGGCTGCAACTGCTTGCGGCGCATGAGCCACCAGCTCAGGGGGTGCATGTGGTAGCCAATGACCATGGGGCGCTTGAAAAGTGCTGCTTCAAGAGTGGCAGTGCCGCTAGCAATCAACGTGACGTCGCAGGCAGCAAGCACGGCGTGAGACTGCCCCTCCACGATCTGCACAGCCTCCCCCAAGCCACACGCACGGGCGACCTGCGCGATTCGGTCGCGCAAAGCGGGAACGGCTGGAACTATCAATTTAATAGCTGATCGCGCTTGTCGAATAAGCGCTGCAGCCCTAAAGAAGGGTTGCGCTATGTATTCGATCTCTGAAGAACGGCTGCCCGGTAAGATGGCAAGCACCTCGTCCGACTCCTGAAGCCCAAGCTGCGCCCGGGCGGCCGCGCGGTCGGGCACCATCGGAATGACACCCGCCAGGGGGTGGCCCACATAGGTCGCGTCAATGCCATGCTGAGCCAGAAGTTCTGGTTCAAACGGGAAGATGCAAAGCACGTGGTCCACACTGCGTCGGATCTTCTCAACTCTGTCCGCACGCCAGGCCCAGATGGACGGACACACGAAGTGCACCGTCTTGATGCCAGCGGCACGCAGATCAGCTTCAAGGCCGAGATTGAAATCAGGGGCATCCACCCCGATGAAAACATCCGGGCGGTCGTTGAGCAGGCGCTCTCGCAGTTGCTTGCGGATGCCAAGCAACTCGCGCAGCCGACGCAGCACTTCCATGCTGTAGCCATGCACCGCGAGTTTTTCACTGGGCCACCAGGCGTCAAAACCCCGGCGTGCCATCTGAGGGCCACCAATACCGCAGGGCGTCAACCCAGGCCAATGGGCCTGCATCCCGTCGATCAGCAAGCCCGCCAGCAAATCACCCGAAGTCTCGCCCGCCACCATGGCGACGCGGGGGGAAACAGTCATGAAGCGCCCCCTCAGCGCGCAATGCCGCGCGTGGAGCCATCAAGAAAGGCCAGCACCAAGGCAATGTCGGCGGCCGCTTCGGGATGGGAGGCAGGCAACTCGCCCATGGCGCTGCGCGCAGCATCCAGAGTCAACCCCTGGCGGTACAGCACCCGGTGCATCTGCTTGATGCCCGCCACGCGCGCTGGCGAAAAGCCCCGTCGCCGCAGCCCTTCCAAATTGAGCCCCCGCACGGCCAGAGGGTTACCGTCCACCATCATGAACGGGGGCACGTCCTGCGAAATATGGCTCGCAAACCCCGCCATGACATGCGCACCCACCTTGACGAACTGGTGAATGCCAGTCAGCCCACCGATGATGGCCTGGTCTGCCACATGAACGTGACCTGCCAAAGTGGCGTTGTTGGCCAGTATGGTCTGGTTACCCACCAGGCAATCGTGCGCGATGTGCACGTACGCCATGATCCAGTTGTCATCCCCGATGGTGGTCACGCCTTTGTCCTGCGTGGTCCCCAGGTTGAAAGTACAGAACTCGCGGATGGTGTTGCGATTGCCGATGAGCAATCGCGTGGGCTCGCCTGCGTATTTCTTGTCTTGAGGCGCCGCACCCAGCGAAGCGAACTGAAAAATGCGGTTGTCTTCACCAATGGTGGTGCGCCCGTCGATCACACAATGCGCCCCCACCGTGGTGCCAGGGCCAATCACGACATGGGGGCCGATCACGGTATAGGGCCCTACCGTGACGGTGGGGTCCAGGCTGGCGCCAGCCGCTACCAGGGCAGTGGGATGAATATTGCTCACGATCCCGCCGACCTAGGTCTTGTCAGCACCGCCCACATTGCGCATGGTGCACATGAGTTCAGCTTCGCAAGCCACTTCGTCGCCCACACTCGCAACGCCCTTGAACTTCCAGATGCCACCCCGCACGCGGTCGATGGTAATAACGAGTATCAACTGATCGCCCGGCTCCACCGGGCGCTTGAACCGTGCGCCATCGATACCGACAAAGTAGTAGATGTTGTTCTCGTCGGGAACCTTGCCCATGGCGTCAAACGCCAGCAAGCCTGCTGCCTGTGCCAGCGCTTCCAGAATGAGAACGCCCGGCATGACCGGCCGGCCAGGAAAGTGCCCCATGAAATAGGGCTCGTTGAACGTGACGTTCTTGATGGCCTTGATACGGGTGTTGCTCTCAAGCTCAATCACCTTGTCCACCAGCAGAAACGGGTAGCGGTGGGGCAGTTGCTTGAGAATTGCGTGAATATCCATCATCGAGTTGTTCTTCCGTTCATGCTGCTTTGAGAGCCTGCTCCAGCGCTTTGATGCGCTCGCGCAAGCTGTGCAGTTGTTTGAGTGTCGCAGCGTTTTTTTCCCAGCGCGCATTGTCGTCGATGGGGAACATGCCGGTGTACTGACCAGGCTTCGTCAGCGAGCGGGTAACTACCGTGGCCGCCGATACGTGTACGTGATCGGCCATTTCAAGGTGCCCCAACACAATGGCGCCACCGCCTACCGTGCAGTGGGCGCCAATCGTTGCACTGCCTGCCACGCCAACGCATCCGGCCATTGCCGAGTGTTTGCCAATGCGTACGTTATGACCAATCTGGATGAGGTTGTCGAGTTTGACACCGTCTTCGACCACGGTGTCCTGCAGGGCCCCGCGGTCGATGCAGGTATTGGCGCCGATCTCGACGTCATCACCAATGCGCACGGCGCCCAGCTGTTCGATCTTGACCCACTGCCCGTTCTCCAGGGCAAAACCAAAGCCATCTGCCCCGATCACCACACCAGAATGGACAATGCAGCGCGCGCCGACATGGCAATTTTCACCCACCGTGACACGGGACTTGAGCACCGTCCCCGCCCCAATGTGCGCGCCACGCTCCACGACACAAAGTGGGCCAATGGTCGCTGAGGGGTGCACATGGGCCGCTGCATCTACCACTGCGCTGGCGTGAACGCCACCCGCCACTGGGGGCGCATTGCGCTTGCGCCACAGTTGGGTGGCACGTGCAAAATAGACGTAGGGGTTGTCCGCCACGATACACGCGCCGCGTGCCAACGCCACGTCGCGCATCGCGGGCGCCACAATGACACAGGCCGCCCGGGAGGCGGCCAGTTGCGGCTGGTAGCGGGGGTTGCTCAGGAAACTCAGGTCTCCTGGGCCAGCGACCTCCAGTGGAGCGATGCGAGAGATGGGAGTGTCATACCCCCCTCCTTCGAGCGAGCCACCGAGCGCATCCACGATGTGCCCGAGTAACAAGCTCACGCGCTAGCCTCTCGACGGAGCGATCTACTTGGCACCAACGGAGGCATTCAGCGCCTTGATCACTTTGTCGGTGATGTCGTGCTTGGGGTTGATGTAGACGGCCTCTTGCAAGATGACGTCGTACTTTTCTGCCTCGGCCACCTGTTTCACCACCTTGTTGGCACGCTCCAAAACTTGGGAGAGTTCCTCATTCTTGCGCGCGGTCAGGTCTTCTTGAAACTCACGGCGCTTGCGCTGGAATTCACGGTCCTGGTCGACCAACTGTCGCTGCCGCGTCGTGCGCTGACTCTCGGCCATGGTGGGCGCCTCGCGCTCAAATTTTTCAGACGCAGTTTTCAATGTGTTGCCCATATCGAGCAACTCTTTTTCGCGGCGGGAAAACTCTTGCTCCAACTTGGTTTGTGCGGCCTTGGCCGTGTTGGCCTCGCGGAAGATGCGGTCGGTGTTGACAAAGCCGGCTCTGAACTCTTGCGCTTGAGCGGGCGCCGCGATGGCAAGGGTGCCAAGCAACAGGGCCAAAGAAATATGGCGAGAAAAGGATTTCATTAGAAAGACGTTCCAATCTGGAATTGCAATTTTTGGATTTTATCGCCTGCGAACTTACGCACTGGCTGCGCAAACGCTAAACGCAGTGGGCCCAGCGGGGAAATCCAGCTCAAACCCAGCCCGACGGAAGAACGCATGTCACTGAGAGTAACTTTGTCGTTCTCGCCGTACACATTACCCACATCAAAGAAGGTAAAGACCCGCAGAGTGCGGTCGTTCCCAGCACCCGGGAATGGAGCAATCAGCTCAGCATTGAGGGTGACTTTCTTGGGGCCACCCAGCGAAGCGCCCGTCACATCGCGCGGACCCAGCGTGCCTTGGTCAAAACCCCGCACCGACCCGAGGCCACCCGAGTAGAAGTTCTTGAACACTGGGAAAGGGCGACCATTCATCCCCTTGCCAATGCCAAACTCACCGTTGAACGCCACGGTAAAGCGCTTGTTCAGCGGAATGTACTGCTGATACTGGTAGTTTGCGCGCACATAACGCGCATCGCCTGCTACCGACCACTCCGAGTTGAGACGCTGGTAACGCCCCGAATTGGGCGCCAAAGCACTGTCGCGATCATCCCGCGACCAACCAATGGTCAGAGGGATTGACGTGCTGCTGTAACCAAACTGATCGGCGTAAGCAAGGTAGGTCGCAGGAATATTGGTACCGGGCTTGATTTTGGTCTGCTCCAGCCCGCCTCCAAAAAACACGGTATCGGTTTCGCTGAAAGGCACACCAAACCGCACCGATGTGCCGGTGGTTATCAGTTCGTAGTTACCGCCCTGATCTTCGTAAGGCTTGTCTGTGCGGTAATAAACGTCCAACGTGCGCGAAATACCTTCAGGCGTGAAATAGGGGTTGGTGGTGCTGAAAACCAGCGTACGACGGTACTTGCTGGTGTTGACGTCAATCCCGAGGTAATTGCCCGAACCAAAAATATTTTCCTGCTTGATACCAAATGAAAGTGCCACCTTTTCCGCACTGGAAAAGCCCACACCCAATTGCAAAGAACCCGTTGGCTTCTCTGCCACGTTAATCACCAGATCCACTTGGTCTGGCGAGCCTGGCACCTCCTGGGTCTCCACATTGACCTCGGTAAAGAAACCTAGACGATCCACACGGTCACGCGAGAGTCGGATTTTCTCGCCGTCGTACCAAGAAGCTTCGTACTGACGAAACTCCCGGCGAATCACCTCGTCGCGCGTGCGGTTGTTGCCACTGACATTGACGCGGCGCACGTAGGCGCGGCGCGCTGGCTCAGCCTGCACAACAAACGTGACACGGTTGTTTTCGCGGTCAATCTCAGGCACCGCTTCCACGCGAGCGAAAGCAAATCCGAACCGAGCGAAATACTCAGAGAACGCCTTGGTGGTTTCGGTCACTTGGTCGGCGTTATAGGGCTCTCCTGGGCGAATCGTGACCAGCGACTTGAACTCGTCTTCGCGGTCCAGGTAGTTTCCTTCCAGCTTCACGCCAGACACCACAAAACGTTCGCCTTCGGTCACATTGACGGTGATGGAGATGTCCTGTTTGTCGGGCGAGATAGCGACCTGTGTGGAGTCCACACGAAACTCCAGGTAGCCGCGCTGCAGGTAATAGGAGCGCAGGGTTTCCAGATCGGCATTGAGCTTCGCGCGCGAGTAGCGGTCTGATTTGGTGTACCAGCTGAGCCAGCCGCCCGTATCTTGGTCAAACAGCCCTTTCAGCGTGGATTCGCTGAAAGCCTTGTTGCCCACCAGTCGCACCTCCTTGATGCGGGCCGGTTCGCCTTCCACCACGGTGAAGGTCAGATTGACACGGTTGCGCTCAATGGGCGTCACCGTTGTGACGACTTCCGCGCCGTAGAGGCTCTTGTTGATGTACTGGCGCTTGAGTTCTTGTTCAGCGCGATCCGCCAGCGCTTTGTCGTAGGGGCGACCTTCGGTGAGCCCAACGTCGCGCATGGCTTTCTTGAGCGCGTCCTTGTCAAACTCGCGCGTGCCCGCAAAATCCACATCGGCGATGGTGGGGCGCTCTTCAACGACGACCACCAGCACATTGCCGCTCGCCTCCAAACGCACGTCTTTGAAAAGCCCCAGTCCGAAAAGCGCGCGAATGGCAGCAGCGCCTTTCTCATCGTTGTAGTCATCGCCCACACGCAGGGGCATTGAGGCGAACACCGTGCCGGGCTCCACGCGTTGCAGGCCCTCGACGCGGATATCTTGCACCTTGAAAGGCTCCAGAGCCCATGCCGCATTGGCGGCAAAAATCATGGCTGCAATGGCCGATGCGGTACGCACGCCCAGGCGATTGATGTGTTTTTTCATGAGTGAAGCTGAAGCCGCAGTTGCAAGGCAAGCGCGGCAAAAGTGTTAGCCAAAGAGCCGGGTGACGTCGTTGAACAGGGCTATGGACATCATGAGAAGCAGCACTGCAACACCTGCGCGCTGCAGACGCTCCATCCATGCATCAGATACCCCCCTGCCCGTCACTCCCTCCCAAAGATAATACATCAGGTGCCCACCGTCCAATACAGGCAGCGGAAGCAGGTTGAGCACGCCCAGACTCACGCTGATCAACGCAAGGAAAACAAGGTACTGCGTCAGCCCGAGGCTTGCTGAACGCCCTGCATAGTCGGCAATCGTCAGGGGGCCGCTCAGGTTCTTGAGCGACGCCTCACCAATGACCATGCGCCCCATCATGCGCAGCGTCAGAATCGATACATCCCAGGTTTTGACGACACCCGCCCACGCGCCTTCAAACACGCCGTATTCCACCGTGACAAATTCAGGCGCTGCGCCCACGTAAGCACCGATGCGCCCCACCGTAGCGCCCAGCTCGGCCTTGGCCTCGGGCAGGACGTCCAGCGTCAGCACCTGCCCTGCACGCTCAATGCGCCAGGGTTGTGCCAATGGCTCGGTTCCACGTACGGACTGGCGGATCAGCTCCCGCAGTTGCTGCCCATCCACCACATCGGTAGTGCCCAGTTTGAGAACCACGTCTCCCTGGCGCAATCCCGCGCGCTCTGCCGCGCTGCCAGACATGACCTCACCCAGAACAGGGCGTGTCCATGGCCCCAGGATGCCGATCTTGCGAAACAACTGCGCATCGGCCTCTCGGGTGTCGATGCGCGACATATCCAGAAGGATTTCCCGGTGAGATGCGCCCGGCTGCGGCTGCACATCCAGCCGCACCGTCACGCCTTCAAGCGCGCCCCGCGTCAACAACCAGCGAAGGTCCTCAAAGGATCGGACTGTCTCCATGTCGTCCGAACCGAGTGCAGCGCGCTCCACCAACTCTCCACCACGCAAGCCCGCGCTTTGCGCAACAGAGCCCGCTACAGGGCTGGCCAGCAAGGCCTTGGGCTCTTCCACCCCATTCCAGTTGACCAGCGAATACAACAATACGGCGAGCAACAGATTGGCGATAGGCCCAGCCGCCACAATGGCAGCCCGAGAACGCAAGGGCTGGGTATTGAAAGCCAAGTGGCGCTCTGCATCGGGCACAGGCGCTTCGCGCTCGTCCAACATCCGTACATAGCCACCCAGCGGAAATGCACCCAGCACAAACTCTGTAGGCGAACCCTTGGGCCGCCAAGTGAGCAAAGGCTTGCCAAAACCCACCGAGAACCGCAACACCTTGACACCACAGGCTACAGCCACCCGGTAGTGCCCATACTCATGCACGGCAATGAGAAGGCCGAGGGCCACGATGAAGGCAACAAGGGTCAACAGCATGGGCGAGGGGTTCCGTAGATCAACAATGGCATTCAGCGATGCTCAGGCAGCCAGAAGGCCTGCCGCGTGCTCTGCAGCGCTTCGCGCCTGGGCGTCCAGGTCAAGCAAGGCTTCGAGCGAATCAGGCTTGGAGGGCGACACGGCGTCCAAAGTTGCAAGGTTGACCGCATGAATATGGTCAAAACGCAGTTTTCCCAGCAAAAAGGCGCCCACCGCCACCTCGTTGGCTGCGTTCAGCACCGCCGTGGTTCCCTCAGCGGCCTTCAGCGCCTGCCACGACAAGTGCAAGCCAGGAAAGCGCTGCGCATCTGCATCTTCAAACGCCAGCGCGGCCAAGGCCGAAAAGTCCAGCTTGCTGGCACCGCTTGCTATGCGCTCAGGCCATGCCAGGCCACAGGCAATGGGCACGCGCATGTCGGGCGTACCCAGCTGCGCCAAGATGGAGGCATCCTTGAACTGAACCATCGAATGGATGATTTGCTGGGGATGGATGACCACCTTGATCTGATCGGGGTGCAGATCAAACAACCAGCGCGCCTCGATCACTTCAAGCGCCTTGTTCATCATCGTGGCGGAATCGACGGATATCTTGCGCCCCATCGAAAAGTTGGGATGTGCGCAGGCTTGCGCAGGCGTGATGTCCGCCAGCGTGGAAGGATCGCGCTGGCGAAACGGACCACCAGACGCCGTCAATAAGATGCTGTCAACCCGCTCGGACCAGGTGGCAGAGTCTTCGGGCAGGCATTGAAAAATGGCGGAGTGTTCGCTGTCGATGGGCAAAAGCGTCGCCCCGCCGTCGCGCACTGTCTGCATGAACAGCCCGCCCCCCACCACCAACGCCTCTTTGTTCGCCAGCAACAGCCGCTTGCCGGCACGGGCAGCTGCCAGACAGGGCGACAAGCCCGCAGCGCCCACAATGGCCGCCATCACCGCATCCACATCAGCGTGAGATGCTATTATTTCAAGAGCGTCTTGCGCTTGCAGGACAAGCGTTGGAAGGCTATTTGACTCTAATTTTTCAGCCAAAAGCTGTGCATGGGGCGCACTGGCCATCACCGCATAGCGAGGGCGAAACTGCGCGCATTGCGCCAGCATCAGATCCACCTGGGTGGCAGCGCTGAGCGCAAACACCTCAAAGCGCTCTGGATGGCGGGCCACAACATCCAGCGTGCTGGTACCAATGGAGCCCGTAGACCCCAGAACCGTAATTCGTTGTTTCATCATTGCGCCGTGAGACTCGTCAGCATCATCGCCAAGGGCAGCGTCGGTAGAAGGGCATCCACCCGGTCCAGCACGCCGCCATGGCCTGGCAACAGCCCACTGCTGTCTTTGACCCCTGCGCTGCGCTTGATGAGCGACTCCACCAGGTCACCCGACACACTCATGGCAACCATAAACAGCGCAGCAATCACCAGCAACCACCAGCCCGGTTGCGCCATACGGGTATAAAAACTTGGCACGGTCGCTTGCCAGTGCGCATCGGCAGCCACCCACATAAACGCCATCACCACCACCCCGGCAAGCCCACCCCACACCCCTTCCCAGCTCTTTCCGGGACTGATAGAAGGGGCCAGCTTGCCCTTGGTGAAGCGCAGACCAAAAGCGCGGCCTGCAAAATAGGCAAAGATGTCAGCCACCCACACCAGCAGCAGCACAGACAAGAGGAAATTGATTCCGATGCCGCGGGCCTGCACCACTGCCAGCCAAGCCAGCCACAGTGCCAGCACTCCGGCCACCAGTCGCACGCCAGCAGGGATCCGCGCCCAGCCCGGTACTCCGGCGCGCAGCAACCAAGCGGTGGACAACACCCAGAGTCCGCCACCCAGCACCCAAAGCGCTGTCAATGGCCGCTCCACCCATCCGAGCATCCAGGACCCGGCACACAAAGCCACGCACACGGCCCCTACCGCCACAGAGCCGGCCTGACCAAAACCGCTCAAACGACCCCATTCCCACGCCCCGGCGGCCATCAGCACCAGAACCACCAGCATGAAAGGTTCGATCGACGAATAAAAAAGCGCGGGCAACAAGATGGCCAGCAGGACAAGGGCTGTAATGACGCGCTGTTTAAGCATGAGGCCTTTCAGAACCTTTTCAGGTTCTCAACCCGGCATCGGATGGGGATGCGCGGACAGGATTTGTTCGGAGGTTTTGCCAAAACGGCGCTCGCGGCGGCTGAAGGCGGCAATCGCCTCGTCCAGCGCCGACTCGTCGAAATCCGGCCACAACCGGTCGCTGAAAAAGAACTCGGAGTATGCGGCCTGCCACAGCAGAAAGTTGCTGATCCGCATTTCACCGCCGGTGCGAATCACCAGGTCTGGGTCGGGCACATGGGCCATGCCCATTGCGCTGTGGAGGCTGGCCTCGGTAATGGGTTCACCCCGTGCAGCCAGAGAGGACGCCGCCTGAGCGATGTCCCAACGACCACCGTAGTTGAAGCACACATTCAGCACCAGGCGCGTGTTGTCTGCCGTGGCAGCTTCGGCCTGCGCCAGACCATCACGCACCTTGGGCGACAGGCCTGTGCGCTCACCCACAAAGTAAAGACGAACACCGTCCTTTTTAAGTTGTGGCACTTCGCGCGCCAACGCCATGGCGAGCAACTCCATCAGGCCGGACACCTCATCGGCAGGACGGTTCCAGTTTTCGGAGGAGAACGCAAAGACGGTCAACACGGTAACGCCGCGCTGCACGCAGGCGCGTGCGCAGCGGCGCAGTGAATCAACCCCTTGCTTGTGGCCAGCCAGGCGCGGCAAAAAGCGGCGCGTGGCCCAGCGGCCGTTGCCATCCATGACGATGGCGATGTGGTGTGGCACCACCGGAGAGTCAGACATGTGAGTGTTCAAGCCCTGGGGCTTAAACCGCCATGATTTCCTGCTCTTTGGCAGCCACCAGCGCATCAATCTCACCGATGTGTTTGTCAGTGGCTTTTTGCACTTCGGTTTCTGCACGTTTCTGGTCGTCTTCGGAAGCCAGCTTTTCTTTGACCAGCTTCTTGACAGACTCGTTGGCATCGCGGCGCAGGTTGCGCACCGCAATCTTGGCGCTCTCGCCTTCATTGCGGGCCAGTTTGGTCATTTCCTTGCGACGCTCTTCGCTCATGGGCGGCATGGGCACGCGGATCAGGTCACCCATCGAGGCGGGGTTCAGACCGAGGTCGCTTTCGCGAATGGCCTTTTCAATCTTGGCGCCCATGCCCTTTTCCCAGGGCTGCACGCTGATGGTCCGTGAGTCGATCAACGCAACGTTGGCCACCTGGCTCAGAGGAACCAACGAGCCGTAATATTCGACCTGCACCGTATCGAGCAAGGCGGGATTGGCGCGGCCCGTGCGGATCTTCTGGAGGTTGCTCTTGAACGCAGAGATGGACTGATCCATCTTGGTTTCGATGTTTTTCTTGATGTCGGCAATCGTCATGTTTTCTCCTCAGGGCTGGCCCGCATCGGTGCAGGCCTCAACCATCGTCGTCAAGCGTAAACCAGCGTACCTTCGTCTTCACCCATCACCACGCGCTTCAAGGCGCCGTGTTTGATGATGGAAAACACCCGCACCGGTAGCTTTTGGTCACGGCACAGGGCGAAGGCAGTCGCATCCATGATGCCCAGATTGCGGGACATAGCCTCATCGAAGCTGAGCTTCGTGTAGCGCGTCGCCGTGGGATCCTTCTGGGGGTCGGCAGTATAAACGCCGTCCACCTTGGTGGCTTTCAGAACCAGTTCAGCGCCAATTTCTGCGCCACGCAGGGCGGCTGCTGTATCGGTGGTGAAGAATGGGTTGCCTGTACCGGCCGCAAACACTACGACCTTGCCTTCTTCGAGATACTGCAGCGCCTTGGGGCGCACATAGGGCTCGACCACCTGTTCGATGGCAATGGCGGACATCACCCGGGCGATCAGGCCCTGCTTGTCCATGGCGTCGGCCAGGGCCAGCGCGTTCATCACGGTGGCCAGCATGCCCATGTAGTCGGCAGTGGCCCGGTCCATACCAACCGAGCCGCCCGCCACACCACGAAAAATATTGCCCCCACCAATCACCACCGCTACCTGGACACCCAGACGGGTAACCTCGGCGATCTCTTCCACCATACGAACGATGGTGGCGCGGTTAATACCGAAGGAGTCATCCCCCATCAGCGCCTCACCAGACAGCTTGAGCAGGATGCGCTTGTGGGCTGGTGCAGCGTTGGACATGGGAAATTTCTCCGGTGGTAGGTGGGGGGCTTTAGGGGTTGTTGCTTGAAAGATCAGGCCGCAGCCTTGGCAGCGGCCACCTGGGCAGCCACTTCGGCAGCGAAGTCGTCAACCTTCTTCTCAATGCCTTCGCCGACCACGTACAGGGTGAAACCCTTGACAGTGGTATTGGCCGCCTTGAGCATCTGTTCAACGGTCTGCTTGCCGTCTGCAGCCTTCACGAAGACCTGATTGAACAGGGAGACTTCCTTCAGGAACTTCTGCACGCCGCCTTCGATGCGCTTGGCAACGATTTCGTCGGACTGTGCGGGCTTGCCTGCGGCCACGGCCACGGCGGCATCTTCGGCAGCCTTTGCGGCTGCAACCGAGCGCTCTTTTTCGATCAAGTCAGCAGGCACGTCCGCGCTGGTCAGGGCCACGGGCTTCATGGCAGCAATGTGCATGGCCACGTCCTTGGCAGCGACTTCGTCGCCTTCAAACTCCACGACCACGCCGATGCGCGTGCCGTGCAGGTAAGACGCCAGCTTGGTAGCGCCCGAAAAGTGCTTGAAGCGACGGAACGACATGTTCTCGCCGATCTTGCCGATCAGACCCTTGCGTACATCTTCCAGCGTGGGGCCGAAGCTGTCTTGCTCGTAGGGCAGTGCACCCAGGGCAGCCACGTCGGAGGGATTGTGCTTGGCCACCAGTTCGGCAGCGGCCTTGGCCAGAGCCAGGAAGCTGTCGTTCTTGCTCACGAAGTCGGTTTCGCTGTTCACTTCGATCAGACCACCCGTGGTGCCGTCGATGAAGCTGGAGACCACGCCTTCAGCAGTGATGCGCGAAGCAGCCTTGCCAGCTTTGGTGCCGAGCTTGACGCGCAGCAACTCTTCAGCCTTGGCCATGTCGCCGTCGGCTTCGGTCAGTGCCTTCTTGCATTCCATCATGGGGGCGTCGGTCTTGCCACGCAGTTCGGCAACCATGCTTGCGGTAATTGCAGCCATCTTTATTCCTTCAGTGTTCAGTTCAGTCAATTCAGATTCGGGCTAAAAAAAAGGGGGCTCACCAGGGGCCCCGCTTTTGTTCGCGACGGATCGCGCAGCCGGGTGATCAGGCGGCGGCTTCTTGCACTTCCACGAATTCGTCGGTGCTTTCAGCAGTGGCAGCCTTCACGACTTCGTTCACGGCGTTGGCGCGGCCTTCGATGATCGCGTCAGCAATACCGCGGGCATACAGCGTCACGGCCTTGGCCGAGTCGTCGTTACCGGGGATCACGTAGTCGATGCCTTCAGGCGAGTGGTTGGTGTCAACCACGCCGATCAGCGGAATGCCCAGCTTCTTGGCTTCGGCCACGGCGATCTTGTGGAAACCCACGTCGATGATGAAGATGGCATCAGGCAGAGCAGCCATGTCCTGGATGCCGCCGATGTCTTTTTCCAGCTTCGCGATTTCGCGGGAGAACGTCAGTTGCTCCTTCTTGCTCAGACTATCAAGGCCAGCTTCTTGCTGGGCCTTCATTTCCTTCAGGCGCTTGATCGAGGTCTTGACCGTCTTGAAGTTGGTCAGCATGCCGCCCAACCAACGCTGGTCCACAAAAGGCACGCCAGCGCGCAGGGCTTCGGTGGACAGGATTTCGCGGGCTTGGCGCTTTGTGCCGACCATCAGGATCGTGCCGCGGTTGGCAGCCAGTTGCTTGGCGAACTTTTGGGCTTCCTGGAACAGTGGCAGCGACTTTTCCAGGTTGATGATGTGAATCTTGTTGCGGTGGCCGAAGATGTAGGGAGCCATCTTGGGGTTCCAGAAGCGGGTTTGGTGACCAAAGTGGACACCGGCTTCCAGCATTTCGCGCATGGTAACGGACATAAAAATACTCCAAAGGTTGGGTCTAAAATCCAGCCCCAATATTTGCGCCGCCATGATTAACACGAGAGGCACAACACCTTGACAGGGCTGGTTTGCGATTTGTTTTGCTTTGCGACAGCGCCAGATAACCCCGATAACATCGGGTAGCGCCGCCTTGTTGCCTGCGCTTATCACCTGCGCCGCAGCACCCAGCAAAACCCAAAGATTCTAGCACAGCCCATGCTCTCAGACCTTCTTTCCACCCGCGACCGCCTGCGCCATGGCGCCACCACCGTGCCCGCAGAGCTGGAACGCTGCATTGACGCCGCCCAAGCGCCCGCCAACACCCACAGCTTTGTCCGCCCGATGTTTGACTCGGCACGCACCTCTGTGGTGCAGCCCGGCCTGGTCGACCTGCCGCTCGCCGGATTGGCGGTGTCCGTCAAGGATTTGTTCAACATCGCCGGGCAAGCCACTCCGGCCGGATCCATAGCGCTCGTCGACGCTGCACCCGCCACCGAAGACTGCCCCGCAGTCGCCAGGTTGCGCGCAGCAGGCGCCACCATCATCGGCCGGACCAACATGGTGGAGTTCGCTTTCTCGGGCGTGGGTGTGAACCCGCACTTTGGGACCCCTGCAGCATGGGACGCGCGCTTTGGCGCCCTGCCCGGCGGCGCCCCGCATTCGCCCAGCGGGCCCCGCGTGCCCGGCGGCTCCTCGTCCGGCGCCGGGGTGTCTGTCGCCACAGGGGCCGCATTCATCGGGCTGGGGTCGGATACGGGTGGGTCCATCCGCATCCCTGCGGCGCTTAACGGCATTGTGGGTTTCAAAAACACGGCCCGGCTGGTGCCCACGGCGGGTGCCGTACCGCTGTCCACCACCCTCGATACCGCCTGCGCCATGACCCGCAGCGTGCGCGATGCCATCGTGGCGCACGAGGTGCTGGCTGCACGGCGTGTGACACGCAGCCCCGCGCCCCTGTCGCAATACCGGCTGGCCGTGCCTTCGACGGTCTTCCTGGATGGAATGGATGCCAGCGTGGCCCGCGCGTTCGAGCGCACCCTGGCCACCCTGCGCCAGGCAGGCGCCACCATCGACACCATCGACCTGCACGCCGTGCGCGAACAACCCGCCTACGGGTTTGCCGCACCCGAAAGCTACGCATGGCACCGCGACCTGCTGCAGCGCGCGGGTGATCGCTACGACCCCCGGGTGCGCACCCGCATTGAAAAAGGCGCCACCCTGACGGCCTGGGAATACATCGAACTGCTGCAGGTGCGACAGGAATGGATTGCCCGCATGCTCAACGAGATGGACGGCTACGACGCGCTGCTCTCGCCCACGGTACCTATCGTGGCGCCCCCCATTGCAGACGTGGCGCCGGGCGCAGAGCGAGATGCCGAGTTTTTCCGCGTCAACAACCTGCTGCTGCGCAACACCAGCGTGGTCAACCTGCTGGACGGTTGCGCACTGTCGCTGCCGTGCCACGTGCAAGGGGAACTCCCTGTCGGCCTGATGGTCTGGCACGGGGCTCTCAGGGATGACACCGTGCTCAATGTCAGTCTGCAGATTGAACAAATACTACAAAAACAATAGCTACTAGCGCTTACTGGATAAGCGCTAGAGGCCAAAAATACTCCAATTCATGAAGATTGCCATCGTGGGCGCCGGTATCGTCGGCGTCACCACTGCGTATGAGCTGGCCAGCGACGGCCACGAGGTCACCGTCTTTGACCAGCGCAGCGCCGCAGCCGAGGAGGCCAGCTTCGCCACGGCAGGTTTGCTGGCACCGTTGCTGCTCAGCCCCTGGGCCGTGCCCGGTTATGGCCATGCCCTGCGGCTGCTCGGGCCGCATGCCACCTTGCGGATGGCAGGGGGCATCAGCAAGGACCGTCTCGCCTGGGTGTGGCGCTGGCGTACGGCCTCAGCCGCCAACAGCGCCCCTGCCGCTGCACTGGAGCGGCTGGCGCAATACAGCCAAGCCCGCGCCAAAACCATTGCCAGCCAGCACGAGCTGGACTTTGAAACCAGCGAAGGCCGGCTGGTGCTTTTACGCACCGAGCAAGAACGTGCTGCCCTGCAACCCGCCCTGCAGGTGCTGCGCGACTGCGGCGTGGCCGCGAGCGAGATCGACGCGGCCGCTGCGCACAAGATCGAACCTGGCCTGTCGCCCGAAGCCCCGCTGGCAGGCGCCATCCACCTGCCCAACGCCAACGCGGGCAACTGCCGCCTGTTTGCGCAGTTGCTGCGCCAGGGCACGCAGGGCTCGGGCGTGCAGTTTGTCTTCAACACCCGGGTAGACCGCATCAGTAGCAACCCCACCGGTGTGGCCGTGCAAGGCGAGCCGGAACTTCGCCGCTTTGATGCCGTGGTCCTGTGCGCGGGCATGGCTTCGGCGGCACTGATGCCCGCCATGGGCGTGCGCCTGCCGATGACGGCGGTTTACGGGTATTCAGTCAGCGCCCCGCTGCGCGAATCCACCCATGCACCGCGCGCCAGCGTGGTGGACATGGCCCAGCAGATCAGCATCACGCGGTTGGGGCAGCGCGTGCGCATTGCAGGTGGAGCAGAACTGGCGGGTGCCGATGCAGACCACCACACCCCCACGCTGCAACGCCTGTACCGAACGCTGAACGACTGGTTTCCGGGTGGCGCGCAGCTGTCGTCCAACCTGCAGATCTGGCGCGGCGCCCGGACCATGCTGCCCGACGGAGCCCCCGTCATCGGCGCCAGCGGCGTGCCCGGCCTGTGGCTCAACACCGGCCATGGCGCAGGCGGCTGGGCGCTGGCCTGCGGCAGCGCCCGGGCCGTAGCGGACCTGATTGCGCAACGCGAGCCCGAGGTGTCGCTGGACGGGTTGGGCCTGCGGCGGTTCTGATCGCATTCCGATTCTGCAGCTTTCAGCGCCGAGGGCAGCGCACAATGGCACGAGCCCTGCGCCTTGCAGCACCCACGCCGCCATGCACCGCATTACCCCCCACCAGCCCCACGCCCTGTTCAACACCGCGGCCACACGCCGCATGGAGCATGCGGCAGCGGCCGCCCTGCCCCCACACACACTGATGCAGCGCGCCGGCCTGGCCGTAGCCCAGCTGGCCCAGGCGCTTGCGCCCCATGCGCGCACTGTGTGGATTGCCTGTGGCCCCGGCAACAACGGCGGTGACGGCCTGGAAGCCGCCATGCACCTGCAGCGCGCTGGTCGCCAGGTGGTGGTGACCTGGCTGGGCCACCCCGACCGAACACCCACGGACGCCAAAATGTCCTGGCAACGCGCGCAAGCTGCGGGCGTGCAATGGGCCGATTCCGCCCCTGACGATTTGACGCCCGCAGACTTGTGCATTGACGCGTTGCTGGGCATCGGCCTCTCGTCGGCAAACCCCTTGGCGACCCCAACCTCCCGTCCACACGATGCACGCCTGCGCGCATGCCTGGATGCCCTGCAACACAGCCCCGCCCCAGTGCTGGCCGTCGACCTACCCAGCGGGCTGGATGCCGACACCGGTCAATTTGCCCCGGGCACGGCACCCGACACCACACATGCCCACCACCACGGCGCCGCCCCGGCGCGTCACACACTGAGCCTGCTTAGCCTGAAGCCCGGACTCTTCACCGCTGTGGGCCGCGATGCTGCGGGCCAGGTGTGGTTTGACGACCTGGGGGTGGCGCCTGGACACGAACCGCCCAACGCCTGGTTGACGGGCTCCGCACTGCCCGCACCCCGCGCCCACGCCAGCCACAAAGGCAGCTACGGCGATGTGGCAGTGGTCGGGTGGCGAAGGCCTGGCAGACCGCGGCATGGGCATGGGCGGTGCGGCGTTGCTGGCAGCATCTGCCGCCTTGCACAGCGGCGCAGGCCGTGTGCTGGTCGCCCTGCTCGACCACGGGCACCTGCAAGTCGACCTCCAGCAGCCTGAACTGATGCTGCGCAGATTCGACGCGTTGGCGTTGGAGGACCTCACCGTGGTCTGCGGCTGCGGCGGCGGCCAGGCGGTTGGCCGCGTGCTGACCGATGTGATCACCCGGTCCGCCCAACTGGTGCTGGACGCTGACGCCCTCAACGCCATCGCCCCCAATGCCACCATGCACGCGCTGGTGGTAGCGCGCGGACAGCACGGGTTGCCCACCGTGCTGACCCCCCACCCCCTGGAAGCAGCGCGCTTGCTGGGCCTGACGACCGCCGAGGTCCAAGCCGACCGACTGGGCGCTGCCCAACAGCTCGCCGACCAGTTCAACTGCGTAGCCGTGCTCAAAGGATCTGGCACAGTCATCGCCGCGCCCGACCGTGTGCCCGCCATCAACCCCACCGGCAACGCGCGGCTGGCCACCGCAGGCACAGGCGATGTATTGGCAGGCATGGTGGGCGCGCACATGGCCGCGGGGGCGGGCGCGTTTCGCGCGGCCAGCGAAGCGGTGTACGCACATGGTTTGGCGGCCGATGACTGGCCTGCCAACAAGTCCCTCACCGCCAGCAGACTGGCGCGGCGGGTGCACCGCTAAAGCTTGTCGACGCACGTTGCGCCTCGTCTGCAAACGCACCGCAAAGCAAGACATGGAGCAGGAACACGCCGCTGCGCGCAGGCCCCGCGCTCCTCAGCCGACCACCACCACCTCTTTCAGGGGCTTGAGCACACTCGACGGCGTCATCCCAAACGTCTGGCGGAACATGCGGCTGAAATGCGCTGAATCAGAAAAATCGCCATGCAGCGCGGCGTCGGTCAGGCGTGGGCTCACCGCCAACCCCGCCAGGGCCAAGCGCACCTGAGACCACACGCGGTAGCTGCGCAAACTCACCCCCATCTCCGCGCGAAACAGGTGGTTAAACCGCGACGGCGACAACTGAACCCCCGAGGCCAAACCACCGCGCGGCAGCCTCGCGTCCTGCGGACTGCGCAGGGCCCGCAGGCTGTGCGCCACGCGCGGGTCGAGCGGTCTCCCATCGCTGCAAGGCAGATGCAGCAGCGATTGCAAATCAAAGGTGCGCAAACGGGCATCCATGGCGCTGCGCGCCCGCACAGGAACGGCCACATCCAGCATCACACCCCCGTGCTGCACAAACAGGTCTCGCAGACTGCGCGCCTCGCGTGAGTCGGGCTCCAGGTACATCAAGGCCACTTGCTCCCCGCACGGGTCCAGAAGGTGCTGGACGCCCGCGTCCACCAGCGCACTGTGGCAGGTATCCACCTGCCCCGGGGCCCAATGCAATGCGAACCGGCCCGACAAGCCCACCAGCAACACCGGAGCCGCATGGCAGTGCCAGCCCGTTGCGGGCAAGTCGCCGACATACAGCGCGCGGTCAGCTCCCAGGGTCAAGGTGTTGCGTGATGGCATAGCCCAAACATACAAGTTTTTTTCAACCGTTTTCGATAGCCTTTGTCGGCC
Source organism: uncultured Gammaproteobacteria bacterium (assembly GCA_963784815.1). GTDB lineage: Bacteria > Pseudomonadota > Gammaproteobacteria > Burkholderiales > Burkholderiaceae_C > Acidovorax. The sequence continues at coordinate 130,192 of CAWATB010000032.1, read as the reverse complement.
CCCTGCGTGGCAACCCGCGCATCAGGAGGCATTCTTCCAAGCCCCCTACAACTACGGAGACCCGTTCTTGAAACGCATCGTCCTTGCCACTGCCGCAGTCCTCACACTCGCCACCGCCGCGCTGTACTACGGCGCACCGTCACTCTTCAAAGAACCGCTGCTGGCGCTCAATCGCAGCCTCTCTGGCCTCGAAGAGAAGACCATAGACGCCGCCCTGCACCAGATCCACTATCTGGACAGCGGCCTCCCGAAGTCGCCTGCAGACACTGGCGGCGGCGGCACGCCGGTGGTTCTGCTGCACGGCATTTTTGCGGAGAAGGACCATTGGGTGGATTTTGCGCGCCCCCTCACCGCCACCTACCGGGTAGTTGCCCCAGACCTGCCTGGTTTTGGCGAGAGCACGCGGCACGAAAACCTGCCGTATGACTATGCAGCGCACGTCATCCGCCTGGGCGCATTTCTAGACACGATGGGTATTCAACGCGCGCACCTGGCGGGCAACTCGATGGGCGGCACCATCGCTGCGCTGTACGCCATACAGCACCCCGAGCGCGTGGCCAGCGTCGCTTTCATCGGCGCCCCCCACGGCATCCGGTCACCACAGCACAGCACCATGGATCAGCTCATCGACGCCGGCCAGCGCCCGCTGGTGGCAAACGACGCCACCGCTTTCGACGCCATGATGGCCTTGGTCTTTGAAAAGCGCCCCTTCCTGCCCTACCCCATCCTGTTTGCGACCGAGCAGGAGGCGCTGCGCAATGCCGCATCCAACACCCGGTTATGGGATGCGCAGCTCAAGGATCGCTACCTGTTGGATGAACAACTATCGAACCTGCAGCAACATCCAATGCTGGCGCTGTGGGGCACGAACGACCGGGTTTTTGACGTATCGGGCGCGCAGAGGTTGCAGCGGCTGCTCCCTCAAGCCCATGTCGAAACGCTGCCCGGCATTGGGCACCTGCCGATGATGGAGGCACCCAGCGATACCGCAGGCCGGTATGCGAAGTTTCTGGGCGCGCTCAAGCCGGATGCGGGCATCTCGAGACAATAATAATAATAAAAATAGCTTCTAGCGCTTATCCCATAAGCGCTAGAAGCTATCAATAAAGGAGCAACCTGCAAATGGGCCGCCACAGACAATCAACTGCGGCGCGGCTTGCGTGCCTTGCCTTTGCTGGACTTGCCTGCCACCGCCTTCTTGACGGAGGCTTTGAGCGACTGGATCGGTGAGCGGGCTGCGCGCTCCCGCGAGAGGCCCGCTTGCTCGGTCGCAGACGGGACCGCGCCCTTGTCTGACTTGCGGCTTGCAGAGCGGCCTCCCGACTTGCGGGCACCACCGCCAGCTCCATCGCCCCCCAGCCCCTTGTCCTTGAGCGCGCGACCCAACAGCTCTTCGCCCTCCCGCACCAGGCGGAAGTCGATCTTGCGGCCGTCCAGGTCCACACGGCTGACCTGCACGCGCACCCGCGCGCCGATGGCGTAGCGAATGCCAGTGCGCTCGCCCCGCAGTTCTTGGCGCGCCTCGTCGAACTTGAAGTATTCACCCCCCAGTTCGGTGATGTGCACCAGCCCTTCCACATACATCGCATCCAGCGTGACGAAGATGCCGAAGCTGGTCGCTGCACTGACCACGCCGCTGTATTCCTCGCCCAGGTGCTCGCGCATGTACTTGCACTTGAGCCAGGCTTCCACATCACGACTGGCCTCATCGGCGCGGCGCTCGTTGGCGCTGCAATGCAGGCCAGCAGCCTCCCAGGCCTGCGTGTCGCGGCTAGGAGGCGCCACATCCTTGCGCGGCTTGGTGCCGGGCGCAGCCACACGGGCCGCCAGCCGCTTGGCGAGCTTGGCGTGGGCTTCACCGGGTGTGGGCAAGGACGGCAGCGCGTACTTGGTCTTGCTCAGAATGGCTTTGATGACCCGGTGCACCAACAAATCAGGATAGCGCCGGATCGGGCTGGTGAAGTGCGTGTACGCGTCAAACGCCAGCCCGAAGTGGCCGCTGTTCACAGGCGTGTAGATGGCCTGCTGCATGGAGCGCAGCAGCATCGTGTGGATCTGCTGGGCGTCGGGCCGGTCTTTGGTGGCCTCGGCAATCGCCTGGAAGTCCCCCGGTTTTGGGTCGTCGCCAATCGTCATGCCCACCGCCATGGCCTTGAGGTAGTTGCGCAGGATCTCCTGCTTCTCGGGCGTGGGGCCTTCGTGCACACGGAACAGGCCGGGTTGGCCGCCCTGGGCAATGAAGTCGGCGCTGCACACGTTGGCGGCCAGCATGGCTTCTTCGATGAGCTTGTGCGCGTCGTTGCGGGTGCGCGGCACGATCTTTTCAATGCGGCCGTTCTCGTCGCAGACGATCTGCGTCTCGGTGGTTTCAAAGTCCACGGCACCACGCTCACGGCGCGACAGCAACAAGGCGCGGTACACATCGTGCAGGTTGAGCAGGTCACCCACCCGGTCCTTGCGCTTGCTGGCTTCGGGACCGCGCGTGTTGGCCAGAATGGCCGCCACTTCGGTGTACGTAAACCGTGCGTGGCTGAACATCACCGCCGGGTAGAACTGGTACGCGTGTACCTCGCCCTTGGCGGTCACGAGCATGTCGCAAACCATGCACAGGCGCTCCACTTCGGGGTTGAGCGAGCAAAGACCGTTGCTGAGCTTCTCGGGCAGCATGGGGATCACGCGGCGGGGAAAGTAGACACTGGTCGCGCGGTCGTAGGCGTCGATGTCGATGGCGCTGCCAGTCTCTACATAGTGGCTCACATCGGCAATAGCCACCAACAGGCGCCATCCCTTGCCGCGACCAACCTTGGCAGGCTCGCAGTACACCGCGTCGTCAAAGTCGCGTGCGTCTTCACCATCGATGGTGACCAAAGGCACGTCGGTCAGGTCCACGCGGCGTTTCTTGTCTTGCGCGCGCACCTTGTCGGGTAGTTCTTTGGCCTGCGCCAGGCACTCGGCCGAGAACTCGTGCGGCACGCCATATTTGCGCACGGCGATCTCGATCTCCATGCCCGGGTCATCCACCTCGCCGAGCACTTCGGTGATGCGGCCCACGGGCTGGCCAAACAGCGCGGGCGGCTCGGTCAGTTCCACCACCACCACCTGGCCCGGCTTGGCGGCGCCCGTGGCGCCTTTCGGAATCAGTACATCCTGTCCGTAGCGCTTGTCTTCGGGTGCCACCAGCCACACGCCGCTTTCCTGCAACAGTCGGCCAATGATGGGCTGGGGGGGACGCTCAATGATCTCGACCACGCGCCCTTCAGGGCGGCCGCGGCGGTCCTGGCGCACGATGCGGGTGCGCACGCGGTCTTTGTGCAGCACCGCGCGCATTTCATTGGGGGGAATATAAATATCGCCTTCGCCATCATCGCGAATGACGAAACCGTGTCCATCACGGTGTCCCTGCACGCTGCCTTCAATTTCGTCCGACAGATGCGCGGACTGCGCGCCGGGGGTAGATTTTTTGATATACAATCTTAGACTTTCCTGAAATGCCCAGGTGGCGGAATTGGTAGACGCACTAGTTTCAGGTACTAGCGAGTAACATCGTGGAGGTTCGAGTCCTCTCCTGGGCACCAAGTTTAACGAGAACCTGCCAAGGTTTTCAAAATATCGAAGCCGCTGTAGTCACAGCGGCTTTTTTATTTTCGCAAACACCATGGCGACTTCTCTCACCAACTGCGTCCTTCGATATCTCCACAAATTTCTTCGCTAACTCGTCAGAAGCCAGAAATACTTGTTCTATAATTCGAGGCTGATCTGAAAGCCCAGGTGGCGGAATTGGTAGACGCACTAGTTTCAGGTACTAGCGAGTAACATCGTGGAGGTTCGAGTCCTCTCCTGGGCACCAAACACATAAAAAGCCGTTGCATTTGCAACGGCTTTTTTGTTTTCAGCAGTCATAAATCATTCCACCGACTGATGGATTTGGTTCGGGTTAATTTTGCCCTCAATGCAGGGGACCTCAAAACGAAGACTGCATAAGGAGACCTCAGCGCACACATGCGCGCGGGCCCGTCCGCAGTCACCAACAGTCGAGCCAGAGCGCCACTGCCGCTTGCCGTTCTTCCACCCAATCCAATGGGCGGCAGCCCGCAAAGTGCGCCGCCGCCGAGCAGTTGGTTTACTTGCGCAACAAGGTTTTCAGCGCATTTTGCAAACGCCGCGCATTTGCGCTGTCGCTCGCACTGGCCAGCACACGCGCAGTATCCTGGCCCCAGGTTTGCGCGGGCGCAGGATCGTTGCGGCGGGTCAGCAACTGCAGTTGCAGCATGCGCCGCGCTGAAATGTGCTCTGCAGGCGTGGGCACCTCAGCCGCCATCTCCAATCGCAACAAAGCTTCAGACGCATCACCCTGCGGTGAGGACGACAAGGCTTGCGCCCAAGCACCACGCACCTGGGCCGTCACGCGGCCACCCAGATCTTGCGTACCGGGGATCTGTTCAGCGTCGCGCTTTTCCCAAGCGGTGAGCAGCTGAGTCAGCGCTTCGCCGTGCGCCTGAGCCGCCAGCTTCTTCAGCGCTAACTGCGCGTGCTCCAAAGCGTCGCGCTGCGCGCGGAAGGCCGTGTCGCCCAGGCGAGGCCCGCGGTCTTCGAACGCGGGACGATCTCCAAAACGACCGCCTCGGTCATTGCGATCGCCAAATCGGCCATCGGCACGCGGCGCGCGGGCTGCATCACGGTCTCCTGGGCGGCCATCACGGCGATCGCCGGGGCGACCACTGCGTCCAGGTGCGGCAGGTGCATCTTTTTTCATGCCGGGGCGATCATCACCGCGCACCGCCACTACGGGACGCGCCACAGGCTTGGGAGCGGCCGGCTCTGGTGCGGGTGACTGGACAGCGGCTTCCCCCCCATCCTCTGCGGATAGATCGGCAGCTGCGTTCGCTTCGCTTTCTGCAGCATTCTGCGCAGAATCCACTGCCGCGACCGCCTGATTTGGCTCTACTTTTTGAGCAGATGCCACGGCCTCAGCGGCTTGCGCCTGACCACGCAAGGCAGCCTCCAGCGCCTGCATGGCCGAGCGAATCTGCTGCGCGTCGCCGGTGGCGTTGGCAGCTTCCAGCGCCTTGGACGCATCCAGCACCACACGATCACGCGCACTCAACTCCGTGACGGCACGATCACGGTCCGCCGACTTGCGATTAAACGCTTCGTCAATCGGCTTGCGGAAAGCGTCCCACAGCTTTTGCTCGTGTTTGCGATCCAGAGGCACGGTTTGCGCCTCGGCCTGCCAACGCTGCTGCAGTGCCTTGACGGCGTCGATGCGCAGCATGGGGGCGGACCCAAGCACCGTGGCTTCTTCAATCATTGCGTGGCGCCGGGCCAGGCTTTCTTTTTGCGCAGCCTCCAGTGGGCCTGCAGCCAGTGCGATGGCCTGCTTCCAAAGCGGCTGCAGTTCGGCAAACAGCTTCTCGCCCACATGACCACCTTCACGCCAGCGGTCGCCAAATTGGTACAGCGCCCGGTTGATGGCCTTCCAGTCTCCGGACGCAGCATGCTCCTGGGCCCATGCCTTGACTTCTTCGATCAAGGCCAGGCGTTGGGCCTTGTGTTCCGCGGCTTCGGTGCGAATCTTGTCCAGCCACGCTTCGACCACCTTGTGAGCGGCGTTGCATGCCTCATCAAACTTCTTCCACAGCGCGTGGTTGGGCGCTCCGCCTTGGTCAGCCTGCTTCCACTGCTCACGCAGGTTGCGCAGCGTTTCCTGCATTTTTCGGCCACCCAGGCCCTGGCCCTCAGGCCGGTTAAGCAACGCTTCGGCCTTGGCCACCAAGTCTTCACGCACCTGATCAGCGCTCCAGCGCTGCCAACCCTCAAGCTCACCGGCGGCCACCAAAGCAGTGTGCACCTGCTGCTCCAGCGCGTTATCAATGTGTTTGCCGTGCACCTTGAGCACGGCGCGCAGCGCCGCAGCTGCGCCAGCGCTGGCCTTGCCATGGCCCTCCGCCGTTTCTTTTTCGAGCGTGACCAGGGCTTCGCGCACCACTTGCAGCCGCTTTTTCAGCGACTTCAGGTGCCACCTTGGGTTTCACGACACGTGCAGGCTTTGCCGCCGCTGCGGCAGCGGCAGCCGCGCCGGCCTCGGTCGGCAGGCCACGCGAAGAGCGCAATTCGTCGGCCCACACTGGCACGGGAGGCAGCGGTGCGTTGGCGTCTTCAGCGGCTGCTGCCGCTTGCGCGATAGCAGGCTGGAAAGCCTCCCACACCACCAGCAACTGGCCGCGCGACGCGTCCAGCAGCGGTGGGAAGCGTGCTTCCACACTGGCCCAGCTGGCGTCACTGGTCAGCTCCTGCGCCTGCTCTTGCCAGCGTGCAACATCAGCACGCAGCAGTTCCAGGGCCGCATGCGCATCGCGCCAGGGCTTGGTAGAAAGCACTTCAATACGTTGGGCCAGCAACACCGCCGCCTCGCGCTGCACCTGTACACGGTGCTGAAGGTCTTCAATCACCTTCACGCGGTCTGCGACCTGAACCTTCAGCAGTGAAAGCGGTTCGCGCGACAAAGGCGCACCGGCTTTGGCGGCGTCGCGCTGCCAAGCCAGGGCGTCGGCGATGTTCAGCTTGGGAGCCGACAGCAGCGCCTGGGCTTTTTCGGCCCACTCGGCAGCAATGACCTCCTGGCCCTTGGCGCGGCGAATTTCATCCAGGCGCTCGCGCACGGCGCGTGCAGCACCTTTGTCTCGCCCGCTGAGGTCCTTGAAAACCTCCTGCAACTGCTCTGGCGCAGGCTGCGTGGCCAGCCAGTCGCGGATGCGGGAGGCGCGCTCGCCGGACGTGGCGGCGGAAAAGGCGCCACCGGTCAGCGCATCGAGTGGATGCGGCTCGTGGGTTTTGGCCGGGGCCGGATTCACTTCAGGTGCGTCGGACATTTTGCTGCGAGAAAAAAATGGAAACATGGATCCAATGGATAACAAGAGCGCCCTCAAGCGCATTGCATGAGGGTCAGCCATGGCAGATGCACGTCATCAGCGTGCCAAGGCAATAAAGGGGCTATTTTCACCGGTTTCGGCAAACGGACCGCGGCGGTGCGCCACGCCAGCCCCAGGTGGGTGAACTGGCACAAGGCATTGCCATACAGGCTGATGCGCTGCGGGCCCCTCGGGAGCCCGCGGCTGCGAACGAATCACCGCCGCTCTAGGGAACAGCCCCCATTATCTATATATAAGAGCGAACAACCCAATTGCCTTGTTGCGGCCCAAACAAGAAAGCCCGGCGGACAGTGCCTCAAGGCCTGCCTGCCGGGCTTGACGGCTGACACAACGGTCTTTGCCATCGGTCGACATGCGGAGATAAAGGTCCACATGGCGAGGAGGCAAGAGATTGCCTCCAAGGGTTGCCATGGAAGCGGCGTCTGCTGCACCTTGGCACTCAGTGCCCTCGGCGGGAGATTTCGCTTCGTCTGGCGATGCCTGAAATTGACAGGCACCTGAACCTTACCAAAGACCCCTTAACAACTCAAATTGGATTCTCAATGGCAAAAACACCACCGATTGAATTTGACATCCGCCGGTCACAACACCGATGGCTGCAGCCGGACAGCACGCCGCCAAAACGATCAAAAGCTGTGCTTTTTGACATATTTTTCATAACTTAAAGATCTTAAAAACAGTTTTGTTAGTATTGACTAAGCATTAAGTGAACTTCTAGAATCCGCCAGCCCCAAAACAGGGCTAGTAAAAACCCCAACCCGCTGCCGAACCCGGCTAAGTCAAAACAGGGCGCCAAGCACACCAAAGACGTGCAGCCCATTTGATGGCGTACCAATCCAAGCGATTTGCCGGGCAGGCCCAGTCCTCGATGACTGTTCTGCTCCCCGGCCCGCTTCAGAAAGGAAGAGCTATGACAGCGTCAGGAAAAATAGTCTCCGGCGTGCGGACCTTCGTGGCCGACGTGACCGAAGGTTTTCTTGAGATCACCCACAACAGCTTTGCCCTCATCGGGCTGGCCGTTGCCTTCGTCGTAATTGCACTCACTGCCCGCCCCGATTTGCGTCAGGCCGGTGAGGAACAGTTGATGGACTGGCTGCGTGCGCGGCAAGTACAGGTTCTTGGCATGTCCGTAGAGCCCGAAGCCAGCGAGCGCGCCACTGCTGCCAACCCCAAGGACCTGCCCAAAGAGCAGGCGGCGGTGGCCTTTTGGCTCAGCAAAAAGTACCGCGTGGCTCCAGAGCCGCTGAGCGTGCTGGTAGCCGAGGCCTATGACATTGGCGAACGTGCCAAGATCGACCCCACCCTGATCCTGGCCATCATGGCCATTGAATCGAGCTTCAATCCATTTGCGCAAAGCTCCGTGGGTGCTCAAGGTCTCATGCAGGTGATGACCCGCGTGCATACCGACAAATACCAAAGCTTTGGTGGCCACTTTGCAGCGTTCGACCCTGTGAGCAACCTGCGCGTTGGCGTGAAAGTATTGCAAGAGTGCATCGCGCGTGCTGGATCGGTAGAAGGCGGACTGCGCTACTACGTAGGCGCGGCCAATCTGCCGGACGATGGGGGCTACGCCGCCAAGGTGCTGGCCGAACATTTCCGGCTGCGCCAAGTAGCTGGTGGCCGGGCGATGCCGACCAATCCTCCTCCTACGCTGTCAACACAGGCTCCCGTTCAGGTGGTTCCCGTGGTGACGCCGCCACCAGCCCCTTCGGCTGCGGCAGACAAAGTGGCCATACTTTCAGGGCTGTAACTCTGGCCTGTGATTCCTGCGTAGCAACTACACCAACCCGCGGTGTCGGGCGGGCCACCGCAAACTGTTGGGAGTAGCCGCCCGTTCGCGTCAGCTACACTAAGGGGGTACGCAACTGGCGATAGGCGCGCCACCCCGCAACAGGGTGTCGCCGCTGACGTGGAAACCGGCAAGGGCTTGCCTCTTGTGAACCACTGGGGAGCGTGCCGCAGGGGTCACAACCTTCGCGTTCAGCCGTTCGCCTGGGCAGCCCTTGTTTCAAGGGACACAAGTTCATAGGACTGCCAATCATGTACGACCGCAATATTCTTGTCGAACAAACCGACCCCGAGTTGTTTGCCGCTATCCAGGCCGAAAACGCGCGCCAAGAGCACCACATCGAGCTGATCGCCAGCGAAAACTACGCCTCCCCCGCCGTGATGTGGGCGCAGGGCACGCAACTCACTAATAAGTACGCCGAAGGCTACCCTGGCAAGCGCTACTACGGTGGCTGCGAACATGTGGACGTGGCCGAGCAGCTGGCCATCGACCGCGTCAAGCAAATTTTCGGCGCCGAAGCCGCCAACGTGCAGCCCCACTGCGGCGCATCGGCCAACGAAGCCGTGTTCCTGGCCTTCTTGAAGCCCGGCGACACCATCATGGGCATGAGCCTGGCCGAAGGCGGCCACCTGACGCACGGCATGCCGCTGAACATGTCGGGCAAGTGGTTTAACGTGGTCTCCTACGGTCTGGATGCCAACGAAGCCATCGACTACGACGCGATGGAGAAGAAGGCGCACGAAACCAAGCCCAAGCTGATCATTGCCGGTGCATCGGCCTACAGCCTGCACATCGATTTTGAGCGCTTTGCCAAGGTGGCCAAGGACGTGGGCGCGATCTTCATGGTGGACATGGCCCACTACGCCGGCCTGATTGCCGCGGGCGTGTACCCCAACCCCGTGCCCCACGCCGACGTGGTCACCAGCACCACGCACAAGAGCCTGCGCGGCCCGCGCGGCGGCATCATCCTGATGAAGGCCCAGCACGAAAAGGCCATCAACAGCGCCATCTTCCCCGGCCTGCAAGGCGGCCCGCTGATGCACGTGATCGCTGCCAAGGCCGTGGCCTTCAAGGAAGCGCTGCAGCCCGAGTTCAAGACCTACCAAGAGCAAGTCGCCAAGAACGCCAAGGTGGTGGCCGAGACGCTGACCGCACGCGGCCTGCGCATCGTGAGCGGCGGCACGCAAAGCCACGTGATGCTGGTCGACCTGCGCGCCAAGGGCATCACCGGCAAGGAAGCCGAGGCCGTGCTGGGCGCCGCCCACATGACCATCAACAAGAACGCGATCCCCAACGACCCTGAAAAGCCGATGGTGACCAGCGGCGTGCGCATTGGCACCCCCGCCATGACCACGCGCGGCTTCAAGGAAGAAGAAGCGCGCATTACTGCCCACCTGATCGCCGACGTGCTGGACAACCCCCGCGATGAAGCCAACATTGCAGCGGTTCGCACCAAGGTCAACGCGCTGACTGCGCGTTTCCCGGTCTACCGTTAAAAAAGCCGGTCCTGGAAATCCATGAAGTGCCCCTTCTGCAGCCACCTAGAAACGCAAGTCGTTGAAACACGGGTGTCCGAGGATGGGGTCTTTATCCGCCGCCGCCGCCAGTGCGGCGCGTGCGAAAAGCGCTTTACCACTTACGAGCGGCCAGAAGTCAGCTTTCCAGCCATCGTCAAGAAGGACAGCAGACGCATCGAGTACGACCGAGGCAAGCTGCTCGCCTCGTTCAACCTGGCACTGCGCAAGCGCCCGGTCAGCACCGCTCAGATCGATAGCGCCATCGAGCGCATCGAAGAAAAGCTGCTCAATCTGGGCCAGCGTGAAGTGATCTCCAGCCGCATCGGCGAGCTGGTGATGCGCGAACTCAAGAAGCTCGACAAGGTGGCTTATATCCGCTTTGCCAGCGTGTACCGCAGCTTTGAAGACATCGACGACTTCCGCGCCATGGTGGATGAAGTGCGCAAATAGCCTCCACCATCCACCACACGGAGTCGCAACCACGAGTTTCAAGCCTTTTCGGCCGATAGCGCTTATGCAGTAAGCGCCAGCAGCTATCAATTGAGTAGCAACTCATGGCTGAGCGGATCAGCCGCTCAGCCAGTAGGCGGGCGCTGTCGCCCAGGCTACACAGAAAGTACTTTCAAATTGATAGCTACTAGCGCTTACTGGATAAGCGCTAGAGCCATATTTCACTCAATATTGGGCAGCAGGAATGCCAGCGCACCTAGCTCCGGTGCCCGACAATGCGCCCCGTGAAAACCCGTCATTTCCTGCAGCTGGTGCTGCTGTCTGCCCTGTGGGGCGCCTCTTTTCTTTTCATCCGCATTGCCAGCCCTGTGCTGGGGCCCAACGTGATGGCGGCGCTGCGCATTGGCCTGGCCACGCTCACGCTGATAGGAATCATGCGGATGGCCAAGGAGCCCTGGCCCTGGCAGCACTGGCGTGAACTGTTTGGACTGGGCACCCTGACCGTGGCCCTGCCCTTTCTGCTGTACGCCTGGGCAGCTCTGCACTTGCCCGCGGGCTACAGTTCTCTACTCAACACCATGGCAGTACCCTTTGGCGTGATCGCCGCCGCGTGGATGAAGGAAGACACCCTGAGCACCCGCAAGTGGCTGGGCTGCATTTTCGGGTTTGCGGGGGTGGCGCTCATCGTGCAGCTGGGGCCCGTAGAACCCACTGCGGCCTTGCTGATGGCAGCGGCTGCATGCGTAACGGCATCGGCCTGCTACGGTATCTCCACCACCTGGATGAAGCGCGCCACCAAACGCATGTCACCGCTGGCAATTGCCGCGGGCATCCATGGTGCCGCACTGGTGCTGTTGATGCCAGGCGCTGCATGGAGTCTGCCCGACGCCCGCTTCACGCCGGGCGCCTTGGCAGCAGTGGCCGTGATGGGTATCGTGACCTCGGGCCTCGCTTATTGGCTCAATCTGCGGGTGTTGACGCATGTGTCGCCGGTCGCAGCCATGAGTTCGGCCTTCATGATTCCGCTGTTTGGCGTGGCATGGGGGCATATCTTCCTGGGCGAGGCATTGGGCCCGGGGATGGTGTGGGGCGGCACACTTGTGCTGGTGGCCACAGGAATGGTGACGGGCTTCAACCCCTTGCGGTGGCTGGCAGCGCTGCGGTCACGAAACGAAGACTAATGGATCGGGCGGTCTGGCAGGCGATGGGAGCCGGTGCGGGGAAAAACCCGCTGGGTCCATCGCTGCGGGTCAGCGCCACACCCGCGTGACGCGGTCAGCAGCGAGTCGAGACACCGGGCTCCGGGTGGGAATGTGAGCCTCTTATCGAGCATGCATTCATGGCGGTCCCGGCTCTTCGACAGCACCGAGAAGTTGTCGCTTCCCCATCGAGACAACGTCTCATCACCACACACACCTGGGCACCAGGCAGCAGCGGAGCCCTGCTGCGCCTTGCGGCTGGTGCGCGCGCGCCGGACGGCAGAGCAAGGTCGTAGCGGCAAACAAAACCCTCGAACACCGACAGATCCTCGGAGCGCGTCACACAGGGTTGCCGCCACTTGCAAATTGCTGCCAGCAGGCAGGCCATGCCCACCGAAGTCACTCACCGTGGTGGGTGTGGCTTAGAGGGTGAGGTCGAGGAAACCCATCACCGCCGTGGCATCAATTTGCGTGAACCATTTGGGATCGTCGAACAACCTACAGAAACGAGGCCTGGATGGGCGGCACGGGCTGGACCACGTCCGCGCACTGGGCCCGATGGCGCAAGGCGTGGTCCATGATCACCAGGGCCAGCAACGCCTCGGCAATGGGGGCGGCACGAATGCCCACACAGGGGTCGTGGCGTCCCTTGGTGATCACTTCGGCGCTCTGGCCATGGATGTCGATGGACTCGCGCGGGCTGATGATGGAACTGGTGGGCTTGATCGCAATGCTGACTTCGATGTCTTGCCCGGTGCTGATGCCGCCCAACACCCCACCGGCGTTATTGCTGCGAAAGCCCTGGGGTGCCATCGAATCACCGTGCATGGTGCCGCGCTGAGCCACACTGGCAAAACCAGCGCCAATCTCCACACCCTTCACCGCATTCAAGCCCATCATGGCGTAGGCAATGTCGGCATCAAGTTTGTCGTACAGCGGCTCACCCAGGCCGACCGGAACGCCGGTAGCCTGCACGCGAATGCGGGCGCCACACGAATCACCCGCCTTGCGCAGTGCGTCCATGTAGTCCTCGTACTGCTGCACGTCGGCCACGGGGGCAAAGAAAGGGTTGCTGCGCACATGGTCCCAGCTCTCGAACGGGATGGCCAGCTCACCCAGCTGCGTCATGCAGGCGCGAAACTGCACGCCGTAGTGCTGGGCCAGCCACTTTTTGGCCACCGCACCCGCGGCCACCGTGGGGGCCGTGAGGCGCGCTGACGACCTGCCACCACCACGCGGGTCGCGGATGCCGTACTTGTGCCAGTAGGTGTAGTCGGCATGGCCGGGGCGAAAGCTCTCGGCGATGTTGCTGTAGTCCTTGCTGCGCTGGTCGGTGTTGCGGATCAGCAAGGCAATCGGTGTGCCAGTGGTCTTGCCCTCGTACACGCCGGACAAAATTTCAACCGCGTCGGGCTCGTTGCGCTGCGTGACATGGCGGCTAGTGCCAGGGCGGCGCCGGTCCAGATCCGCCTGAATATCGGCCTCTGACAGCGGCATGCCGGGCGGGCAACCGTCAATCACGCAGCCAATGGCTGGGCCGTGGGATTCACCAAAATTGGTGACTGCGAATAGGGTGCCGAAGGTATTACCGCTCATAGCGCGGGATTATCCCAGAGCCGGAGACGCAGGCTCCGCGCATCCCCATGGAGATGCATTCCCCGACCCACGGCGTTGGAAGTACGGGCTTAGCAAAAGATCCGCGAGGCCTTGGCGACATTGCGCTTGGCAACGAAACACGCACTTGCTAGCATGGACAGACGACCACTGGGATACTCATGCCCATCTCTGCACCGCCCTCTTTGGGCCCACCACTTTCACCTCCCCCGTTCCATGCCAGCACCCTTGGCTGACGCGCCTTTGCGCCGGGCGCTGGATGCCAGCGATGATGCCATCGTCCTGAGCGATCGGTCACGCCATGTGGTGTACATCAACGACGGCTTCACCCGCCTGTTCGGGTTCGGGCCCGAGGAAGTGTTGGGAAAATTCCTCAGCTCCGTGCTTTTTGGGGCTCATACCGACCCAGGGCTGCTCGACAAGATCCGTGAGAACGTGACCGAGCAAGGCTTCTGCCGCGTGGAGACCTTGCTGTACAGCAAAAGCGGCCAGCCACTGTGGATCTCCATGGTCATCAACGCCTCCAGCGATGCATCGGGAGGGCCCGGAGGCAGCATCACAGTGTTGACCGACATCACGCTCACGAAGATGCATGAGGTCTTGCAAAGGCGCGTGCTCGAAGGAATGGTCAACGAGCTGCCTTTGCCCAACCTGATGGCCTTGGTCTGCCGCGAGGTGGAGCGTATTGCGCCAGAGGTGACTGCTTCCATTCTGGGGGTGGATGACGAGGGCCGGTTGCGTCCGCTGGCTGCGCCCCGGCTACCGCCCGATATCTGCGCCGCACTGGATGGTGTGGTCATTGGGCCTCTTGCGGGATCGTGTGGCACGGCAGCGTTTCTGGGTGAGCCCGTGGAGGTGATCGATATCTCCACTGATGTGCGGTGGGCAGACTACCGGAGTCTTTTCGCAACCAGCGGCCTGCAGGCGTGCTGGTCGAGCCCCATCCTTGACCACGGTGGCAAGGTAGTAGGTACTTTCGCTTTTTACTTTCGCGAGTCACGCGGCCCCAATGCATTGCACCGCCGACTGGTGGATGCCTGCCTGCACCTGTGCGCGCTGGCCATCGAACGCGATGCGACCCGCCAGCGCATTCACCAACTGGCTTTTTTTGACGGGCTCACCGGCTTGCCCAATCGGTCCATGTTCTGCAGCAGCGCAGAGCGCATGCTGACCAACCTCGAACGCAACGACCAAGCAGGGGCGCTGCTGTTTGTAGACCTCGACCGGTTCAAGCAAGTCAATGACACCCAGGGACATACTGCCGGCGATGCCTTGTTGTGTGAGGTGGCAGACCGCCTCACCCAGTGCCTGCGCGCACGTGACCTGATAGGCCGACTGGCCGGCGACGAATTTGTGATGCTGTTGTCTGAATGCGGCACGGAGCAAGCCATACAGATCGCACACGGCATGCTGGCGGCGATTGCGCAGCCCATGGACATCCTCGGGCAAAACTATGTGCCCCACGCCAGCATCGGCATTGCGATGTTTCCGGACGATGGCGAATCCATCGACACTCTGCTGCGCCACGCGGACCAGGCCATGGTCCAAGCCAAAAACGACCACCGGCACAGCTTGCAACTATTCAGTGCAGAGATGAATCGACGTGCGCAAGAGCGTGCCGCGCTGGAGCGCGCGTTGCGCCAGGCCTTGGCAGAGCGCAGCCTCACCCTGCACTACCAGCCCCAGGTACTCAGCAATGCGCCGGGTGGTTTGCATGGGGTAGAGGCGCTGGCGCGCTGGAACCACCCCGAATGGGGCCCTGTGCCGCCCAGCCAGTTCATCCCCGTGGCCGAAGAAGCGGGCCTCATCCACGATTTGACGCTCTGGTTGCTGGACGAGGCCTGCGCCCAATTGGCGGCGTGGCGTACAGCGGGCTATCGGGTGCCCTGCGTGGCGGTCAACCTGTCAGGCCGTAGCTTTCATCGGCCCGAGTTTGCGCGGGAGATCAGCGATGCGCTGGAGCGCCATGGCCTGCGCACCGGCGACGTGCTGCTGGAGATCACCGAGAGCGTGATGATGGATGCGCGCCCCGTCACGCTGCGCAACATCGAAGCCCTACACCACAAGGGCTTCAGGCTGTCGCTCGATGACTTTGGCACTGGATACTCCAGCCTGAGCTATCTGCACCGGCTGCCCATCAGCGAGCTCAAACTCGACATGGCCTTTGTCCAGGACCTGACCACCAGTGCCACTGCACGTGCGCTCACTGTCTCAGTGCTGAGCATTGCGCACAGCCTGGGCATGGTGGTGGTGGCCGAAGGGGTGGAGACCAGCGGCCAGCAGCAGTGGCTACAGGCCCACGGCTGCCCGGTGATGCAGGGGTACCTGTTTGGAAAACCCATGCCAGCGCAAGATTTGGAAACCTGGCTGATTGACAAGACTCCGCTGGCGGCGTTCGGCCACCGCTGACGTATCTGCACACTTCCGAAACGCGGCATGAACATCACAAGCATGTAGCGCGTTGCAGAGTGCGGACCATAGAGGCATCGTCCATCGCGGTACGCACCGGAGTTGTGCCTAACCCGCCGACACTCTTCATGATGGCCTGGATATCAGTCTCAGCTATTGGCATGCCCGTTAGAGGACTGCGAATGGGGCCGAGAATTGTTGGCCATCCTGCAGGCACGCTCGCTCCCAAACATCGATTGCACACGCCGTAACGCGGGATCGGTCATCGGCAATCAACCCATGGCAGCGGCCAGTCATTTGGGTTAATCTGCGTGCGCTGTGTGTGACTGTGTATGGCTGCTTTATGACTATCTGCACAAGAATGACTATGCGTACAAAATATTCGCTCGCTACCGCTGCCTTGCTTGTTGCAGCAAGCAGTCTCCCCGCATCGGCGGCTGCGCAATCGACATCTCCCCTAACACCGCTCATGATGCAGCAATGGACGTTGGGACAGGAACTGGGCAGATATGGCCTCGCGCAAAATGATCCACAGGCACTGCTGGTGGCGGCAAGGCTCCAGCGGCTTTCCGGACTGCATCCATCCCGGGCAGTCATCGAAGGTGATCGCAAAGGTGTGATCGATCAGACAGATGCCGCCACCTTGCTTGCTCGCGCCAAAGAGTTGGCGAAGGATCTGCCCGAATTACGGACACTTATCGACGAAGCATCGGCTGCACGTCGCAGCAGGGGAACACTGATTGGCCCGCAGGTTCAACCCTTGGTGATCGGTGCACGTGGTGTGAAACCCATCCAGCTTTCGGTTAAACCTCAGCAAAAGGCGTTTTTCGGCATTGCAAGCGATCACATGCAGGACATTGCACTGTCAGTTCAAGGGCCGAAAAGCGAACCGTTGTGTGAACCCGCGCACTCCGGGGGCGAACTGATGTGTGAGTGGATGTCAGGAGACGTGCCAGATGTGCGTGTCGTAGTCACCAACCGCAGCGCCAATGCCGTTCTGCTGACTTTCTTCCATGATTGATGGTCTGAGCCATCGTGGCTGGCGCGCTACCAGCAGCGTGCTGCTGGCAGTTGCTTACCTGGCCGGGTGCACGGTCGTAGGCAGCCGACTTGGTTCGAGCTATCGCAACGAACCTGATTCCGGGCGGTCGTTTGTGCAACCGCTCGTGCCGGTCCCTAGAGCAGCAACGGAATGGACTGCTGACCGGCCCCAGTTCATCGGCGTTGCCATCAGTGGAGGCGGCAGTCGATCCGCCAATTTCGGCATGGCAGCTCTTCTGGAGCTGGACAATTTGGGGATCTTATCGGAGGTGGATGCCATCTCTGCAGTCAGCGGAGGGGCAATCCCTGCGGCGTACTTCGCTGTGAATGGTGCTGCTCCTGACTGGGCGGGCCAAGGTCGACGTGTGGCAGCAACCGATTTCGCCATGCCCCTTATCGGGAAATTGCTCAATCCCGTCAATTTGCTATCGACCACTTTTACGGACCTGGATCGCAGCGACCATCTCGCTCAACTGTTCGAGGAAACGCTGTTCGCAGGCAAGCAGGTGACCTTTGGCGAACTGGGACCGAGAGGACCGCGTCGCCCGGCGGTTTATTTCAACGCAACGGATACCACCAACGGAGGCACGCCCTTCGTGTTCAGTGACCAGCAGTTTCTGCGCTCCACGGGTTCCGACCTCAGCCGGTTTCCGCTGGCCTGGGCCATGGCGTCCTCCGGCGCGTTTCCTGGTGTTTTCAATTCCGTGACACTGCGCCGATACAGCCTCGATCCTGCAAAACGGCGCGAAGATGCGGATGCCCCGGATGACCAACGCTTCGTACATCTGATTGACGGCGGCCCGAGTGACAACCTGGGCGTGGAGTCGTTGATCCGTGTGGCGCGCGAACACCATGTCAAGCGCCTCAACGCAGGGCAGCCCTCACAGGGCTGCATGATCATGGTGGTGGATTCGCATGTTCCTAGCGCCGGTGTATCAGAAATGCGGCAGTCGGACCGCCGCAATTTTGGATCTGTGCTGATTGACCTGAACTTCCTTGACGCCATCGATGCGATGCTGTCCAACCGCAGGGAGCAGACGCTGGCAAAAATGGGGATCCGACGAGACGTTCCACTCGGGCAATACAACGTGGAACTATCGCCTGGACTCTGGGACTACAAGATCCGCCCCTACCGCCGAACCAGTCATTTCGCCATCGAGTATTACCACTTCCATGGGCGCGCATTTACCGAGGCCCAGTACTTCGTGCCGGGCAACGTGCTGAGCCTTGCCGCCCAGCAGATGCCCGAGCGAAGACAGTTCGAATGCCATGCGTGGCATATCGCGTTGGACGAGATCCAGGCGGTCGTGCCGTGGCGGGATCGCGATGGAGTGCAGCAGCCGCTGGATCTCCATGCGGAACAGGACAAGGCGATCTTTGCCTATCGCTCCCGGCTCGGTCGTCTTGTCAGTCAGGTGGCCACCAGCTATCGCCTCAGCGGCGCCCCCAACTGCAGTCAGAACCAGTTACAAGATCTGCTCTACGATGCCGCGCGCATCGCAGTTCGACAAGACCGGATGTCACTCGCGGCGGTCTGCGGATGGTTCGCACAGCGGGGCCTCAGCAGTGAAGGTCGTTGTGCTCTTGAGCAGGAAATTCTGTTCCGTCCGGAACTGGAGGTTGCGCCCATACGCAAACCTTTGAATTTGACAGAATCTGAACAGAATACTGACAGGTTTGTGAAGTGCGTAGCCGAACAAACACCGGGCGGGAGCACGCCTGCAATGCTCCCTGAGCCCCTCCTGCTGCGTTGAGGTACGGGTTGCGCCGCGGGTGCCCCGATCGGGCACCAAATTTTTGAGGGGACCAGCGATGATGCGATTCATGGCCAGAACAATGGACACCAAACGCTTGCTCTCACGCGCGTTGTTGGCGGTAGCCCTGTTGACAACATCGGCGCAGGCAAATGCCCCCCTCGACGTCCGCATCGCCCTGGTCATCGGAAACTCTGCCTACCCAGGCAACGCGGCGCTCACAAACCCGGCCAATGATGCCAAGGCAATGGCGGAGCAGCTTCGCAAGCTGGGCTTCCAGGTGCTGGAGTTGCGCGATGGATCGCGCGATCAGATGACCCAGGCCATTGATGCTGCGCGCAAGCAGCTCCAGGGCAAAAACGGGGTTGGCATGCTGTACTACGCTGGACATGGTATGCAGATCGACTGGCGCAACTACATGGTGCCGGTGGATGCGCGCCCCAGAAGCGAACAGGATGTCGTGACGCAGTCAGTTGACCTAGATGCCGTGGTGAGCGCCTTCAAGCAGGCGGGCAACCGCGTCAACATTCTGGTGCTTGACGCTTGTCGGAACAACCCCTTTGAGGGCACAGTTCCGGCCAAAGGACTTGCTCAAATTGACGCAGTGCCTGGCACCTTCCTCGCGTACGCTACGGCGCCAGGCAATACTGCCGACGATGGAGAAGGCAACAATGGTCTGTACACCGGCTACCTGTTGCAAGAGCTGGCCAAACCTACGGCGCGTATTGAGGACGTGTTCAAGCGGGTGCGACTACAGGTGCGGCAAAAGAGTCGGGGCAGCCAGATTCCTTGGGAAAGTACCAGCCTAGAGGAGGACTTCGTCTTCAACGATGGACGAAGCTCCGGCACGATTGTTTCCACCACCCCTGTGCCCAAGCCCAAGCCGGAGGAACGCGATCAGTTGTTCCTTCGCGAAAAGGCCGACTGGGATCGCATCAAACAGTCACGGAACCCGGACGATTTTTACGCATTCCTGCAAACCCATCCGAATGGAATGATCAGTGAAGCGGCGCAGAGCCAGCTGGATCAACTCTCGAAACCCCAGATCACAGCCACCCCAGTGCAGGGCCGTCACACAGTCCAGCGGGACGTCCGTGTAGGCGACGAAATTGAACATGTTTATCTCGACTACCTGACCAAACTTGAGACACGCAGGGAAACCCTGCGCGTTACGGCCATCAAGGATGGCGTTGTTGAAATCAACAACGGCCAACAGATAGTGAACCTCACAGGCGGCACCATTCGCAACGATTTCGGTGCAGTTTTCGACCCTCCCCTTCAGGTGCTGCCTGCAGACGATTTCCAGATCGGCAAGAAATGGATCACGCGCTCGCAAATGGCCTTGCCAGCAACATCGGAAACCCCGGGCGGTCTGACCGGATGGGTAGAGCAACAGATGAAAGTGGCGGCGTACGAGCAAATCACCGTAGTGGCGGGGACTATGCCGGCGTACCGCGTTGAGGGCATCCTGCGCACGCAAAGCGGCGCGTCCGGGAAGATAACCTACTGGATCACCAGCAACGGGTCTATTGTGAAACTTGTCCGCGAGGTCAAGATCCGTCGCCGTGATGGAGGAACCAGGGACGACAGCTGGACACGCGAAGTGTTGCGGATTCACAAACCACGCTGAATTCGTGAACGCACCCAAGCCATGGCAGCAACACCAAACCTCGTCGACGACTGGAAGGTGGCGCCTCGCTGCTCGTTGACATCCCCCTTTACGCACCCTCTTCCGGCCAGTCGCGGATGTAGGCCTTGAGCATCTTGTTCTCAAAATTCTGGCTGTCCACCACGGCCTTGGCCACGTCATAAAAGCTGATCACACCCATCAGCATCTTGCGGTCCATCACCGGCATGTAGCGCGCATGGCGGTCCAGCATCATGCGGCGCACTTCATCCATATCGGTTTCGAGAGTGCAGGTCAAAGGCGCATCATCCATGGCCGATCGCACCAGCATCGTTCCTACGCCGCCGCCGTTTTTCACCACCGCCTGAATCACCTCGCGGAAGGTGAGCATGCCCACCAAATCTCCGTGCTCCATCACCACCAGCGAGCCGATATCGCGGTCGGCCATCAGGCTCACGGCACCGGCCAGCGGCTCGTCCGGCGTAGCGGTGTAGAGGGTGTTGCCTTTGACGCGAAGGATATCGCTGACTTTCATGGTGTGGAGTCTCCGGGAGAGCGGGAAGAGTGTGTGCGGGCCCAAGGGCACATTCACATCCGCATAGGGTGCTCACGTTCCGCAGGCCATTTGCCAGCAAATATAGCCCACAATGCCCGCCTGCATTGACAACATGGGAGACACAAGATGCCCGGTTACTCCGACCCTGGCTTTGACACGCTGGCGCTGCACGCAGGCGCCAGCCCCGACCCCGCCACCGGCGCGCGCGCCACGCCCATCCACCTGACTACGTCGTTCGTCTTCGAATCAAGCGACCACGCGGCCTCGCTGTTCAACCTGGAGCGCGGCGGCCACGTGTACAGCCGCATCAGCAACCCCACCAACGCGGTGCTGGAACAGCGCGTGGCGGCTCTGGAGGGAGGCGTAGGCGCCATTGCAACCGCCAGCGGCCAGGCCGCGCTGCACCTTGCCATCGCCACCATCATGAGCGCGGGCAGCCATATCGTGGCCAGCACTGCGTTGTATGGTGGCTCGCAGAATCTGCTGCACTACACCTTATCGCGCTTTGGCATCGAGACCACCTTCGTCAAGCCCGGCGACATCGACGGCTGGCGCGCCGCAGTGCGGCCCAACACCAAACTGTTCTTTGGCGAAACCGTGGGCAACCCGGGCCTGGATGTGCTGGACATTCCCACTGTGTCTTCCATAGCGCACGAAGCCGGTGTGCCTCTGCTGGTGGACTCCACGCTCACCTCGCCCTGGCTCATCAAGCCGTTCGAACATGGCGCCGATCTGGTCTACCACTCGGCCACCAAGTTCCTCTCAGGCCACGGCACCGTCGTAGGCGGCATCGTGGTGGATGGCGGCAGTTTTGACTGGGACGGCCCCAAATCCGCCGGCAAGTTTGCCGAGTTGACCCAGCCCTACGATGGTTTTCACAACATGGTGTTCACCGAAGAGAGCACCGTCGGAGCCTTCCTGCTGCGCGCCCGCCGCGAGGGCCTGCGGGACTTTGGTGCGTGCATGAGCCCGCACACCGCATGGCTCATCCTGCAAGGCATTGAAACCCTGCCGCTGCGCATGGCACAACACATGCGCAACACCGAGAAGGTGGTCGAGTTTCTGGCCGCCCAGCCCTTTGTGTCGCGCGTGGGCCACCCCATGCTCGCATCCCACCCCAGCCACACCCTCGCACAAAAGCTGTTGCCACGTGGCGCCGGGTCGGTGTTCAGCTTTGACCTCAAGGGCAACCGCGAACAAGGCAAGAAGTTCATCGAAACCCTCAAGGTGTTCAGCCACCTGGCCAACGTGGGCGACTGCCGCAGCCTGGTGATCCATCCAGCCAGCACCACGCACTTCCGCATGAGCGACGAAGCGCTGGCGGGCGCGGGCATCACGCAGGGCACGATCCGCCTGTCCATCGGCCTGGAAGACGCCGACGACCTGATCGACGACCTCAAGCGCGCGCTCAAGGCCGCCGAGAAAGCAGGGGCCTGACCATGCACATCCAAGTCAACGGCGCTGCCATCTACTGCTACACCGGCGGCAAGGCATTTGATGCCGCCAAACCGACCGTGGTGTTCATCCACGGCGTGCTCAACGATCACAGCGTGTGGGCCCTGCAAAGCCGCTACATGGCCAACCACGGCTGGAATGTGCTGGCCATCGACCTGCCGGGCCACTGCCGCAGCGGCGGCGAGGCGCCCGCCACAGTGGAGCAAGGTGCGGACTTCATCGGCACGCTGCTGGATGCCGCGGGCGTGCAGCGCGCAGCGCTGGTGGGCCACAGCTGGGGTTCACTCATTGCCATGGAGGCGGCCGCGCGCCTGAAGGACCGCATCAGCCACCTGGTGCTGGTGGGCACGGCGTTCCCGATGAAGGTCTCGCCCGCACTCATCGAAGCGTCACAGACCGACCCCGAGAAGGCGATGCGCATGGTCAACGTTTTCTCGCGCAGCACCTTGTCTGCGCCCCCGTCGGCGCTGGGCCCGGGCACCTGGGTGTTTGGCGCGGGTATGGCACTGGGCCGCAAGGTGCTTCGCAGCAACACGCAAGTCAACGTGTTCCATCGCGGGTTTGTGGCCTGCGACAGCTACGCCGGCGGCGAAGCGGCCATGGCACAGTTGACATGCCCGGTTCTGTTTGCCCTGGGTAGCCAGGACCAGATGACGGCGCCCAAAGCGGCACAGAGCCTCGTCAAGGCCGCCCAGGCTGCGGGCAAGCAGGTGCAGGTCGCCCACCTGCCCGTGGGGCACAACCAGATGACCGAGGCGCCGGAAGAAACACTGGCCGCCATCCGGGGCTTTCTGGCCCGCTAACCCCACCCGCTCCGGCGTGCCGAAAGGCCCGCTGGGGCTTTGGGTGACAGACCTGTTGGTGACAGCACACCCGCACTCCCCCGCTGGTACGCCCCGAGGCTGCGGCGTATAACGCGGGCAGAGCCCCAACGCCGCCAGGAGACACGCCATGACCACCCAGACCGCCACCCCGGCCCCCACGCCCAACTCGGACCCCAGGGCCTTCAAGCGCTTTGCCGATTTCTACCCGTTCTACCTGAGCGAACACAGCAACCGCACCTGCCGCCGCCTGCACTTTGTGGGCTCGACACTTACGCTGGTCTGCCTGGCCATGCTGGTTACCACAGGCAAGCCGCAGTACCTGCTCTACGGCCTGCTCTGCGGCTACGGCTTTGCCTGGGTAGGGCACTTTGGCTTTGAGAAGAACAAACCCGCCAGCTTCAAGCGACCGCTCTACAGCTTCATGGGTGACTGGGTGATGTACAAAGACATCTGGACGGGAAAAGTTCGGCTCTGAACCACCCAAACACTTGGAACAGCGGATGGCTGCGCAGTCCGCCTTTGTTCAAGTAAATCGAAACTACTTCCCCTTGGAGCCAGGCGTAAAGAACAAGGCCACGCCGACCGCAATCAGCGCCACTGGCCACCACACTCGCAACAGTTCTCGCAGGCTGATGCTGATGAGCCCCAGATTGGTGAGCAGAAAAAACACGCCCAGCACCACCAATACGATTGCAGCAATATTGCCCTTCATGTGACTTCCCTCTGAGTTGTTGTTGGGTATTGGACGTGATTGTGGCCCGAATCGTCTAGCAGGCAAATCGTTGGGGCTCATCGCCCTCGCAGCGGCTTCAACAGATCTGACAGCCCGTTGTGATCGATTTCATGCATCAGAGCCAGCAATTGCCCCAGTTCGCCCTTGGGGAAACCCTCGCGTGCAAACCAGTTCAGGTAGTTGCCTGGCAGGTCGGCCAGCAGCGTGCCTTTGTATTTGCCATAGGGCATCTCGGTCGTGACCAGGCGCTGCAGTTTCTCCGAATCCATCGCCCCACACTCCTCAGCCGCCGGCCCGCTTGACCTTGTGGCCCAGCTTCTGCAGCGCAGCCATCACGCGCTCCACGTGGTCGCCCTGCACTTCGATCACGCCGTCCTTCACCGTGCCTCCGCTGCCGCACGCGGCTTTGAGCTGCTTGCCCAGCTGCTCCAGGGCCGATGCGTCCACCAGCACGCCCTTGACCAGCGTGACGGCCTTGCCACCACGGCCCTTGGTTTCACGCGACACGCGCACGATGCCGTCGCCCGTGGGCAGCGGTTGGTTCTGCTTGCAAGTGCACTGCGCTTTGGGTTGCCGGCAGTCAGGGCACATGCGGCCGGATTCGGTGGAATACACCAGGCCGCCCAGGTCTGCGAGGGACTTCATGGGTTTTTCCCCTCTACCTCTTTTTGCAGCATGTGAAAGTTGAGCAAGCGGGTCGCCAGAAGTGTCTCCGTCAGAAAACACACGAGGGCCAGAAGAAACGAAACGACTCCCGCCAGAAAACCCGCCACTGCCAAGCGGTTGGACTGGAAGTTGGTGGTCTCCCCCAGGAACAGCAAGATGATGGTGATGCCAATCAGGAACGCACAGAACGTGAGCAGCCCGATGCAGCCATTGGCCAGCCGTCCGCGCAGACGCAAATCGCCAAGCTCACTGTAGGCGCGGGCCAGAAACTCGGGATCGGTGTTGGCACGGGCGCGATCCTCCACGACACGGGCCCGGTCGATGATGCGAGCCAGTCGGCTGGCCACGGCGCCGATCATGCCGGACACGGCCGTGAGCAAGAACACAGGGGCCACTGCCAGCTGGATGCCGTGGGTGATGGCAGAGGAGTCAAGGGTGAGGGCCATGGGCGATTTGAAGAAAGAATGAGCTACAGCGGAAACCGCAGGGGGTCCAATTATCAGCGGCGAAGAAGCCGCGCAAAAGCGCCTTGCAACGGTGCCCCAAACGCCGATTTATCCGCAAGGCTCCCGCGGACCACCGCCGGGCGGTACCTCGGCACGGCCAACCGTGCCCCATCACAGGCAACTGCGGCGACAATCCTGCCTATTCTTTCCCGTTTGCGCTGCCGTGCGTGCCCTTCTTAGGCCGCTTCAGTGCCCAGCCCATGCCCTTTGCCTCCCTCGGTCTCTCCCCTGCCCTCGTCCACGCTGCAGAAAAAGCAGGCTTTGCTGCGCCCACACCTATCCAGGCCAGCGCGATCCCCACCATCTTGCAGGGGGGCGATTTGTTGGGCGCCGCGCAGACAGGCTCGGGCAAGACCGCGGCCTTTGCCCTGCCTCTGCTGCAACAATTGCAACTCAGCGCCACTGGCGGCCCGCGCCGGGTGCGCGCCCTGGTCCTGGTGCCCACGCGCGAACTGGCGGCCCAAGTGGGCGAGGTGCTGCGCAGTCTGGCGCAGCACCTGCAACAGCCTTTGAAGGTGGCCATCGTGTTTGGCGGCGTGTCCATCAACCCGCAGATGCTGGGTCTGCGGGGCGGTGCCGACATCGTGGTGGCCACCCCAGGACGTCTGCTGGACCTGGTGGAGCACAACGCTTTGCGACTGGGCTCGGTGGTGCACCTGGTGCTCGACGAAGCCGACCGCCTGCTGGACCTGGGCTTTGCCGAAGAGTTGACGCGGGTGTTGGCATTGCTGCCAAAAGAGCGGCAAAACCTGTTTTTCTCAGCCACCTTTCCCACCGCCGTCCAGGCCCTGGCCGACGGTCTGCTGAAAGACCCGGTGCGTGTGGAGGTGCCCCACACACCCGGCAACGAACCCGCCATCGAGCAACGCGCCATTGCGGTGGATGCCATCCGTCGCACCCAGCTACTGCGCCATCTGATCAAGGAACACAACTGGTCGCGCGTATTGGTGTTTGTGGCCACCCAGTACGCGGCCGAACATGTGGCAGAAAAGCTCTATCGCGCGAAGATTTTTGCCACGCCCTTCCACGGCGGACTCAGCCAGGGCGCGCGCAAGCAGGTGCTGCAAGAATTTAAGGACGAACGGTGGCAGGTGGTGGTGACCACCGATCTGGCAGCGCGCGGTATCGACATTGCGCAGTTGCCTGCAGTCGTCAACTACGACTTGCCCCGCTCCGCGGTGGACTACGTGCACCGCATCGGCCGCACGGGCCGTGCGGGGGAGAGCGGTGTGGCGGTGAGTTTTGTGACGGCCGATGCGGAAGCGCATTTCCGTCTGATAGAAAAACGCCAGCATCTGAGCCTGCCACGCGAGCAGATTGCGGGTTTTGAGCCCACTGAGGCGCCCCCGCCAGCATCGTTCACCGATCCCGAGGGCACCGGCGGTGTCAAGGGCAAGCGGCCCAGCAAAAAAGACAAACTGCGTGCCGCAGCGGCTCCGTCAGCGACGGACGGCGACAAAAACGAAGACGCCTGAACCCAGGCGCCTGACCACCAACTGGCGGCGACCCGCCTCAGATCTCGTCGTCATCTCCACTGAGATCGTCACCCTCATTGCCTGGGGCTTCGCCCGCTGGGCGTGGCGTACGCTTGCCCGGCTTGGCGATGATTTCTACGTAGATCTGCGGGCCACCTTCGGCAGCCACCTCGTTGATGAGGCCCGTCAATGCAGACAGATGGGCCACTTGGGCCGCTTCTTTGGTGCGGCCGAACTGGCAGTCAAAATCCCAGAAGTCGGCGCCTTCGGGGAGATCGCGACGGCGTTCGCGCTTGATGTATTTGCGGATTTCGTGCTTGACGGCCTCTAGAACGCGATCGCGGTTCTTGCCTTCAACATGGAGTGGGAAAATTTTTCTCATGGGCGATGGTAGCGCTTGTGACAGGACTGGATTCCCAGCCGCACACCAAAGTGCCACAATGGCAGATTACTTTTGGTTACCACCAAGCCACATGCTTCACGACCTCCGTCTGCTGCAAGCGCTGCCTGCGGCGGTGCTCGTCACGCAAGCGGGCGCCATTCGCTTTGCCAACGCAGCCAGCATGGAGCTGCTGGAGGCACCCAGCATTGACAGCCTGATTGGCCGCCTCTCAGGCGACTTTGTGCACCCCCTGGACCAGGTGCGATCCACCAACCGCATCCAGGCCGTGGCCGTACCCGAACAAGGCGGACGGCCCAATAAATCGTCTGAATTTCGCATCCGCACCATCCGTGGCAACTTGCGCATGGTGCTGATCAGCAGCGTGGCGATGGAGTGGGAAGGTGCCCCGGCCGTGCTGATGTGTGGCATGGACATGACCCACCAGAGCGAGATCGAAGCCCAGCTGCGAGAGAGCGAGCAAAACTTTCGGCGCCTTTTCGACAACATGCAGGACGTGTACTACCGCACCGATGCATTGGGCATCGTGCAACACGTGGGCCCAGGAGTGCGGCGGGTGCTGGGCTACGAGCCCCACGAGATTGAGGGCCGCACCGCTGAGTCGTACTACCCCCAAAGCACCGACCGGGACGCTTTCAAGGTGGCGATCATGGAAAAGGGCGAGGTGTCGGACTTTCCGGGCCAAATGGTGCGGCGCGATGGCACGGTGATCGACATCTCCATCAGCAGCCACGCGCTGTACGACCATGCAGGCAATTTTGCGGGCGTCGAGGGCATCTACCGCGACGTGACGCAGCGCAAGAACCTGGAGCGCGAACTGCAGCGTCTGGCCACCACCGACATGCTGACCGGCATGGCCAACCGGCGCGCGTTTTTGGAGTGCGCTGAAGCCGTGTACGAGCGCTCGCGCAGCAACGGAGAACCGCTGACGCTGCTGATGCTGGACCTGGATCACTTCAAAACCATCAACGACCGCTTTGGCCACCTGGAGGGCGACCGCGCGCTGGTGGAGTTTGCCCAGGCCGTCAAGAGCCAGTTGCGCGCCAGCGATGTGGTGGGGCGCCTGGGCGGCGAAGAGTTTGGCGTGTTGCTGCCGCTGACCGCGCTGGCCGAGGGCATGGACGTCGCCACGCGCATCATGGCCAGCATCCGCGCGTTGCAGCTGACGGACGTTGCGGGCAATACCTACCGCATCACCTCCAGCCTGGGCATGGGGGCCTTTCGCCAATCGGACCGCAGCTTGCGTGACATGCTTGACCGCGCCGACCAGGCGCTGTACTTGGCCAAGCGCCGGGGGCGCGACCAGATCGCTTCACTGGACCCGGTGGACGAATAGCCGCGCGCGGCAACTCTCAAAAAGGCTGCCATGCAGGTAGCGAGATCGGCGAGCCAGAAGCAGGGTACAAGGCCCATGCCCCGCCTGCCACGGCACAATGCCCAGCATGACGGCACCCTCTCCTCCCCCGCGAAACACGCCACCGCAACCGCAGCACCCGCGCGCGGGACACCTCCCCACACCCGACAAAGATCAGATCGCCCTGCTGGAGCCGTTTGAGCGCCTGGGCACCGACCGCATCACACTCGTCTCCACGGCAGAGCAGGCCGACATGGCCTGCAACGTTTTGGCTACCGCCAGCGCCTGGGGTTTTGACACTGAATCCAAACCCACCTTCGTGCAGGGCGAGCAGTCCGACGGACCCCACATCGTGCAACTGGCCACCATCGACACGGCCTGGGTGTTCCAGCTGCACGACCCCGGCTGCCGCGCCCGTGTGGCAGAGCTGCTGGCGTTGCGCGGCGTGACCAAGGCGGGATTTGGACTGGGGGACGACACCAAACGCATCCAGCACAAACTGGGCGTGCAACCAGCCGATGTGCTGGAGCTGAACACCGTGTTCCGCCAACGCGGCTACCGCAAGGACATGGGCGTGAAAGGCGCGGTGGCCGTGCTGTTCAATCGGCGCTTCATCAAGTCCAAAAAAGCCGCCACCTCCAACTGGGCCAACGCCCGGTTGACCGAGGCCCAACTGGTCTACGCGGCCAACGATGCGTGGGCGGCACTGCGGGTGTTCAACGCGCTGCAGATACCGGCTGCGGATCGCACTGCGTAACCACTCAACCAAACGCTACTAAAATAGTAGCTACTAGCGCTTATACATAAAGCGCTAGAGGCCAATTTCATTCAAATTTCTGATCGCCAACGTTCGCCCAGCAACGAAGCAAGAGTGGCCGCCTACAGCCGCGCCGCCAGCCGTGCCGCCTGGTCGATGGCGCGCTTGGCGTCCAGCTCACCGGCCTCCAGCGCGCCGCCGATCACGATGCGCGCTTGCGTCCAGCGGCCTCCAGCTCGTCGGCCAGGCGTGCGCAGCGGCACCTGGCCGGCGCACAGCACCACGGTGTCGCAGGCAATCCAGGTCGGGTCTTCGCGCTTGTCGCCGTACGACACCAGCAGCCCCTCGTCGGCAATGCGCTCGTAGTTCACGCCGCCGATCATCTGCACCTGCTTCATCTTGAGCGTGGTGCGGTGGATCCAGCCGGTGGTCTTGCCCAGGCCGGCGCCGAGCTTGCCGGTCTTGCGCTGCAGCAGCGTGACCTGGCGCGCGGGTGGCGTCACGCGCGGGCCGCTGGGGGCCAGACCACCGCGCGCCTCGGCGGGGTCGGTCACGCCCCACTCGGCCTGCCAGGCGGGCAGGTCGAGCGTGGTGGAGGGTGGCCGCTGTGCACCAGGAACTCGGCCACGTCAAAGCCGATGCCACCGGCGCCGATGATGGCCACGCGCTCGCCCACGGGCTTGCCGTGGCGCAGCACGTCGATGTAGCTCAGCACCTTGGGGTGGTCCTGGCCGGGGATCTTCGGGTCGCGCGGCTCCACGCCGGTGGCGACGATGACCTCGTCGAAATCCCGCCAGGTCAGCGGCTTGCACACGGCTGGTTCAGGTGCAGTTCCACGCCGGTGTCTTCCACGCGCGTGGCGGAAGTAGCGCAGCATTTCGTCGAACTCTTCCTTGCCCGGCACCTGCCTGGCCATGTTGAGCTGGCCGCCGATGTCGGCTGCGGCGTCGAACAGATGCACCTCGTGCCCGCGCTCGGCCAGCAGCGTGGCGGCGGTGAGGCCGGCCGGCCCGGCGCCCACCACGGCGATGCGCTTGCGCGCGCTGGCGCGGCGTGGGGCGGTACACCAGCTCGGTCTCGTGGCAGGCGCGCGGGTTGACCAGGCAGCTGGCTGGTCTTGTTCTGGAACACATGGTCCAGGCAGGCCTGGTTGCAGGCGATGCAGGTGTTGATGAGGTCGGCCCGGCCCTGCGCGCGCCTTCTTCACGAAGTCGGCATCGGCCAGCAGCGGGCGCGCCATCGACACCATGTCGGCGCAGCCATCGGCCAGCACCTGCTCGGCCACCTCGGGCGTGTTGATGCGGTTGCTGGTGACCAGCGGCGTGGCGATGCCCGCCGCCGCGAACTCGGCCTTCATCTTCTGCGTGACCCAGGCAAAGGCCGCGCGCGGCACGCTGGTGGCGATGGTGGGCACCCGCGCCTCGTGCCAGCCGATGCCGGTGTTGATGATGCTGGCGCCGCCCTGTGGCCACGGCCTTGCCCAGCTGCACCACCTCGTCCCAGCTGCTGCCGCCGGGCACCAGGTCGATCATCGACAGGCGGTAGATGATGATGAAGTCTGGCCCCACGGCCTCGCGCGTGCGCGCGCACGATCTCCACCGGCAGGCGCATGCGGTTGCTGTAGTCGCCGCCCCAGGCATCGTCGCGCAGGTTGGTGGCCAGGCTCAGGAACTGGTTGATGAAGTAGCCCTCGGAGCCCATGATCTCCACGCCGTCGTAGCCCGCCTCGCGGGCCTTCGCGGCGCAGTTCACGAAGGCGCGGATCTGCCGCTCCACCCCGCGTGCCGACAGCGCAAACGGCGTGAACGGCGAGATGGGCGACTTCAGCCGCGAGGGCGCCACCGCCAGCGGGTGGTAGGCGTAGCGGCCGGTGTGCAGGATCTGCAGCGCGATCTTGCCGCCGGCCTCGTGCACGGCGTCGGTCACCACCCGGTGGCGCTTGGCCGCGCCCGAGGTCGCCAGCGTGCCGGCAAACGGCTTGGCCCAGCCCGCGATGTTGGGCGCGAAGCCGCCGGTCACGATCAGGCCCACGTCGCCCTCGGCCCGCTCGCGGAAATAGGCCGCCATGCGCGACAGGTCGCGCCCGTCCTCCAGCCCCGTGTGCATGGAGCCCATGAGCACGCGGTTCTTCAGCGTGGTGAAGCCCAGGTCGAGCGGGGCAAGCAGGTGCGGATACAGGGCGGCGCCGGGGTTGGGCAGCGTGGAAACTGCAGGTGCTGGCGCGGTGGTGGCGGAGGAATACATGGTGTCTCGTGGAGGTAGAAGGTTTTTCTAGAACTTTATTCTAGAATCTACTTCCATGGCAAGCCGAATCACCCCTAGCCCTTCCAGCACCCCTGCCGAGACCACCACCGACCGCCGCCAGGACATCCTGAACGCCGCCCTTGCCTGCGCGGCCGAGGCCGGAGTGGACGCCGTCACCATCGACGGCGTGCGCGCGCGCTGCGGGGCCAGCGTGGGCAGCATCTACCACCACTTTGGCAACCGCGAAGGCATCGTTGCCGCGCTGTTCCTCGACATTTTTCACGACCAGTCGCGCAGCGTGCAGGCGCAGCTGGACGCCGCTCAAGGCGTCGAAGCGGGGGTACAGGCCTTGGTCACCGGCTATCTGGACTGGGTGGTGGCGCAGCCCGAGCGGGCACGGTTCCTGTTTCAGGCCCGTGGAGCCGTTGCAGCCGGCCCACGCACACCCGACCTGGCCGAGGCTGCCCGGCGCCGCAATCAGGCGCTGGTGGCCTGGTTCGAACCGCATCGCCAATCGGGCGCCCTGCGCGATCTGCCTTGCGAGCTGATGCCGTCGCTGGTGATGGGGCCGGTGCAGAGTTATTGCCGGGCTTGGCTGTCGGACCGTTCAGGTCTGGGTGGCCTGCCCTCGCCAACGGTCTACCGCGCGGAATTGGCGGATGCAGCGTGGCGGGCTGTGCGGGCTTGATGCCAGACAGTTGAACAGAAAAACCGTTCACGCTGTGAGCTGTCGAAGCGCTGCGCAGGGCTTCGACCAGCTCAGCCCGAACGGCAGTGGAACATCGACGCAGCAGAGCGAAACGCTTCGACAAGCCTGTTCAGAGCCTGTCGAAGGCTCAGTCCGAACGGCGGCTGGAGAAGAAACGGAATCGACCCCCAATCATCAGTAATGCGGCGGCAGCTCATCGCGCAGATTGCGCACCGCTCCACCCAGTCCGCCATCAGGCGCCTGCTGCTTCAACTGAACCACCTCCTGCGTGAGCCGGTCAATCAGCTCCTGCTGGCGGAAGATGGTCATGTTGAGCTCATCCAGCAAGTCCTCTGTGAAGCTGGCCTTGATCTCCAAGCTCTCCAGCCGCTCGATGATCTGCTGTTGCACGTCCATCAGAGTGCCTGCCCCAAGCGCGCCACGCCTTCGCGGATCTTGTCCACATCGGCGGTTGCGAACGACAGGCGCAGCGTGGCGTTGTCGGGGTTGGCGCAGTAGAACGGCGTGCCGGGCACAAAGGCCACGCCCTTTTCGATGGCGCGCTTGGCCAGCACGTTGCCGTCGGCCACCTTGCCGCCCGCACCCGTGAGGCGCGCCCAGACGAACAGGCCGCCCTGGGGCTGCACGAACTCGATGGCGTCGCCCAGCTCCTTGCGCAGCGCATCGCCCATGGCCTGGGCGCGCTCGGCGTACACCTTGCGCACCTTGGCCAGCGTGGCGGGCATGCGGCCGGCCTTGAGGTACTGCGCGGCCGTGGCCTGGGCGAAGGTGCTGGTGTGGGCATCGCTGAACTGCTTGCACATGGTGGCCTTGGCCAGCAGCTCGGCCGGGGCGATCATCCAGCCCACGCGCAGGCCGGGCGAGAGCACCTTGCTCAGCGAGCCGCAGTGCACCAGCAGCTCGCGGCTGCCGGGCACAGTGGCCGCTCAGGCCAGCAGGCTGGGCGGTGGCGCGTCGCCGAAATACAGGTCGCCGTACGGGTCGTCTTCGACGATCAGCGTGTTGTGCTTGACGGCCATCTCCAGCACCGCCTTGCGGCGCTCCAGGCTCAGCATCGCGCCGCTGGGGTTGCCGAAGGTGGGGATCAGGTAGACGAACTTGGGTTTGTGCTCGGCGATCAGCTTTTCCAGCTCGTCGGTCTGCACGCCGTTCGCCGTCGATGGGCGCGCTGATCAGCTCGGCGCCGTACAGGCGGAAGCACTGGATGGTGGCCAGGAAGGTCGGGCCTTCCACGATCACCTTGTCGCCGGGGGTGATCAGCGTCTTGCCCAGCAGGTCCAGCGCCTGCTGGCTGCCGGTGGTGACGATGAGGTTGTCGGGCGCCAAGTCCTTGGCGCCCTTGCTGGCCATGAAGGCGGCCAGTTGCTCGCGCAGCGGGTTGTAGCCTTCGGTCGCGCCGTATTGCAGTGCGGCGCCGGGCTCTTCGGTCAGCGCGGCGTTGCTGGCGTCGCGAATGCCTTCCACATCGAACATCGCGCTGTCGGGGAAGCCGCCGGCAAAGCTGATGATGCCGGGCTTGCCCAGCAGCTTGAAGAGTTCGCGGATGGCGGAGGTTTCGACGTTGTTCAGGCGGTCGGCAAATTGCATGGCGTGGACACAAGTGGGGTGGCAAAGGATTTCGCATTGTCGCCAATTGGCGTGCAGGTTTCCTGCGGCTTAGACTGCGAGGGCAAAAAGCCTCGCCAATAGTCCCGCCACGGAAAGACCGTCCTATGCCCCTCGAAATCCGCCAATTGCCCCGCATGCGCCTGGCCTACATGCGCCACACGGGCCCTTATGGCCCATCGCTCACGCAATTGTGGGAGCGGTTCGGCCGCTGGTGCGAAGCAAACCGCCTGAGCGAGCCACGCCCCAAGTACTACGGCATCAGCCTGGACAACCCCGCCTGCACCCCGCCCGAACAATGCCGCTACGACGCCTGCGTGCAGGTGGGCGTTGGGCTGCGCACCGGCACCGAGGCACTGATCCAGGACTTTGCCGGTGGTGACTACGCCTGTTTGCATTTCGTAGGCACCGGTCCAGAAATCGGTGCGGCCTGGGCCAGCATGGTGGCCCCAGGGCAGATCCCCGCAGGCTGGGAAGCTGGCCCCGCGGCCCGCCCTCGAAATCTATGACGAAGACTTTGCCGTCAACCCCGCCACGGGCGCCTTCCCCTGCTGGCTGTGCCTGGCGGTGCAGCGCACCGCTTGACCCCCAGCCGCTAAGCAGACGCACCGCTGCCAACGGCGGTGCGCATGTTCCATGCATTTCTGCAGGGCAGCCACGGGACAATGCCGCACCCACCACTTCCCCCAACCCTCGCTTCCCCATGAAGACCGCCCAGATCGAACCCTTCTTTGCCA
Source organism: uncultured Gammaproteobacteria bacterium (assembly GCA_963784815.1). GTDB lineage: Bacteria > Pseudomonadota > Gammaproteobacteria > Burkholderiales > Burkholderiaceae_C > Acidovorax. The sequence continues at coordinate 95,842 of CAWATB010000032.1, read as the reverse complement.
CCCTGAAGGCCGCCAACCCCATGCCCAACACGGAGCTGGAATACACCACCGTGTTCGAGTTGCTGGCCGCCGTGCTGCTGTCGGCCCAGGCCACCGATGTGGGCGTGAACAAGGCCACGCGCAAGCTCTTCCCGGCGGCGGGCACACCGCAGGCCATCCTGGACTTGGGGTTGGAAGGGCTGGAGGGCTACATCAAGACCATCGGCCTGTACAAAAGCAAGGCCAAGCACCTGTTGCAAACCTGCCGGATTCTGGTGGAGCAACACGGCGGCGTGGTGCCGCGCACCCGGGAGGAACTGGAAGCCCTGCCCGGCGTGGGCCGCAAGACGGCCAATGTGGTGCTGAACGTGGCCTTCGGCCAGCCCACCATGGCGGTGGACACGCACATCTTTCGCGTGAGCAACCGCACGGGCCTGGCGCCCGGCAAGAACCCGCTGGCGGTGGAAATGCAATTGATGAAGCGCGTGCCGCCCGCCTATGCGGTGGATTCGCACCACTGGCTCATCCTGCACGGCCGCTACGTGTGCCAGGCACGCAAGCCGCGCTGCTGGGAGTGTGCGGTGACGCAGTATTGCGACTTCCAACCCAAGACACTGGCGCCTTGAGGCGGGCGAGCGAACGAAAACGCTCAACGCTTCACTTTTGATAGCTGCTAGCGCTTATCGGATAAGCGCTAGAGGCCAAAAATGCTTGAAATCGCCCCCAGCGGACGACTGCATGCTCACGCAGCCAGGAGGCGAACGCCCCTTCGGTGATGTCGCCTGCGGCCACGTCGGGCGGTGCTCGCCATGTTGATTCAGCTGCATTGTTTTGCCCCGAGCCGAATCGAGCAAACCCGCATCGCAAACGCCCGCGCCGCCGCCGTGCTCGGCCAGTTGCATTTAGTGGATGGCAACGATCACGGCCCGGTCCAGCCAGACCCCATCGCTCATTGGGCCAGCTCTTGCAGCACGGCCCGACGCTCTTTCATGATCTCGCGCGCCACGCGCATCTGCGCTTCGAATTCGGGGTTGTGGGTGGTGATGCGCAGGCCATCAGGCGATTTCGTTACCTACAGCTCATCGCCCTTGGCACCGACGGAATTGCCAACCTGGGTGAGTTTTAAAGTGTGCATGGGAGATTTCCGGCGCTTGCGTCAAACCACGCCAGATCCGCCCAAGGTCGCCATCGCGTCCGACACGCCCACCCACTCCACATCAAACCCTGCCGTCTTGCGCTCCGGCGGCACCGGGTGCGCACGCAGCGCCCAGGTGGCGCCGGCCACCACGCTGTCGATCACGGGCACCGCCACCTGCGGCTGCACCGCAGCGGCCATCCCGGCAAGCCCTGCCCCGCCCAGGATGACCGCCTGCACACCCATCTGGCGCACCACATCCCGGCAGGCCTGGGCCAGCAAAGCGCGGGCGGCTTCCGGGTCTGCTGCCAGTTGGGCGCCCGTCGGCGCCACCGTGTGGATGCCTGCCAGCCCGTGCGAATGCCCCAGCGCCTGTGCCAGACGCTGCAGCATGGGGCCCCAGCGCTCGCCGCCGGTAACGATGGCATAGCGCCCGTGGCGAGCGGCTTCAATGAAAGACGCTTCGGCCAGCCCAGTCACAGGCACAGGGCTGCTTTCGCGCAGCGCCATGAGGCCCGGGTCGCCAAAGCAGCCTATCAGCACGGCATCAGGCTGCGGCTGGTGTTGTGACAGTTCATTCGCCCAGGCATCCAGCGCGGCGTGTGCCGCCACAGCGTAACTGGCCTCACAGGCGATGTAGGGAGCACCGAAGCGTGCCGTGGCCGTGCGCACCACCACGTGCGAACCCGCTGCGGATTGCACATGATGCTGTAGCAAAGCGCTGACGCTGGCCGAAGTGTTGGGGTTGATGACGAGCAGCTGGCGCATGGTGAAGCGTCGAGATTCAGGCGCCCAGCAGTTGCGCCAGGTCGGGCACACCGCTGGCCGGAGGGGTGAACTCCAGCTGCGTTTCAATGCGTGCCAGGTGCGCCAGCATGAGGCGGGGAGCCTCGCGCGCGTCGCGCAGACGGATGGCATCAATTAACGCCCGATGCTCGCGGCAGCCGCAGGCCGTGGCCTCTTCGCGCTCGCGAGCGTGGCTGGGGCTGTAGGTCATGAGGATGAGCGAGGTGCGCGCCACCAGCTCGCGCAGGATGCGGCCCAGCGTCTGGTGCCCTGCCGCCTGCGCAATGTGCAGGTGGAAGTCACCCGACAGGCGGATGGCGCGGCGCATGTCGCCGCTGGCGCGGGCCGCCTCTTCGTCGTCGATGCAGGTGCGCAGCGCGGCGATGTGATCGTCAGTGGCATTGGCGACAAAAAGCTCTACCAGGCGCGGCTCCAAAAGGCGGCGGGCCTCGAACACCTCCCGCGCCTCTTGGGGTGTGGGCTGAGCGATGGATGCGCCCCGGTTGGGCGTGAGGGTGACCACCTGCTCGTTGGCCAGCCGCACCAATACCGGCCGCACGCGTGTGCGCGACACGCCGAAGGCCGCCGCCAGCTTGTCTTCCACCAGCTTGGTGCCGGGTGGCAGACGGTGGTCGAGGATGGCCGACACCATGCGGTCGTACATGTCGTTGTCGCTGAGTTGGCCCGGCAACTCAGGCTGGACGGGAGGCTCGGTGATCGCAGCGCGTGCGCGCCGAGGCTTGGGTGTGATCGCATTCATAAGGACGCCGTTTTTAACCCGACCGGCCTTTGCCCCTGCGCCCCAATGCCCACACGAGCGCGAGCGTGATGCCCATGACCACAAACGACACCACGGTGGTCAACGTGCCCAGTGCGTAGATGGAGGGAGTGGTCACCGTGCTGGTCAGGCCCTGCAGCTCCAGCGGCAACGTGTTCACGTCGCCAATGGCCTGCGAGGTGCGGGCAATCTCGTCCCAGCTCAGCGTGAAGCCGAACATGCCGATGCCGACCACCGAGGGCGCGACCAGCGGCAGCACCACGTGGGCAAAGCCCTGCCAGGGCGTGGCGCCCAGGTCGCGCGCAGCCTCTTCGTAGGCCGGGTTGAAGCGGTTGAACACCGCGAACATGATGAGCAGGCCGAACGGCAGCGTCCAGGTCAGGTGCGCGCCCAGGGCCGAGGTGAACAGGCCGAGCGACGTGCCATAGCCTTCCAGCGTGCTCTCCATGCCCAGCCATTCGAGCACCGCCTTGATGCCGTTGTCGATGAGCCGGAACTCCAGCCCGATGCCCAGCGAGACGATGATGGACGGCATGATCAGGCTGGCCACGACGATGAAGAACAGCGTGTTGCCGCCCGCCAGCCGCTTGCGAAACGCCAGGCCCGCCAGCACCGACAGCACCACCGTGCACAGCATCACCGCCACGCCCAGGCCCAGCGAGCGCCACAGCGCCGCGCCGATGTCCACCACGCCCAGCCCCTCGGCCAGTTTGTAGAACCAGTGCAGCGACACGCCGCGCATGGGAAAGGTCAGCCCGCCTTCGGGCCCCTGAAAGCTCAGGATGAAGATGACGAACATGGGCCCGTACATGAACAGCACGAACAGGGCAAAGACGATGGCCAGCAGCCAGAAGCTGGCCGGGCGGGATTCGCGGATGCGCTTCATGCGGTGTCCTGTGGAGTTGTCGGCAGTGCTGATCAGAGCTCCTTGCGGATGTCGACCAGGCGCGTCAGGCCCCAGATGATCATCAGCACCACCGCGAGCAGGATCACGGCATTGGCCGCCGCCAGCGGAAACTGCAGGTACGACGTCTGCACCTGGATGATCTTGCCGATGGAGGCGATCTGCTGGCCGCCCATCACGCCGATGGTCACGAAGTCGCCCATGACGATGGTGATGACAAAGATCGAGCCGATGATGATGCCGGTGCGCGACAGCGGCACGATCACGTTCCACAGCGTCTGCCAGCCACTGGCGCCGCTGTCGCTGGCGGCTTCGATGAGGCTGCGGTCGATGCGCATCATGCTGTTGAAGATGGGCACGATCATGAACATGGTGTACAGGTGCACGAAGGCCAGCACCACCGAGAAGTCTGAGAACAGCAGCCACTCAATGGGCGTCTCGATGAGGTTCATGCTGATCAGTGTCTGATTGACCAGACCATTGCGCCCCAGCAGCGGCACCCACGAGATCATGCGGATCACGTTCGATGTCCAGAACGGGATGGTGCACAGCACGAACAGCAGTGTCTGCATGCCCGAAGAGCGCACGTGGAAAGCCAAAAAATAGGCCACGGTGAAGCCGATCACCAGCGTGATCAGCCACACGAGAAAACTGAACTTGAGCGTGGAGTAATACGTCTTGAGCGTGACGCACAAGCCCTCCGACGCATCGCCACAGCCCGCAAAGATCGACACGTAGTTCTTGAACGTGAAGCCGGGCAGCAGCTCGTACTCGTTGAAGTCCCAAAAGCTGACCATCACGATCAGCGCCAGCGGCACCAGGAAGAACAGCGCGAACACCAGCGTGAACGGCGCGGCCTGCCACCAGGCGGCAATGCTGCGACCGGGGGCGGCTGCAGCAGGTAAGGACGGTGTGGTGGTGGTGCTCATGGTGTTTGCAATCAAGATATCCATGCGCTATCGGACAGCGCTCGCTCAAAACTGGCGCTGCCAAGTGCCAGTGCCCCCGTGCAAGGGCCGCCCCGCCGCACCGGGGGCGTCCCCCTCCCGACCCGCGCAGCGGGTCGAGAGAGGGGTGAAGGCGCGCAGCGCCTCAGGGGGTGCCTCCTCATGCCGCGACAAACTCATTCCACTTCTGGACCATGTAGTTGTTCTCGTCCATCAACGCGTTCCAGCAGGCAATACCACCCATGCGCGACTCGTAGCTGCCGCCGTCGCGCACCGCGCCGGCCTTGGCCAGCACGTCGCCATTGGGGCTCTTGATGTCCTGCGTGGCGGGCTTGCCTTCCATCCAGTAGGCCCACTCGTAGGCTTCCATCTTGGACTTGGCGGTGTCCAGCACGGCGCTGTAGTAGCCCTGGCGGTTCAGGTAGGCACCGGCCCAGCCGTCCAGGAACCAGTTGATGAACTCGTAGGCGCCATCGAGCTTGCGGCCGCTCAATGTGGCAGGCAGGCCAAAGCCTGCAGCCCAGGCGCGGTAGCCTTCCTTCAGCGGCTGGAAGTTGCAGGCGATGCCCTTGGTGCGCACGGCCGTGACGGCCGGACTCCACATCGACTGGATCACCACTTCGCCCGACGCCATCAGGTTCACCGACTCGTTGAAGTCCTTCCACAGCGCGCGGAACTGGCCCTGCTTCTTGGCCTCGATCAGGGTCTTGATCGTGAGATCAATCTCCTTCTTGGTCATGTTGCCCTTGTCGGGGTACTTGTAGATGCCCATGGCCTCGACCACCATGGCGGCGTCCATGATGCCGATGGAGGGGATGTTCAGGATCGCGGTCTTGCCCTTGAACTCGGGGTTCAGCAGCTCGGCCCACGAGTTGATGGGGCGCTTGATCAGGTCGGGGCGAATGCCCAGCGTGTCGGCGTTGTACACGGTGGGGATCAGCGACATGAACTGCGTGGGCGCGGTCGCGAACTTCTTGGACTTCTCGCCTTCCAGGTAGATCACCTTCTTGGGCGCCGTGCCCTGGTCGCCCACGGCCTTGCCGGCCACCATGCCGTTGGTGAACAGCGTGGTGATCTTGTCGGCGTTCTTGATGCGCTTGGTATCGATGCCCTTCAGGTTGCCGGTGGGCACGATCTTCTTGAGCGAGAAGTACTCGGTGTCGATCAGATCGAAGCTGTTGGGGGCGGTCACGGCGCGCTTGGTCACGTCGTCCGTGGTCACGGCCACGTACTGGATCTCGATGCCGGTGTCGGCCTTGAACTTCTCGGCAATTGCCTTGTCCTGGTTCACCGCTGTGCCCAGGTAGCGCAGCACGATCTTTTCCTGCGAGTGGACGGCCGGGAACACACCAGCGGCCAGAATGCCCGCCGTGCCCTTGAGCAGCGAGCGGCGCTGCACGCCACCGGTGGTGTCGGATGCGGCAACAGCCGGGGAATCAGCACGAGAGTCGTCGGACATGGGATAGCTCCTTGGTTTGCAAAGTGGACGGGTGGAAACAGCGGACAACGAAAGAAATAGAAGACTCAGGCCGGCAAAGCCTGCGCAGTGGCCACTGCCGCGGGTGGAGATGCAGGCATCGCGCCGGAGAAAAGTGGGTGGGCCTGCTCGGGCGTCCAGTGCAGTTGCACGCCCTGCCCCACTGCGTAAGGCTGATCGGCAAAGGCGGCTTCGGAGACCATCACCGAGTACGCCGCCGTGGCATTGGCCGACAGGGCCACGCCCTGCTTTTGCAAACCCAGCAGCACATAGGTACCCTGGTACTCCACGTCGGTCACCACGGCCTGCATGTGCTGGGCGCCCCAGGGCAGCGGCGCGCCCTGAGGCAGCACCTGAAGGTGGTCAGTGCGCACACCGACCTTGCCCTCGGGGGTATCGATCACGTTGTGCCCGCCCATGAAGCGCGCCACAAATTCACTGGCCGGGCGGTTGTAGACCTCGTGCGGCGAGCCCACCTGCTCAATGACGCCGTGGTTCATCACCACCATGGTGTCGGCCAGGGCCATGGCTTCTTCCTGGCTGTGGGTGACGTGGATGAAGGTCAGGCCCAGCTCCTTTTGCCAGCGGCGCAGCTCGGCACGCATCTGGATGCGCAGGAACGGGTCGAGCGCCGAAAGCGGTTCGTCCAGCAGCAGCACACGCGGCTGGGTGATCAGGGCGCGCGCCAGCGCCACGCGCTGCTGCTGCCCGCCCGAGAGTTCGGCAGGCTTGCGCTCGGCCAGATGGCCCATGGCCACGCGCTCCAGCAGGTCGCGCGCCTTGGCCTGGCGTTCGGCCTTGGCCACGCCCTTCATCTTGAGGCTGAAGGCCACGTTGTCCAGCGCCGAGAGGTGCGGGAACAGCGCGAAGCTCTGGAACATCATGGCCGTGCCGCGCGCGGCGGCGGGCAGGTCGGTGATGTTGCGGTTCTCCAGCAATATGTCGCCGCTGGTCACCGACTCGTGCCCAGCGATCATCCGCAGCGTGGTGCTCTTGCCGCAGCCCGAGGGCCCCAGCAAGCAGCAGTAGCTGCCGCTGGCAATGCGCAAGTTGATGGCATCGACCGCTGGCTTGCCCTGGGCATAGCGTTTGGTCAGCGCGATGATTTCAATGGCCGCAGGGGTCTGCGCAGGGGTAGAGGCTTGCATGGGCAAAGATGTACGCAAACCCTATGCCAACTTTGTACACAAAGTTTTTATTGTTTTGCATGCAAATGGCACCACTGCTGTGCACACCTGCACCAATGGAGATCAATACCAGGGTCGCAGGTGCGACCCGGCTCCCGTAGAGGGCAACCTTTCCTCCCCATCACTACCCCGGTGCTGGAAACAGTCGCTTGGCTATACTGGTCCGGGCCGAAGAAACAATTTCTTACGCAGGCACAGCACCACCCCTCCCACCGCATGACCCTCGACCCACGCTCCATGATCGCCATGGCAGGCTTCATGTCTGCCGTCATGGCTATCGTGCTGCTGTTCATGCGACGGTACTATCCGCCGTCCATCCGCGGGGTGGGCGCATGGGCTACCGCGCCGCTGTTGTGGCTGGCGTCCACCGTGCTGTTCGGCGCTCGCGGCATCATCCCGGACTGGCTCAGCCTCGTGCTGGCCAACCAGTTGCTGGTGCTTGGCACGGTGACCTACTACATGGGCACACGCAGCTTCATGGGGCAGCCACTCACCTGGGGCCACTGGAACTGGGTGATGGCAGGCACCACGCTGGTGTTCATTGCGCTCACTTATTGGCTGCCCAACTACGCCTTGCGCGTGGGCTTTTTCAGCATCGTGATGGGGGCCATCTACCTCGCGCAGATGCGCTTCATGCTGCGCTACGGCGGACGCAACTTTCCGGTGAGACTGGTGGAAGTGGTGCTGGCTTTGCACATGGTGGTGCTGGCCACACGGCTGATTTCCATCCTGACCGGCAATGCGGGCGCAGACTTGATGGAACCCTCGTTGTTTCAGACGCTGTACATCGGGGCGTATGTGCTCACGGTACTCATGCTGTCCATCGGTGCCGTGCTGATGGCCACGGACCGTTTGCGCACCGAGCTGGAACACCTTGCCACCCACGACTCACTCACGCAGTCACTGAACCGCCGGGCGCTGCTGCAACGCTGCGAAGACGAGCTGGAGCGGGCGCAGCGCTACGGCAACGGTCCGTCCATCATGATGCTGGACCTGGACAACTTCAAGGCCGTGAACGACACCCGAGGCCACCAGCACGGGGATGCGGTGCTGGTGCACTTTGCCGAGCGCACCCGCCAGGTGCTGCGCCGCGCAGACCGGCTGGGGCGCTACGGGGGCGAGGAGTTTCTGGTGCTACTACCGGGCGCCGACACGGAGGCAGCCATCAGCGTGGCACAGCGCATCCACGCCACGCTGGCCGCCGGGCATGCGCTGGACTGCAAGGTCAGCATCGGACTGACCAGCTGGACGGGATCGCATGAAACGCTAGATGCCATGCTGTCGCGTGCCGATGCTGCGATGTACCGCGCCAAGGCACAGGGCCGCAATCAGACCTGCGTGGCGTAAAAGCGCGGTGATGCTCCGAGAGGTTCAGACCGTCTGCGAGGCCACACCGGCCGATTCAAAACTTGCCATCTCGGCCAGCACCGCGCACGCGGACTCCAGCAGTGGCCACGCCAGCGCCGCGCCAGAGCCCTCCCCCAGCCGTAAGCCCAGGTCCAGCAAGGGCTCAGCGTGCATCTCCTCCAGCATCAGGCCGTGGCCGCGCTCGCCTGACCGGTGGGCAAACACGCAGCGTTGCAACACCGCAGGCTGCAGGCGGCTGGCCACCAGCACAGCCGCGCTGGTGATAAAGCCGTCCACCACGATCACGCGGCGCTCATGGGCGGCCTGCAGCACAGCGCCTACCAACGTCGCCACCTCATAGCCGCCCAACGCGGCCAGTGCGGCCAGCGGTGTGGTGGCGTGGGCATTCACATCCAAAGCCTGCTGCAGTACCGCGCGCTTGCGTTCGATGCCTGCTGCATCTAGCCCCGTACCAGCGCCGGTCACTTCCGCCAGCGGCAGCCCGGCCAGTCGCGCCAACAACAACGACGCCACCGAGGTATTGCCAATGCCCATCTCGCCGAGCAGCAGTGCATTGCCGGGCAAGGCGCGCACCACATCTATACCGTTTGTGATCGCTTGAACGCATTGCTCCGCGGTCATGGCTGGGCCGGCCGACGCGTCGGCCGTGCCAGGCGCCACCTTGCGCAACAGCAACTGGGGCGCGCCCGGGGCGGCATAGCGCGGCGCGATGGGCTTGGCCACGCCGCAGTCCACCACGGTGAGGGCCAGGCCGTGCTGACGAGCCAGCACGCTCACGGCAGCGCCACCGGCCAGAAAATTTTCCACCATCTGCCACGTCACATCGCTGGGGAAAGCCGACACACCCTTGGCCGCCAGGCCATGGTCGCCCGCGCACACCAGCATCTGCGGCTGCAGCAGCGCGGGGGCCTCGGTGCCCAGCACTTGGCCGATGCGCAGAGCCAGCGACTCCAGCCGACCCAGTGAACCGAGTGGTTTGGTCTTGTTGTCCAGCAGGTGCTGCAGACGGGCGGTCAATGGAGCGTTGGAAATATCAGCGATCGCGGGGACAGTGAATTGGGCCAGGGATTGCATGGTGTGTGAGACAACAGAATAAAAAATGAAACAGGAAGGGCTGAGGCCGTGGGCAACAGCACTCAGGTGGTGGCCGTATCTGGGGAGATCAACGCCCGCAGCGCCCCAGGGGCAAAGCTGGCCTCCGCCATGCGTGCCAGGCCTTCAAACACCGCGTCGAGCGTGGGCACGGGCGCCGCGCCCGCACGACCAAACAGGGCCTGCAACGCTGCGGGGTCTTCGAGCAAACCATGCAGATACACACCCAGCACATTGCCCGCCGGGTTTTGCCAGGCAATGCCGGGGATAACTTCGCGGGCCACATCGCCCCCGGAGGCCATGGCCGGGTGCTGGGCTGTCTGGCCGTGGTGGATTTCGTAGCCCGTGACCTGCACATCGGCCAGCGCGGTCCACGCACCCCGCACCGCGCCAAACTGCGCCTGCGTGCGTTGCACTGTTTTGGCCACTGCAAAGGTGGTGACGAGGGGCAGCAGGCCCAGGCCGGGGGCGTTACCGTCAATGCCTGCAGTGTCGATCAGCGCCTCGCCCAGCATCTGAAGGCCACCACACACACCCAGCACCATGCCACCCTGCTCTGCATGGTGGGCAATGGCCTGGTCCAGGCCCTGCGCGCGCAGCCAGGCCAGGTCGGCGGTGGTGGACTTGGAGCCGGGCAGTACCACCCAGTCGCTCGCCTTCAGCCCCGCCAAATCGGCCGGACTGCGGGCCCAGAGCAGGCGCACGCCGGGCACATTCTTGAGCGGCTGGAACTCGTCCAGGTTGCTGATGCGCGGGTACGCCATCACGGCCACCGTGGTGTGCACTGCGCCCGCTGACAACGTACGGTCATCGAACACGCCGTCTTCTTCGGGCAGGCCGTGGCGCCACTGCATGGGGATAGTGGCCACAGTTGGCACCCCCGTGAGGTCCTGCAGCATCTGCGGCGCCGGGGCCAGCAGGCTGGCATCGCCGCGAAACTTGTTGAGCACAAAGCCATGGATCAGCGCGCGCTCGTCATCGGGCAGCAGCGCCCAGGTACCGTACAGATGGGCAAACGCGCCGCCCCGGTCGATGTCGGTCACCAGCAGGCAGCGTGCATCGGCATGGCGGGCCACGCGCATGTTCACGATGTCGCTGGCGTGCAGGTTGATCTCGGCGGGCGAGCCCGCGCCTTCAATCACCACCACGTCGTTTTCGGCGCGCAGCGCATCGAGCGCGGCTGCGATCTGCGGCCACACCTTTTCGCTGCGGCCGCGCCAGGGCATGGCCGTCAGCTCGGCACTCACCTGGCCCATCAGCACGACCTGGCTGTGCGTGTCGGCCTCGGGCTTGAGCAGCAGCGGGTTCATGCGCACCTCGGGCTCGGCACGCGCAGCCAGGGCCTGGAAATACTGGGCGCTGCCGATCTCACCCATCACGCCAGCAGGGCCGGGCACCACCCGCGCGTTGTTGCTCATGTTCTGCGCCTTGAACGGCGCGACCTTGAGGCCCAGGTTGCTGTAGTAGCGGCACAGCGCGGTGGTCAGCCAGCTTTTGCCAGCGCCGCTGGTGGTGCCCAGCACCATGACGCAACGGGCAATTGGGAAGCAGGTTGTTAAGTCAAGGCAATGGACGGACCATGCGGTCCATGATGTGTTCGAGCGCCGCTGCTGCATCGGTGCAGCGGCCCGTATGCACGGGGGATGTCTGGATGATGGCGCTGCGTTTGGCGGTGAGCCAGTGAAAGCGCTGGCGGTACGGCAGGCGCGCGATGGGGCCACAGCCTTCGTCGCCCGCGCAGATGGCGACGATGGCGGACAGGTGGCGGCGCACGGTGTCGATGTCGGCGTGCGGGTCCATGGCCAGCAGGCGCGCCTCGTCGAGCGCGATGGCGGCCTGCAGAAAGCCGGTGCGCTGGCACGACAGGATCACGCCCGCGTTGATGAACTCCTCGCGCTCCACGCGCGGCACCACGCGCACGATGGCGTAGTCATACACCTCAGGCGCGTGCATCGACGGCCTCCTTCAATGCATTCACCCAGGTGGCGCGCCCGGCCAGGCGCGCGCAGAAGTAGTCCACATAGGCCTGGCGGTGGGTGGCGGCAGCGGTCAGCAGGCCTTCTTCGTGGTCGGCACCGGCCAGCACCAAAAACTCGTCGGGCACCTCGGCCAGGATGCCCGCCACCACCTCGGGCGTGAGGCGCGCGGCCAGCTCGGCATCCACCCGCGTGAGCAGCGTGGCCCGGGCCAGCAGCACATGGTCGGCAATGGGTGCAAAGGGTTTGGCGGGCAGAGCCACCGTACCGTTCCAGGCGTGGTGAAAGGTCAGCGCCGCACCGTGGTCGATGAGCCAGGGCTGGCGGTGCCACATCAGCAGATTGGTGTTGCGCGCGGTGCGGTCCACATTGCCCACCAGGGCATCGAACCACACGAGGCGCGAGGCAAAATCATCCGACACCGTATCCACCGCCGGGTCGAAATTGAGCGCACCCGAAAGGTAGTCCAACCCCACGTTCAGGCCGCCGCTGGCGCGGACCAGATCCTGGATCTCAGGGTCGGGCTCGGTCTGCGCCAGGGCGGGGTCGAGCTGGGCCAGAACGATCTCGGGCACCGGCAGGCCCAGGGCGCGTGCAATGCCGCCCGCAATCATCTCGGCCAAAAGCGCGCGCACACCCTGCCCTGCGCCACGGAACTTGAGCACGTAGGTGCCCAGGTCGTCGCCCTCGACGATGGCGGGCATGGAGCCACCTTCACGCAGTGGCGTGACGTAGCGGTTGACGGTGATGGTTCTCACAAGGTCTCCCCTGAACCGGTTGAAACGCAATTCGGGATGGTACGGCCCGGCAGCGCCTGCCATGCGGCCTGCAGCGCATCTTGTGCATCAGGGGACAGCACCCCCAGGCGCACGGTGCCGGGCAGGCCGAACGATGTCGCATCCCGCAGCTTGATGCCGCTGGCACGCAGCGCGGCCAGATCGCGCTGCAGTGTGGCTGTTGCGGGCTGCGCACAGAAATAGTTGGCCAGGCTGCCCGCGTGCACGGCCCATCCCAGGTCGGTGCACAGGGCCTGCTGGCGCGCCTTCCAATCGCCCAGAGTGCGCACGCTGTGCACCAGCCATTGCTGCACGGTGGCCTGCGTCCACGCCTGCAGCAGTGCCACTCCGTGGGCACCCACGGGCCAGGAAGACGCCAGGGCCGTCAGGCCCAGCGCCTGCTCTTTACAGTCTGGCGGCGCAATCGCATAGGCCGCGCGCACGCCGGTCAGCCCCAGGGCCTTGTTGGGGGTCCAGAGCTGCCAGCAGGCCGATGGCATGCGCGGCGACGGCGCGCCCGTCCATGCGCCCTCGGGGTCCAACCGCAGGGGTACGTACGCGCAGTCGAGCACACGCCAGGCGAGGGAAGCATCGCCCTGCCGCCAGGCGCCCAAAGCGGGATCTTCCAGCCCCAAAGGGCTCGACGGCTCGCACGCCCATTGCAAACCCGCCGCAGCACCACCGCTGCGCAGCACATCCAGCCCCCGCACCTGCGCAGCCTGGGCATAGTCGCCATAGCTGTGTGGGGGCACGGCCACCTGAACCGCACCCTGCTGCGCTGCCAACGCGGTGATGCGGTGGATGAACTCGCTGGCACTGGCCGCCAGCACGATGCGCCCGGGAGCCACGCCGTGGAATGCGCCCAGAACCTCGCGCAGTGCGGTGTACGCCGGGTCAGGGTAGCGCGTGGCGTCGGCCATCTGCACGGCGTGCAGTGCCTCTGGGCAAGGTCCGCAGGCATTGCTGTTGGTCGAAAAATCGAACGCCGGGATGCCAGCAGCGTCTGGCCCCCCATGCAAGGGAGCTGACAGGGGAAAAAGACCAGCGGGTGTCATGCGTGCACCCAGGCAAAAACCACCAGCGCCAGCAACTGCATGGCCGCCACCACGGGCAGCATGGCCAACACCACCTGGGTTCCCAGACGCGCCGCACGCCGCGTATCGAGCGGCCCGGCCCGGCGGCCCTTGCTATGCAGCGTGTACACCCCCGGCTTGGCCAGCCGCACGCCCAGCGCCAGTGCCATGGCCGCCATAGGCCAACCGCTGTTGGGGGATGGCGTCTTGCGCGCCTGGCGCGCCAGTGTGGAAAGCGGCAGCCCCTTGGCCACCACCGACAGCAGCAAAGCCGTGAAGCGTGCGGGTACCCACGACAGCACATCGTCCGCCCGCGCCGCCCACTTGCCCGCCCATTGCCAGTACCGCCCGCCGCGCATGCCCGCGGTAACCCCACATGGCGTCGGCCGTATTGGCAAAGCGGTACAGCGCAGCGCCCGGCAGGCCCAGCAGCGCAAACCAGAACAACGGCGCCACCACGGAGTCATTGAGGTTCTCGGCCAGCGACTCGATGGCCGATTCGCGCACCTGCACGGCAGTGAGCACGCTGACATCACGGCTCACCAGCCGGGCCAGCTGCGCACGCCCGGCGGGCAGCGATTGGCCCAGCGCCACCTCCACTGCCAGCACTTCATCGTGCAACATGCGCCACGCCAGCAGCGGCTTGAGCAGCAGTGCCAGCAACGCCGCCGCCAGGAACACATGGAGCATCAGCACCAGGTACTGCGCCACCCAGGCAACTATCAAAACAATAGCTGCCAGCGCACACCAGATAAGCGCTGCATGCCAAAAAAGCTTCAAATCCTTAGCCACAGGCACCGGGGGCGCCAGCCGGTCGCCCCACCCCTGCAGCGCCTGGCCCATCCACACCACGGGGTGCCAGGCGGCACGGGGCTCGCCCAGCCACCAGTCCACCGCCAATGCCAGCAGCGGCACACAGATCCACACCGCAGCGGCGGGCCACCCCCAGACGGGGAACAGCAGCAGAGACCAGTGGTCAGACACGGGGAATCAGTCTTCGATGCCGCGCTGCGCAGGAATGCCCGCCTTGAAAGCGTGCTTGACCATCTGCATCTCGGTCACCGTGTCGGCCAGCTCGATGATCTCGGGCGGGCAGCGGCGGCCCGTCAGGCACACATGCACGTCCTTGGGCCGGTCGCGCAAGGTTTGCAGCACCCCATCGAGCGGGAGCCAGCCGTAGATCAGCGGGTAGGTGATCTCGTCGAGCACCACCAGGAAATGCTCGCCCGACAAAATCGCGGCGCGCGCCTTCTCCCAGCCGTCGCGCGCCAGCTGGGCCGAGTGCTCCAGGTCCTGGCTCTTCCAGCTGAAGCCGTCGCCCAGGCCCTCAATGGGGATGCCAATCTGCTCGAACATGCGGTGCTCGCCAAAACGGGCCGAGGGCACCTTCATGAACTGGTAAATCTTCACGGCCTTGCCCCGGCCGTGGGCGCGCAGCGCCAGGCCAAAGGCGGCCGTGCTCTTGCCCTTGCCGTCGCCGGTGTTGACGATGACGAGGCCGCGGCGTTCGCCTTCGGCCTTTTCGTAGCGCTTCTCGGTGGGTGGGGTTTCGATCTGCATGGTGTCCATTCTTTCAGAGAGGCCAGGCATCACACGCCGGCCGGTTGCAACGGGGAAGACAACGAGGACGGACGGCGCGACTGCCAGGCAGCGCCCGCCAGCACCACCAGGGCCATGACCAGCATGGCCACGATGCCGGCCATGCGCTCGATGGGAGTGGGCTCGGCGGTGGCGGCTTCGCGCTCGGGCTGGCGCTCCAGCAGCACGCCCATGGCGGGTACAGCGGGCGCGGTGGTTGCTGGGGGCGCGGTGTTTGCCTGCGGGGGTGGCGCAGGGAGGTCGGCGGGCCGGGGCGTGGGCGGGGCCGCCGCAGCGGGTGGCAGTGCCGATTGCGGCGTGGCCACGGCCATGCCGCTGGGTGCGGGCGTTGCGCCTTGCGCAGCCTGCTCCACCCAACGGCGCACGCTGGGCAGCTCGGCCGCCAGCGGCGCGGCGCGCGTGAGCTCCTGGTACATCTGCGCGAGCTGCTTTTGCGTGTCGGCATCGGCCTGCCAATAGCCTTGGCGCTGCGCTTGCACCAGGCGCTCCAGCGACTGGGCATAGGCCTGAGGATGCTCTTTGAGCCACTCGGGCAGGCCCAGCTGATGCTTGTCGCGCACCAGCACGTCATAAAAGCTTTGCCAATGGTCGCTGCGCACCGTGTCGGGTGCCACGGCTTGCCAGCCCCAGGCAAACTGCACGGCCTTGAGCACCTGCAGCGTGCCCGAATATCCCTCGGCCTTCTGCGCCTGCAGCCAGCCCGGGTGCAGGTAGCGCGACTGCATCTCCAGCGCAATGGCGCGCTGCGCGGTTTCGGTAGTGGGCTCGCTCACATCCTGCAGTTGGGCGACGTGCAGCTCCAGCCCCTGCGCCCGGCCCGCCACACGGGCTGCGGCGGACAGGCCGCCCAGGTACTGGAACGGGTCGTCCGAGCTGACCATGGCGTACAGGTTCGAGCTGCGCGACAGGATGGCTGCGTCGGTGCGGCGCAGGTGCGCCCCCAATGCCTGCGCGGCCGTGCCACCGGCCACGCCGGTCACCGGTTCGCCATCCAAGTAGGGCTGGCTCATGCGCTCCAAGAAACATCTGGCCCAGGCGCGCATCGTTGGTTCTGCAGGCCGTCGCTCTGCACCGCGTCGGAAATGCCCGTGCCGTAGTCGCCCACCGCATTGCCAAACGAGCGCACGCGCGCCAGTTGCTCGGCCTGCGCGCGCGGCACGCCCTGCTTGCGCAGCTCCTGGCCGATCTGCTCGGTATTGCGCGCAATCACGTTGCCGGGCTCGGCCGTGGCGGCCTGGGCCACCGCGCGGTCCAGCAGTGCCATCAGCGCGGGGAACTGGTCGCGGTACGAGCCGGTGATGCTCATAAGCACATCGACGCGCGGGCGCTTGAGCTCATCGGCGGCAATGGTCTCGACGCGCACCGGGCGGCCCGAGTCGTCCCACACCGGGCGCATGCCCAGCGCCACCAGCGCCTGCGCTTCCATGATGCCCTGGTGGCGCAGCGTTTCGCCCGCCCACAGCGACAATGCCATGCGCTGCGGCGCCTGGCCGCCATGGCGCGCCTGGTAGTCCTTGAACCAGTCGTTGAACAGCGTCTGCGCCACGGCATAGGCCTGGCGCGTGGGCAGGCGGCTCGGGTCCAGCCCCGTGAGGTTGCGGCCCGTGGGCAGGCTCTCGGGGTTGCGGATGGGGTCGCCGCCGTAAGCAGCGGTGATGAACCGGCCTTCCAGACCCGCCAGCAGGCCAGGCATTTCGCCTTCGGTGGCCAGCAGGCGCTCCAGCTCCTGTGCGCGCAGGGCCAGTTGCAACAGTGCAGGCGTGTCGATGGGTTTGCGCGCGGCGCGGTTGGGCACATGGTCTTCGGCGCGCACCAGATCCGATGCGCCCGATACGGGTGCCGCCGCTGATGGCTGGCGGGCAGCACGGGGCGCAGGTCCAGCACGCTGGCGGCCTGCGCGTCGTTCAGCGCCACTTCCAGCCAGCGCGCGGGGCGCGCTGCCAGCACCGCATCGTGCTTGATGAGGAAGGCTTCGTCGATGTCTTCGCCCAGCGCCTCGATCAGCGGCTTGCGCAGCGCCTGCAGGATGGTCTCGCGCCGCTGCTCGGGCGCGGGCACGCGGCCGAACACGGCCAGGCCCTTGGGCTGCGAGCTTTGCGCGAGCTGGTCCAGGTAGGGGTGCAGGATTTCAAGAAAGCCGCTGAAATCGGCTGCGATGCGTTCGGCAGTCCAGCCCAGGTCGCGGTGCAGCTGGTGCTCCACAAACTGCGCCACCAGCTGCTTTTCCAGCGCGCGGCGCGTGGGGCCTTCGTCCACGGTTTCCCATTCGTGCATCACCTCGTGCATGTGGGCCATGCGCGCCTCGAAGCCTGCCGGGGCGAACACCGGCGTGCGGTGGCTCACCAGCACGGCGCGGCCCCGGCGCTTGGCGGTGAGGGCCTCGCCCAGGTTGTCCACGATGTACGGGTAGACCACGGGCAGGTCGCCCAGGGGCAGCAGCGCGTCGTCGTGCACATCCAGCGCACGCGCCTTGCCACCGGCCCATTCCTGCGTGCCGTGGGTGCCGAAGTGGATCAGTGCATCGGCCTCCAGCTGAGCCCACAGGTACACCGCCAGGTAGTGGTGCGACAGCGGCGCCTTCGATTTGTGCATGAACGGGTTCTGGCCCAGGCGCAGCGTTTCTTCGCGCGGGGGCTGGGGCAGCACGGACAGTTTGCCCACCTGCAGGCGCGGGATGGCGAACACTTTTTCGCCCTGCCACTCGACCACGTAGCGGCTCTTTTCGGGCGCGCCCCAGTGCGCGTTCATGCGCTCGCGCACGGCCTTGGGCAGCGTGGCCAGGTGCTGCTCGTAGCGCGCCAGCGGCAGCGCGGCGGCCTGGCCGTTTTGCAGCAGCGCGCGCACATCGGCGCCGGGGTAGTAGGCGGCCAGCAGCGGCTTGAGCCCATCGATCCAGCCCTGCTCGGGCACCTGCTGCGTGCGGTAGCCAGCCTGTGCCAGGCCGCCGGAGACCTGCTCCAGGCTGCGCGGCACGTTGAGGAACGACGCGCCGAAGTTGGTGCCACCCGGCGGGTAGTTGTAGACCATGGCCACCAGGCGCTTGTCGGCGGCGGGCTTCGTCTGCAGCGCGATCAGGCGCCGCGCCTTGGCGGCCACGGCCAGGGCCTGGCGCTCAATAAGCCGGAAGTCTTGCCCCTCGGCGCCGTGGGCGGCGACCAGGACCGGGTCGATGGCGCCAGCAGCCTCGGGCTGCGCCAGGTAGAACGGCACGTCGGACAGCGACAGGCCCATGTCGCTGGCCTCCCACGCGGCGGCATCGCCCGCGCGGTAAGGCTGCGTAGCCAGCAGCGGCGCGCCCCAGCGCAGCAGTAGCGGTTGCAGAGCAGCTGCCTGGGGCACCAACTGGTGCAGCACCAGGGCAGATGCGTGAAGGCGCCCCGGGCCGGTGCCGCTCGCCGATGGAAGCTCCAGCACCTCGGCAAGGGTCTGCGCATTGAGTTGCTGCCCAAAGGCCGCATAGGCGAACAAGCCTTGCTGGCGAAAGGTACGCAGCCAGGCATCCAACCATTCGGTGCTGCCATCCACAAAGTGGTGGCGGTGCACCAGCACGGCCACGGCCGGTTGGCCGCGCAATGAAGGCTGCCCCTGGCGCCATTGCTCCAGCGCCACCACATTCGGCAGCAAACCGGGGGCGTCGGGGTGGTAAACGCCACGGGCGGGCACCCGTTCAGGGTTGGGCAAAGCGGGCATCGCCGCGCTGCCCGCCACGGTGGCGCGTGCCAGCGCCATGGCGTGCTGCAGGTTGCGCGGGCCGCCCGCCTGCAGGTAAGCCACCATGCGTGCCGGCGTGTCCAGCGCGGCCAGGTCAGCAGCAGGGCTGCCCGCAGGCACCCACACCACCCGGCCGGGCGTGCGCGCTGCGCGGGCATCCAGCGCCGGGCCTGCCATGCGGCGCAGGCGGGCCTCGACGCTGACATGTGGCGCATCCACCCACACCAGCGCAGCGTTGGCCAGCGCGCGTTGCAGCCTCTGCGCCTGTGCAGCATCCAGCACCGCCGGGCCGCCCAATGGATAGTCGATGTGTTCAAACGACAGGCCCGCTTCAGCGGCCAGCCGCTGAACGGTGGCCGTGCGCGTGGCGGTGGTGATGTCCGAGGTCAACCACAGCAGCCCAGGCGCTGCATGCGCCAACGGCGCGGCAAACAGCAGGCACCACAGTGCCACGCGCAGGGTCAGCGTCTTCATGGCTTGGCGGGTGCAGCCGCTGCAGCACCGGCCGCGCCGCCTGCCGAGGTGCTGGCAGGAGGCGCGCCTGTTTCTGGGATGTAGACGATGTTGCCGTCCTCCAGCTGGTAGGCCACGCCCGCACGCACGCCCTGCCCTTGTGCTGCGCTGCCTGCCCCCTTGAAGCGCACTTCCCTGCCCTGCTCGCGCACCACGACCTCCATGTCGGGCTGGCCGGGGTTGCGGATGATGGTGACGCTTTCGTTGGCATTGGTTTGGGTCTGCACGGCCACGGCCGTGAGCAGCGCCACCACCAGCACCAGGAACACGTCCACCAGATTGACGGCGGACAGCATCGGGTCGTCGTCGTCTTCGGCCAGCACATTCAGGTGCTTCAAGCTCATTGCGCCACCCCGCGCTCCTTGCGCACCGCAAGCAGTTCGGCCAGCAGCCAGCGGCGGCGCACCGAGTACACCACCAGGCCTACCGACGCGGCGGCCAGCGCCAGCACCACGCCTGCAAACGCGCCGCTGAACACCGCCAGGGCCTGCTGGCCGTTGCCCGCCGCCACGCTCTGCAGCGCGGGGCCGAGCGGGATCATCGTGGCGATCAACCCCAGCATGGGCGACAGGCGGCTGAGCAGGCGCACGGGCTCCACCTGGCGCACCAGTTGCAGCTCCAGCTCTTCCATCGACAAGCCAGGCGCCACGCGCAGCGAGCGGTACTGCGGCTGGCGCCAGCGCTGCCAGGCCTCCATGAGCGTGGCGCCGCCCGACCACAGTGCGTAGACAAACGCCAGCGCGACCAGCAGCAGCACGGGCCACAGCAATGACTGCGCGACCTGCGAAAAACCCGATTCAATATTCATGCTTTCACTCCCTGAGATTCCTGGTTGTTTTTCTTGCGCTGCAGCGATGGCAGCGCCATCCACATGCCATCGAGATGCCGCACATGGATGCGGTGGTCAAACACGCTGCTCCAGCGCGGCGTGTGTGGTGGGCGCATCGCAGGCGCCCTGGTGCAGCACTCGGCCACCTGCCATCACCACCATGTCGTCGGCCTGCAGTGCCAGCGACACCTCGTGCAGCACGCTGACCACCGTGCCACCCGCATCGACCAGTTCGCGCATGGTGTGCAGCCAGTCGGTCTGGTGCGGCGGGTCGAGGTTGGCCAGAGGTTCGTCCATCAGCAGCACCTGGGCCTGCACGGCCAGTGCCCGGGCCAGCAGCACGCGCTGGCGCTCGCCGCCTGAGAGCTGCGACAACGGGCGGTGGCGCCAGTCCCAGGCCTGCGTGGTGCGCAGCGCCTGCTCCACGGCCGCATGGTCGGCCGCGCCCGGCGGGGCCAGCCAGGCCTGGTGCGGCAGGCGGCCGAGCATGGCCACGTCGTAGCTGGTGAGGTCGTCGGCCGAGCCTTCGTTCTGGCCCAGCCAGGCGAGTTGCCGGGCACGCTCGCGCGCGGGTATCTGCATGAGGGGCCGCCCCAGCAACTGCACATCGCCCTGCACCGCGGCGCGCGGCAGCAGGCCCGCCAGCACCTTGAGCAAGGTGGACTTGCCCGCGCCGTTGGGGCCGACGATGCTGGTCCAGCGACCAGCGGGCAGTTGCAGGTCAATGCCTTGCAATATCAAGTCATTTCCGATGCTAGCGCTTATCCCATAAGCGCCAATAGCTATCAACTTCATAGTAAACTCGCGCAAATGGGTATGCGACGACAGGGGGTGGTCACGGCAGACGACTTGCCTGGGCCTTTCTGCACAAGTCGCTTCATAGCGCACCACCCCGCGACGTACGCCGGTGCATGAGCCACAGCAAGTAGGTGCCACCCAATGCGGCGGTAAGCACGCCCACCGGCAGTTCCTGCGGCGCCAGCAGCCAGCGCGCCAGGATGTCGGCCGCCAGCAGCAGCACCGCGCCCATCAGGCTGGCGAGCACGATGTGCCGCTCGTGCGTCACCCGCACGATGGAGCGCACCAGGTGCGGCGCGGCCAGCCCCACAAACGCAATCAGGCCCGTCTGTGCCACCGCTGTCCCGGTGGCCAAAGCCATCGCAGCCACCAAACCAACGCGCATGGGCATGAGCGGCAGGCCCAGGCTGGCGGCTGTGGCCTCGCCCAGCGTAAGCCCGTCGAGCGCGCGCGCCAGCATCCACGCCACCACCGAGCACAGACCCCACACCACCGCCATCAACACACACGCCATCCAGCCCACAAAGGCCGTGCTGCCCAGCGTAAACGCCTGCATAGCCTGCAGGATGTCGGGCGAAGCCAGCTCCACCAGATCGCGCAGAGCACCCAGCACCACGCCCACAATCACGCCCGCCAGCAGCAGGCGCAGCGTGTGCTGCACGCCCTTGGCCAACAACAACGTGAGCACCACAGCCCCCGCTGCGCCCAAAAAGGCCATCCCGGTGATGCCAATGCGCGCCAACCACTGCGCTGCCACGGGCGAGACGCCAAACAGCGCCATCGCCACGGCCCCGCCCAGCGCGGCGCCCGAGGCGCTGCCCAGCAGGTACGGGTCCGCCAATGGATTGCGGAACAGCCCCTGCGCAACGGCGCCCGACAGGCCCAGCAACGCACCGGCAAGCCAAGCGCCCAACGTGCGCGGCAAGCGGATGTCCCACACGATCTGCCAGGCCACGGGGTCGCCCCCCATGTGCAGCACGCTGTCAAAACCAGTGCTACCCACCCCCACCCCGGTCAGCACCAGCACCACGCTGACCAGCAGCAGCCAGGCGGTACACCATGCCGCGCGGCGGCGGTCGGAACCGGTGGGCAAATCCATGGCAACGCTGGTCATGGTGCCTTGTCCACCAGGCAGCGCGCCATGATGCGCGCTGCCTCGGCCATGCGCGGGCCGGGGCGCACCACCACGTCGGAATCACCGGGGCCGAACACGCACAGCTTGTTGTCTCGAATGGCCCGCATGCTGGCCCAACCGGGGTACGGCACCATGGCCTGCATGCTGCGGTTGCCGATCATGATGATGTCGGGGTTGGCCCGAACGACGAATTCGGGATTCAGGCGCGGAAACGGCCCGAGCGATGCCGGCACCACATTGCGCACACCCAGCCGGGTCAGCGACTCGCCGATGAACGACGATTCGCCGGCTGCATACGGCCCACGGCTCACCTCAAAGTACACGCGTGTGTTCTTGGCTTTGGGCGGGATGGACTGCGCCGCCGCCTGTACGCCCGCGTCGATCACGCGCCACAGCCGGTCGGAGCCTTGAGCACGGGGCACGCCCAGCAGGTCGCTCAAGGTGCCCAGCACGCGGCGCACGTCGGCGTGGGTTTTAGGCTCCAGCTGCACCACGGTGAGGCCCAGCGCGATGAGCCGGTCGCTGGCCCGCGAGCTGACGGACATCAGCACCACATCGGGCTTGAGTGCCACGATGGCTTCGATGCTGGGGTCGATGCCGCCGCCGACCTTGGGCAGCTTGTCGATCACGGCTTCGGGCCAGTTGGAATAGCGGTCCACACCCACCAGCCGGTGGCACTGCTCCAGCTCGCACACGCTTTCCGTCAGTGATGGCAACACGCTGACGATGCGCTGCGGCGGGCGCGGCAGCGAAATGACGCGGCCCCGGTCGTCGGTGATCTGCACCGGCTGGGCCTGCGCCAGCCCGGCCATGAGCAGGCCCAGCGCAACCAGAATGGCAATCACCCACAGGATGCGACGCACGGGGGTAGGTTTCATCAGCGGGGTTCTTTCAACGTGAGCGGCAGGCCGGCTGCCATCAATGTGACGCGGGGGCACACCTGCGCGACTTGTTGGTTGAGCGTGCCAAGGGCATCGACAAAAGCGCGCACCTCGCGCCCCATCGGAATGACCCCCAGGCCAATTTCGTTGCCCACCAGAACAACGGGGCCGGGGGATTTCCGAACCGCTACCAAAAACATAGCTGCTTGCGCTTTCCAATCAAGCGCTAGAGCCTGTTTTTGTTCAAAATTCATGGTTTCCAACCCCATGGGCATCGTCCAGTGGGTGAGCCACAGGGTGAGGCAGTCCACCACCACAAGGGTCTGCGGCGTGCTGTGCAATGCCACGGCTGCGGCCACATCGTGCGGCTCTTCCACCGTCTGCAGCCCCGGCACCCGTTCGGCGCGATCATGCTGGTGGCGGGCGATGCGCTCGCGCATTTCGTCGTCCCAGGCTTCGCCGGTGGCGATCAACACCGCGCGGTGGTCGCCGGACTGGGCCAGCCAGTCGCGCGCCAGCAGTTCTGCGCGGCGCGACTTGCCGCTCTTCTGGCCACCCAGGATAAGTTCGGTGGTGATGGGGTGTGAGGCAGAAGTCATGCCGATACGCCTCCAAGAAGATGCGCCACCGCCTCGGGGCTGGACGGGAACCACGCATGGAAGTAGCTGGCGTGGATGCTGCCCTGCTGGTACAGGGCTTCACCCGCATCCGGCGACTACCGCCTCGTTCGGGCGTGCCGTGCGGGCCACCACGCTGGCATTGCTGTTGCTGGTGGAGTAATGAAAAGTGTGGCCGCGCAGTGTGTGCCCCGCCACCGCCAGTTGCTGCGGTCCAAGCGCCGCCAGGCGTTTTTGCATGGTCACGCGGCCGGGCAGAAGGCCCCAAACCGGGGCTACGGTGCCATCGGCCAGGGTGATGGATTCAAACAGTGCCATCATGCCGCCGCACTCCGCCCACAGCGGTTTGCCTGAGGCCACGTGCGTGCGCAGGCTGGCTTGCATATCTAGGTTGGCGGCGATCTGCGCGGTATGTAACTCAGGGTAGCCGCCGGGCAGCCACACAGCGTCGCAATCGGGTAGCGCGGCATCGTGCAGGGGCGAGAAGAACACCACGCGGGCGCCCATCTGTTCAAGGTATTGCACATTGGCGGCGTAGATGAAGCAGAACGCCGCGTCGCGCCCCACGGCCACCGTGCGGCCCGCGAGCAGCGCAGGCACGGCGACCTTCGACGCGGGCGCCGGAAAGTCCACGGCCCAGCGCTGCAGGCCATCCACTGTCATCTGGCCGAGGGGCGTGGCCGCCAGCGCGTCGGCGGCAGCGTCCAGCCGCTCCAAGCTGTCGTGCAGCTCGTGCGCGGCCACCAGACCCAGGTGGCGTTCAGGCAGCAGGGCGGCACTGGCTTTGCCCGAAGCTGGCGCAGCGTTTGCGGCTTGCACGCGCATCAACGCTCCCATCCAATCGTCGGCGTCTTGCAATCCATCACGCAGCATGTCGGCGTGGCGCGCAGTGCCCACTCGATTGGCCAGCACGCCCGCCCAGGGCAGACCACAGCGGTAGTGGCGCAGGCCAAATGCCAGTGCGCCAAAGGTGCCCGCCATGGCCGAGGCATCGACCACTGCGAGCACAGGCACACCAAAGTGCTGCGCCAAGTCCGCAGCACTCGGGGTGCCGTCAAACAGGCCCATCACCCCTTCAATCAGGATCAGGTCCGACGACTGTGCAGCGTCATGCAAGCGCTGGGCGCAGTCCGCCTCGCCCGTCATCCACAGGTCGAGCTGGTGCACCGGGGCGCCACTGGCCAGTTGGTGCCAATGGGGGTCCAGAAAGTCTGGCCCACACTTGAACACCCGCACCCGTCGACCCTGGCGCGCATGCAAACGCGCCAGGGCCGCGGTGACGGTGGTCTTTCCCTGGCCCGATGCCGGGGCAGCAATCAGCAGCGCGGGGCAGCGGCTCATGCCAGAACCCTCTTGCGACCCGCGCCAGAAAGCCTATGAAACTGTCGCGCAAAACGCCAGCGACACCGTGGAACTGGCTCCGCCAGGCCACGGGTAGCGTCCCCCCTCAGGGGGGAAGGCGCGCAGCGACTCAGGGGGGGCGTCACTGCGGCGCCCACTTCACACCCAGGTAGGCAACACGTCCCGGAGTGGCATAGGTGCGGGCTGTCTCGTAGTGTTTGTCTGCCACGTTATCGATGCGCGCCACCAGCGTGAAGTCGCGGGCGATGCGCGTGCTGGCATACAAGTTGACCAAGGTGTAGCCGCCCAGCACGAGCGTATTAGCGTCATTGTCAAAGCGGCGGCCCGAGGCCTGTACTTCAGATCCCACGGTCCATCCTGCCACCTGCGTGTCAGCTCCAAACGTGGCGTGGCGCGTGGCGCGCCGGCGCAGCTGTTTGCCGGTATCCAGATCGCGCGGGCGCTGGAAGTCCATGGAGCCGCGCAACTGCACGGCACCCAAGCGGTACGAACCCGCGAACGTCACGCCTTTGTATTCGGCACGCGCGGTGTTGGTGTAGCAACCGAAGGTCGATGGGCAGGGGCCGGGAGCACCAAACGTGATCAGGTCCTGCACGCGGTTGCGGTAGGCCGTGGCCGAGAAACTGCTGCTGCCTTCAGCCCAGCGCAGACCCACTTCGACGTTCCGGCTGCTTTCGGGGTTAAGCGACCCCGTGCCGTATTCGCTGAAGCGGTGGTACAGAGTGGGCGCGCGAAACGCGGTGCCCATGGAGGCTGTCGCACGCCACTGCGGCGCAAAGGCATAACCGTAGGCCAGGCTACCGGTGCCTTTGCCACCGAATTCGCTGTCCGAGTCGTGGCGCACATTGGCCTGCAGCGTGTGGCCGCCTGCGCTGTAGCCGTAGCCCAGCGCAATGGCGTCTTGGGATCGAGTGCGGTCGATGGGGGCGTTTACCAGGTTGTCTTCACGGCGTTCCAGGGCGGCCGTCAACAAATGTGCGCCCTGGCGCCATTCGTTCTGAAACAGGTAACCACGCAGGTGCGTGTCGCTCAGATAGGGGGAAGGTTTGGTTTCGTATTTGTCGCGCGAATCCGTGATCTGCAAGCGGGTCTTGTACGCGGTGGTCCACTGCGCCTGCCAGTTAAGGCCCAGCGCGTGCAGCTGGTGCAGGTTGCGGTCATCGTTGACGGGGCTGGTGTCATATCCGCTGTCCATGTCGTTGACAAGCAGCGTTCCTTCCAGGCGGTGCGTGGCGTTGATCTGCAGGCCCACCCGCGCGTTGGCCGAAGTGCTTTCGTACCCGTCGCGGTCAGGGTTGGCAGTGGCGGTAGTGCGGGCGTTGAAGCCTTTGCTCTGCTCGCGCGCAATGCCAAACGCATAGTCGATGGTGCCGCTGGCACCGCTCACTCCGGCTTCTGTCTTGTAAGTGCCATGGCTGCCAATGCCCAAGCCCACATAGGGCGCCACTCCGCGCTCGCCGCGTTTGGTGAATATCTGCACCACGCCACCCATGGCGTCCGATCCATACACCGCGCCAGCCGGGCCGCGCAGCACTTCAATGCGGTCGATCAACGCGAGCGGAATCGACTCCCACGCTGCGCCGCCGGTGGACTGGGAGTCCATCCGAACGCCATCGATATACACGGCAGTGAAGCGAGATTCCGCGCCGCGCAAAAACACACTGGTGGTCGTGCCTGGGCCGCCGTTGCGCGAGATCTCGATACCGGGCACACGGGCCAGCACATCGGCCAAGCCGGTGGCCCCGCTGGTCTCGATGGTTTCGCGGTCGAGCACCGTCACGTCAGCCACCAGGTCCGACAGCGGCTGGGGCGTGCGGGTGGCCGTCACCACGGTTTCAGCCAGAGAGGGCGCGCGCAGGTTTTGCGCCGTTTGCACCGAGCCGTTGGCATCGGCCTGCTGTGCGTGCGCGGCACACGCGGTCACCACGGCAAAAGCACCCAGAGCGGGACGCAGGAACAGCGGCGCAACAAGGCGCGCACGAGGGGTACGGATTTTCATGGGAATCATCGTCAACAAACAAACCCGAGCTGGCCTCCCCGCCAGCAAATGGGTGATACGGCTGGGTCCGCCAACAAAATGGGCGCACGCAACCACCGTGTTGGCCGGTATCCGGGCTGGCGGAACACCCCCCAATGCCTTCCCATGCGCTTGTTCAAGGCGCTCAGTGACGTATGGATGGAGAGAGAATCGGATGATTCGTCCGCTGACCGTTGCGGGGGCAGCGCAGGCTGGGGGCACCGTGTGTGGTGGCTCCTCCCTGCTTCCCGTTGAACTGCGGCATGTGAACCACACCGCGAGCACCAACAGCGGGATTTTACGACCGTTTGCAACACGCAACCCTACAATCGACGGCTGTATGGCAGCACCATCCACTACCGACCAGATCGCAGAGCGCGTTGAACGCCTCCTGCTGCGCCACGCTGAGCTGCAACGCACCAATGCGTTGTTGACCGACCAGGTGGCTGCACTGACGCATGAGCGTGACTCCCTCAAATCGCGACTCAGCGCAGCGCGCGCCCGCGTTGATGCACTGCTAGAGCGCTTGCCTGCGGCGGCCCCCGTCGTCACGAAAGAATCCGAATGAAGCAAATCGAGGTGCAGATCCTGCAGCAAAGCTACCTGCTGACCTGCCCCGAAGGCCACGAGAGCCGCTTGCTCGACGCCGTGGAACGCGTAGACACCGCGATGACGCGCATCCGCGATGGTGGCAAGGTTCGCGCCCGTGAACGCATCGCTGTGCTGGCAGCCCTGAATCTTGCGTTTGAAATCGCAGACCGCGAGGCCGCAGACCTTGCAGCCGGTGCCGCGGCTTCGCGCGCCACCCCCGCCGCTGGCGCCAGAACCCCAGAGCAAGAATCCTTGTTGCCCGATGCCGACAACCAGCGCCTGCAAACGCTTGTAGAGCGCCTGGACCAAGCCCTGGGTGACGATGGTCGGCTGCTGTAAGACCCGCAAGACGAGACGGGTTCAGTTCACGTTCTGATGAAACGTCGGCAGCGCACCACCGGCCCCAATTCAGCAAGCGTAAAACGCTGCATGGACTTACGGTCTTTACATGCCCCCGAAACTGCAGCCAACGCCACCAGCGCCTACAATCGAGTCGTCTGCGGTGCTGCCGGGCTTTATATTTCCTTGAACCAATGCTCAACGAGCTCGGGCTTGGTATATCGCCTTGGCGAGCGTGATCATCTCGCGTTAGATGAACCCAACGCCAGGCTGCCCTCGCCCACCTGAACCCCCGGTTCAGGATGAGGGCTCGGTGGCATCCGCAGACACCTTCTTTTCCATGCCCCTGTCACCTTTTAATTGACTGCCACAGTGCCGACAGGGCGCATCGCGCCTCCCTTCGCCGTCTTCCGTTTCATTTCTTTCTCTTTCTTCTTTTTCTTTGCGCCATGCTGGACCCTCTTCTGATCGTTGAACTCGGTGTACTCGGGCTTGCCACGGGCTTTCTGGCTGGTTTGCTCGGCATTGGCGGTGGCATGCTGCTGGTGCCGTTCATGACCTACATCCTGGGTAGCCAGCAGGTGGCGCCTGACCTAGCGGTGAAGATGGCCATTGCGACCTCGATGGCCACCATCATGTTCACGTCCATCTCCAGCGTGCGTGCGCACCATAAGCGCGGCGCGGTGCAGTGGGACATCGTCAAGCGACTGGCTCCCGGCATCGTTCTGGGCGGCATCGTTGCCAGCCTGGGGGTGTTTGCATTGCTCAAGGGGTCTTTCCTCGCAATTTTCTTTGGGCTGTTCGTCAGCTTCTCGGCCACGCAAATGTTTCTGGACAAAAAGCCCGCGCCTGCGCGCCAGATGCCTGGCGGTGCGGGCCAGGTAGCAGCGGGTGGTGTGATCGGATTTTTGTCAGGTCTGGTGGGCGCTGGCGGTGGTTTTGTGAGCGTGCCCTTCATGACCTGGTGCAATGTGCCCATTCACTACGCAGTGGCTACCAGTGCTGCGCTCGGATTTCCAATTGCGCTGGCGAACGTGGTGGGCTACGTGATCAGCGGACAGAACGTGGCCAATTTGCCCCCTGCATCGCTGGGCTACATCTGGCTGCCCGCGCTTGCGGTGATTGCCACCTGCAGCGTATTGACCGCGCCCCTGGGCGCCAAGGCGGCGCACAGCTTGCCGGTCAAACAACTCAAGCGGGTGTTCGCCACCTTGTTGTTCGGACTTGCCGGCTACATGCTGTGGAAGGGTGTTACGGCAATCTGAGAGTGATTGATTGCTTGGTCAATGAATAGATCGTTGTGCGGCGCCACCGCAGGATCACTCGCAAGGCAGGGAGTGCTCAAGCGCGGATCGCCCTGCGCTCACGCCCTCGTCTGCTTCAAGTTTTCAAGGGGCTGCGTTTGCCCTGAGCCTTCAACGGCAAGGGCTTGCTGAGCAAGGCCCGGAACGCTTCAGCAGGCAATCCCGGCGCACACAAAAACCCCTGGTAGTGGTCGCACTGCATGGTTTGCAGCACAGCCTGCTGGGTTTCCGTTTCGACACCCTCGGCCACCACCTCGATGTGCATGGCACGACCGATGCTGATGATGGCGCTCACGATGGCTCGGTCGCCTTCGTCGTCGGGCAGGCCGCGCACAAACGATTGGTCAATCTTGAGTTTGTGGATAGGCAGCTTCTTGAGGTAGGCCAGGCTGGAATACCCCGTGCCGAAATCGTCGATGGCCAGGCCAATACCCAGATCGGCCAACACGCGCACCCGCTGCTCCATCTCTTGTGCGTCCTGCAAAAGAATGGTTTCCGTTAACTCCAGCTCCAGCAGCGTAGGCGGCAACTGGTGCACGGCCAGAAGCCTTGTGATGCGCTCCACAAAATCCGGCTGCCTGAACTCCAGCGCCGACACGTTGACCGAAATCATGATGGGCGTGCCGCTGTGCATCCACACGGCCGCCTCCCGCACGGATTGCTCCATCACCCAGGCTCCCAAGGTGACGATGTAGCCAGACTCCTCGGCCAGCGGAATGAACTGGGCAGGCGATACCGAGCCAAACTCCGGATCTGTCCAGCGAATCAGTGCCTCGGCGCCGGTGATGCGCCCGGTCGCCATGTTGACCTGGGGCTGGTAGTGCACGGCCATGCGGTTCAAGCCCAGCGCCTGGCGCATCGCATGCTCCATCTGCATGCGGGAAAGCAGGTTCGCGTTCATCTGCGGCTGATAGAAGCCATAGCTGCCACGACCCCGCTCCTTCACGCGGTACATGGCGGTGTCAGCTTGCTTGATCAGATCATCCAGCGTGGCGCCATCCTGCGGATACAGCGCCATGCCGATGCTGCACTGGATGGAGAACCCCATGCTGTCCAGCGTGAACGGCTTGAGCATGTCGTCCAGAATGCGGCGCGCGACGCTTTCGGCCACTACCGCATCGCCACCATGCAGGTAGATGACAAATTCATCTCCCCCAAGGCGGCACAACATGTCGGTCTGGCGCAGGCAGGTTTGCAGGCGCTCGGCCACCAGTTGCAGCACACGGTCACCAAACGGGTGGCCGAGCGAGTCGTTGATGATCTTGAACCGGTCCAGATCCAGG
Organism: uncultured Gammaproteobacteria bacterium; assembly: GCA_963784815.1. Lineage (GTDB taxonomy): Bacteria > Pseudomonadota > Gammaproteobacteria > Burkholderiales > Burkholderiaceae_C > Acidovorax. The sequence continues at coordinate 65,385 of CAWATB010000032.1, read as the reverse complement.
AATAGGATCGCAAAGCCCGTGTCGCTCTGACGCGCGCCCTGAATGGCCGTATCCACCCGCTGCGACAGCAGCAGTCGATTGGGCAGCCCCGTCAGCACGTCGCTGTAGGCCAGTTCTTCAATGCGTTTTTGCGCGGCGTGCTGCAGTGTGAGGTCACGCATGAAGCCGATACTCTGCACCAGGCGCCCTTCGTCGTCACGCAAAGCCACCCACGACAACTGCACGGCGCAATAGGCGCCGTTGTCACGCGGCAGCCAAAGCTCGCCCTCCCAGAAACCTTCATCGGCCCAGCCTTGCAGCACCTGCTCCATGAAGGTGGCGTCTGAGCCGCCCCCAAACAACGAGGCGGCCATGCAGCCCTCAAATGCCTGCGCAGAGGGCCCCACCAAGCGTTCGCACCCCGGGTTCATGCGCAGCACGCGGTGCTGGCTGTCGGCGATGAAGATGGCGTCCAGGCTGGACTCGAACACGCGTGCTGCCAAGCGCAGGCTGGCTTGTATCTCGGTCTGGCGCGTGACGTCGCGGTAAGAATACACACGCCCCACAGGCCGTCCCTGGCTGAACTGCGGCACGGTGCGCATCTCAAGCACCACGCCGCTGCGCAATTCGATGATGTCCGTGCTCTCGTGCATAGGCTCGCGAGCGATGGCGGCCAGGCGGTCTGCATAGTGGCGAGCATCCACGACCTGGCTGGACATGTGCGCGTAAACCGCCGCGTCATCGCGCTCCAGCAGCCTTTCGCGAGGGATATTCCACAACTGCGCCAGCCGCTGGTTGAAGGCGCGAACGTGGTTGTCCAGGCTGCACACCAGCATCCCGTCGGCCGCAGAATCCAATGTGGCCCGCAATTCGGACAGCAACGTTTCCAGCTCGCGTTCGGTGGAGTCTTGCACGCTGCGGTCCAGCATGGTGACCATGAAAACGGTGTCCGCGGCTGCGCCTGTCGGCACCCGCGTGACCCGCCGCTCGACAGGCACGAGCACGCCATCCGCGCGGAGCAGGCTGGTGTGCGAATGAATGCCCGCTGCCACCACATCCACGGGCTCCCCCCAGAACGCCTGGTCCTGCGGCGTGGCAGCCAGCGTTAGCACGGGCATGCCCACGATCTCGGCAAGCGGCAGCCCTGTCAGGCGCTGTGCGGATTCGTTAGCGTGCAGGATGACCAGACTGCTTTCATCGACCAGCAAAACTGCTTCCAGCAGCCCGTCCAGCCACGCGTGGGGTTGCCTATCGCTCACACATCCGCCTCTTCAGGACCTGGATTGACGGCACGCTCAAAAAAGTAGCAGATGCGTTGTCGAGGAGAGAGATAGTCGAGCGCATCACGAGGCAACTGGGCGGGCTTGAGGCTGCGACGGATCCCAAGCTCCGGCATCGTTTCCAGGTCCAGAATCGGCGCTTCGTCTTTGGGCACTCGCGAGTCGTGAACGATGACCTTGGGGCGCAACGGGCGCGATGAGTTGACCGACGCGACGATCGCATACCGGTCATTGACCAGTTGCACGATGGAGCCCGGCGGATAGACCCCCATCATGCGGATGAACGCACCCAGCACCACGGAATCAAACCGCGCTTTCAGCTGCGCAAAAATGACAGACAAGGCCTCATGGGGCGTCAATGCATCCACACCGTTGGCGGGGTTGCACATGCGGTCATAGCGGTTGACCAGCGCAAGCACCTGGCTATTGCGGCTAAGAGCAGGTCCCTTCAGTCGCAGCGGGAAACCACTGCCATCTGCCATTTCGTGGTGTTGCGCGATGGCGGTAAGCACCGCATCCGTCAGCCCCATGCGCATGGCAAACGCCACCGACTCGCCCACATGCGTCTCATACCGGGACCGCTCCATCGGAATCATCGAAGGCGTGGGTTGCCGGAGATTGGGAGGCAGCTTGAGTTTGCCCAGGTCGTGGATCAGCGCCGAAACGCCCAGGTCATGCAACTCGGCGCTCTTCATACCCAAAGAGCGGCCCAGCAACAGGGAGATCACCATCACGTTGATGGGATGCAAGGCATTGCGCTCGCCCACACCTTCAGACAGCAGCCGAATGACGGAATCGCCGTTTTCGAGCAACTCAGACACACAGCCCGAAACCAGGGCGTCGCCTTTGGTTCGCGCCTGGTCCGGGTGATCGGACGCCGCGCGCTCCAGAGACTGGTATTGCCGGGTAGCCTCGGTAAACCGCTGATTGCACGCGGCCAGGGAGCGATTCTGGGCCTCCAGCAGTTCGCGCCGGCGCACAGCCTCATGGTCAACCGCGGCGGTGGCGCTGGGCGCATCCAATCCGTTAGATACCGGCGCCACCATCTCCGGCACGCTCCAAGCGGCAGGGACCAGCTCTTTCAGATCCGGATCGCTTTTCTTGGGGACGTAGCGCACCTCGGTCAGCCCAAGCTCTCGCAGGGTGGCAATTTGCTCTAACGACGCCACCCTGAAACTGCTCACCGGAAACGGATGGTGCATCCAGCCCACATCGAGCTGGATGAACATGCCGACACGCAGTTGGCTGATGTCGATGAGGATGGATGAGTTCACTTCGGGCGGACGCGTAACATGGGGACTTCAATGCCACCAATGGTTACACAGATTATCCCCAGTTCCGGGGGCTTCTCTGTGAAGGCCCAAGGACACCGCGGCGGCCAGGCAACACTTGTGTGACATTTTCCGCAGCGCACCACGATCCCCTGTCAGGGCAAGTCCCTAGCCCGTTGCATTCCCTGTATTTGCCGCCTCGGCCCGGGCCCCCTGCTAACGGCACCAGAGCGACGGCGTATAGATCAGGTCAAACCACAGTGCCCATGCCGCCACGCCACACAGCAAGCCACCGGCCACACGGGTGCCCCATTGCGTGCGGGCGGCATCCAGTCGACTTCTGAGGCGGCTCCATACCCATGGGCCGCTGACCAGCCACACGCCGCTGCCGATGCCGAACAGGGCCATCGTCAACGCTCCTTCCGCGGGTCCGCCGCTCAAGGCCGCGACCAGCAGGGCCGAATACAGAAGGCCACACGGCATCAACGCCCACAGAAAACCGGCCGCAAGCACCCCGGCCGGTGCGCCGACCAGGGGACGCACGCGCCCCCAGACGGCCCGCCCCGCCTGCTCTACCCAGGCCGGCTGACGCGACTGGACCAGCATCATCAAACCCCAGGCCATCATGGCCACATGCATCAAGGTCCACGCGGGGCGCAAGGCGGTGGTTTGCTGCGTAAGCCACGCCAGGCTGTCCATGGCCAAGGCTGCGAGGGCGCCCGCGGCCGCATATCCCGCCAATCGACCGGCATGAAACGCCGCCGTCCGGCGGACCACTCCACCGCGCGGCATCCAACGCACAGCCTGCCCAGCACCTTGCGCCGCGCCCCCCTGCCCCGTCAAGGCGCCGCAGGGTGCAGCACACATGACCAAGCAGTGGGAGCCCCCGGCGAGTCCCATCAGCAAAGCGGTGGAGGCGAGTGTGACCAGCATGCGCGAAGCAGGTTATGGGGTGGTTGCGTCAAAAAATATAGCTGCTAGCGCTCGTTTTTATTGGGCTTCGATATGAAAACACTCTGAAATCCTTTTATATCAAGCGCTAACCGCTATCAATTTAGAATCAGGCTTGCACATCAAGCACTGCCCCGGTCAGATGATGCGAGAAAACCGCGCCCGGTTGCGATCTGCCTGCAGGTAGCGGTCGAACACCATCGCTATGCCGCGCACAAAGAACCACCCGGTGGCGGTGACTTCAATGCCTTCGTCTCCCACGCGCACCAGGCCCTGCTCCGCCATGGCTTCCAGCTGCGCAAGTTCTGCCGAAAAATAGTGGCGAAAGTCGATCAGCCAGGCCTGCTCCATCGGCTCGAACAAAAGCTCGCCCTGGCACATCAACGCCATGATGGCCGCCCGGCGCACGAGGTCGTCACGGGTCAACGCCAACCCACGGACCACTGGCAAACGCCCCTGGTCCAGAAAGTCGTAATACTCGTCCAGCGTCTTGGCGTTCTGGCTGTAGGTGGCGCCCACGCGCCCAATGGCCGACACGCCCAGGCCAATCAGATCGCAGTCTGGCTGGGTGCTGTACCCCTGAAAGTTGCGGTGCAGGCGCCCCTGGCGCTTGGCAACGGCCAGTGCATCGGTGGGCAGCGCGAAGTGGTCCATGCCCACATACACATAACCCGCGTCCATGAAGGCATCGAGCGAACGCGACAGCATCGACAACTTGCCAGAGGCGGTAGGCAAGTCCGCCGAGATGATGCGCCGCTGCGGCTTGAAACGCTCTGGCAAATGGGCGTACGCATACAGCGCAATGCGATCAGGCCGAAGCTGCGCGACCTGGGCCAGCGTGCGGTCAAACGATTCCGGCGTCTGGCGCGGCAAGCCGTAGATCAGGTCCACATTGATCGACTCAAACCCCAGCGACCGGGCTGACTCCACCAGGGCGAAAACCTGCTCGGCAGGCTGTACGCGGTGCACGGCCTTTTGCACCTCGGCGTCAAAGTCCTGCACGCCAAAGCTCAACCGGTTAAAACCGAGTTCGGCCAGCAAAGCCAGGCGATCGGGGTTGACGGTGCGCGGGTCCACTTCAATCGAATATTCACCGCCGGGCGCCAGCGTGAAGCTGCGCTGCAACATGGCCATCAGTTCTCGCAACCCTGCGTCCGACAAAAACGTGGGGGTGCCGCCCCCCAGGTGCAACTGACTCACCACCTGCCCGGTTCCACAATGGGCCGTATGCAGATCAATCTCGCGGCTGAGATAGCGCAGATACACCTCCGCGCGGTCATGGTGTTTGGTGATGATCTTGTTGCAGGCGCAGTAGTAGCACAGCGATTCACAAAACGGGATGTGCACGTACAGCGACAGAGGCAGCGCCTTGGCGGTGGTGCCCAGGCGGCGCTGCTCCAGTGCCAGCACATAGTCATCCTGGCCAAACGCTTCTACAAACCGGTCAGCCGTGGGGTAGGAGGTATAGCGGGGGCCTGGCACGTCAAAACGGCGCAGGAGATCTGGAGAAACAGCGGTCATGGGCAAATGTCCTTGCATGCGTACCGACTGTGCCGTAGGCTCCCCCTACCGTCCTTGATCCAGATCAAGTGATGGCGCGGACCGAACAGCGACAATTTGATTCATATCATTCGCTATTCCGCAGCCCGGGGCGCCAGCGCCCCGACCATCGGGCGCGATCTGCTCGAAACCCAACCTGCCCGCGCGCCATGACACCGCTCAACCCCGCTCACCATCAAAGTCGCCTGCTCCAACTGCAACCTTCGCGAGCTGTGCATGCCCGTTGGCCTGAACGACGACCAACTGCAACGCATTGACGACATCGTGGCCGTGCGCCGCAAGGTCAAGCGGGGCGGCACGCTGTTTCACAACGGCGAAACCTTTACCTCGCTCTACGCCATTCGCACGGGGTTTTTCAAGACCTGTGTCGCCACCGAGGACGGGCGCGACCAGGTCACGGGCTTCCAGATGGCGGGCGAAATCATTGGCCTGGACGGCATCGTGAACGACCACCACACCTGCGACGCCATCGCGCTCGAAGACGCTGAAGTCTGCGTGATGCCGTTTGACCGCATCGAAGAACTTTCGCGCGAAGTCACAGCGCTGCAGCACCATGTGCACAAGATCATGAGCCGCGAAATCGTGCGCGAGCATGGCGTGATGCTGCTGCTGGGCAGCATGCGCGCCGAAGAACGTCTTGCGGCGTTCCTGCTCAACCTGGTGCAGCGGCTGCATGCACGGGGCTTTTCGCAATCAGAACTGGTGTTGCGCATGACCCGCGAAGAAATTGGCAGCTACCTGGGCCTCAAGCTGGAAACCGTGAGTCGCACTTTCTCCAAATTCGTGGAAGAAGGCATTGTGGAAGTCAAGCAGCGCCATGTGCGCATCCTGGACACCGATGCACTCAAGCGCATCGTGAACAGCCAGCAACCCTGCCACTGAGCCAGCAGAAAAATAAAAGGCCCAACAGTACGTACGTGCTGCTGGGCTTTTTTTTACTGACAGGACGGATTGGTCTTGCGGCAATCATCAGGCCGCTCCCCATCCGGCACGGGGCACCGGTTCACCTCAAAGGGTGACATCGCCAGCAGCGTCGTCAGCGCACTTGTGGCCATGGTGATGGCCCAGAACACAAAAAATGCCAGGGTATAGACGCCTTGACGCGACAGTGCCAGCGGCGGCCAAACCAGTGCAGATCCTGCGGATCGACCAGGGCAAACACCAACATCTCCAATACGCCTGCCATCAAAAAGGCGGGCCATGCAATCCACATCAGGCGTTGCGTCCACATAGTGTGTGTCTCCTCGTACGGCCTGCAGCGCTGCGCTTTCGGCCAGGTGGGTGGTCGCTGGGTTCAGCGCGGCGAACAAAACTCAGAGAATGTTTCTGGGGACCACTACTGCGGTGCAGACATTCCGGCAGGCTCAACGCGGTTGGTCTTGCGCCGGGGTGGCGGCGTGGTTGCGCCCTTTGACGGCAGGCGCCATGCTTTTTTCCGGGTTCTCCAATGTCTTGTTGATCTCGATGCCCTTGCGGTAATAGTCCTCCGCCACCACAGGGTCAGGCCGAGAAATCGCCAGCCAGAGGGTGACAAAACCTGCAACGATCACGATGGCGGGGCCGGAGAGAACCAGCCACACATGGCCGAATTTCCACCACGGTGCGGACGGTGTCTCAATGGCGGGGGTCGATGGCATGGTGTGTACTCCTCAAAAATCTTCGTGTTCAATCACGTTGCAACCAGGGTCCGAAAAGACGTGTTCAAGCAAGGGCCGCGCTTATCGCGGCACCAGAAATACGGACTTCTCTGACACATGGGCGGCAGTGCCCAGGGCTTCCACATCAAACTGCACGGCGTGCGAACCCGATGTTGCAGAGCCATACGGAATCTGCAGACGCACGGCCACCCACCGGGACTCGGCGGCGCCAATATCCACTTCCATCTCTGAGGCGACTTCGAGGCCCTGCAAACCCCGGGCGCTGATGCGGTAGCGCTGCGGGCCCTCCGTGGCATTCATGATCTGCAGGCGGTAGATGTTCTCCAGCTTGCCACCGGCCACGATGCGTGACAGGGCCGCGCGGTCGCGCACCACATCCACCTTGAGCGGTGTGCGGGTGACCAGACTGGCCAGCATGGCCACACACAACGCGGCCAGCACCGCGGTGTAGATCAACACACGCGGCCGCAGCACGCGCCGCAGTATCTGCGCCTGACTCCAGCGCTGGGCCACACCGTTTTGCGTCGAAAACCGGATCAGCCCTTTCGGGTAGTGCATCTTGTCCATGACGGTGTCGCAGGCGTCCACGCACAGGCCACAACCAATGCACTCGTACTGCAGGCCCTTGCGGATATCGATGCCCACCGGGCACACCTGCACACACAGCGTGCAGTCAATGCAATCGCCCAGGCCTTTGGCCTTGTAGTCCACCGTCTTGTTGCGCGGTCCCCGGGGCTCTCCGCGCGCCACGTCGTAGGTCACGATCAGCGTGTCCTTGTCGAACATGGCGCTCTGGAAACGGGCGTAGGGGCACATGTATTTGCACACCTGTTCGCGCATGTAGCCCGCATTGCCATACGTGGCAAACCCGTAGAACAGGACCCAGAAGATCTGCCAGCTGCCTTGCCAGGCCAACAGCTCGCCACCCAGTTCGCGGATCGGGACGAAGTAGCCCACAAAGGTGAAGCCCGTCCAGAAGTGCCACCGCCAACCAAACCACCTGCTTGAAGAACTTCTTGCGTACTTTCTCCAACGTCCAGGGGCCTTTGTCCAGCCGCAACCGGGCACTGCGATCGCCTTCGATCTTGTGCTCGATCCACATGAACATCTCGGTGTAGACCGTCTGCGGGCAAGCAAATCCACACCACAGCCGCCCTGCCACTGCGGTAAACAAAAACAGCGACAGTGCCGAGATGATGAGCAAACCCGTGAGATAGATGAAATCCTGCGGATACAGCACCAGCCCAAAGATATAAAACCGCCGAGCCCCCAGGTCGAACAACACCATCTGGCGCTGTCCCCACTCCAGCCATGGCAACCCATAAAACACCAGTTGCGTGAGGAACACCATGCCCCAGCGCCAGCGGGCAAACAACCCGCTGATCGACCGTGGATAGATCTTCTTTTGCGCCTCGTACAAGGAAACAATCTCGCCTTCGGAAGAGGCATCTGCGGCAACGGGCGTAATCGGAATGACCTTGCGAGCAGGCTCGCTGGGTGGCTTCATGGTGGGGTCGATTCGTTGTGCTGGATGGGTACTATTTCAGCGGGCCGAAGGGGCGATCATTGAACGATGCCCCCAGGGCCTCAGCGCGCAGCCGCCTGCTTGCCGTTGGAGAGGCTCCAGACATACGCCGCCAGAACGCCAATCTGCGCCTCGGTCAGCTTGTCGGCCTGGGCGGGCATCTCATTGACCTTGCCGTTGTTGATCATGGCGGCAATGGCAGTCTCGCCCCAGCCATGCAGCCAGATGTCGTCCGTCAGGTTGGGGGCGCCCAGCGCATGGTTGCCCTTGCCGTCCATGCCGTGGCAGGCTGCGCAGGCCGTGAACTTGGACTTGCCCAGCGATGCACGCAACGAGTCGTGTGGGCTGCCCGAAAGGCTCAGCACATAGTGCGACAGGTTGCGCACGTCTTCCGGGCTGCCTACAGCAGCGGCCATGGGCGGCATGTTGCCGATTCGGCCCTTCTCCAGCGTCTCGCGGATCTTGTCGGGCGCGCCGCCATGCAGCCAGTCGTTGTCGGCCAAGTTCGGAAAGCCCTTGCTACCGCGGGCGTCAGACCCATGGCATTGGGCGCAGTTGTTCATGAACAGGCGCTCGCCAATGGCGTGGGCCTGCGGGTCTACCGCGATGTCTTCTGGCTTCATGGAGGCAAAGCGCGCGTACAGCGGCGTGAGCTCGGTCTTCGCCTTGGCCATTTCAGCTTCGTACTCGCCCTTCTGCGTCCAGTTCAGCTTGCCTGTGAAGGTGCCCAAACCGGGATAGGCAGCCAGGTAGCCCAGACCGAAGATGATGGTGATGACAAACAGCCACACCCACCAGCGCGGCAGCGGGTTGTTCATCTCCACCAGGTCTTCGTCCCAGACGTGACCAGTGGTGTTGTCAGCGTTGGCAACGACCTTTTTGCGGCCTGCCAACCAAAGCAGGATGCCGCAGGCAATGATGCCGCCCAGGGTCAGCGTGGTCACAAAGACCGACCAGAAATTGCTGGTGAAGTCACTCATGGGGTGTTCTCATTCTTGTGAAGATCAATCTGTCTCGAAAGGCAGCTGCGCTGCCTCGTCGAACCGGGCCTTGTTGCGGCCCCGATAGGCCCACACCCAGATGCCAATGAAGCAGGCCATTGAAGCCAGCGTGGCCACGATGCGCATGGTGGTGATGTCCATGGGATATCTCCTGTGTTGCTTGAATGCGCTTACTTGAGCGCGCGGCCCATGACCTGCAGGTAGGCGATCAGAGCGTCCATTTCTGTCTTGCCCTTCACATCTGCAGGCGCCGCGGCAATCTGCTCGTCGGTGTAAGGCACGCCCACGGTGCGCAGCGCCTTCATGCGCGTGGCGACATCGGTCGAGTCGACCACCGTCTTTTCAAGCCACGGGTAGGCTGGCATGTTCGACTCAGGCACCACGTCGCGCGGGTTGTTCAGATGGATGCGATGCCACTCATCGCTGTACTTGCCGCCCACGCGGTGCAGATCGGGCCCCGTGCGCTTGCTGCCCCACTGGAAGGGGTGGTCATACACGAACTCGCCCGCTACCGAGTAATGGCCGTAGCGCAACGTCTCGGCGCGGAAGGGCCGGATCATTTGCGAATGGCAGTTGTAGCAACCTTCGCGGATGTACACGTCGCGGCCGATCAGTTGCACCGAGGTGTAGGGCTCCACGCCCTTGACGGCCTCTGTGGTGGACTTCTGGAAGAACAGCGGCACGATCTCTACCAGGCCGCCAATGGCGATCACCAGCAAGATCAGCACGATCATCAGGAAGTTGTTGGTCTCCACCTTTTCGTGGGTGAAACCGGTGGAACCAGTAGAAGCAGATGATTTGTTATCAGACATGGGTTATCTCTCCTTCGGGGCTCAGGCGTGGGCCGCGTTCACAGCGGGAATCGGCACCTTGACCGAGCGACCCGAGATCGCCGTCAGCCACACGTTCCAGGCCATGACCAGCATGCCGCCCAGGTACAGCAGACCACCTGCCACGCGGATCACGTAGAACGGATAAGTCGCCTTCACGCTCTCCACAAAGGTGTAGGTAAGCGTGCCATCGGGGTTGATGGCGCGCCACATCAGGCCTTGCATCACACCCGCAATCCACATGGCAGCGATGTACAGCACGATGCCGATGGTGGCCATCCAGAAGTGCAGCTCGATCGCCTTGATGGAGTGCATCTTGTCTTTGCCGAACAGACGCGGTACCAGGTAGTAGAGCGATCCCATCGAGATCAACCCCACCCAGCCCAGGGCACCGGAGTGCACGTGGCCCACGGTCCAGTCGGTGTAGTGGCTCAGGGCATTGACGGTCTTGATGGACATCATCGGACCTTCGAACGTGGACATGCCGTAGAACGACAGCGACACGATCAGGAAGCGCAGGATGGGATCGTCACGCAGCTTGTGCCAGGCACCCGACAGGGTCATGATGCCGTTGATCATTCCGCCCCAGCTGGGCGCCAGCAGGATCAGCGAGAACACCATGCCCACCGATTGCGTCCAGTCAGGCAGCGCGGTGTAGTGCAGGTGGTGCGGGCCCGCCCACATGTAGGTGAAGATCAGCGCCCAGAAGTGCACGATGGACAGGCGATAGCTGTACACCGGACGTCCGGCCTGCTTGGGGATGAAGTAATACATCATCCCGAGGAACCCAGCGGTCAGGAAGAAACCCACCGCGTTGTGGCCATACCACCACTGCACCATGGCGTCCTGCACACCGGCGTAGGCCGAGTAGCTCTTCATGAACCCGGCCGGGATGGCCGCGCTGTTGACCACATGCAGCAGCGCCACCGCCAGGATGAACGCGCCAAAGAACCAGTTGGCCACGTAGATATGCTTGACCTTGCGCACACCGATGGTGCCGAAGAACACGATGGCGTAGGACACCCACACCAGCGTGATCAGGATGTCGATGGGCCATTCGAGTTCAGCGTATTCCTTGCCTTGGGTGTACCCCATCGGCAAGCTGACAACAGCACCGGCAATGACCAGCACCCACCCCCAGAAGGTGAAGGCCGCGAGTGGCCCCGCAAACAGCCGGACCTGGCAGGTGCGCTGCACCACGTAATAGCTGGTAGCAAACAGCGCGCTACCGCCAAACCCAAAAATCACCGCATTGGTGTGCAAGGGTCGCAAGCGGCCATAGCTGAGCCACGGAATGCCGAAGTTGAGTTCCGGCCAGGCGAGCTGGGCGGCAATGATCACGCCCACCAGCATGCCGACCACACCCACGACCACGGCCAGGATCGAGAACTGCCTCACCACCGTATCGTTGTAGTGCGCAGCCATTGTTTTTGGAGAATCCATCGGGCACCTCTTTTGTATTGCAGTAGGAGTTTCTTGCAGCAGCGGCCAACAGGCATTGACACAAGTCAATCGTCTCGGAGAATCCGCTCACCTTCTTGTTCGACGCTTTCGAACTGGCCGTGGTACACCGCCCACCACAGGCCCGCAAGCACCATCAGCACCAGCACCACCGAAAGCGGAATCAGCAGATAGAGGATGTCCATCAGACGGGCTCCAGGGTTGTCTTTGAAAGGCTTTCGGGCAACGTGGGGGCTTCGGCGGAAGGGCTGCTCGGCAGAGTGGCGGCCAGTTCAGGCAGGTCCCGCGCAAGGCGCGCTGCGTTGAGCACCACCAGCAGCGAACTGAGCGCCATGCCCAGGCCCGCCAGCCACGCGGGCATCCAGCCCACCACCGCCAGAGGCACGCACAACGCGTTGTAGCCAGCTGCCCACCACAGGTTTTGCCGCACCACACGCAAGGTGCGGCGAGCAAGAAGCACCGTTTGCGGCACCAGCGCCAGGCTGTCGCCCAGCACCACAAAGTCGGCCTGCGATTGCGCGAGGGGGACGGCGCGGCCAAACGCAAAAGAGACATGGGCCCCTGCAAGCACGGGCCCGTCGTTCAGCCCATCGCCCACCATGGCCACCCGGCGGCCAGCGGCCTGCAGAGCCTGCAATGCCACCAGCTTGCCTTGCGGCGTGCACTCGCCCTGCGCGTGGTCGATGCCTGCCTGCGCCGCCACACGCTGCACAGCGCCCATGCGGTCACCCGACAACAAGTGCACGGCCACACCCTCTTGCGACAGCGTGTGGACCACCACGGCGCTTCGGAGCGCAAGTGCTCCACCAGGTCAAACCGGGCCAACTCGGTGGTTTGGCCGTCTGCCAACTGTTCGGCCAGCACCACCTGCAACGCTTCACGCCCTTCCTGTGCGGCCACGCCCGCGTGGACGGCGGAGCCGAGCCGCAGGGTGCGCTGCGGCTGTACGCCGGTGGTGTCGTTCACCGTGGCGACCAGCCCCAGCCCCGCGTCTTCATGCAAGTGGGCCACGGCCCAGCGCGCATCCTCGCGCCGATGCAGCGGCCACCACAGCACGCGATGCAGGGTGCATGGACTGGCGCGCCAGCGCAGCCGCCAGCGACAACACCTCGTCGGCTGTCCAACCCGGGGCGGTGTGCACGGACTGCAGCGCCATGCCGTCACGGGTGAGCGTGCCGGTTTTGTCGAACACCACGGTGTCCACACTCGCCAGCGCCTCCAGCCCTTGCAGATTGCGCACCAGCACGCCATGGCGCGCCAGCGTGCCCGCAGCGGTCAGCATGGCCACCGGCGTCGCCAGCGACAGCGCGCACGGGCAGGTGACGATCAGCACTGCCACCGCCACCATCAGCGCATGCCCCGGGTCCGACGGCCACCAATACACCGCCGCCAATACCGCCGCCACCAGCACAGCCACCAGGAACGGCCGGGCAATGCGGTCCGCCAGCTGCGCCAGGCGCGGCTTTTGCAGCGACGCGCTTTCCATCAGCGCCACGATTTGCGCAAAGCGGGTTTGGCTGCCGGTGCCCTCCACGATCAACTCGACCGGCGCTTGCAGGTTGTAGCTGCCCGCCATCACCGTGCTGCCTACAGGGCGCGCTACCGGGGTGGACTCACCCGTCAGCAATGCCTCGTCGGCATGCGTGTTGCCCACCGTGACGCGCCCGTCGGCCGGAAACGCCTCGCCCGGCAGCACGCGGATGGTGTCGCCCACCATCAGGCGGCGCGCGGCCACGCGCTCAAAACTGCCATCTGCCTCGCGCCGCTCCACGCTGTCGGGCAGCCGGTTCATCACCGCCTCCAGCGCGCCCGCGGTGCGGTCGCGCAGGCGCAGCTCCAGCCAGCGGCCGGTGAGCAGGAAGAACACAAACATCGTTAGCGAGTCGTAGTACACCTCCTTGCCGAAGATGCCTGTGGGGTCGAACGTGCCTGCCGTGCTGACCACGAAGGTGATGGCCATGCCCAGCGCCACCGGCAGGTCCATGCTGACGCGGCGCAGTGCGGCATGTCGCGCAGCGCACTGGCGAAAGAACGGCCCGCAAGAGAACACCACCACGGGCAGCGTGAGCACCCAGGAGGCCCAGCGCAGCAACTGCTCCATCTCGCCCGTCAGATCCCCGGGCTGCGGCGACATACGCCGGGCCATGCGTACATCATCACCTGCATCATGCAAAAGCCCGCCACCAGCCAGCGCCACAGCGCGCGGCGGTTCTCGCGCAGGCGCTGGCCGCGCGCAAACGCATCCATGGCGGGCATGGCGCTGTAGCCCGCTTTTTGTACGGCTTCTATCCACGCCGAGGGGCGCACCTGCGCCGGGTTCCACACCACACGCGCGCGGCGTGTGGCCGCACTGACATCGGCCTGCAGTACACCGGGCACTGCACGCAGCGCGTCTTCGATGGTCAGGGCGCAGGCCGCACAGTGCATGCCCTCCAGCACCACGTGAGAATCCCAAAACTGCGACGCGGGATCTGCGGAGGGTGATGCATCTGCCGCTGCAGCGGCCAAAGGGCTGCCAGCCGACGTGCAAGGCCGACCAAACGCCAGCCACTCCTGCGGATCGTCCAGCAACAGCGTTGGCGACTGCGCGGCAGGCGTCGCGGCAAGCTGTGCGTCAGGCGGTTGCGCGGGCAGAGAAGTCGGCGCACCGGATCGAAACATTGACATGGTTCAAGCCTATCGGTGCACCCCGTCCAGGACATTGACCTGGATCAAGTCGCGGGACAAGATTCGACTTACGCTTGTTCCATCACTTCGAGGAGACTCTTATGTACAAACGCATCCTGATCGCCACCGATGGTTCGCCCTTGTCTGGCAAAGCGGTGGAGCATGGCCTGTCGCTGGCCGCCATGACCGGCGCCACGGTGGTAGCCCTCAAGGTCGTGCCTCGCTACCCGCGCAGTTATTTTGAAGGGGGAATGCCGGTGGACGTGAGCGACGTGAAACGCATCGAAACCCAATGGGGCGATGCCGCGCAGGCGATGGTCGACGGCGTCAAGGCCCAGGGCGAAGCACAAGGCGTGACGGTCAAGGCCGTCATTGCCAAGTCCGATCTGGTGGCAGAAGCCGTCATCTCGGCCGCCAAAAAGCACAAGTGCGACCTGATCGTGATGGCCTCCCACGGCCGCAAGGGACTCAAACGCTTGCTGCTGGGCAGCGAGACGCAGCATGTGCTGACGCATTCGCACATCCCGGTGCTGGTGCTGCGCTGACACTATTGCATGCAGAATTGTATTGAAATATGCTGCTAGCGCTTGCGCAACAAGCGCTAGCAGCTATCGAAACTGAAGCACGCTCGCCATCATCTGGAAGATAAAAAAGGGGCCCGCGCCCCTTTTGTGTTTTTGTGCTGATCCGCACTTCAGGCAAATAGCCCCTTGTGCTGATCACGCAGCAGGTTCTTTTGCACCTTGCCCATGGTGTTGCGCGGCAGTTCGGGCACTACAAAACACTTCTTCGGGATCTTGAAGTTGGCGAGTTGCGACTTGAGCGACGTCACGATGGCATCTGGGTCCAGCGTAGCGCCGGGCTTGGCAATGACCACCGCCACGCCCACTTCGCCAAAGTCGGGGTGTGGCACCCCACCAGCGCACTTTCGGCCACGCCGGGCATGTCGTTGATGTAGCCCTCGATCTCGGCGGGGTAGACGTTGTAGCCACCGCTGATGATGAGGTCCTTGCTGCGGCCGACGATGCTCACGTAGTCGCGCTCATCGACCTTGCCCACGTCGCCGGTCTTGAACCAACCGTCGCTCGTGAATTCTTCGGCCGTCTTCTCGGGCATGCGCCAGTAGCCCTTGAACACGTTGGGACCCTTGACCTGGATGGCGCCGATCTCGCCCACTGGCAATGCCTTATTGGCGTCGTCCACCACACGCAGGCCCACGCCGGGCAGCGGGAACCCTACCGTCGCGCCGCGCCGCTCGGTTTGACCTGCGTGGCGCTTGTCGGCGGCGTAGGGGTTGGATGTGAGCATGATGGTCTCGCTCATGCCGTAACGCTCCAGAATGGTGTGGCCGGTGCGTTGCTGCCATTCGTTGAAGGTTTCGATGAGCAGCGGCGCAGAGCCTGCAATGAACAGGCGCATGTTCTTCGCAGTCTCCTTGTTAAGACCCGCCTCGGCCAGCAGTCGCACATACAGCGTGGGCACGCCCATGAAGACGGTCGCGCGCGGCATGGCGGCCAACACGGCCTTGGGGTCGAACTTGGCCATCCAGATCATCTTGCTGCCGTTGATGAGCGCGCCGTGAATGGCCACGAACAGGCCGTGCACGTGGAAGATGGGGAGTGCGTGAATGAGTACGTCACCACGGCCATCAGGCCCTCCGGTAGCCGTCCAGCCCCAATAGTCCTTGAGCACCTGCGCATTCGACAGCAGGTTGCCGTGCGTGAGCATCGCGCCCTTGCTGCGGCCCGTGGTGCCGCTGGTGTACAGAATGGCGGCCAGGTCGTCGGCCTTGCGCTGCACCGGTGTGTGCGTGTCGCCATGGTGCGCGGCGCGGTCCAGCAGGCTGCCGGTGCGGTCGTCGCCCAGCGTGAAGACATGCTGCGTGCCCAGTGTGAAGGCGATTTTGGACACCCAGCCAAAGTTGCCGGGGCTGCACACCACCACCGCAGGCTCGGCGTTGCCGATGAAGTATTCGATCTCGGCACTCTGGTACGCCGTATTGAGCGGCAAGAACACGTAGCCCGCACGCAACGTGGCAAGGTACAGCAGCATGGCTTCGACCGACTTTTCCACCTGCACGGCCACGCGGCTGCCTTCGGGCAGTTTCAGCGATGCGAGCAAATTGGCGATGCGCGCACTGGCGTGGTCCAGGTCGGCCCAGGTGTAGAGCAGCGGCGTGCCGTCGGCCGCGGTGGTCTCCACGGCGGTGCTGCTGAGGTCTGCGGGAAAGGCTGCGCGCAGTGCGCTGAAGAGGTTGTTTTGGCTCATGGCAGTGGAGGCGAAGTTGCAAATGTTCAGGTCAACAAAGGGTTCGAACCCCATTCAAAACACGGGAGCGCGCTTTTCAAGAAACGCGGTAATGCCTTCGCGGTGCTCGGCGCTGTCCGCATAGGCATAAGGGTCTGGCGAGTCAATCACTATATTTTTTGTAGCTACTAGCGCTTTACCATCAAGCGCTAGAGGCACTTTTAATGCTCGAAATGTCTGTTTATTCATGCGTGCCGCCTGCGGCGCGAGGACGGCAACGCGCAGCGCGCTACCCAGCGCTTCGGCGGCGGTCTGGTCGTCGGGCACCATGCGACTGAGAAACCCGCGCGCCAGCATGTCGGAGGCGCTGAACGTGGCGGCCTCCAGCAGCATCTGCCGGGCCGTGACATCGCCCACCGCGCCCGCCACCAGTTGCGCCTCGCGCGGCGCCATCGGAAAACCGAGCTTGGCAATCGGCGCGCCAAAACGGGCGCTGCTGCCCGCAATGCGGATGTCGCAGCAGCTGGCAATCTCCACCCCCGCGCCCATGCACGCACCGCTGATCTGCGCGACGACGGGCACATCGCACTGGAGCATGGCGTTCAGCCCGCCCCACACATCGTTTTCATGAAAGTCGCGCAAGGCATCGGCATCAAACCGAAAGTCGGGGTATTCCGAAATGTCGCCGCCCGCACAAAAGGCATCACCTTCACCCGCAAGGAGCACGCAGCGCACATCGCTGCGTTGCTGAATGTCTTCAAACACCCCCCGCAACTGCCGCCACATGCCCCGCGACATGGCGTTCAGCCGCCCGGCGTGGCGCAAGGTGACATGCACCACACCCTGCTCACCCGCATCCATCAAAACTTCACCAGACATATTCGTTGCCAATCACGATTGCAAAGTCCCCTGCCCGCAACAACTGGCGCAGCGCCATCGCCAGTGCCACCGTGGAACCGGCTTCGCCGGGCCACGGGTGGCGTCCCCCTTCAGGGGGAAGGCGCGAAGCGCCTCAGGGGGTTAGTCAAGTTTCGCGCCAGAAGCCTTCACCACCGCCGCCCAGCGCTTGACCTCGCTACTGACCATGCCCGCGAACTGCTGTTGGGTCATGCCGCCATATTCAGCACCGTTGTTGCCCCAGATTGCCTTGAGCTCTTCGGCAGAACCCAGCTTGCGGATCTCTTCCACGATGCGCGCCTGCACGTCGGCGGGCGTTCCCTTGGGGGCCCACAGGCCGTACCAGGTGGTCACGGTGTAGTCGGGCAAGCCGACTTCGGATGCACAAGGCACATCGGGGAAAGCCGGGTTGCGCTTGGGGCCCGACACCATGAGTGCCTTGATACGGCCCGCCTTGATGTGCGCAGCCGATGAACCCAGGCCGTCAAACATCATGTCGACCTGTCCACCGATCAAATCCTGAAGCGCAGGGCCTGCGCCGCGGTAGGGAATGTGGGTGATGAAGGTGCCAGTCTGCTGCTTGAACAGTTCGCCTGCCAGGTGGTGGGAGGTGCCCGCGCCGGCCGAGCCGTAATTCAGCTTGGCGGGGTTGCGCTTGACGTAGTCCATGAACTGCTGGAAGTTGTTCACGGGCACGGCCTTGGGGTTGACCACGACCACTTGCGGCACGTTGGCGAGCAAGGCCAGGGGGATGAAATCTTTCTCGATGTCGTAGTCGAGTTTGGGGTACATCGACGGGGCGATGGCGTGATGCACGGCGCCCATGAAAAGGGTGTAGCCGTCTGGCGTTGCCTTGGCGGCATAGCTCGCTCCCACGGTGCCGCCCGCGCCGCCGCGGTTGTCGATTACCAGGGTCTTGCCCGTGGCCTTTGAAAACTGCGCTGCCAGCGGACGGGCAAAGGCATCCGTGCCCCCACCTGCGGGGAAAGGCACCACCAGATTCACCGGCTTGCTTGGCCAGCCCGAAGCCTGCGCCCAGGCAGGGCCACCAGCCAATCCCAGGCCTGCGGCCGCAGCGCCCAGCAATACGTCTCTGCGTTGAATTCGCATGTCTTTCATTCCTTGTCTCCTGTTGTCGTCGTTGTAAAAATGGATCAGCAGGCTGGCAGCCCCCGGTTGTTGAAACCTTCAACCACCCGCCACAGGCCAAGGCCCATGGTAGCAATCGAAGGTGACCCCCAAAACCCGGTGGCCGCCTTGTGCTGGCGTCAGTCGCGGCAAAGGCTGTCGATGTCCCCCGACACCGGCACCTTGCCCTGCGCGAGCAAGCTGCGGTGCTTGTCGATGCGCTTGATGTCGTACAGGTAATTCACCATCAACCCGTACGATTGTTTCTGCCCTTTGTTGGAGGGGTCTCCTGCCCAGTTCAAGCGCTCGACCCGGGCCCCATTGCCCAGGTGGAAACGGGCCACTGGGTCGACCGGCTTGCCCTCTTGCAGCTCGCGGCCCAAATAGTACGCAGCGCACTCCAGCAGCATCTGGCGCACGGGCGACTTGGCATCCAGCTCCAGTGCCTTGTCACACGCGGCCAGCAGGTGCGTGGCTTGCGGGGGTTCAAAGCCCACCGCGCGGCCCAGCTCGGTGCGGCGCTTGTCGTCCAGGCGTTCTAGCATCGCACCCGCATGCTTGCCCAGCCAAGAGCGGAAACCCGGTATCGGCGACAGCGTGGCAAACGTGCGCAGACGCGGGAACTCGGCCGTGAGCGTCTCCACCACATGCTTGATGAGCGAGTCGCCAAAGCTCACGCCCCGCAACCCCGTCTGGGTGTTGCTGATCGAGTAAAAAATGGCTGTGGTGGCTTTGTTCAGGTCGGTCGCTGCCGCTGATTCATCCAGCAACGGCGTAATGCTGTTGGAGATGCGGTCGACCAGCGCCACTTCGACAAAAATCAGCGGCTCGTTGGGCAACCGGGGGTGAAAGAAGCCGTAGCAGCGGCGGTCGCTGTCGAGGCGGTTTTTGAGGTCGGCCCAACTGCGGATGTCGTGCACGGCCTCGTACTTGATGAGCTTTTCGATCAACGACGCAGGCGAGTCCCAAGACAACCTCCGCAGCTCCAGAAACGCCACATCAAACCAGGTCGAAAACAGGTGCTCCAGCTCGGCATCGAGCGCCAACAGGCGCTTGTCGGCCTTGAGCAGCGGCAGCAGCTCCGCCCGCAGGTCGAGCAAAAATCGCATGCCTTCAGGAAACACCGAAAACCGCTGCAGCAAACGGGTGCGCGGCGACACCAGCGCGCGGCGCAGACTGATTTCGGCCTGCCCTTCTTCGGCCGTGCCCGCAGCGGCCTCATAGCGCTGGCGGGCCGACTTGAAGCGCGTGGCGTCGGGCGCGAACTGCTCGCACATCAACAGCCACATGTCGCGCCGCTCTTCGGGCTCGGCCTTGGCGTACCACTGGGCCACGGCCTGGGCGCGACGCCCACCTTCCAGCTCGCTCACCTGCGGCGCCACCACCTCCTGCAGATCGGCCAGCAGGCGGCGCAGTGCGCGGGGCGACAGCGACTCTTGCCCGCGGCGCAAAGTGGCCTGCAGCCGCTCGTGCGTGGATCGCGGCACCGCCACCTTGGCCACGACATCGGTCACGGTCTTGTCGAGGCCTGCCAGTTTGGCGGTCTTGTCCGCCGCCTTTTCGTCTCGGCTTTTCGCCGGGTTTATCAGGCAGTTTTTCGGATGATTTAACCGGTGTTTTGTCCGCAGATTTATCAGCGGAGGGCGCCGCAGAACGCAAACGCGACACACTGCGGGAGATCCATTCAGGGGTGGTGGTGATCATGGTGTCAGCCTCGATTGATGGTTGCGAGCGACGTCACGCAGCGCATCGCGCTGGCGCAACAAGTGGGTGCGCATGGCTTCTTCAGCGGCATCGCAGTCGCGGGCCTTGAGGGCCGCAAACACCGCCAGGTGCTCGGCCAGGCTTTGCTGCAGACGGCCGGGCACGTGCAGGGTTTGCGCGCGTGCCAGGCGCAGAATTTTTCGCAAATCACCAATCACCTGGGCCAGCCAGCGGTTGTCGGCCAGCGTGATGAAGGCCTCGTGAATGGCGTAGTTGGCCTCGTAGTAATCGGTGACCCGCCCGTCGGCAGCGCACTGCTGAAGCCGGTCGTGCAAGGCCTCCAAGGCCGCGACGTCCGCACCACTCGCTTTGCGCGTGGCCTCGTGCGCGGCACGGCCCTCCAGCAGCGCGATGACGGGGAAAATATCGTCCAGGTCGCGCTCGGTAATTTGTGCCACAAAACAACCGCGGCGGGGCTCGTGGCGAAGCAGCCCTTCGGCCACCAGCACCTTCAGTGCCTCGCGCAGCGGGGTGCGTGAAATCGCAAGCCGCTCGCAAAGAGCCCCCTCGTCCAGAAAGCTCCCGGGCGGTAGCGCACCTTCAAAAATCTGCTCGCGCAAGCGCGAAGCCGCTTCGTCGTGCAGTGAGTTGGGAACCAGGCGCATGGTGCGAATGAACTCAGGGTTGGTCGAAGTGCGCAGGCGAATTGCTTGCAGCTATTGCAGTCAACGTGGCATCAAATGCGGTCAAACGTCAACATCACTCCAACTGATGTGTAATTTCTCATAATTACGCAAAATAACAAGAGGAAAACCCTGAAATTCACATTCCACCCGACAAACGGGCGGGCGATGGGGCCGTTGCGCAACACCGGGCCCCACTAGGATGGCGCCAACAGAATGACTTCACCAATTGCGGATCGCGCGTTTGATGGGTAGCGCGGGGAGTAGCAAACACGTTCTGAACACCCATGCGCATGTGCTTGGAGGCTGTCGCGGTCCTCACCCATCGACTCGCCCATACTCCACGCGCATGATTGCTGCTCTGACCTTTGCCTCGCCCTCCCCCGAAGACCTGCGCGCAGGCACGCTGGGCCGCGAGTTACGCCAGTTCAACTATCGTTTTGTCGAGGAGTACCCCGACTCGCAGCCCGTGCGACTGGATGCGCGCGATGCGCAAGGGCGGCTGGTTGCCGGAATACGCGCCTATGTGTTTTTGAACTGGCTGCACACCGACGTGTTGTGGGTGGCCGAAGACCACCGCAGCCATGGCTTGGGATCACATGTGTTGCGCTGGGCGGAAACGCAAGGCAAGTCGCTGGGTGCGCGCCACAGCAAGCTGGAAACCTTCGAATGGCAAGCCCGGGCGTTCTATCTCAAACAAGGCTACGCGGAGTACGCACGCATTGACGACTATGTGCCGGGGTTCTACCTGGCGTACATGAAGAAGGCCCTGGCTTAACGCAGGCCAGCGCAGGGCGAATCAACACAGGGATAGACGCTGTCCCCGTGTGAAACGCGTGCAAGCACAGCACAGTAAGGCATCCAAAGGCAATAACTATGATATTTATAGCTACTAGCGCTTACCAGTAAAGCGCTAGAGGCCATTTTCACTTGAATTTATCAGACGATGCCACTACCGGCTGGCGCTGCGCCCACACCCACAGACCCACGCCCGCGGCGATCATCGGCAAGCACAGCCACTGGCCCATGCTCATGCCCAATGACAGGATGCCCAGGAAGGCATCCGGTTCGCGGAAATATTCGGCGATGAAGCGGAAGGCGCCATAGCCCACCAGGAAAGCCGCAGCCACCTGGCCCTGACGGCGCTCCTTGCGCGCGTAAAGCCACAGCAGGATGAACAGCAGCACACCTTCGAGCAGAAACTGGTAGACCTGTGACGGGTGCCGCGGCTGCAGGGAGCCGCTGTGCGCAAACACCATGCCCCAAGGCAGGTCGGGGCTGGCAAAACGGCCCCACAACTCGCCGTTGATGAAGTTACCCACGCGCCCGGCCGCAAGGCCAGTGGGCACGCACGGCGCCACGAAGTCAGCCACCTGCAGCCAGGGGCGCTTGCGCGAGTGCGCGAACCAGATCATCGCCACGATCACACCCAGCAATCCACCGTGAAACGCCATCCCGCCCTGCCACACCGCAAAAATCTCCAGCGGATGGCTGAGGTAATAGCCGGGCTTGTAGAACAGGCAGTACCCGAGTCGCCCGCCCACCACAACGCCAGCCACTCCAAGAAAGAGGATGTCCTCGACATCCTTGCGCGACCAGGCGCCCGGGCCGGTGATGGAAACAAAAGGCTCGTGCCGCAGGCGCCGGATGCCCAGCAGCATGAACAGGCCAAAGGCCGCGAGATAAGTCAGGCCATACCAGTGGATGGCCAGCGGGCCAATCTGCAGGGCAACGGGATCGATGTGGGGATAGGTCAGCATGGTGGCCGGTATTGTGCCCGCGCCCGATGGTGCCTCACCGTACACCGCTCCAGGCCCGGTAGGGATAGCGGTTTCGCGGGTCTGTGGCAGCCCGAGCTTCCGCCGGGTGGCTGGGATGCAAGCTGCGGGCTTTGCTGTCGGCGTAAGAGATACGGCGCGCGCACCGGCTGGCAGCACTGCTCGATTGGATTCCCTCGCGTCTCGGGGGGCAACCTTTCGCTGGACGCGCTGGCTGAGCGCGGCCAGGCCCAGACGCTGATGCTGCTGGCCAACTGCATCGTGGCGGCGCTGATGTCCTTTGCCTCTGGGGCCCTGCTCAACGGTGTGGGCTGGACAGCCATCAACGCCGTGATGCTGCCGATGCTGGCGGTTGCCTCAGCCTTGCTGTTTGTGCGTGCGCGCGCCAAACCGCCTGCGTTGGGCTGAGTTCAGCAGGGTGCCGAACGCTCACGCACAAAATCCACAAATCGCGCCAACACGGGGTTGTCGAGCGCTGCAGGCCAGACCAGGCTGGTCTCACACGCCGGTAGCCGGGCCGCTGCATCGGCCTTGGTGGCTTTGGCTCTTGCCCTGCCCCCGATAGTTCCAAACGCATCCGCCGCTCGATAGACCACGCCCTCGCGGCGAAACTGTGTCACGCTTTCAGGCACCCAGGCCACGCCCAGGCCGCCCCACACCAGGTTCACGATGGTCTGCATCTGGATGGCCTCCTGCGCCACCATCGGTACACGCCCGGCCGTGTGGTACAGCGCAAAGATGGCGTCGTGCAGGGAGGGCACGATGCGGCGCGGAAAAATCACCAGCGGTTCGGCCAACACCTGGGCCAGGTCCAGGCGCGGCGCGCGGGCCAGCGGATGGTGCTCGGGCAGCGCCAGCACCAAAGGCTCTTGCGCCACAGGCAAGCGTGCCAGCTCGGGCGGCGCCGCACCAGGCGAGTGCAGCACCAGGCCGGCATCAAGCTCACCACGAGCAAAAAGGGCGCGCTGCACGTCGCCCGTGGCCTCCACAAGCTCCAGAGCCACCTGCGGGCAGAGCACGCGAAAATCGCGCACCCATTCGGGCAGCCGCTCAAAGGCGATGGTTGAGACAAAGGCCAGCCTCACCCGCCCCACCTCGCCCGCGGCTGCAGCGCGCGCCCGCACCGGCAGCGCCAATGCGCGCTCCAAAAAGTCGCGCACATCTGGCAGCAGCGCCTCGCCCGCTGGGGTCAGCGCCACGCGCCGCCGTGTGCGGTCGAACAGCATCACACCCAGGGATCGCTCCAGCTGCGCAATCGCCTGTGTGAGCGGTGGCTGGGTCATGTGCAGACGCAATCGCTGCGCGGCCAAAGTGCAGCTCTTCGGCGACCGCCACGAACTGGCGCCACGCACGCACGTCGATGAGTGTTTCTTTCAACGAACTGCTCCAGTGATATGTTTTACATATTAATAGAGGCTGTGAAAGGGATTGGAAACACCAGGCCAAACGCCGCATACTTAGGCCCCCACAGCGCTGGGCACCCTGGCCGCAGGACTGCCCCCAAAGCGCACGGCATCAAGCCCCCCACCAGGAAACCACTCATGGCAGACACCAAAATCATCCCCATCCAGCCCATCAACCGCCGCAGCGCCAACATCACGCAAGGCAAGTCGCGGGCACCCAACCGCTCCATGTACTACGCCATGGGCTACGAGGAAGGCGATTTCGTCAAGCCCATGGTCGGCGTGGCCAACGGCCACAGCACCATCACGCCTTGCAACAGCGGTCTACAGAAGCTGGCCGACGCAGCCATCGAAGGCATTGAAGAAGCAGGCGGCAACGCCCAGGTTTTCGGCACGCCCACCATCAGCGACGGCATGGCCATGGGCACCGAGGGCATGAAGTACAGCCTGGTGAGCCGCGAGGTGATCAGCGACTGCATCGAGACCTGCGTGGGCGGCCAGTGGATGGACGGTGTGCTGGTGGTCGGCGGCTGTGACAAGAACATGCCCGGCGGCCTGATGGGCATGCTGCGCGCCAACGTGCCTGCCATCTACGTGTATGGCGGCACCATCCTGCCGGGCCACTACCAGGGCAAGGACCTGAACATCGTGAGCGTGTTCGAGGCCGTGGGCGAGAACGCTGCGGGCAAGATGAGCGACTTTGACCTGAAAGAGATCGAAAAGCGCGCCATTCCAGGCACCGGCTCGTGCGGCGGCATGTACACCGCCAACACCATGTCCAGCGCCTTCGAGGCACTGGGCATCAGCCTGCCCTACTCGTCCACGATGGCCAACCCGCACGACGAGAAGATGAACTCGGCCAAGGAATCGGCCAAGGTGCTGATCGAGGCCATCAAGATGGACCTGAAGCCCCGCGACATCGTGACCAAGAAGTCGATTGAGAACGCCGTAGCGGTGATCATGGCCACGGGGGGCTCGACCAACGCAGTGCTGCACTTTCTGGCCATCGCGCATGCGGCCGAAGTGGAATGGACCATCGACGACTTCGAGCGCGTGCGCCAAAAGACCCCCGTGTTGTGCGACCTGAAGCCCAGCGGCAAGTACCTTGCTGTGGACCTGCACCGCGCCGGCGGCATTCCACAAGTGATGAAGGTTCTGCTGAACGCGGGCCTGCTGCATGGCGACTGCATCACCATCAGCGGCAAGACCATTGCCGAAGTGCTCAAGGACGTGCCCGATGTGCCACGTGCCGACCAAGACGTGATCCGCGGCATCGACAAGCCGATGTACGCCCAGGGCCACCTGGCCATCCTGAAGGGCAACCTGAGCCCCGAAGGCGCAGTTGCCAAGATCACCGGCCTGAAGAACCCCGTCATCACCGGCCCGGCCCGCGTGTTCGACGACGAGCAATCCGCGCTGGAAGCCATCCTGGCCGGCAAGATCAAAGCCGGCGACGTGATGGTGCTGCGCTACCTGGGCCCCAAGGGCGGCCCCGGCATGCCCGAAATGCTGGCCCCCACCGGTGCGCTGATCGGCGCCGGCCTGGGCGAAAGCGTGGGCCTGATCACCGACGGCCGCTTCTCCGGCGGCACCTGGGGCATGGTGGTGGGCCACGTGGCGCCGGAAGCGGCAGCCGGTGGCACGATTGCCTTCGTCAACGAGGGCGACAGCATCACCATTGACGCGCGCCAGTTGCTGCTGGAACTGAACGTGAGCGATGAAGAAATTGCCAAGCGCCGCGCCGCTTGGACAGCCCCTGCCCCGCGCTATACGCGCGGTGTGCAGGCCAAGTTTGCCTTCAACGCATCAAGCGCGAGCAAGGGCGCTGTTTTGGACGCCTATTGATAGACATTGCCAGGCCCAATGCCTTGGTTGAATCGCGAAAAAGCCCGTGGTGTGATGACGCCACGGGCTTTTTTGTCTGTGCCTCGATAAACCGGGAGTGTGCGGGCTGCGCCCTCAAAAGAGGTTCATCGCGGCTTGCGCGGAGCAATACCCAGGGCTTCCTTGTGCTTGTTGATCCGGTCTTGTTTGCGCTGGTCCATCTTTTCCATAGCTTTACGCTTGGTATATCCGGTGGCATCAGCCCAGGCCCACCATAGCAGTGTGAGACCAAAAGGAGACATCACCCACCACCACGACCAGGTGGCGACTGGACCGATTTCCAAGTACTTCAGTGCCAGCAAAATGAGAGAAAGACCCAGCAGATACATCGCAGTCTCCAGAAAACGCCGCAAAAGGCCTGATTGACTGAGGACAAATGCATGTCAACCCAAGTCACTACAATTCCATTAAAAGCACTGTAACCCAACCCACAGGAATTCCCACCATGAAGCGTACCCTGATCACACTTGCCATGACGCTATCGGTTGCAGCACCCGCAATGGCCGATCTGGCCCTCGCAACCTCCAAAAATTGTATGGCATGCCATGCAGTGGACAAGAAGCTGGTGGGGCCCTCTTACAAGGATGTGGCCGCCAAATATGCAGGCCAAAAGGACGCGGTGGACAAACTGGCCGCCAAGATCATTAAAGGCGGTGCAGGCGTATGGGGCCCGGTGCCCATGCCAGCCAATGCCCAAGTCAATGACGCGGATGCCAAAAAGCTGGCTGCTTGGGTCATGACCCACAAGTAATCGACATCGCAGCGGAGCCCTTGGCTTCGCAAAAAACAAAACAGCCGCGCCACATTTCTGTGTCGCGGCTGTTTTATTTTGGGAGCCATCGCCAAAGATGCCGATGAGGCAACCCAGCAATGGACACAGTCAACATCAACCGATAGGCGTCAGCGAACTACCGTGTTCCCGCGCACGCAGTTGCTGCTCCAACTGCCCCACATAGGCGGCCGTGGTGTTGTCAGTCTCCTGGGCTCGCGCGGCGAGGTGCGCCTCCATAACATCCATACGCTGAAGCAACGCGGTGTGGGCCTGCTGGTGTTGGGCTTCCAGAAAGGCCCGCAACTCGGTGAAGCGAGACGCTTCTGCACGGTCAGCCAGTTCACGCTGGGCGTGCAGCTCCTTGGTGTGGCGACGGGTTTCCATCAACACAGAACCTTGGAGCGAAAGCACATAAGCCACAAAGAAGATGCTGAGCAGAGCCGTAAGTGCCAGCATGATCAGCCCCAACGGCGCATCGATAGACATGATGCCCAACGACACCAACGAGGGTTCGGCCAACGTTGGCCAGTTGAAGGCAGCAAGTGCGGCAATGGCCAGCACGGTCAACAAAAGAACAACAGATCGCAGATGCATGGTTTACTCCAGTCAGCAGAGCGCTCGACCCAACAGGCCGATCACGCGGTGCAGCAGTTGTAACGCATGAAGAAGCTGCCGACCGCGAATCGGCTCTGCTTTCAGCCACTGTCCTACAGTGCACCCGAAACCTGCCCGCAGAGCGTGTCGGGGCGGCCGGAGATGAAAGTCCACAGCCGGCAAAGTGCCGGCAATGGCCTGACAACTCAGTTCGTCTCCGACAACTGGTCCAGGATCGCCGGATTCTCCAGCGTGCTGGTGTCCTGCGTGATCGCCTCGCCCTTGGCAATGCTGCGCAGCAGGCGCCGCATGATCTTGCCGCTGCGCGTTTTGGGCAGATTGTCGCCAAAGCGGATGTCCTTGGGCTTGGCGATGGGCCCGATCTCCTTGGCGACCCAGGCGCGCAATTCGTTGGCGATCTGCTTGGCCTCCTCGCCGGTGGGACGTGATCGCTTAAGCACCACAAAGGCGCAGATGGCCTCGCCGGTCACATCGTCGGGCCGACCCACCACCGCGGCTTCCGCGACCAGATCGGTCTTGGAAACCAGGGCCGACTCGATCTCCATCGTGCCCATCCGGTGGCCGGAGACGTTCAGCACATCGTCGATGCGGCCAGTGATGCGGAAGTATCCCCGGTCAGCAGCTGCGCACGGCGCCGTCACCGGCCAGGTAGTAGCCCTTGAGCTCTTCGGGGAAGTACGCTCTTCTTGAAGCGCTCGGGGTCGTTCCAGATGGTACGGATCATGCTGGGCCAAGGGCGCTTGATGACCAGAATGCCTCCCGATCCATTGGGAACATCATTGCCCATCTCATCGACGATGGCGGCCGTGATGCCTGGGAGCGGCAACGTGCAGCTGCCGGGCACCAGCGGCGTGGCACCGGGCAGCGGGGTGATGACGTGGCCACCGGTTTCTGTCTGCCAGAAGGTGTCCACGATGGGGCAACGCTCGCCGCCCACGTTCTTGTGGTA
The DNA here is from genome assembly GCA_963784815.1 of uncultured Gammaproteobacteria bacterium. Lineage (GTDB taxonomy): Bacteria > Pseudomonadota > Gammaproteobacteria > Burkholderiales > Burkholderiaceae_C > Acidovorax. The sequence goes on along the minus strand of CAWATB010000032.1, from coordinate 37,142 downwards.
CCACATCCAGGCTTCGGGGTTGATGGGCTCGCCCACACTGCCCAAGATGCGCAGGCTCGACAGATCAGAGCGCGCCGGATGCACCACCGCGTCGCCTTCGGCAGCCTTGATGAGCGAGCGAATGGCAGTTGGGGCGGTGTAGAAGATCGAGCATTTGTGCCGCTCGATCATCTGCCAGAAACGGCCTGCATTGGGGTAGGTAGGAATGCCCTCAAAAACGATCTGCGTCGCACCCGCAGCCAACGGGCCATAGGCCACGTAGGTATGGCCCGTGATCCAGCCGATGTCGGCCGTGCACCAGAACACATCATCAGGGCGCAAGTCAAACGTCCAGTCCATGGTGAGCTTGGCCCACAGCAGGTAACCGCCGGTGCTGTGCTGCACGCCCTTGGGTTTGCCGGTGGAACCGCTGGTGTACAGGATGAACAAGGGGTGCTCTGCCCCCACCGCCACCGGTGCACATTCCGTGGACTGCCCTTCCAGAGCCTCGGCAAACGTCTTGTCACGCCCGGCCACCATGTTGCAGGCTGTGGCCGTGCGTTGGTACACAAACACATTGCGGATCGTGTCGCAGCCGCCCATGGACAGCGCTTCGTCGATGATGGACTTGAGCGGAAGTTCTTTGCCGCCTCGCATTTGAAAGTTGGCGGTGATGACCGCCACTGCGCCCGCGTCGATGATGCGCTCCTGCACAGCCTTGGCGCTGAAGCCGCCAAACACCACGCTGTGCGTCGCGCCGATGCGTGCGCAGGCCTGCATGGCCACCACGCCCTCGATGGTCATGGGCATGTAGATCAGCACGCGGTCGCCCTTGGACACGCCGTGTGCCTTGAGCGCATTGGCAAACTGGCTCACGCGGGCCAGCAGCTCCTTGTAGGTAATGCGGGTGATGGCAGCCATCGTCCGCCTCAAAAATGATGGCGGTCTTGTTCTCGGTGGGGGTGCCGATGTGCCGGTCCAGGCAGTTGGCAGAGGCGTTCAACTCGCCATCCGCGAACCACTGATAGAACGGCGCATTGGACTCATCCAGCGTGCGCGTGAAGGGTTTGGTCCACTGCACATTGTCACGGGCCAGACGGGCCCAGAAGCCTTCGAAGTCATCGGTTGCCTCGGCACACAGCGCGTCGTAGCCCGCCATGCCCGACACACGGGCCGCTTGGACAATGGCGTCGGTGGGCGGGAACACACGGTTCTCAACCAACACGGACTCGATCGCAGATGTAGGGGCACTCATGGTGTTGTCTCCTGGTTCTAATGGAATTGGCCGGTACTGTCGGCCGCGGCACTTACAGGCCACTGACTGGCACGAAGCTTACAGAGGATAGCCCTTGTGTCACCCACCTATCACCCCATGGGCGTATCAGGAGGTTCTAGAATCGCCCGTCGCTTATTGACTGCCCAAACACCCGGTTCCACATGTCCTCGCACATCCCCAACAAACCCTCGCCCATGCGGCCGCTACCCGCCCTGATTTTTGCGAGCCGCTGGCTCCAGCTACCGCTTTACTTGGGATTAATTTTGGCGCAGGCGGTGTATGTCTTCCATTTCTGGGTAGAGCTGGTGCACTTGATCGAAGCGGTTTTTGGCAACACCGAAGCGCTTCAAAAGCTGGTGTCCAGCATCGGCTACAAGAGCGATATTGCGGTGACATCGCTCAACGAGACCATCATCATGCTGGTGGTGCTGGCATTGATCGACGTGGTCATGATCTCCAACCTGCTCATCATGGTGATCGTAGGCGGGTACGAGACCTTTGTGTCGCGCCTTCGCCTCGAAGACCATCCTGACCAACCCGAGTGGCTCAGCCACGTCAATGCCTCGGTGCTCAAGGTCAAACTGGCCACCGCCATCATCGGCATTAGTTCCATTCATTTGCTCAAGACGTTCATCAACGCCGCCAACTACGAGCTTCAGGTCTTGATGTGGCAAACCATCATCCATGTAGTGTTCCTGCTCAGCGCGCTGGCCATTGCTCTGACCGACAAACTCATGTCGAACGGCGCAGAAAAGCACTGATCGCCAGCCGGACCGCCGCCGCGCTCCCCGCGGGCCAGATCCCGCCTCAGACGCTTCTTCTTCACCCCCCGCGCCGCGGGGACTTGAAAGGGCTTGCCTAGAATGGCCGCTCGTTTGACAGGATAGAACACCGTGCTGCTGCTCATCATCTTGCTGCCGCTGCTGGCAGGCACCAGCCTCACCGGCTGGTCTGGAGCCTTTCAAAACCCCGGCTACCGCGCGCGCACTGCATGGATAGCAGCGGCCGTTACCGCAGCCTGCCTTGGGCTGCTGCTGATGCACGCGCCTGCGGTGATGGATGGCGAGGTGCTGCGGCAGTTCACGCCATGGGTTCCCGAAATCGGTTTGAACATCGGCCTGCGCCTTGATGGTCTATCGCTCATGTTCGCCCTGCTGATTACCGGCATGGGCCTGCTGATTATTCTGTATGCCCATAACTATCTGGGTGCCGACGACCCTGCAGGCAAGTTTTATTGCACGCTGATGCTGTTCATGTCCGCCATGCTGGGCATCGTGCTGTCCGACAACGTGCTGCTGCTCATCGTGTTCTGGGAGCTGACCAGCATTTCGTCCTTTCTGCTCGTAGGCTATTGGAACCACCGTGCGGACGCTCGCGCGGGTGCTCGGATGGCATTGGCCGTGACGGGCGGCGGCGGACTGGCCATGCTGGGGGGCTTCGTGCTGCTAGGCCAAATTGCCGGGACGTACGAGATCAGCCAAATGACAGCGGTAGCCGCGCAGATTCAGGCAGACGCGCGCTACCCTGCGGCATTGATACTGATTTTGCTGGGCTGTTTCACCAAAAGCGCGCAGTTCCCCTTCCACTTCTGGCTGCCGCAGGCCATGGCCGCGCCCACGCCGGTGTCTGCCTATCTGCACTCGGCCACCATGGTGAAGGCAGGGATCTTTTTGCTGGCACGGTTGACCCCGGTCATCGGCGGTACCGAGCTGTTCGTGGGCATCGTATCCACCGCAGGGCTTGTCACCGTTTGCTTTGCCGCGTTCATTGCCATCTTTAAGCACGACCTCAAGGGGTTGCTCGCCTATTCCACCATCAGCCATCTGGGGCTCATTGTGTTCCTCATCGGGCTAGGCTCACCACTGGCCGCGGTGGCGGCGATGTTCCACATCCTGAACCACGCCAGCTTCAAGGCCGCCCTGTTCATGACGGCCGGCATTGTCGACCACGAAACAGGAACCCGCGACCTGCGCCAGCTCGGGGGCCTGTACCGGCTGATGCCCTGGACGGCCACGCTCGCCATGGTCGCGGCTGCAGCCATGGCTGGAGTGCCGCTTTTCAACGGATTCATCTCCAAGGAAATGTTCCTCACCGAGGCCGTAGCGTTCTCGCAAGCTGGGGGCAACTGGCACTGGCTGGTGCCAGCCATGGCCACGCTGGCTGCTATCTGCAGTGTGGCGTACTCGGCGCGGCTGGTGCACGACATGTTCTTCAACGGGCCACCGCGCGACCTGCCCTACCCGCATCCGCACGAGCCGCCATTGGGCATGAAGGCGCCTGTGGCCCTGCTCTCGGCAATCTGTATCGTTGTAGGGCTCTTGCCATCGATGGTGGCCGGGCCGTTGGTGCTGGTTGCGTCGACCGCCATGCTGGGCACGCCGCCGCCCGAGTTCCATCTCGCGATCTGGCACGGCTTCAACATACCCCTGCTGCTCAGTGCCGTGGCCCTTGGAGCAGGCCTATTGTTGTATTTTTGGCTGGCGCGCGACAAGCGTCTGCACAAGCTGACCTCCGAGAACTGGTTTGGTGCACTGACAGGGTCCAACTTGTTCACGCGCGGTTCAGACCGGCTGTTCGAGGGCGCAGGCCGAATTACCGCGCTGCTGGAGACAGGATCACTGCAACGCTACTTGGCGTGGATGGTTATGGCCTGCGTTGCAGCCGTGGCGGTGCCTGTGTTGTCGGGCCAGACGCCCGGCACTGGCACTCGTGAGTTGCTGCCGGCCAATGCGGTTGCGCTGGTGCTCTGGGGTCTGCTGCTGGCTGCGTGTGTCTGGCTCATGCTTAAGCACCATGACCGATTCCAGTCAGTAGTGGTCGCCGGCGTGATTGGTCTGGTCACTTCGTTGACCTTTGTCAGCCTCTCTGCACCCGACCTTGCGCTTACGCAGCTGACCGTGGATGTGGTCTCCACAGTGCTGCTGCTGATGGGACTGGCCTTGCTGCCCCGCCTGTCACCGCGCGAATCCTCCGACACGCGTCGGCTGCGCGACGGCTCGCTTGCCCTGCTGGGTGGCGCTGGCATGGCCTGGTTGGCGTGGGTCATGCTGACGCGCGATCATGACTCCATTGCCTGGTACTTCCTCAACCACTCCGCCATCGCGGGTGGCGGCACCAATGCGGTGAACGTGATTCTGGTGGACTTCCGGGGCTACGACACCTTTGGCGAGATCACCGTGCTGGGCATTGCCGCTGTGGGCGTGCTGGCGCTGATGGATGGCATGCGCACCCGCCGCCCCGTCACCGATGCCAATGGCGAGCCCTACACCTTCGCCGCCCAGCCGCTGATGCTGCGTGTGGCTGCCCGCGTGGTGCTGCCGCTGGCTTTGGTGGTAACGCTTTACATCTTCATGCGGGGGCACAACCTGCCGGGGGGCGGCTTTATTGCGGGCCTGGTCACGGCGGTTGCTTTGGCGCTGCAATACGTCGCCATGGGCCAAACCAAGGCCGAGGCCCTGCTGCGGGCCGAGGGCGGGCGGCGCTTTGTGCGCTGGATCGGTATCGGCCTGGGTATCGCCGGGTTGACGGGCATTGGCGCTTTTGCGTTTGGCCAGCCGTTCCTGACCAGCGCCCACGGCCACCCCCACATCCCCATTCTCGGAGACATACCACTTGCCACGGCTGCCCTGTTTGACCTGGGCGTGTACATCACGGTGGTGGGCGCCACGTTGCTGACACTGTCCACACTCGGGTCTGTCACCCGCGAGGGTACGGGCAAGTCGCGCACGCCCTCACCTGCCAACGCCAACGCCAATCCCGCCGGAGTCCAACCATGATCATGAGCCTTGAATTTTTGGTGGCCACCGGCATCGGCGCAGTCACCACGACCGCTCTGTACCTCATCCTTCGCGGCCGGACCTGGCCGGTGATTCTCGGACTCAGCCTGCTGGGTTACGCAGTCAACGTCTTCATTTTTGCCATGGGTCGCCTCTGGCAAAACGCGGCGCCCATCCTGACGGAAAGTGGACGCGTGGCGGACCCGCTTCCGCAGGCGCTGGTGCTCACCGCGATCGTCATCGGTTTTGCCACCACCGGATTTGTGGTGGAACTGGCGCTGCGCAGCCGCCACGAAACCGGCACGGACCATGTGGACGGGCACGAACCAGGACACCGCCCCATCACACCAAAGCAGGATGAGGCGGCATGATCGGCGACCTCTTGAACGCTTTCTTCGGCCAGCACCTCCCGGTGTTGCCCGTGCTGCTGCCGATGTTCACCGCGGTGGTGTTGCTGCTCATCGGTGACGGCGGGGGGCAATCCAGCCACGGCGGCGCACAGTTGCATGCCCGGCGCTGGGTCAGCATGACGTCGGTGGTCTTTGGCGCGGTACTGGCCTGGCGCCTGCTGACCGAGGCCGCCAGCGGCCCCCTCACCGTCTATCCCCTGGGCGCATGGCCTGCGCCGTTTGGCATCGTGCTGGTGATTGACCGCCTGAGCGCGCTGATGCTGGCTCTGACGTGGACCATTGCCGTACCCGTGCTCTGGTACTCCACCGGTGGCTGGGACAGCCATGGGCGCCACTTTCATGCCCTGTTCCACTTTCAACTCATGGGCCTGTCCGGCGCATTCGTCACAGGCGACCTGTTCAACCTCTTCGTGTTTTTCGAGGTCCTGCTGATCGCGTCCTACGTGCTGATGGTGCATGGCCAGGGGCGGGATCGATTCCGTGCAGGGCTGCACTACGTGGTGCTCAATCTGGCCGCCTCGGCGCTGTTTCTGATAGGCCTTGCCATCATCTATGCAGTCACCGGCACGCTCAACATGGCCGATTTGGCGCTGCGCATCACCCAATTGGAGCCAGAACAGGCGTCCCTGCTCAAAGCCGGTGCCATGGTGCTGCTGGTGGTGTTCGGGCTCAAGGCCGCCATCGTGCCGCTCTACCTGTGGCTGCCCACCACCTATGCCGCCGCCAGTGCGCCGGTGGCAGCGCTGTTTGCCATCATGACCAAAGTCGGTGTCTACAGCATCATCCGCGTGCACGCCGTGATGCTGGGCGAAGGCGCCGGGCACGCCGCATTTGCGGCTGCACCTTGGCTGCTGCCTGTGGCCCTGCTCACCACAGTGCTCGGTGTTTTTGGCGCGCTGGCCGCACACAGCCTTGCGCGATTAGTCTCCTACCTCACCGTGTCGTCAATAGGCATCATTCTGGCCGCTGTGGGCCTGTTCACCCCTGACTCCATGTCGGCCGCGCTGTACTACACCGTTCACAGCACCCTGGTCATGGCTGCGTTGTTTCTGCTGGTCGAGTTGGTGGCTTCGCAGCGAGGCGCTGCAGGCGACCACCTGCAACCCGCTCCCCCCGTAGCGCAGCCCGTCGCACTGGGCTTGATGACGCTGCTGGGCGCCGCGTCTGCAGCAGGGCTGCCTCCCCTGCCAGGGTTTCTTGGCAAGCTGATGGTGCTGGAAAGCGCCGCGGCCACGCCAGCCCACACATGGGTCTGGGCCGTAGTTCTGGGCGCGGGCTTTCTGACGCTGGTGGGACTGGCGCGCGCAGGGGCAATTCTGTTCTGGAACGTGTTGCCGGGCCGCCCTGACGACTGCAGTTCGGGCAGCAGCGGCCGCCTCATGACAGCCACGCTGACCCTGCTTGCGCTCAGCCTGCTCCTCGCAGTGGCAGCATCTCCCCTCAAGCGCTACACCGACGCCGCAGCGGCGCAACTGGCGGATCGCAACGGCTACGCCGACGCCGTGCTCAATGCAGTGGGCGGGTCGACCGCGCAGACCACACGGCCCTATCGCGGTGGCGAGGGAGAAGTGAAGCTACCCGGAAAGGCGGTCACACCATGAGCAAGAAACAACGCTGGCTAACACACCCCTGGTTGTCAGTGCTGCTGGCCGTCACCTGGCTGCTGCTGCAGCATTCCGTGTCTGTCTTTCATCTGCTGTCTGGCGTGTTGATCGGTCTGGTCGTGCCCCGATTGCTCAAAGACTTTCTCCCCACCCCCCGCCGCATCAACATGCATGCGGCCCTGCGACTGGGCGCGGTTGTGCTGTGGGACATTGTGGTGTCCAACATCACAGTGGCGCGGCTGGTGCTGGGCCCCATGTCGCGCATGCAGCCCGCCTGGGTCCCTGTACCACTCACGCTGACCCACCCCACCGCCATTGCCTTGCTGGCGACCATCATCACCACCACGCCTGGTACGGTGTCCTGCACCATCGACGAAGAGCGTCACGAGATCCTTGTGCACGCGCTCAACTGCGACGACCCGGCGCAGATGGCCGCCGAAATCAAGTCCCGCTACGAAACCCCACTTCTGGAAATTTTTGAAGCGCCCCCCCCCACCGATGCCGCCATCCAAGGAGAACGCGCATGACCGCCACTAGCATCCTTCCTCTGGCGCTGGACATCACCACTGCCGCCATGGCACTGTCGTTTCTGCTGTGCGCATGGCGCCTCCTGCGCGGCCCGCAATCCATTGACCGCGTGCTGGCCATCGACACCATGTACCTCAACGCCGTTGCATTGGTGGTGTTGCTGGGTATCCGTTGGCAGACCGCGTTGCTGTTCGAGGCCGCGTTGATTGTGGCAATGCTGGGTTTCGCATCCACGGTGGCCATGGCGCGCTACCTGAGCCGCGGCGACGTGATCGAATGACCGCGTCGTGACCTCTGACGCATCGGAAAGACCTCTATGAACTTGCAAATCCTTGCCGAATGGCTGGCCGCCGCGCTGCTGCTGATCGGGGCCTTCTTCTCTCTCGTCGGTGTGATCGGCCTGGTGCGCCTGCCCGACTTCTTCATGCGTCTGCATGCTCCCACCAAGGCGTCCACGCTCGGCGTGGGCGGCGTGCTGCTGGCCAGCATGATCCTGTCTGCCATCGAAGGCCGCATGGGCTTTGCCGAGCTGCTGATCACCCTGTTTGTGTTTGTGACGGCGCCCGTGTCCGCCAACCTCATGGCCCAGGCGGCACTGCACCTGCGCGTGGGCGGGCGTGCCCCGACTCCGCCCGACGCGGTGCCAGAGCGGAGGCAGGGGTAAGGCGCCTCGCCCAAGGGTGAAAGGTATGACGCAAATCATTCGCAATGCTGGGCCGTGCTATGTACATCTCTAATCACGGGACCAAGATTAAAAAATACTGATCAAAATAGGCTATAGCGCTCAACCATAAAGCGCCAGCAGCTATTCTTTTTGAAGCAAATCCACCAAATGCAAGCCGCCGAGGCCTGCACTGCCCCACAGCGGTTCCAGGCTCCCAACCCGGTCCAGCAGTAGCCTGCGCAACAAGGGATCCAGCAACGTGTTGTGCGGGTCTGCCAACAACACATAACGTGACTCTGGAACGTCCGACGCACTCGTCGCCGCATCTGCCACCTCGCCCACCCAGTCCAGCGCCGTCAGTGCTTCCAGCACGGGCTCCAGTTGCAGCACATCCACCCGCAGCAGTTGCGCCAGCTGGCTGGGGCGCAAACCCCGTGTGGCGTGGCGGCGGGCGCGATGCAGCTCTTGCAATACCTCCACCGCCAGCTGAAATGTCCAGCCTGCCACATTGCCGCGCCGCGCCACACCGGCCAGCAAACTGGGCAAGTAGGCAGTGACCACCGCCCCTAGCAGCACGATGACCCAGGCCACGTAGATCCAGATCAGCAAGATGGGCAAGGTCGCGAAGGCACCGTACACCACAGAGTACGTGGGGACCTTGCCCAGGTACAGCGCCAGTACCTTCTTCGCCAGCTCAATACACACCGCCACAAAAAAGCCCCCGGTCCACGCATGTCGCCATTTCACCGGGGTGTTGGGCACATAGTGGTACAGCGACGCCATGCCGCCTGCCAGCACCAGAAACTGGATCGAATCGAACAGCAGTTGTACGCCGTCGGGCAAGCGCTTGACCAGCCCGCCAGACGCTGACATCACATACGACGTGAGCGCCAGGCTGGCCCCCATCAACAGCGGCCCCAGCGTGATGGCGGCCCAGTAGATCAACACGCGCTGTCCCAGGGGCCGCAGGCGTTGCACACGCCAGATGTCATTGAGGGTGCGATCGATGGTGAGGATCAGCGCCAGCGCTGTAGCCAGCAAGATGCTGAAGCCCGCCACGCCCAGGCCGCTGGCCTTGGAGGCAAACTGGTTCAGGTAGCCAATCACCTGCCGCGAGATGCTGTCGGGCACCAGACTGCTGACCAGCCAGCCTTGCAGCGCATCCTGCAGCTTGCCAAAAATAGGGAACGCGGTGAACACCGCCAACGCCACGGTGAAGAACGGCACCAGCGCCAGGATGGTGGTGAAGGTGAGGCTGCTGGCAGTCAAGCCCAGATGGTCTTCGCGAAAGCGCTCACGCAGGGTTTGTGCAGTGGTGCGCCAAGGAAAGTTGGACAGATCGGTGACCAGCGCTTCTATGCGCAGCGCTACTGTCTGTAAGGAAAAGGGCATGGCCGATATGATGCCACCCCAATGACCCATTCCCCCGCCGCCCCCACCGCACCCTCCCCCGCTCTCACGGCCTCTGACAACGGCGTTGCAGCCACGCGCTGGCTGGCCACTGGCAGTCTCCTGGCACTGATTGTTTTGTGCCTGGCGTGGGAGCTGGTGTTGGCCCCCTTGCGCCCCGGTGGCTCGTGGCTGGCAATCAAGGCGCTGCCCTTGTGTATTCCACTGGCAGGCATTCTCAAAAACCGCATGTACACCTACCGCTGGGTCAGTCTGGTGATCTGGCTGTATTTCACCGAAGGCGTGGTGCGCGGCTGGAGCGACCAACCTCCCTCGCAGTGGCTGGCACTCGTCGAAGTGGCCTTGTGCCTGGTGCTGTTTACCGCCTGCACGCTGCATGTGCGGCTGCGCCAGCGCAACGCCAAAGCCGCGGCGGCACTTGCGGATGCCCATGCAGACAGTGGCACCGCAGCACCAGCCGCCCACTGACACAAGCACCCCGTCGCCATTTCAAGCCCCAACGGCACCAAGCCCACCTCATCTGAATCTGGCGCGTTTGGACTGACCAAGAAAAGACCCTTGCCCATGACCCCCCTCATCGACACCCTGCGCGCCCTGGTCGGCCCCGCCAACGTCCTCACCGAAGGCGACCTCACAGCCTGGGAGCAGGATTGGCGCCGCCGCGTGCGCGGCAAGGCCCTGGCCGTGGTGCGCCCTGCCAACACGCAGGAAGTGGCCGCCGTGGTCAAGGCCTGCGCGGCAGCGGACACCGCCATCGTGCCCCAGGGTGGCAACACCGGTCTGGCCGTGGGCTCGACACCCGATGGCAGCGGCACACAGATCGTGCTGAGCCTCACGCGCATGAACGCGGTGCGCAGCGTGGACACCGACAACCTGACCATGACGGTGGAAGCCGGCTGCATCCTGCAGAACTTGCAGGATGTGGCGGAGAACGCGGGTGTGCTGTTCCCCCTGTCGCTCGCGGCCGAAGGCAGCTGCACCATCGGCGGCAACCTGGGCACCAACGCCGGCGGCACGCAGGTGGTGCGCTACGGCAATGCGCGCGACCTGTGCCTGGGGCTTGAAGTGGTCACTGCCCAGGGCGAGGTGTGGGACGGCCTCAAGGGCCTGCGCAAGGACAACACCGGCTACGACCTGCGCGACCTGTTCATCGGCAGCGAAGGCACGCTGGGCATCATCACCGCCGCCACGCTCAAGCTGTACCCCGCGCCTGCCGCGCGCCTGACCGCCTGGGCCGCCGTCCCGTCGATGGAACACGCCGTGGCGCTGCTGGGCCTGGCGCACAAGCAACTGGGTGCGGGCCTCACGGGCTTTGAGGTGATGGGCCAGTTTGCGCTAAGCCTTGTGGGCAAACACATGCCGCAGCTGCGCGTGCCGTTTCTGGGCGACGAGAACGCGCCCTGGTGTGTGCTGCTGGAGAACTCCGACAGCGAGTCTGAAGAACATGCCCGCGCACGTTTTGAAGCCCTCCTGGAGACGGCTTTTGAAGCCGGCTGCGTGACCGACGCCGTGGTGGCCGAGAACCTCACCCAGGCGAATCAACTGTGGCACATCCGCGAGAACATTCCCCTCGCCCAGGCCGAGGAAGGCCTGAACATCAAGCACGACATCTCGGTGCAGATCTCGCGCATCCCCGCCTTTGTGGCGCACACCGACGCGGTGCTGCAGCGCGAGATCCCCGGCGTGCGCCTGGTCAACTTTGGCCACCTGGGCGATGGCAACCTGCACTACAACGTGCAGGCGCCCGGCCGAGGGCGATGCCAAGGCTTTTTTGCGCGACCATGAGCAGCAGGTGCACCACCTGGTCTACGAAGCCGTGGCCGAGTTCGGCGGCTCGTTCTCGGCCGAGCACGGCATTGGCGAACTCAAGGCCGACAAGCTCGAAAAGTACCAGTCGCCCGTGGCCACTGGGCATGATGCGCGCCATCAAGCAGGCACTGGACCCGCAGGGCATCATGAACCCGGGGCGTGTGCTGAAGGCCTAGGCCCACCAGCACTCAGAAAGCAGCGCTAGATCAGCGCGGGAATTGCAGACCGCACACAGCCAGCAGCTCACGCATCTGGGGCAGCAGCCCACTGCCAAATGCGTCGGCCTCGTACATGGCATACCGCTCCAGGGCGCGTTGCTCAAAGTCAGGGGCGTTGACTGCAGCAGCCACCAGCAGATCGGGGTGGTGGTTCAGCAACCGGTAGTTGCTGCGTTGGCGCAGGCCCACGAAGGGGCATTCCTCATCCGACACACGGTTGGCCCATCTGTCCAGATCCTGCAGGCTGTGCAACTGGTCCAGCCAGTCCAGCACGGCTCTGTCGTACAGCGCCGCCAGCTCATCCCGGCGCGTGGCAGCACTGTCTGTGCTGCCCATGGGCAACTCGTAGACCACCCCCCCAGCCTGTTTTCGGAACAGTGCCGGTGGCTCCAGGTAAGTGAAGGGCAGTCTGTGCGTCTGCGCGAAGTGCTGCAGGGACACCTTAAAGGCCGGCCCGCCATCGCTGTTAAGAGCGGCCTGCAGGTGAGAGGGCAATGCAAGGCGTATCCACACGCCGTGGTGCAAGGTGTCTCGCACCATGCCCGAGTACACCCGCGCCTCGCCCACAGGCAGCTTTTTCTGAAACCAGTATTCGCCCCGCAGCTTGCGCCAGCCCCGTTGGGCAAACAAGGGTTCCAGCGATTGCTGCACCCACCGGCTGCGCGCCGAGGGTGACACGTCGAGATCCGGCGGCACGGGCACATCCGCCACGGCCGGGCCGGGGCCAGCAGGGCCTATCACCCGCCCCGAAGGCGTGTGCACCTGGCCGCTCTGCGGATCAAACACCACCCAGCCCAGCGCAAGGGCTGTCGTCTCGATCACCGGCAGCACCACCTCCAGTTCGGCCACGGACGGACTGAGGCTTTGCACCAAGGCAAAGGGATCTGGCTCCGGGATTTCGGTCCAGTAGTCTTCCGGCTCGCCCTCCGGGGGCAGCGCGGATGCGATGGCCTCCAGCAACTGGCCCGCCGCTGCATCGGGGCTGAAGCTCAGTTGTTGGCGCAGGTCGCGCAGCGTGGCCAGTGCGTCCTCGCTGGAAACAGGGATGGGATGGCGCCAAAGGTGCAGGACGTAGCTCATGGGCAGGCAGTGACGGAGTGGAGACGGGTGCAATACAGCGCACATCGTAGCCATGCCCACAGCACTGCAGTCCAAAGCCGTCGCAAGAAGCCCACATGCCACCGCAGCCGTTCCAGCGCTTGCCAGCGCGCTCTCCATGCCGAGCTTCGGCGGTTGTGGGCAACGTCAATGCGTAGCTCTGGCCACACAATCAAGTCCCCCGCAACATTGCCAGGCCGACCATGAGTTCTGCTTTTTCCGTGCGCCCCGTTCAGCCCGCCGACTACGCCGCATGGCGACCGCTCTGGGACGGATACAACGCGTTTTATGGCCGGTTTGGCGCTACGGCCGTGCCAGAACCCATCACCCAGACTACCTGGCAGCGTTTTCTGGACGATGCAGAACCCATGTTTTGCATCGTGGCTCAAGACCCGGCCAACGGCGAGTTGCTGGGGCTCGCACACTATCTTTTTCACCGCAGCACCACCCGCTTGCAACCGGTGTGTTACCTGAGCGACCTGTTCACCCGCGAAGCCGCACGCGGCCGGGGTGTGGGACGCGCGCTCATCGATGCGGTGGGCTGCGCTGCACGCGTGGCCCAGTCATCGCGCGTGTATTGGCAGACCCACGAGGCCAATGCCGCGGGGCGCTTGCTGTATGACAAGCTGGCTCAGCACCATGGGTTCATCGTCTATGCGCAAGAGTTGCGATGACGGGGAACGAAAACTATAAAAACAATAGCTGCCAGCGCTTATCTATAAAGCGCTAGAGGCACTATTTTGCTTATATTTTTCGTGCAAGCCACATGAAAACCACGCAGCCGCCCCATCCACGTTAATCCACGTTCAACCACGTTTAAAGGTGCTTGCGCATCGGCTGCGCCACCAGCCCCGCCCAGGCCTGCACCGGGCCCGACGACTCGTACCCGTTGCGACGGTAAAAAGCCTCTGCCGTGCGCGTGCTGTCCAAAGACAAGGTGATCACGCCCTCTCCCCGCGCCTGGGCTTCGGCTTTTAGCAGCAAGTCGCGGCCTACGCCTTGATGCAAGGCCTCTGGCACCACGTAGCACAGCGCCAATGTGGAGCGCGTCAGCAGGGCAAAACCCACCATGATTTCCCCACGGTAGGCGCCCCAGGCCGCCGCTCCCGGTGCGTTGACCCACGCGGCCAGGTTCTCGGGGGTTTTGTTGGACAGCCATGCGTCCAGGATGGCGACGTCATTGTGGTGGTCGAGAGCGCAGCAGTGGGTGATGGATTGGCGGATGACGGTGCAGGCATCGGCTGCATCATCCGAAACGATCAGGCGGACGGCTGTCAAGTCGGGCGGGGTGAAGGCGGCAGGGAAAGGCATGCGCCATTCTGCCGTCGCAACGCCTACCGCTCAGCGGGTGGGCTGGACCGCACCCGTTGCATCGTTGCCTCCCACCCCGGCGGCACACAGCCCTGCTCCATCACACACAGGCTCGCACTGGCCAATGCATGGTGCAATGCCTGCCTACACGCATGCGCTGTCAATGCGTCAACAAACTGCACAAAGCTCGCACCACTGGCAGCCTGTGCCTGCCGCAGCAGGTGCGCCAGCAGCCCCGCCAGAAAACTGTCGCCCGCACCCACGGTGTCCACCACCTGCAGCGGCTGGGCCTCTTTGGCAAAACATTGCGCACCGCTGCGATGCAGCAACCATGCGCCTTCTGCCCCCAACGTCAACGCGAGCAGGTGCGCTTGTGGATTGGCGGCCAACAGGTGGCTGGCGCGGGTCAACGCATCGGTGCCCGGCACACCCAGGTGGTCCAGGTCTTCATCGCTGGCTTTGATGATGTGGGCGTGTGCCAGCGCGGCGTGCACCGTGGTGCGGTAGGCGGCCAGGTCGGGCATGACGGAGGGGCGCAGGTTGGCATCCACCACCACGCAGCGGCCCGCGGTGCGCTGGGCCGCAAGCCACGGCAGGTAGATGGCGGTGTCACGCGCGTCGAGCGCCAGCGCACCGGTGCAGACGAATTGCAGTGCGGGCAAGGCGGTGCAGGCTATCGACAAGGCCTTGCGGCGGATACAGCACGGTCGGCCACGCCCTCGCGGTAGAAGGCGTAGTCGGGGTGGCCGTGTTCATCGAGGTTGACCACGGCCAGTGATGTGACTTGTTGCACCGGCTCGGGCTGGGCCAGCACCACGCCGTCGGCCATCAGTTGCGCGGCCAGTTCGCGGCCAAACCGATCGCGCGACAAGGGGTTGAGGTACTGCGTGCCCACGCCCTGACGGGCCAGCGCGCGACAGAGGTTGTAGAGTGCGCCGCCCAGGCACGGCAGGTAGCTGCCATCGGGGCGGCGGATGAGGTCGATAAGGGCCTCACCCGCGATGGCTGCTTGGATGGGCACTGTGGCGTTGGAGTTGGTAGCTGCGGAAGTCATGGTCTTTTGGGAGAAAACAGGCAGCGCGTCAGAACTGCGTCTGCAATGCGGGGTACAGCGCGACAAAGCGGGCATGGCGCTCTGCCAGCAGGCCTTGTTGTGCGGGCTGTGGCATGAAGGTGGCGTCAGCGGGCAGGGGCTGGCACCAGTGGGCTTCGTCACCACCGCAGGCCATGGCCGCCAGGCGGGCGGCCCCCAGGGCGGCTGCGGCGTGTGCGCCCTGCGGGCGCTGCAGCGGCGTGCCCAGCGCGCTGGCCAAGAGCTGCGCCCAGGGGTTGCTGCGGGCACCGCCGCCGACCAGGGCCAGGGCGCCGTCGGCGGCGCCCGGTGTTGCACGGGCTTCGACAAGCTCAGCCTGAACGGGTGTGGTGGAGCCTGCAGCATCACCCGCAGCACGGCCCTTCCCCGCCCCCGCGGCCCGCATGGCATTAAGGCCATCCAGCAGGCCAAAACCCACGCCTTCCATCACGGCATAGGCCAGATCGGCCGCGTCGTGCTCGGCGCGCAGGCCCATGAACACGCCGGTGGCAGCCGCGTTGTTGTGCGGTGTGCGCTCGCCACTCAGGTACGGCAGAAACAGCGGCGCCTGCGCCTGGCGGGTGGTGGTGAGGGTGCCCACAGCGTGAGACAGTTGCGCCTCGTCGCCGCGCCCCGTCAGCCGCGTGACCCAGCCAAACGCACTCGCTGCACTGAGCATGACGGACATGTGGTGCCAGCGCTGCGGCAGCGCATGGGCAAAGGCATGCACGGCGCGCTCGGTGGCCGGCGCAAAAGCATCCGTCACGCGAAAGACCACCCCCGAGGTGCCCAGCGACACAAAGCCTTGCCCCACAGTACGGGCGCCCACGCCCACGGCACTGGCGGCGTTGTCGCCCGCGCCAGCAGCCACGACGATGCTGTCACCGAGTCCCCAGCGGCGTGCCACATCGCTGCGCAGTGTTCCGGTGGGCGCACTGCCCTCGGCCAGCACAGGCATGTGCGAAACGTCGAGTCCACAGGCTTGCAACATGGCCGGGCTCCAGGCGCGGGCCTGCACATCCAGCCACAGCGTGCCCGATGCGTCGGACATGTCACTCACTGCATCGCCAGTGAGTTGCACGCGCAGCCAGTCCTTGGGCAGCAGCACGGTGCGGATTTGGTCAAACACGGCGGGTTCGTGCGTGCGCAGCCAAAGCAGCTTGGGCGCGGTAAAGCCGGGCATCGCAAGGTTGCCGGTGATCTGGCGCGAGGTGGGCACAGCCGATTCCAGCTGCGCACATTCGGCGCTGGCGCGACCGTCGTTCCACAAGATGGCCGGGCGCAGCACCTGGCCCTGCGCGCCCAGCACCACGGCACCGTGCATATGGCCCGAGAGGCCGATGCCCCGCACCTGCGCCCACGCTGCGGGAGCCTTCGCGCGCAACTGCGCCACGGAGGTCTCCACAGCGGCCCACCAGTCGGCGGGGTGCTGTTCGCTCCAGGTGGGCTGGGGGCGGTGTTGGGGCACGGCGGCGTCTGCCGTGGCGACCACGGTGTGCGCATCGTCCAGCAGCAGGAGCTTGACACCCGAGGTGCCTAAATCGATTCCGAGGTACATGGGTGGTTGGCTTTGTTGGTGGGCTGCTGCGAAGGTGAAAGGTGTGTATGCGGGCGGTGCGCCCTGGCTTCGACAGGCTCAGCCCGAACGGGTGCGGGGGGCTACGGTTGATGAGCGGGGGGGTGACAGAGAGCCCAAGCCCGGCGGGTCCATGTCACCACACCCACCGAGGACTTCACACCTTGCCAAACCTTCCCGCACCTTGCTTGCGGTATTCGCTGGGCGTCATGCCCTTGATGTCCAGAAAGCGGCGGTTGAAGTTGGCCACGTTGTTGAAGCCCACGTCGTAGCAGATGTGGGTGATGTAGCGCTCGGTCTCCATCAGCAGCTGGCAGGCGCGGTTGATGCGCACCCGGTTCACAAAGTCGGTGAAGGTGTTGCCCGTGGCCCGGCGGAAGAAGCGCGAGAAGCGGCTCTCGCTCATGCCCAGCTCGGCGCCAGGTCGGCCGCCGACTGCGGGTCGGCCAGGTGGTCGGTGATGCGGCTCACGATGGCGTTGATCTGGTCGAGCTGGGTGTCGTTGTCGTCGCTTTGCAGCTGCACGCTGGAGAGCAGGCGATAGTCGGTGCAGCGGGCCAGGTCGCTCAGGAATCGCAGAAGGCGCCAAACCGCGCGAGCCCCTGGCGGGTCTTGATGCGCTGCCAGTGTTCGGTGGCCTGTGCTTCCATGCCAAAAAACTCGATGCCGTGGCGCGCGCGCTCCAGCAGCGGCAGCACCTCGCGCAGCTCGGGAATGGTCTCGCTGCTGGCGCACCAGCGGCTCGTGCGAGAACTGGATCACCAGATCGCGCAGCGGCACGCCGCCTTCGGGCATGTCCATGCTGATCCAGTTGTGCGGCAGGCGCGGGCCGGTCAGCACCAGGTGGCCGGGCTGGAACGGGCCGATCCAGTCGCCCACAAACACCTTGCCCGAGGTCGCGGTGATCAGGTGCAGCTCGTACTCGTCGTGGTAGTGCCAGCGCGCCAGCGGCGTGGGAAACCCGTGCGACAGGCAGCGGACGAAGCCCGCCGTCGTCGGGCGACTCGTAGCCCAGCGTCGGGCGAGCGCGCATAGTCGTGCTCCAGCTCGGGCTTGGTCTGGCGCGGGGCGATGGGCTGCTTCACGGTCATGGCGGTAGTGGGCTCAGTAATTACACTCAGCATCAGGCGCCTGTGCCGGCGTCTGCCACGAAACGCCAACACGCGGGCATAGGCTTTGCGCAGCGCGTCCACCAGCTGGGGGTCGCCGGCCAGCTCGCCCCACAGGGTCGTGTCGGCGCAGAAGGCGGCCACCGGGTCGGCGGCATCGCACATGGCGTGGGCCACGGCGGGGTCCATGGCCTGGTCCTGGTAGGTGTAGGGAATCTGCCCGGCATGCCAGCGCTGCAGGTAGGCCAGGAACAGCGCTGGCAGCATGGCCACGCTGTCGATGCGTCGCGCCGCGCGCCAGCCGCTCGCGGATGGTGGGCGCGATGAAGCCGGGGATCTTGCTGAACGCCGTCCATGGCCACGCGCTGGTTGGTGTCCGCAATGGCGGGGTTGCCGAAGCGGTCGAGCACCACGTCGCGGTACTGGTCCAGGTTGATGGGGCAGGGGTGCTCGGGCGTGTCGAGCACCGGGATCACGTCGTCGGTCACGTAGTCGTAGGCCATGCGGCGGATGACCGCGTCGTGTGTGCCTTCGTGGATGTACTGGTAGCCCGACCAGCGTGCCGGCCCAGGCAATGCAGCTGTGGGTGGCGTTGAGCAGGCGGATCTTGGCCTCTTCATAGGCCTCCACCGACTCCACCATCTCGACGCCCACCGTTTCCCAGGCGGGGCGGCCGGCGATGAAGTCGTCTTCGATCACCCACTGGATGAAGCTCTCGCCCATCAGGGCAGCCTGGTCGTCCCAGCCGGTGGCGGCCTTCACGCGCTCGGCCACATCGGGCGTGGGGCGCGGCGTGATGCGGTCCACCATGGCGTTGGGGCTGCTGGTGTTGTGCTGCACCCAGTCCTTGAGCTGGCGCATCGCCCAGCGCCTCGATGAACTGCAGCAGGCCGCCGCGCGAACGGTCGCCGTTGTGGCGCAGGTTGTCGCAGTTCAGCAGCGTCACCGGGCCGGCACCGGCTGCGCATGCGCGCGCGCAGGATGCTGACCAGGCCGCCGTAGATGGTGTGGCCGGCCTGGCCCGCCTTGCACGGCCGCCAGGTCGGCGCGCAGGTCGGCGAAGGTGGTCCAGTCGAGCTGGTTCTTGGCATCGAGGTAGTAGCCGGCTTCGGTGACGGTGAAGCAGATGATGCGCGTGGCGGGGTCGGCACCCATGGCAATCAGCGGGGCCAGGTCGTCCTGGTAGGGGATCACCCGCTGGATCGACGTCGATGCGGTGTAGCTGCGCTCGCCCTGCGGGCGTGACGGTCTCCAGCGTGTAGGCGCCGCCTTGCGCTTGCAGCGCGGCGATGGTGTCGGCCATGTCGGGGCGCAGGTTGCCGCCGGCGATGGCCCAGCGGGTGTCGCCCTGCTGGCGCAGTTCGTGGACGTAAACGGCCTGGTGGGCGCGGTGGAACGAGCCCAGGCCCAGGTGCAGGATGAAGTTCATGGTGCGTGACGATGCGAGAGGTTCTAGAGATCAAAATTGGTGGGCATCATCACGACGTCGCGGATGGTCATGCCGCGCGGGCGGGTGAGCATGAAGAGCACCACGTCGGCCACTTCGGAGGCCTCGATCAGGCTGCCGCTGGCCTTGGCCTCGGCCAGCTTTTCGGCCGGCCAGTCGGCCAGCAGCGAGGTGATGACGGGGCCGGGCGAGATGGAGCCCACGCGGATGCCGTGTTTGAACACCTGGCGGCGCACGGTCTGCACAAAGCAGTTGATGGCCCACTTGGACGACGCGTAGACCGGCTCCCACGGCGTGGGGAAATGCGCGGCCAGCGAGCTGGTGACGATGATGTCGCCCGTGCCGCGCGCGATCATGTGGGGCAGCACGTTGTGCACGTTTTTCATCACCACGTTGACGTTCAGGTTGAGCATGCGGTCGATGGCGTCGGGATCGGCATCGACCAGATCGCCGCCGACATAAAGCCCCGCGTTGGCGTGGAAGATGTCGAGCTGGCCGGCGATGGCCAGCGTGCGCTCCAGCACGCTGGCGCACTGCTTGGCGTCGAGCAGGTCCAGCACCAGCGGCGAAGCGCGCTGGCGCCAATGGCGGCGCAGGCCTTGGCCAGGGCTACTTCATCGCGGTCGATCAGCACCACACGCGCGCCCGCATCCGCCATGGCCTCGGCGCTGGCGAACCCGATGCCGGAGGCCGCGCCAGTGACCGCAGCCACCTGGCCCTGTAGCGCTTGTCCGAAGGTCATGGGTGGTCGTCACGGTCATGCGGCCTGGCGGGCCACGACGCGGCCGTTGGGGTCAAACCAGTGGGCCTCTGACGCATCGATTTCCAGACTGACTGCATCGCCCGCACGCAAGCTGGTGCGTTCGCTCTGGCGGGCCACAAGCTGTGCGCCACCCGGCGTACCGACGTAGATCAGCGTTTCGGCGCCCAGCGCCTCGACCAGGTCCACCTGCCCCACGCACCGGCGTGGTGCCCGGGCTGCGCACGGCAATGGTCTCGGGGCGCAGGCCGATGGCAGCCACCCTCGGCACCCGCAGGGGCCTGCTGCTGCACGGGCGGCGGCAGCTGCGGCAGGGGCACCACGTTCATCTGCGGCGTGCCGATGAACTGGGCCACGAACTGGTTGGCCGGGCTGGTCGTACAGCTCCAGCGGCGTGCCCACCTGCTCGATGACGCCGTCGCGCAGCACCACCACGCGGTCGGCCAGCGTCATGGCCTCGACCTGGTCGTGCGTCACGTAGATGGTGGTGGCGCCCAGGTCGCGGTGCAGCTTGGCGATCTCCACGCGGGTCTGGCCGCGCAGCGCGGCGTCCAGGTTGGACAGCGGCTCGTCGAACAGGAACACCTTGGGCGCGCGCACGATGGCGCGGCCGATGGCCACGCGCTGGCGCTGCCCGCCCGAGAGCTCCTTGGGCGTGCGCTGCAGGTACTGCGTGAGGTTGAGGATGTCGGCGGCGTTCTGCACCTTCTCGTCGATGACCTGCGGGTCCACCTTGGCGAGCTTGAGCGCGAAGCTCATGTTCTCGAACACGCTCATGTGCGGGTACAGCGCGTAGCTCTGGAACACCATGGCCAGGTCGCGCTTGCTCGACGGCTGGTCGGTGATGTCGCGGCCGTCCAGCTGCAGCGTGCCGCCGTCGATGTTCTCCAGCCCGGCGATCAGGCGCAGCAGCGTGGACTTGCCGCAGCCCGAGGGCCCGACGAAGACGATGAACTCGCCCTGCTGGATGGTGAGGTCGATGCCCTTGATGGCGCGGTGTTCACCGAAGAATTTTTCGATGCCGCTGCAGTTGCAGGTAAGCCATGGAATCAGGTTCCTGAAATCTTGAAAACTGTGGGGAAGATGCGTGCTTACTTGACGGCGCCGAAGGTCAGGCCTTGGACCAGCTGCTTCTGGCTGAACCAGCCGAACACCACGATGGGCGCAATGGCCATGAGCGAAGCGGCGGACAGCTTGGCCCAGAACAGGCCTTCGGGGCTGGAGTAGCGAGGCGATCAGCGTGGCCAGCGTGCCGGCCTTGGCGGCGCTCAGGTTCAGGCTCCAGAAGGCTTCGTTCCAGCTCAGCACCAGGCACAGCAGGCCGGTGGACGCGAGGCCGCCCATGCCCAGCGGCAGCAGCACCAGGCGGACCTCCTGCCACAGCGTGGCGCCGTCCATGCGCGCGGCCTCCAGGATCTCGCGCGGGATGTCCTTGAAGTGCGAATACAGCATCCAGACCATGATGGGCAGGTTGGACAGCGTGAACACGATGATCAGCGCCGAGCTGCGTGTCGAGCAGGTGGCTCTTTTGCGCCAGCACGTAGATGGGCACCAGCGCGCCCACGGCGGGCATCATCTTGGTCGAGAGCATCCACATCAGGATGTCCTTGTTGTACTTGCCCTTGAAGAAGGCCATGGCGTAGGCCGCCGGCGCGGCCAGCATCAGCCCGAGCAGGGTGGAGACCACGCTGGTGATCACCGAGTTCTTGGCGTACAGCAGGTAGTCGCTGCGCTCCTGCACCTCGTGAAAGTTCTCCAGCGTGGGCACGAAGAACAGCTCGGGCGGCACCGCAATGGCCTGCAGCTCGGTCTTGAACGCGGTCAGCAGCAGCCAGCCCAGCGGGAAGAACAGCAGCAGGGCCACGCCCCAGGCGGCGACGGTGCGCAGGGCCAGTAGGCCCAGCGGATAGGTGGAACGGCGTCGTGTGGTGGTCATGGTTCGCGCTTCTTATTTGTCCAGGTTCTTGCCGACCATGCGGATCAGGAAGATGGCTGCGATGTTGGCCAGCACCACCGCGAACAGCGCGCCCGCCGAGGCCACGCCCGCGTCGAAGTTGAGCAGCGCCTGCTTGAAGATCAGGAAGGTGACGTTGGTGCTGGCATCACCCGGCCCACCCGCCGTGGTGGTGTATATCTCCGCAAAGATGCTGAGCAAAAAGATGAGTTCGATCATCACCACCACCGCCACCGAGCGCGCCAGGTGCGGCACGTACAGGTAGCGCAGCTGCTGCAGGTAGTTGGCGCCGTCCATGCGCGAGGCTTCGAGCTGCTCGTGGTTCATGCTCTGCAGCGCGGTCATGAAGATCAGCGTGGCAAACGGCAGCCACTGCCATGACACCATCACGATGACCGAGAACAGCGGGTAGTCGGTGAGCCAGTCCACCGGCTGCGCGCCGAAGAACATCCACACCTGCGCGAGCACGCCGTAGATGGGGTTCATCATCATGTTCTTCCACATCAGCGCGTTCACGGTGGGCATGACGAAGAACGGCGAGATCAACAGCACCCGCACGATGCCCCGGCCCGCAAACGGCTCGTTGATCAGCAACGCAATCGCAATGCCGAACACCACCGTGATGAGAATCACGCTGCCCAGCAGCAAGATGGTGTTGAGCACCGCTGTGCCGAACGAGGGGTCGGTGACGAAGTACTCGAAATTCTCCAGCCCCGCAAAACCGGTCTGGTCCGGCTGCATGAGGTTGTAGCGGATGAGCGAGAAGTAGATCGTCATCACCAGCGGCACGATCATCCACAGGAAGAGCGTGACCATGGCTGGCGTGAGCAGCAGACGGGGGAGCAGGCGGCGGTTCATGGAAAGTCCGTCAAAGCAGCAAAATGGGCGACGCGGTGGGCGTGGACGATGGGCCGCGAGGCTTGCAACCTCCACAACCCTGACAACCGTTCGGGCTGAGCCTGTCGAAGCCAGGGCGCCCTCTGCGAGCAGCCCTTCGACAGGCTCAGGGCGAACGGTAAAGGCGGCAGGTGGCAAATCGACATCGCGAATGCCGATAGAAAGGCATTCAGCAGAGACAGATCGGGCCGCGCAGCGACCCGACCGGGCCTGACCATTTACTTGTAGTAGCCAGCCCTTTTTCATTTCACGTTCGGCCGACACCTGGCTGGCCTTCAGCGCCGCATCCACCGTCGTCTTGCCGGCCAGCGCCGCGCTCATCTGTTGCCCCACCGCAATACCGATGGCCTGAAACTCCGGAATGGCAGCGAACTGCACGCCCACGTACGGACTCTTTGGCAGGGTCGAATCCGTGGGGTTGGCCGAGTCGATGGCGGTCTTCTCTGCCGCAGCAAAGCGGGCCGCCTTCTGGAACTCTGCCGATGCATACGTGCTCTTGCGCGTGCCGGTGGGCACGTTGGCCCAGCCATTGGTCTTGGCCACCAGCTGGATGTAGTCCTTGCTGGTCGACCAGGTGATGAACTTCTGCGCGGCGTCGACCTTCTTCGAACCGGCAGGAATCGCCAGATTCCACGACCACAGCCAGTTCGCGCCCTTGGGCGTGTTCATGGTGGGCGCCTGGGCAAAGGCCATCTGGTCGGCCACCTTCGACTGCTTGGGGTCGCTCACGAAGGATGCCGCAATGGTCGCGTCGATCCACATGCCGCACTTGCCAGAGTTGGTCAGCGCCAGGATTTCGTTGAAGCTGTTGGCCGCAGAGCCGGGTGGGCCGTAGTTCTTGAGCAGGTCCACGTAGAAGGTGATGGCTTCTTTCCAGGGCTTGGATTCGAGCTGTGGCTTCCACTGCATGTCGAACCACTGACCGCCGAAGGTGTTGACCAGCGTGGTCAAAAACGCCATGTTGTCACCCCAGCCCGGCTTGCCACGCAGGCAGATGCCATACACGCCGTTCTTGGGATCGTGCATCTTGGCGGCCAGGTCCTTGATCTGCGGCCAGGTGGGACGCTCGGGCACCTGCACACCGGCCTTGTCGGCCAGGTCCTTGCGGTACATGAGCATGGAGCTTTCGGCGTAGAACGGCGCCGCAAACAGCTTGCCGTCGATCGACAGACCGCTGCGCACCGCGGGCAACAGGTCGTCCACGTCGTAGGCGGCATCCGTCTTCAGCTCCTGCAGCCAGCCCTTCTTGCCCCAGATCGGTGCTTCGTACAGACCAATCGTCATCACGTCGAACTGGCCGCCCTTGGTGGCGATATCGGTGGTGACGCGCTGGCGCAGCACGCCTTCTTCCAGCGTCACCCATTTCAGCTTGATATCGGGATTGGCCTGCTCAAAATTCTTGCTGAGCTTTTGCATCTCGATCATGTGGCCGTTGTTCACAGTGGCGATCACAAGCTCGGTCTGCGCGCTGGCGGCGCCGCACAGCGAAGTCAAAGCCAGCGCAACGGCCAGGGCGAGGCGCTTGGGCGCGGCGACACGGGTGGAATGTGGCATCGAAAAAGTCTCCTCAGTAGTTGGTATGGGAATCTGCCCTTCAACACCAGCGCAAGGCATGCAGGCATTGACGGACTGAACGATACCGATGCTGCGATGCTCGATTGGTACTCCAGATGCCTCCACAAATACTAATTTGCACCGAATACTTGGGATTTCTACCTAGCCATGTGCAACAAGGTATCTAACCAACCGGCCATGGGCGGACCGGCTCATTGCAGCGTTTGAATCGTTGAGGGCAAAACGCTATTAAATTTATAGCTGCTAGCGCTTATCAATAAAGCGCCAGAGGCCAATTCGATCCATATTTCACACGCCACAACCACTGGGGCGACGCCAAGGTTGTCCACGCCCGCGCGTAGCACCCGCGGACCGACGCAGGCCTGGGCTTTCGCCCCGGTCCCGGCCCCGCCACGCCGGGGATCGCAGGCTCAGCGCCGTGCGTTGTCCATGATCTTGGCGACGTCGGCGGGCAAGGTTTTGGGGGCACCCTGGTCCTGTACGTCCCATTCCTCACCGCCGGTCAACAGCCACACGCGCACTGCGTCCGTCGCAGGGTGGATCACCACGGCAGCAGCTTCAGTGTCGCCCGCGTTCGGCCGGTTACCAGTGATGTAAAGCATCGCACCCTCTTGCCGCAGCGGGCTGCTGACGGCCAGGTTGTCAAGCAGCACCGGGTAATTGGTAGCCCCCAGCAGGCCGCGCAGGCGGTCGGCCAGTGGTCCGGTGCGCAGGTAGTCTGCGCCATCCGTCGGGTAGCGGCCCACCTGTGTCTGCAGACCGGACCAGGGGTTGATCGCCTTGCTGACGGTGGTGGCGGGGGTTGACCCCCAGCCTCCCGACGCACCAGATACGCCAGACGTACCGGGAGCGTTGGGCACAGTGGGCGCGGTGCCTCCGCAGCCTGTCAGCATCGCCAAGGCAAGTGAAGCCAACGCGGCGTAGCAAAGAGAGGCTGGGGCAACCGGGCTCATGGTGTGGGGTTCTTTCTGAAAGGACAGCGGGACAGGAAGGTCTGCTAGCTTAGCCGGACTGCCAGCACTCGCGCCCTCTAAAATCGCGTCTTTCCCCTTCCCACCGCCATGACAGAACACACTCGCCCCGTCCGCTCGCAATACGAAGACTTCATGCGCCACGTGTTCACGGCCGGCGTGGAGAAATCCGACCGCACCGGCACCGGCACCCGCAGCGTCTTCGGCCACCAGATGCGGTTTGACCTGAAAGAAGGCTTTCCGCTGGTCACCACCAAGAAGGTGCACCTCAAATCCATCATTCAGGAACTGCTGTGGTTCCTCACCGGGTCGAGCAACAACAACTGGCTCAAGGAGCGCGGCGTCAGCATCTGGGACGAATGGGCCCGCGAGGACGGCGACCTGGGCCCCGTGTATGGCGTGCAGTGGCGCAGCTGGCCAACACCTGACGGTGGGCACATCGACCAGATCAGCGACGTCATTCAAACGCTGAAAACCAACCCTGACTCGCGCCGCATCATCGTGAGCGCCTGGAACGTGGCCGAGCTGAACAAGATGGCCCTCATGCCGTGTCACGCGTTCTTCCAGTTCTACGTGGCGCCTGCGCAGACACCGGGCGGGCGCGGCACGCTGAGCTGCCAGCTGTACCAGCGCAGCGCCGACATCTTTCTGGGCGTGCCCTTCAACATCGCCAGCTACGCGCTGCTCACCCACATGGTGGCGCAACAGTGCGACCTGGACGTGGGCGACTTCATCTGGACCGGTGGCGATTGCCACATCTACAGCAACCACCACGAGCAGGTGCAAACGCAGCTGGCACGCGCGCCCTACCCCTATCCCGTGCTGAACATCAAGCGCAAGCCCGACAGCATCTTCGGCTACGAGTACGAAGATTTCGAAGTGCTGGACTACCAGTGCCACCCTGCCATCAAGGCGCCCGTGGCCGTCTGAGCGGCACAGCCGGACAACCTCGAACATGCCCCTGAATCTCATCTACGCCCGCGCCGCCAACGGCGTCATCGGCAAAGACAACACCATCCCCTGGCACATCCCGGAGGACATGGCGCATTTCAAGCAGCTCACGCAAGGTTGCCCAGTCATCATGGGGCGCAAGACCTGGGACTCGCTGCCACCGCGCTTTCGCCCGCTGCCGGGGCGCACCAACATCGTGGTCACGCGCCAAAGCGACTGGCAGGCGGACGGCGCACAGCCCGCCGCCAGCCTGCCCGCAGCCCTGGCGCTGTGCGACGCGCAGCAGACCATCTGGGTGATCGGTGGCGCGCAGATTTATGCCGAAGCACTACCGCTGGCCGACTGCGTCGAAGTGACCGAGATCGAGCAAGACTTTGACGGCGACGCTGTGGCACCCGCACTCGGTGCCGAGTGGGTGGCCGCAGCACGCAGCCACCATGTCAGCGCGAAGGGCTTGTCTTTCAGTTTTGTGACCTATCGGCGTGCCGTGGCTTGACGAGATCGACCTCCGGATTACTCATCTATTGATAGCTATCAGCGCTTATGGATAAAGCGCTAGAGGCCAAAAATATATGCAAATTGCCACCTGGAACATCAACTCCCTCACCGTGCGTTTGCCGCAGGTGCTGGCCTGGTTGGCCACCAATCCAGTCGACGCACTGGGGCTGCAAGAACTCAAGCTGACGGACGACAAGTTTCCGCACGATGCCTTCAAGGAGCTCGGCTATGAAGCGGTCGCCTTTGGCCAGAAGACCTACAACGGGGTCGCCATCCTCAGCCGACACCCGTTGCGCGATGTGGTGCGCAACATTCCGGCGTTTGGCGACGAACAGGCCCGCGTGATTGGTGCCACGCTGGACACCCCTTCGGGGCCCTTGCGCCTGCTCAATGGCTACTTTGTGAATGGACAAGAGCCTGGGTCTGAAAAATTCGCCTACAAGATGCGCTGGCTGCAGGCGCTGCAAGACATGGTGCGCGCCGAGATGGCGGCCCACCCACGCCTGGTGCTGGTGGGCGACTTCAACGTGGCGCCGGAAGACCGCGACTCGTACGACCCCGTGGGTTTGCGCGAGACCATCCACCACACCACCGACGAGCGCAACCACTTCCAGGCGCTGCTGGCGCTGGGGTTGACTGACGCATTCCGTCTGTTTGAACAGCCGGAAAAATCCTATTCATGGTGGGACTACCGCATGCTCGGCTTCCAGAAAAACCGGGGGCTGCGCATTGATCACATCCTGGTGAGTGAAGCGCTCAAGCCCAGTGTGACTGCCTGTGTGGTCGACCGCGTACCGCGCAAAAATCCACAGCCCAGTGATCACGCGCCAGTGGTGGTAACCATGGCCTGAGCATCCTTCGACTTCGTGGAGATGCGGTCGAGCGAGCGAACTTGCCTGACGCGATAAAAAGCAAAAAGGCTGCAAGGAGTAATCCTTGCAGCCTTTTTTGACGAGGGCAGCAGACAAATGGCTGCTGCGTTGGTGCTATGTGCAGGCAGTTCCACGATCAAACTGAGCACTACGCAATTGCACGATCACGGCAGGCAGGCCCGACATGCCCATGCACTAACGCTTAGCGTTTTGGCGAAAAGCTGTCGCGCAGTGCACGCACTTCGTCGTGGTTGCGCTGAGCACCTTGCGCTTGGCGCTCCAGCAGCATGCGGATATCAGCAGGCAGTTTGGCCTTCAACGCCTTGCGGTAGCGTGCCACTGCAGCGTCTTCGCCGCGTTCGCACTCTTCCAGCACGGCCTTGTCGTCGTTGGTGGACAGTGCCGTCTTGACCGATACCCAGCCGCGGTGCAACGCGCCAGACACAGAGCCACCCGATGCGGGGTCTCCACCCAGGCGACGGATTTCGTGCTCCAGCTCTACCGCTGCGGCAGCGCATTCGCGGGAGTGGCGCTGAAAGATTCCCTTCAGCTCGCCAGACTCGGCATGCTCTGCGGAGGCATGAAAGCCGTATTCGCCATCGCGGGACGATTCCAGCAGGTCATTCAGCACATCGACCACGTCGTCGTTATCCAGAACATCCATGGGGCGGTTGTTGTTCAAGGCCGTACCCGAGGCACGGTCCCAGGCAGCGCGGGTCGCCGGACGCACATCCGTCCAGGCCAGGCCGTCCGTGGCATGGCGGGCGCGCCAGTCGTCGGCCAAGCGCGGTTCCACGGCGTCGAAATCGCCTTCGTAGCGACCCACAGACGACCAACCCAACTCGTACGCAGGGCGATACTGGTCATAGGTACGTCCACCCACAAAGTAAGGCTCGCGCTCATAGTTCTCGCGCCAGTAAGCATCTTCTTCGGTGGGGTTTACTGCTTCGGCAGCGGCTTTTCCCGCGAGGCCACCCGCTACGGCACCCGCCACGCCGCCGATGGCTGCGCCCACAGGGCCGCCAAAGGCACCAGCGGCTGCGCCAGCTGCGGCGCCACCCATTGCTGCACCCACGCCTGTTCCGACAGGATGAGCGCCTGGCTCATTGGTCAAAGGGTCACGGTTGGCATCATTGAAATCCGACATAGAAGGTCTCCGGTTGGTTGACAGTGACTTCATTGTTGAAGCTGTCGCCAGAGCCTTGGGTCGGCACAGGGAGGGCCTGCTTGTAGGACATGGGACCTGTCCCGCACCTCCGCCCAAACACGTTGGCAGCGTACAGTGACCGGGGAGTGCAGCGGCTGTTTACTGGGCGTGATTCAGCAATTTTGATAGCTGCTAGCGCTTGTCCATAAAGCGCTAGCAGCATATTTCATGCTTCATCCGGGGCATCCAGCCCCAGTTCCTGGATCTTGCGGGTGATGGTGTTGCGACCGATGCCCAGACGCTGAGCCGCCTCCATCCGGCGGCCGTGGGTGGCTAACAAGGCGGTGCGAATCAGCCGCGACTCGAAGCGGCGGGTCAACGCGTCCCACACCTCTGGCTGACCACCTGCCAGCAGCTTTTGTGCCTCGGCTTCCAGTGCCTGCTCCCAAGTGTGGACGGTGCTCGCTGCAACGGCCACAGGGGTGGCGTGTGCATCGGCGACCGACCACGTGGGTGCCCCGGCCAACGCCGCCCCACCCAGCGCGGTCGCAGCGGGAGTCCCCACCGCAGCAGTAGCGGGCATAGGGGCTGCAGGGTGAACGCCGCCAACCAGTTCGGACGGCGGTACCGACACGATAGGGACTGCGTGCGATGCGGGAGACACAGTGGCTGGCTGGTCAGCCCGCACTGGCAACTGGTACACCGGTGCTTCCAGCACCTCGGGGGGCAGGTCTTGCAAAGAGATGACTTGCGCTGGCGCCATCACGGTAAGCCAGTGGCAGATGTTCTCCAATTGGCGCACGTTGCCCGGGAAGGCAAACTGCTCCAGACGGACCAGCGCGGAGTCAGCGATGCGCTTGGGCTCCACACCCAGCTGCCGCGCGCTTTGCTGCAAGAAGTGGCGGGTCAGCATGGGCACGTCTTCGTGCCGCTCGCGCAATGCGGGCAGGCGCAGGCGGATCACATTCAGGCGGTGGAACAAATCCTCGCGGAATCCACCTTCCTTTACGCGCTTTTCCAGATCCTGGTGAGTGGCCGCAATCACGCGCACGTGCGCCTTCACGGCCGCGTGGCCGCCCACGCGGTAAAACTGGCCGTCCGACAGCACACGCAGCAGGCGTGTTTGCAGGTCAAACGGCATGTCGCCGATTTCGTCGAGGAACAGCGTGCCGCCTTCGGCCTGCTCAAAGCGGCCGCGCCGCTGCGTCTGTGCGCCCGTGAACGCACCCCGCTCGTGGCCGAAGAGTTCGGATTCGAGCAGGTCTTTGGGAATGGCGGCGGTGTTGATGGCCACAAAAGGGCCGTCGGCGCACGGCGAGTGCTTGTGGAGGGCACGCGCCACCAGTTCTTTGCCAGAACCCGACTCCCCCGTGATAAGCACCGTTACCTGGCTCTGGCTCAAACGGCCGATGGCGCGGAACACGTCCTGCATGGCGGGCGCCTGGCCCAGCATCTCGGGGGTTTCTGCCTGGCGTTCTTCGGTCACTTCCTCGCGCTGGCTTTCTTCGACGGCGCGGCGGATCAGTTCTACCGCTTTGGGCAGGTCAAAAGGCTTTGGCAGGTATTCAAACGCGCCGCGCTGAAAGGCCGAGACGGCGCTGTCCAGGTCGGAATACGCCGTCATGATGATCACGGGCAGGCCGGGTTGTAGCTCGCGCACTTTTTCGAGCAGCTGCAAGCCGGAACCTCCAGGCATGCGGATGTCACTGACCAGAACCTGAGGGCCTTGCCGCGCGGGGTCCCCTGCGGTGATGTCGGCGAGTGCATCAAGCACTTCGCGAGGGTGCGTAAAACTGCGCGTGGGCAGGTTCTCCCGGGCTAGCGCCTTTTCCAGGACGAAGCGGATCGAGGGGTCGTCATCTACTAACCAGATCGGCTTCATATGTTTTTCTTACCTTCCCTGTGGTTGCGTGTCAGGGACCATCGAGCGCTTTCAAGGCAGAGGAATCAGGATACGGAAGTCGGTGCGACCCGGTACGCTGTCGCATTCGATCAACCCATGATGGCGCTGTACGAAGGTTTGTGCCAACGTGAGCCCCAGCCCTGATCCGCCGTCCCGACCCGATACCAGAGGGTAAAAAATCCGCTCTTTGATCGCGTCGGGCACGCCCGGTCCGTTGTCGATGACATGCAATTCCAGTGCCAGCCGATATCGCTGGCGACCAAACGTTACTTGTCGGGCCACGCGGGTGCGCAAGGTGATCACGGCATCGCCTGCAGCGATGCGGTCTGTGAGGGCCTGGGCAGCGTTCTGCACAACGTTGAGCAACGCCTGAATGAGCTGAGCGCGGTCACCCCGAAACTCGGGGATCGAGGTGTCGTAGTCGCGCTGCACCCGGAGCCCTTGCGGATACTCCACCAGCACCAGAGAGCGGACCCGCTCGCACACCTCATGGACGTTGACGTCGCCCACCAGGTGAGGGTGGCGGTGCGGGGCCAAAAGCCGGTCTACCAAGCTTTGCAGGCGATCAGCCTCGTGGATGATGACCTGGGTGTATTCGGTGAGCTCGCGGCTTTCAAGCTCCATCTCCAGCAATTGCGCGGCGCCGCGGATACCCCCGAGAGGGTTCTTGATCTCATGGGCCAGATTGCGGATCAGCTCCTTGTTGGCCTGGGCCTGGTCCAGCAAGCGCTCTTCGCGGTCTTGGCGGGCTTGCTGCTCCAGGGGCCACAGCTCCACCAAAATTTCACCCACCTGTTCTGCATCGGCCACGCTGACGTGCACGGGCACAGGCTCTTGGTGCAGGCGCTTCAGGCTGGCCTCGTAGCGCAGTGCTGCAAAGTCCTTGCCGCGAGCCCCTGCCAGCGCGGTTTGCAGCAGCGCGGGGTCGGTAAAAAAGGTGGAAAAATCCACGCCTTCCAGGGTGCGCCGCGACAGGCCCAGCGTGTTTTCCAGGGAGGCATTGGCAAACTGCACTGCGCCGTCTGCGCGCAACACGGCCACCAGGGTGGACATCAGGTCCAGCGAATGAAAGCGCTCCGTGCCAGCACCCGGAGCTTCAGGGGCAAAAGAACTCACACTGTCGATTAGTTAGCGGGCAGGCGAGCAAGCTCGCGCTTGATACCTGCGATGTCGCTTTCGCTGCGGGCCACACTGGCCTTGAGCTCTGCCGTGCGTTCCATGTAGCGCTGGGGGTTGCGCAGGTCCAATGCATTGCGCTCTGGTGCGCCGTTGTTGTATTCCTTGGCCAGATCGGCATGGCGCGCTTCCGCTTTGCGCAGCTCGGACTCAAGAATGGCGCGTGCATCGGCGTCACGAGCCTTCTGGTCGTTATTGCTGACGCGCGGTGCGTTTGGCGGGGAGGCGGTGGAGGCTGGGGCTGCGCCCCCGGCAGGTGTGGGGGCCGTTGCTGCGGCAGGGCGCGTGCCCTGGACAACGGTGACATTGCCGCCCTCTACCAGCTTGCAGCCGCGCTCTTTGGCTTGGGTGGCATTGTTGGTGTATTCGTTGCCACACCGGTAAATGCGGTCTTGTGCCCAGGCGGCGGGGGCCGCTGCGGCGATGAGTATCAGAGAGATGAGCGTCTTTTTCATTCAGTTTCCTCGCACTGCCACGCAGGTTTCAGGGGAGTATCCCCCAATCGCCACACATCGCCAATTCAACACTTGCACACCTCGGCGGGGCTTTGCTTACGGATTCAACCGGCGCAAGGTTGGTTCCGAGGCAGCGCTCCACCCTTGCCGCAGCGCCATGAAAAAAGGCGGCTTGCGCCGCCTTTCGGTTCGTACTGGCCTGTTAGCAAGCCATTACAGGGAGTAGTACATGTCGTACTCAACAGGGTGAGGCGCCATGCGGAAACGCGTGACTTCGCCCATCTTGAGCTCGATGTAGGCATCCAGCATGGAGTCGGTAAAGACGCCGCCCTTGGTAAGGAAACCACGGTCCTTGTCCAGATAGTCGAGTGCCTGGTCCAGGCTGTGGCACACGGTAGGCACCAGCTTGTCTTCTTCGGGCGGCAGATGGTACAGATCCTTCGTGGCGGCTTCGCCGGGATGGATCTTGTTTTCCACGCCGTCCAGGCCCGCCATCATCAGTGCCGAGAAGCACAGGTAAGGGTTGGCCGATGGATCGGGGAAACGCGCTTCGATACGGCGGCCCTTGGGGTTGGCAACGTAAGGAATGCGGATCGAGGCCGAACGATTGCGGGCCGAGTAGGCCAGCTTCACAGGGGCTTCGAAGCCAGGCACCAGGCGCTTGTACGAGTTGGTGCCGGGGTTGGTGATGGCGTTCAGGGCACGTGCGTGCTTGATGATGCCGCCGATGTAGTACAGCGCGAAGTCCGAGAGGCCGGCGTAGCCGTCGCCTGCGAACAGGTTCTTGCCGTCCTTCCAGATGGACTGGTGCACGTGCATGCCGGAACCGTTGTCGCCAGCGTAGGGCTTGGGCATGAAGGTTGCGGTCTTGCCGTAGGCGTTAGCCACGTTCCAGACCACGTACTTCAGGACCTGCGTCCAGTCGGCGCGCTCAACCAGCGTGCTGAACTTGGTGCCGATTTCGTTCTGGCCAGCGCCCGCCACTTCGTGGTGGAACACTTCGACCGGGATACCCAGGGATTCGAGGATCAGGGACATTTCTGCGCGCATGTCTTGCGTGCTGTCGACCGGGAGGCACGGGGAAGTAGCCGCCCTTGACGGTAGGACGGTGACCACGGTTGCCGCCTTCGAGCTTGGCGCCCGAGTTCCAGGGGGCTTCGTACTCTTCGATCTCGAACATGACCTTGCCGGGTTCGTTGGACCAACGCACGCCGTCAAAGATGAAGAATTCTGGCTCTGGGCCAAAGTAAGCCGTGTCGCCCAGGCCGGAAGCCTTGAGGTAGGCTTCAGCGCGCTTGGCGATGGAGCGTGGGTCGCGGTCGTAGGCTTTGCCATCACCGGGTTCGATCACATCACACTGCAGGAACAGGGTGGTTTCTTCAAAGAAGGGATCGATGTTGGCGGTGTTGGGGTCAGGCATGAGCTGCATGTCCGAAGCTTCAATACCCTTCCAGCCGGCCACAGACGAACCGTCAAATGCATGGCCGGACGCGAACTTGTCTTCATCGAAGTGAGACACGGGCACGGTGACGTGCTGCTCCTTGCCACGGGTGTCGGTAAAACGGAAGTCAACGAACTTGACTTCGTTTTCCTTCACCATCTTCATCACGTCTGCAATGGTCTTGGCCATCAGGTTCTCCTGGGTAAAGCGCTTGTTGAAAAAAGATTTGCCGTTTTAAAAGCAGTTTGCGTGCCAGCCAAGTGCAGGCTTCGCACTAGTACGGAGCACTAGGAGCTGCACACCTGCCCAACGACTGGCAGATTGCACCAATAAGGTGCAATTCATAAATCAACCCCAAACATCAAAGATTGCGCACCAATTCGGGGCCGCATGTCGCACCAAATTCGTGCAGTCCATTTTTCAGGTCTTGCCATGCGGCCGGGACTGAAAGTGCCGGACCTTTGACGCCCAGTTCGATATGCCGCCCGTATTGTGGATGATCCACACTGGGCAAGCTGAACACCCGCACCTCGGGGTGCATTATTTCGATGCGTTGCATGAGCGGGGTCAGCGCAGCCTCCATCGCACCATAAACCACCACCGACTGCTCGGTCTGGGGCGTGCGATTGAAATGCGCTGCATAGTGGTGATCAAGCACCCACTCGATCATGGGCCAGGCCATGACGGGAAATCCAGGCACAAAATGCACCGCGCCACCGCCGACCCCTTCGCAACTGAAGCCCGGGATCTTGTTGTAGGGGTTGGGAATGATTTGCGCACCGGAAGGAAACACGCCCATGTTCAGGCGGTGCACATTGTCCGGGCGGTCGGCTTCGTACGGAACACCCTGCTCGCGCGCCACGTCTTGCATGCGCTCCCGGATCAGAGCCTCAGCCTCGGGGTGCAAAACAAGCTCGACGCCTAATCCTCGTGCCGCGCACTGGCGCGTGTGGTCGTCCGGCGTCGCGCCAATGCCACCGCAAGAGAACACAACGTCCCCATTGGCGAATGCGCGCTGCAACGTGGCGGTGAGGCGATCGGGGTTGTCTCCCACATAGTCCGCATACGACAGTGAGAGCCCGCGGGCTGCGAGCAACTCAATCACCTTCGGCATGTGCTTGTCTGCGCGCTTGCCAGAGAGGATTTCATCGCCAACGATGATGAGGCCAAATTGGGGAGTCATGGTGCGGGGGTTCCACTGGCAGATGTTGAAGGTGCGGGCAAAGATGCCGGGACCGGGGCCTGGGGCAGCAGGGTCGAATCTGAGCCCTCTGCAGAGCCATCCGAAACAGGGACATTCCGCAAGTCCTCGTCCTTTTCGGATCGCAAGCGCTCAAGCGCTGCGAGGCAGTAGTGGGAGAACCACAGCGACGAAAATGCAAAAACGAGTGTGTAGATCCAGATCGCCAGCGGCACCAGCACAAAAAAGGCAGCGGCAAACACCACTCCCGATGCCCACACGATGCTGGGTGCAGCCCCCAGATATCCGGTGAGGATGCCAATGCCCAACAGACTGCTGCGGTGCCGGAGAAACAGCTCCCGACGTTCCTCTTTGCTGGCATGGTCAGCCAAGGCATCAAACACCATGACGCGGTAAGTGAGCCACCCCCATATCAACGGCGGGAGAATGAGCACGAGGGGCGGAACCAGCCACAAGGGGATAGAAACCACCAAGGCGACCAAAGCCAACAGCGTAGAACTGAGGGACCACGCCAAACTCGCAATGAAAGAGCCACCCTTCTTGCGCTCTAGCGCAGGAAAGCGCCGATCAGCCACCAACGCCACCAGTGCGGGCGTCATGAGCACGGCCACCACCAGCAACGAAAGCACCACCAGCAGTGGGGTGATCGCCAACACGACCATCAGGGGGGCGACTACCGTCGTCACATCACCCACGCCCCACCGCTGCAGCCAGCTCCAGAAACCCGACAGCAGCGTGG
The DNA here is from genome assembly GCA_963784815.1 of uncultured Gammaproteobacteria bacterium. Classification (GTDB taxonomy): domain Bacteria; phylum Pseudomonadota; class Gammaproteobacteria; order Burkholderiales; family Burkholderiaceae_C; genus Acidovorax. The sequence goes on along the minus strand of CAWATB010000032.1, from coordinate 1,315 downwards.
ATGCATCCAGCAACGACCGCATGCCCTGCACCGCGGTATCCCAATAAAAGTACCCCAGGCCCAATCCCAGCGCCGCCATCAACAGCAGCGGCAGCAGCGACAAGACGATGACGCGCGGTCGCAGGCAGTAAGCAGCTGCGCGCCAGAAAGAGTCGAACAGTAGTCCCATGCCAGCAAGCATACATGGACCGCCTGCAGTGCCGATCAAGCTTTGCCAAACAGCCGAAGCACCCCGCGCCACTGCTGGGACCAGAAGCCACGGCCATAGTCGCGCCGTTGCCCGTTCGCTCCGGGCTCTACCTGGTCGCGTACACCGGTAGGGTCGTAACGCAATTCAAAATTAGCCGTGCGCATCAGCACGTCCCACCAAGGCAGTAGCACCCCGAAATTGTGCCCTCCCAACACCACACGGTGCCTGGGGCTTGGCAAGCCTGCAGCGTCCGCCTCGCCAAGCGGGCCATTCACCCGTTTGATGGTCTCGTGACCTATGCCGACACTGTGGTGGAGGCGATGAAAACGCGGGCTCACCCACAAACGCTCGCCCCAGCGGCCAAACCACAGGCGCACATTCGCGTGTTGAAAGCTCTCGCTGAGCTGCGTGATCGCCACAATAGCGATGAACTGTCCAGGCGCCACACCAATGAGCTGAGCCACGACCACCAAAATGGTGTCGCGCAACAGGTCATCCAGCAAGTGGTTGCGGTTGTCGCTCCACATCGTCATCTGCTGCTGGGCATGGTGCAGGGAGTGCAGACGCCACCACCACTCAAAATGGTGCTGTCCCCGGTGGATCCAATAATCCACAAAATCGAATGCGACCAAGTACATCAACAGGCTGACCCAGGGGACATCGGAGATTCCCGGCCAAATACCATCGAGCTGAAAGGTGCTGATACCTGCGACCCGCAACGCACCAAAAACATCATCGGCCAAAGGATCAATGGCCAGGAACAAACCCAGGCGAAAAAGGCCCAATCGGTGGATCAGGGTATAGAGAATATCGGTGCGAATGGTGGCACGGTCGGTAACAGCTTCTACCGGCCAGAGGCGCTGCAGCGGGCCGATCACTACCAGAATCACCGCTAGCTGCAACAGGCCCACCAACAGCCATCCAGACGCCTCGTAACCCGTTTCGAGAACGTTTCCCAGGCCCACATGAAACATCAGCGGTTGCATCACAGTTTCAAACAGCCACTGCTGCACGCTGTCAAACCAGTTACCCAGCAACTCCATCTCCCTACGCTCCCTCAGCCACAAAAAACACACGCGCGAGCTCGCCGTGCGTCACTGTTTTGGGACTCTGAAGCATTGCCCA
>CAWATB010000031.1:0-171290 GCA_963784815.1 uncultured Gammaproteobacteria bacterium | reverse complement strand
CGGCGAAGGCGCGCATGAGGGCATCCTTCTCGTCGCTGGGCAGGCGGCCGTGCAACGCTTCGATTCGGCGGCCGGCGAGCGCGGGGTTGGCGCGGAGGGTGGCGAGGGTCTCTGTGACGGTTACGGGTTTGCGCGGCGCCGTCGGCGTGGTCTCGACAAGCTCGACCTGCGGAGGCAACGCGTCAGCTTCCACGTTCGTCGCGTCGATCGCCGGGCACACCACGAAAGCCTGGTGGCCGGCCGCGAGCTCCTCGGCGACGCGCTCCCAGACCCGCGGCATCCAGCCCGGCTTCTCGGCCAGCGGCACGACGTGGCTCGCGATGGGCTGGCGACCCGACGGCAGCTCTGCGATCGACGAGATGTCGAGGTCTCCGAACACGGTCATCGCGACGGTGCGCGGGATGGGCGTCGCGGTCAGCACGAGCACGTGTGGCGGCAACGTTCCCTTGAGCCGCAGCGCCTCGCGCTGTTCGACGCCGAAGCGATGCTGTTCGTCGACGACGACCAGGCCCAAGTCGAAGAATTCGACGTTGTCGCTGAGCAGGGCGTGGGTTCCGACCACGATGTGAGCCGAACCCGACACCGCGGCGAGCAGGGCCTTGCGGCGCTCCGCGACCGGGAGCTGCCCGGTCAACAGGGTGGGGCGGAGGCGCGCGGCGAGGTCGGGCCCCAGCGTGCGAACGATCGACCGCAGGTGTTGGTGCGCGAGAACCTCGGTGGGAGCGAGCAGGGCCGACTGTCCGCCGGACTGCGCGACCGTGAGCATGGCACGAAGCGCGACGAGGGTCTTTCCCGAGCCCACCTCGCCCTGAATCAGCCGGTTCATGGGGACCGCGGCCTCGAGATCGCCGGCGATCGCCTCCCCCACCGCGACCTGATCGCCCGTGAGCGTGAACGGCAGCGCGGCGTCGAATCCCTCGAGAATCGCGCCAGGCTCTCGGGCCGCCGCGGCGACCGAGCGCAGCCGAGCCCGCTGCTGCAGCAGGGCGGCCTGCAACACGAACGCCTCCTGGAAGCGCAGTGCCTCGCGGGCGGCTGCCCAGTCGGCGTCGTTCGCAGGCCGGTGCACCAGCTCGAGCGCCCGACGGAAGGGCATCAGCGAACGGGCCGAGCGCACGGCATCCGGAACCGGATCGTCGAGCGGCGGAAGCGTGTCGAGCACGATCCCGATCGCCTTCTGCAACTGCCAGCTCGCGACCGTCGAGGTCGCCGGGTAGATCGGGATCGGCAGCTCGGCCCACGCCTTCGCCTTCGTCGGGTCTGCCAGATCGGCGTCGGTCGCGGTCGAATAGTTCATAGTCGGGATGCGCGAGCTGCAGCGATCCGCGATAGTCGCCGACCTTGCCGGCGAAGATGCCGCGAACGCCGGGCTTGAGCTCGTTCGCCCGCCACGCCTGATTGAAGAAGGTGAGGGTCAGCACGCCCTTGCCGTCGCTGATCTTCACCTCGAAGATCGACCCGCGGCGCTGCTGCATCGAGCGCGTGCGCACCTCGAGCACCTCGGCGACGATCGTCACGTTCGTGTCGATCGGCAGATGGGTCAGCGCCGTCAGCTCGCCGCGCCGGGCGTAGCGCCGCGGGTAGTGGCTGAGCAGATCGCCGACGGTCTCCAGTCCGAGGCCCTTCTTGAGGGATGCAGCGGTGCGCCCACCGAGCGCGCCGCTGAGCTTCGCGTCGAGGGCTGCGTCGGGATCGGATGCCACGAACTCAGGCTAGCGTTGAGCCGTGACACGCATCATCGCCGGGTTTGCCGGATCCATCAGGCTGGCCGTACCCGGTTCGGGCACCCGGCCCACCAGCGACCGGGTTCGCGAAGCCGTCTTCTCGGCGCTGGACGCGCGCGACGCAGTGCACGGGGCACGGGTGCTCGACCTGTACGCGGGGTCCGGGGCGCTCGGCCTGGAGGCGGCATCCCGCGGAGCAGCGCACGTCACCCTCGTCGACACGTCCATCACGACCGCCAAGAAGAACGCGACGCTCGTGCTGAAGCAGGCGGCCGGCGCGGCGCGGCCGACGGTCGAGGCATCCGGCCAGGCTGCTCAGCCGTTTCTCGACGGCGCGCGCACCTTCTTCACCGTGGTCTGCGCGGCCTCGCGGCCGTTGCCCCCGGCACTGACTCCATCGGCAATGGCGGCAATGGCACCGCGCTCGCGGTCGCGCCCCTGGCCCTCTACCAGCGCCGCAAAGTCTTCGTTGATGTCTTTGCGCCCCGCCAGCGAGGTCTGGCCGAAGTCCAGTTCAAAACTCATGCACCACCTGCACGCAGGTTTCGTGCCCAAGGTGGTGCATGCAGCACCTCCGTAGCGCCGCTGTGGACCCGGTCGGCACGGCGCAGGCACGCACGCGGGCGCCCTGCGCGCCTGATGCGGCGGTCATCGCCCCACATCAGTGCAAACCATCTGGCACGGCCATTGCTTGAAGCATCGCAACGACCCGGCAGGGTCACGCAGTTCCCCCGTGCAATGGCGCACTGATGAATTGCAAGGACGAAGGCGTCCCCACATGCGGTTTCGAGTTCAGATCGAAGCAGCATCGTGTGGACGCCTTTTTTGTTTTTCGAGTTGCCCAGGCGATGAACCGACGGAGTCAGTCACGATGAAAAAGCTCAAGCTGGTGATGGTAGGAAACGGCATGGCCGGTGTGCGAACGCTGGAAGAGCTGCTCAAGATTGCCCCCGATCTGTATGACATCACGGTGTTCGGCGCCGAGCCGCACCCCAACTACAACCGCATTCTGCTGTCGCCCGTGCTGGCAGGCGAGCAGACCATCGACGAGATCATTCTGAACGACTGGTCCTGGTACGCCGACAACCACATCACACTGCACACCGGTTTTACCGTGACCGATGTGGACCGCGTGCGCCGCGTGGTCAGCGCCACGGGCGCAGCGGGCGATGTGATCACGGCCGAATACGACCGCCTCATCCTGGCCACCGGCTCCAACCCCTTCATCCTGCCCATCCCCGGCAAGGACCTGAAAGGCGTGCTGGCCTACCGCGATATTGCCGACACGCAGGCCATGATCGACGCCGCCGCCACCTACAAGCATGCCGTGGTGATCGGCGGCGGCCTGCTGGGCCTGGAGGCCGCCAACGGCCTCATGAAGCGGGGCATGCAGGTCACCGTGGTGCATGTGGGCGACTGGCTGATGGAACGCCAGCTCGACGACGTGGCGGGCAAGATGCTGCAAAAGTCGCTGGCTGAACGCGGCATGCAGTTTTTGATGGGTGCGCAGACGCAGGAACTTGTGGGCAACACCGATGGCCGCGTGGCACGCGTCGAAGTTCAAGGACGGCACCGAGGTGCCCGCCGACCTGGTGGTGATGGCCGTCGGCATCCGCCCCAACACCGCCCTGGCCGAAAAGATGCGCCTGCACGTGAACCGAGGCATTGTGGTGAGCGACACGCTGCAGACCACCACCGATGCCCGCATCTACGCCGTGGGCGAATGCGCTGCGCACCGGGGCATTGCCTATGGCCTGGTGGCGCCGCTGTTCGAGCAGGGCAAGGTGCTTGCCAACCACCTGGCGGAGTTCGGCATTGGCCGCTACCAGGGCTCGCTGACCTCGACCAAGCTCAAGGTCACAGGCATCGACCTGTTCTCGGCCGGTGACTTTCAAGGGGGTGACGACACCGAGGAGATCGTGATGAGCGACCCCTTCGGTGGCGTGTACAAAAAGCTCGTCATCAAAGACGACAAACTGGTGGGCGCCTGCCTGTATGGCGACACGGTGGACGGCAGCTGGTACTTCAAGCTGCTGCGCGACGGCCGCAGCGTCACCGACATCCGCGACAAGCTGATGTTTGGCGAGAGCAACATCGGCGACGTGGGCCACCAGGGCCAAAGCAAGGCATCGGCCATGGCCGACACCGACGAGGTGTGTGGCTGCAACGGCGTGACCAAGGGCGCCATCTGCAAGGCCATCAAGGACAAGGGTTTGTTCACGCTGGAAGAGGTCAAGAAGCACACCAAGGCCAGCGCATCGTGCGGCTCGTGCACCGGCCTCGTCGAGCAGATATTGATGTTCACCGCAGGCGGCGACTACAGCGCCACGCCCAAGACGAAAGCCATGTGCGGCTGCACCGACCACGGCCACCAGGCAGTGCGTGATTCCATCCGCGCCAACAAGCTCTTGACCATTGCCGGCGTCTTCCAATTCATGGAATGGAAGACGCCCAACGGCTGCGCCAGCTGCCGCCCCGCCGTCAACTACTACCTCATCAGCACCTGGCCCAAGGAGGCCAAGGACGACCCGCAAAGCCGCTTCATCAACGAACGCAGCCACGCCAACATCCAAAAGGACGGCACCTACAGCGTCATTCCGCGCATGTGGGGCGGCGAGACCACGGCCGACGAACTGCGCCGCATTGCCGATGCGGTGGACAAGTACAACATCCCCACCGTCAAGGTCACGGGCGGCCAGCGCATCGATTTGCTGGGCGTGAAGAAGGAAGACCTGGTCAACGTGTGGAAGGACATCGGCATGCCCAGCGGCCATGCCTACGCCAAGGCGCTGCGCACCGTCAAAACCTGCGTGGGCAGCGAGTGGTGCCGCATGGGCACCCAGGACAGCACGCAGATGGGCAAGGACCTGGAGCGCGCGATGTGGCGCATGTATGCCCCGCACAAGGTCAAGTTTGCCGTGAGCGGATGCCCGCGCAACTGCGCGGAGGCGGGCATCAAGGACGTGGGCATCATCGGCGTGGACAGCGGCTGGGAGATGTACGTGGCGGGCAACGGCGGCATCAAAACCGAGGTGGCGCACTTCTTTACCAAGCTGAAAACCGCCGAGGAAGTGCTGGAGTACACCGGCGCCTTCTGCGAGCTGTACCGCCAGGAAGGCTGGTACCTGGAGCGCACCGTGCACTACGTGAACCGCGTGGGCCTGGACTACGTGAAAAAGCGCATTCTGGAAGACGACGCAGGGCCGCAAGGCCTTGTGGGAGCAACTGCAGTTTGCGCTGGACGGAGAGCCCGACCCCTGGTTCGACTTTGACAAAGCCGCCGTGGACACGCGCCAGTTCGAGCCGATCAGCGCCTGAACATCAGGTTTTTTTCTCGCAGCCCATCGTCCCGATCGCCTTCACACCCACGGAGCCCGCACATCATGCACCGCAGAAATTTTCTCGTGAATGCGGCAGGCAGCGCCGCCACTGCAGGCGCTCTGCTCTCGCCCTGGCACGCTGCGCAAGCCCAGGTCACCGACCTGAACGACGCCATCAACAAAGCCGGACGCCAGCGCATGCTGAGCCAGCGCGTGGGCAAGGCCTGGTTGGCCCTGGCCCACAAGGCCGACAGCCCCGTTGCGCGGCAGGTTCTGCAGCAGTCGATGGCGCTGTTTGACCGGCAGCTGGTGGAACTGAAGGCCTACGCGCCCTCGCCCACTATTCGCGACACCTATACGCGGCTGGAAGCCGCTTGGAGCGAGCACAAGACCACGCTGGTGGGCTCTGCCCCATCACGCGACGGCGCTAGCGCCTTGCTGGCCGCCGACGCCAAGGTGCTGGCGCTGGCCCACCAGGGCACCGTGCAGTACGAGGCTGCATCCGGCAAACCCGTGGGCCACCTGGTCAACGTGGCAGGCCGCCAGCGCATGCTGAGCCAGCGCATGGCCAAGTTCTGCCTGTCGGCGCTGCTGCCGGTGGACGCGACCACGGCCACGACCGAAATCGCCAAAGCCCGTACCGAGTTCGTTGCCGCCAATGCCGTGCTTCGCGACGCCCCCCAGGCCAACGACCGAATCCGGCAAGAGCTGCAACTGGCCGAGGGTCAATGGGTGTTTTTTGACGCCGCCTTGCAACGTTTGCAACCCGGCGGCGCCAACACGCCACGCCAGGTGTCTGAGGTGTTTGTGGCCAGCGAGAACCTGTTGTCCAGCATGGACCGCGTGACAGGTCTGTATGCCGCCATGGCCGCCTGAGCGCGGGCTCCCCCACAACGAAAACCAGGAACTGCCATGACGACGAGCGCCACAGCCACCACCGCCCCCCAGCCCAACGCAGCCCCCACCGCCGAATGGAAGCGGATCTGCCACGTGGACGACATCCCGGTGCTGGGCTCGCGCCGCGTGACCCGGCCGCAGGGCTTGGATGTGGCCGTTTTTCGCAACGACGCGGGCGGTGTTTTTGCGCTGCTGGACCGGTGTCCGCACAAGGGTGGGCCGCTGTCGCAAGGCATCGTTTTTGGCACGCATGTGGCGTGTCCGCTGCACAACTGGACGATTGGGTTGTGCGATGGGCAGGCCGCGGCGCCAGATGAGGGGTGCACGCCGAAGTTTGCGGTGAAGGTGGAGGATGGGGCGGTGTATCTGGATGCAGGTGAACTTGCTACGGTGGCGACGGATTTGACGCGGCCTGTTGCAGGGCCTGCGCGTAGGACTGCTGGGGTCTGAGATGTCTGGTCTCGCGCTTCTTTTTGATTCTGTGCCTTTGCCAAGGGCGGAGGCCGGGGCGTGCGCCCGGCGGCGCAGTAACTTTCTCTTGCGTCGCCAAAAGAAAGTCACCAAAGAGAAGGCGACCCTACACGCTGCGTCCCCACACGCCCTTGCGGGCGTGAGGGGAAACCTGCGGTGCTCGCGTCCAGCGGGGTCTCGCTCGAACTCGCTTCGTTTCACTGCGCTCAGACAATCGCGATCCCTGATCCGCTGGCCGCTGCGCTCCTCGGCGCATCCTGAAGGGAACCCACCGGGATCGGACATCCACACGGGCCATTGCTTCGCTGCGCTGCGCTCGGCCCCGAACGCGCAGGCGCTGCGCGCCGCGACCGCGCGGCCGAGCGAAGCAAAGGCCCGTGTGGCTGTTTGGATGTTCGGCTGTCCAACCCCTGCTGGCTGCGCCTGCGTCGGGGCGGTTGCGGGGTGGGCATGCGCGCCAGTGCGCGCATGCATCGTTGTCTAGCTCGCCGCAGTTGTCTGAACGAAGCTGCACCGCAGCGCAGTGAGTTCTGCGGCGCACCCCGCAACCGCCCCGACGCAGGTCGCCCCTTCGCACAGCGAAGGGGTCGCAGACTGGGGGTCGCCTTTTCTTTGGTGACTTTCTTTTGGCGAAGCAAAAGAAAGTTACTCGCCCGCCGGGGCGACAACCCGGCCTCCGCCCTCAAACCCAAGCATGCTTTCCCAACCTGCAAGCCAAGGCTTCGACAAGCTCAGCCCGAACGGATTGGGTTGCGCCCAGCATTCGACCACCCCAGTCCGACTGGTTGGCACGAAAAACACTACAAAAACAATAGCTACTAGCGCTTAATGGATAAGCGCTAGAGCCCTAAAACACTTAAAACCACGCCCATGCAAGAAACCAAATCCACCTGCCCCTACTGCGGCGTAGGCTGCGGCGTGATCATCGAATCCGAAGGCGCGCAAATCACCGGCGTGCGCGGCGACCCCACCCACCCCGCCAACTTCGGCCGCCTGTGCACCAAGGGCTCCACCCTGCACCTCACCGCCACCCACCCCGTCACCCTGCAAACCCGCCTGCTGCACCCCCTGCACCGCGCACAGCGCAGCGACAAAGCCGCCCTGCCCGTGACCTGGGACGCTGCGCTGACCCTGGCCACCGACCAGTTCACGCGGGTGATCCGCGAACACGGCCCCGATGCCGTGGGCTTCTACGTCAGCGGCCAGTTGCTCACCGAGGACTACTACGTCTTCAACAAGCTCGCCAAGGGCTTGATCGGCACCAACAACATCGACACCAATTCGCGCCTGTGCATGAGCAGCGCCGTGGCGGGCTACAAGCAAACGCTGGGCGCCGATGCACCGCCCGCCTGCTACGACGACGTGAACCACGCGCAGTGCCTGTTCATCGTGGGCAGCAACGCGGCCTGGGCCCACCCCATCTTGTTCCGCCGCATTGAAGACGCACGCGCAGCCAACCCGGGCATGAAGGTCATCGTCGCCGACCCGCGCCGCACCGACACAGCGGGTTTGGCCGACCTGTTTTTGCCCATTCAGCCGGGCAGCGATGTGATGCTGTTCAACGGCATGCTGCACCTCATGTTGTGGGAGGGCTGGATCGACGCAAACTACATCGCCGCACACACCACGGGCTTTGACGAACTCAAGGCCCTGGTGCGCGACTACACGCCCGAGCGTGTGGCGCAGACCTGCGGCATCAGCGTGGCCGACCTCACCACCGCAGCAAAGTGGTTTGCAACGTCGAAAGCAACGCTCAGCCTGTACTGCCAGGGCCTGAACCAGAGCAGCAGCGGCACCGCCAAAAACGCTGCACTCATCAACCTGCACTTGGCCACCGCGCAGATCGGCAAGCCCGGCGCAGGCCCGTTCAGCCTGACCGGCCAGCCCAACGCCATGGGCGGGCGCGAGGTGGGCGGCCTGGCCAATCTGCTCAGCGCCCACCGCGACCTGGCCAACCCTGCAGCACCGCGCCGAAGTGGCCGCGCTGTGGGGCGTGGCCGATGTGCCCTCCAAGCCTGGCAAAACGGCGGTGGAGATGTTCCAGGCCGCCGCCGACGGGGAAATCAAGGCCCTGTGGATTGCCTGCACCAACCCCGCGCAAAGCATGCCCGACCAGGCCACCGTGCGCCGCGCGCTGGAGCGCGCGGAGTTTGTGGTGGTGCAGGAAGCCTTTGCCACCGCCGCCACGTGCGCATACGCCGACCTGTTGCTACCCGCCACCACCTGGGGCGAAAAAACCGGCACCGTGACCAACAGCGAACGCCGCATTTCGCGCGTGCGCACTGCCGTTCCCGCCCCCGGCCTGGCGCGCCACGACTGGGCGATCGCGGTGCAGTTTGCGCACCAACTGGAGGCACGCTTGCGCCCCGGTGCGCCCACCCTCTTCCCCTACGCCACCGACCACGCCGACCTGGGCGCCGAGACGGTGTGGAAAGAGCACCGCGAAAGCACGCGTGGGCGTGACCTGGACATCACCGGCCTGTCGTGGGACCTGCTTGAAACTGCAGGCCCGCAGCAGTGGCCGATCGTTGCAGATGCGACCACCGGCAAGGCCCGCCTGTACGAAGACGGCGTCTACCCCACCGCCGATGGCCGTGCCCGTTTTGCTGCGCACGCTTGGCAACCCACGGCCGAACAACGCGAATCGCGCTACCCCTTCAGCCTGACCACCGGCCGCCTGCGTGACCAGTGGCACGGCATGACCCGCACCGGCACGCTGGGCCGCTTGTTTGGCCATGTGGCAGAGCCCTGTGTGCAGATGCACCCACAGGACATGGAACGCCGCAAGCTGGCGAATGGCGACCTGGTGCACGTGACCAGCAAACGCGGCTCCATCGTGGTGCCGGTGCAGGCCGATGCCACGCTCGGGCTGTCGCAGGCCTTCATGGCCATGCACTGGGGCAGCGAATTTTTGAGCGGTATGTCTGCCACTGGCGAGCGGTTGGCCGGCGTGAATGCGCTCACCACCTCCGCGTTTTGCCCCACCTCCAAACAGCCGGAACTGAAACACGCTGCGGTCAAAGTGCTGAAGGCCGAACTGCCCTGGACGCTGCTGGCCATGGCTTGGTTGCCGAACGAAGGCGCGGACGGCGCTCTGGCCACACGCGAAGCGCTGTCAGCACTGATGGCGGAGTTCCCATTTGCCAGCTGCGTGCCGTTCAGCAACAACACGCCGCTGGACGAGCCGGGCCGCGAACGCACCGGGCGTGCTGCTGCGCGCGGCCGCGCATGAGGCGCCGCCGGACGCCGTGCATCGAACGCATCGAGGGCTTGATGGGCCTGGCCACCACAGACACCCTGCGGTACATCGACAAAAAACGCGGTCAGCGCCGCGCTGCACGGCTGGCACGCCACGGGGACAACACCACGCTGGAAGGCGTCGTGCTGGCGGGCGACACCAGCGCCGAGGGCTGGCTCAAGACCCTGCTGCAAGAGGAACTGCCCGCACAAACCTACGGGCGCCTGCTGCTGGTGCCCGGCGCGAAGGCCCCGGTGGCGGTGCAATCGCGGGGCAAAACCATTTGCACCTGCTTTAACGTGACGGATGTGGCCATCACCGGCGAGCTGGCGCACTGCCACGGCACCGACGACGACCGCCTGGCGCAACTGCAGGGCAAGCTGCGCTGCGGCACCAACTGCGGCTCGTGCCTGCCCGAACTCAAACGCATGGTGCGCGCCAACGGGCCCTTGGCCACTAACCCTGCGGCTGCGCCGGTCACCATATAACCAGAAGTTGGCTGGGTTGCATGAAAATAGCGCCTCGCCCCTAAAAACACCCAGAAGGACTTGTGCAACAGGGCTCCAGCTAGGCGCTTTCGGCGCAGACAGTACGCCTGTACGGCAAGCCGAAACAACGACGCTGGTGCCCTGTTTCACAAGTCCCGCCACCAAAACCCAAAGAGACCATGGGCATTAGCCAGTACATCAAGGAGATCGGCCGCGGCGCGCGCGGCGCCAAGCCGCTGACGCGCGAGCAGGCCACCGACCTGTTCGGTCAGGTGCTGGATGGTGCCGTGAGCGACCTGGAGATTGGCGCCTTTTGCCTGGCCATGCGCATCAAGGGCGAGACGGCCGAAGAGATGTGCGGGTTTCTGGACGCCACGCACCAGCGCCTGGCCCTATTTCCCGCCACCGACCGCCCGCTTATCGTGCTGCCCAGCTACAACGGCGCGCGCAAGCTGCCCGTGCTGACGCCACTTCTGGCGCTGCTGCTGGCACGCGAGGGGCTGCCGGTGCTGCTGCACGGCATGCGCACCGAAGCGCGGCGCATTTTGGCATCTGACGTGCTTCTAGCGCTTGATATACCTGCGCTAACAGCTCCTGAAAAAATAGCAAACGGCGCGGTGCGCCACATCCACACCCAGCACCTGCACGCAGGCCTGGCGCGCCTGCTGGCCGTGCGCGAGGTAGTGGGCCTGCGCAACCCGGGGCACAGCGTGGTCAAGCTGATGAGCCCGTGCGCCGGGCCCGCGGTGGTGGTCACGGCCTACACCCACCCCGAATATTTCGAGATGCTGCAGACCACCTTTCGCACCCTGGGCATGAGCGCCTTGCTCTCACGCGGGCTGGAAGGCGAAGTGGCAACCGACCCGCGCCGCACCCCCCGTTACGACGGCTTCGTGCACGGCGTGCACGCGGTGCTCGAATCGCAACAACCCGGCACTGCCAGCGAAGTGCCCGGCACTGCCCGCCGAGATCGACGTGGCGACCACGGCCCACTACACGCGCCGCGTGCTCGCAGGCGAGTTGCCGATTCCGCCCGCGATTGAGCGACAGGTGGAACACATCTTGCACATAGCTAATCGCGCTGTTGATCGCCAAACAGCTTCGGAGACATCCCCATGAGCCGCCCCACGCCTCCCCACACCCTGCCCCCGTCCAAGCCCCACCTGGGCACCGGTGGCAGCTGCACGCTGGTGGGTGCAGGCCCGGGCGACCCGGAGCTGCTCACCATCAAGGCGCTCAAGGCCATCCAGGCGGCCACCGTGCTGCTGGTGGATGACCTGGTGAGCGACGCCATCGTGGCGCACGCATCGCCCAAGGCCCGCATCGTCTACGTGGGCAAACGCGGCGGCTGCAAAAGCACACCGCAGGCCTTCATCGAAAAGCTGATGCTGATGGCCGTGAACGAAGGCGAGACCGTGGTGCGCCTCAAGGGTGGCGACCCCTTCATCTTTGGCCGCGGCGGTGAAGAGGTGGAACACCTGCGCGCTGCGGGCGTGCCAGTCACCGTGATCAACGGCATCACGGCGGGGCTGGCAGGCCTGACCTCGCTGGGCGCACCGCTCACGCACCGCGAGCATGCCCACGGCGTGGTGTTTGTCACCGGCCACGCCAAGCCCGGCGATGCAGGCACCGACTGGCGCCAACTGGCCGCCACGGCCCGCGACGCCAAGCTCACGCTGGTGATCTACATGGGCGTGAGCGGCGCGGCCACCATCGAGCAAGAGCTGCTCACCGGCCTGCCTGCTGACACGCCCGTGGCCATCATCCAGCACGCCAGCCTGCCCCAGCAGCGCCACGCGGTTACCACGCTGGGCGCACTGCACGCCACCATCGCCCGCGAGGGTTTGGCCAGCCCGTCGGTGATTGTGGTGGGGGATGTGGTGCGTGGCGTGGCGCTGGCATCTCACGACGGGACGGCACAGCCGATGGTGCGCCGCGCGGGCTGAACGGAAGCCCTTATGGTAGCGGCCGTCGTTGCGGCTGCGCCATCGCCCCAATTCCCAAGCCACCGGACCACAGCCACTGCGGTGAATGTGGAGCGTCGAGCGCACGGGAGGCTGAGCGCGCTTGCGTGCCGTCGTCCGTGCGCCTCGCCCCCCGTGCGTGCGTTCCCCCCCGCGCAGCTGCGCCGCAGCACCGGATTGGTTCATGCGCCCCCTACGCCACTGGCCCAGGTATTGCTTGGTTGTCTGTATCTGGATGCAACCAGCACAAGGAACACCATGGCAGCCTTTTCAATCACTCCACGCACCGGCATGCCCTTTTCTTCGACGCCCGCTCTGGTGCCCAAGGCCGGGGCTTCTGGCGGGCGCGACGGCGACATGTCGCTTGTCAATCTGGCAGCGCGCCAGCGCATGTTGTCGCAACGCATGGTGCTGCAGACCGTACTGGCCGCACGCGGCAGCGATCTGCACATGAAGGCCGCGCGCAGCTCGCTGGCGCTGTTCACAGACAGCCAGGCCCGGCTGGTGGACACGGCCCGCCATCTGGATGCTGCCAGCGGCGAGATCGTCCGCAAGACTTACCACGGCCCCAGCGGCGTAGCGGCCACCATCGATGCTTTTGCGCAGCAGGTGGGCACAGCGTTGGACCTGGCAGAGCGCCAAAGCCCGCGAGTGGAAGACGCATTGGCGCGGCTGGTGGAGTCCACCGACAGCGCGCTGGAAGCGCTCAACACCGCGACCACCGCGTTCGATCAAATCAGCAAGGCCAAGTCTGAAACGCTGATGAAAGAACTGGCGGGCATTGTGGCGTCCATCCAGACCGTAGCGCGCGAGGCCAAGGTGGTGAGCTTTAACGCACAGGTGATGGCCGCACGCGCGGGGCAGCATGGCCGCGAATTTGCGGTGGTGGCCAACGTGCTCTCGGGCATCACCAACGAAATTGATGGCCTGTCGCTGCAAGCGGTGTCGCTGGCGGGGCGCAGCCGGAGCGCAGCGTAACGCGCTGCGCCGCGCTGGCAGTGGTGCTGTTACGGGGCGGCAGTCTCGCGCACTTGCTGAAAGCGTTCCGCCAGCTCTTTGCGCAGCGACTTGCGCAGCAGCGCGGCGTCCCAGCGGCGGCGCTCGTCGGGGGTTGATGGAGACAAAGGCGGCACCTGCACCGGCTTGCGCGCCTCGTCCACCGCCACCATCGTGAAGAAGCAGCTGTTCACATGCCGCACCACCTGCGAGCGGATGTCTTCGGCCACCACCTTGATGCCGACCTCCATCGACGAAGATCCGGTGTAGTTAACGCTGGCCAGAAACGTCACCAGCTCGCCCACATGGATGGGCTGAAGAAACATCACCTGGTCCACACTGAGCGTGACGACGTAGCAGGCCGAATAGCGGCTGGCACACGAATAGGCCACCTGGTCCAGCAGCTTCAAAACGGCTCCGCCGTGCACATTGCCCGAGAAGTTGGCCATGTCGGGGGACATCAGCACGGTCATGCTGAGTTGGTGGGAAGGGATGTTCATGCCGCGATTTTATGGGCCCGGCGCGCCTGCACCGATGACCCGGTGGCCCGCTACACTCGCGCCACACAGGCCTGCACAAGCCCTTAGGGATGGCCAACAAGATCAATGTGCTTTGAAGCACGCAGGCAACAGATGCCGGAGGGAAACATGCTCGAAATCGACAAGCTCAATGAGTTCACCGAAAGCCACGGCGCTTTGCGGCGCGGGCGGGGACTGGTGTCGGGCGTGATTGCGCTCACACTGGCCATCCTGTGTTTTCTGGGCGTGCTGGCGTTTCACTTCCCTGAGTATCTGACCACGCCGCAGCTGCGCAAGAGCTACGACGTGGCCGTGATCCGCAACATCATGCTGGGTGCGATGGCCGTGGCGGGCGGCATCTCGCTGGTCAACATTCTGTTCAACCGGTCCCGCTGGTTGTCGACCTTCGCGTTTGCCATGGTCGCGCTGACCGCCATTCTGGGCGGCCACAAGGTCGAGGTAGACCCCAATTTCCCGGATGACACGCTGTACATCGGGCTTGACTGGTTCATCCTTGATCTGCTGGGCAGTTCGCTGATTTTTATCTTCATCGAAAAGCTGTGGGCACTGCGCAAAGACCAGCCCGTCTTTCGCGCCGAATGGCAAACCGACTTTCACCACTTCATCGTGAACCACATGGTCGTGGGCTTTGTGCTGCTGGCTACCAACCTGCTGGTGCACAAGTTCTTTGGCTGGGCCGCCAACGACGGCATCCGCGGCTGGGTGCAGGGCCTGAACTTCTGGGTGGCGCTGTTCCTTATCGTGCTGGTGGCGGACCTGGTGCAGTATTGGACGCACCGCGCATACCACGAGGTGCCGGTTCTGTGGCGCCTGCATGCCGTGCACCACAGCGTCAAAAGCATGGACTGGATGGCGGGCTCGCGCCAGCACATCCTGGAACTCATCATCACCCGCACACTCGTGCTGGCGCCCATCTATGTGTTCGGATTTTCCAAGGAAGTGATCGACGCTTACATCGTCATCGTGGGCTTCCAGGCGGTGTTCAACCACGCCAACGTGAGCGTGCGCCTGGGCCCGCTGCGCTACGTGCTGGTGACGCCCAACTTCCACCACTGGCACCACAGCCAGGACAACGAAGCGCTGGACAAGAACTACGCCGCGCACTTTGCGTTTCTGGACTACCTGTTTGGCACCGCCGTCAAGACCACCAAGCTCTGGCCCGAAAAATACGGCGTGCTGGGCGACTACGTGCCCAACGGGTTTGTGAAGCAGTTCAAGTTTCCGTTTACCTGGAAGGGTTAGACGCCAGCATCAGATCCTTTCCGTCGTTTTCCGGCGACTTCAAAGGCCGCATCAGAGTTTGGAGAGCTCGCTTTCTAGCGCCTTCAGCTGCTCGCGCAACTCCTGGGTGCGGGCGTCGCATGCGGTTTTGTCTTTGGCCGCAGCGGCCGATCGCTCTTGCGCAAATTGGGAACCCGACCCCAGGCTGCGCCGCAGCGGTCCCGATTGGGCCACCCCGTCCTCCGGCTGCGCTGCCGCGCATTCGCGCTGGTTGCGCTCGATGGCCGCGCGGGCCTGGGGCACGCCCTGGCTCTGCAGATAGTTCTTGCGCTGCCATGTGGGGCCAAACGCGCCTTCCTGCGCTGTGGAGGGACTGGGTGGTGCGGGGGCTGCACCCTGCATGGCAGGCCGCACTTCGATCTTCTCGCCCTGACCGATACAGGGCGCATCTTGAAACGACACCTTGCCTTTGTCGTCCGTGCATTTGTGGATGGCCCACGCCGGGGCCACGAAGGCTAGCAACAAGCTATAGACGGCACAGCGGATCGGATTCATGGAACAGCCCTTGGCAGATGGATCGCGCATGCTACCGCGGTCCGCGCAAAGCCCCTGTGCGCATGAAATGGCAAATCAGGGTGCCAACCGAAGGGCCCGCAGGTGCGGTGCACGCCACACCGACACGGGCAAACCCGCGTCTCGCGGGCGACCGCGCTTGCGGGGAAACCCCGTGGCTTGCGGTGCTGCAAGCTTCCTACCATGGACGCCCACCTGCCGACCTTGGAGCCCCCATGCCTGTTGTGCTGCCCACCGATTCCTGCGCTGCCCACGCGGCAAGCACCGCCCACCAACCTTCTGACAAACGCCGCCGCACGGTGCTGCGCTGGGCCGCTGTTGCTGTGCCTGCGTTTTCAGCGCTATCGCCACTTTCCGCCCTGGCCCAAACGCAGCCTCGCGCGGACTCCCGTGGCGAGATTCTGATTGGCCGGTCCACCGCGTTGTCGGGCGGCATGGCGCCTTTTCTGCAGCCCATTCACGAGGGCCAGGATGCCGCCATTGAAGACGCCAACGCCAAAGGCGGCATCGGCGGCCGCAAGATCCGGCTGGTGACGCTGGACGATGGGTTCGACCCGCGCCGCACGCTCGAAAATGCCAAGCAGCTGGCCGAAAAGCAAGGCGTGGTGGCCCTGTTCGGCGTATCGGGCACCTCGCAAGTGATCGGGCTGCTGCCCTATCTTTCTCAGGCCAAGTTGCCGCTGATCTCGGTGTACACCGGCAGTCCGGCGGTGCGGGCGCAGCAGCACCCCTACCTGTTCACCACACGCGCCAGCTATGCCGACGAACTGGTCAAAATCGTGCGCAATCTGGTGGCTGTGCAGACATCGCGCATTGCCGTGGCGTACGAGAACAATGACTTTGGCAAGCTGCTGCTGCCGCTGGTCGAAAAAACCATTGTGGCCGAGGGTGGAACGCTGGCGGGATCGCACGCGCTGGCCCCGACGGGTCAGGACGCAGCGGATGCCGCCAAGGCGCTGGCAGCACTCAAACCGCAGGCCGTGCTGCTGGTGGCGGCTGGGCCGCCCGTGGTGACCTATGTGCGCGCCAACCGTGCGCACCTGGGGGTGCCGGTGTACGCACTGTCCCTGGCGGCGGGCTCCGCTGTGCTCAAGGCGCTGGGTGAAGACGCGCGCGGATTGGCCGTGGCGCGGACCGGCCCTTCACCCAGCAGGCCCACCATTGCGCTCACGCGGGAGTTCCAGGCGTCCATGAAGCGCCACGACAAACCAGTGGACTATGACCGCTACACCGGCTACATGGATGGGCGTGTCCTGGTCGAAGGCCTGCGCGCCGCCGGGCCGGGCGTGACCCGCGCCAGCCTGGTGACGGCCATGCAGGGGCTGGGCAACCTGGACCTGGGCGGCTACACCTACCAGTTCAGCGCGCAAAACCACCATGGCTCCAACTTTGTAGACATCGTGGTGGTGGGCCCGGGTGGTGTGTACCGGCAATGACCGGATTGTCGGGTGATTCGTTGATCAGCCCCCCCGCGGACGCTGCGGCGACAATGGCGGCCCCGCCACCGCCGTCTTTGCTTGTACCGTGCCCCACAATCCCCCAATTTTTGACGCTGTCATCATCGGCGCCGGTGCCGCCGGCCTGTTCTGCGCCGCGCAGGCGGGCCAGCGGGGCCTGAAGGTCTTGCTCATCGACCATGCCGAGAAGGTGGCAGAAAAGATCCGCATCTCGGGCGGCGGGCGGTGCAACTTCACCAACCGCGACCTGGACCCGGCCGCGCCGCACAAGCACTTTGTGGGGCAGAACCCGCAGTTCTGCCGCTCGGCCCTGTCGCGCTACACCCCGGCAGACTTCATTGCGCTGGTGCAAAAACACGGCATCGCGTTTCACGAAAAACACAAGGGCCAACTGTTTGCCGACCGCTCGGCCGAGGACATCATTGCCATGCTGCTGGCCGAGTGTGCAGCGGGCCAGGTCACGCACTGGCAGCCTTGTGGTGTCAAAAATATAGCGTTTTTGGCCTCTAGCGCTTATCCATCAAGCGGTAGCAGCTATCAAATTGATACTGATCGAGGACCAGTGCACGCGCGCTCGCTGGTGGTTGCCACCGGAGGGTTGTCCATCCCCAAGATTGGCGCGACGGATTTTGGCTATCGGCTGGCGCAGCAGTTCAACATTCCGCTGATCGAGCGCCGCCCGGGGCTGGTGCCGATGACGTTTGATGGCGCGGGGTGGGCGCCGTATGCGCAGCTGTCCGGGCTGGCGCTGCCTGTGCAGATCAGCACTGGAATGCATGAAGTCCCCCACGCTCCGCCGCTGCGCGGGTCGCTGCCCCCCGGGGGGCCGCTTTTGCCTTGGGGCGGCCCGGCGGCAAAAAGAAAAATCGCATGGCGTTTGACGAAGACCTGCTGTTCACCCACCGAGGTCTGTCGGGCCCTGCGGTGCTGCAGATCTCCAGCTACTGGCAAGAGGGCACGCCGCTGACCATCAACCTTGCCCCCACGGTAGACCTGCCCGCCGCCTTGGCGCAGGGCAAGGCGCGTTCACGCAAGCTGATTGCCAACGAGCTGGCAGCGCTGGTGCCCAGCCGCCTGGCAGATGCCTGGGCCCAGCGCGAGTCCGACTGGCAGCGCCCCATTGCCGAGGCATCCGACAAGGCCCTGGCACGGCTGGCCGAGCAGCTGGCGCGCTGGGAGCTGACGCCCACTGGCACCGAGGGCTACAAAAAGGCCGAGGTCACGCTGGGGGGCGTGGACACCAAGGTGCTGTCGCAGCAGACCATGGAATGTAAAACCCAGCCAGGGCTGTATTTCATTGGTGAGGTGGTGGATGTGACAGGTTGGCTGGGTGGCTACAACTTTCAGTGGGCTTGGGCCAGCGCCTTTGCGTGCGCACAGGCGCTGCCGCCCTCAGAAAGCTGACACGCTCCCTGCTCCATCGGGTCGGAGCATCAAACTCCCCCGGGCAACGCAGCGCGTTGCCTGTGACACGTTGAGGGCACAGCATGGATGGATTCGAACGTGCAGAGAAGTACCAAGCGGCCGCAACAGCCGTGGGCGCACTGGTCGCCCTCGTCCCTGCGGCCAGCATGGGCGGAAACATCTTCATTGCGATCCTCGCAGCGCTGGGCGTGGGCTCGCTGGCCGGTGGCGCAGTGATGGTGTGGTGGCTGCGCACCGATGAAGGCGATGCCTACCTGCGGGCCGATTCGCGCATATCGGGCCGCTCGACCTCTCGCGCATCACTGTGGCTGGGCAACCTGGCCCCAGGCGTCATCCTGCTCGGCCTGGCGGTTGCGCTTCACATCCGGCTTGCCTGAGCGGCTTGCCTGATGTTGCCGAAAACAGGCACGAGCAACTGCATCACCCCAGCAGCGGAGCTGGCTGTGTGTTCGACGGTTCGGTCCAGCGCAGCAATCCATTTTGCAGCGCTCGGTGCTGCAGCGCCCATGCCTCCAGTTGGTCCACCGGCAGCGGGCGGCTGAAGTAATAGCCCTGCAGCTCTTCGCAGTCCAGCACGCTCAGCACCTGGGCCGTGGCCAGGTCCTCCACGCCCTCAGCCACGATCTTCAGACCCAGCGTGTGGCCCAGCGCAATGATGGCGCGCGTGATGGCCATGTCGGCGGGGTTGCTCAGCATGTCGTGCACAAAGGACTTGTCGACCTTGAGACGGTCGATGTCAAAACGCTTGAGGTAGGCCAGGCTGGAATAGCCGGTGCCGAAGTCGTCGATGGACAGCTGCACGCCCAGCGACTTGAGGGCCGCCAGTTGCTGCTCGGCCGCGTGGGCGTTGTCCATGAGCTGTGACTCGGTGATCTCCAGCTCCAGCCGGTGCGCGGGCATGCCGGTGCGGGCCAGCAGCGCCTCGATGTCCGGCACCAGCAGCGGATCAGCCATCTGCGCGGCCGACAGGTTGACGGATATCGACACGTCGGCCAGCACGTGCGCGGACGCGTCACGGGTGGCGTCCCCCGCCACGGGCTGCCAGCGCACCCACTGCTCGCACGCCTGCTGCAGCACCCAGCTGCCAATCGCGCGGATCATGCCGGTCTCTTCGGCAATCGGGATGAACTCGCTGGGCGGGATGTGGCCCAGCGTGGGGTTGCTCCAGCGCAGCAACGCCTCAACACCGAGCAGGCGCGTGCCCTGGCGCGCGCAGGCGCGGCTGGTAGTGCAGGCTGAACTCCTTGCGCTCCAGCGCGCGGCGCAATTGCTGCTCCATCGTCTGGCGGGCCAGCGCGCGCTGGTCGGTTTCCATCGAATAGAACAGCGCCATGTCGCGCCCGGTGGTCTTGGCCTCGTACATGGCGGCGTCGGCACGGCGCATCAGCTCGTCGATGTCGCTGCCATCATCGGGGTACACCGCAATGCCCACGCTGCACGACACGTTCAGCTCATGCCCCTCCACCGGATGGCTTTGCCGGATGAGCGGGATCAGGCGCCGCTCCACCAGCTGCTGCACATCCTCGCGCCCGGCCACGTCGCGCATCACGACCACAAACTCGTCGCCGCCCAGGCGGCTCACGGTGTCGCGGCTGCGCACGGCCTGCGTAAGGCGCCCGCGCCACAGAGCGCAGCAGGCCGTCGCCGATGTGGTGGCCCAGCGTGTCGTTGATGGCCTTGAAGCGATCCAGGTCGATGAACAACACCGCCACCTTTTCGCCCGTGATGGGTGCCTGCGCCAGCGCCAGTTGCAGGCGCTGCACGCACAAAGAGCGGTTGGGCAGCTCGGTCAACACGTCGTGGTGTGCCAGGAACTGAATGCGCTCTTCATTGAGTTTGCGATCAGTGATGTCGATGGCGATGCCGATGTGGTTGGCCACCGGCCCGCCCTTGCTCTCGCGCACGGCCGACACCATGAGCCAGGCCGGATAGCGTCTCGCCCGAACGGCGCCGGAACCGCACCTCGCCCTGCCACGATTCCTTTTCGAGCATGGTGCGGCCGATCTGGGCCGACAGCGGCTCGCCACCGGCCTCTTCCAGCAAAAAGCCCAGGTCTTCGCCGATGACCTCGTAGAAGTCGTAGTGCGTGCTGCGGCAGAACGCCTTGTTCACGCTGATGATCTGCTGCTCGGCGTTCATGATGATGATGCCCTCGGACGATGCCTCGAACACCTTGGCCCACAGCTCCAGCCGTTGCTCCATCACCTTGAGCACGTTGATGGGCGTGAACGCCGTCAACACCGCATCGCGCCCCTGAAAAATCAGGCGCCGTGCCGACAGCACAGCCCACGAGGGTTCGGGGCTGCCCTTCCAGCGCACCTCAAACTCGTCCACCGAGCCCTGGTCGGCCAGGCGCTGAAAGAACCGCGCGCGCACACCCGGCTCCAGCCCCGCGGCCCAGGGGTCTGTCGTGCGGTCGTTCAGCCATTGGGCGGCGGGCGCGTTGGAGTGCAGCACCTCGTGCTCGGGGATGGACGTGACCACCATGGGAATGGGAAAAGCCTCTACCAGTTCACGCTGCGCTTCAGAGGCGCGGGCGCTGGCGGCCAGCTCTTGCTGCAGCACGCGGTCTCGGTCGAGTTGGGACAGCATCTCGTTGAAAGCGGTGACCAGGCGGCCAATTTCGTCGCGGCTGTTCCAGTGCGCGCGCAGCGCGTGGTCACCACTCTTGCGCACCTCGTCCGCCACGCGGGCCAGCTGCTGCAACGGTTTGGCGATCTGCCGGGCCACCAGGGTCACCAGGCTCAAGATGCAGCCCAGCAACACCAGCGCCGTGCCCAGGTGCAGCCACATGCGCGCAAACAGGCTGTCCACCCGCTGGTGGAGCAGGCGCTCCAGGTCCATGATGCCCACCGTCCACGCGTCGCGCAGCGCGCCCAGCACCTGCGACTGCTGCTCACCGACCTGCGCCATCGTCAGGCGCGATTCACCCGCGGCAATGCCTTGCAAGCAGCGACTGAAAGCTCTGGAGCGATGCTTTCAGCGCCTCGCGCTGGCGGGCCAACGCCGCACGCATCTCGGGCGACCCGGCGATGAAGGCCTGCTTGTAGTCCGCCTCAATGCCCTGCATCACGGCGTCCAGGCGCCCCACCAGCGTCAGTAGCTCGGACGACCACTGCGGCCCGCGTCCGCTCGGTGCCGCATTCAGAAAGATCACGGTGTCGTGCACGGCCTGCAGCAGCTCCGGGAAAGCGCAGCACCACCAAGGACATCACGTAGTAGCTATCCAGGTCGGGGTCGAGGATGAGGTTGGACTGGTTGCCCACCGTCGTCAGCAGTTCGCGCCCCTCGCGCAGCAACTGACTGCGCTGGCGGGTGAGTGACAAGGCATCCGTGGCCCTGGGCGCGCTGACGGGCATCTGCTCCAGCGCAGTGCTGAAACGCTGGCCTACATCGGCCGTGCGCAATTGCTCGTCGTGTGCGGCGCGCACACCGGCCAGCCGGGTCAGCACCTCGGCCACCTGCGGGGGTTGCTGGGAAGGGTCCAGAAACTGCCCCATCAACCCATCGCGCACCACCGCCGCGTAGGTGGTGCCCACGATTTCCTTGCGGGTGAAATCGATGGCCAGATACTTTTCGTGGATCAGGATGCTGGACACATAGATCACTGCGGTCAGATCCAGCAGATAGATAAGCATGAGCTTGCGGCCCACACTGAGCCGGCCCAGCCAACCCGATACGCGGTGCATGAATGCCATGGTGTCTGCGCCGGTCAGCCCACCCGGGCGGATGACCTGGGCAGCCCACCGACGGTGGAAAATGATTGTTACACCGTGAAGCAATTTCCACGCCATTTCGCAACCTGGGGACGGACTGACGCCGGTAGCCTCTGTGAGAGCGGCCTCAGTCCCTCTACGGATACGGCCCAGGCCTGTGTCACTGTGGCCTTTACCCAGCCAGGCCGCCAGCGACGGGGCCCCGTGGCGAGAAAGGAGCGCCGTGAAGCGGGACAGGGGTACTTCCCATTCGCGCCACAAAGGCTATAATCTCCGGCTTTGCTGGCAATGCCCCGTCGGCCAAATACTAGTTACAGACGGGGAAACCGCTTTGTACGGACTTGAGGCCCGATCTCCCCAAGCCCCTCTGCGAGCAACATTTTGGAAAACCATTAGCTAATGACTACGATCCGCGTAAAAGAAAACGAACCCTTTGACGTTGCACTGCGCCGCTTCAAGCGCACCATTGAAAAGCTCGGCCTGCTGACCGACCTGCGCGCCCGTGAGTTCTACGAGAAGCCCACAGCCGAGCGCAAGCGCAAGAAGGCTGCCGCCGTGAAGCGCCACTACAAGCGCGTTCGCAGCATGCAACTGCCCAAGAAGATGTACTAATTGATCTTCGGATTCCAAGCCTCTCGCTTGGGTCCCAAAACCCGCGCTAGGGACGCCAAGCGCGGGTTTTTGTTTTTTGGGTCTGCCAAAAGGCTTTCTGGCGTCGTTGCAGCGCCTTGCCGTAGCAAAACTAATGTCTGCGGCGCTGACGCCTAGACCAGAAAGCCTTTTGACAAACCCTGTCCCCTGCACTACCTCACCAAAGGAAGCCGCCATGAGCCTCAAGGACCAGATCACCGAAGACATGAAAACCGCCATGCGCGCCAAGGACAGCGAACGCCTGGGCACCATCCGCCTGTTGCAGGCCGCGATGAAGCAAAAGGAAGTGGACGAGCGCATTGCGCTGGACGACGTGGCCGTGGTGGCCATCGTGGACAAGCTCATCAAGCAGCGCAAGGACTCGATCACCGCTTTTGAAGCCGCAGGCCGCCAGGACCTGGCCGACAAGGAAAAGAGCGAAATGACCGTGTTGCAAGGCTATTTGCCCGAGCGCATGTCGGCCGATGAAACCCTGGCTGCCGTGCAGGCTATCGTGACGGAACTGGGCGCCAAGGGCCCTGGCGACATGGGCAAGGTCATGGGCGTGGTCAAGACCCGCTTGGCTGGCAAGGCCGACATGGGCCAGGTGTCTGCCGCGGTAAAGGCTGCGCTGGCGGGCTGAGCCATTTGTAGTGGCTCAGTTGATCAAGACGGCTCCACGCAGCAGTCACCAAAAAAGATAGCTGGTAGCGCTTGTATTTAAAGAGGTTCAGATAGAAAAGTATCTGAAGTCCCTTTACATCAATCGCTACTAGCTTCTTTTTTTGCAGCAACGACCGCTTTCAGTCACAGCTCTCAGCTAACGCACCACCACCCGCCCCATCTCCGCCCCACATCTACATGCAAGCCTTTTTCCGCCTCGTAAGCGTTCTTGGCGCAACCGCCGTTGCGGCCTGCGGCGGCACACCACCCAACCCCGCACCCACCGCGCCCACGACTTCCGCTCCGGTCAAAGCGGCATTGCCCGCGTCAGCCCCCATCAAAGTCGGCATCGCCCTGGGCGGCGGCGCGGCCAAGGGGTTTGCCCACATTGGCGTCATCAAGATGCTGGAAGCCAACGGTTTTGCGCCAGCGGTGGTGGCGGGCACCAGCGCCGGCAGTGTGGTGGGCGCGATGTATGCCAGCGGTATGAATGCGTTTGAGCTGCAGGAAAAGGCCGTGGCTTTGGACGAGGCGAAGATCCGCGATTTGCAGTTCTCGTCGGGCGGGCTGGTGCTGGGGCAAAAGCTGGAGGACTACGTCAATGAACAAGTGCGCCGCAAGCCGCTGGAGTCATTGTCCAAGCCCTTTGTGGCCGTGGCGACGCGGCTGGAGGATGGCGAGCGCACGGTGTTTGCGCGCGGTAACACTGGCCAGGCGGTGCGTGCGTCCAGCAGTGTTCCGGGTGTGTTTCAGCCCGTCACCATCGGGAAGTACCACTTTGTGGACGGCGGCATCGTGAGCCCCGTGCCGGTGGACGCCGCGCGGCAGCTGGGTGCGGATGTGGTGGTGGCGGTCGATATCTCCAACAAGGCACGGGGCCAATCACCGGGCAACCTGCTGGGCGCGCTGAACCAGTCCATTGCCATCATGGGCCAGAAGCTGGGCGAGGCGGAGCTGGCGCGGGCCGACGTCACCATCCGCCCCAAAGTGCTGGACATTGGCGCAACCGATTTCAGCCAGCGAGCTGCAGCCATTCTGGAAGGCGAAAAAGCAGCCCTGGCCGCCATGCCGCAGATCCGCGAGCGTGTGGCGCAGCTGCAGGCGGAGCGCGACAAGGCCACCCGCGCAGCGCAGCAAAAGGCGTCAGAGGCAGAGCGCCAGTCGTGCCGTGACAACCGGTCGCGCCTTCAAAGACTGGCCGGGATCGCCGGCCTCGGTGACGCCTGCCCCAGCCAGTAAATTAGCGGGCACCAAGTGAAACGCGATGCGTTAGCTACCCGCCACCTTCATGCGGTTGACGAGGATCGAGCCCACCGTCTTGGCCCCGTAGTTGTAGGCATCCGCCCCCACGGCCTCGATGCCCTTGAGCATGTCTTTCAGGTTGCCGGCGATGGTGATCTCGTGCACCGGGTAGGCAATCTTGCCGTTCTCGACCCAGAAGCCGCTGGCACCGCGCGAGTAGTCGCCGGTCACGTAGTTCACGCCCTGGCCCATCAGTTCGACCACGAACAGGCCCGTGCCCAGCTTTTGCAGCATGGCATCCAGGTCGTCGCTGCTCTGCGTCAGGCGTGAGGTCATCGTCAGGTTGTGCGAGCCACCGGCGTTGCCCGTGGTCTTCATGCCCAGCTTGCGGGCCGAGTAGCTGCCCAGAAAGTACCCCTGCACGCGCCCGCCTTGCACCACCTTGCGCGGGGCTACCCGCACACCTTCATCGTCAAACGGTGAGCTGCCCTTGCCACGCAGGATGAACGGGTCTTCCAGGATGTCGATGTGTTTGGGAAAGACCATCTTGCCCAGCGAATCCAGCAAGAAACTGCTCTTGCGATAGAGCGAGCCACCGCTGACCGCCTGCACAAAGCCGCCCAGCAGGCCCGCGGCCAGCGTGGACTCGAACAGCACCGGGCACTGGGTGGTGGGGATCTTGCGGCTGCCCAGGCGGCTCAGCGCGCGCTGCGGCGGCGTAGCGGCCCACGGCCTCGGGCGAAGCCAGTTCGTCGGCGTCGCGCATCGAGCTGTACCAGGCATCGCGCTGCATCTCGGCGTTGCGGCCCGGCAGCGATGCAATCGGTGCCACCGAGAAGCTGTGTCGCGAGCTGGCATAGCCGCCGCGAAAGCCGCGCGTGTGGGCGCTGAAAAAATGGCTTTGCTGGGCCGACACGCCCGCGCCTTCGCTGTTGGTGATGCGGCGGTGGGTTTTGAGGGCTGCGGCTTCGCACTCCATGGCGATGCGGGCGGCGGCCTCGCTGTCGATGGCCCAGGGGTGAAACAGGTCGAGGTCGCGGTGGGTGTCTTGCGGGGCGATGTCGTCAGCGTCCGGCAGGCCCGCCATGGGGTCTTCGGCCGTAAAACGTGCAATGTCGTAAGCGGCTTGCACCGTCTGCTCGATGGCCTTATTGGAAAAATCCGAGGTGCTGGCATTGCCACGGCGTTTGCCGAGGTATACCGTCACGCCCAGCGACTTGTCGCGGTTGCGCTCCACGTTCTCCAGCTCGCCCTTGCGCACGCTGACCGACAGGCCACAGCCCTCGGAGGCCTCGGCGCCTGCATCGGTGGCGCCCAGTTTTTTGGCGTGGGCCAGGGCCCGGTCCACCAGTTCTTCAAAGAACGGGCGGCTGTAGCTGAAGCCGTTGTCGGGGTGCGGGAGGTGGCAGGTGCAGACACTGCGGCCGGAGCGCTTGCAGCGCGCGCGGCGCGGTTGGAGGGTTTATTCATAGCGGCAGCTATGATACTTGCCGCTGTGGCGCACCCGCCGTCACCCCTCCCTTTGCCCCCACCCCATGTCACGCAAACCCAAAAAAGGCTACTTCGTCCGAGGCCAGTTCGTTGCCGAAGGCAGCGAACTGGACCTGGAGCTCAAGCGCGAACTCAAAGGCACGCCCGATGCCAGCCGCACCGATCTCAAGCGCGAAAGCGACGAACTGCAGGACCTGGGCGAAGAGCTGCTGAACCTGCGCGCCGACCTGGCCGAATCGCTGGGCCTGCCCGACAAGCTGGTGGACGCGATGGCCGAGGCCAAACGCATCACCAACTTCGAAGGCAAGCGCCGCCAGATGCAGTTCGTCGGCAAGCTCATGCGCAAGCTCGACCCCGAAGCTGGTGCTGGCCGCGCGCCAGGCGCTGGAAGAGCAGCACAAGGGCTCGGCCACCGAAACGCTCGCCTGCACCTGGCCGAGCAATGGCGCGACCGGCTGATCGCCGACGACGACGCGCTCGGCCCCTGGATGGCCGAGCACCCGGACACCGACATCCAGCAACTGCGCGCGCTGATCCGCCAGGCCCGCAAGGATGCGCAGCCTGCGAGGCAAGGAGCCAACGTCCAGGTCTCGCAGGGCCTGGCGCCACGGCAAGGCCGCGTACCGCGAATTGTTCCAGCTGGTGCGCGAACACCTCGGCGGCACCAGGCGC
Organism: uncultured Gammaproteobacteria bacterium; assembly: GCA_963784815.1. GTDB lineage: Bacteria > Pseudomonadota > Gammaproteobacteria > Burkholderiales > Burkholderiaceae_C > Acidovorax. The sequence goes on along the minus strand of CAWATB010000031.1, from coordinate 144,563 downwards.
GGACGACACGGGTGACGATGCCGATGAGGACAGCAACGATGAGTGAGCCAGTGAGCAGCCATGACGCCGTGAAGATCGGCATCGTCTCCATCAGCGACCGCGCCAGCACCGGCGTCTACGAAGACAAGGGCCTGCCCGCGCTGCAGGACTGGCTCACGCGCGCACTGCACAACCCGATCACCTTCGAGCCGCGCCTGATCCCCGACGAGCAGGCAGCGCATCAGCGCCACGCTGATCGAACTGGTCGATGCCGGCTGCTCGCTGGTGCTGACCACCGGCGGCACCGGCCCGGCCCTGCGCGACGTGACGCCCGAGGCCACGCTGGCCGTGGCGCACAAGGAGATGCCGGGCTTTGGCGAACAGATGCGCCAGATCAGCCTGACCTTCGTGCCCACCGCCATCCTGTCGCGCCAGGTGGCGGTGATCCGCGACCAGAGCCTGATCATCAACCTGCCCGGCCAGCCCAAGGCGATTGCCGAGACGCTGGAAGGCCTGAAGGACGCCGACGGCAAGCAGATCGGTCAACGGCATCTTTGCCGCCGTGCCCTACTGCATCGACCTGATCGGCGGGCCCGTACCTGGAAACGCGACGACGAGGTCTGCAAGGCGTTCCGGCCCAAGAGCGCGGTGCGAGCGCCCCGCACCGCCTGACTTGTCAGGATTCAAAGCAAATAGCTGCTAGCGCTTATCCAATAGCGCTAGCAGCTATGTTTATAGTCCGCTGCTTCTTGACGGAGCCAGGACCAGCCGCTACTTGCCCACCAGTTCGTTGAGCTTGTCCGCCTCGAAGTGCTCCTTGAGCGCTGCATCGCAGGCACGCAATCCTTGGTCTGCGGGTTGGCCGACAGCGTTTCGATGGCCTGCCACAACAGCGCGATCTGGTGCTCCTGCGACGAGGCGTTGTCGATCAGCCCGCGCATGGCCTGGCTCAGCGGGTCGTCGTCCTGCGTGACGCCATAGGCCGAGAACTTGCGCGCCTGCTGCGGCTCGGTCACGTCGGCGCTCTCGCCCGTCTTTGGACGGGATGATGCGCGCCGGAATGCCCACCGCCGTGGCGCCGGCGGGCACCGGCTTGATCACCACCGCGTTGGTGCCGATCTTGGCGCCGTCGCCGACCGTAAAGCCGCCCAGCACCTGGGCGCCGGCGCTCGACCACCACGTCCTTGCCCAGCGTCGGGTGGCGCTTGGTGCCCTTGTACAGCGAGGTGCCGCCCAGCGTGACGCCGTGGTAGATCGTGCAGCCGTCGCCGATCTCGGCGGTCTCGCCGACCACCACGCCCATGGCGTGGTCGAAGAACACGCGCTCGCCGATCTTGGCGCCGGGGTGGATCTCGATGCCGGTGAGCCAGCGCGCGATGTGCGAGATGAAACGCCCCAGCCACTTGAAGCCGTGGTTCCAGCACCAGTGCGCCGGCCGGTGCAGCACAGATCGCATGCAGGCCCGGGTAACAGGTCAGCACCTCCCAGGTGCTGCGCGCGGCAGGGTCGCGGTCGAGGATGCACTGGATGTCGGAGCGGAGGCGGGCAAACATGTGCTATGGTTATTTGTCTATGGGCTGTCAGTCTAGCGTTTCGCCTGCAGCCGTCTCGAGCATGGCCTTGGCGACACCTCGCAGGATGTGGATTTCCTCCGGACGTCAGCTGCGCGCGGTTGAACAGCTGGTTCAGGCGCGGCATCAGCTTCTTGGGCGCGGCCGGGTCCAGAAAGCCGATCGCGGTCAGCGCCTGCTCCCAGTGGGCCAGCATGCCGGCCACCTGGCGCGGCGTCGGCCACGGCGCGGGCGCGGTGTCGCAGTCGCTGCACCGCAAATCCGCCCAGCGCCAGGCGCCACTCGTAGGCAATCACCTGCATCGCCGCGCCCAGGTTGAGCGAGCCGAAGCCGGGATTGGTCGGAATGCGACAGCGCCACATGGCAGCGGTAGACGTCCTCGTTGCGCATGCCGAAGCGCTCGGAGCCGAACAGGAAGGCCACCCCGCCTGGCTGGCTGCAAGTTGCACGCCGGATGCTGATTCGTCAGAGTTTAGCGTCGGCCTCTAGCGCTTGTCCAGCACGACAGCTCTCTGTTCAATAGCATTCGAAGTGCGCACGCGGCGATGCGTGGGCGGGCCGAAGTCGCGCGGCGTCATGGCGGTGGCGCACAGGTGGGTCATGCCGTCCAGCGCCTCGTCCAGCGTGTCGACGATGCGCGCGTTCTCCAGCACATCCAGCGCGCCGCTGGCGCGCTGGATGGTCTCCTCGCGCCGCAGCACATTGGCCCAGCGCGGCGCCACCAGCACCAGGTCGTCAAAACCCATGACCTTCATGGCCCGGGCGGCGGCGCCGACATTGCCGGCATGGCTGGTGTTGATCAGGACGAAACGGGTCTTCATGGCGCGATTGTCTCAGCGCCGGAGCGGACAACGGCCGGGCGGTTAGGCAGAAACGGCATTTCGCGGGAAAATGCCGCCCTCATTGTCGCCGCCCGCATCGCCGGGCCGGATCGCACTGCTCCTGATTCGCAGGCGGCGCGCTTCTGCCGGCGCCCTGCTCACCACCACAATCCATGTCGTCCAACCTCCACCCCATGGTCAACGTGGCCATCAAGGCCGCACGCGCCGCCGGCGCCATCATCAACCGTGCCGCGCTCGACGTCGAATCGGTGCGCATCTCGCAAAAGCAGGTCAACGACTTCGTCACCGAAGTCGACCACGCCAGCGAAAAGATCATCATCGAGACCCTGCTGACGGCCTACCCCGGCCACGGCATCCTGGCCGAGGAGTCGGGCAGCGAACACGGCGCCAAGGATTCCGAATTCGTCTGGATCATCGACCCGCTGGACGGCACCACCAACTTCATCCACGGCTTTCCCGTCTACTGCGTCAGCATCGCGCTGGCGGTCAAGGGCAAGATCGAACAGGCCGTGATCTACGACCCGACGCGCAACGACCTGTTCACCGCCACCAAGGGCCGTGGCGCCTACCTGAACGACCGCCGCCTGCGCGTGTCCAAACGCACCCGGCTGCAGGAATGCCTGATCTCCACCGGCTTCCCGTTCCGCCCGGGCGACAACTTCAAGAGCTACCTGGCCATGATGGGCGACGTGATGCAGCGCACCGCCGGCCTGCGCCGCCCCGGCGCCGCCGCGCTGGACCTGGCCTATGTGGCGGCCGGCTTCACCGACGGATTCTTCGAGACCGGCCTGCCAGCCTGGGACGTGGCGGCCGGTTCGCTGCTGGTGACCGAGGCCGGCGGCCTGATCGGCAACTTCACCGGCGAGGCCGACTTCCTGGAGCAGAAGGAATGCCTGGCCGGCAACCCGAAGATCTACGGCCAGCTGGTGTCCATCGTCGGCAAGTACAGCAAGTTCGCCAGCGCCGGCGAAAAGGCCGCGGTGCGCCAGGCGGCTGCGGCAGACGCACCCGCGAACACCAGCGAGGGCGATGCCGTCGCTGAAGTGGACTCCAGCGCCGCTGAAGCCACCCCAGAGGCCGACGCACCGAAGAGCCAAGACGCTCCGTTCTGAATCCATCCACCGCGAACAGCGTTAGGCCAGCACACGATGACCACCGCTGAGGTCTCGTAGCTGGAGTGCGCAGCGGGCGGTACGTACACCCGGGCAGCCGTGCAAGGGCCGCCCCGCCGCACTGGCTGCGTCCCCCTCCCGAATTGCGCAGCAATTCGAGAGAAGGGGGAGGGCAAAGCGACTCAGGGGGTTGGACCCTATGCAGGGTCCGGGTATTTCTGGGCAATGCTGCGAAAGTCTTCCGCAATGTCCACAAACGCATCCACCATGTCCGGGTCAAAGTGCGTGCCTTTGCCACGCACGATGGTGCTGCAGGCCTGGTCGTGCGAGTAGGCGGGCTTGTAGACGCGCTTGCTGATGAGTGCGTCGTACACATCCGCCACCGCCATGAGGCGCGCTGACACGGGGATAGCGTCGCCCGCCAGCCCCAAGGGGTAACCCGAACCATCCCACTTTTCCTGATGGCTGTAAGCGATCTCCTTGGAGACGCTCAAGAACGCCACCCGCATGCCCAAGCGGCGCTCCGCGTCTTCAATCGCATTGCGACCCAGCGTGGTGTGGGTCTTCATGACCTCGAATTCTTCCACCGTGAGTTTGCCGGGCTTGAGCAAGATGCTGTCCGGGATTCCGATCTTGCCGATGTCGTGCAGCGGGGCCGACTTGTAGAGCAATTCGATCATGCGGTCGTTGAGCAGATGCTCGAAACGGGGATGGTGCCGCAGTCGCTCGGCCAGGGTCTTCACATACAGCTGCGTACGGCGAATGTGGTTGCCGGTTTCGTTGTCGCGCGTCTCTGCCAGAGACGTCATGGCCATGATGGTCACGTCTTGGATGGCCTGCACCTCCAGCGTACGCATGGCAACTTCGCGCTCCAGATAGGCGCTTTTGTCGCGCAGAAAATCGGCCGTCGCTTTGAGCGCCAGGTGGGTATTGACGCGCGCCAGCAGGATGGGTGGGCTGATGGGCTTGGTGATGTAGTCGACCGCGCCCAAGGCCAGACCCATGCGTTCGTCGTCGGGGTCGGACCGGGCGGTAAGGAAAATTACCGGGATGTCGCGCGTGGCCGCCGTGGCCTTCAGGCGGCGGCAAACTTCGTAGCCATCTATCTCCGGCATCATGATGTCGAGCAGGATCAAGTCCGGTGGCGTGCCCGATTGCGCAATCTTCAGCGCCTTTTCGCCATGGTTGGCCACCTTCACCAGAAAGTGTTCGCGCAGCAAACTGCCCATGAGCGTGAGATTGTCCGGCGTATCGTCCACCACCAGCACGGTGGCAATCGGCTTATCAACGAGAGCTGCCTGATTGGAGGCAAAGGGCGCGTTGTCCATGGGGTGTCCTGCGTAATGCTTGTGGCGTATAGCGTATGGCGCCGTTCAGGGGGTGTGAACGGCAGGGTGCTGAGGACCTGATACGGAGGCCATGGCCTCCAGTGCCTGCTCGAAATCAAAGTTCAGGGTGTGCATCTCGACCACTTTGAAGGCGTCTCCCAACAGGTCCTTCAGCACACTGACATTGTGTTGGAAAAATTCGGTGGCTGCAGGATCGTCCTGCGACAGCAGATGGCGCAGGCGCTCGGTGGTGTCTGCCGCCTCCGTGGACACAGTAACAGCGGCGGGTGCGGCCACCCCTGCCACAACCGACTGGGGCACCCAGGCCTGCAGGCCGCTCAGTACGGGCAGCAACGCCGTCCCCAGTTCCACCAACAATTCGGTCTGGGTGCTGGTGGTTTGCTGCGAGCGCAGGGCACTCTCCAGCGCCTGGGCGCGGTCGGACACCGCTTGCGCACCAATGTTGGCGGCCACCGAACGCAGCGTGTGGGCCAGGCGCTCGGCCAGAACGGCATCGCCCGTTGCCAAGGCCTCCTGCAGTTCGTTCAGCACGTGCGATTGGCCTTCGCTGAAGCGGCGCAGCATTTCTAGGTACAGGCCGCGTTTGCCCAGTGCGCGCTGCAGGCCAAGCGTGGTGTCGAGCCCCACCACATTCGGCAGGGACACCATGTTGATCGCCAGATCCGGCCCGGGCGGGGCCGTGATCGCACGCATGGCCCCCACTGGCGGTGCGCCGGTAGGCGGTGACCCCAGGCCCGCGCGGGGGCGAATCCAGCGGCCCAGCGCAGCCCACAATGCAGCGGGTTCGATGGGTTTTGCGACATGGTCGTTCATGCCGGCAGCAAAACACCGTTGGCGGTCGGACTCCATCGCGTTGGCGGTCATGGCGATGATGGGCAGGTGGGCGTGGCGTGGGTCAGCACGCAACTGGCGGGTGGCGGTCTCCCCGTCCATGATGGGCATCTGCATGTCCATCAGCACCACGTCGTAATGCTTGCGCTCAATGCGGTCGATGGCAATGCGCCCGTTTTCGGCCACATCTACGGCGAAACCGGCATCCTGCAGCAGTTCTACCGCAACCATCTGGTTGAGCTCGTTGTCCTCCACCAGCAACACATAGGCGCCTCGTATCTCCAGCGGCAGCTCGTCGGCCGCAGGCGCTGGCGTCACCACCCGGCGGCCACTCTGGGTGGAATGCTCCAGCGGCTGCATCAACGTGTCGAACAGCAGCGACGCATTGACGGGTTTGATGAGCACGGTCTCAATACCTTGAGCGCGGGCCGCCCGCATCACGTCTTCGCGGCCGTAGGCGGTGACCATCAACATCTGCGGTACCTGGGTCATACCCAGGCTGCGAATGTGGCCCGCCAGTTCAATCCCGTCCATACCGGGCATGTGCCAATCCAGCAGCAGCAAGCCAAAAAGCCTCTGCTGAACCATGGACTCGCGCAAGCGGTCCAGCGCCTCCAGACCCGAATACGCTTGTTCCACCTCAAAACCCATGGCGTGCAACATGTCGGACAGCACCGTGGCTGCGGTATGGTTGTCGTCCACCACCAGCACGCGGCTGCCGCGCAGATCGGGCGGCGGCAACAAGACCCGCGCCGGGGCGCCACGTTCCAGCGGCAACGACACCCAGAAGGTGGACCCTTTGCCAAAGGTACTGTCCACCCCCACCTCACCACCCATGAGTTCGGCCAGACTTTTGCAGATAGCCAGGCCCAGACCTGTGCCGCCATAGCGGCGCGTAGTGGAGGTGTCGGCTTGCTGAAAGCTCTGGAACAAGCGGCCCATCTGCTCCGGGGTCAATCCAATGCCGGTGTCGCGCACTTCAAACCGCAGCATGACGCGGTTACCCGCCGCCTCCAGCAGTCGCACGGCAATGCTGATCTCACCCGCTTCGGTGAACTTGATGGCATTGTTGGCAAAGTTGATGAGGATCTGGCCCAGGCGCAACGAGTCACCCACCAGATTGGGCGGCACGTCGGCCGCCACATCGCACACCAGTTCCAGGCCCTTGGCACCTGCCTTGTAGCCCACCACGTCCGAGACGCCTTCCAGCATGCGGTCGATCACAAACGGCTGCTTTTCGACCGTGAGCTTGCCCGCCTCGATCTTGGAAAAATCGAGGATGTCGTTGATCACGCCCAGCAGGTGTTGGCCCGCCTGCTGGATCTTGCTCACGTAGTCGTGCTGACGCGGCGAGAGGCCGGACTTGAGCGCCAGGTGCGACATGCCGATGATCGCATTCATGGGTGTGCGGATCTCGTGGCTCATGTTGGCCAGGAAGTTGGATTTGAGTGCGGTGGACTCCTCCGCCAACTCCTTGGCGCGGCGCAGGTCTTGTTCAGCGCGCTGGCGGTCAGTGATGTCCACAAAGGTGCCAATGGCACCAGCGGGCGATCCATCGGACCGCGAAAAACCATGCAGCCAGAACAGCGTGTGGTGGATCAGGCCATCCGCATAGGGCATGTCTACCTCTTTGTGGACAGACTGCACGCCGTGCATTGCTTCGGTCGAGTCCGCATCAAAACCTACGCGCTGGCTCTCCGGCAAGAAGTCGAGGTCCATCACTGTCTTGCCAATCAGCGTTTCGCGCTGTACGCCAAACGCATGTTCATAGGCTCGGTTAAAGCCGATGTAGCGCCCATCCGACCCCTTGTAGAAGAGCGGCACAGGGATGGCGTCGATCAGTGCTTGCTGGAAATCCAGCTGCTCGGCAACGCGGGCCTCCAGCATCTTCTGGTCGTGGATGTCCACGTTGACACCCACCACACGCACGGGGCGGCCCGTGTCATCGCGGAAGATGCGTGCGGCAGACAGGAACCAGCGCACCTCCCCGTCGGGCCGCACGATCCGCCACGAATCGCGCAGGTCAACAGCGCCACTGGACAGGCACTGCGCAAAGTGCGCGGTGGCGCGGTCGCGGTCATCCGGGTGCAGGCGCTCCATCCAGTCGCGCTTGCTGCGCACCCGCTCGTTGGGCGGCAAGCCCAGCATGGAAACCAGCTTTTCGCTCCACAGCACCTGGTCGGTCACCAGGTCAATGTCGAACACGCCGATCTTGCCGGCCTCCTGCGCCAGCTCCAGGCGGTCCTTGGCCTGCTGCATGGCCATTTCGGACCGGCGCTGTTCGCTCACATCTTCGATGACCCAGATGGACGCGGTACTGAATCCTTCAATCTTCAGGCTGCGGCCTGCCAGGCGCGCTTCAAAGTTTCTGCCGTCCAGGCGGTGCAGGGTCGCAGTCTCCCGCAGGGTCTGGCCTGCCGCCAACCCCGGCGCCACACGGGCCGCGAACAGGTCCGAGTTCCCTGTGCTGCCAAACAGCGCGGACACACCCAACCCCAGCAGCTGCGACGCCGTGCCGCCCATGAGTTCCACGAAAGCAGGGTTGAACTGGCGAAACTGCCCCTCACACACCAACACGATGGGCGGTGCGTTGTCGAAAATGGCCGTCTGCTGCTCCAGCAACTCGTTGAGCAGCCGCTCGCGGCGCTCCAGCTCTTTTTGGGCCTGGATGCGTTCTGACACGTCCTCGTGCAGACCGACGATGGCGATGCGATTGCCCCGCGCATCAAACACAGGCGACAGAGTGGCTTCGTCGTGGTAAGTGCTGCCATCCTTGCGACGGTTCACGAAATTACCCTGCCACGACTGGCCGGACAACAACGTGGACCACATCACCTGGTAGGTCTGCGCCGGTGTCTGGCCACTGGCCACCAGCGACGGCTTCTTGCCCCGCACCTCGTCCAGCGCGTATCCAGTATTGCGTTCGTACTGCGGGTTCACCCATTCGATGCGGCCATCCCCGTCAGTGATCACCACGGAGACCGGACTGCTCTCCAGTGCAGCCCCCAGTACCCCAAAACGCTCCAACGCCGAGGCCACCCGTGCGCGACTGCGCAGCAAGGCCAGCATCAGCAGCCCCATCAGCCCCAGCAAGACAAACGCGGCTCCACCCACCTGCATCCGCTGCGTGGACGACATGAGCGCGCTGACGTCGTCCAGCACCACCAGTTGCCAATGTCCACCGGGGTCGTTCCAGTCGATGCTGCGGCGATCCACCGCGTAGTCCACGCCGTTGAGCATGACGCTGTCCGCGTCCGGTGCAAACGGCAAAGCGGAGGCCACGCCGTTTTCAAAGTGACTGCCAAACTGCCGCGATGCCCGAATGGCGTCGATGCGCGCCTGCGTGAGGGGTGGCGCCACGGCAAACAGCCAGTCAGGCCGGGTGGATGAAAACGCCACGCCCTGGGGCGACAGCAGCACCGTGGTCAGGCCCGAGCGTTTGAGCAACCCGTCGAAGGACTCAACCCCCACCTTGAACATCACCACACCAATGATGGTGCTTGATGGGGTATCGCTCTCATAGAGCGGTGCGGCGTAATACAGGCCGCGTTCCTGGGTGTTGCTTCCGATGGCGGCATACACACTGTTGGCACCGTTGATGGCCTGTTGAAAGTACGGCCGAAAGGCAAGGTTGATGCCGGTGGACCGCTCGCCCGCCGTCTCGTGGGCCACCACCGTGCCATCGGCAGACATCACATAAACGCCGTTGACCTGAAACCGTCCGCGCGCCACCGCCAGGCGGGCCAAAGCTTCGGTGTCATCCGGGGCCAGACGGCCTTTGGCCATGTCCTTGAGCAAGGGCTCGCTCAACCCCAGCAACGAAACTGCCCCCAACATGCCCCCGCCCATGGTCTGGCTGAGCATTGCATCGGCTGTCTGCAGCAACAGCCGCGAACGTTCAACGGCCCGCTCAGACCCGCGCCAATGCGCTGCCGCCTGCACTACCAGCCAAGCGCCCAGCAGCGCTACGGCGCACACCAGGATCAGACCGCGCACCCCTGGCGCCTTGCGGTCCAGCACCTTGTCGACAAACATGCCCACCCCTTCGCCCACGCGCGTCATAGCGCGCCTTCGGCCGTTGCCGGGTGGGGTTTCAGGCTGACCTTGTCACCCGGCTGGATGCAGATAGGCATCGATGTCCTTCACCGGCCCGGGCCGCCCAAACAAATACCCCTGAAACGCCTCACACCCATGCAGCCTGAGGAAACCCAGCTGCCCCGTCGTCTCCACGCCCTCTGCCACCACCTGCAGGTCCAGGCTGGTCGCCAGTGCCAGGATGGTGCGCACAATCGCCGCGTCGTTGGGGTCTGTCAGCACGTCCCGCACGAAGCTCTGGTCGATCTTGACCTGGTCCAGCGGCAGGCGTTTGAGGTAGGACAGGCTGGAGTAGCCGGTGCCAAAGTCATCGAGCGCAAACCCCACGCCTTCGCTTTTAAGCTGCACCATGCGCTCGATGGTGTCTTCGATGTCTCCCAGCAGCAGGCTTTCGGTGAGTTCCAGTTTGAGTTTCCTGGGGTCGGCGTTGTGTTGCTGCAGGGTGTGCAGGACTTCGGCGACAAAGCCGGGTTGCCTAAATTGCCGGGCGCTGACGTTGACGGCAATCGTCAGGTGGGCGGTGGTTTCGTGTTGGCTCCAGAGCTGTAGTTGTTCGCAGGCGGTTTTGAGGACGTATTGGCCTAATGGGAGGATGAGGCCGGTCTGCTCGGCCAGGGGGATGAAGTCGCCGGGGCTGATCATGCCGCGCTGGGGGTGGCGCCAGCGCACCAGGGCTTCTGCTCCCATGAGGGTGGCGTGGTGGTCGACGACGGGCTGGTAGTGCACGAGCAGTTCGCCCCGGGCCAGGCCCTGGCGCAGGTCGGCTTCCAGGTTGGAGCGGGCGTTGACGGCCGCTTGCATGTCGGGGTCAAAGAAGCGTTGGGTGTTGCGGCCTGCGGCTTTGGCCTGGTACATGGCCAGGTCTGCGCGTTTGAGGAGTTCGTCGACGGTGAGGCGGGTGTCGCCAAAGAGGGTGATGCCGATGCTGGGGGTGCTGTAGTGTTGGCCGCCGTGCAGCTCGAACGGCTGGTTCAGGCTGGCCAGGAGTTTTTCGGCCACGGTTTCTGCCTGGGTGGCGGCGTCCTGCAGGTCGGGGCTGAGGTTGTCGAGCATGACGACGAATTCGTCGCCCCCAAAGCGGGCCACGGTGTCGGCTTCGCGCACGCTGCTGACCAGGCGGGCGGCTACTTGGGACAACAGTTGGTCGCCCATGTCGTGGCCCAGGGTGTCGTTGAGGTCTTTGAAGTTATCCAGGTCGATGAACAGCAGGGCGCCCTGGTTCTTGCTGCGCTGGCAGGCGGCGATGGAGCGTTGCAGGCGATCGAGCAGCAGGCGGCGGTTGGGCAGGCCGGTGAGCGCGTCGTAGAACGCCAGGCGTTCGATCTCTTGTTCCGCTCGCTTGCGGTCTGTGATGTCCATCGTGAAGCCATGCGAGACCACCGAGCCATCGGGCTCGCGGTGCGGGATGGCGTTGGTCATGTGCCAACGCACACTGCCGTCATCCATGCGCACACGGTATTCGCACTGCCAGGGCATTAGTTTGCGCACCGACGTGATGGCCGAGCGCTGCACCAGCGGCAGGTCTTCCGGCAGCACGCGGTGGATGAGGACGTCGTGGTTTGCCGTCACCTCATGGGGCTCGACACCCATGAATTCACGCACTGCGTCACTGATGTACTGCACGCTAGTGGTGCCATCCAGGTGCAGCCGGTATTCATAGATGAACCCTGGGATGCGGCTGGCAATGCGCTGAATGAACAGCAACTGTTCACGCAACTGCTCGGCAGCCCGGTGCTCATCAGTCACGTCCTGCACCACGCCCATAACAACCTGCACACCATCACGCGGCAAAGTTCGGCGCACCCGGGACCGCATCCAGCGCACATCGCCATCGGGCCGGCGCCAACGGTACTCGACATCCATACCCTGGCCGCGCTCGCGCGCCTGATTGAAAACTTGCAGGTCTTCCGGGAGGATGCCGCTGACCGCACGTTCAGGGTCCACCCATTCCTGCTGCTCAAACCCAGCGATGTCGCACAGGCCGGGAGACCACAACAGCACCGTTTCACCCGGGTCTTCAATGCGGCGCCAATGGCCGGTGCGCGCCAGGCTCTCCATGGTGTTGAAGACTTCGGTCTGCTCGCGCAGCTCGCGGCGCACCTCTTCCAGTGAACGCTCTGCCGCAGCCAACGCCACCCGCAGCGTCTCCGCCTCGGTGGCGTCACGCACGGTGACCACTATGCAGTCGTTGGTCACACGCCGGGCAGAAAGGTCCCATGCCAATAACAATCGTCCGGGTTCGCGCACGACCTGACGGCATTCCAGCGGGGCGCCGATGCGCACGACGCCCTGCAACTGGTCCAGCAACTGCGTGCCGGCCAACAGGTCAAACACTTCGCTGGCATCCACGCCAGGGTTGCGCACGGCGCCCAGGCCCGGCATGCGGCGGGCTGCCGCGTTGGCAGCCAGCAACAACAACCGCCCACCGACCAGCCTGAACTCCATCAGCGCAACCGGAACAGCATCCACCAGCGCCTGAAGACGCGCCTGGGCCATGGGCTCTATGAGGGGGCCCTCACCCGTAGCGGCGAGGAGGTCGGTCAACAGTTCGGACGAAATCACGGTCGCTCTGAAACCTCTGGTTGGAAAAGGGCCCGCGGATGGGGCCGGGCCTGTGGTCAAAACCAAGGCGCCAGCATACAGGCAAGAGTATGTCTAAACGTAACAAGAAACGAAAACGTGCGGCAATTCCTTGAGGGGAAACCCCATGCGCTAAAGTCCACGCCTCATTTACCAGCCCCCGCATGTCCGACACGCTAGAGCACCACACCCCCATGATGCAGCAGTACCTGGCTCTCAAGGCCGGGCACCCTGACACGCTGCTGTTCTACCGCATGGGTGACTTCTATGAGGTCTTCTGGCAAGACGCCGAGAAGGCCGCGCGGCTGCTCGACATCACGCTCACGCAGCGCGGCCAGTCTGGCGGCCAGCCGGTGGTGATGGCGGGGGTGCCCTTTCATGCGCTGGAGAACTACCTGGCCCGCCTGATCAAGATGGGCGAGTCGGTGGCCATTGCCGAGCAGGTGGGCGAGGTGGGCGCCAACAAGGGCCCTGTGGAGCGCAAGGTGGTGCGCGTGGTCACGCCCGGCACGCTGACCGACACCGAACTGCTGTCCGACAAATCCGAATCGATGCTGATGGCCGTGCACCAGGCACCGCGCGCGCGCTGTGGCCTGGCGTGGCTGAGCGTGACGCAGGGCCGCGTGTTCCTGGCTGAATGCGCGCTGGACGAACTGGGCGCATGGCTGGCCCGTGTGGCGCCCAGCGAGCTGATCTACAGCGCGGGCGTGACCGAGCGCTTTGAGCAACAACTGCAGGTGCTGCGCCAGGGCGGCGCTTTCACCTGCCCCATGAGCCCTCGGCCCGATTGGCAGTTTGACAGCGCCTTGGGCGAGCGCAAGCTGCTTGAAAACCTGGGTGCCGCCAGCCTGCAGGCCTGGGGCGCGCAAGACCTGGGCGAATCGCACGCCGCCGCCGCCGGGCTGCTGACCTATGCCGAACACACGCAGGGCCGCACGCTCACCCATGTGCACAGCGTGCAGGTGCAACGCAACGACGACCTCATCGACCTGCCCGCCACCACGCGCCGCAACCTGGAACTGGTCAAGACCCTGCGCGGCGACGATGCGCCCACGCTGTTTTCGCTGCTCGACACCTGCATGACGGGCATGGGCAGCCGTTTGCTCAAGACCTGGCTGTTGGAGCCCCAACGCGACCGCGCCGCAGCACGACAGCGCCTGTCAGCCACCACCGCCCTGCGCGGTGCGGGCGGCGCTGGTGGTGGCAGCGGCCCCTGGGCGTTGCTGCGCGGCGAACTCAAAGGCGTGAGCGATGTTGAACGCATCACCGCCCGCATCGCCCTGCGCCAGGTGCGCCCGCGCGAGTTGGTGGGCCTGGGCAAAGACGCTACAAAAAGCAGAGCTACTAGCGCTTAATGGACAAGCGCTAGAGCCCTATTTGATTCAAATTTTCGGCCAACTGCAGCCGCCCGAGGGCTGCACCGGCCTGCTGCAGGCCGCCATTGCCGAGGAGCCCGCCGCCCTGGTGCGCGACGGCGGCGTGATCGCCAACGGTTTCGACACCGAGCTGGACGAGCTGCGCGCCATTCAAACCAACTGCGACGCCTTTCTGCTGGACCTGGAAACCCGCGAGAAAGCGCGCACGGGCATCCCCAACCTGCGCGTGCAGTTCAACAAGGTACACGGCTTCTATATTGAAGTGACCGGCAGCCACCTGGACCGCGTGCCCGACGACTACCGCCGCCGCCAGACCTTGAAGAACGCCGAGCGCTTCATCACGCCGGAGCTGAAAACCTTCGAGGACAAGGCCCTGTCGGCCAACGAGCGCGCCCTGGCCCGCGAGAAATGGCTGTACGAGCAGATCCTCGACCAGCTCCAGCCCCACGTGCCCGCGCTCACCCGGCTGGCGCAGGCGCTGGCCACGCTCGATGTGCTGTGCGCGCTGGCCGAACGCTCGCTCACGCTGAACTGGTGCGCACCGCAGTTTGTGCCCGAGCCGTGTATCGAAATCGAAGGCGGCCGCCACCCGGTGGTCGAGGCACGCTTGGCCGAGACATCGAGCGGCAGCTTTATCGCCAACCACACGCGGCTGAACAGCAACACGCGCATGCAGGTCATCACCGGGCCCAACATGGGCGGTAAATCGACCTACATGCGGCAGGTAGCGCTGATCGTGCTGCTGGCCAGCATAGGCAGCCATGTGCCCGCCGCTAGCTGCCGCCTGGGGCCGATTGACGCCATCCACACCCGCATCGGCGCGGCCGACGATCTGGCCAATGCGCAATCCACCTTCATGCTGGAGATGACCGAGGCCGCGCAAATATTGCACGCCGCCACACCGCACAGCCTGGTGCTGATGGACGAGATCGGCCGGGGCACCAGCACGTTCGACGGCCTGGCGCTGGCGAGCGGCATTGCCACGCACCTGCACGACAAGACCCGCGCCTTTACGCTGTTTGCCACGCACTACTTCGAGCTGACCGAGCTGCCCGCCAAGGCGCGCCATGCGATCAACATGCATGTGAGCGCCACCGAGAGCGGCACCGACATCGTCTTTTTGCACGAGATCCAGCCCGGCCCGGCCAGCCGCAGCTACGGTATACAGGTGGCTAAGCTGGCGGGCATGCCATCGCCCGTGCTGCACCACGCGAGGCATGCGCTGGCGGCGCTGGAAGAACGCGCGGGCGAAGATGACTTGCAGGTGGACCTGTTCGCCGCCCCCGAGGTGCCTGAAAGCGCTGGCGCCAGTCCGCTGGAAGCCGCCCTGGCAGGCATCAACCCGGATGCCCTGAGCCCGCGCGAGGCGCTGGATGCGCTGTACCAGCTCAAGAAGATGGCGACTTGAGGCCATAGCTGCAAGCGAAGCAAGCGAACCTCGCTGAGGTCGCCGTGACCTCCTCCAGACTTAAAGATCCTGCGCCACGGGCGCCAGCTGCCCCAGCATGAAGGTGATGAACGGCGGCACACATTCCAGATGCCCGGCAACGGGTTGCGCGCGGCAGTCGGTCAGGCTGACGAGATCGCCCGCGCCCCGCTGCTGCATCGCCCGCAAGGTGCTGACCGAACTGGCGTAGGGCACGGTGCGGTCATTGCGACCGTGGTAGAGACGCACAGGCACGTTGGGCTTGTAGTCGTACACGCTGGTGATTTCGTCCAGGGCGCGCACATCATCGGCCAGAAAACGGTCGATGAAGCGGGTGTCGTAGGACACATCCGCATCTCCCGGAATCAGCGCACGCAGCAGCAGGCGGCGCACCTCGCGCTGCACGCTCCCGCCCAGAAATCGCAAGAAGCCGGGGTTGATCAGCGCGCCAATCACGGGTTGCTCGTCGCGCACCAGATCCACCAGACCATCCATGGTGGTCTGCACGTTGTAGGGCCCGGCACCTGGTACCACCATGCGCAGATTCTGCAAATGCGATGACCCGCCCCCCTGCATCGCACGGTGCGCAGCCATGGTGACGTAGCCGCCTTCGGAGTAGCCCGTCAGAAACAGCTGCCCGTTGTCCGCCACGCTGGCCTGGCCGCGCCAAGTGCGGGCGGCAGTCAGAAAGTCGACGACGGCGGCGGCGGAAGGGCCCGACAGCAGATAGGGGTGTGCCTTGCCTTTGGAGGCACCAAAGCCCACGTAGTCGGGCGCCAGCACGATGTAGCCCAGCGATGCCAGCACCACGGCCACTTCAGACGCCACGGCGTTGTTGCTGGGCGCCTCGGCATCGCGAAAGATGGTGCCGTGCTGGTAACTCAGCACTGGGCTTTTGGAACCCGCGGGCTTTTGCGGCACGCTGACCAGGCCCGAGGCGCGCACCTGTTGGCCATCGGAGTCGGTGGTCAGGTATTCGAGCCGGTAGGAGGTGACGCTGTAACGCGGCACGACGCCTTCGGCCAGCGACTCCTTGTCGGCCAGCGCAGCGGCAATGTCGGCCGCCGGTATGGCGCCCAGCGAGACGGCAGATTCGAGTCGACCGGACTGTTCGGGCACAGGAACGGGCGGTTTGCTGCTGTCGGCCGAGTCGCTGCCCCCGCCACATGCAGCCAGCGCTGCGACCAATGCCAGCGCTCCCACACGGCGAGTTCCAGAGAAGATCAAGGTGGTCATCAACACAGCACGGCCCTTCAAATATGAGCGGCGGATGATAGGTCGCGTGAGCGTGCGCCGCCCGAGACGGATGCAATAGCCCTCAGCCAACGCCGCATCGGCAACGCTGACGACAACGTCGGCCAATCAGACGCCAAGAGATCGAGACACAAAATATCAAGCCAAATTGGCCTCTAGCGCTTATCTATAAAGCGCCAACAGCTATTAATTTTGACAAGAAACAACCTAGGAGCTGACTTTAGGTGTGCTCTAGCCCACAGGGACAGCACCCCGCGCCGGACTAAACTCGCGGGTTCCCCCCACACAACGAACGACCCCACTTCCTCCATGACGTATTGCGTCGCCATCAAACTCAATGCCGGACTGGTTTTCCTGTCCGACTCCCGCACCAACGCCGGTCTGGACCAGATCAGTTCCTTCCGCAAGATGATGGTCTATGAAAAGGCGGGCGACCGTTTCATGGTGCTGTTGTCGGCGGGCAACCTGTCTATCTCGCAATCCGTGCGCGAGATCCTTCAAAACGAGCAGATCAAGGACGGAGAGTCTGGCGAAGCCATCACGATCTGGAACGCCAAGAGCATGTTCGAAGCCGCCCGCGTGTTGGGCTCGGCGGTGCGCCACGTGCACGAACGCGACGGCGCCGCGCTCAAGCGGTCGGGCGTGGACTTCAATGTGTCCATGGTGTTCGGGGGCCAGATCAAGGGCGAAGGCATGCGCCTGTTTCAGGTGTACTCGGCGGGCAACTTCATCGAAGCCACCACGGAGACGCCTTATTTCCAGGTGGGCGAATCGAAGTACGGAAAGCCCGTGCTGGACCGCGTGCTCACGCCCGAAACCCCGCTGGACGAAGCCGCCAAATGCGCCCTCGTTTCAATGGACAGCACGCTCAAGTCCAACCTGTCGGTGGGCCTGCCACTGGACCTGGTGGTGTACGAGGCCGATCGCTTTGCCACCGACAAGATCATCTGCATCGACGAGCACAACCCTTACTTTCGGATGCTGCATGACAGCTGGGGCCAAAAGCTGCGTGAGGTGTTTGACAGCATTGAAGACCCCGCCTGGGGCGGTGGCTCCACCGAAGTGCCGATCCTGGTGAACCCATCGCGCAGCAAGCCGCTCAAGAAAATCACCAACCACACGGACCGGCTGATCTGAGGGCACGGGCTGGGGCCGCAGTGGCCACCCGCCCGCCCCTCCGGTCGTGAATGCCTTTTACGCTTTTCATGCTCCCCATCGTTTTCTCGCACGGCAACAGTTTTCCGGCCAGCACCTACCGCCTGCTCTTCAAACACCTCAAATCCCGTGGATTTGATGTCAGCGCCGTCGATCGATACGGGCACGACCCGAAGTACCCGGTGACCAGCAACTGGCCACACCTGGTGCAGCAGTTGGCGGACTTTGCGACCGAGCGGGTGGAGCGCTTGGGCGAGCCTGTGTTTCTGGTCGGGCACTCGCTGGGCGGCTTTTTGAGCGTGATGGCCGCGGCCCGCCACCCCGAGCTGGTGCGGGGCGTGGTGTTGATCGACTCGCCCCTCATCGGAGGCTGGAAGGCCAACGTGGTGGGCGTGGCCAAGCGCACGCAGGTGGTGGGGTCGATATCACCCGGCAAGGTCAGCCGCCAGCGGCGCTTTAGCTGGGCCAGCGACGAAGAAGCCCTGGAGCACTTTCGCAAGAAGAAGAGTTTTGCACGCTGGCACCCCGAGGTTTTGCAGGACTACATCACCTACGGCCTGCAAGACCACGAAGGCAAGCGCGTGCTGGGGTTTGATCGGGCGGTGGAAACCGCCATCTACAACACCTTGCCCCACAACCTGGGCCGACTGCTCAGCGCCCACCCGCTGCAATGCCCTGCCGCGTTTATCGGCGGGCGGGATTCGGACGAGATGAAGCAGGTAGGCATGGCGATGACCCTGCGCGTGACGCAAGGCCGCATCATGATGCTGGACGGCAGCCACTTGTTCCCTATGGAGCAGCCCGTGGCTACGGCGGCGGCAATTGAGGCGGCGCTGCTCAATCTGGCGTCGCTTCATCCGGTCAAGCGTTGAGGCGCTGACACGCTCCAGCGTTGGAGTTTGGTGAACTTGGTAAGTTGGCCGCTGTTGTGTGCGGCATAGCACCAAACCCTCCCCTTCAATCCCAGGAAAAGCGCTGCACAGAAAGCCGCCCATCAGGGCAAACAAGGCTCGCTGGCCAAGGGGCAATCCCCTACACTGGGAGAATTGTTACAGCGTGATACACCGATGCCGACCCAAACCCCCTTTGCTTCGCGTCTTCCCGCGCTCAGCTATGTGCTGCTCGCCATTTACCTGGTCACCATGGCGGTGCGCACCCACAACGACACCACCATCGCGCTGGTGATTGCCTCGGTCATCATGTTTGCCTGCTGCTGGGCCAGTGCCACCCATCTGCTGGGCGTGCGGCCTGCGCTGCAGTTTGTGTTGATTGCGGTGAGCTTTGGCTGGTTTGCCGAACAGATGGGCTCGTCCCGTGGGTGGTTCTTTGGGCAGTACACCTACACCGAGGTGCTGGGCCCCCGCTTGGGGGATGTGCCGCTGGTCATCCCGCTGATGTGGTTTTCGCTGACGTATGCAGGCTACGTGATCTGCAATTTGATCGTGTGGCAAAGCCCCGTGGACGGAACGCGCAGCCTGGGCAATGCCGCCATGCTGTCATTTGTGGCGGCGATGATCGTCACCGCGTTTGATCTGGGTGCCGACCCCTATCTGGTGTACACCTTGAAGGCCTGGATCATGACCAAGACCGACGGCGCCTGGTTTGGCGAGACGGTGCAGGGTTTCTTTGGCTGGGTGTTTGTGTCGTTCGTCATCATCTTCGGCTTTCGCATGTCGGTCCGCAAGCTGGCGCTGCAGCCCAGCAGCCCCTTTCTGCGGCACCATGCCCTGATACCGCTTGCACTGTATGGAAGCAACATGGTGTTTCAGATGATGTTTGGCAACCCTGTAGAAATCCGCTCCATTGCGCCGTTTGCGATGGGCATTCCGCTGTTGTGCGCGCTGGCGGGCTACCAGCGCTGGGCCGCCCCTGCAAAGGCCAATGTATGAGCCCGAACCCTTCGCACACACACACCATCTCGGACGCTGAGTTGGCTGGCATGCAGCACCATGCGGACCCCCTGGCCGACAAAACCATTGCCGACATCCTGGGCGACTGGCCCGAAGGCGATGTGACGGTGGACGCACCACAGTGGGCGCGCATCGACACCGTGAACCGGCTCTTTGGCCAGTGGACAGACAACGCCAGCCTGGCGGGTTGGACAGCACAAGGCGAGGGTGTGGACGATGCGATGTCCAAGGCCTTGAACCACTACGTGCAGACGGCCCTGGCGCTGCCAGCCTGGGCCGATGCCCGCAAGATCGAGCGTGCCGAGAAGCTGTTCATGGAGCATGGCGCGCTGTCGTGCATTCTGCTGTTCTGCGCGAGCCTGCCCGAGTGTTATGTGATCCCGGATCTGTCGAGCGTGCTCCACACCTCCGGCCAGCTGGAGCAGAACGCCGAATACCGCATACGGTCTACCGCGGCAATGATCTTTCCGGTGATGATGCACGGCGGGCTGAGTGAGCGCGGCGCTGGCGTGGCACAGGTGCTCAAGGTGCGACTCATCCACGCCACCATTCGCAACCTGATCCTGCACGGCAGCCCCCAGAGCGCAGTCGCGCAGCTGCTTGCGGGCGGTGCAGGGAGCATTGCACCGCAAGCCCTGCTGACCCAGGGCGGGCGACAGGCCATGTTCCATACCCTGTATGCACGCGGCTGGAACCTGAAAGGCAATGGTCTGCCCTGCAACCAGGAAGAGCTTGCCTACACCCTGCTCACTTTCGGCTATGTGTTTTTGCGCAGCCTGCGCCGCCTGGGCATTGGCCTGCGCGCGGCCGAAGAGGAGGCCTACCTGCATGCCTGGAACGTGGTGGGCCACATACTGGGTATTGAACGCTCCCTGATGGTGGACACCATGGAGGAGGGCGAAGCCCTCATGGCGCGGATGCAGGCCCGGGGCCGGGCCGAGCCCGTCACTCCCGACCCCCGTCCTGCACTCGGCCAGGCTTTGATGCGCACCATGGAAAAAGCGCTGCCGTGGAACATCGTGAAGCCCTTCCCGCAGCTCATGACCCGCTACCTGTGCGGGCGCGCCACAGCCAATGACCTGGGTCTGACCCAGCCCGTGCCGTGGTCGTCCGCCCTGTTGTTCTGGGGTGTGCTGCTGGTGGCACGCGCCATCGATGCGGTAGCGCGCAGGGTATTGCCGCGCTTTTCCATCGTGCGGGCGCTCACGCGGGTGCTGGGCTACCACTTCATGAGCCGCGTGCTGATGAGCCAGACACGTCCCTTGCAGTTGCCGACGGAGCTGCTCAACCAGGTAGACGAAGTGGTGCACGGCTGGAGCGAGGACCCCCATGCCCCGCGTTGGCTCAATCGGATGGAAGACCGGCTGACCACCCAGGGCAGCTGGAGCAAGGGCTTGGCCGACAAGGCACAGGCGGTGCCCTCTGCCCCAGCGCAGCACGCTGCGTAGCCGTTTTCACGCCCATGTACCCGCTGCTCTGCGCCCTTCTGATGCTGCCCCGGATTCGGCGCGCGCATCGCAGCGTGGCATACACCCTGCTCTGTCTGCTTTTGCCCATGGCTATGCCTTTGGGCGCGCAGGCAGGCACGCCCTTGGTGTTGACATCGGACAGGCCGCAAGTGAATGCTTGGGAGGCCATCACCCTCAAGGCCGACCCCACACACAAGCTCTCGGCCCAGGACATGCTGAACCGCCTGGACGAATTCGAGGCGCCCGCCCAACGTGGCGGTTCGCTGGGCGTGCACAAGGCAGCGATGTGGTTGCACATTCCCATCATCACGCCCGAGGCCCCTCGCACCCCCTGGGTCGTCGATGTAGGCTACAGCTCCCTGCAGGCCGAGATCTACCTGGCCAGTGGTGGCCAGGTGCTCCAGCAGGTGCGTATGCCTGGGCAGACGCAGTTGGCCAGCCGCACGCCCGCGATGGCGTTCGAACTGCGGGCCGGGCAGCCCTATGACCTGCTGATACGGGTGCAGGCCACCGGGCCTCTGATCCTGCCCATCACCATTGGCGAAATGCCCTATCAGATGCACCTGGCCCTGCGCGAGCAGATGTTGCAGGGCCTGCTCAACGGGCTCGCATTCTGCCTGCTCGTATACAGCCTTTTTCAGTGGGTCGCGCAACGCGATCACTTGTTCGGTTTCTATGCGCTGGTAGTGTTCGGCAGCGCGGGCTTTTCGCTGCAGGTGTTTGGAGTCGGCGCGCAATTTCTGTGGCCAGACAGCCCTTGGCTGAAACTGCATTGGGGCCCAATAGCAGGTTTGACGGCCCTTGCAGGCTCGTTTCTCTTTCTGGGCCATGCCCTGGCGGGCAACACGCCGCGCAGCCGCTATGTGCGCACCATGAACACGGGTGCCGCGATCACGGCGGCGGTCTGCGGCGCCTTGGTGTTCGGCTGGCTGAGCGTGCCCGTGGCTATCGCCTTCATGAGCCTGGCGGGCGCCCTGCCCTCCCTCATCAGCCTGCCTGCCGCCATTGCGCGGGTCCGACAGAAAGACCCCATCGGCGCCACGTTGCTAGTGGCATGGACAGCCTATGGAGTGGCCGCCGCAGTCATGGTGTGCCTGGTCATAGGCTGGGCACCCGCAAACTTCTGGACTCTGCACTCGTTCCAATTCGGCGCCACGCTGGACATGTTGCTTTTTCTGCGGGTACTGGCTCTGCGCGCGCAGGCTGTGCGGATGGAGGCGTTGGAGGTCATGCGCGAGCGCGACATCATGCACTCGCTTGCGCACAGTGACCCACTCACGGGCCTGAGCAACCGGCGGGGTCTGCAGCATGCGCTACGGGTTGCGTTGGGCCATTGCTCTCCGCGCAATCTGGTGGCGGTGTACCTGATGGACCTGGACGGGTTCAAACCCATCAACGATTCCTACGGCCATGACGTGGGCGATGACCTGTTGGTGGCGGTGGGCCATCGGCTGCAAGCCAATGTTCGCCATCAGACCGATATGGTGGCGCGGCTGGGGGGTGACGAATTCATCATCATGGCCTGCCATCTGGAAAAGCCCGAAGACGCGGAAGAGCTGGGCCGGTCCCTGCTGCGCGCGTTTGAACAACCGTTTGTACTCAGCCATCTGCGCCTGAAGGTGGGGCTGACCATTGGCTACGCGCTGGCTCCCCTGGACGGCGATGACCCGCAGCGCCTCATACGCCTCGCGGACGCCGCAATGTATGCAGGGAAACAAGGTGGAAAACACTCCATTCGTCGCAACACCGGCGATTTGGCACTGCCGTCGTGAAACAGGTGCACCTGCCATGACCCTACTGCACATCACCAGGTTGCGCTGCCAAGGACCAACCTACAAAGGTCCTGACCCACACCCTCCCGCAGCGGCGCCTTGCCTATACTGACCCGTCACTGTCTTCACCATGCCCCGCCGTATCCCTTCGCCAACTTGGCTCCGGTTGCGCCCTCTGACCTGGCTAGCCATGCTGTGGGCGGTGCTTCTTTTCCCCTGGGCACATGCCAGTGCGGCGCCCTTGCTGCTGAGTGATGACAGAGCCACGGTCAATGCATGGCCGGCCGCCACACTGCTGATTGACCCGAGCCTGCAACTGACAGTTCAAGATGTGCTGGCTCGGACCGACCAGTTCGAGCCGACCCCCAGCGTGGGCGCAACGTTGGGCGTGAGATCCGATGCGGTGTGGCTGCGCATTCCGTTCACGGTGGCTACGTCCTCCGATGCCCAGTGGATTCTGGACCTCAACCATGCCGATCTGAACCAGATCGGCGTCTACCTCACGACCGGTGGCTATGTCACGCAACAGGCCACCCTGGGCAGCCTGCTGCCCTATGCAAAGCGCCCCCTGCAAAGCCGCTCCCATGCCATCACGCTAAATCTTCTGCCGGGACTCACCTACGAATTGCTGATACGCGTCCAGACCAAGGGCGCGATGATTTTGCCAATCTCCTTTTACAAGCCAGCGGCCATGCTCAGCAAGGCAGTCAATGAGCAAATGCTCCAAGGCGTGTTGACCGGGTTGGCGCTGTGCCTGCTTGTTTACAGCTTGGCCCAGTGGCTGAGCCTGCGCGATCCGCTGTTCATCCACTATGCGCTGCTCACCTCGGGCAGCTTGCTGTTCTCCCTGCATCTGTTTGGCGTGGGCCGCCAGTATCTGTGGAGCGAGAGCCTCTGGCATGAAGTCCACATCGCAGGGCTTGCGGCGCTGCTCGCAACTTGTGGCTCATTCCTGTTCATCGGCCAGGCACTCGCCGGGCACACACCGGGCAGCCGCTTTCTGCGTTTCATGCGGGGTGGAGCCGTGCTGTGCGTGCTCATTGCCGTGGCGTACGGGCTGGGCGTGATCTCTACGCGCGCCATCGCCGCCATCGTCAGCATCCTGGGGCTCGTGCCCGCTTTGATGGGCATTCCAGGCGCGGCTCGCCGCGCCATCCGGGGCGACGGTGTGGGCACCAGCCTGCTGTTGGCCTGGCTCATCTACTTTGTTGCCACCGCCACGGTCATCGGTGTGATCAATGGCTTGGTGCCCGTTAATTTCTGGACTCTGCACTCCTTCCAGTTTGGCGCAACGCTGGACATGCTGTTGTTCATGCGTGTGCTGGGCCTGCGCACGAAGGCGCTGCGCCTGGAGGCGCTGGACGCCAACCGCGAGCGGGATGTCATGCACTCGCTGGCCCACACCGACCCATTGACGGGCCTTCCCAACCGGCGCGGACTGAGCATCGCACTGGCGTCGGCACTTTCGCGCTGCGGCCCCGACAAGCTGCTGGCCGTTTATGTGATGGACCTTGACGGTTTCAAGCCCGTCAATGACCAGCACGGTCACGATGTCGGCGACGAACTGCTGATTGCCGTAACCCGGCGCCTGCAAGGTCATGTGCGCCAAAGCGATGTGGTGGCGCGGTTGGGGGGAGACGAGTTTGTGGTGATGACCGGACACCTGAGCAGCACGCAGCAGGCCCAGGAGCTGGGCCAGAAGTTGCTCGACGCGTTTCGCTTCCCGTTTTCGTTGGGTGATATCAAGGTGCAAGTGGGTTTGACCATTGGCTACGCTATAGCCCCGCATGACAGCAATGACGCGGTGGGACTGCTCAAACTGGCAGACGCGGCCATGTACAGCGGCAAACAAGGAGGCAAGTTCTGCGTGCGCCGCAACACGGGTGATCTGGCCTTGTCATCCACTTGATTCGGCGCGGGCCCCACGGCGCGCAAACTGCCGTGCTTGAAGCGCGCCATTGCAAACTGGTCAAACTGATCGGCTTGGGTTAAACACGGGACTTCGCTTTTTTCATGAAGGATCGTCCCCCATGGCCCATCGCAAAAGCCCCGCCCGCATCGCCAAAGACGCGCGTGTTGCGCACTTTCAATCGCTTTCAGCGCAAAACTCGGCCAGCAACGCTCCGGGCGCAACGCTGACCTGGGAGGCCGTCGCCGCTCTGGAAAGCATGCTGGTCGGCCGTGTCGTTCTGCCTTCGAGCCCTGACTACAACAAGGCCCGACAGGAATCCAACCCCGCGTTCCAGTCCTATCCCGAAATCATCGTGTACTGCGCCTGCGAAAACGATGTGCTGGAATGCCTGGCAGTGGCCCGCACCTATGGCCTGTGGGTGGCGGTGCGCTCCGGCGGCCACAGCACAGCCGGCTATTCGGTGAACAGCGGCATGGTGGTGGACTTGAGTGAAATCCAGGGTGTGGTGCTTGACCCACCGAATCAGCGTGTCCATGTGCTGCCCGGCACTGACTTCGACCATTTCAACGGCGCCATGAACAACACGGGCTGGCATGTGCCGACCGGGGCATGCGGCAATGTGCGCGTAGGTGGCTTTGTGCAAGGTGGCGGCTATGGATACACGTCGCGCCAGTTTGGCATTCAGAGCGATCTGGTGGAATCGTCTGCGTGTCGCACTGGCCAACGGCACCATCGTCACGGCCAGTGCCAACGAGCATCCCGATCTTTTCTGGGCCATGCGGGGCGGCACGGGTGGCAATTTTGGAGTGCTGCTGCAAGTCACCTACCGCATGTTCCGTCTTGATCAGGTCTGGGCGTGGTCCATCAGCTGGGACGAAGCCCACGCCGCGCAGGTGCTCACGCTGATGCAGCATGGATTCATGAAAACCGGGGCACCCGACGCACTTGGCTACATGATGAACCTGGGCTACCAAAACAGTGTGCCGGTGTACATGGTTCAAGGCATGTTCTGCGGCACGCGTGAAGCGGGCCTCGCGGCCATTGCGCCGCTGCTGGCCATCCCCAGCGCCCAATTGCTGGTGGACAAGATGGGCACCTACCCGGACATGAACCGCTGGCTGGAAGACCACCCCTACACCCTCCCCGACAACCTGCCGGACGGCGTCGCCGAAAGCAAGGCCAGCGGCTACATCAGCGCCGCGCTGACCCCAGAGGACTGGCAAAAAATCATCAATTTCTTCAAGACATCGCCCAATGCCTATTCACTGGCCTACCTGGAACCCTACGGAGGCGCCATCAACCGCTACCCCGTGGCCGACAGCGCGTTCATCCACCGCAACGTGGATGCCGATCTGGTAGTGGATGTGTTTTGGACCAGCGCCGCAGAACGCGCGACGATGGAAGCTTGGCTTGCGGCATTCATGCACCAGTTCCAAGGTTTCATGAACGGGCATGTCTATCAAAACTACCCCGACGCGAGTCTGAAAGACTTTGCCAACGCCTATTGGGGGCCTGCGTACCCGCGCTTACAGCAAGTCAAGGCCAAGTACGACCCCACCAATTTCTTCCACTTCCAGCAGAGCGTCACCCTGCCTTCATCGTAGAAGCGTCAGCCATCAAGAACAAACGGCCTGTGCGTAGTGCAAACGCCCTTTGCCTGCGCGCTTGGCCGAATACATGGCCTGGTCAGCGCGGGTCATCAGCGCCTCAATATCGCTCTCCAGCGGGGGGTTGAGCGCCACACCGATGCTGGCGCCTATGTGCAGATCGCGACCCTCCACCGTCATGGGTTGGTGCAGCGCTTCGATGATGCGGTGTCCGATGTTGTCGGTTACTTCGCGGGTGACCTCGCGATCCAGCATGACGAGAAACTCATCTCCACCCAGCCGCGCAATGGTGTCACCGGCGCGAACCATGCTGGCAATCCGCGTCGCAACAATCCGCAGTACCTCGTCCCCCGCGCGGTGGCCTTCGGTATCGTTCACGCGCTTGAAGCCATCCAGATCAATAAACAGCAGCGCCACTGCCCCGGCGCTTTGCTGCGCTTGGGCCAGAGACTTTTCAAGGCGACTTTGGAATGCAGCGCGGTTCAGCAACCCCGTCAGTGAATCGTGGTTGGCCAGGTAGTGCTGCTGGCGCGCGATCTGGATCTTGGCGGAAACATCTTGCACCAGCGCCATGATCGAGGTCACCTGCCCAGCCTCGTCCGTCAGCGCGGAGTTGAACCATTCGCAGTGCACCTCGGTGCCATCCTCGCGCACGAAACAAGTCTCCGCGCGGTTCTGGGACTCCTCGCCAGACTGCAGGCGTTGCAGGGCAAGTGGAAGACTGTCATCGGTAGACGCCAGGGCCAGCACCTCCGTGAGCAGGCGGCCTTCCAGACCGGCCACATGCAACCATCCCATCAGTTGCACCGCGCGCTGCGAACAGTGCAGCAACTGCAGCTTGTGATCCATTTCCACCACGGCCAGGGGGCTGTTTTCCATGTGCGACGAAAGCCGCTGGTTCGCGGCGCGCAGCGCGTTCATGGTCACTTGCAGTTCATGCACATCGAGAGCCGTGGCGATGAAGCCGTCGATCGCACCTTGCGCGTTGTGCCAGGGTGTCATGCAGATGGTGCGCCATTCATCCACGCCATAGGGCGTGCGCAACATGCGCTGGTATTGCACGCGCTCTCCGCGCAACACCCGCTCCACAAATGGCATAAAACGGGCGGTATCCTGCTCGCCGTACACCTCAACAATGGTCTTGCCGATCAGCTGCTGAGGCGTGGTACCAAACCACCGCGAATATTCCTCGTTGACGTAAATCACGACCAGATTCCGGTCCAACACGGCCATGGTCGCGCCCGCGCTCCGTGAGATCAGGTCCAGCAATTCCGCCTTGGACCAAGTGTCCTTGCGATCTGCTGGCGAGTTATGCAACAACTCAGGCTCGTCTTGCATCATGCGGTGAATGCCCCCAGGGGGAGTGGACATCAACAAGGGAAGCAACCCGACGATTTTCTCGCCTTGCGCTCACAAAGCGCGGGCTGCCCTGCTAGGGGTAACAGTATGTCAATGGCAGCTTATCACTATCGCAAACCACTCGGTCGGGCCCCTGGGTGTGTACCCTGCGCCTAGCAGCCCATTTTTGGAACGGACTTCAATCCACCCACTGCACCCATCCAGTCCACGCAGTCACCAACACAATGATCCCGAACACGATGCGGTAGTACGCAAATGGCACAAAGCTGTGGCTGCTGATGTAGCGCAACAACCACCGCACGCAAACCCAGGCGCTGATGAACGAGAACACCAGCCCGGTCGCGAACATCGGAATGTCTGCCACCGACAGCAGCGCGCGCTCTTTGTACAAGCTGTAAACCCCGGCCCCGATCAGCGTGGGAATGGCCAGAAAAAACGAGTAGTCAGTGGCCGCCTTGCGCGACAGCCCCATCAGCATGCCGCCGATGATGGTGGCGCCACTGCGGCTGGTGCCCGGCACCATGGCAAGGCACTGCACCAGACCCACCTTCAGCGCGTCCAGCGGCGTCATATCGTCCACCGACTCGATGCGGGTGGCAGAAGGTGCGCGCCGCTCTGCCCACAAAATGATGAAGCCGCCGATGATGAACGTGCTGGCCACGACCACCGGGGTGAACAGGTGCGCCTTGATGGCCTTGCCGAACAGCAGGCCCAGCACCACGGCAGGCAGGAAACCGATGAGCAACGTTCAGCACAAATCGCTGCGCCTGGCGATCGGTTGGCAGCGCCACCACCGTTGCACGTATTTTTTGCCAGTACACCAAGATCACCGCGAAGATCGCGCCGGTCTGGATGGCGATGTCGAACACCTTGGCTTTGGCATCGTCAAACCCCAACAGGGAGCCCGCCAGAATCAGATGGCCGGTGGACGAAATGGGCAGGAACTCGGTCAGTCCCTCGACGATCCCCATGATGGCGGCCTTGACCAGCAATACAACGTCCACACGCACTCCTTCAAAAATATGAACCAAAATGGCCTCTAGCGCTTATATACAAAGCGCTACCAGCTATCAATATAGGAGTATACGCCGCGGCCGCCGTGGATTATCCGCCAGGGCCACGCTGCCACGGAGACTGCCACCCGCCCCCCAGTGCCTGAACCAGCGTAACGGCCGCCAGTTGTCGGTTGACCTGCAACTGCAACAACGACCGCTGTGCGGACAGTGCCGAGGCCTGCGCTGCGACCACCTCGGTGAAGTTCACTTGCCCTTCTCGGTAGCGGTTGAGCAATTGTTGCGCCGTGCGCTCGGCGGCGGATACCGCCTCCCGACGCAAGGGCTCCTGCTCCTGCAGTGTGCGCAGCACCGTCAGTTGGTCTTCCACCGTTTGGAACGCTGTCAGCACCGTTTGGCGATAGACAGCCACACGCGCATCGCGCGCGGCCTGCGCCTCGTCCACCCGCGCGGCCGTGGCACCTGCGTCGAAAATCGTCTGCGCAATTGACAAACCGAGCGACCATACCGTGGTCGATGTCCTGAACAGGTCCGCCACGCTGGTGCCGCCGCTGCCCAGCGATGCGCCCAGGCTGAGACTGGGGAAATACGCCGAGCGTTGAATGCCGATTTGCGCATTGGCCGCAGCTACCGCCCGCTCAGCCGCAGCGATGTCGGGACGGCGCTGCAAAAGCGTCGAAGGCACGCCCACCGGCACGTCGGGCGCCTGGGCAGTCCAAGGACCTGGAGGCAACGAAAAGGCGGCGGGCGCTTGGCCTGTCAGCACCGCCACTGCGTGCTCAAAACGAGCCCGGTTCTGCCGCACCGTGGCCAGGTCAGCGCGGGCATTGGCCAGCTGGGTCTGCGCTTGCAGCACATCCGTCTGCGCTACCACCCCTGCGGCATAGCGGTTCCGTGCAATGGTCAGGCTGCGCTCATAACCCTCCACCGTGGTCTGCAGCAGCTCGATCTCGACGTCGGCCTCCCGCAGCTGAAAGTAGGCCGACGCCAGTGTCCCCACCGCCGACAGGCGGGCAGACGCCAGGTCGGCCTCGCTGGCCTGTGCGTTGGCCTGCGCAATGTTGACGCCGTTCTGCAAGCGCCCCCACAGATCGGGCGCCCAATCTACCCCCAGCGACGCCTGCGTGGCAGTGCCGGAGCGCGCTGCGCCCTCGCCGCCGGATCGCGTGGCACCGCCCGACAGGCTGACCGACGGGAACAGCCCCGCACGCTGCTGTCGCACCACGGCTTGCGCCTGGGCATACGCGGCCACTGCGGCAGCAATGTTCTGGTTGGACAGCTGCACCTGCTCGGCCAATCGATTCAGTTCGGCGTCGCCAAACAACTCCCACCAAGGGCCCCGGTCCAACGCATCCGCGGGTGCAGCGGGTGCCCACGTGGCGCCCGCCTCTTTGAAGGCCGCGGGCATGGGTAAATCGGGGCGCTGATAGGGCGGCGTCACGGAACATGCTGACAGCAACGCGACAGCCAAGCCCAGCGATGCCAGCCGGATCGCACTGGGGCGCAGGCTGAAGGGAGCCGCACGAACTCCGGAGGTCCTCCCGGTTCGGGTTGATCGATTCAAGGGAAATGTCATAACTCGCCCATCAGACCGCAGTACCGGAGACTCCGGCACGGCTCAGGTGTTGTTCATTGGGAGCCGGCGTGCGCAACTTGTCGAGCAGCACATACACCACCGGGGTGGTCAGCAGGGTGAGCAGTTGGCTGGCGATCAGGCCACCGATGATGGCCACCCCCAGCGGCTGGCGCAGCTCGGAACCTTGCCCAAAGCCAATGGCCAATGGCAGGGCACCGAGCGCCGCGGCCATGGTGGTCATGAGGATGGGACGAAACCGCATCAAGCAGGCCTCGCGCACGGCCTCCAGCGCCGTGAGGCCGCGCGCACGTTCGGCCTCCAGCGCGAAGTCGATGATCATGATCGCGTTCTTCTTCACGATGCCGATCAGCAGAAACACGCCAATCAGGGCAATGATGGTGAACTGCATGTTGAACAGCAGCAGTGCCAGCACCGCGCCCACACCGGCCGATGGCAAGGTGGTCAGCACCGTGATGGGATGAATCAAGCTCTCGTACAACACGCCCAATACGATGTAGATCACCACAATCGCTGCAATGATCAGGAATGCCTGCTGCCCCTGCGACTGCTGCGCACTCAGGGCAGTGCCTTGGAAACTGCCGCGCACATTGGTAGGCATGGCAATGTCGGCCTCCGCCTGCGCGATGACGTCCTGCGCCTGGCCCAGCGAGGTGCCGGGGTCGATGTTGAACGAGATGGTGGTGGCCAGTTCTCCATCCTGGTGGCTGATGGACGTGGGCGAAGCCCGCTCCACCACGCGCGCAACGGCGCTGAGCGGGACCATGGTGGACGGTTGCGTGCTGATCACATTGCCAGTCGACGCCCCGCGCTGGCCCGGATTGGCGACGGTGCCGGTGGTACCTGCCAGGTTGGACGCGACGTAGATGTCCTTGAGTGCAGGTGGCCCCTGCGCGTAACCCGGCGCCCACTCCATGATGACGGCATATTGGTTGAGTTCGCCGTAGATGGTGGCCACAGACCGTTGTCCGAATGCGTTGTACAGCGCATTGTTGACAGCCGAGGCGCTGACGCCCAATCGCGACGCACTTGCACGGTCCACCTCTACATAGGTCTCCACCCCATTTTCGGCCTGGTCGGTGTCCACATCCTTGAGCAAGGGTTCGTCCTTGAGACGGTCAGACAGCGCGGTCGCCCATTTTTTGAGGTCTGCCAGGTTGTCGCTCTTGAGCGTGTATTGGTAGGTGGAGTTGCTGGACCGCCCGCCCATGCGCAAGTCCTGCACCGGGTTCAGAAACACGCGCAATCCGGTGATCTGGTTGAGCTGGGGACGCAGGCGGGCAATGACGGCAGGGGTGGTGTCGGTGCGCTGACCCAGCGGCTTCAGATTGACGAACATGAACCCGCCGCCCGCCCGACTGCCCCCCGAGAACCCCACGACGGTATCCACCGCAGGATCTTTGCGGATGATCTCCACCGCCTCGCGCAACTTGCGCGCCAGCGCATCTGAAGAAATGCTCTGATCGGCCCGCAGACCAGCACTCAGCTGGCCGTTGTCCTGCTCAGGAAAATAACCCTTGGGAATCTTGGCAAACAAATAGACATTGAGCCCCACCACCGCCAGCAAGATCAACACCACCAGCCATTTGCTGGCCAGTGCCCAGTCCAGACTGCGTTCGTAGCCCCGCAGCACCTGGTCATAGCCGCGCTCGGCCCAGCGCGCAGCGCGCGAGGGCGGCCTGTCGGTAGCCGGATCATGTGCACGCAACACCCAGGCGCACATCATGGGCGTGGTGGTGAGCGATATCACCAGCGAGATCATCACAGCGACTGACAAGGTGATGGCAAACTCGCGGAACAACCGCCCCACCTGGCCGTCCATGAACAGCAGGGGGATGAACACGGCCACCAGCGACAAGCTGATCGACAGCACCGTAAACCCCACCTCGCGCGCGCCCTGCAAGGCCGCCTGCATGCGGTCCATGCCCGCCTCGATGTGCCGCATGGTGTTCTCCAACACCACGATGGCATCGTCCACCACAAATCCTGTGGCCACCGTCAACGCCATCAAACTCAGGTTGTTGAGACTGAAGCCCAGAAAGTACATCACCCCGAACGTCCCCAGCAGGGACACGATGGTGGCCACCGCAGGAATCACCGTAGCCCGCGCCTTGCGCAGAAACAACCCCACCACCAATACCACGAGGGCAATCGACACCATCAGTGTCAGTTCGATTTCGTGCAAGGACGAGCGGATGGAATTGGTTCTGTCAGAAGCCACCGCCACGGCGATGTCCTGGGGCAATTGCGCCTGCAGGTCGGGCAGCAGCGCCCGGACGGCATCCACGGTTTCGATGATGTTGGCGCCCGGCTGGCGCGTGACCAGCACGACAATGGCTGGCTCGCCGTTGAACAGGCCGACCGTGCGGCGGTTTTCCACACCATCCACCACCCGGGCAACGTCGCCCAGGCGCACGGCAGCGTCATTGCGCCACGCAATGATCAGCGACTCGTACTCTGCTGCCTTGCGTGCAGGTGCGGGTGTGTAGATTTGCAATCGGCGGCCATCCCCCTCGATGGCGCCTTTGGGGCGGTTGGCGTTCGACGCCTGAATCGCTGCGCGGACGTCTTCGGTGCTGATGCCATAGCGGTTGAGCGCAAAGGGCAGTAGCTCCACCCGCACGGCGGGGAGCGAGCCACCGCCAATTTCCACCTCGCCCACGCCATCCACCTGCGACAACCGCTGGCTGACAACGTTGGACACCGCGTCGTAAATCTCTCCCGGCGTCCGCGTTTTGGAGGTCAGCGCCAGGATGATGACGGGCGATGCCGCTGAGTTGCGCTTGCGGTACGTGGGATTGCTACGCAAGGTGGCTGGCAGATCTGCGCGCGAGGCGTTGATGGCAGCCTGCACTTCGCGCGCGGCAGCGTCGATGTTGCGGTTCAGGTCAAACTGCAGGCTCACGCGGGCAGACCCGTTGGAGCTGGTCGAGGTCATTTCATTGACCCCCGAAATCACGCCCAAGCGACGCTCCAGCGGGGTCGCCACGCTGGTGGCCATGGTCTCTGGACTGGCACCGGGCAAGCTGGCAGACACCGAAATGGCCGGGTAGTCCACCTGCGGCAGCGGCGAGACGGGCAGAACAAAAAAGGCGGCAATACCCCCCAATGCGATCCCGATGGTGAGCAGAACGGTGGCCACGGGCCGCTCGACAAATGGGCGCGAAAGATTCACAGCGCCTCTCCTGGCTGCACGGGCGCCGCAGCAGTGCCACGGCCCGTCCAGCGGCGGCCCAGGCGGTCAAACGCGAGGTAGATCACGGGCGTTGTGAACAGCGTGAGCAACTGGCTCAGGATGAGCCCGCCGAAGATGGCCAGGCCCAATGGGCGACGCAGCTCGGCACCATCACCCCAGCCCAGCATCAGCGGCAGTGCCGCAAAAAGCGCAGCCAACGTGGTCATGAGGATGGGACGAAACCGCAGCAACGCCGCCTGGTGAATGGCCTGCTGCGGCGGCATGTTCTGGTTGCGCTCCGCATCGATGGCGAAGTCGATCATCATGATCGCGTTCTTCTTCACGATGCCAATCAGCAAGATGATGCCGATGATGCCGATGACCCCCAGGTCGTTGCCCGACACCATGAGTGCCAGCAACGCGCCGACGCCCGCCGAGGGCAAGGTCGACAAAATCGTCACCGGATGGATGTAGCTCTCGTACAGCACCCCGAGCACGATGTACACGCAGACCATGGCCGCAAGGATGAGCCACAGTTGGCTGGACAGCGACTTTTCGTACGCCCCAGCCGCGCCCAGAAACTCCATCGACAGGCCCTGCGGTAACCCAATCTCTGTGGCTGCCGCGCGGATCGCATCCACCGCGCTACCCAGTGAAACGCCCTCTGCCTTGTCAAAGCCCAGCGTTGCCGCGGGGTACTGCGCCACCCGAGTGACTTGCAATGGCGCCAATTGCTCACGGATGGTGGCAACGGCCGACAAGGGCGTAGGTGAGCCAGAGCCCGTGCGCAGTTGCAGCGTACCCAGGGCCTGTGGAGTGTTCAGATCTTCTTGCTGAGCCTCCAGAATGACGCGGTACTGGTTGGTCTCGGTAAAGATGGTAGACACGATGCGCTGGCCAAACGCACTGTAGAGCGTGTCGTCGACCGAACTGGCGGTCACCGACAGGCGCGATGCCGTGTTGCGGTCAATGTCCACATAGGCGGACAAGCCTTGCGCGCCTGCGTCGGTGGTGGCGTTGCGCACCTTGGGCTCACTTTGGAGCCGCTCCACCAGCTTGTGGGTCCAGGCG
Organism: uncultured Gammaproteobacteria bacterium; assembly: GCA_963784815.1. Taxonomy (GTDB): domain Bacteria; phylum Pseudomonadota; class Gammaproteobacteria; order Burkholderiales; family Burkholderiaceae_C; genus Acidovorax. The sequence continues at coordinate 110,111 of CAWATB010000031.1, read as the reverse complement.
TTGACTTGCGCTGAATCTACACCGCCAATGGACACCCGGTATTCGGTAGGACCCGTCTCAGCATCAATCGTCAGGTCTTGCGTGGGCTGCAGGTACAGCGTCACGCCCGCCACGGACTGCACCCGTTCGCGCAGCCGCGCCATGATGGTCTCCTGCGCGTCACGCTGGGGTTTCAGGTTGATGAGCATGCGGCCCGCGTTCAGCATGGTGTTGTTGGCTGCATCCACCCCCACAAACGAGCTGAGGGATGACACATCCGGGTCTTGCAAAATGGCGCGCACTGCCGCCTGTTGCAGTTCGCTCATGCGCGCATAAGACACGTCTTGGGATGCCTCGATGCGCGCCTGCAGCTGCCCGGTGTCTTGCGTAGGGAACAAGCCCTTGGGAATCACCACATACAACAACGCCGTCAACACCAGCGTCAGCACGGCCACCACCAGGGTGGCGCTCTGATGGCGCAACACCCAGTGCAGCCAGCGGTCGTAGCCCGCAATCACCCGGTCAAAGCCACGGTTGATGCGGCCCGCCACCCCTTTGGGCCCACCCTCGGGCTCTGCACGCAACCAGCGCGCGGCCATCATGGGCACCAGCGTGAGCGACACCACCCCAGAGATCAGGATGGTGATGGCCAAAGTAACCGCAAACTCCCGAAACAAGCGCCCCACCACATCGCCCATGAAAAGCAGCGGAATCAGCACTGCAATCAACGACACCGTCAGCGAAATGATCGTGAAGCCGATTTGCGTGGCGCCCTTGAGCGCTGCCTGGAAGGGAGGTTCCCCTTTTTCCAGATAGCGCGCGATGTTTTCGATCATCACGATGGCGTCGTCCACCACAAAGCCCGTGGCAATGGTCAACGCCATCAGGCTCAGGTTGTTGAGGCTGTATCCCAGCAGGTACATGACGCCACAGGTGCCAATGAGCGAGATGGGCACCGCCAGGCTGGCGATGACGGTAGCGCGCACGCTGTGCAGAAAAAAGAAGATCACCAGCACTACCATCAGCACGGCCAATGCCAGTTCCATCTCGACGTGGTGTACCGACGCACGGATACCCGTGGTGCGATCTGACAGCACCTCGACCTTCAGCGACGCGGGCAACCCGGCCTGCAGCTCGGGCAGCAGCTTCTTGATGTCGTCCACCGTGGCAATCACGTTGGCGCCGGGCTGGCGCTGTACGTTCAGGATGATGGCAGGAGTGACTGTGCCCCGCTCACTCTCCACTTCGTGTGGATCGCTGCCCCCCGGGGAGGCGCCGCTGTGGGGGGCGTTGACCCCCGCCCACGCACCCAGCCGGTTGTTCTCGGCGCTTTCCACCACGCGCGCCACCTCCAGCATGCGCACCGGCGCCCCGTTACGCCAAGACACGATGAGGTTCTTGTAATCGTCCACCGTCAACAGTTGGTCGTTGGCGTTGATGGTGTAGGAACGCTGGGGACCATCAAAGCTGCCCTTAGCGCTGTTGGCGTTGGCCGAGGTGATGGCGGTACGCAGCGTATCCAGCCCAATGCCATAAGACGCCAGAGCCTTGGTGTCCGCCTGGATGCGTATGGCAGGCCTTTGGCCACCGGCCAGCGACACCAGGCCCACTCCGCCGACCTGGCTGATCTTCTGTGCCAGGCGTGTGTTCACCAGGTTCTGCACCTCGGTCAGCGGCAGCGTGTCAGAGCTGATGGCCAGCGTCAGCACCGGCGCGTCGGCAGGGTTCACCTTGGCGTACACCGGCGGTGCGGGCAGGTCTGCAGGCAGCAGAGAGTTGCCCGCATTGATGGCTGCCTGCACCTCTTGCTCTGCCACATCCAGCGCCAGGCCCAGGCCAAACTGCAGCGTGATGATCGAGACACCCGAGGCGCTGGTTGATGCCATGCGCTCCAAACCCGACATCTGGCCAAACTGGCGCTCCAGAGGCGCGCTCACGGTGCGGCTCATCACCTCGGGACTGGCACCGGGGTACAAGGTCTGCACCTGGATGGTCGGGTAGTCCACCTCGGGCAAGGCCGACAGCGGCAGAAAGCGGAAACCCACCAGCCCGGCCAACACAATGGCCAGCATCAGCAGCGCCGTGGCAACGGGTCTTTCAATGAACGGACGCGAAGGACTCATGCTGTGTCGGTCCGTGCTCAAGGATTCTGGGCGGGACGCTGGCGGCGCTGTCCACCTTCGCCAGGGGCCGAAGCGCCACTGCGGGGCCCCGATGCACCGCCGCGGGCACCGCTGGCGCCCGTGCGCGGCCCACGCGCACCAGCCGCTCCTGCAGCACCCGGCAGCTGCACGGCCATGCCGTCCTGCAAGCGGTCGCCGCCTTCCGTCACCACCCGCTCGCCCTCCTGCAAGCCCTCGACGATCGCTATCAGCCCCACGGTGGCCTGCCCGCGTTTGATCTTGCGCAGCGAGACGGTGCGGTCTTCATTGATGACATACACATAGTCCCCATTCGCACCCGTGCGCACAGCGGTGACGGGAACCACCACCGCCGGTACATTGCGCAGCAGCAACTGCACATTCACAAATTGATTGGGAAACAGCGCACCCGCTGCGTTGTCAAACCGTGCCTTGGCCTTGACGGTGCCGGTCATGGTGTCCACCTGGTTGTCCAGGGTAGAGAACTGGCCTTTCTCCAGCTCGGTCTTTCGCGTGCGGTCCAATGCGGTCACGGCAAGCACTGCCGAATCCGTTTGTGCGGCCCGGATATCGCCAACGCGGTCCTGCGGTACGGCAAACTGCACATCAATCGGCGCCACCTGGGTGATCGTGGCCAGGCCTGCAGCGTCGCCAGATGTCACGTAGTTGCCGGCATCCACCGTGCGCAGACCGATGCGCCCTGTCGCGGGTGCGGTGATGCGCGTGTAGTCCAAGTTCAGCCGGGCCGTGTTCTCTTGCGCTTTGTCGGTCATGACCGTACCTTCGAGCTGCTTGACCAATGCCGCCTGGGTATCGACATCCTGGCGGGCAATGGAGTCTTGCGACAGCAGGGTGCGGTAACGCTCCAGCGTCAGACGCGCATTGTCAAGTTGGGCCTCATCGCGTTGGCGGGTGCCTTGGGCCTGCATCAGCGCCTGCTCGAAAGGCCGGGGGTCAATCTGCGCCAGCAACTGCCCTTTCTTGACCATCTGCCCCTCCGTGAACAGCACCTGGGTCAGCATGCCCGACACCTGGGGGCGAAGGACAACGGTGGTCGCGGGTGTCACGGTGCCTAGCGCATCGATGATCACCGGCAGCTCGGCCTTGCGCGCCACTGCGTTGCCGACGGTCACGGTAGGGCGGCCGCCTCCTGGCCCCCTGGGCATCCCTTCACCGGGGTCGCCATTGGCGCGCTTGACCAGGTACCAGGCGGCTCCTCCCACCAGCGCCACCAACAGCAACGCCACGACGGTTCCCACCCAGCCGGAGCGGCGTGGTGGTGGATTGGGAGGAGCAGGAGGGATAGCAGATGGTGGGCGCGCTTGGGCTTCTTGCGGGGTCATGACGGTCCTGATTCGTGTTCTTGGGGTGCGGGCCGGAATGGGCCAAGCGCGGGATCTGCTGGATCGCGCCGTACCGGATCGTAGAGGGTCCACCCACGCTCTGCCTTGAACGCTATGCGAAGAAAAGTAAACCTAAGGGTTACCCCTTGAATCCCGGTTCAGGGCCCCGGGGCACCTCCCGCACGCGCAGGGCACCTGCCCCCGCGTCGGCTGAACAGGCCTTCACCTCACGCCTTCCTCCTGCATCTCGCACCCGCACATCCGCATTTCGTCGCAGCACGCTGGCGACGCACGGGGCGAGTGGGCACAGTTCACTCCACCGAACGCCAGGAGCCCACCCATGCAACTTACTCCCATCATCGCCATCCACCTGGCTGCCGCGCTGGCTGCCACTGCCATCGGCCCCATAGCGCTGTGGGCACGCAAGGGCCGCACCCAGCGGCCACGTCTGCACCGGGCTGCGGGATATGCCTGGGTCACCCTCATGGTTGCAACCGCGGTGTCGGCCATTTTCATCAGTGGCGGCAACGGCCCGCGCTGGGGCAGTTTTGGCCTGATCCACCTTTTGATCCCGCTCACGCTGGGCATGCTGGTGGTGTCATTCGTTCTTCTGGCACGTCGCAATATCGTGGGCCACCGCCAGACCATGCAATACATCTACGTCGGCGCCTGTGTGGTGGCCGGAGGGTTCACCCTGCTGCCGAACCGCTTTTTAGGCCACTCGCTGTGGACGGCACTGGGTATGGCCTGAGGTCACACCCCGGCCCCAGCCCTCTTTCCCAGCCTCTACACATTTTTTTCATTTTTCCATTTCGCCAGGCCCCCACCATGCTGTTCAACCTTCTTATCCAACAACCCCAGATATTGGGCCAGATCATCCAAAACACGCCTGTCTGGGTGTGGGCCTTGTTGACCGGCCTCCTCGGGCTGGGCGGCAGCCAGCTCTTTGACCGCCAGGTCAGCCTGGTGCGTGCCATGGTCATGCCCGTGGCGATGACCGGCCTGTCGGTCTATGGGCTTGTGTCTGCGTTCGGTACCTCGGGCACGACAGGTGCGGTGCTGGGCGTCTGGCTGCTGGCCGCCGCGCTGATCGCAGCCCTTGCTCTGTGGTTCCAGCCCGCCGCACCAAAGGGCACGCACTATGCGGGCAGTTCGCGCAGCTTCTACATCCCCGGCAGTGCCATGCCATTGGTGCTGATCCTCGGGATCTTCTTGACCAAATACTTCGTCGGTGTCGAGCTGGCCATGCAGCCTGCCTTGGCACGTGACGGTGGCTTTGCGCTCCAGATCGCTGTCTTGTATGGGGTGTTCAACGGCCTGTTCGCGGCCCGGTCATTGCGCCTGATGCGGCTGGCAGGCCGGAACGCTCCGCGGGCAGCAACCACCGCATCCGCCTGACCACCTTCACCCTCACCTCACCCCGCCTCCACGACCGGTACACCCCATGCCACACGTTTACACCTCCGCCGACCCCCTCGAACGCCTGGCCCGCAAGCGCGCTGGCGCCAAGCTGGGCTGGTATCTGCACGCCAGCGTCTACATACTGGTCAACCTGCTGCTGATCACGCTGTCGGCCGCCAGCGGCCGCCACTGGGCCGTGTTTCCAGCGGTTGGCTGGGGCATTGGCCTGGCCGTTCATGGCGTTGTGGTGTTCTTGGTGACAGGTGGCGGGGGAATGTACGAACGCCTGGTGCAAGCGGAACGAAGCCGCATCGCTGCACAAACTCGATCGTCCTGAGCCATGACCACCTTGACACGGTCTTCAACTCTCCCCTCACATCGCGTCATCGCCATGCTGCTCCTCGCCCTTCTCCTCACTGCCATCGTCGGCTGCGCTGCTGCAGTAGCCTGGGGCGGCCCCAAGGACATACCGCCGCTGGCCAGCATCAACAATCCGTTCCGGGGCGTGGACTACAGCAGCGTACCGAGGGTGCAACGCTACACAGCGCGCGATGGAACATCGCTTGCCTGGCATGGTTACCTACCCATGCCATCAACCGCCACCACACCCATGCGCCGTGTGGTGCTGGTGCACGGTTCGTCCGCCCGCGGGCAGTCTATGCATGTGCTGGCCCAGGCCCTGGCAGCGGAGGGGTTCGCCGTAGCAGCACTGGACATGCGCGGGCATGGTGAATCGGGTGTCCGTGGGCAGGCCGCCTATGTGGGCCAGATGGAAGACGATGTGCAAGACTTTCTGCGCGCCGTGCCCCACACCGGCCCGCAGACGTTGATGGGCTTTTCGGCGGGCGGAGGGTTTGCGCTGCGTTTTGCGGGCAGCGCGCGGCAAGATCTGTTCGACCGCTACGTGCTGCTCTCGCCTTTTGTGCACCACAACGCTCCCACGTCACGGCCGGACAGCGGCGGCTGGGCATCAGTGGGGCTGCCGCGCATCGTGGCACTCACGGCACTCAACCAGATCGGTATCAGCCAGTGGAACCACCTGCCGGTGCTGCGTTTTGCGCTCAACGATGTCGCGCGCAGCCTGCTCACCCCGAGCTACTCCTACACCGTCGCCATGAATTTCCGTCCCCACAACGACTACCAGAGCGACATCCGCAACGCCCGCGGCACTGTCTGCATCGTGGCTGGGCAGGATGACGAGCTTTTTTACGCCGACCGTTTTGCGGACCTGTTTGCCCAGGCGGGCAAGCCTGTGCCCGTGACCTTGGTGCCCGGCGTGAATCACATGGGGCTGACGCTGGACGCCGTGGCTGTGCAAGCGGTGGCTCAGGCCTGCAAGGCTTGACGACCCAACCACCGACATTGCAACGCCGCCGCCCGCCTAAAATTGCGCCTCCATGCCCCATCCCATGACACCCGACGACCTCGACCGATTGGCCCGCAAGCGTGCTGGCGCCAAACTGGGCTGGTACACCCACGCTGCGGCATTCACCGTGGTCAATCTGGTGCTCTTTGGGATGTCGCGGTACGGCTTTGGCGACCGCCCCTGGTCGGTGTACCCGTTGCTGGGCTGGGGACTGGGCCTCGCGCTGCACGGCATTTCGGTGTTTGTTCTGGGCACCGGCAGCGGTCTGCGCGAACGCATGGTGCACAAAGAGCGGGAACGGCTGCAGCGCGAGCAAGACCGCAACGGCCGTTGAACGCGACGATGCCAGCATGAAAATCGACTGGATCGCCAAGCTTCGGCATTTTCTGCAGATCATCGCGTTTTGCCTGGTCATCGCGGCCATTCACTACGCGTTCAGACCCCACAAGCCCTACGAAATCGCGCTCGTCTATTCCCTGTCCATCGGATTGCCGTCATGGGTACTGATTGATTTTGGACGCCATTTTTTTCCGTCCAGCCAAGACACCGGCTGGCCTGAGGGTGTCGCGGGCATCGCCCTGCCCCTCGTAGGCAACGTGCTGGGTTTTTTGGTGGGCACATGGTTTGCCGACCGCTGGTTTGGTTTCTCGTCCTGGAACTTTGACGACCGCCCGCAACTGCGCATTTCCATCGGCATCACGGTGCTGTCGGCGCTCGCGCTGACTTACTTTTTTTACAGCCGGGGCAAAAGCGCCTGGCTGCAAGCCAAGGTGAACGAGGTGCGCAGCCAGGCCACCGAGGCCCAGCTCAAGTTGCTGGAGACGCAGCTCGAGCCCCACATGCTGTTCAACACGCTGGCCAACCTGCGCGTGCTGATCGGCACCGACCCGGTGCGTGCCCAGGAGATGCTGGACCATGTCATTGCCTACCTGCGCGCCACGCTCACCGCGTCGCGCAGCACCCAGCACCCGCTGTCCAACGAGTTCGACCGCCTGCGCGACTACCTGGAGCTGATGGCGATGCGCATGGGCCCACGCATGGCCTACACGCTGGACCTGCCCGACGCGCTGCGCGACGTGCCCGTGCCGCCACTGCTGCTGCAGCCCCTGGTGGAAAACGCCATCCGCCACGGCCTGGAGCCCCAGGTAGAAGGTGGCCACATCACCGTGCGCGCCAGCTCGCGCCCGGGCGCCAACGGCCCGCTGCTGGTGATCGAGGTCAACGACACCGGCGCGGGCTTGCCCGATGTGCTGCCCACGCCTGGACCGGGCCAGAGCTTTGGCCTGACCCAGGTGCGCGAGCGCCTGGCCACCTTGCACGGAGCATCAGGTACTCTTGATTTGATAGCTGCTAGCGCAGGTGGGACAAGCGCTAGCGTCGTTTTTCCCTTAAATTCTGCGTCCAAACTATGAACCAGCCCGCCCCACGCGCCCTGATTGCCGAGGACGAACCCCTGCTGGCCGCCGCGCTGCAGCAAGAGCTGGCGCGCGCCTGGCCCGAGCTGCAGATCGCCGCCGCGGTGGGCGACGGCCTGTCGGCCGTCAAGCAGGCACTGGCCCTGCTGCCCGACGTGCTGTTCTTCGACATCCGCATGCCGGGCCAGAGCGGGCTGGATGCCGCCGTGGAACTGGCCGACGCCTGGCCCGACAGCAAACCTTTTCCCGCACTGGTGTTCGTGACGGCCTACGACCAGTACGCGGTGCAGGCGTTTGAAGCCCAGGCGGTGGACTACCTGCTCAAGCCCGTGCAGGCCGCCCGGCTGCAAAAAACAGTGCAAAAACTGCAGCTAGCGCTTATGAATAAAGCGCAACCAGCTATCAATTTAGAAGCAACCATGGAGCAGCTGCGCCACCTGCTGGCAGCGCCCGGCATCGCGGCGCCGCCTCCGTCTGCACCAACCAGCAGCACCGCGCCCCTCACCCTCATTCAGGCCAGCAGCGGCAGCCAGATCCACATGGTGCCGGTGGCCGACGTGCTGTACTTTGAAGCGGCCGACAAATACGTGCGGGTGCTGACGGCGGCGCGGGAGTACTCTGATCCGCACGCCGCTCAAGGAGCTGACGAGCCAGCTCGATACGCAGGTGTTCTGGCAAATCCACCGCAGCACCCTGGTGCGCGCCAGCGCCATCACCACGGTGACACGCGACGAAGCGGGCAAACTGCACTTGGAGCTGGCGGGCCGGGCCGAGAAACTGCCGGTAAGCCGCCTCTACGCCCACCTGTTCAAGGCGATGTAGTCAGCTCAGGAGTCAGCCGGGCAGGTCTACCACCGTGCCCCAGGGCACGCCGGGCAGCGCGTCGTAATGCGCCACTACCACCACGCGCCCGGGCTGGCCGGCAACCTGCGCCAACGCACGCGCCAGATAAGCGACCGACGGTTTGTCGAGCCCGCCAATGGGCTCGTCGATCAAGGTCAGCGGCGCGCCCGAGGCCAGCGCACCGGCCATCAGCACCTTGCGTTTGCTGCCGGTGGACAGTGCGTAGAACGGCTTGTCCAGATGCTCGTGCAGCGTGAAGCCTTCAATGTGCGTGGCCAGCGCTGCGGCATCCCACCGCGGGTGGTGCGCGGGCAGGCTGTCCAGCCAGCCACGGGCGGTGAGCTTGTCCAGGTCACCAGCACGGGGATCGACCCAGAACACCATTTGCGCAAAGGCCTTGGGCGTGTCGCTCAGGCGCACACCTTGCAGCGTGATGCGCCCCGCCTGCGCCGTGAGTTCACCCGCCAGCAGGCGCAGCAACGTGGTCTTGCCACTGCTCTCGTCGCCACGCACCAGCGCCAGGCCTGCAGGTAGCGCCACCGACCACTGGGTGAGCACCCCACATTCGGGATAGGCAAAACACAGCCCCTCCACCTGCAACACCACGTTCTCAGACATCCTGCTTCCTTGGGTTTGTTGCGCAGGACACTCCATACAAGCCCGCGCCGGTCCAGGATTCTAGAGAGCGGTCGAGTGGGTCTCGGCTTTGCGCCGCCACCGTGCCCACAGCCAGCCACCGGTCTGGTTGACAACCAGCCCACACAACACGGCGGCTGCGCCTGCCCATTGCACTGGCACGGGCGTTTCGCCCAAAAAGAAGTAAGCAGCCCACAGCCCCACCACGGGCACCAGCAGCGAAAACGGGGTCACCCGCCCGGCCGGGATGGCGCTGCAGCAGCTGCGTCCACAGCGTGTAGGCCAGCAAGGTGGCCAACCAAGCCAGGTAGCCCACCGCAAGCAAGCGCCGTGCCGTCAATCGCCTGCAACTGCGCTACTACGCCGCTCGCACCTTCTGTCCACACGGCCAGCGCAAAGAACGGCAAGATGGGCACCACGCTGCTCCACACGATGAACGGAAACGGCTCGAATAGGCTCCCGGCTGCGCCGCGCAGTCGCGCCACCAGGTTGGACACCGCCCACATGAAGGCCGCGCCGAGGCGTGAGCACAAAACCGACCAGCGTCATCTGCCCCGGGCCCTTCGCCGTGGGCGAGGCCAATGGTCATGAGCCCGCCAAACGCCAGCAGCAGACCCCACCACTGCCAGGGCGCGCGCGCTCACCCAACAGCGGCGCGGCCAGCAGCAGCGTGAAAAACGCCTGCGTCTGCATCACCACCGAGGCCATGCCCGCCGTCATGCCCAGCTGCAGGCCCAGAAACAGAAAGCCGAACTGCCCCAGCCCCTGCGCCAGGCCATAGCCCACCACAAAGCGCCAGGGCAGGACGGGCAGGTGCACGAACAGCAGAAACGGCAGCGACGCCGCCGCGAAACGCAAAGCACCCAGCAGCATGGGGCTCAGGCCTTGCAGGCCCACCTTCATCACCACAAAGTTCAGCCCCCAGATGACCACCACGGCCAGCGCGCGCAGCAGGTCGCCGCGCGACAGCGCCCGCGCCGTCACGCGCTCACGCGCCGCACCTTCACCGGGCGGCCCTTGGCGCCGCGCGCGCGGCCACAAAGGCATCGAACGCCTCGGCGCTGGTCTTGCTGGGCATGTAGCCAAACACCTCCTTGAGCGCGGTGTTGAGCAGCACCGGGCGGTAGCGCAGAAAGTCGAGTTGCTCGGGCCCATAGCGGCTCACGCCCAGCGTGGAGCCCAGCCACAGCGCGGCGCTGCAGCAGGCCCGCGGGCAACTCGCAGCGTGCGCTTGCCCAGACGCTGTGCAATCTCGTGGATGGTCAGCGCGCCATCGCCCGCCAGGTTGTAGCAGCCCGGCACGCCGCGTGCCGCAGCGGCGTGCAAGATCGGCGCCGGTCACGTCTTCGTTCCAGATGAACACAAACGGGCTGTCGCTGCCGCGGATGGCGATCAGGCGCGGCTTCTCGAACAGGGCGGTGATCTGGTTGTCGACCTGTTCGCCCAGGATGGTGCCGATGCGCAGCACGGTCTGCGCAAGTGCCGGGTGCGCCGCGCGGTACCGCGCCAGCATCTCTTCCACCAGGCGCTTGTGGTGCGAGTAGGCAAACACCTCGTTGCCGCGCAGCGCATCGCGTCTCGGTGAGCCAGGCGGGGTTGTCGGCGTGGTAGCCATAGGCCGCGCCGCTGCTGGAGACCACCAGATGCTGCACGCCCTGTGGCCACGCAGGCGCTCAAGCACGTTTTGCGTGCCCCCCACATCGACCGAGTATTCGAACGCGCGGTTGGAGCCTTTGCCCGGCGTGACGATGGAGGCCAGGTGCACCACGGTGTCGATCTGGTGCAGCGCCAGCGTGTCGCTCAGCGCCAGGTCGCGCACGTCTTGCACCAGGTAATCACACGCCGGCCAGTTGGCGCTCGGGCGGCACCTCGCGCACATCGGTCGCCACCACCTGTCGCAGCCCCGGCTGGCGCGCCAGGGCAGCGATCAGGCCACGGCCCAGAAAGCCATCGGCGCCGGTGACCAGCATGCGCCGGGCCGCTGGCGCCTTGCCAGATCCATGGCGTTCATGCGCCGTCTCCTCGGCCGACGCTGCCGGCATGCCGCCCTGCAGGGCCGCCGCGCCCACCAGCCCGCCAGCGCCATGCCGGCGATGATGTCCCAGAAGCCCCAGACACCCGCCACCACGGCCATGCCGCCCAGGCCGCCGAAGAAGCTGAAGATCAGCACCAGGCCCAGACCCGCGTTGCGGATGCCGACCTCAATCGACAAAGCGCGCCGGTCGTAGTCGGGCAAGCCCGCCGAGCCGCGCCACGGCGTAGCCGGTGCCAAAGGCCAGCGCGTCGTGCAGCACCACGGCCAGCAGCACCAGCCCCACGTAGTCGAGGAAGTAGCGCCAGTTGCCCGCGATGGCGCCGATGATGAAACCGATCAGCGCAGAGAAAGCTGAGGATGCGCACCGGTTTCTTGAACTTCGCCGTCCAGTTCGGGACAGCGGTTCGGCACACCACAGATGCCCAGCACAAACGGCAGGCCGATGATGAGCACGATGTGGCCCACCATCTCCAGCGGGTCGAGCGCGATGGTTTCGCAGCAGCGCCGACGCAGTGGGGTGCATGCCGCCCCAGAAGGCGAAGTTCAGCGGCATGGCCACGATGGCGATGGCGTTGGACACCGCCGTCATCGACACGCGAGCGCCACATTGCCCTTGGCGCGGTGGGTCAGGATGTTGCTCACATTGCCCGGCGGGCAGCAGGCCACCAGGATCATGCCCAGCGCAATGCTGGGCGCGGGCTGCAGCAGCAGCGTGAGCGCAAAGGTGATGGCGGGCAGCACGATGAACTGCGCCGCAATGCCCACCGCAATGGCCACCGGGCATGCGCAGCACGCGCTTGAAGTCGTCCACGCGCGTGTCCAGCGCAATGCCGAACATCAGAAAGGCCAGCACCCCATTCAGCACCACCAGCGAGGCCGGGTTGAAGTTGAGACGAATTTCGTCGACAGGCAGCATAGTGAGTCCTTTCGATGGCGCATCAGGCCAGCGCGCAGGCGGCGCGCACCGCATGGCGGTAGGTGTCCTTGTGCACGTAGTACGCCATGCGTTCGAGCTTGCAGGTACTTGATAGCCGCCCGACAGATCTGGGGGCGGGCCCGCCTTGGCCTGCCGCAGGGCCTCGGCGCGCGGTGATCCTTCAGACTGCGCCTTGAAGAAGCGCGCCACCAGCTCGGCCTGCTCGTAACGGCCCTGCCAGCCCATGCCGCTGGCCTCGATCATGCCCATCACCGCCAAGTTGTCAAAGCGCGGCGAAAGGATGTTGAGGTACAGCTGCGGAGCCATGCCCTGCCAGTTGAGCAGGCTGTGGTCGATGAACGGGTAGTGCAGCTTGTAGCCGGTGGCGCAGAGCACCAGGTCGTAGTCCTGCGAACGGCCGTCCTTGAAGTGCACGGTGTGGCCCTCAAAGCGGGCGATGTCGGGCTTGACGTGGATGTCACCATGGCCCATGTGGTGCAACACCAGCGAGTTGACCACGGGGTGCGACTCGTACATCTTGTAATCAGGTTTGGGCAGACCAAACCGCACCGGGTCGCCGGTGAACCACTGCAGCACGGTGCTGTCAACCTTCTGCTTGAGCCAGGGCGGCATCTTGAACTTGCCGCCCAGCGTGTCGGCGGGCTTGCCGAACACATATTTGGGCACGAAGTAATAGCCGCGCCGCACCGACAGATCCACGCTGCGCGCGTAATGCACTGCATCCACGGCTATGTCGCAGCCCGAGTTGCCCGCACCCACCACCAGCACACGTTTGCCCTTGAACAGCTCGGCATTTTTGTAGGCGCTGGTGTGCAGCAGTTCGCCATCAAACTGGCCTTCAAAGCGCGGCATGTTGGGCTCAGCCAGCGTGCCATTGGCAATCACCACGCCCTTGAACTCTGCGGTTTGAGCCGGGCCACCGTGCTGGCTCCAGGTGATGCGCCACAGCGGCGCGTCGCCCTCGCCCACCGGCTCCACCTTGAGCACGCGGGTCGCCAAACCAGTAGTGCGGACGCAGACTGAAGTGCTCGGCAAAGTCCATGAAATACTGGCGCATCTCGCGGTGGCTGGGGTAGTCGGCCACCTCAGGGCGCATGGGGAATTCGGTGAATTCGGTGGTGTGTTTGCTGGAGATCAGGTGCGCGGACTCGTACACCGTGCTGCGCGGGTTGTCGATATTCCACAACCCGCCCACATCGGTGTGCGCTTCAAAGCCCTGAAACGGCACGCCCAGCTTTTGCAGATTGCGCGCAGCCGCCAGGCCACTGGGGCCTGCGCCTATCAGGGCGATCTGGGTGCGGGTGTCCGCCACAGTGGGTGTTGTCTCCGTTGTCATGCGTTTTTGCTTTCGTTTTTGATCGGTGTCTCTGTCGGCAACGGCAGGCCCGGAATGGCCGTGGCCCCCGCCTCGCCCATGCGCGGCTTGCGCGGCTGGCCCAGCAGCAGGCGGTCGTGCAGGGCATCGGGCAGCAGGTTGAGCAAGCGGGCCAGCCAGCCGATGCGCGCTGGCAGCACGATGTGGGTACGGCCTTGCGCAACGCCCGCGAGCATGGCTCTGGCAGCCGCCTCAGGCTCCATGAGGCCTGGCATGGCAAACCGGTTGCCCGCCGTGAGTGCGGTGCGCAAATAGCCAGGGCTCACCGTGCTGACCACAATGGATTCGCTGCGCAACTCGGCACGCAGGCTCTCAAGATATCGGATCAGCCCGCCCTTGCTCGCACAGTAGGCGCCGTTGCCCGGCATGCCGCGCCAGCCTGCAATGCTGGCCACGCCCACCAGCGCCCCACGCCGCTGCGCACGCATTGCTTTCACAAACGGCTGGAAGGTGGTGGCCGCGCCCAGCAGGTTGATCTCCAGCATGCGACGCAGCACAGCCAGGTCGTCGGCTTCAGCGGTGTCAAAACCGCCTGCCACCCCAGCGTTCGCGATCACAAGATCAGGAGTGCCTGAGCGCGCCATCCAGTCTTCGGCCATGGATCGCATGGCGGTGCTGTCCGCCACATCGGGCGTGTACGCCACGCAGCGCTCGGGTGCCAGCGCTGCCAGCGCGTCCAGGGTGGGTCTATGCAGCCCTACCAGCGCCAACGGCAGCGCCTTGAGCGATCAGCTCGCGCGCCAAGGCCTGGCCCAGGCCGCCGCAGGCCCCAGTAAGAACCGCATTCCGGAAAGTCGCTGTCATGAGTGTCCCAAGAAATCTTGGTTTGCAGCTTAGCCACAGTGCGGAATAATCTCGAAATCATTTATGGATTCGTCTCGAATTACGAGATTTTGATGACCAAACTCGCCCCTAGTCTTCGCCTGTTCGAATTGCTCGAAATCATGTGCGCCCACGGCCGTCCTTTCAGCTTGGCCGACGCCATCGATGCGTCGGGTTGGCCCAAGCCCAGCGTGCACCGCATGCTGGTGCAGCTCGAAAACGGTGGTTTGCTGGCGCGCGAGCCCGATGGACGCCGATACACCCCGGCCCCACGCCTGCTGCGGCTGGCCGAGAGCACCCTCAGCGCGGGCACACAGCATGGCGTTCGCCACGCAGTGTTGCGTCAATTGGTGGCGGACATCGGAGAAAGTTGCAACCTGACCGCACTGAGTGGTGCGGAGGTGATTTACCTGGACCGCGTGGAGTCGGCATTCCCGCTGCGCATGGAGCTGCGCCCCGGCACCCGCGTGCCGATTCACTGTTCGGCCAGCGGTAAGCTGTTTCTGGCTTATTTGTCTGGCCCGCGGCGCGCGGCCATTTTGAACGGATTGCCACTCACGCGGCACACCGCCACCACACTCACAAACCGCGACACGCTGGAAGCCGAACTGGAACAAATCGCGCGCCAAGGCTACGCTACCGACGCTGAAGAATTTGTAGACGGTCTGGTCTGCGTAGCCGTGCCCGTGCTAGGCGCTGGGCGACGCACGGTGCACAGTGCTGTCGCGCTGCAGGCGCCCGCAGCACGCATGTCGCTGCCGCAAGCATTGCAGCAGGTACCCCGTCTGTGCGAGGCCGCCCAGGCGCTGGGGCGCACCTGGCTATAAACCCACGTCTACCTTTAGCAATCCACCACCATGACGTTGAACTACCTGGACTTTGACTACAGCGAAGATTCCGAAGGAACGGGCACCTTTGATGCCATGGCAAGCGTGTCGTCGGCCCAGCTCCCGGCGCTGCAGGCCGAGATAGCCCAAGTGCTGGCTTGGGCCTACATGCACTTCCCCGATGGCTGTGGACCCGAAGAGGATGGTGGCCTGTGGCAATACGACCTGCAGGGAGTCCAGGAAGTGAGCAAGCACCTGCAACTGGACTTCGATGCAGCGTCTTCATCCATCCAATGCGGGCTGGGGAATGCGTCAGCGCCTCGCACTACCCTCACGTTCTCGGTCAGCGGCAATGCGGAATTTTGCGAGGCACTGCGAGCCGCATTTGGCGTGGAGTAACGAACACGGCGCGGCACCGCCGAGCATTCGCGCTTAAAAACCCCACGTCACACACAGGATCGGACCGCGGCGAGCAGAAAAAACAGGCCGGGCGTTACAGTCCGAAACTCATTAGTTCAACTTGAGACTGGAGAGTTTTATGCTGTCACGCCGCCACTTCCTGGGCGCAAGCCTCGCCACGACCGTCTATGCTGCGGGCTCTTTTGTTCCTGTATGGGCCCAGAACGCACCCAACCTCGGAACGCCAGCATTGCCAAATCCCGGCTTCCGACGAATGAAAGTCGGCGATGCTGAAGTGATCGCCCTTATCGACGGAATTGCGCGCCGCCCGCTGGGTGAGGAGTTTGTGAAGAACGCACCGCTGACCGAAGTGCGTGCGCTTTTATCGTCTCAAGGCCTGTCCACTGACTACATTGATATTCCGTTTACACCGTTTGTGATCGTTGCCGGTGGGCGCAAAATTCTGGTGGACACAGGCATGGGTGAATTTGGCGGCCCCACCACGGGCAAGCTGCTGGAGAGCCTGCGCGCAGCGGGCCTGCAGGCGGCAGACATCGATACCGTGCTGATCTCGCATTACCACGGCGACCACATCAACGGCATTCGCAACAAGGCGGGTGAACTCACCTTCCCCAAGGCCAAGGTGATGGTGCCCGCCGCCGAGCACGCTTTCTGGATGGACGATGCCCGCATGGCAGCCGCGCCCGCAGGCATGAAGGGCGCCTTCGACAATGTGCGCCGCACTTTTGGCGCCATGCCTGCAGACACGCTGGTTCAGTTTGCAGCAGACGCCGAAATCGCCCCGGGCATCAAGTCGGTGGCGGCGTACGGTCACACACCGGGCCACACTCTGTTTGAGCTGACCTCTTCCGGCCAGAAGTTCTTTTATGTAGCGGACTTGACCAATGTTCCCGCGCTGTTTGCCCGCAACCCCGACTGGGCGGTGACCTTTGACATGGACGCGGAAGCAGCCCGCAAGGTACGCCGCGAAGTATTCCAGCGCATCACGGCCAGCAATGCCATGTTGGGCGGATTCCACTTCCCGTTCCCCGCCATGGGGCGCATGACCGCGTCGGGTGCTGGCTATGCCTTCCAGCCAGCCACTTGAATCCCACCACATCCCCCGCCGTGCCGTTCTAGGCGCGGGCGCGGTGGGAATGAGCCTGGCCTTTGCCAGTGTGCGCAGCTGGGCCGCGCTCGATTCGGGAGCCGAAGCCCTGCTGCGCAAGGGCGGGGTGGTGGCGGCGTTTCGCCACTCGCTGGCCCCCGGTACCTTCGACCCCCCAGGCTTTCGCCTGGGCGATTGCAGCACGCAACGCAACCTGAGCGAAGACGGTCGCGCCCAGGCGCGAGCAGTGGGCGCTTGGTTCAAGCAAAGGCAACTGCAGCCCGACAAGGTCCTGTCGAGCCCCTGGTGCCGCTGCGTCGACAGTGCCACGCTGGCTTTTGGCGCAGCCGACACTTGGCCAGCGCTCGGATCGCCGCGAGGCAGTCCGGAGACCACCAGCGCCGGTCATCTGCGCGAATTGCGCGCGGCGCTGACTACGGCGACATCAAAGACCGGCCGGTTCGAGGTGTGGTTCACCCACATGTTTGTGCTGTCTGACCTGGCAAACACCAACACCAGTTCGGGTGAGGCGTTGATCCTGCGGGCGGACCGCAGTGGCAAGACAGAAGTGTTGGCGCGTCTGTCTGTTTCTGCGTAGCGCAATCCACCCAGCGCATCGGGCGGTACGGGTGGCACCGTAGCACTCCAAACGCTTGTGGTTGTTGGCGGTCAAACAACCGGGCCGTTTGCCTACACCTAGCGCGGACCCATCGACTATCCTGAAGTCACGCTGCTGTGCCGGATGCCCCGGCAGGCAGCGCCCCAAGGACATGCCCATGGCAACCACGCAAAGCCCTCCATCACCTTCGGCCGCCCGCAACCCTACCGCGGCACCTCCTGCCTACCCGGCGCAGCAAACAGCTCCAACCGCTCAACCGACCCATGACCGGGTGCGCATGGAGCTGCAGATTGACCTGAGCTATGAGGTGGACCAATACGGTGCGGACTTTGTGTTCAATATCCACGCAGCCCAAACCCCCAATCAATTGGTGAGTGCAGAGCGGTTGGTCATCAACCAGCCCATTGCGCACCAAGTGCACACCGACCCGGTGAACGGCAACCGCTACCTGCGGCTACATGGCGAACCTGGCACGCTGGAACTGTCGTATTCGGCCACCGTAGACATCAACCACTACCGCATTGACCCCACCCAGCTCGCAGAAGTCCCTGTACGCCGTCTACCGCAAGAGGTGATGGGTTATATCTACCCCAGCCGCTACTGCCAGTCTGACCGGCTCTTGCGTCTTGCGACCAACGAGTTTGGGGCGCTGTGGCAGGGACACAGCCGCGTGCAAGCGATCTGCGATTGGGTGCAGCGGCACGTATCGTTCACCTCCAACACATCGAACTCGAACACCTCGGCGGTGGACACCTTGGTCGAGCAAGTCGGCGTGTGCCGCGACTTTGCCCACCTGATGATTGCGCTGTGTCGTGCCATCAACATCCCGGCCCGCTTCACCACCGGCACCGACTTTGGTGCAGACCCGGCGCTGGGCCCCCCCGACTTTCATGCCTACGTTGAGGTGTACCTGGGGGACCGTTGGTATATCTTCGATCCTTCTGGCACGGCTATTCCCATGGGTTTGCTGCGTTTCGGCGTAGGCCGCGATGCAGCGGATGTGGCATTTGCAACCATCTTTGGCGGCGTGTGGGCCAAACCACCCGTTATTCGCACACGCGCAATTCAAGACGCGGCAAAGGGCTTTGAGCTGCCTCGCCATTGCACGCAGGCACTATCAACCGACCACGGTACGCCCATGGCCGCAGGCTTCTCGGCCTCGTGAGAGGCTCGCCGAAAACGCGCCAAACACGAGCAAAAGGCCGACATTCTGGCTGTGGCCTAAAATCTATCTTTTTTCCACCAACTCAGAGACCTACCATGGGCAACAAGATCGTTACCGAAGCAGACCGCAAGCACACCCCCCAACCCAAGCCCCTGCCCGGTTTCACCCTGCGCACGGGCGGCCGTGGCCAGCGCGTGAGCTTGGAGCGCGGTGTTGCAACCCGCAGCAAGAAGAACCCTGGCAAGCGCTCCAAAAAGGGCGGTTGAATCGCCGAGGGGCACTCGACGCCCCTGCACCCAAAACAAAAGCCCTCATTTGAGGGCTTTTGTTTTGGGTGCCCGCCGCTGGCACGGCATGACACTGCAACGGCGCCAGAAGCGCGTTGCACCTGGCGCAGATTGAATAAGATGCATCGGATGATCACAGTCCACCACCTCGAAACCTCGCGCTCGCAGCGCGTCCTCTGGCTCCTGGAAGAACTGGGAGTACCCTACGAACTCAAGGTATACCAACGCGACAAGGCCACCAGGCTGGCCCCGCCCGCGCTCAAGAAGATCCATCCACTGGGCAAGTCTCCCGTCATCACCGACGGCGACGAGGTGATTGCCGAGTCCGGTGCGATCATCGAATATCTGGTGGAAACCTACGGCGCCCAGGCAGGCGGTGACCTGGTCCATCTGCAACCCGCGCCGCGTACGCCGGAATACCGCCAGTGCCGATTCTGGATGCATTACGCCGAAGGCTCACTCATGAACTGGCTGGTGATGAAGCTGGTGTTCATGACCATCCCCACTCAGCCGATGCCATTCTTCGTCAAGCCCATTGCCAAGGCCTTGTGCGACAAGGTGCAGGAGAAGGTGATTGACCCCAACGTGAACACCGCGCTCGACTTCATGGAACAGCACCTCGCCACCCACCGCTGGTTTGCGGGAGAGCACCTGACCATGGCGGATTTTCAGATGAGCTTTGCGGTGGAGGCTGCCATGTCGCGCGCCAGCAAGGCCAGTGCATGCCCCAACCTTTTGGCCTACAAGCAGCGCATGGAGGTCCGCCCCGCGTACCAGCGTGGCATTGCCAAGGGTGGCCCGGTGGTGATATCCACCTGAACCCTGCAGGGATCAAAGAAATGGAGGAGCCCATCGCCACCTATTCGGTCCTCTTTGTTTGCATGGGCAACATCTGCCGCAGCCCCACGGCCCACGGCGTGTTCCGGCACAAGGTGGTTCACAGTGGTTTGGCCAGCCAGGTGCGTGTGGACTCGGCCGGCACCCACAACTACCACCCTGGCAAGGCACCGGACGAGCGGACGCAACGCCATGCGGGGCAACGAGGCTATGACCTGTCGGATCTGCGCGCTCGGCAGATGCTGGCCAACGACTTTGAACGCCACGATCTGGTTCTGGCGATGGACTGGGACAACCTGGCCCTTGCGCAAGACCTTTGCCCACCCGAACACGCCCGCAAGTTGCGCCGTATGACGGAGTTCTGCCAACAATTCGACAGCCCCGTGGTGCCCGACCCATACTACGGCGGGGCCGCTGGTTTTGAAGAGGTACTGGACCTGGTGGAAGACGCCTGTGATGGCCTGCTGCACCATGTGCGGCAGCAGTTGCAGCTGCGGTCCAAGCCGCTGTAGCACTACACGGCGCGCACCCCGCACACCAGCGCACCGGGGTCGTTGTGCGCCAGGTCCCGGTCATTCTTGGCCTGGGCCACTTCCATGTCGCGCGGCAGCGTCACGCCGTTTTTGACGGCCAGGATCTCTGCCATCACGCTCACCGCGATCTCGGGCGGTGTCTTGCTGCCGATGTAGATGCCAATCGGCCCGCGCAGGCGCGCCAAGCTGGCTTCGGTCTGGTCGAAGTGTTCGATCATCCGGGCGCGGCGCGCGTCATTGTTGCGGCGCGAGCCGATGCCGCCCACATAGAACGCATCCGTGTTCAGCGCCTCCAGCAGCGCCAAGTCATCGAGCTTGGGGTCGTGCGTGAGCGCCACCACGCAGCTGCGCCGGTCGGGCTTGAAGGCCAGCACCACGTCGTCGGGCATGTCGCTCACCACCGTCGCGGCCGGCACGTTCCAGCTGCCCCGGTATTCCTCGCGCGGGTCGCACACCGTCACCGCAAAACCATTGAACAGCGCCATGGTGGCCAGGTACTCCGCCAGCTGGCCCGCGCCGATCAGCAGCATGCGGTACTCGGGGCCAAAGGTGTTGGTAAGCCGCTCAGCATCCAGCGCCAGCTCGGTGGGCGCTGCCGCAGGCGTTAGCATGACCGCGCCATCGGATAGACGCACGCTGCGCTGCATCAGACGGCCAGCCTCCAGCGCGGTGATCAGTGTTGCAAGAATTTCCGGGTCCGGGTCGTACTCCAGCAGCAGCTCCAGCGTGCCGCCACAGGGCAGGCCAAAGCGGTGCGCCTCGTCGGCGGTGACGCCGTATTTCACAAACGTTGGCGGACCACTGGGAATGCAGTGGTCTTTGCCTGCATTCGCCGTGGGTACGCCCTGCGCATAGGCCCGCGTATGGCGGTCAATCAGGTCGTCCTCGATACATCCGCCCGACACCGACCCCACCACCGATCCATCCTCACACAGCGCCATGATGGAGCCCACGGGCCGGGGTGAAGAGCCCCACGTGCGCACCACCGTCGCCAGCAACGCCCGCCGCCCGGCGGCCCGCCAGCCCTGCAGCGTGCGCAACACCATCACATCCAGGTTTTCCATCGTTCCGTCACCAATTCAGTTCTACCGCTCGTTCAAGAATTCCCATCTACGCCCGCTGCATCTGCAAACGCGCCGCGCCCACTCCAGCGCCACCGTGGATCCGGCGTCGCCGGTCCGCCGGAGGCGTCCCCTCAGGGGGATGACGCGAAGCGGCTCAGGGGGAGCCCAATGCCCGGCCCAGGGGGAGTCAGTTGATCACCCACGCTAACAGCACCAGCCCCGCTGCGCCTACCACCCACACCCAAACCGGTATGCCGCTGGGGGGATTGTTCTCCCCTGACGAAGCAGCCAGCGCAGCCAATTCGCCGGGCTGCGTAGGCTCCTCCGCTGGGACCGTGTCGACCCCGTCCGCCGCCTCTGCGCGCGGATGGCGGCGCTGCATCTCGTTGTCAAAGCGCTTGAAGAAATCCTCGGCCATGCTCTTGGCCGCGCCGTCGATGAGCCGCTGGCCCAGCTGTGCGATCTTGCCGCCCACGGTGGCATGCACGGTGTAATGCAGCTCGCAGCTTTCCTGGCCGGTGGCATCGGCGGGCAAAGGCACCAGTTTGACCTGCGCGTTGCCCTTGCCAAACCCTGCGACTCCACCTGAGCCGTCAAAAGCAATGGTGTAGCTCTCAGGCGGCACGATTTCCGACAGCGTGATCTTGCCCGCGAACTTGGCCGACACGGGGCCAATCTTGAGCGCCATGGCCACGGCGTACTGGTTCTCACCGGTCGCCTCGACCTTGTCGCAGCCGGGGATACACAGCTTGAGCACCTCGGGGTCGTTCAGCGCCTCCCAGGCCTGCTGCTGGCTCACGGCAAGGGTTCGGCTTGCTTGCATTTCCATGGTGGGTTCCTCTCTTGATGTCGGTATTCTTGAACCGGGTCACTGCCGTAGCACGGCGGCCAGGCTGGCTGCCAGATCCTGCAAGCGGTACAGGTTGTGGACGGCCACCATGCCATGGGCTTGGCGGTGCAGCTCGGCGGCGCCTCGTGCCGTGGGCGTATAGCCCTCAAACCGCAACAGCGGGTTGAGCCACAGCAGCCGGCCGCAGTGGCGCCGCAACCATCCCAGTTCCTGCGCCAGCACCTCGGGCGTGCCCGTGTCCAATCCGTCGCTGATCAGCAGCACCAGCGTGCGCCGCCCCACCAGGCGCCGCGCATGCTTTAGGCGCAGCTGGCCCAGGCTGTCACCCATTCGGGTGCCACCGGCAAAGTCATTGATAGCGTGGCTGGCGGCGTCCAGCATCGCGTCGGTGTCCGCCAGCCGAAAAGCCGGTGTGAGGTCCGTCAGACCCGTCCCAAAAGCAAACACATCGCGGCGCACGGCGTCGCCGGTGTGGCGCGGTGCGGTCGCGGCATGCAAAAACGCCAGCAGCAGGCGCGCGTAACGCTCCATGGAGCCAGACACATCCACCAGCACCAGCAGCGGCAGCGGTTGCTGACGCCGCTGCAGCAACGGAATGTGCAGGACCTCGCCCCCGTTGCGCGCCGCATGGTGCATCGCGCCCGGCCAGTGCGGGCGGCTGCCGCGCGCACCGGGGCGGGTGCGGCGGGCCGCGTAGCGCGGCAGGGGCAGTGGCACCTCACGCGCCAGGCGCTCCACCAGGAGATATTCGCTGGCCGAGAGCTGGTTGAAGTCGGCCTGCCGCAAGCGCTGCAGGTCGCTGGCCGTCATGGCGGCATCAAACTCGACTTTGTCTTCCTCGCGCGGTGGCGGCGCGTTGCGGGCAGCGCGCACGGGGGCCAGGGCCTCGCTCACGCGCGGGCGGCGCTTGGCGGGCTCGGCCTTGGACTCGGCGCTGGGCAGCATCTGCGCGAGCAGCTTTTGCGCCACGTTGGGGTTGCGAAAGTAGGCATCAAACAGTTCGCGGAACACCGGGCGGTCCTGCTCGCGACTGACCAGCACAGCCTCCAACGCGGCGCTGAAATCCTCGCGCCGCAAGCCCACCAGCATCACGGCCTGCTGGGCCAGCGCCATGCGGGCGGCGTCCACGGGCACGCCTGCGCGGCGCAGGGTGCGGCCAAAGCCGCTCAGGTTGTCCGCGAGCTTGCCGGTGCGTGCGTCACCGAGTTGCGAGATCGTCTTGCCCTCTGCCACGGCTGAGCCCTCAGGCATCAACGTCGGCAGGCTGCAGCAGCTGCGCGGCCATGTCGCGCGTGAGCGCTGCCACATCCTCGCGCTGCTTGAACAAAATGCCTGCGGTGTCCGACACCACCTCCGGGTCGACCACGATGGTGTCAAGCGCCACCAGCGCCTTGGCCCACTCCACGCTCTCGGCAATGCCGGGCGCGCGCTGGAAAGCGTTGGCAAACGGCTGGCTGCGCAGGCGGCCCACAAAGTCGGCCACCTGGGCGGCCAGTGCCGCGCTGGCGCCGGGAACCTGGGCACGCACGATGGCCAGTTCGCGCTCGCGCTCGGGGTAGTCCAACCAGTGGTACAGGCAGCGGCGTTTGACGGCGTCGTGCAGGTCGCGCGTGCGATTGCTGGTAAGGAGGGTGACTGGCGTGGCCGTCGCGCACACAGTGCCAATCTCGGGGATGCTGACCTGGTACTCGCCCAAGTATTCGAGCAAAAAAGCCTCGAAGGGCTCATCGGCGCGGTCCACTTCGTCGATGAGCAGCACCGCACCGGGCGCAGGGGCCTGCAGTGCTTGCAACAAGGGGCGGCGGATGAGGTAGCGGTCCTGGTAGACCTCACGCTCCACCTGCGCCATGTCGGCACTGCCTTTGCCTTCTGCAGCTCGCATATGCAACAACTGGGCCGCGTAGTTCCATTCGTACAGCGCCTCGCGCTGCTCCAGGCCGTCGTAGCACTGCAGGCGGATCAGGCTGCGCTCCAGCACCTCACCCAAAGCCTTGGCCAGCGCCGTCTTGCCCACGCCGGGCTCGCCCTCCAGCAGCAGCGGGCGCTGTAGCTTGAGTGCCAGGAACACGGCTGTGGCCAGCCGCCGGTCGGCAAAGTAGCCCACGCCCTGCAAGGCCGACACCAAGGCGTCTATGGAGGACAGTGCGGGCGTGGACATGGGCGCAGGAGGGCAAACGGTCATTACTATATTTTTTATAGCTACTAGCGCTTGATGGACAAGCGCTAGAGGCCAATTTCATTCAAAAACCGTCCCCAGCTGCTTTAAACTGGCGACGGGTGCTCTCCCGCTCGTCAGCCGAGCATTTGCGCCACTGCCCGCTGGGTTTGCACGCTAATCAGGTTGGCGCGATACGCCGCACTCGCGTGGATGTCTGCGTTCAGCTCACTCGAATCAATCTTCACCGCCGCAGCGGACTGCGCCGTAAAGCTCTGGTTCAGCGCAGCCTCCAGCCCAGCGTGCCTGAACACACTGCTGGCCGCGCCGGTGATGGCCACGCGCACACCGCCATCCGTCTGCGCCACAAACACCCCCACCAGCGAGAAGCGCGATGCTGCCTGCTTGAACTTGAGGTAGGCAGCACGCTTCGGGATCGGGAAGCGGATGGAGGTGATGATCTCGCCCTCTTCCAGCGCCGTGGTGTACATGCCCACGAAGAAGTCGTCGGCTGCGATCTCGCGCTGGTTGGTGATGACCGTGGCACCGAGGCCTAGCACCGCGCTGGGGTAGCAGGCTGCAGGGTCGTTGTTGGCCACCGACCCGCCCAGCGTCCCGCGAGCGCGGACCTGGCGATCGCCAATGTGCGCGGCCAGGTCGGCCAATGCAGGAATGGCAGCCTTCACATCCGCGCTATTGGCCACGTCCATATGGCGCGTCATGGCGCCGATGACCAGCGCATTGCCCTCACGGCGAATGCCCGCCAGCTCGGGGATGCTGTTGAGGTCAACGATCTTCTCGGGGTTGGCCAGGCGCAGCCGCATCGAAGGCAGCAGGCTCTGCCCGCCCGCCAGCAGCTTGCCGCCCTGGGCGATGAGCTGTGCAGCGGCGGCGGTGGAGGAAGGATTTTCAAAGGTGAATGCGTACATGCTGGTTCTCCTCAAGCCTTGGCGTTCTGAATCGCTTCCCACACGCGGTGGGGCGACGCAGGCATATCGAACTCCTTCACACCCAGCGGGTGCAGCGCATCGAGCACGGCGTTGATCACGGCCGGTGGCGAGCCAATGGCCCCCGCCTCGCCACATCCCTTGGTGCCCAATGGGTTGTGCGTGCAAGGGGTGCACACGTGGCCCAGCTTGAACTCGGGGAAGTCGTCGGCACGCGGCATGGCGTAGTCCATGAAGCTGCCGGTGAGCAACTGGCCGGTTTCGCGGTCGTACACACAGTTTTCCATCAGCGCCTGGCCGATGCCCTGCACCAGGCCGCCGTGCACCTGGCCCTCCACGATCATGGGGTTGATGATGGTGCCGAAGTCGTCCACGGCGGTGAACTTGTCCACCCGCGTGCTGCCTGTGGCCGGGTCAATCTCGACCTCGCAGATGTAGGTGCCCGCAGGGAAGGTGAAGTTGGTCGGGTCGTAGAACGCCGTCTCGTTCAGGCCGGGTTCCAGCATGTCCAGCGGGTAGTTGTGCGGCACATAGGCAGCCAGAGATACCGAACCAAATGGCACCTTCTTGTCGGTGCCCTTGCACGCTGAATTCGCCGTTGGCAAAGTCGATATCGGCGTCGCTGGCCTCCATCAAATGCGCCGCAATCTTCTTGGCCTTGGTCTCGATCTTGTCCAGCGCCTTCATGATGGCCGCGCCACCCACCGCTGATGGAGCGCGAGCCATAGGTGCCCATGCCAAACGGCACCCGGCCGGTGTCGCCGTGCACGATGTCCACGTTCTCCACCGGGATGCCCAGGCGCGCGGCCACCACCTGCGCAAACGTGGTCTCGTGGCCCTGCCCGTGGCTGTGCGAGCCGGTAAACACCGTCACGCTGCCCGTGGGGTGCACGCGCACCTCGCCGCATTCAAACAGGCCAGCACGCGCACCCAGGGCGCCTGCGATGTTGCGACGGCGCAATGCCGCAGGCCTCGATGTAGCTGCTGTAGCCGATGCCGCGCTTCAAACCCTTGGCCTCGCTGGCCGCCTTGCGCGCCGCAAAGCCAGCCACGTCGGCCAGTTCCTGCGCCTGCGTCATGCACGCGTGGTAGTCGCCCACGTCGTACTGCAGCGCCACCGGCGTCTGGTAGGGCCAGCTGGTGATGAAGTTGCGCTTGCGGATCTCGTCCTGCGACAGGTCCATGTCCCAGCCGCAGCGCGACACCAGTCGCTCCAGCAGATAGGTGGCCTCCGGACGTCCGGCGCCACGGTAGGCATCGACCGGTGCGGTATTGGTGAACCAGGCGTCCACCTCCACATAAATCTGCGGCGTGGTGTACTGCCCGGCCAGCAGCGTGGCGTACAGGATGGTGGGCACGGCGCTGGCAAAGGTGGACAGGTACGCGCCCATGTTGGCGTCGGTGTGCACCCGCATGGCCAGGAACTTGCCGTCCTTGTCCATCGCCATTTCGGCATGGCTCACATGGTCGCGGCCATGCGCGTCGCTCAGAAAAGACTCGCTGCGGTCGGCCATCCACTTGATGTTGCGGTTGAGCTTTTTGGCCGCCCAGGTCAGGCACACATCTTCGGCGTACAAAAAGATCTTGGAGCCGAAACCGCCGCCCACATCGGGCGCGATCACGCGCACCTTGTGCTCAGGCAGGCCCATCACAAAGGCCGTCATCAGCAGCCGCTCGACGTGCGGGTTCTGGTTGGCTGACGTACAGCGTGTATTCGTCGTTGGCGCGGCTGTAGCTGCCAATGGCCGCACGCGGCTCCATCGCGTTGGGGATGAGGCGGTTGTTGACCAGGTCGAGCTTGGTCACATGCGCTGCGTTGGCAAACGCCGCATCCACTGCGCCCTTGTCGCCAATGGCCCATTTGTAGCAGTGGTTGTCATGCGACCCCGTCGTGCAGCCCGGCGCCTTGCACGGCGCCTGCCGCTGCATCGGCCACGCTGACCACGGCGGGCAGCACGTCGTAATCCACCTCCACCAGCTCGGCGGCATCACGCGCCTGCTGCTGCGTGAGCGCCACCACCATCGCGACATGGTCACCCACATAGCGCACCTTGCCCTGCGCCAGGATGGGGTGCGGCGGCTCCTTCATGGGCTGGCCATCGGTGCTGGTAATGAGCCAGCCGCAGGGCAGGCCATTGATGTTGTCGGCCGCCACATCGGTGCCTACAAACACTCCGAGCACGCCTGGCGCGGCCTTGGCGGCGTCGGTGTTAATGCTGTTGATCTTGGCGTGTGCGTGCGGCGAGCGCACAAACACAGCATGGCTTTGCGCGGCCAGCACCACGTCGTCGGTGTATTGGCCCGCGCCGGTCAGGAAGCGGTAGTCTTCCTTGCGCTTGATGGATTCGCCGATGTGCGGCAGCTTGGAAAAGTCGGATGCACCCATGGTCGTTCTCCTTGTTTTATGCCGAAGCCATGGCCTTTTGGCCAACCTGCACCGCACGCACGATGTTCTGGTAACCGGTGCAGCGGCAAATGTTGCCTTCGAGCAGTTCGCGGATCTCGCCCTCGTTGGCGTTGGGGTGGTTCTTGCACAGGTCCACAGCGCTCATCACCATGCCCGGGGTGCAGAAGCCGCACTGAAGACCATGGCATTCCTTGAACGCGGCCTGCATAGGGTGCATGGTGCCGTCGGGGGTGGCCATGCCTTCGATGGTGGTCACCTCGGCCCCCTGGGCCTGCACCGCCAGCATGGCGCAGGATTTGACGGCCCTGCCGTTCACATGCACCGTACACGCCCCGCATTGGCTGGTGTCGCAACCCACATGGGTGCCGGTGAGCAGCAGGTGCTCTCGCAGCGCATGGACAAGCAGGGTATTGGGAGGGACATCAACGCTGGCGGCGCGCCCGTTGACCGTGAACTGGACTTGCATCTGGCTGTCTCCTGGAATGGTTTTGGCTGGATTGGCAGAACGAATCTTGTTCTCCGCACTGTCCTCAATCCCTAGGGACAACCCTAGATTTCCGGCAGCGCCGGCTGGATATTCTCAAAATGAAACATGTTGCAGCGCACACCGGCGCATCATGCGCAGCTCAAAGGACCCCGTTCACCATGCTGTCGTCCTCCGCGCCCCAATCCACCTCCACTTCTACGACCCACCGCCACGCGCTGATTGCGCAGGCCCGCCAGACCTTGCTGGCAGACGGCGTTGTGCCTTTGCGCGCAGAGGTCGAACCGTGGATTGCGAGGTCGTGGCAACGCTGCCTGACCCAGGGGCTCAAACCCGCCCAGCAGGTGGCGTTTGACGCCGTGAGCGCTCCGGCACTGCGCCGCAGCCAGGAGCAGAACCACCACCTGCTGCGCGCTGCCCGGCCGGTGCTCGATCAGCTCACCCGCGCCATTGCCGGCATGCGCTACTTCGCCATGCTGACGGACGCACGCGGCATCGTGGTGGACGTGCAAGGCCAATGCGACCAGCGCGACCCGCGCGCCAGCGCCATCGGCCGTGTCGGCATCGACCTGTCTGAAGCCGCGGTGGGCACCACCGCCATTGGCGCGGCGCTGGCCGAGTTGCAGCCCGTGTGGCTGCACCGGGGCGAACACTTCTTTGATGACAACAGCAGCTACAGCTGCGCAGGTGCGCCGCTGTTCGACCCCCACGGACAGTGCGTGGGCATGCTGGACCTGACCGGTGTGGACGTGCCCGAACGGCCCGAGCTGCGCCACCTCGTGGCCCGGTCGGCCCGGGCCATGGAAGATGCCCTGCTGCTGCAACTGCCCCACGCCCTGCTGCTGCGCATGAACTGGCCCGGCTGCCCTCTGGGCGGCGAAGGCGATGGATTGCTGACGCTCGATGGCGACGGGGTGGTGGTGGGCGCCAACAGCATGGCCCGCCAACTGGTGCCCCAACCGCTGCGCATCGCGGGCACACCCACGCACTGCAGTGACTTGCTAGCCCTGCCATGGACGATGTTGTTTGATGCGGCACGGCGGCACCCGGCGCAGCCGCTGGATTTGCCGCTGTGGTCCGGCCTGCGCCTGCAGGCGTTGGCACAGCTGCCAGCCGCCGCCCGCGGCCCGACCAGCGGGCAGGCCGTGGCGGTAGCGCACGCCATCACCGGTACATCGGCGGTGGCAGCCCCGCTGCGCGAAGCCGAAACCGCCTTGATCCGCCAGGCAGTGCAAGACGCCCGGGGCAACGTGGCCGAAGCAGCCCGCGCACTGGGCATCAGCCGCGCCACGGTGTACCGCAAGCTGGGGTCACCCAAGGGGTAAAGCTAGGCACTAGCAGCAGTAAATATGAGCCAAAAGTGCCTCTAGCGCTTGATGGTAAAGCGTCAGCAGCTATTGATTTAGTAGTGTTTCATTGCGCAACAACACCGGCCACCCTCTCATTAAGCTTTCATGGTGCGCTGCATCACTCACGACCCATGAAACTGGCGCGGCCCAGGCCAGGGCAGCCAAGCAAGGGCCGCCCCGCAGCGAGGGACTGCGTCCCCCTGCCCGCTGCGCGCAGCGCTGCGAGAGCGGGGGGAGGCGGCAAAGCCGCTCAGGGGGTGTTTCACTTCAGGCATCCACCAAGGCCAGCACCACGGCGTTGTCTTCCACCACCAGCACCACCGGACTACCCGCCCGCAGCCCGCTGCCCGGCGCCGCGAAACCCACCATCTGCAGGCCGCCCGCCAGCTCGGCAGACACTTCGTCACCCGCTTCGCCGCGCACCACACGCGTGGCCTTGGCAAGCAGGCGATGGGTGCCAGCAGGCGCCGCGATGGAGGGCGTTGCAGTGGGGGCCAGCGCCACACCCCCCCGGCGCTCCACCCGCACCGCCGTGGCCTTGCACAGCGCCTGCACCGCCAGACCCGGTTGCAGGCCCAGCAGCTCCGCACTTTCGAGCGTGATGCGCGACGCCAGCGCGGCGGGCGCTTTCGCCTCGGCCGCAGCCGCGGCTTTACCACCCAACCCCAGGCGCAGGTGCACCCACACCAGTTGCCCCTGCACGGTAAGTCGATCCACCACACACGGCAACTGGTTGCGCATGCTGGTGCGCACTGCCAGCCGCGCCAGCGCGGGACCTGCATGCGGCGTGGTCTGCCAGCGCGACAGCACGGCCCCCCGCGCCTGCGCCATCGCATCGGCCGCCGCCAACAGCTGGTGCCCCGCCTCGGTCAGTTGCGCACCACCGCCACCGGCCCCGCCCACGGCCCGGGCCACCAGCGGCGTGCCCGCCAGATTGGTCAACGTGTCCACCGCCTGCCACGCGGCCTTGTAGCTCACGCCCACAGCACGCGCGGCCTGCGAGATGGAGCCACAGGTGCCAATCTGGCGCAGGATGTCGATGCGTTTGTCGGCCAGCGCATGGCCCAGCGCGTCAGAGAGAGAAAGAGAAGCAGCAGACATGCGCCGATGATGCCTCAGGGGCTCCTTCACGGAGCTTTTCGGCGCAGCCCCGTGACCGACTTGGCGCGCGTCTGCTGGCGCTCCAGCGCTCCCGCCGCGGCGGCCTTCAGCAGCCGCTGAAACGAGGGGCACTGCGCATGGCTTTCGGCCGGGCAGGCGGCTGCGTGCCGCAGACCGTTGCTCATCGCCTTCAGGCGCTTGACCATAGCGTCCAGTTCATCGGCCTTCGCTGTGAGGAGTTGCCGGTCGATGCTGGGCTCGCCACTGGGCAGAAACATCGCCCGGATGTCATCCAGCGAGAACCCGGCCGACTGCCCGAGCGCAATCAACGCCAGCTGATCGAGCACCCCGGGCGCAAAACGGCGGCGTTCGCCGGGTTGTCCGACCGAACGCACCAAGCCTTTTTCCTCGTAATACCGCAGCGTGGAGGCCCGCAGGCCCGAGCGTTTTGCCACTTCTGCAATGTCCATCAAAAAACCTCTTGACTTCAAGTTGACTTGAACTTCTATAGTGCATTCAAAAGGTTCTTCCGTCAACCCAAAAGGCTTCGAAATGGCAATCTCACAGCAAGACCTCCCTATCTCCATCCTTATCGGCATCGGCGCCACCGCCTTCATGGACGCATGGCTTGTGCTGCTCAAACGCATGGGCATCCCCACGCTCAACTTCGCCTTGATGGGCCGCTGGGTGGGGCACCTGCTCCGGGGCCAATTCGCCCATGCGGCCATCGCCAAGTCAGCGCCCATCCGGGGCGAGCTGGCGTGGGGCTGGCTCACGCACTACGCCGTAGGTGTGGTCTTCGCCACCGTGCTGGTCGGCATGCAGGGTGCGGACTGGTTGCGCAGCCCCACCTTGCTGCCCGCGCTGCTGGTAGGCATCTGCACCGTGGCAGCGCCACTGCTGATCATGCAGCCCGCCATGGGCTCGGGTTTTGCCGCATCGCGCACAGCCACTCCCCTCAAGAACTGCCTGCGGAGCGTGGCCAACCACACCGTCTTTGGCCTTGGCCTCTATCTGTCCGCGCTCGTCATCGCACCGATTTCACGATGACGTCTCTTTGCGCTTTGCCTTCAGAAATCACCCCAACGGAAATTACGCCATGAAAAACATCGCCATCATTTATCACAGTGCCCATGGGCACACCGCGCACATCGCTGCCCATGTTCTGGAGGGGATCCAAGGCGTCCCCGGCGTGCGGGCCGCACTTTTGCAGGCGCAGGACCTGGCCCACAAGCCCGACGATCTGCTGCGCTACGACGGCGTCATCCTCGGCTCACCCACGTATCTGGGAGGCGTGTCCGGGCCGTTCAAAACCTTCATGGACGCCACCGGGCGGCTGTGGAAAACGCAACAGCTCAAGAACAAGCTTGCAGCAGGATTCACCGTGTCGTCGCTGCCTGCGGGCGACAAGCAGTCCACGCTGCTGTCGATGTGGGTGTTTGCCATGCAGCACGGCATGGTGTGGGTGGGCAACCCCATCCTGCCCGAGCAGCATGCCGGGGTTCCGTACGACGAGGCCGCCAACCGGCTGGGCTCCTGGTCGGGCCTGATGGCACAGGCGGGCCATGGATCGGCTGCAGACGCCTTTGTACCGGGCGACATCAAGACCGCCAGGATGTTCGGCCGGCATTTCGCCGAGACCCTGCTGCGCCTGGGTGGCGTGGTCGCGCACCAGCCCGATGAAGAGGTCACCGCGTGATTCCCGCCCGCTACGGCCCGGTGCTGTTCAGCCTGATCCTCTCGGGAGTGATGTCTCTGCTGGTGTCAGGCATCTCCACCTTTCGGACTGTGCAGGCGCACCAGGACTTTCTCGGCCTCTGGACAGGCGCGTGGCTCACAGGGTGGCTGTTTGCCTTTCCGGCGGTGATGCTGGCAGCGCCGCTGGCCCGCAAGGTGGTGGCGCGGGTCGTGGCGCGTGAGGGCTAGACAGAGCAAGGCAGGGGCATTTCACAACCTGCCTATACTGTCGCTATTCCACAAGAGAATAGCGCTTTACAGCCCAGCCACCATGCCCTATCGCGTAGCCCTTTTGATCCGACCCCTTGCGAGCGCTGTCATCGCAGCGGCCGCACTGAATGTCGCTCACGCCGACACCGTTTCCGTCGCAGTGGCCGCCAACTTCACGGCCCCCATGCACAAGGTCGCTGCAGCCTTCGAAGCCGATACCGGCCACAAAGTCGAGCTGTCGTTCGGCGCCACCGGAAAGTTCTACGCGCAGATCACCAACGGCGCTCCGTTCCAAATCCTGCTGGCTGCAGACGACACCACGCCCGCCAAGCTGGAGCGCGAAGGCAAGGTAGTTCCCAACTCCCGCTTTACATATGCCATCGGCACGCTGGTGCTGTGGAGCGCCAAAGAAGGCACGGTGGACGCGCAGGGCGCCGTGCTCAAGACCGGAAACTTCAAGCACCTCGCCATCGCCAACCCCAAACTGGCGCCGTATGGCGTGGCCGCCACGCAGGTGATGGACAAGCTGGGCGTAGCAACCACATTGCAGCCGCGCCTGGTGCAGGGCGAGAACATTGCGCAGACCTATCAGTTCGTGGCCACCGGCAATGCGCAACTGGGTTTTGTCGCACTGTCACAGGTGATGGTGGACGGCAAAATCAGCCAGGGCTCGGCGTGGCAAGTGCCCTCAGACATGCACGAACCCATCCGCCAGGACGCTGCATTGCTGAACTCGGCCAAGGGCAATGCGGCCGCAGCAGCGCTGATGCAGTACCTCAAGGGCGACAAGGCCCGGGCGATCATCAAGTCCTACGGGTATGGCTTTTGAAGGGCATGCCCTTCTGGCTTAACCCCTCCTTCAATAGCCCATGCCTTTCTCAAGTGACGCCCTCGCTGCCATCGGCCTCACGCTAAGGCTGGCGGGCACCACCATGGTCCTGCTCCTGCTGCTG
This sequence comes from uncultured Gammaproteobacteria bacterium, assembly GCA_963784815.1. Taxonomy (GTDB): domain Bacteria; phylum Pseudomonadota; class Gammaproteobacteria; order Burkholderiales; family Burkholderiaceae_C; genus Acidovorax. The sequence goes on along the minus strand of CAWATB010000031.1, from coordinate 76,786 downwards.
TGCACGCCGCTGGCCTGGTGGCTCGCGCACACGCCATCGCGCTGGCGCGGCCCGGTGTCGGCCGTGGTGGCGCTGCCGCTGGTCCTACCTCCCACGGTCATTGGCTTTTACCTGCTGGTCACCATGGGTCCCAACGGGCCTTTAGGCCAATTCACGCAGTGGCTGGGGCTCGGCACCCTGCCCTTTACCTTCTGGGGGCTGGTGGTGGGCTCGCTCATCTATTCGCTGCCTTTTGCGGTGCAGCCCCTGCAGCATGCTTTTGAAGCCATCGGCCGACGCCCGCTGGAGGCCGCGGCCACGCTGGGAGCGGGGCCGCTGGATCGTTTCTTCACCGTGGCGCTGCCGCTGGCGCGCCCGGGCTTCATCACCGCTGCCATCCTCAGCTTTGCGCACACCGTGGGCGAGTTTGGTGTGGTGCTCATGCTGGGCGGCAACATTCCGGGTGTGACGCGTGTGGTGTCGGTGCAGATCTATGACCATGTCGAAGCGCTGGAATACACCCAGGCGCATTGGCTGGCGGGCGGCATGGTGCTGTTTTCGTTTGTGGTGCTGCTGGGCCTGAACCTCACCCGCCGCAAAACATCGTTGATGGTGCAGTGATGGGCGCCCCAGCCTCCCCATCACAGATCATCGCGCAGCTGAAGCTGGCTCGCCCCGGCTTCACGCTGGACGTGGACCTGAAGCTGCCCGGCCGGGGCGTGACCGCGCTGTTCGGCCCCTCGGGCTGCGGCAAGACCACCTGCTTGCGCGCCATTGCGGGGTTGGAACGCGCGCAGCCCGGGCGTGTGGTGATCAACGCGGACGTGTGGCAGGACGACGCGCAGCGTATCTGGCGCGCCACGCACAAGCGTGCGCTGGGCTATGTCTTTCAGGAGGCCAGCCTGTTCGACCATTTGACCGTGCGCGGCAACATCGACTACGGTCTGAAGCGCACGCCCCCCGCGCGCCGCAAGGTGGCGCTGGAGCAGGCGGTGGCGTTGCTGGGCATCGACCATTTGATGGACCGCAAACCAGAGGCCCTGTCAGGTGGAGAACGCCAGCGCGTGGCCATGGCCCGCGCACTGGCCACCAGCCCTCGACTGCTGCTGATGGACGAACCCCTGGCCGCCCTGGACGCCCAGCGCAAGGCCGAGGTGCTGCCTTACCTGGAGAGGCTGCACCGCAGCCTGGACATCCCCATGCTGTATGTGAGCCATGCCATCGATGAAGTGGCGCGATTGGCCGAGCACATGGTGTTGATGGAGGCGGGCCGCGTGCTGGCCCAAGGACGCACCGATGCACTGATCGTGCGCCTGGACCTGCCGCTCGCCCATGGCGACACTGCCGCCACAGTGATTGAAGGCACGGTGCAACAGCACGATGCACTAGATCACATCACCACCGTGGCGTTCAGCGGTGGGCAGTTGTTGCTGGTCAGCACCAAGGCGCGTGCGACAGGCGAAACCATTCGGTTGCGGGTGCAGGCAAGAGACGTCAGCTTGGCACTGACCGCTCCCAGCGACAGCAGCATTCTCAACGTCTTGCCCGCCACCGTGATGGCGCTCAGTGAAGACAGTCCCGGACAGCTGATGGTGGCGCTGGATGTGGGGGCCACACGGTTGCTGGCGCGGGTGACCCAGCGCTCCGCCCAGGCGCTGGTGCTCGTCCCTGGCATGCCGGTGTTCGCACAGGTCAAAGGCGTTGCCCTGGTGAACTGAGCGGCCATTTATGCCCGCTCGCAACGCGCGGGCACATCCCTTTTTGTAAGAAATAGCGCCACCCTCCGGCCGTATGATCACCGCCAAAACAAGGGTGGGAGTGTCTGGATATGGTTTCAATCTGGCAGGACGCCACGCAGGCGTTTGGGGTGGCCTTCCCGCCACTGCTACAGAGTCTGTTGTTCTGGGTGTTTGCTTCGCTGGTAGTACATGTGTGCCAGCGCTTGGTAGAACACACAGCCTATTCGGTGGACCCATCCAGCCGGCGCCTCAGCGCATCGCACGCCGCTCTGTGCATCGGCTGCATTGTGTGGGCGCTGGATGTGGTGGGCCTCTTCATGTATGCAGAACTGGCGCACCATGTGCTGGAGCTGGTGCCCGCGCTCAGCGGCCTGCTCATCATGGCGATCAGCACGCGATTCACCATTCCTACGCTCAGTACCAGCGCCAGCAAACGGCGCATTGTGTTCGCCGGGGTGTGGCTGGCCGCGGGCATGCTGGCTGCGCACTTCACGATCACACGCGGCCATGTGCAAAGCTTTGCGCAAGTGAACTGGCTGGCCATTGTGTTGTCCATGGCCACGGCCGTGGGGCTTGCCACCTACACCTCGGTGCGCCACCGTTCGGCCAAACTCAGCGTGCTCACGCCGCACTTCCGACAGCAATCCTGGCAAGACAATCTGCTGTGTGGCGCCGCCATCCTTTTGCTGCACTGGCTGCTGGTCAACACCTTTCCCCTCCACCTGGGCGACCCGCGCGGCGAGTCAGATGGCATCGCATTGATGGTCATCGTGCTGATGTTTGCCATTGCGGTGTCCATTGAGCAATTGAGCAATGTCCGCAGGGACGCCGGCCGCCAGCAGCTGTTGCGCCGGGGTCTCTCGATGATGCGGGTGTCCAACATGTCGCAGAACGCAGAGCGCGATATGGAGCTGTCCCTCATTGCCGACCACCTGCACAAGCTGCTGCAGCCGCATCGCCTGGCATTGCACTTTCAGCCCATTGTGGATTTCGAGCAGCGTGGAGTGCAGTTTGAGGCGCTGCTGCGCCTGACGGATACAACGCTGGGCGACATCGATCCGGAAACCTTTTTGCTGGTGTGCGAGCTGCAGGGCAAAACCGCCGAGGTAGACCGCATGATTTTGCGCAATGCGCTCGACTGCGTGCAAGCATGGAAAGCAGCGGGGCTGCACGATGCATCGATCAGTGTGAACGTGGCGCCCGTCACGCTGCTGGACAGGCACTTTGCAACTTGGCTGCGCGACGAACTCGCCCAGCGAGCGCTACCCGCGCGCATGCTGAAGCTGGAGATGACGGAGCACGCCATCATTGCACTGGGCTCGCAGATGGTGTCCGCCATCCACGACCTGAGCGCCATGGGCGTGGGGGTGCTGATGGATGACTTTGGTGCCGGGTATTCATCGCTGGGCATGCTGGCCGATTTGCCCATTGCAGGCATCAAGTGCGACCGCCTTTTTGTGCGCCAGATCGCACAAGACCAGCGTCGGCAGTCGCTGCTGCGGCACGTGGCCGCGCTGGCGCAGGAGTTTGGTTTGTCGGTAGTGGTCGAAGGCGTTGAGACCGTGGAAGAGCTGCAAATCCTGACCTCTGTGGGGCTGCACAGCATTCAGGGTTATGTGTTCAGCCGCCCCATACCTTCGCACCAGGTTCCGGACTGGCACCACACGGAGATGCCCGCCCAACGCGCAGCGCTGCAGGCCGCACTGCGTACGCCCCGCACATTCCAGACCAGCCACGCCGCACACGCGCACACACCCGCCCTGCCCCCCGTGCCCTGGGCGCCCAGAGCCTGAACCCAACTACCACCCATTTGCCCACATCTGTGCCCACTCTCAAAACACTGGTCCTTGGTGGCTATGGCAACTTTGGCACGCGCATCTGCCGCGGCCTGGCTGGCGACCCCGACAGGCACCACCACATTGCGCTGCTGGTGGCGGGCCGCGATGCTGGCCGCGCCCAGGCGCTGGCCGCCACGCTGCACCACTGCGCACAAGGCGTTGCGCTGGACCACCAGGCCCCAGGCCTGGCAGACCGGCTGCGCGCACTGGGCGTGGGCCTGGTGATTCACACGGCGGGGCCTTTTCAGGCACAGGCCTATGGTGTGGCCCTGGCCGCCGCCGAGGCTGGCGCGCACTACATTGACCTGGCCGATGGCCGCCGGTTTGTGTGCGACTTCCCGGCCGCCATGCGTTCCCATTTCGTCGCAGCGCAGCGCACGGCCATCACCGGTGCCAGCACCGTGCCCGCGCTGTCGTCCGCTGTGGTGGACCACCTGTGCGCGGGCTGGCAACACATTGACAGCATCGACATGTGCATTGCGCCTGCGCAGCGCGCGCCCCGTGGTCAGGCCACCCTGGCTGCCGTGCTGAGTTACTGCGGCCTGCCGATAGATGTGTGGAAAGAAGGCCGGTGGCAGCGACAACGCGGATGGGCGCAGCCCACCCGGGTGCATTTCCACCGGCTGAGGCCCCGGTTGGGCGCGGTGTGCGACATCCCGGATCTGGAGCTGTTTCCCGCGCGCTACCAGGTCCGCGACCGCGTGAGCTTTCGCGCAGCGTTAGAGGTGGGGCTGGCACAGCGCATCTTTGCTGCCATCGCGGCACTGCGCCACTGGGGCGTGTTGCCGCACCCTGAAAAGCTGGCTGGGCTGATGCACCACACCGGTGGCGCGCTGGACTTCCTGGGCACAGCGCTGGGGGGCATGGTGGTGCGCGTCGCCGGCACCGATGCGCAAGGCCAGCCCCGGCGCCGCGCCTGGCACATTGCGGCCGACAACGACCATGGCCCTGAAATTCCCTGCATGGCCGCGGTCTTGATGGCGCGACAACTGGCTGCCGGGCATGCCTTGCCCATTGGAGCGCACACCAGCACCAGCCAATTGCCCCTTTCGTCGTTTGCGCCCGAGTTCGCCCGATGGGGCATGGTGACGGATACGGTGGAGGAAGCCTTGTAATGCGCCCGACAATGTTTCTGACCACGACAAATCCCCCAACACCATGAACCCCGCCGCCCGCCAATTGCTGCGTTTGAGCCTTGTGTTTGTCTGGCTGGCCACTGCCATCGTCAGCGTGGTGGAGTTGCGCGGGCAAAGCCGCGACTTGCTGGTCAGCCTGCCAGCCGCCTGGAGCGACCTGCGCCTGTCCAACGCCCTCATCCTCAGCGGCGCCGCAGCCAACGCCGCGCTGGGACTGTGGATGGCGTGGCGGCCCGGCCGCACCGTCTACTGGGCCGCATTGGCACTGATGGCGGTGACAACCTTTCTGGCCACCTTCGTTGACCCAGCCTGGTGGCTGCATCCCCTCGGCCCCCTGACCAAGAACCTGCCGATGGCGGCCATCTTGCTAGTGCTGTTGCAAGATGAGGCACACACGCGGCAATAGAGGCAGAGTCATGACGCGGCCGTGGTCGCGTCTCATTGCGCCGCGTTGGGGAAGAACAACTGCTCGCCACCAATCTTGTAGCTTGCGATAGTGCTCTGGCCGGCGGGCGACACGATCCAGTCCACAAACTTCTGCGCGTCTTGCGCCTTGACGTGGGAATGTTTGGCGGGATTGACCACCATCACGCCGTATTGGTTGAAGAGTTTGGTGTCGCCCTCCACCAGCACCGCCAGGTCTGCGCGGTTCTTGAAGTTGAGCCAGGTGCCGCGGTCGGCCAGCGCGTAGGCGCCGCTGGATGCAGCGATGTTCAGCGCGGGGCCCATGCCGCAGCCACATTCTTTGTAGCCACTGCCCTTGGCGGCGTCAGCGCCCGCCAGCTTCCAGTAGCGCAGCTCCGCCGCATGCGTGCCGCTCTTGTCGCCGCGTGAGACGAAGTTGCCGTTGGTGGATGCCAGCTTTTGGAGCGCCTGCACGATGTCTTTGCCGCGCGTGCCAGCCGGATCGTTCTTGGGGCCCACCAGGATGAAGTCGTTGTACATCACGGGGTAGCGCTTCACGCCCCAGCCCTCGGCCACAAACTTTTCTTCGGCCACCTGATCGTGCACGAACAGCACATCGGCGTCGCCACGGCGCGCCATGTCCAGCGCCTGGCCGGTGCCCAGCGCCACCACTTTCAGGTCCAAGGCCACTGGCTTTCTTGAACTCGGGCAGCAGGTACGAGAAAAGGCCCGATTGCTCGGTGGACGTGGTCGATGCCATGGTGATGCTTTGGGCTAACACCGAGCCAGACGCTACCAAAATAGTAGCTACTAGCGCTTTATGGATAAGCGCTAGAGGCCTAAAAGGCTTGAAATTTTGCATCGCAAGGCCGCCCCAGGATGAAAAAGGGGTCCGCTGGGGGTGCAGCGACACAACGAAGTGGGGAGCGTGGGGGGCAATTCTCGTCATACCAGTTCTCCTTTGACAAACAAACGGGCGGCCTCGGGCAAGGGGCCGTTGAAAAAGTCGTGTACCGGCAAATCCGCCACCACACGGCCGTGCTCCATGTAAATCACGCGGCTGGCCAGGCGCTTGACCTGGCCCAGGTTGTGGCTGCTGAACACCATGGTCACCGGGTGCGCGGGCCCGGCTGCGCCGTGGCTGGCGGCAAAGTCGGCCATCAGCGCTTCGACTTCGCGTTTGGCATGCGGGTCGAGGCTGGCGGTGGGTTCGTCCAGCAGCAGCACATCAGGCCGCAGGGCCCAAGCCCGGGCTAGTGCCACGCGCTGTTGTTGCCCGCCCGACAAGGTGCGCGCGTTCTGCGCAGCAATGTCTTGCAACCCTACGCGCTGCAACGCGGTCAGCGCGGCGATACGCGCGTCGCGCCAGCGTGTGCCCTGCAGCCACAGCGCCAGCGCTACGTTGTTCTGCGCGCTGGTGCGCAGCATGTGCGGGCGCTGGAACAGCATGGCCTGGCGCAGGGCGGCGTCGCACCGCAGGCCAGACCCGTGTGCGCCCCCGTTGTGCGCCGCCAAGCCGTGCAACACGCGCAGCAAGGTGCTTTTGCCGCTGCCGTTGGCACCCACCAGCGCCACGCGTTCGCCGGGCGCAATGCGCAATGTGACGTCCGACAGGGCAACCACGCGGCCGTACTGCACCGTCACCTGGCGCAAATCCGCCCACAGGGCGGTGGCCGACGCGGTCATGCAGCCACCCCCACGGGCGTACTGGACGCAGCACCATCCACCCGCTCGCGCCAGCGGCGTACCAGCGCGATCAACACATTGAGCGCCAGCACCACGGTCAGCAAGATGATGCCCAGCGCCAGCGCCAGGGGCAGATCGCCCTTGCTGGTCTCCAGCGCGATGGCGGTGGTCATCACGCGGGTAAAGCCGTCGATGTTGCCGCCCACAATCATCACCGCGCCCACTTCAGAAATCGCGCGGCCAAACGACGCTATCAAAACCGTGAGCAACGCATACCGTTCATCCCATGCCAGCAGCAGGCTGCGCAACAGCGGGCCTGCGCCCATGCGACCGCAATTGTTCACCGTGTGCGCGCTCCGCGTCTTCTACCGCCTGGCGCGTGAGCGCAGTGACCACCGGCAGCACCAGGATGGCCTGCGCCAGCACCATGGCTTTGAAGCTGAACAACCACCCCAGCGACCCCGAGAGGCCCACTGCGCGACAGCACCAGGTACACCACCAGCCCCACCACCACCGACGGCACAGCCAGCAAGGTGTTAAGCACCGCCAGTACGGCACCACGCCCCGCAAACCGCGCCACGCCCAGCCAGGCGCCCAGCACCAACCCCACACCGCAAGCCAGCGCACAGGCGGTGGCACTGACGGACAAGGAGCGGCCCACGATGCTCCAGAGGACCGGGTCGGATGAGAGCGTGAGTTGCAGCGCTGTGCTCGCGCTTTCAGAAAGAGTGGACATGCGGTCTAGTGATCGGGTTCGGCTATCGTAGGCACCCAATCAATATCCAGCGATATGAACGTCCGTGCATAGGGTCCAACTTCACTACACACTCAGCCGGGATGCGGGCAACGCGCTCATCCGCAATCCGCTGCCCGAACTGCTGCAGGCTGTGGCCGAGCAGGGCTCCATCTCCGGCGCGGCGCGGGGCCTTGGCCTTTCGTACCGGCATGTATGGGGCGCGCTCAAGCGGTGGGAGGACCAGCTCGGCGGAGAACTCATCGTGTGGGGCAAGGGCCAGTCGGCACAGCTCAGCGAGTTCGGCACCAAGCTGCTGTGGGCCGAGCGCCAGGCGCAGGCCCGCTTGGCCCCGCAGATCGCCGCGTTGCATGCCGACCTGGAGCGGGCCTTTGCCGTGGCGTTTGACCCCCATGCCCACGTACTGACCCTGTACGCCAGCCACGACGACGCCCTGGTGGCGTTGCGTGCGCACGCCGCCACACCCAGCGAGGTGGGGGCTTTGCACCTGGACATCCGGTTCACCGGCAGCGTGGACGCCATTCGCGCACTGAACGAGGGGCGCTGCACGCTGGCGGGCTTTCATACCGTGGAGCACACCACTTCTGACGCGTGGACTGCGCGCACCTACAAGCCGTTGCTGCAGCCGGGCCTGCACAAGATCATCGGGTTTGCCCAGCGCACGCAGGGGCTGATCGTGGCGCCTGGCAACCCGCTGGGGCTGCACAGTCTTGCCGACGTGGCACGCACCGGTGCACGTTTTGTGAACCGGCCGCTCGGCAGCGGCACCCGCGTGTTGCTGGACGACCTGCTCGCACAGGCCGGTATTGCGACCGACGCCATCGCGGGCTATGGGCTGAACGAACCCTCGCACACCGCCATCGCGCAGGCCGTGGCGGCTGGCGCCGCCGATGTGGGCATGGGCATCGAACTCGCGGCCCGGGCACGGGGGCTCGGCTTTGCGCCCCTGGTGCACGAGCGCTATCACCTGGCCTGCCTGAAGGCCAGCCTGGACCAGCCCGCCACGCTGGCACTGCGCCAGTTGCTCCAAACCGCCGACTGGCAAGCCCACATGGCAGCGCTACCGGGCTATGCCCCTTTGCATTGCGGCGACGTGCTGGCAATGAGCTCGGTGCTGCCCTGGTGGCAGTTTGCGCGCCAAAAGCGGTCGGCAACGCCTAGGAAGAAACCCTAATTGCTCCTAAAAACAGAGCATCATCCTTAGCATTTGCATAGGGATAGCCCCGTCACGCTACCGTCAGGCTCTGTCTAAAGTGCTCCGTAGAATCGCGGCCTTGTAAAAGTTTGTCGGGCGACCTTCGCTGATCCGGAGGCCGCACCGCATGTCATAAGCGCGGCCTTTCAATTGGAGACACCATGCAGGCTTTACTCAAATTTTCCAGGGCAGTGGACTGGCTGAGCACCGGGATCGGCAAGCTCAGCATGTGGCTCATCCTTGCCACCACCCTCATCAGCGCTGGTAACGCCGTCGTGCGCAAGGCGTTCAACATCAGCTCCAATGCGCTGCTGGAGATCCAGTGGTATCTGTTCGCCGCGGTGTTCATGCTGGGCGCTGGCTACTGCCTGCTCAAAAATGCCCATGTGCGCATCGACTTCATCGCATCGCGCCTCTCGGCCCGCACCCGCAACTGGATCGACATCGTCGGCATTTTGCTGGTGCTGTTCCCGTTCTGCCTGATCTGCATCGACCTGGGCTGGCCGCTGTTTGTGCGGGCCTGGGAGTCGGGGGAAATGTCGCAAAGCGCAGGCGGCCTGGTGCGCTGGCCCGTCTATGCCTTGATTCCGCTGGGATTTGCGCTGCTGCTGCTGCAAGGCGTTTCTGAGCTGATCAAGCGCATCGCCTTCCTGCGGGGCGTGGGCCCCGACGCGCTCGCGCACGACGATGAGCCGACTGAAGCAGAGCAACTCGCCGCCGCCATGGCTGCGCAGCTCGAACGCGAATCCCAAGCACCCACTCCTTCCAAGGCAGGCTAAGCCATGCTAGTGACCTTCTTGACGCAAAACTTTGTCCCGCTGCTGTTCTGCGGCCTGCTGCTGCTGCTGCTGACGGGCTTTCCGGTGGCGTTTGCCCTGGCTGCCGCCGGCATGGGCTTTGGTTGGCTCGGCATTGAGCTGGGGCTATTCCCCTCGGTGCTGTTCCAGGCGCTGCCCCTGCGGATCTTCGGGATCATGCAGAACGACACGCTGCTGGCCATTCCGTTCTTCACCTTCATGGGCATCATCCTGCAGAAGTCCGGCATGGCCGAAGACCTGCTGGAGACCGTGGGGCAGATCTTCGGCCCCGTGCGCGGTGGCGTCGCGATTGCCGTGATTCTGGTGGGTGCGCTGCTGGCAGCCACCACCGGCGTAGTGGCCGCAGCCGTGATCTCCATGGGCCTGATCTCACTGCCCATCATGCTGCGCTACGGCTACAGCCGGGTGCTGGCCACGGGGGCCATCACGGCCTCGGGCACGCTGGCGCAGGCCATCCCGCCATCGCTGGTGCTGATCGTTCTGGCCGACCAGCTGGGCCGCTCGGTGGGCGACCTGTATGCGGGTGCACTGGTGCCTGGGTTCATGCTGGTGGGCCTGTATGTGCTGTTCGTGGTCATCGTGGCCATCGTGTTGCCCAAGTGGGCGCCTGCGCTGCCCCCTGAGGCACGCATCTACCGCGAACCCAACGGCAATTCTGGTCACAAGTCGCTGCTGGTGCTGCTGGCCGTGTGTGCCACCGTAGGTGTGGTCTGGGCCCAGATGCACGACGGCTTGATGACCCGCTGGCTGGAACGCAGCATGCCATCGCCCAAGGACGAAATCGTCATCCTGTCAATGACGCTGGCGTCGCTGACGGCCTTGGTGCTGTCCATCGTCAACCGCGTGGCACGCCTGGGCCTGCTCTCGCGCCTTGCGGAGCAAGTGACCTTTGTGCTCATGCCCCCGCTGATCCTGATCTTTCTGGTACTGGGCACCATCTTCCTGGGCATCGCGACGCCTACTGAAGGCGGCGCCATGGGGGCCGTCGGTGCGCTGATTCTGGCGATGATCAAGCGACGCCTCAGCTGGACGCTGATGCAGGAGGCCATGGACAACACCGCCCGCCTCGCATCGTTTGTGCTGTTCATCCTGATAGGTTCCACCGTGTTCAGCTTTACCTTCAATGCGGCCGATGGCCACATCTGGGTGGAGCACCTGTTCGACAAGGTGCCGGGTGGACAGCTGGGTTTTCTGATCGTGGTGAACGTGCTGATCTTTGTGCTGGGCATGTTCATTGACTTCTTCGAGATCGCCTTCATCGTGGTGCCGCTCTTGGTACCTGTGGCCGAGAAGATGGGCATCGACATGATCTGGTTTGGCGTGATCATCGCAATGAACCTGCAGACCTCGTTCCTGACCCCGCCGTTCGGGTTTGCGCTGTTCTATTTACGAAGCGTGGCGCCGCGCAACGACTACAAGGACCGGGTGACGGGGGCCAATATCCGCGGCGTCAGCACCACGGAGATCTACAAGGGGTCCATTGCATTCATCTGTATCCAGATCGCCATGGTGGCGCTGATCATGGCCAACCCTGGCCTTGTCACCGGCAACGTAGAAAAGGCCGAAGCCATGAGCAACGAGGAAGTCATGCGACGCCTGAACAACATGGGCGGAGATTTGGAGCCTGCACCTGATCCAACACTGGGCATGGAAACCGCGCCTGGCGCCGATGCAACGCAGGCCGATGCGCCCCCTGCCGCTGAAGAAGTGGACCCACTCAAGGCTCTGCAGGAGTCGCTGGCAAACGACAAGAAGAACTGACCGGCAAAGGGGCCAAGCGGCAGCAGCGGGTGCTGCTCCCGCTGGTCATTGCTCACCCGCCCCGAGCCCGTTCGACCCAGCGTCTGGCGGCAAATTGAACAACAAAGCCCCTGGCAGGAAATTTTCCTGCCAGGGGCTTTTTTCATGGATCACAACGTGGGTTCAGCGCCGGGTATGCGGGCAATTGCAACAAGTAGGCCCCAGAGAGAATGACTGGCGGCAGGTTTGCACCCTCCCAGCCAAAGGGGGGTTCTCGACCCCCCTCTCTCACGCCACTCACGCCACTCACGCCATCGCCAAGGCCCGCTCCAACCCGCCACTGCCGCTGCTACCCCCCATGCACCTCGGCAGCGCTGCCTGCTGGCGCGCCCTTCGCGTGCCCTTCGCGCATTCGAAACGCTGAGGGGTGATGCACAGAAAGCGCCTGCGGCGCACCACGTCCAGTCAACGCCACCAGGGCTTCAGAAACAACAAAGCCCGCCAAGTGAACCGGGCGGGCTTCAAAGATCGAAAGGAGCAGCAGCGTGAACCGCTGCCCCGCGCCTGCGCGCTTAGATCTTTTGTGCAGACATGAAGGTGTCGTAACGGGCTTCGGCAAAACGGAACCAGAGGATCTGGTCGCGCTGGAAGGTACGCATGTCGGCGTAGATCTTCTTCCACTCGGGGCTCTTGGCGTCGTTCTCGGCGAACACTTCCATAGAAGCCTTGAAAGATGCATCCAACATGGCTTGCGAGAAAGGCAGCACCTTGGTCTTGGCGGCGACCAGTTGCTTCAGAGCGGCCGGATTCAGAGCGTCGTACTTGGCCAGCATGTCAGCGGCTGCATAGGCGCTTGCTGCTTCGACAATGGCACGGTTTTCAGCCGACAGGGATTCGAGCGCCTTGTTGTTGACGAAGAAGTCCACTTCTGGACCGCCTTCCCACCAGCCGGGGTAGTAGTAGAAAGGAGCGACCTTGTTGAAGCCGAGCTTCTGGTCGTCGTACGGGCCCACCCACTCGGCGGCATCCAGCGTGCCCTTTTCAAGCGACTGGTACACCTCGCCACCAGGGATGCTTTGGGGCACTGCGCCCAGCTTTTGCATTACTTCGCCGACCAGACCGCCACCCAAGCGCATCTTCAGGCCCTTGAAGTCAGCAGGCGTCTTGATTTCCTTGCGGTACCAGCCACCCATCTGGGTGCCCGTGTTGCCGCCTGCAAAGCTGGTCATGTTGTAACCGTTGTAGAACTCGTTCATGAGCTTGCGGCCATTGCCGTGCATCATCCACGCGTTCATCTGGCGGGCATTGAAGCCGAACGGAATGGCCGAGCCCAACGCAAAAGCGGGGTTCTTGCCGTAGAAGTAGTACGGCACGGTGTGGGTCATCTCCACGGTGCCAGCCTGCACGCCGTCCACCACGCCGAAGGGGGGCATCAGCTCGCCGCCGGCATGCACGGAGATTTCAAACTTGCCACCCGACATGGCCTTGACGGCCTTAGCGAAAACCTCAGCGCCGCCGTAAATGGTGTCCAGCGACTTGGGGAAGCTGGAGGCCAGGCGCCAACGAACGGCTGCCTGGGCGTGGACAGCAGGCGCAACGCCTGCAGCCAGCACGCCAGCGATGCCGGCCTGCTTGATGATTGAACGACGATCCATGAGGTTCTCTCCGATATAGTGATTTCAAAACTTGGGCGCACGCGTTGTGCGCGGCGAGCCAAGGACTTGTTTCAGCCGGGTTCATTGTAGAAACATGCCCCCTGAGACTTTTGCGGGTTTTCCCGCGAAAAATCGAGCTCTTGTACAAGACTTCAGGCTTCTGCAAGCATCTGCGGGACAGCACCCAAAAGGTGCACCGCAAGCGTCGGCAGAACGCCAAAAAAATCGCCATAGCCACCACGACTTTCAGCAACGCATCCCCGCCGAGATTGCGGGCCATGACCGGGCGATTGTGGAGTGACTACTGCGCTTCTGCGGGCAGAAAGCGGGCTGCAATCGATGCGCGAATGCCCGCGGCGTCCAGCCCTTGCAGGGACATCAGCTTGACGGGGTCGCCATGTTCAATGAACACATCGGGCAGCCCCAGTTGAAGCACAGGGCGCACGATGCCTGCAGTATTCAGCGCCTCAGTCACCGCACTGCCCGCACCACCCATGATGGCGCCGTCTTCCAGGGTAACCAGCGCATCGTGGCTTTCGGCCACTTCGCGCAGCAACGCTTCGTCAATAGGCTTGGCCCAGCGCATGTTGACCACAGTGGCATCCAGCGCCTCGGCGGCCTCCAGCGCGGGGTACAGCAAGGTGCCAAACGACAAGATGGCAATGCGAGGCGCATGGCTGTCTGCGCTCTTGCGCTCGCGTCGGATCTCGCCCTTGCCAAACGGCAGGCTGTCCAACGTTTCCAACGGTGCAACACCCGCACCGCTGCCACGCGGGTAGCGCACGGCCACGGGGTGGTCCTGTTCAAAAGCGCTGCTCAGCAACTGCCGGCACTCCCGCTCATCGGCAGGGCAGGCCATGCTCATGTGGGGGATGCAGCGCACAAACGGAATGTCGTAGGCCCCTGCGTGGGTGGCGCCGTCCGCGCCGACCAGGCCCGCGCGGTCCAGCGCAAACACCACGGGCAGGTTCTGCAAGGCCACGTCGTGGATCAGCTGGTCGTAGCCGCGCTGCAAGAAGGTGGAATAGATCGCCACCACGGGTTTGACGCCCTCACAGGCCATGCCGGCCGCAAACGTCACGGCATGTTGCTCGGCAATGCCGACGTCGTAGTAGCGGTCGGGGAAACGCTTTTCAAACTCGACCATGCCCGAGCCTTCGCGCATGGCGGGCGTGATGCCGACCAGGCGGCCGTCGTGCGCGGCCATGTCGCACAGCCATTGCCCAAATACCTGGGTGAAAGTGGGCTTGGGAGCAGCAGTGCTTTTGACAAGGCCCACAGCGGGGTCGAACTTGCCGGGGCCGTGGTAGGCCACAGGGTCGGCCTCGGCCAGCTTGTAGCCCTGGCCTTTTTTGGTGACCACGTGCAGGAACTGCGGGCCCTTCAAGCTCTTGATGTTCTCCAGCGTAGGGATCAGCGAATCCAGGTCGTGCCCGTCGATGGGCCCGATGTAGTTGAAGCCGAATTTTTCGAACAGCGTAGCGGGCACCACCATGCCCTTGGCCTGCTGCTCGAAACGCTTGGCCAGCTCCAGCAAAGGCGGCACGGGGCGCAGCACGGTTTTGCCCACGTTCTTGGCAGCAGCGTAGAACTGCCCGCTCATCAGCTGCGCCAGGTAGCGGTTGAGCGCGCCCACCGGCGGGCTGATGCTCATGTCGTTGTCGTTCAGCACCACCAGCAGATTGGCGTCGGCCACGCCACCGTTGTTGAGCGCCTCGAAAGCCATGCCTGCACTCATGGCACCGTCGCCGATGATGGCCACGGCGTGGCGGCTTTCGCCCTTCTGTTTGGCGGCCAGCGCCATGCCCAGTGCGGCCGAGATGCTGGTGCTGGAATGCGCGGTGCCAAAGGTGTCGTAAATGCTCTCGGCACGCTGCGGAAACCCCGAAATGCCGCCCAGCTGGCGCAGCGTGTGCATGCGTTCGCGCCGCCCCGTGAGAATCTTGTGCGGATAGGTCTGGTGGCCCACGTCCCACACCAGGCGGTCATCCGGGGTGTTGAAGACGTGGTGCAGCGCCACCGTCAGCTCCACCGTGCCGAGGTTGGAGCTCAAATGCCCGCCCGTTTGCGCCACGCTCTCGATCACGAACCCGCGCAGTTCGGTGGCCAACACCTTGAGGTCTGCGCGCGAAAGCTTGCGCAGGTCCGCCGGGTCATTGATGGTCTGCAAAAGGGGAAAGGACGTCGTGGGCATTTACTATTCTTTTAATAGCTACTAGCGCTTACTGAATAAGCGCTAGAGGCCAATTTGACACAATATTTTTGCAGTGTGGCCCTACTGGAGCCACGCCGCGCAACGGTGGCACAGCATCAATAGGAGCGCCTCACCACCATGTCGGCGAGCGCGGCCAGCGCGCGGGTGTCCGGCAGGCCACTGCTGACAAGAGCTGCATGCGCCTCCACCAGCAACTCCTGGGCATAGGCCTGAGCCCGCTCCAGGCCCAGCAGCGATACATAGGTGGGTTTGTCGGCCGCAGCGTCTTTGCCCGCCGTCTTGCCCAGCGTGGCGGAATCGGCCACCACGTCCAGGATGTCATCCACCACCTGAAACGCCAAACCCATGGCCGCTCCATAGTCAGACAACGCCTGGTAAGCCGTGGCTGCAGCATGGCCACACACCGCACCCATCAGCACACTGCCCTGCAGCAGCGCGCCGGTTTTCAGGCGGTGCATCTGGCGCAGCTGATCTTCCGTCAGCGCCACGCCCACACTGGCCAGGTCAATCGCCTGCCCGCCCGCCATGCCTGCCGAACCGGCGGCACGCGCCAGCAAACGGCACAAGGTGGCCTGGACGGCAGCGGGGATCAAGCTGTCGTCTGGCGTGAGGAGTTCAAACGCAAACGCCTGCAAGGCATCGCCCGCCAGCAGCGCCGGGGCCTCGCCAAACTGCACATGCACGGTGGGTTTGCCCCGGCGCAGTATGTCGTTGTCCATGCACGGCATGTCGTCGTGCACCAGCGAATACGCATGAATCAGCTCCACCGCACAGGCCGCACGGATGGCCGCATCGTCCAGCACCGAGCTGGTCTGAGCGTCACTGTTTCCACTACAGACCGCTTCATAGGCCGCCAACACCAGCAAGGGGCGCAGGCGCTTGCCCCCATCGAGCACCGCGTACCGCATGGCGTCGCCCAGCCCGGCGGGGGCGCCATGGCCCACCCACTGCGACAAGGCCTGTTCCACGCGGGCCAGGTGGTTCTGGCTCCAGGGTGCCAGGTCAAACACGGGACTCTGAGACATAGGTACCGCGCTCATTCCTGGGTCCATGGTTGGAGTTGTCCTTCGTCCAGCACCTTGATCTGGTCCTGCACGGCGTCCAGCCGCTGGCGGCAAAAGGCCAGCAGAGTGGCGCCACGCTGGTAGCCGGCCAGCATCTGGTCCAGGGGCAACTGGCCCGATTCAATGCGGGCCACGAGTTGCTCCAGCTCTTCCAGCGCCGCTTCATAGCTTGCGGGTTCGGCGGTCGGAGCAGATTTAGCAGGGGCCTTGGGCATGGAGGGGGCGGCAGAGCGCGGGTGAAAAACCGGTGATTTTAGGCGCACCCTTGCGGTGAAAGTGTCAGACACGCACGGATACCCACTGGACAAGGCCCTGCGGTAGCGATGTTTTCAATACACGTAGCTGGGATGCGGGAATAACCCCACCGCCTATAATCCCATTCCAGTCGAGCCGGCTAGTCACCCTAGCCGGTTTCTTTTTTCCAGATGCGCTTTCCCAGGCGCACCTCCCGCACTTTCTCCCTGTGGGGAGTCTTTAGGTCAGGTCACCCATGTCTGATTTAAGTCTTCAACTGCAGCAGGCCGCAAGCCAACTACCAGTTTCAAGCTACTTTGACGATGCGCTGTTCCAGCGCGAGCTGAGCACCATCTTCCAGCGCGGGCCCCGCTACGTGGGGCACCAATTGGCTGTGCCCAACACGGGCGACTACTACGCACTGCCCCAGGAGGGCGAGGGCCGTGCCCTGGTGCGCAACGCCCAGGGCGGCATCGAACTGGTCTCCAATGTCTGCCGCCATCGCCAGGCCGTCATGCTCAAGGGCAAGGGCTCGCTACAAGGCCAGGGCAAGGGCCATGCGGGCGGCAACATCGTGTGCCCGTTGCACCGCTGGACGTACAGCCCCCAAGGCGAACTGCTGGGCGCCCCCCACTTCTCCCACGACCCGTGCCTGAACCTGAACAACTACAAGCTGCGCGAGTGGAACGGGCTGCTGTTCGAAGACAACGGCTACGACGTGGCCGCAGACTTGGCCCAGATGGGTCCGCGCGCCGACCTCGACTTTGGTGGCTACGTGCTGGACCACGTCGAGATGCACGAGTGCAACTACAACTGGAAGACCTTCATCGAGGTCTATCTGGAGGACTACCACGTCGGCCCCTTCCACCCCGGCCTGGGCAGCTTTGTAACCTGCGACGACCTGCGCTGGGAGTTTGGCCAGAACTACTCGGTGCAGACCGTGGGCGTGGCCAACCGCCTGGGCAAGGCCGGCAGCCCCGTCTACGAGCGCTGGCACGAGGCCCTGCTGGCCTACCGCGAAGGCAAGCCGCCCAAATATGGCGCCATCTGGCTCACGCTGTACCCGCACATCATGGTCGAGTGGTACCCGCACGTGCTCACCGTGTCCACGCTGCACCCCATCAGCCCGACCAAGACCATGAACATGGTCGAGTTCTACTACCCCGAAGAGATCGCGGCGTTTGAGCGCGAATTTGTGGAGGCGCAAAAAGCCGCCTACATGGAAACCTGCATCGAGGACGACGAGATCGGCGAGCGCATGGACGCGGGCCGCAAGGCGCTGCTGGCCCGGGGCGACAACGAAGTGGGCCCCTACCAGAGCCCCATGGAAGACGGCATGCAGCACTTCCACGAGTGGTACCGGCAAGCCATCGGCGGCGACGCCATCGATCCGACCGCTCCAAAGCGCTGAATACGGCGGCAAATCCCCGCCAATCCGCAGGCCAGCCCTCGCCTGCTCTCATTACAATAGCTGCCGCTGCTTAATAAATAAGCGCTGGCAGCTATTTTCACTTCTGCACCCCACGGTGCACCTCACGAGATCACAACCCGATGCAAGCCCTCTGGATGGTGTTGGCCGCGTTCCTGTTTGCCAGCATGGGCGTGTGCGTCAAGATCGCTTCGGACTTCTTCAACTCGGCCGAACTCGTGTGCTACCGCGGGATCATCGGCATGTTCATTTTGTGGCTGCTGGCCCGCTCGCAAAAGGTGACGCTGGCCACACAGTACCCCGGCATGCACGCGTGGCGCAGCCTGGTGGGGGTAGCGTCCCTCGGTGCCTGGTTTTATGCCATTGCCCACCTGCCGCTGGCCACGGCCATGACGCTCAACTACATGAGCAGCGTTTGGATTGCGGCCTTCCTCGTCGGCGGCACGCTGCTGGCATGGCGCCCCTCCGCAGCCAGCCCACGCCCCGCGCTGCAGGGCCCGCTGGTGTTGACAGTGCTGGCCGGGTTTGCGGGTGTGGTGATGATGCTGCGCCCCAGCCTGGACCAGAACCAGGCGTTTGCCGGAATGATCGGGCTGATGTCCGGCCTGTCTGCCGCGTTTGCCTACATGCAGGTCGTGGCGCTGTCTCGCCTGGGCGAGCCCGAGTCGCGCACCGTCTTTTACTTTGCGGTGGGCTCTGCCGTGGCGGGCGGCGCTGCGTTGCTGCTGACAGGTACATCGGTGTGGCCGGGCTGGCAGGCTTTGTGGCTGTTGCCCATCGGCGTTCTGGCCGCGGGCGGCCAGTTGTGCATGACACGCGCCTACGCCAGCGCCAAAACGCAGCGCGGCACCTTGGTGGTGGCCAATCTGCAGTATTCGGGCATCGTGTTTGCCGCCATCTACAGTGTGCTGCTGTTTGGCGACGTCATCCCGCCCATCGGCTGGATTGGCATGGCCCTGATTGTGGCGAGCGGCATCGTGGCCACCGTTTTGCGCGCGCGGGCCGCCCCGGGCGCCCCAGCGGAAGAACATTGATCGGTATAGGCTGACACCTGCTGCATTCGCCAAGTTGACACAATGGACCCTGTCCTTTTGCACACACCTCGCCGCCGATGACCACCTACACCACCCTCATCTCTGCCCCCGAACTGCAAGCCCTCATCGACAGCGGCGCTCCGCTGATGGTGTTTGACTGCAGCTTTGACCTCACCCAACCCACGGCAGGCGCACAACAATTTGCACAGGCACACATCCCCGGCGCGGTGTATGCCGACCTGAACCAGGACCTGAGCGCCAAACACGGCGTCCCCGGCGCTGGCGGCACGCTCACTGCCCAAGAGGCCGACATGCCCGCATCGGGCGGCCGCCACCCGCTGCCCAGTCGCGAGCGCTTTTCGGTGTGGCTCTCCAGTGTGGGCCTGGCCAACAACATGCAGGCCGTGGTGTACGACCGCCAGGGCGCCAACTACTGTGGCCGCTTGTGGTGGATGCTCAAGTGGGCCGGGCACGACGCTGTCGCTGTGCTCGATGGCGGATTGCAAGCCTGGCAGGCCGCAGGCGGCGCGGTAAACAGCGGCGAAGAGCCCGCGCACTTTCAATCCAACTTTGAACTGGGTGCTCCGCTGCGCCAGCTGGCCACGGCCAGCGACGTGCTTGCACGCCTGGACCAACCCGGCCAGACGGTGATCGACGCGCGCGCCGGTGCGCGTTTTAGGGGCGAGGTCGAACCCCTGGACCCGGTGGCTGGGCATATCCCCGGTGCGCTCAACCGCCCGTTCGTCGAGAACATTGGCGCAGATGGCCGCTTCAAACCCGCCGCTGTATTGCGTGCGGAGTTTGATGCGCTGCTGGCAGGCCGCGACCCGGCCACCGTGGTGCACCAGTGCGGCAGTGGCGTCAGCGCTGTGCCCAATTTGCTGGCCATGGAAGTCGCGGGGCTGGGGACAACCTCTCTTTTTGCCGGCAGCTGGAGCGAGTGGTGCGCAGACCCCGCGCGCCCGGTCGAAAAAGGCGAAGCAAGAGGTTAAGAAAAGGACTGAATCGGGTAGGCGCCGGCCGGTGCAGCGTGGCAACGGTTGCAAAAGCACAAAAAAGATGGTTTTGACCGCGCTATCAAAACCATGAGCAGAACCCGAGGGCCCACGCCTGCCGACGCAGCAGGCCCCACAGAGTGAGGTGCGGGACGGAGCCTCATCGGCTTGTAAGGCAAATTCCTACATGCCCCACCGCAGAACCAGACACGCGGCACATCCAAACGCCGACTTAATTTTTGATTGGGGCAGTTTCACAATCCATTTCAACGGATCACGCAAAGCTGCAAACAGCAGACAACGCAAGACCCGGAACTGGAAAAAAGGAAGCTGCCATGACCAACGAACAAATCCTCGCTGAAATCCGCGAAGCCAACCTCACGTACCTGATGTTGGCCCAGACCCTGATTCGTCAGGACAAGGCCGAAGCGGTTTTCCGTTTGGGCATGAACGAAGAGTCTGCCGATATTCTGGCATCGCTCTCGGCTGCGCAAGTGATGAAACTGGCCTCCAGAAACACGCTTCTTTGCAGCTTCCGTGTGGACGACAACCTGGTGTGGAGCTTGCTGACCAACCACTCGGCCAAGAAAGTCGGCAACGAAGCCACCAACACGCTGCACGCCAACATCCTGATGGCCAGCCGCGTGTCGGAAGTGCTCTGAACCAGCACCCTCCCCCTTCCGTTCCCTGCCGCCACCGAAAGCCCGCCATGTCCAGCACCACCACTGCCAAAGCCCCCGCCAAAAGCGTTCTGAACGAGTCCAAGCAGATTGAGCGCGCGGCCATGTTGATCCAGATGGGCGCCCGCATGCAGGTGCTGGAGTCGGAAACCACGCTGTCGTACGAGCGCCTGATCCGCCTGTACAAGGAAATCGCGGGCAAGTCACCGTCCAAGGGTCAACTGCCCTTCTCGACCGACTGGTTCCTTACTTGGCAAGAAAACATCCACAGCTCTCTGTTCCTCAATATTTATGAGTACCTGTCCAAGGGCGTGGACCTGGATTCGGTGGAGCTGTTGACCAAGGCCTACCGCCTGTACAACGAACAAGTGGCCACGGCCGAGATTGAACCCCTGCTGTCATTCACCCGCGCATGGCGTCTGGTGAAGTTTGTGGACGCGGGCATGCTGACCCGTACCAAGTGCAGCCAGTGCAGTGGCCAGTTTGTGACCGAGCTCTATGAAAACCGGCACTTTACCTGTGGCCTGTGCAACCCACCTGCGCGTGCTGGCAAGAGCAAGTCGGCGGGTGCATTGATGCTGCATTGAGAGCCTGCGAACGATCAAATTTTTAAGCAAAATTGGCCTCTAGCGCTTTACGAATAAGCGCTAGCAGCTATGAATTTGATATCAAAGCATCAAACAATTGCCGTTGGATAGTCGATGACAAAGAGGCCGCTTGTGGCCTCTTTTTGCTTCCAGAAAGCCTGCGTTTTTGGCGCAGCGCAGCACACCACGCCTTGCCTAGCGCCCCGCCAGCAAGGCCCGTACGTTGTCGTCCATCGGCACCGCATAGTTGTGCGCCGCCACCACCATGTTGCCTTCAGGCTTTACCAGCTTGATGCTGACGTAAAGAATGCTGGCCGACACGGCGTATGTGCCCACCACCACGGCCTGTGCATCGTGTACGCGGCTCACGTCGCGCAGCTCCCGCGACAACAGCAACTCACCCTGCTCACGCTGCATCACCATGTTTTCGCGCAGCTTGAGCTCGGTGACCGGGTAACCGCGTTGCACCAGGCGCCCCGCGATCTGCTCCGAAAAGATGCGTCCCAGGCGTGACGACTCATTGAGCCGGTCTACATTGACCAGCGTAGCCACCAGCACGGCGTGCTCTCGGTCAAGCGGGGCCGTCTGCAGCAGCATGTCGGCCGCAGCATGGTTGGCTGTGATGATGGATGTGCGGGGCGCAGCGCCCAACCCAAAGCCCACGCCACCAGATCCCCCGGCGCTTTCGCCGTAGTAATAGCTGGACGCACACCCCGTCAGCAGCGCAGCCGTCGCAATGGCAACAACACCGCTCGATGCCACAGCAGATTTGCCCCGTGCAAAGCGCCGCATCATGGGCTCACCACCCGCCAGGTCTTGATGGATGGAGTGGGCGGGCCCGGTAGCCGGGGCTCGGCGGGCAGATACAGCAAGGCATCGTCGTGGGTGAGCGAATACACATCCGACGTGCCCGCCAAATAGCGCCCGCCGCTTTCAAGCGAAGCGGTCACCAGCACCTCAGACCGCGTGGGCGTGCCCAGGCGTGGGTATTCGACCGGTGTCTCCGCGGCTGCGGGCGCCTTTCGGATGGGCGGAGCGGAAGAAACCGGTGCAGTGGATACGGCGGCCACGGCTGCCCCAAAAGCGCTGCCCGATGCAACCACCACATCACGCTCGGCCGCTGGCGCCATGCCTGTTTTGATGTCCATCTCTTTGGCCGCACTGCCATTCGCGGCCGGGCTGAATGAATTTGCTCCATGAAAATGCACGCCATCGCGCGCCACGCTCACGCCCGATGCCAGGGGGACAAAGTGCAGCACGCTGGTGGCAGGCTCCAGGTGCTGCACTACCTGCGCTTCGACCACCAGATGCACGGCAGTCGGCGCGGTCGACACCGTCACACCCTGGTCCACCAGGCGGTTGATCAGCAGTTTGCGAAACCCCTGGGTAAAGCGGGTGTCGGCCTTGGCGGTCACATAAATTGGGTGCTCCCCAGCGGGCCAGTCGCGGGTTTTCTGTGCGATGCGGGTGGCCATGTCCTGCGCCAGCACGTCCCAGTGGTGAACAGCCCGCAACGTTTTCTGCGTCGAGGGCAAATGGCTGCCCGGCTGCGGCACATCCAGGCCTGCACACCCGGCACCGAGCGCGGCCAACCCCAACAGGGGCAGCCAAAGCCAGCGACCGGGCAGAGCGCCGTGGGGGCGAACATGATCAACAGATTCCATGGGCAAGATCCTATGCGCGTGCGCAGCAGCCTATCGGTCGAACAAGGACGGATTTGCGTGGCACTTTGCCCACGCCGCCCCCCGATGGGATGGCCGCCTACAGAATGTCCTGCGGCAGCTGCCGCACAATCCGCGCATGACCGCCCCTTCTGCCGACCCGCTGTCCCCCACCGCGCCCGCACCAGCGCCAGAACCTGTACCCACTGCCACGCCGCCCGCGTCATCTGCTGCTGCCCCATCCACGGCGCCGCCAAAGGACGAGGGCGCCTTGCTCCCTGGCGTCAGCGACATCCCCTACGGCAACCCGCTCACGTTGCACATGCCCGTGGACGTTCGCAACATGTCGCTCGCCCTGCTGGCACTGTTTGCCAGCGTGGCGTTGCTGCACTGGGCCAGCGCGGTGTTCATCCCCATCATGCTCAGCCTGCTGCTCACTATTGCCCTGCGGCCAACAGTAGAGGCACTGAAGCGCTGGCATGTGCCGCGCTGGCTCGGCGCGGGCGTGTTATTGATTTCCATTGTGTCGGGTCTGGCGGTCACCGCCTGGTCGCTCAGCGACGGCGCTGCGCAGCTGGTGGACTCGCTGCCCGTGGCCGCCAAAAAAGTGCGGGACAACCTCAAGGCGCGTACCGGCACCGCCAGCCCGCTGGACACCATGCAGCAGGCGGCCACCCAGATTGAACAGGCCGCCAACGACAGCGGCACCGCCACCCCCACCCGCCGCGGAGTCCAACGCGTCGTCGTCGAGCGCCCGCCGTTCAACGTCCGCGACTATCTGTGGAGCAGCACCGTGGGGGTGATGTCCGCACTAGGGCAGCTGACGGTGGTGGTCTTCCTGACCTACTTCGCGCTGGCCTCCGGCAACCTGTTTCGCAACAAGCTGCTGCGCATTGCGGGCACCAGCCTGGAGCGGCGAAAGATCACCATCCACGTGCTGGAAGACATCACCAACAACATCCAGCGCTACCTGCTCGTGCAGGTGTTCACGAGCGTGCTGGTGGGCGTGGCCACCGGCCTTGCCTACTGGGCCCTGGGCCTGGAGAACGCAGCCGTGTGGGGCGTTGTGGCCGGTGTGCTGAACCTCGCGCCGTACATCGGCTCGGCCCTGGTCACCGGTGCATCGGCCCTGGTGGCCTTCCTGCAGTTCGGCACGCTGGACATGGCCCTGGCCATCGGCGGCGCATCGCTGATCATCCACACCCTGGTGGGCAACCTGCTCACCCCCTGGCTCACCAGCCGCACCAGCAGCATGAGCCCCGTGGCCGTGTTCGTCAGCGTGCTCGCGTGGGGCTGGCTGTGGGGCCTGTGGGGCCTGCTGCTGGGCATCCCGGTAATGATGGCCGTGAAGGCCGTGTGCGACCGGGTGGAGGATTTGAAGGCCGTAGGTGAGTTGCTGGGAGACTGAACGCCTCCCTGCCCATCCAAAATCAACCCGTGTTGCGCAGCCCCGCCGCAATCCCGTTGATGGAGATGTGAATCCCCGTCTGCACCCGTTCATCCCCCTGCCCCGCACGCCAGCGGCGCACCAGCTCTACCTGCAAATGGTGCAACGGGTCGATGTACGGAAAACGGTGTTTGATGGAGCGCGCCAGCGCCGTGTTGTGCGTCAGGCGCTGCTTGTCGCCGGTGATGCGGGTGAGCGCGTCGGCCGTGCGGTGCCATTCGGCCTCGATGCTGGTGAACACCTTCTTGCGCAGGCGCGCGTCGGTCACCAGCTCGCTGTAGCGTGAGGCCAGGGCCAGGTCGCTTTTGGCCAGCACCATGTCCATGTTGGACAGCAGGGTGCGGAAGAACGGCCATTGGCGGTACATCTTTTGCAGCAGGGCCAGTTGGGTCTTGGGGTCTTTGCCTTCCAGGTTCACAAACGCATCGACGGCCGAGCCAAAGCCGTACCAGCCGGGCAGCGTGAGGCGGCACTGGCCCCAGCTGAAGCCCCAGGGAATGGCGCGCAGGTCTTCGATCTTCTGGCTGGCCTTGCGGCTGGCGGGGCGGGAGCCGATGTTGAGTTCGGCAATCTCGCGGATGGGGGTGGAGTTGAAGAAATACTCGGTGAAGCCAGGGGTGTCGTACACCAGCGCGCGGTAGCTGCCCATGCTGGCCAGCGAGAGCTGTGCGGCGGCGTCCAGAAACGCCTTGGTGGCGGGCTTGGTGGGCTGCAGCAGCGTGGCTTCCAGCGTGGCGGCGACCAGGGTTTCGAGGTTGCGGCGGCCGATCTCGGGGTTGGCGTATTTGGAGGCGATGACTTCGCCCTGCTCGGTCAGGCGGATCTGGCCGCGCACGGTGCCGGGGGGTTGCGCCAGGATGGCCTGGTAGCTGGGGCCGCCGCCCCGGCCCACGGTGCCGCCCCGGCCGTGGAACATGCGCAGCTGGATGCCGTGGCTGGTGGCCAGTTCGTCGAACAGTTCCACCAGCGCAATCTCGGCGCGGTACAGCTCCCAGTTGCTGGTGAAGATGCCGCCGTCTTTGTTGCTGTCGGTGTAGCCCAGCATGATGTCCTGCTCGCCACCGCTGCGCTGCACCAGCGCAGCCACGCCGGGCAGTGCATAGAACTCGCGCATGATGGGCGCGGCGTTGCGCAGGTCTTCAATGGTTTCGAACAGCGGCACCACGATGAGGTGGTTCTTGGATTCAGTGTCCAACGTGCCGTTCATCAGGCCCACTTCCTTTTGCAGCAGCAGCACTTCCAGCAGGTCGCTCACCGTTTCGGTGTGGCTGATGATGTAGTGGCGGATGGCCTCGTGGCCGAAGCGTTCGCGCATGACGCGGGCGGTTTCGAAAATGGCCAGCTCGCCCTGGGCGTGGGCAGAGTATTCGGCACCCACCACGCGCAGGGGGCGCGCGTCGTTCAGCAGCTTGATGCAGCAGGGCACGCTTGGCGGCTTCGTGCAGGCTGCGCGTAGTTGGGCTCGATGCGGGCCGTGGCCAGCAGCTCGGCCACCACTTCTTCGTGTTTGTCAGAGCTTTGGCGCAGGTCCACCGTGGCCAGGTGAAAGCCGAACACCTGCACGGCGCGGATCAGCGGGTGCAGGCGCTCGGCGGCCAGGGCTTCGCCGTGGTGCGACTTCAATGACGCTTCGATCACGCGCAGGTCGGCCAGGAACTCTTCGGCGCTGGCGTAGGCGTTTTGTGGGGCCACGGCATGGCGGGCGGCCTCGCCACCGGTCAGGTCCTTGAGCGATGCGGCCAGGCGCGCGTAGATGCCGGTGAGGGCGCGGCGGTAGGGCTCGTCCACGCGGTGTTCGTTGGTGTCTGGCGAGCGCTGGGCCAGGGCCTCCATCTCGGCCGACACCTGCACCAGGCGGGCCGACAGCGACAGCTCGCCACCCAGGTAGTGCACCTCGGTCAGATAGTGGCGCAGGGCGACCTCGGCCTGCCGACTCAGCGCGTATCGCAGGGTCTGCGCGGTGACGTTGGGGTTGCCGTCGCGGTCGCCGCCGATCCACTGGCCCATGCGCAGAAAGCTGTGCACGGGATACTGGCCCAGCTCGTTCTCCAGGTCGGCATAGATCTTGGGGATCTCGCGCAGGAAGGTGGCTTCGTAATACGACAGCGCATTCTCGATCTCGTCGGCCACGGTGAGCTTGCTGTAGCGCAGCAGGCGCGTTTGCCACAGCTGGGCCACGCGGGCGCGCAGCAGGGCTTCGTTGGCGGCCAGCTCGCGCGGGGTGAGTGCGTCCTTGGCGGTGTTGTAGAGCTGGGCGCGCACCTGGATGTCGTCGCGCGTGGCCAGCAACTGGGCGATGTCGCGCTCGGCGTCCAGAATGCTCTTGCGCTGCACTTCGGTGGGGTGGGCGGTGAGCACCGGGGCCACGTAGCTGCTGGCCAGCGTCTGCGCAATGGTCTTGGGTGCAATGCCGGCCCAGCGCAGGCGCGACAGGGCGACTTCGATGCTGCCCTCTTGCGTGTCGCCCGCGCGCTCGTGCACGGCGCGGCGGCGGATGTGGTGGCGGTCTTCGGCCAGGTTGGCCAGGTGGCTGAAGTAGGTGAAGGCGCGGATCACGCTCACCGTCTGGTCGCCCGACAGGGACTTGAGCAGTTTTTTGAGCGCGCGGTCGGCCTCCTGGTCGGCATCGCGGCGGAACGCCACCGACAGCTTGCGCACCTGCTCGACCAGCTCATAGGCGGCCACGCCCTCCTGCTCCCGGATCACATCGCCCAGAATGCGGCCGAGCAGGCGGATGTCGTCAATCAGGGGCTGGTCCTTGTCGGATCGTTTCATGGTGCGTGGGTCTCCGGAGGTGGGTAGGTGACCTGGCGCCGCCTGCCCCCCGCGTCCCCCGGGCGCGCACCGGCCCCAGTGCGGGCGCATGCTAGCATCGCCCGCCCCTGAATGATTACAAACAGGTTACGAACTTGAGCCTCCAAAACGATGCCCCCCACGCTCCGCCGCTTCGCGGGTCGCTGCCCCCCAAGGGGGGAGCCTTTCGCCTGGGGGCGGCCCGGCGGCGAAAGCCCCCCTTTCCATCGTCATTGCCACCCGCGAAAGCCGCCTGGCGCTGTGGCAGGCCGAGCATGTACAGGCTCTTTTGCAGCGCACGGGGCCACACGGTGGAACTGCTGGGCATGACGACCAAGGGCGACCAGATTCTGGACCGCTCGCTGAGCAAAGTCGGCGGCAAGGGCCTGTTTGTGAAAGAGCTGGAAGTGGCGCTGGAAGAAGGCCGCGCGGACATTGCCGTGCATTCGCTCAAGGACGTGCCCATGGAGCTGCCCGAGGGTTTTGCCCTGGCCTGCGTGATGGAGCGCGAAGACCCGCGCGATGCGTTTGTCTCGCCCAACTACGCCGAACATTGACGCCCTGCCCCAGGGCGCGGTGGTGGGCACCTCCAGCCTGCGCCGCCAGGTGCTGCTGCAGGCCCTGCGGCCTGACCTGAAGATTGAGCCGCTGCGCGGCAACCTCGACACGCGCCTGCGCAAGCTGGACGAAGGCCAGTACGACGCCATCGTGCTGGCGGCGGCAGGCCTGAAGCGCCTGGGCCTTGAAAGCCGCATCCGCGCCACGTTCGAGCCCACCGCCATGCTGCCCGCTGCGGGCCAGGGCGCTCTGGGCATTGAGGTGCGCAGCGACCGGCAAGACCTGATCGCCGCACTGGCCCCGCTGGCGCACCAGACCACCTGGCTGACGGTGGCTGCCGAGCGCGCCGTGAGCCGGGCGATGGGCGGAAGCTGCTCGATGCCGCTGGCCGCGCACGGCACTTTTTCTGGCGGTGTGTTGCAGCTCGACGCAGCCTGGGGCGACATGGACGTACAAGGCCCGTTGGTGCGCGCAGAGGCCAGCGCCGCTGTCAGCACGCTGGCACAGGCCGAAGCACTGGGCGATGCCATTGCGCAGCGCCTGCGCGCCGGGGGCGCAAGGGTCGCTGGCCCAGCGCAGAACACCTGACTGCACATGCCATGCGCCGGGTGATCGTCACGCGGCCCGCCCGTGAGGCTGCGCACTGGGTACAGCAATTGGGCCTACACGGCATCGACGCCGCCGCGCTACCGCTGATTGCCATTGGCCCCCACACCGACCCCGCAGCGCAACAGGCGTTGGCGCAGGCTCGCCAACAGTTGGACCAATACCGTGCGCTGATGTTCGTGAGCGGCAACGCAGTGGTGTATTTTTTTGAGTCAAATTTGCCTCTAGCGCTTGATGGAAAAGCGCAGACAGCTATTAAATTGAGAGCGTGGTCGCCCGGACCGGGCACAGCCCGCGCTCTACAGCAGGCAGGAGTGCCACCCGATCGCATTGACGGACCAGCGGCCGATGCGGCGCAGTTCGACTCCGAAGCGCTGTGGCAACAGGTGTCTGCACAAATCCGGCCCGGGGACCGTGTGCTGATTGTTCGTGGCCGCTCGGACGGAGCGCATGAAACATCCCAAGGCTCCGGCCGGGACTGGCTTGCCCAACAAATAGAAGCCGCGGGCGGGCAGGTCGAGTTTGTGGTGGCCTACCAACGCGGCGCACCGCAACTCACAGACACCCAGCTGGCGCTGGCGCAACAGGCGGCCTGTGATGGTTCAGTCTGGCTGCTGAGCAGTTCGGAGGCCGTTGCCCACCTGGCCCAGGCCCTGCCCACTGTGGACTGGGGCGCAGCGCAAGCCCTGGCCACCCATCCGCGCATTGCGCAAGCTGCCCGGGCAGCGGGCTTTGGCACCGTGCGGGAATGCCGCCCGGCACTGGAAGACGTGGTGGCCTCGATAGAATCGGCCGCATGAGTTCCGTGCCCCCCAACGACTTGCCCACCGCGACGCCTGCCGCACCTGCGCCCTCACCTGCACCAACGCCCATCCCGGCGCCACAGGCCGCACCTGTGGCAACGACCGGCCAGGCCAGTGGGCGCGGCGGCGTGATCACGGTGCTGTTGACGACGGTGGCCGTAGCGGCCCTGGCCAGCAGTGGCTTGTTGTGGCAAAAACTCAGTTCGATTCAAGAACAACTGGCCCGCCAGTCCGCCGACTCGGGCGCACTGGCCATTGAGGCCCGCACCATGGCCCGCCAGGCCGAGGAACTGGTGCGTGAGACGGCTGCCCGCCTGTCCGTGGCAGAAGCCCGGGTCAGCGAAGTGGCACTTCAGCGCAGCCAGCTCGAAGAGCTCATGCAAAGCCTGTCGCGTTCGCGTGACGAAAATCTGGTGGTCGACATTGAATCGGCCATTCGCCTGGCGCAGCAGCAGGCACAGCTCACGGGCAGCCTGGACCCTCTGGTCGCCGCCCTCAAAAGCGCCGACCAGCGCATCGAACGCGCCGCGCAGCCCCGCCTGACCCCCGTGCAACGCGCCATCGGCCGCGATCTGGACCGCCTGACACGCGCCGCCGTAACCGACACCGCAGGCCTGCTGGCCCGGCTGGACGAGCTGGTGCGCCAGGTAGACGACCTGCCCGTACTGAACGCCGTGGCCCAGGCCGCAGCCACCCGTCGCTTGGCCGCTGCCCCAGCACCGCAAAACACACCGCCCCTCAACCAGGGCGACCTGGCCTGGTGGCAGGCGGCCCTGCAACGCAGCTGGGAAGTGGTGCGCGACGAAGCCCGCGGGCTGGTGCGCGTAAGCCGCGTGGACCAGCCCGAAGCGATTTTGCTGGCGCCTGAGCAAACCTTCTTCTTGCGCGAAAACCTCAAGCTCAAGCTGCTCAATGCGCGTTTGGGCGTGTTGGCGCGCCAATACGAATCCGCCCGTGCCGACCTGTCCGCTGCTACGGCCGCATTGAACAAATACTTTGATCCAGCATCGCGCCGCACCCAAAACGCTGCGAGCACCCTGCAAACCGCACAGGCCAGCATGAAGGCAGCCGAGCTGCCGCGCCTGGACGAAACTCTATCGGCCCTCGCGACTGCTGCTGCGGGACGTTGACGACATGCGTGCTGCACTTTGGCTTTTGGCGTTGTTTGGCGTGGCCGTGGCCACTGCTCTGTTTGCGGGCAACAACCAGGGCACCGTCACCCTGTACTGGCCGCCTTACCGCATTGACCTGTCACTGAACATGGTGGTGTTGCTGCTGGTGGGGGGGTTTGTGACGGTCTACGCGGCCCTGCGCGCTCTGGCTGCGCTGCTGGAGTTGCCGCACAAGGCCCGCCGCTGGCGCGTGCAGCAAAAGGAGCGGGCCATGCACGCGGCCTTGCTCGACGCGCTGACCCACATGCTGGGGGGCCGCTTCATCCGCTCGCGCAAGGCCGCTGTGGCTGCGCTGTCGCAAGAAAATGCGCTGGCCACCGCAGGCGAGGCCGTGCCCCACGGCCGCCAGCTGCGCGCCTTGGCCCACATGATTGCGGCCGAGTCGTCCCACGCCTTGCAAGACAGCGCAACGCGCGAAAGCCACCTGCACGACGCATTGCAAGAAGCCCCGCTGCGCGGCACCGTGAACGAACAGGAACTTCGCGAAGGCGCCCAGATGCGCGCAGCCCGCTGGTCGCTGGACGACCGCGATGCCAGCGCCGCGCTGGAACGCCTGGCCGCCCTGCCGCAAGGCGCTGCCCGGCGCACGCTGGCCCTGCGCATCAAGCTCAAGGCCACCCGGCTGGCGCGGCAAACCCAGGAAGCACTGGACACCGCGCGCCTGCTGGGCAAACACCGCGCGTTTTCGGCCGCTGCCGCGCAAAGCATCGTGCGCGGCCTGGCCACCGAACTCATCAACAGTGCACACGACACCGCACAGTTGCAGCAGATCTGGATGTCGCTGGAACCCGCGGAACGCAGCATGCCCGAGCTGGCCATCCATGCCGCGCAGCGGTTGGCCACGCTGGGGGGCGAGGCCACACAAGTGCGCGCCTGGCTGCTGCCCGTGTGGGATCGGATGGTGGACCTGCCCAGCGCGCTGGCCGAACACCACGCCCTCAAGCTGGTGCGCGCGCTGGAGGCCGGCCTGGACGCGCTGGATGCCCCGTGGCTTGCCCGCATCGAAGCGGCGCAACAGGCCAACCCCCGTGACGCGCGCCTTTCCTACCTGGCTGGAATGGCTTGCCTCAAGCGCCAGCTGTGGGGCAAGGCCCAGCAGTTGCTGACCCAGGCCGCACACCAACTGGCCGACACCAACCTGCGCGCCAGCGCATGGCGGCATCTGGCCGAGCTGGCCGAACAGCGCGGCGACGAAAGCGCAGCAGCCGACGCCTGGAAGAAGGCGGCCCTCGGCCGCTAAAACGCGGCAGTCATCTAAGGGCGGAACCGCCGAAAAAGCGGAGAGATCGCTGCCAAAGCGCCCCTCCCCTCCCAGCCGCCCTTCTTCAGCCCCTGCGTCCGCACGCATTCGATAGCGCAACGCGCCCTGAAAGCTGAGGCGACCCCTCGCTCCCCGCAGCACCCACCACATTCTGCGGAGTCCACCGCTGCACCGCCATGTAGCAGCCCTCAGTTGTTTCGCACAACGTTGGGGAACTTTGAGCGCTCAGGCCTTATCAATTCAGTTTTTTTGAATTGAAGCATCAATCTGCCTGAAGCCGCGTGCTGCATCGGCTTTCTACACTGCCCCAACGCTTGGCGAACCGCAGCTGCGACTTGAGCCTGTCGCCAAGTCCCCTGCGCCCCCGCCGTGCTTCCTGCCCTCCTGCTACCCGCGTGACCCGATGACTGCTTCCTCCACCGCTGCCGCGCCCCGCCGCTACACACGCACTGCCATCGTTCTGCACTGGGTGCTCGGCCTGGCATTGATCAGCCTGTTCGGCGTCGGCATCTACATGACCGGGCTGCCGTTCTCTCCACAGCGCCTGAAGCTGTACAACTGGCACAAATGGGCCGGGGTCACGATGCTGGTGTTGTCCACACTGCGCCTCCTGTGGCGCGTCACCCACCGCCCGCCCCCGCTGCCCAGTGCGATAGAAGCCGCCATGCCCGCCTGGCAAAAACTGGCACACCATGGCACCCACTTTCTGCTCTACGCGCTGTTCTTTGCGGTGCCGCTGATTGGCTGGGCGTACAGCTCGGCGGCCGGGTTCCCCATCGTGTTTCTGGGCCTGTGGCAGTTGCCCGACTTCGTACCTGTGAGCAAGGAATTGGCCGAGACCATCAAGCCCTGGCACCAGTACACCGCGTTCACCATGGCGGGCCTCGTGGTGCTGCATGTTGCTGCGGCACTCAAACACCAACTCGTCGACCGCGATGGACTCCTGTCCCGCATGCTGCCGGGCAAGCGCTGAGCCTGCTGCAGACCACGCCTTTTCTAGATTTTTCTGATCCCCCTGTTTTTACGGAGTTTTCATGAACCTGTCTTCCACCCTGTCCCGCATCCTGCTGGGCGCAGCCTTGGCAGTCAGCGCACAGGCCGCCCTCGCCCAGCAACAACTGGTGCCCGCGCAAAGCGAGGTGCAGTTCACGCGCGCCAGATGGGTGTGCCGCTGGAAGGCCATTTCAAGAAGTTCAGCGCCCAGGTGGCGTTTGACCCGGCCAAGCTGGCCACCAGCAAGATCGCCTTCACCGTGGACACCGGCAGCGCCACCCTCGGCTCGCGCGAGACCGACGCCGAGCTGCCCAAGCCCACCTGGTTCAACGTGCCCAAGTTTCCGCAGGCGCACTTCGAGTCGTCCAGCCATCAAGGCGCTGGGCGCGGGCAAGTTTGAAGTCGCCGGCAAGCTCACCATCAAGGGCAATGCGCAGAACGTGGTGGTGCCTGTGACGCTGACCCAGAGCGGTGCCACCACCACAGCCACCGGCGCCCTGCCCATCAAGCGCCTGGCGTTCAAGATCGGCGAAAACGAGTGGGCCGACACCTCGATGGTGGCCGACGACGTGACCGTCAAATTCAAGCTCGCGCTGACCGGCGTGGGCAAGCTCTGAAGCTCTGAGCGCCCTCTTTTCGCAGCGCCTCCGCTTTCCCTCTTTCCTTTCCTTGTTCCTCTTTCATCAGGAGTTCACCCATGCGCAAATCCCTCTTTTCCCTGTTCGCCGTGGCCGCCGCCACGGTCATGACCGCGGGCGCCGCCCAGGCTGCCACTACGCCATCGACCCGACCCACACCTTTGTGACGTTTGAAATCAGCCACTTTGGCGCCACCATCAACCGCGGCCGCTTCGACAAGAAGGAAGGCACCGTGCAGTTTGACAAGGCCGCCAAGACCGGCAAGGTCGACATCACCATCGACATCGACGTCGGTCAACACCGGCACGCCTGCCGTTTGACAAGCACCTGCAAAGCGCCGACCTGTTCGACGCCGCCAAGTACCCCACCATCACGTTCGTATCCGACAAGTTCGTCTTCAACGGCGACAAGGTCAGCGAAGTGACCGGCCAGCTGACGCTGCTGGGCAAGACCGCGCCCGTCACGCTGAAGGCCAACGCAGTTCAACTGCTACGACAGCCCCATGCTCAAGCGCGAAGTGTGCGGCGGCGACTTTGAAGCCACCATCGACCGCACCCAGTGGGGCATGAACTACGGCGTGGAATGGGGTTTCCCCAAGAACGTGCGCCTGGTGGTGCAGGTCGAAGCTGTGAAGCAGTAATCGCTCACCTTGATCCTCAAGGCGCACAGGCGCCTTGCCAGGCCACCCATCGCAGCCATGCGTCGGGTGGCTTTTTTATGGATAAGCCCCTTGAACATACACAGCAGATGAATTAACTTTAAGTAAATTAATTACGAATAGTAGAATCACAAGATCAATGTAAGGAGACTCTGCATGAACGCCGTCCCGAAGCCCGACCTGGCCACCCTGCCCGCGCCTGCCGCCATCCAGCAGTTGCACCACTACGCCTACAAGGCACGCGACGCCGAGGAAACGCGCCAGTTCTATGAAGACATCCTGGGTCTGCCGCTGTACCACATCATCCAGAGCGACTACGTGCCCAGCACGGGCGAATACTGCCCTTACACGCACTTCTTCTTTCGACTGAAGGACGGCTCGTTCATTGCGTTCTTTGACTTGGGCGACGACGTCAAGGCCGAACCATCGCCCAACACCCCTCTGTGGGTCAACCACATCTCCTTCCGCGTGGACACGGTGCAGGAGCTGGAGAACACCAAGGCGCGGCTCGAAGCCTTTGGCATCGAGGTGCTGGGCGTGACCGATCACCACATCTTCAAGAGCATCTACTTCTTCGACCCCAACGGCATCCGCCTGGAGCTGACCGCGCAACTGGCCAACGAAGAAGCCATGGCCAAGGACAGCACCGTGGCCCACACCCGCCTGAACGAATGGACCGCGCGCAAGGAGCTGTGGCGCAAGGAGCGCGCCGAGGGCAAGGTGGCCGATTCGCTCAAGCCGCAGCAGAACGACCGGCCGGAGTTTGCCAAGGGCTGATCGACCTCGCTTCCTTGGCAGCCAATCTCTTCTTTGGGTTGAGAAAATATGGTCAAAATAGCCTCTAGCGCTTACCCATCAAGCGCTAGCAGCTATACATTTGATACCAACTGTTTGCCATAGACATGGCGCCATGTGGCAGATCAGGCCTCCAGCTGGTGCGCCCGCATGATCTGGTGCCGGTGCCAGTAGATCCCTACCGTGGCGTTAAACACGTCCTTGTCTTTCTTCAGGCCCGGCAATTTGATCTTGGTGGTCTTTGCGCCAATCATTCCCTTCTCGGGGTGGGTCACGACCAGGGCATTGCCAAAGCTGCTTTCCTTGAATTCCAGGGCCTTCACTGCGTCCCAGAACACCGTGGTGTCGTCGGCGGACGTCTTGATGCCGTCGATGCTGACCTCCACGGTGTCCGCGCCTTTGAGCGCAAACACCACGGGCGGGAAGTACTGCAGCACCAAGGCGCGCTCCTGGTCATTGGCGGGCTCATAGCGGTAGGCGAGGCTGCGTTCGTGGTCTTGTGCGAACTGCTGCTCGTAGTCGCTCCACAGGCGCTGCTCGATGGCATCGGCCGTCAGGATCTCTTGCACCCAGGTGGCGGCGGGCTTGCGCACGGCGATGGCGCTGTAGTCGTGCTCTTTCAGCGGCATGCCCACGTTGCGCAAGACGCTCGGGCATGGCGGGGTGTGAGTCAAACGGGTGGGGCACGTTGGCCGTTTTCATGGCGTCCAGAAAATCATCGGACGCGGCGTAGGGCGTGAGGCCCTGGGCCACAAAACCGGCGATGCCCAGCGAGGTGTTGTCGTGCCGGTCATTGCGGCCAAACAGCTCGTCCTCGATCTTGTAGCGGTATTGCGCGTAGGCGGCGATCTTGACCAGCGACTGCGCAATGGCGGCGGGTGACACCAGCTTGGCGGCAATGCGGTCTGCCTTGAACTCGCGCTCGCGGCTGTCGCGCGCCAGGGCGAACTCGAAAATGGTGCGGTACAGGTCCAGCACCGGCGACACCACGGCCGACAAACCGCCCGTGCGAATGGCGTGGCGGTAGTGGTCAAACTGCACCAGCTTGGGCCCCAGCCGCGCGCTGCTTTCGGTGTCGCCACCGCGCAGATGGGCCAGTTCGTGGCCAAACACGGCGTCGGCCTCGGTCTGGTCGAGCACGCGCAGCAACGGCAGGCTGACGAACAGCGTGCGGCCGGTCAGCGTCTTGTCGCCCACCGTCAGCGGCGCTTCGGTCACAAAAAAGTTGGCATCAATGCCCGCCACGATGTGCTGGGGCGGATCGGTCTTGAGGCGCTGGGCCATGTGGCGGATGCGCTTCCAGAGCATCGGTGCATCGGCTTCGGACACCAGTTCGCCCACGGCGCGGTTGTCAGACTGCACCCGTTTGAAGATGCCCGCCACCGCTACAAACACCCCCACCGCCACGGCAAGGCCCACCACGATGATGAGCTTGGGCGAGTATTTGTGAAAGAAGAACGCCGTGACCCAGAACGACAGCCACACGGCCATGGCGCCTTGCACCACCAGCGACGCGGCACTGGCCCAGGTGGTCAGGTGCCAACCGGTGACAAAGCTGGCGTACTGCATCTTGCGGTCTACAAAGGCCAGCGCCCCCAGGCACAGCACCGCCACCAGCAGCACGCCACTGGCCACCAAAGTGCCCAACGACACCTTGCGCGCCATGTCGAACTGCCACACATCGCCATAGCGCTCACACATGGCAGTGCGGTAATCCTCTGCCTCCGGGTCGGTGCTGCCGCAGATGGTGGAGGGTGGGTTGCTGCGGTAATAGTCCTTGCGGGCCTGCTTGCCGGCCGGGTCAAGGCGTTTGTCGGCATCGATGCGCTGGCTGATGCCTTCGACGAAACGGGTGTCCTGGTCCCGCTGCGCGTAACCGGTGAACACATAGGTCACGGCAGGAATAAGGAACAGCGCGAGCAGCGCGTAGACAAAGACCTTGGCCAGGCCCAGTTTGAGTGCAGATTGGATCGACATGGGTTCGGACGGTGTGTTGTGGCCTGTGCAACCCAAACATCGGCAATGCGCGGCCGCCAGTGCCCCTGAGCGGGGTCACTTGCGCCGTCCCAGGGCGCAGCGCCCCCATTGCGTGTTTTGCGTTGTGCAAGCCGTGTTGTAAGTAGTAATCCGGCAGTCACGCATGGAGCCAGGTCCGCGTTGCCGCGCCCTCCTCTCGCTCCATGGGGCGGGATTATCAGGACGGCAGCGTGCGCCGCTCAAAAATCAAGGTAACAAATAGATAGCGGCACGACCACAACCCATCGGCTGGAGCCACGGGTTTGAGCGGTTAACCACTTGCCAGCTGCAGCCACTTGGCCACGGCACATCGGCCCTGGCGGCACTCCCTTAAAATGCCCGATTCACCCTCTTGTCTGTCGATGCGCCCCAGCGGCCGCCTCTACCACCGCCACACCCCATGAACATGCCCGTGCAACAACCCGGCCTCGAAAGCCTGTCCAAGTCGTTTGAACCCGCTGCGCTGGAAGCCCACTGGGGCCCCGAATGGGAAAAGCGCGGATATGGCACTGCAGGCCACCGTGGCACGGGCCAGCGCCGCAGGCGGGCGAGCCCGCGTTTTCCATCCAGCTGCCGCCCCCCAACGTGACGGGCACGCTGCACATGGGCCATGCGTTCAACCAGACGATCATGGACAGCCTGACGCGCTACCACCGCATGCGCGGCTTCAACACCGTGTGGGTGCCGGGCACCGACCACGCGGGCATCGCCACGCAGATCGTGGTGGAGCGCCAGCTGCAGGAGCAAGGCATCAGCCGCTACGACATGGGCCCCACCCCGCCCGAGGCGCGCAAGAACTTTGTGAGCAAGGTGTGGGAGTGGAAGGAAAAGTCCGGCAACACCATCACCACGCAGATGCGCCGCATGGGCGACAGCGTGGACTGGAGCCGCGAATACTTCACCATGGACGACAAGCTCTCCAAGGTGGTGACCGACACCTTCGTGAAGCTGTACGAGCAGGGCCTGATCTACCGCGGCAAGCGCCTGGTGAACTGGGACCCGAAGCTGCAGTCCGCCGTGTCCGACCTGGAAGTCGAGAGCGAAGAAAAAGACGGCTCGCTGTGGCACATCGCCTACCCGCTGGCCGATGGCATCGGGCAGCCTGACCGTGGCCACCACCCGCCCTGAAACCATGCTGGGCGACGTGGCGCTGATGGTGCACCCCGAAGACGCGCGCTACACGCACCTCATCGGCAAGATGGTGAACCTGCCGCTGTGCGACCGCCAGATCCCGGTGATTGCCGACGACTACGTGGACAAGGAATTCGGCACGGGCGTGGTGAAGGTGACCCCCGCGCACGACCAGAACGACTACGCCGTGGGCCAGCGCCACAAGCTGCCGATGATCGTGGTGCTGACGCTGCAGGCCACCATCAACGAAAACGCGCCCGCCAAGTACCAGGGCATGGACCGCTTCGTGGCCCGCAAGGCCGTGGTGGCCGACCTGGAAGCCATCGGCGCGCTGGTCGAGGTGAAGAAGCACAAGCTCATGGTGCCGATCTGCACCCGCACCGGCCAGGTGATCGAGCCCATGCTGACCGACCAGTGGTTCGTGGCCATGAGCAAGGTGAGCGACCAGGACCCGACCGGCAAGAGCATTGCGCAAAAGGCCATCGACGCCGTGGCCAGCGGCGAGGTGACCTTTGTGCCCGAGAACTGGGTGAACACCTACAACCAGTGGATGAACAACATCCAGGACTGGTGCATCAGCCGCCAGCTGTGGTGGGGCCACCAGATTCCGGCCTGGTACGACGAAGACGGCAACGTGATCGTGGCCCGCAACGAAGCCGAAGCCCAGGCCAAGGCGCCCGGGCAAGACGCTGCGCCGCGACGAGGACGTGCTCGACACCTGGTACTCGTCCGCCCTCGTGCCCTTCAGCACCATGGGCTGGCCCGAACAAGGCGACGCAGCGCCACCGACGACTTCAACCTGTACCTGCCCAGCAGCGTGCTGGTCACGGGCTACGACATCATCTTCTTCTGGGTCGCCCGGATGATCATGATGACCACGCACTTCACCGGCCGCGTGCCGTTCAAGCACGTGTACATCCACGGCCTGGTGCGCGACGCGCAGGGCAAGAAGATGAGCAAGTCCGAAGGCAACGTGCTCGACCCGGTGGACCTGATCGACGGCATCATCGCTGGAGCCGCTGCTGGACAAGCGCACCACCGGCCTGCGCAAGCCCGAGACCGCGCCCACCGTGCGCAAGAACACGCAAAAGGAATTCCCCGAGGGCATTCCGGCCTACGGCGCCGATGCGCTGCGCTTCACCTTTGCCGCGCTGGCCATCGCTGGGCCGCAGCATCAACTTCGACAGCAAGCGCTGCGAGGGCTACCGCAACTTCTGCAACAAGCTGTGGAACGCCACCCGCTTCGTGCTGATGAACTGCGAAGGCCAGGACTGCGGCCTGAAAGAGCACACCAAGGCCGACTGCCAGCCCGGCGGCACGGCGCACGGCTACATGGAGTTCAGCCAGGCCGACCGCTGGATCACCTCGCTGCTGCAAAAGACCGAGGCCGAGGTGGCCAAGGGCTTTGCCGAATACCGCCTGGACAACGTGGCCAACACGATCTACGACTTTGTCTGGAACGAGTACTGCGACTGGTACCTGGAAATCGCCAAGGTGCAGATCCAGAACGGCACCGAGTCACAGCAGCGCGCCACGCGCCGCACCCTGATCCGCGTGCTCGAAGCCATCCTGCGGCTGGCGCACCCGATCATCCCGTTCATCACCGAAGCCCTGTGGCAAACCGTGGCGCCTGTGGCGGGCCTGAAGGGCGAATCGATCAGCATTGCCCGCTACCCCGAGGCCCAGCCCGAGAAGATCGACGAGGCAGCGATTGCCCACATGGGCCGCGTCAAGGGCCTGGTGGACGCGTGCCGCGCCTTGCGCGGCGAAATGAACGTTTCGCCGTCTACCCGCCTGCCCATGTACGTGGTGGGCGACACCGACTTCATGCGCGGCGTGGCGCCGGTGCTGCAGGCGCTGGCCAAGCTCAGCGAGGTCAAGGTGTTTGACGACGAAGCCGCATGGGCCGGCGCTGCCCAAGCCGCACCCGTGGCCGTGGTGGGCGATGCCCGCATGTGCCTGTTCATGGAGATTGACGTGGCGGCCGAGAAGGCCCGCCTGGCCAAAGAAATCGCCCGCATCGAAGGCGAGGTGACCAAGGCCAACAACAAGCTCTCGAACGAAGCTTTTGTGGCCAAAGCGCCCCCCGCCGTGATCGATCAGGAGAAAAAGCGCATTGCCGATTTTGGTGTGACGCTGGGCAGATTGCGCGATCAGCTGACACGGCTGGGTTGAAACCCACGCGATACTTAGAACGTGTTCACGATCTCCCAGAGGCCGCGCAGCGGTCTTTGCGGGATGGGATGCAAGGCGCGGTGTGCCGCCAATAGCTCGGCTATCGGCAAGCGCCGCAACGCCGCAGACCGCCCGCAAAGACCACTGCCCGAAGGGTTGGAGCGAAATCGGGCGATTGGACGCCCCGGCCGCTTGCATGGGCATGAGCCCATGCGGCGCATACGAAGCGTCCACTCCTCCCGATTGCGATCCAACGCGGCTCCTGCGAGATCGTGAACACGTTCTAAGAACCCTTTGGGCCTGCTACGGCGGGCCTTTTCACGCTGAAACCGTCCAAAAGGAGCCCCATGACTGTCGCCACCACTGTCCGCAAAGCCGTTTTTCCCGTCGCTGGCCTGGGCACCCGTTTTTTGCCCGCCACCAAGGCCAGCCCCAAGGAAATGCTGCCCGTGGTCGACAAGCCACTGATCCAGTACGCGGTGGAAGAAGCCTACGCCGCAGGCATTCGCCACATGATTTTTGTTACCGGCCGCAGCAAGCGCGCCATTGAAGACCATTTCGACACCGCTTACGAGCTGGAGAACGAACTGGAAGCGGCTGGCAAGATGGAGCTGCTGAACCTGGTGCGGTCCGTACAGCCTGACGACATGGACTGCGCCTTTGTGCGCCAGCCCCGCTCGCTGGGCCTGGGCCACGCCGTGTTGTGCGCCGAGCCACTGGTGGGCAATGAGCCTTTTGCCGTGCTGCTGGCCGACGACCTGATGGTGGGCCCCACTGGCGGTGAGCCGGTGCTGGCCCAGATGGCAGCGGCCTTTCGCCAGCAAGGCCGCTCGGTGATTGCCGTACAGGAAGTGCCTGAAGACCAGGTACACAAATACGGCATCGTCGCGGGCGAGCCCGCTGGCGGTCCGCTGATCCGCATTGAACGCATCGTCGAAAAGCCCAAGGCTGCAGACGCGCCGTCGCGCATGGGCGTGGCTGGCCGCTACATCCTCACGCCCGGCGTGTTTGAAGAAATACGCAACCAGCCGCGCGGCGTGGGTGGCGAGATCCAGCTGACGGACGGCATCGCACGCCTGATGAACCACGAAGCGGTGTATGCCTTTCAGTACGAAGGCAAACGCTACGACTGCGGCAGCAAAGAAGGTTTTTTGGAAGCGACGGTGGAACTGGCCTTGCAGCACCCGCAAGTGGGCAAGTACTTCCGTGAATACCTGAAGTCGTTGGCGCTGTAACTCGCAGCCCTTTCCAATGCTTCATATTTAATAGCTGCTAGCGCTTATCCAGTAAGCGCTAGCAGCTATTTTTACTTGTCATCTGCGGCGCAAGACGTGGATGAACTCTTCCCCCACAGTCTGCTGCTCGACCAGCTCGTTGCCCGTCTGCTTGGCAAACGCCTGAAAGTCCCGCAGTGAGCCGCCATCGGTGGCCACCACCTTCAGCAGCTGGCCGCTGGCCATGTCTGACAACGCCTTCTTGGCC
Organism: uncultured Gammaproteobacteria bacterium; assembly: GCA_963784815.1. Taxonomy (GTDB): domain Bacteria; phylum Pseudomonadota; class Gammaproteobacteria; order Burkholderiales; family Burkholderiaceae_C; genus Acidovorax. The sequence continues at coordinate 35,414 of CAWATB010000031.1, read as the reverse complement.
TTGAGGATGGGCAGGGGGCAGTTCAGGCCCCGGGTGTCGATTTCTTTGTGGATATCCATGGTGTTGTTTCCTCAGTCCTTGGGCAGTTGCGGTTGCGGGTCGTCCAACCCGCGGCGGCGCTCTGCATTTTCTTCGGCGGTAAAGAACACCGGCTCATGCCCCCGGGTGCGCAGCCAGTCGGCCAGCGCGTAGCCGGTGCCTGCGGGCCAGCACTTGAGCTCTGGCAGATCGTACAGCCGGTAGTCCACCAGCTCGGGCGACAAGCGCACCTCGCCCTCAGCCACCACGTGGTAGGCAATGATGATCTGGTTCATCCGCAAAAATTCGTACGCACCCACCAGCTTGGTGGCCGTCACGTCGAGGTTGGTTTCTTCTTTCACCTCGCGGGCAATGCCCTCTTGCGGCGACTCGCCCGCCTCCATAAAGCCGGTGATCAGCGCAAACATCTTGCCCGGCCAGGCCGCATTGCGGGCCAGCAGCACCTTGCCGCCCACTTCCACAATAGCGGCCAGTACAGGCGTGGGATTGTTCCAGTGCGTAAAGCCGCAGGCGGGGCAGCGCAGCCGCTCTTTGTCGCCACCGTCTTCGGCCAGGGTAATGGGCTGCAGCGCGGTACCGCAGTGAGAACAATGGCGGACTTCGTAGTGCATGTTTTGATCTATTATTTGTTCTATTTTGATAGCTACTAGCGCTTATCTATCAAGCGCTAGAGGCCAATTTCATTCAAACTTTAGCGCCAACCCCGCGGTTGCACCGCGTCACGCCGGGAACACGCCGGTAGACAGATACCGGTCGCCCCGGTCGCACACGATGAACACAATGGTGGCGTTGCTGTCGCGCGCCGCAATCTGCTGCGCCACCCAGCAGGCGCCAGCCGCCGAGATGCCCGCAAAAATGCCTTCCTCGCGCGCGAGGCGCCGGCACATTTCTTCGGCGTTGTCCTGGCTTACGTACACCAGCTCGTCCACTGTGCTCGCGTCGTAAATCTTGGGCAAATACTCTTGCGGCCACTTGCGGATGCCCGGAATACGAGAACCTTCTTCAGGCTGCGCACCAATGATCTGGATCGCCGGGTTCTTTTCTTTGAGAAACCGCGACACCCCCGTGATGGTGCCCGTGGTGCCCATGGCGCTCACAAAATGCGTAATCCGCCCGCCGGTTTGCTCCCAGATCTCAGGGCCTGTGGTTTCGTAGTGGATGCGCGGGTTGTCTGGGTTGCCAAACTGGTCCAGCACCTTGCCCTCGCCACGCTTTTGCATGGCCTCTGCCAGATCACGCGCATGTTCCATGCCACCGCTTTTGGGGGTGAGCACCAGCTCGGCGCCAAACGCCTTCATGGTCTGCGCACGCTCGATGGACAAGTCCTCGGGCATCACCAGCACCATGCGATACCCTTTGATGGCGGCCGCCATCGCCAGCGCAATGCCGGTGTTGCCCGACGTGGCCTCAATCAACGTGTCACCGTGGCGGATGTCGCCGCGCTCTTCTGCACGGCGGATCATCGACAGCGCAGGCCGGTCTTTCACAGAGCCCGCTGGGTTGTTGCCCTCCAGCTTGCCCAAAACCACATTGCCACGCGCGGCGTTTTCCTTAGCCCCAATGCGCTGCAACGCGACCAGAGGGGTGTTACCCACAGCATCTTCAATCGTCGGATATTTCATGCGCCCTACTGTGCCATAATTCGGGGCTTCGCGAATATCAGCCCGGGTGGTGGAATTGGTAGACGCAGGGGACTCAAAATCCCCCGCCGCAAGGCGTGCCGGTTCGATTCCGGCCTCGGGCACCAAAGATAAGGCCGGTAGCTGTCAACAGCTACCGGCCTTTTTCTTTTGCTGCGCCAATAAGTACAAGCAAGGCTGCTTGTTGTTCCCCGATACTGCTGCCGCCACTTGCCAGACGTTCTGGTCGGCGACCCTGGAGCGCCCCTTATACAAAGAACGCATTGGGCGCTGGACCTCCAGAACTGGTCGTAGGAGAGGCCTCATAAGAAGCGCGCTCGCAGCGGGCTCGGTGAATGCCGTCGCGCAAGCACATGCGCCTGGGCCTTTTTGGGCTGGTTCAATCGCTCAGCAACACTCCTAGAGCTGCCAGCTTTTCGGCATAGGAATCCCTGCGCTTCGCTGCTTTGGCTGCCGTATCGACTGCTGCCTGAATGGCCTTGGGGCCTTTGGCAGCAACCGCTTTGATGAGCCCTTGCTTGTGGGCGGCATCTGCCTGCGCCCTTCTGAACGTGGCGATCAATTCGGCATGGGCAGAAGGTTGGGTCATAAGTTTTCAATTTTCAAGCTGCTAATTCTGATGCTTTCCGGCTCATCCGCCGAACAGACGTCGCCAGAAACGGCTTTGATTTGACCAAAGCAAAAGCCCCGAAGCATGGAAACTCCGGGGCTTTAGGCGTTATTGTGCGGCGCAGTTGACCGCACAGCGTCACTTGACAGCGTCTTTCACATCTTCCTTGGCGTTGCCGTAGTTCTTTTGCACATTGCCCTCAACCTGCTTGGCGGCGCCCTTGACCTGCTGCTCAGGGCTGTTGAGTACCTCGCCAGTTTTTTGTTGAACCTTGCCAGCAGCTTCTTTCACGGCGCCCTTGATCTGATCGGTATTCATATCAACTCCTTACGGTAATTTCATGCGAAGAGCAGGATCGCTCTGCAATTACCAAAGATAAGGCGCCACAGTTGGGGTCACCGCGAGAGGATTTCCAAGGTTGGTGTCGGCAGCGGCTTACAGCAGTGGCGCCACTGCCAACCCAGGGCCACGAGACCCACGCACCACGGCTGGGCAACGACCGACATGCGGCTGACAAATACCGAAAGAACAGGCCATGCGCTGGATGTAGCTTTGCGCGTGTCAGCGGCCAGCAAGCAAGAGAAAGTCCTGTTCATACCCCTTCACCGACTGCACCGCTTTGAGCCGCTGCGCTGCGGTCATCGCGGCGTGCACCTGAGAAAAGCCTTCACAGCCTTCCTCCACCAGCGTTTGCGCATAGCGTCGATAGGCCGCGTCGGGCGATGTGTTGAATCGGTCGAGGTACCCCCGCAGCAGGGTACGGGCCTGGTCGGTGTTTGTGCGATCTTCAGTGATCTTTTGCAGCACTTGCACCAAGTCCTTCTGGCGGCGCAAGCGTTCGGCATAGGTGCGCTGTGGGTCAAACGATGACTTGGCAATAAAAGTGCGCAGGGCCGCTTTTTGCGGCTCTTCCAGACTTCCGTAAAAGGTTTCTGCGCGTGACGAGAGTTGTTTGAAGCGCTGCTCACGCAGCTTGTCCGGCGTCACGTCCACCCACTCTTTTTTCCAGTCGGCGTTGCCGTCGGCCTGCTTTTTCTGAAGATTGCGGATCTGGGTGTCGGTGAGTTGGGAAGCCAGCCAAACCAGCTTAGGTTCGGCCTGGACAACGACCTTGTCGATCTGGGCGCGCACAGCCTCGTACGTGCGGCAGGCCTGTTCCGGTGCTATGACGGACGGTAATTGTTGCTGCACTGTTTGCAGCAGCTCGGCATGCCGGGGCAGCATGGTGTCGCGGTGCCACTGGTGCAGATCGCCCAGTTCATCGCGCACGCGCGCGGTTTGGTTTTCTGAAAGGTCGAGGTAGCTGTCCAGCTGCCAATAGGCCAAGTGTGAAACCTGGTTGTACGCCAGTTTGACGGCGCTGCAGCCTTGTAACAGCACGCCGCATGCCGCCAAGGTGGCGATACACAGCGCTTTGCGAAGGTGAGACGAGGATACAGGCACGAAAATCATGTTGAGCACAGTAAACTACCTATCGCTAGATTCAGCACCATCTTCGCAGACAGTTGCGAAGCTGTAATAACCTCTCACCCCACTCGCGAACGTTTGGGTATCACAGCACCTACTGCAGGAAACAGCGGCTTTTGCAAACTGAAAAAGGCGTGTCTCCGCACAGCCATGTACCGATCCATTAGTGATCCATTAGCGATCATCCGCAGTACATTCGGTTGGCGAACGAAGGTTTGTCATACATTGCGCAAACCGTTGCGCTTGACGCCACATAGGAACATTGATTTCGTGTGCTGCAACGCCATCAAGGTACGTGTAAAACGCTGCAGGCCGCATTGCAGGATCAGAAATAGCATTCAAAATTCTCGCTCTAGCCGAAGCTGCGCCATAACCGAGTGCGCCTGGTGAATACGCACCGTACAGGGGGTCATTCAGGCCGGAGATGGCAGCCACCGGTATAGGAGTTCCAGCGACTCGGAAATCGTTGGGTTGATCTTTTACCGTGCCTGTCATCTGGCAGATGGCATCGCATCCACCGGCCATAGCAATGGCTCCTTTCAAGCGGTGCTGTACGGCAAGCGTATAGGCAAGATTGGCAGAGTAAGAAGTCCCAACAACGATGACGCGGCTGGTATCGACAGCCAAGTTACTCTGCGAAATTCCCGTACGCAGGGCGGCCATTGCCATACCAAAGTCAGAAGTCGAAATGTCTATCGTACCGTCTGATTTTGTGCGCGCAATGAGCGGAGTAGCGCGGTCGTCACAGCCACGATATTCAAACGTAGCAGCAGCCATTCCCGCCCCTACAAATTCATCCAACCCCATCGAGTATTGCTTGGCTGCCGCCGGATAGCGCTGCCCATCCGGTGCCCAACCTGAAAGGACAATGACCAAGGGCACTTTTTTATTGGCAGTTACGCCAGCAGGTATTTGCAGGGTGATACCCGCCCTCGGAAGGTTGCTGCACGTGGCGACAGGTCCACCTACTACGCCGTTGACAAATTGCGTGTTGGGTTGAGGGATATACGAGAAGGAATGAACAGAAGGAACTTTAGCGGCTGGTGCGGCTGCCGCGGAGGTGGTTTGCGATTGCGTTTCCAGGCCGAATTTTCCATCGGCTCCCACACGCAACACCACATTGCTATACGACTGGTCACCCACCACTACCGTAGGAATTGTCAATGTGCCCTCGTATGGAGAAAATACTGCTTGGGCGTTGGCAGTGAAAGTAACAACAGCAGCCAAGCTAGCTAGCACTTTCACGGCGGTTGGACGGGCGGTACGGCGCATAGTTTTCTCCTGAAGTGGGGGGGGTCTCATGGCGATGTGGATATCACGTCTGCCTGTACCAAATCGTATGTTTCCACCCGTCCACGACCAGTCAGCCAAATCTCAGGTGCCGCGTAGGAGTGAAGCTCTGGGGCACCTCATCCATACGCCGACCGACCCATCAGACCGTCGCGCGCTAAACCCCCATGCCATTACTCCTGCCGACGTATCAATTGCCGACCGCTGGGCGTAATGGCCAACTCGCCATTGGCCTTTGGCGATAAGGCCCCAGTCGAGCAAACGACCTGATACGTGGTCTTTGAGGGCATGGGGCAGCGTGATGACCTCGCCCATTTCGAGTTGTTTGAGGGTTGCGATTTCGTCGACAGTGGGGTCGAAATGCGGAGCGTGGTAAGTGGTCATGGTGGTCGCTCTCAGACAAAGTTGATGAAAGACTGACTTCCGCCGAACCAGATTAGTTCACCGCCTCCCCCTGTGCAAGAGCGTCATCCCTGACCACCCCCATTCAACCGACTACGGGGACGACGCACCTGCCTCGACCATGCCTTGCAGCCACTTTGCAAACGCCGCCACCACCGGCGGCTGCGCTTGCGCCGGAATGACAAGATAGTAGGCCCGCTCACCGCGCAGCGGCCGGGCGCAGGCCACCACCAATTCGCCGCTGGCCAGTTCGGCCTCGATCAGCAAAGGCGGTATCAGCGCCACACCCATGCCGTGGGTGGCGGCAACGGCCAGCATGGAGAACAGTTCATAACGCGGGCCGTCCAGCGCATGCGGTGCATCCACCCCCATCGCATCGAACCACTGCCGCCAGCCATACGGGCGCGTGCTTTGCTGCAGCAGGGGCAGCTCGGCCAGCGCCTCGGCGGTAATAGGCTGATGGGCGCGGCCCCTGCCCCGGGGCACAGCGGATTCGAGCAGGCGGGGGCTGCACACAGGCACCACGTCTTCGTGCATCAGCAACTGCGCCTGCACGCCAGGCCAGTTGGCTACCTGCTCGGGTGTGCCCGCGTACAGCGCGGCATCAAAGGTGGTGTCTGCAAACAAAAAAGGCCGCGTTTGGGTGTCGATGTGCACCACGATGTCGGGATGCTGCTGCGCCAATTGCGGCAGGCGCGGGATGAGCCAGCGGGTGGCAAACGTGGGCACTGCCGCCAGTGTCAGGGTGCCGCCTTCGCCCTGGTGGGCCATTACGTCCAGTGTGTCTCGCTCCAGCCCTTGCAACCACCGGGCCACCTGGCGGCCGTAGTGCGCGCCCGCAGGCGTGAGCACCACACCGTGGCGTGTGCGGCGAAACAGTTGCACTCCCAGGAATTCTTCCAGCGCCTGAATCTGGCGTGAGACGGCACTCTGGGTGAGCGACAGCTCCTGCGCGGCGCGGGTGTAGCTCTCGTGGCGGGCGGCGACTTCAAAACAGGCCAGGGCCTGGGTCGATGGAATGTTGCGGCGCATGATGAAGAGGAACTTGTGTTTGGCCTTTCCACCATGGACCGGCGGTCGGCAAGTATTCCATACATTCCATAAACGCATGTCTGGATGAAAAGAACTCGCTTGCGGCCCACCACCCCAAGGCCTACGATGCACCCCAGACCCGTTCCTTTCCATTTCTTTCCTACCGGAGACATACACATGGCCCACGCCGCTTTTCAATGGGATGACCCTTTCCTCCTGAGCCAGCAACTGACCGACGACGAGCGCGCCATCCGCGACGCCGCCGCAGCGTATTGCCAGGACAAGCTGGCACCCCGCGTGCTGGACGCCTTCCGCCACGAAAAGATGGACGTGAGCATCTTCCGCGAGATGGGCGAAGTGGGCCTCTTGGGCCCCACCATCCCCGAGCAATACGGCGGCCCCGGCTTGGGCTACGTCGCTTATGGTCTGATCGCCCGCGAAGTGGAGCGTGTGGATTCGGGCTACCGCTCAATGGCAAGCGTGCAGTCGTCGCTGGTGATGGTGCCCATTTTTGAGTTTGGCACTGAAGGACAAAAACAAAAGTACCTGCCCAAGCTGGCCAGCGGCGAATGGATTGGCTGCTTTGGCCTGACCGAGCCCGACCACGGCTCCGACCCCGGCAGCATGGCCACGCGCGCCTACAAGGTCGATGGCGGCTACAAGCTCAAGGGCAGCAAGATGTGGATCACCAACAGCCCGGTGGCTGATGTGTTCGTGGTCTGGGCCAAGGAAGTCTCCGAAGGCGGCGCCGTGGGCCCCATCCGCGGCTTCGTGCTCGAAAAGGGCATGAAGGGCCTGACAGCCCCCGCCATCCACGGCAAGGTGGGCCTGCGCGCATCGGTTACCGGCGAGATCGTGATGGACGACGTGTTCGTGCCCGAAGAGAACGCGTTTCCTGAAGTGCAAGGTTTGAAGGGTCCCTTCACCTGCCTGAACAGCGCGCGCTATGGCATTGCCTGGGGTGCGTTGGGTGCGGCCGAGTTCTGCTGGCACACCGCACGCCAGTACACGCTGGACCGCAAGCAGTTTGGCCGCCCCCTGGCCGCCAACCAGCTCATCCAGAAGAAGCTGGCCGACATGCAGACCGAGATCGCCATCGGCCTGCAGGCCTGCATGCAGTTTGGCCGCATGAAGGACGCGGGCACGGCCAGCCTGGAAGGCACCTCCATCATCAAGCGCAACAGCTGTGGCAAGGCCCTCGACATCGCCCGCCTGGCGCGCGACATGATGGGCGGCAACGGCATCAGCGACGAGTTCGGCGTGGCGCGCCACCTGGTGAACTTGGAGGTGGTGAACACGTATGAAGGCACGCACGATGTGCACGCGCTGATTTTGGGCCGGGCGCAGACAGGAATCGCGGCGTTCGCCAACTGAGGCCTGGCCTCCCTGCTGCCCACTGCGGCGGCGAGAGCTCCCCCTCTCCCCTCGCGGGAGAGGGGCCGGGGGAGAGGGGGTGGCGGCGCATGCGGTGTGCCGGATCGCCCCCTCTCCCCAACCCGCTCCCGCGAGGGGAGAGGGAGTGAATACGGGGCTCACAGTACGCACATTTCCAGTGTTCTAGGCCTCTAGCGCTTGATGGATAAGCGCCAAAAGCTATCAAACTTATAGTAATTTCATGACCACCTCCCCCTCTTCCCCAGGCGCCCTCGCCGGCATCAAGGTGCTCGACCTCTCCCGCGTGCTGGCCGGGCCGTGGTGCACGCAGATCCTGGCCGACCTGGGTGCGGATGTGGTCAAGGTAGAGCGCCCCGGCGTGGGCGACGACACGCGCCAGTGGGGCCCACCCTTTTTGAAGGACGCCGAGGGGAACGACACCAACCAGGCCAGCTACTACACAGCTTGCAACCGCAACAAGCGCTCGGTGACCATCGACATGGCTTCGCCCGAGGGCCAGGCGCTCATCAAGCAGATGGCGCAAGAGGCGGACATCGTGGTGGAGAACTTCAAGGTCGGCGGCCTCAAGCAATACGGCCTGGACCATGAAAGCCTGCGCGCACTCAACCCGCGCCTCATCTACTGCTCCGTCACCGGCTTTGGGCAAGACGGCCCGTATGCCGAGCGCGCGGGCTACGACCTGATGGTGCAGGCCATGACGGGCCTGATGAGCATCACCGGCCAGGCCGACGACCAACCCGGCGGCGGCCCCATGCGCGTGGGTGTGGCGGTGATCGACCTGTTCACCGGCCTGTATGCCAGCAACGCCATCCTGGCCGCGCTGCACGTGCGCGACAACGCCACCAACGGCACGGGCCAGGGCCAGCACATCGACATGGCGCTGCTGGACGTGGGAATGGCCGTGCTGGCCAACCAGGCCTCGGGCTTCCTCGCCACCGGCAAGGCCCCCGGCCGCATGGGCAACAGCCACCCCAGCCTCGCGCCCTACCAGGACTTTGCGACGGCCGACGGCAACATGCTGCTGGCCATTGGCAATGACGGGCAGTTTCAGCGCTTTTGCGCCGCCGCCGAGCAGCCCCAGTGGGCCAGCGACCCGCGCTTTGCCACCAACACCCTGCGCGTACAAAACCGTACCGTGCTGATCCCTGCCATGGAGGCCGTCACCCGCACGCGCACCACGGCCGAATGGATCACGCTGCTGGAAGACAAGGCCGTGCCCTGCGGCCCCGTCAACACCATCGCCCAGGCGTTCGACGATGCGCAAGTTAAAGCGCGCGGCCTGGCCGTGACGCTGCCGCGCTGGAAGGACGGCGAGGCTGGCGACGGCGTAGCGCAAATCACCGGCGTCGCCAGCCCGCTTCGGCTGTCGGCTAACCCCCCCGTGCTGCGCAATGCACCCCCAGCACTGGGCCAGCACACGGATGAGGTGCTGACCGAGATGGGACTGGACGCTGCGCGTATTGCGGCGATGCGGGCAAGCGGGGTTTTATAGGCCTGAGGGCACGCAGACAACACCAGCGCTTCCTCCACCGAAACGGCCTTGCCTTTATCAGTAAGGCCGTTTTTGTTTAAAAGTTTAGTCAAATTGGCCTCTAGCGCTTATCCATAAAGCGCTAGCAGCTATAAATTTCATATCAAAAGCAAGATTTCTTAGCGCTTTCACCTTGTCGCGCAGCGATGAAAAGACTTGTACACAAATTTACATCTGTCCCCATAATGGCAGCGGAGATCTCTCCGGCACGGCGCACAGCACGCGCTGGTTGACCGGGACGAGAAGCGCAGTGGGACCACCTCCGCGACGTACGGGGTAAGTCCAGCTGGGCCGCAGTCACTTAGCCTCGCCCCAGCGGCGAACCGTGGACCCCACAGGAGTTCCCCATGAAGCTCAGCCTCAAGCTCCCCCTGGCCTTTACCGTGTCACTGCTTCTGCTGTTTGCGGCGGCGCTGTTTGGCATCAGCCGCCTGAACCAGGCGCTCGGGACCTACCAAACCACCGTGGCGCAAAGCTTTGAGCACGAGCGATTGGCGTCGGGCATGCTCAACGACTTCAAGGTGCAGGTGCAGGAGTGGAAAAACGTGCTGTTGCGCGGCAAGGACCCGGCCCAGCTGACGCGCTATTGGACGGCTTTTGAAAAACAGGAAAAGGCCATCAAGGACGAGGCACAGAAGCTCATCGCTGCCCTGCCCCCTGGCGAAGGCCGTGAACGCGTGCAACAGTTCGCCCAGGCGCACGAACGCATGGGCGCCGCCTACCGCAAGGGGTTTGACGCCTTCAAGGCCGCCGACCACGACCCACAGGTGGGCGACAAGGCGGTGGCAGGTATGGACCGCGAGCCTTCCCAACTGCTGGACCAGGCCGGCACCCTGATCGCCAAGGCCAGCACCGAAGTGGCCGAGCGCGCAGCGGGTGCAGCGCAGCGTGCCACCACCATCAGCCTGGTAGTGATGCTGGTGGTCTGCGCCCTGGGCATTGCAGGCGCCATTGCCTTCAGCCGCACCGTGGTGAACCCGCTGGACAACGCGGTGCGCGTATCGCAGGCAGTTGCGGGCGGTGACCTGACGGTGGCGCAGCATGTGGCGGGCAAAGACGAGATTGCGCTGCTGCTTAACGCCCTGCACGACATGCAGAACAGCCTGTCGCGCGTGGTCAGCAATGTGCGCAACAACGCCCACAGCGTGGCTGCCGCCAGCACCGAGATCGCGCAGGGCAACAACGACCTCAGCGCCCGCACCGAGCAGCAGGCCAGCGCGCTGGAGGAAACCTCGGCGTCGATGGAAGAGCTCAACTCCACCGTGCAGGCCAACGCCGACAACGCCCGCCAGGCCAACCAGCTGGCAGTGAGCGCATCGACAGTGGCCGTGCAGGGCGGCGATGTGGTGGCCGAAGTGGTGACCACCATGAAGGGCATCAACGACAGCAGCAAGAAGATCGCCGACATCATCAGCGTGATCGATGGCATTGCCTTCCAGACCAACATCCTCGCGCTGAACGCGGCCGTCGAGGCAGCGCGTGCCGGCGAACAAGGCCGCGGCTTTGCGGTGGTGGCCAGCGAGGTGCGCAGCCTGGCCCAGCGCAGCGCCGATGCGGCCAAGGAAATCAAGACGCTGATCCACGCCAGCGTGGAGCGGGTGGAACTGGGCACCACCCTGGTGGACAAGGCCGGCGCCACCATGACCGAAGTGGTCGCCTCCATCCGCCGCGTGACGGACATCGTGGGCGAGATCAGTGCCGCCAGCAACGAGCAAAGCCTGGGCGTGTCGCAAGTGGGCGAAGCCATCACGCAGATGGACCAGGCCACGCAGCAAAACGCGGCTCTGGTCGAAGAAAGCGCCGCCGCAGCCGACAGCCTGAAGGTGCAGGCGCAGCAACTGGTGCAGGCGGTGGCGGTGTTCCGGCTGGCAGAGGCGGACGCCCCGACACTGGCACACCCCACGGCGCCTGTGGGCCGCCAGCCCCGGCTGGCCGCGACCTGAGCGGTCTTTTATGGATAAAAAAGGCCGTTACCGCTCGCCCAGCATGCCTTTATAGCTATATATTTAATAGCAATACGGTATTGACGGGCGCGGCAGAGAGTGGCGCCAGGTCGCTCAGGCCGCTACGGCCTCGGCCACCGCCACTGCAGGCGTGGCCTGCTGAGGGGTGGCCAGCGTGGGCGAGGCCAGCTTGCGCAGGTAGCCCATGGTCTGCAGGCAGGCCTGGGCCACCTCGGTGCCCTTTTTCACGAAGTGTTCGCGGAAGAAGCGCACATGGTCTTCGTGGTCGTGAAAGTCGCGCGGGGTGAGCACGGCCGACATCACGGGCACCTCGGTGTCGAGTTGCACGCGCATCAGGCCGTCGATGACAGCGGTGGTGACGAACTCGTGGCGGTAGATGCCGCCGTTGACCACCAGCGCGCAAGCCACGATGGCGTCGTAGCGCCCGCTGCGCGCGAGCTTGCGAGCCAACAGCGGGATCTCGAACGCACCGGGCACGTCAAAAAGCGCCACCTGCGCGGGTGGCAGGCCGTGGCGGTCGAACTCGGCCAGGGCCGCGTCGCGCGCCTGGTGCACGATATCCTGGTGCCAGCTGGCACTGATGATGGCCACGCGGGCGCCACGGTGGGCGGCGACGGGGGCCAGGGGGGAAACGGAAGGTGAAGAAGACTGATTCATGGGTTCCTCAAAACAGGTCATACCAGAATCAGGGCGCGCGCGAGCACGGCGCCTGCACAGGGCGGCGCAGACCCAGCGCCGTGCCAGCGCGCAACAAAGCACGCAGGCAAACGCCAAGGGCCCAGCCACCCGGTGCGGGTGCGCTAGGGATGCCCGGCATCGCTCCCTGCGGTCCGCGATAGCGCGGTCTCGCAACGTTTATGCAGGACGTCCCTCGTTTCGCGATCTCTTTCATCCGGACTGTGACCGTCGGCTCTGGTTTCGCACCAGATCTGCTGACCCTGCAGGCCGATCCGAAGAACGGGACCGCAGGCGCTCGCGGGCTCTTGCTGGCTTTTCAGCCAACAAATACCGCCGGTGGGGAATTCCGCCCCGCCCTGAGAACGCTGTCGGTCCCGAAGGTCATCCGGGGCCGACGGACATAATTTTAGGCGGCGGGCACGCAGCACGCCGTCGCGCAGGCGATTGCCTGCACTGGCAGTGCCAGTTTCCGCGGCCGTGGGCTGTATTGAATGCCGAAGTCTGCTCAGCGCACGCGCTGAAACCCAGCCTTCGGCCCAGGCCGCTGCGCTGGCGGGCGTGAGCTTGAAGGTGGGCGGCGCGGACGCACGGGCTACCTCTTCACCCAGCTCGTCCTGCGCGCTCAGCGTGGCGGTGGCGCCTTCTTCGTCGGGCACGATGGCCAGGGCCACGCGCAGGCGCAGGCCGTCGGCGGTGGTGATGGTCACGTTCTTGTTGAGCTGCGCGTGCAGCTGCTGCTCGTGCCGGCGCAGCACCTCGCTGGCGGTTTTGACCAGCGTGTTGAAGGCCGACACATCGAGTGGCTTGGGGTTTTTCTTGTCGCGCCCCATGGTCCACGGGCCCACCAGCGCGGGCTCGGACTCGCCGTGCAGCGTCATGGCCACTGCCCAGCCATCGTCATCCTCGTTCTTGATGACCTGCGCGATCCAGCGCTCGTCGCTCCATACGCGGGCTTCGTGGATGGGGGTGGGCGTGTCGTCGGCAAAGTCGGTCATGGGGCAGCAGGCAGGTTTCGGTCAAGGGGCGCAGAGCATAACGGCGTGGAGGCAACGGCAGGCGGTCAACGCCTTCCCTGGCCCCTACAAACCCCAAACCGTCGTCATTTTTCAATAACTTTTAGTTATTGATTAGGATTGCTACCAGAACCCCTCAAGACGCCTCAGGGGGAACGCCCGCCGTTTCGCGCAGCACGTCAATAAAGGCCTGCGCCGACGGTGTGGGCTCTTCGCCCAGCCGCGTGATCAGGCCATAGCTGGGCATGCGGTCGGGCAGGTCCAGGGGGATGCGCGACAGCAGGCCCTTGTTGACATATTTTTCGACCAGGCGGGCGGGCTGCAGCGACATCATGTTGGTGGTGTTCATCAGCTCCAGCGCAAACAAAAAGGACGGGGTCTCCACCACCCCTGCCGTCAGCGCCAGGCCCGCGCCGCCAAACAGGTCGTCTGACATTTTTCGCACGGCCGTCGAGGCCGGGTACAGAATCCACGGCCAGTGGGCCAGCTCGGTCAGCGCCAGGTCGGCCGTGCCGCGCAGCGGATGGTGCTGCCCACCCACCACATACAGCGGCTCGGCCGACAGCCGCTCATAGTGGAACTGGCTGCGCTGGGCCTCATCGGTAAAGCGGCCGATCATCAGATCGATCTTGCGCTCGGCCAGCCAGGCAACGAGCTGGTCGCTGCTTTGCTCCAGAATTTTCAGCACCAGCAACGGTCGCAGGCGCTGGATTTCAACCACCGAGGCCACCAGCAAGTGCGCTGCCGACCCCGTGATGGCGCCCACCGTCAGGTGCCCGTGCCCGCCCTGTTTAAGGGCGTTGAATTCATCGACAAATTGGCGCTGGCCGTCGAGCGCGGCGCTGGCATAACGCAGCGTAAAAAGCCCCAGCTCGTTGGGCCGCATGCCGCGCGACAAACGGTCAAACAATCGCGCGTCCAGGATCTCTTCGATGTCCATCAGGATCTTGGTGGCCGCTGGCTGCGTGACGTGCATCTGCTCGGCCGTCAGCCGCAGGTTGCGGGTGCGCCCGAGGATGTCCAGAAACTGCAAATGGCGAAAGCGCAGGCGCGCGCAGGCCTGCGCCAAAGACAAGGGTTTACCCGGAAATTCGTCTGGACTCATAAGCGTTTGGAATGGATCGTAGCAAAAGATTCAGTGGACCCAGCGGGGCGTGATACCTAACCTTCGCCTTGCGTTCATGACGGCTCACTCAAAAAAGCCGCAGGCGCCGACGGCCTCGCCAGCGGGGCCCCGCCATTCCAACGGAGACAAGACACCATGCAATTCAAGACCCTCGCCCTGGCCGCCACGCTGCTGGCCGCCCTCACCGCACCCGTCGCGGCGCAAGTCAAGGAACACACCTTCAAGGTCGGCATCGGCCTGAGCGACGACCACCCGCAAGCGCAGGCCGTGCGCCACTTTGCCGAGCGCCTGCAGGCCAAGAGCGGCGGCAAGATGACCGCCAAGCTGTTTGCCAGCGGCGCCCTGGGCAACGACGTGAGCATGACCTCGGCCCTGCGCGGCGGCACGCTGGAGATGACGATTCCGGATTCGTCCACGCTGATGTCGCTGATCAAGCCCTTTGGCGTGCTGAACCTGCCCCTCACCTTCAACACCGAGGCCGAAGCCGACGCCTTGCTCGACGGCCCCTTCGGCCAGAAGCTGCTGGCCATGCTGCCCGACAAGGGCCTGATCGGCCTGGGCTTCTGGGAAAACGGCTTCCGCCACGTGACCAACTCGCGCCGTCCCATCAACACGGCCGATGATCTGGCAGGCCTGAAGCTGCGCGTGATCCAGAGCCCCCTGTTCCTGGACACCTTCAACGCGCTGGGCACCAACGCCACGCCCATGCCGTTCACCGAGCTGTACACCGCCATGGAACAAAAGGCCGTGGACGGGCAGGAAAACCCGCCTGCCACCATCCTGGCGAGCAAGTTCTTTGAAGTGCAAAAGCACCTGGTGCTGTCGCGCCACATGTACAGCGCCTGGGTGCTGCTGATGTCCAAGAAGACCTGGGACGGCCTGTCGGCCGAAGAGCAAAAAATTGTGCAGGAGGCCGCGCGCGAGGCCACGCTGTTTGAGCGCAAGACCATCCGCGCCTTCAGCGAAACCGCTTTGGGCGAACTGAAGAAGGCCGGCATGCAGATCACCGAGCTGCCCGCCGCCGAGCAGGCCAAGCTGCGCACCAAGCTGCAGCCCGTGCTGGCCAAGTACAGCAAGGAGTTTGGTGAAGCAACCACCAGCGAAATGATGGGCGAACTGGCCAAGGCGCGGGGCGGCAAGTAACTGATTTGCTACCGGCGACAGCCTGTTGATTCGCCCCCGGAACCGTTCACGCTGAGCCTGTCGAAGCGCTGCTCGAAGGCTTCGACAAGCTCAGCCCGAACGGGTGTGAGTGGCGCAAATTCAAGAATGCCCAATCAGCGCTGCACCCGTCCCGCTTGCTACCACCCACTTCGCGATCTATGACCAAAACACCCCGCCGCCCCTTTCGCTCGCGCGACTGGTTTGCCGACCCCGCGCGCTCGGACATGACGGCGCTCTACCTCGAACGCTTCATGAACTACGGGCTCACGCCCGAAGAGCTGCGCTCGGGCCGGCCCATCATCGGTATTGCGCAGACGGGCAGCGACCTGTCGCCCTGCAACCGCATCCACGTGGACCTGGCGCGCCGCGTGCGTGACGGCATCCGCGATGCGGGGGGCATCCCGATGGAGTTTCCGGTCCACCCCATTTTTGAAAATTGCCGCCGCCCCACTGCGGCGCTGGACCGCAACCTGGCCTACCTGGGCCTGGTGGAGATCCTGTACGGCTACCCCATCGACGCGGTGGTGCTGACCACCGGGTGCGACAAGACCACCCCGGCGGGTGTCATGGCGGCGTCCACGGTAGACATCCCGGCCATCGTGCTCTCGGGTGGGCCGATGCTGGACGGCTGGCACGACGGCACGCTGGTGGGCTCGGGCACCGTGATCTGGCGCAGCCGCCGCCAGCTGGCGGCCGGCGAGATCGACGAAGAAGAATTTTTGCAACGCGCCTGCAGCAGCGCGCCGTCGGCGGGCCACTGCAACACCATGGGCACCGCATCCACCATGAACGCGGTGGCAGAAGCCCTGGGGCTGTCGCTGCCCGGCTGCGCTGCCATTCCGGCGCCCTACCGCGAACGCGGCCAGATGGCGTACGAGACCGGGCGCCGCATTGTCGACATGGCGTATGAAGACCTGCGCCCCTCGCGCATCCTGACGCGCGAGAGTTTCCTGAATGCACTGTCGGTCATCAGCGTGGCCGGGGGCAGCAGCAATGCGCAGGTGCACGTGATGGCCATGGCGCGCCATGCGGGCGTGGTGCTGGAGGCCAAGGACTGGACCGAACACGCCTACGACCTACCGCTGCTGCTGAACATGCAGCCTGCGGGCCAGTTTTTGGGCGAGCGGTTCTTCCGCGCAGGCGGCGTGCCCGCACTGATGTGGGAACTGCAGCAGGCGGGCCGCCTGCACAACGATTGCGCCAGTGTGACGGGCAAGACCATCGGCGACAACCTGCAAGGCCGCGAAACGCGCGACCGCGAGGTGATCCGCCCTTTCAGCAAGCCGCTGATGGAAAAGGCAGGGTTCCTGGTGCTCAGCGGCAACCTGTTCGACTTCGGCATCATGAAGACCTCGGTGATATCGCCCGCGTTCCGCGAGCGCTACCTGAGCCAGCCGGGCCGCGAGGGCATCTTTGAAGCCCGTGCCGTGGTGTTTGAAGGCGCCGACGACTACCACGCACGCATCAACGACCCGGCGCTGAACATCGACGAAGGCTGCATTCTGGTGATGCGCGGCGCGGGGCCGATTGGCTGGCCCGGCTCGGCGGAAGTGGTCAACATGCAACCGCCCGATGCGCTGATCCGGCGCGGTATCAACACCCTGCCCACGCTGGGCGATGGCCGCCAGTCGGGCACGGCAGACAGCCCGTCCATCCTCAACGCTTCGCCCGAGAGTGCCGTGGGCGGAGGGCTGAGCTGGTTGCAAAGCGGCGACACCATCCGCATCGACCTGAACGCCGGGCGCTGCGATGCGCTGGTGGCGCCTGAAGAAATCGAGCGCCGCCAACGCGATCTGCCCGCGCCGCCTGTTCCCGCCAGCCAGTCGCCCTGGGAAGCGTTGTACCGCGAAAAAACGGGCCAGCTGGCCGATGGCGCGACGCTGGACTTTGCGCTGGACTATCGGCGCATCTCCGAAAAAACCCCACGCCACAACCACTGACCGGGAGCGCACGGGAATGGCGGGCCGGCTCAGCATTGATCTCTACCCCCACACCCGTTCGGGCTGAGCTTGTCGAAGCCCAGCGCAGCGCTTCGACAAGCTCAGCGTGAACGGTTGACCATTTTTTGAAGTCGCTTGGCCCTGATCGCAGTGACACGCAGCACGGGGCTGACTCTGATCCATCTTCTTGCGTAGAAAGAACTCCATGAATGACACCCCAGCGACCGCATTTGCAGGCGGCGCCCAGCCTCACCAAATCCTCCCGGACGACGGCCTGAAGGGCGCACTGGTCGGCCGCGTATGGCTCCCTGGTGCGTTACCCGGCCCGGCCGTGGTGGCACTGCGGCCCGAAGGCGTGTTCGACCTCAGCGCGCACTACGCCACCATGAGCACGCTGCTCGACACGCTGGCTCCTGCAGCAGGCCGCACGTGCGGCCCCGGGCCAGTACCTGTGCAGCGTGGAGGACCTGCTGGCCAACAGCCTGCCCGGCCACGCGCGACACCAGCCGCCCCTGGCTGCTGGCCCCTTGCGACCTGCAGGTAGTCAAGGCCGCAGGCGTGACGTTTGCTGCCAGCCTGATCGAACGCGTGATCGAAGAACAAGCCCGAGGAGACGCCAGCCGCGCGCAGGCATTGCGCAGCCAGGTGATCGGGCTGATCGGAGAGAACCTGGCGGACATCCGCCCCGGATCACCTGAAGCCATGGAGCTCAAAGCGCTGTTGCAGCAAAAAGGGTTGTGGTCCCAGTACCTGGAAGTCGGCATCGGGCCGGACGCCGAGGTGTTCACCAAGGCCCCGGTGCTGGCATCGGTGGGCTGCGGTGACGACATCGGCATCCGCGCCGATTCGGCCTGGAACAACCCCGAACCCGAGGTGGTGCTGGCCGTGAACAGCCGGGGCAGCATCGTGGGCGCCACGCTGGGCAACGACGTGAACCTGCGCGACATCGAGGGCCGCAGCGCGCTGCTGCTGGGCAAGGCCAAGGACAACAACGCGTCGTGCGCGCTGGGCCCCTTTATCCGGCTGTTTGACGACGCGGGCTTTGGCATGGAACAGGTGCGCAACGAAACCGTGCATTTGCGCGTGGTGGGCGCGGACGGCTACGAGCTGCGTGGGATCAACACCATGGCCAGCATCAGCCGCGACCCGACCGACCTGGTGGCGCAGACGCTGGCCGCCCACCAGTACCCCGACGGGTTCATGCTGTTCCTGGGCACGCTGTTCGCGCCCATCGAAGACCGCGACGAGCCGGGCAGCGGCTTCACCCACAAGCTCGGGCGATGTGGTCACCATCCAGAGCGCCTGGCTGGGTGGCCTGCACAACCGCGTGACCCACAGCGAAACGGCAGCGCCCTGGCAATTTGGTTTGCGCGCTTTCATCAGCAATCTGACGCAGCGCGGCCTGCTGCGCGGCGCAGCGCTTTGAACCACAGGCCGCAACGGCACGCACACCAGAAAAAGACGAAGGAGACGCCCATGCTCAACGCCCTCATAGACCGGTGCTGCCGGTGGATCAACGTCCTCATCGCGCTGGCACTGGCCGTGATGGTGGTGATGGTGTTCGGCAACGTGGTGCTGCGCTATGCCTTCAACTCGGGCATTGCGGTCAGCGAAGAGGTGTCGCGCTGGCTGTTTGTGTGGATCACGTTCCTGGGCGCCATCGTTGCGGTCAAGGAGCATGGCCACCTGGGCACCGATATGGTTCTCACCAAGCTTCCACCCATCGCGCAGCGGGCGTGCCTGGTCATCAGCCACGGCCTCATGCTGTTTTGCACCTGGCTGCTGTTCAGCGGAGCGCTGTCGCAGGCCCGCATCAACTGGGACGTGGAAGCGCCGGTGACCGGCGCATCGGTGGCGATCTTCTACGCATCGGGTGTGGTGTTTGCCGTGGCGTCGGGCCTGTTGCTGCTGCTCAACCTGTGGCGGCTGCTGTCGGGGCAGGTGCCAGACGACCAGTTGGTCCGAGTCTCCGGCTCTGAAGAAGTGGCCGCCGCCGAGGCCTTGCACCTTGACCGCACCACCACGCCACCAGCGGCATCCAAGTGAGCCCGCCCAGGAGACCACCCCATGACCGTATTCATCTTTCTGGGCGCACTGCTGGCAGCCATGGCCATTGGCGTTCCTATTGCGTATGCGCTGCTGGTGTCCGGCGTGGCACTGATGTGGCACCTGGACCTGTTTGACGCACAGATCCTGGCGCAGAACGTCATCAACGGCGCGGACTCGTTCCCGCTGCTGGCCGTGCCCTTCTTCATGTTGGCGGGCGAGATCATGAACGCGGGCGGTTTGTCGCAGCGCATCGTCAAGCTGGCACTCACGCTGGTGGGACACAAGCGCGGCGGGCTGGGCTTTGTGGCCATTCTGGCGGCTTGCATGTTGGCGGCGCTGTCGGGTTCGGCCGTGGCCGACACGGCGGCGCTGGCTGCGCTGCTGCTGCCCATGATGGTGAAGGCGGGCCACGACAAAGCGCGTGCCGGGGGGCTCATTGCGTCGGCCGGCATCATCGCGCCCGTCATCCCTCCGTCGATCGGATTTGTGGTGTTTGGCGTGGCGGCCAACGTGTCGATCAGCAAGCTGTTTCTGGCGGGCATCGTGCCGGGCCTGCTGATGGGGCTGTCCATTGCTGCGGCCTGGTACTGGGTGTCGCAGCGCGAAAACATCAAGCCACCGCCCCGTGCAACGACCGCAGAGAAGCTGCAGGCATTGAAGGAATCCACCTGGGCGCTGTTCCTGCCGGTGATCGTGATCGTGGGCCTGAAGATGGGCGTGTTCACCCCCACCGAAGCCGCAGCTGTGGCCGCCGTCTACGCGCTCTTCGTCGCCACGGTGGTCTACCGCGAACTGCACTGGCGCCAGCTGACCGCCGTGTTCGTGAACGCCGCCAAAACCACGGCCATCATCATGTTTCTGGTGGCCGCCGCCATGGTCAGCGCCTGGCTCATTACCGTGGCCGACATTCCCCGTCAGTTGGTCGAGCTGCTGCGCCCGTTCATGGACAACCCCATCCTGCTGATGATGGCCATCATGCTGCTGGTCATGGCCGTGGGCACCGCCATGGACATGACCCCCACCATCCTGATCCTGGCCCCCATGCTCATGCCAGTCATCAAGGCTGCAGGCATCGACCCGGTGTACTTTGGCGTGCTGTTCATCATGAACAACGCCATCGGGCTCATCACGCCACCGGTCGGCACGGTGCTGAACGTGGTGGCCGGGGTGGGCAAGATGCGCATGGACGAAGTGACGCGCGGCGTGCTGCCGTTCATGGGCGCGCAGTTCGCGATGATGTTCTTGATGGTGCTGTTCCCATCCATCGTGCTGGTGCCGATGCGGTGGTTTATTGGCTAGAACCCAAAATTTATAGCCAAATTGGCCGCTAGCGCTTATCTATCAAGCGCTAGCAGCTATCAAAACAGGAGTTTCTGGCGTTCAGCCTTTGCCCCCAGTCAGCATGGGCGGTCAGTTCGCCACCGTAAACCGCTTCTGCACATGGCGTGGCGTTTCCAGTTCGTCGGCAATGGCCACGGCCAGGTCAGCCACGCTGATGCTGCCAGGTTGCTCGCCATTCATCAGCGGCGCCTCGTCGCCCAGGCGGTATTGGCCCGTGCGTTCGCCGGGTTGCAGCAGGATGGGGGGCGACAGGAAAGTCCAGTCCAGCGTGTTTTCGGTGCGGATCCAGTTCAGCGCTTCGCGCGCGGCCAGAGCGCCCTGCTTCCATTCGGCAGGAAACTGGGGCGTGTCGACCAACTGCACGCCGGGCGCCACAAACAGGCTGCCAGCGCCGCCCACCATCAGAAACCGGCGCACACCAGCCTGCTTGGTGCCGTCGATGATGGCGCGCGTGCCCTTCAGGAACTGGTCGTGGATGTCGGGCGCCGTCCAGCCCGGGTTGTAAGCGCTCACCACCGCATCGTGGCCGGCAGCAGCCTTGGCGACTTGGGCGGCATCCTGTGCGTTAGCAGCCACCACAGTCAGGCCTTCGCGCGGAATCAGCTTGCCAGGGCTGCGGGCCAGCACCGTCACGCGGTGGCCGCGCTCCAGCAGTTCATTCAAAACGGCCGAGCCGACAAAACCGGTGGCGCCAATCAGGGCGATGTTCATACGAAGTCCTTGGTTTCTAAGTTGCGATGCAGTGAGAATAGGAGCTTGTCAAAGGGGGCGGTAGATGGCCAAAACCGCCTTCTCTTTGAAGCCCCACTTCACAATCACCCCCCGTCAAACCCATCCAATCTATGGAAGACCTCAAACGCATGGCCGTTTTTGCTGCCGTAGTGCAGCACGGCTCGATGAGCGGCGCCGCGCGCGCCTTGGGCATGAGCACCTCGGCCGTGAGCCAGCAGGTGCGCAAGCTCGAAAGTGATGGTGGCGTCACGCTGCTGCACCGTTCTACCCGCAAACTGGCGCTGACCGAGGCGGGCCAGCGCTATCACGCCCGCTGCGCCGCCATGTGCGCCGCAGCCGATCAGGCACGGGCCGAGCTGGCGGCGTCACGCGATGCGCCCAGTGGCGAGCTGCGGCTGTCTGCCACCGTGGGTTTTGCACGCCACATCGCGCCCGCCCTGGGCCATCTGCTGGCGGCCCACCCGGCGCTGCGTTTACGGTTGTTGGTGGACGACTCTCCCATCGACCTCATCAACGCCCGCATTGACTTGGCCGTGCGTTTTGGACGGCTTGCGGACTCCACCTGGGCAGCCCGGCGCTTGTGCGGCATGCAGTGGGTGCTGGCAGCGTCACCGGGCTGGGTGGCCGCCCATGGAGCCCCCCGCGACCCGGATGCGTTGCTGACCCACAGCTGGCTGGGTTTTGCGCGCGAGGGCGGGGGTTTGATCATCGATCTGCGCAGCCCTTTGGGCGAACCCCGGTCCCTGCGGGTAGAGCCACGCATTGCCAGCAACAACCAGCTGTCGATCCAGCAAATGTGCGAGGCGGGGCTGGGCCTGGCGCTGGTGGGCAGCATGGATGCGCACGACGCGCTGGAGTCGGGGCGGCTGGTGCGCCTGCTGCCAGACTGGTCGTTCGGCACGCTCGACATCTGGGCCGTCACCCCGCAGCGAGACGCCCAGCCCGCCAAAGTGCGGCAAGCCATTGCGGCACTTCACGACTACTTGCGGCAAGTGCCTGGCATTTCTGATTGACGGGCCCAACGGTCAACGCCCTGCGATCCATCAATTTTTTATCGGCCCGGGCCACAAATTCCATCGTTGTGCTGGCAGGTTGCGCTGCCTAAAGTCGCGGCTTCCGCTCAATCAAAGCACCCACTGGAGACTGTGATGACCCCCAACCCCGCCGCCCTTACCACCACCCCCGCCACTGAAAACCACCCCATCGACCACGTTCTGGCCGCCTTTGCCCAAGGCGATGTCCCCGCGCTGCTGGGCCGTGTGGCGGACGACCTGGATTTCCGCATTGACCACTATCGAGACGACGCGGACACCAGCTGGCAGGTGGCCACCAGCAAAGCGGAGCTGGTCACCGTGCTGCAGCGCCTGGCGACCGAGGTGTTTCCGCGCGGCACGCAGATCCTGCACACCCACAGCCAGCCGCTGGGCAACAACTGGGTGCTGACGCAGTTTCAGCAGCGCTTCTTTTATGCGGTACAACAGCGCGAAGTGGAAAGCCTGACCTGGATCGTGAGCCACTCCGAGGGAGAACAGATCGACTACTTCCGAGAGACCGTCACCACGATCACGCCGACCTGAAACCGACCTTTGTACCTATGAACCATGCTGTTTGACCTGCGCGCCCTGGGCTACTTTGTGGCCGCATATGAAGAACGCTCGGTCACGGCGGCCGCGCGCAGGTGTTGTGTGGCGCAGCCCTCCATCAGCATGGCGATCAAAGGGCTTGAAGACGCACTGAACACCGTGTTGTTCGAGCGCAGCCGCCACGGCCTGGCCCCCACGCCCGCTGCCCACCGGCTGTATCCACGCGCTTGCAGCCTGCTCGCGCAGTCCAGCGCCATGGTCCGGGATTTTCGGGATGCCCCGAGAGAAACATTGGGCGTTTTTCTGCAAGACGACCTGCTCGTCGCCGCAGCCGCACCGCTTTTCGCCCAGTTGCAGCAGCACTGGCCCCATGCGATGGTTCGGCTGACGGCCAACGCCGAGGATGCGCGTCTGCGCCTGGTGGCTGAGCACTGCAAGCCATCGGGCGACACCTTTGTGTCGCTGTGGCGCGAGCCCTATGTGATGCTGGTACCCGAACAGCACCCGCTGCGGTTCAAGAAGCGTTTTGGATTGGCCGACCTCAAAGGCCTGCCCCTCATCGAATGGCCCCATTGCCCCCTGCACCAGTCGTTCATCAGGCTGCTGGCGGAGCGCGGCGTTGCCTTGGAGGTGTGCGCCAGCGCCGAACGCGAAGGCTTGTTGCTGCACATGGTCGACAGCGGCATGGGTCTGGCCGTGGTGCCGCAATCCCATGCGGCCTATGCCCGCCACGCGGTCACCCGGCCACTGGACGGCTCCTTGGCCTTTGAACGGCACCTGGGCTTGGCCTGCGACGCATCGGACGCTCCCATGTTGGAACTATTGGGCCTATTGGTGGCAGGCATGCAAACGCCTGTTGCATTGCCCCAAAGCAGTGTGGCCTGACCCAGCGCCTGTACACCGGTCTGGCCGCTCCCCTTCTGTGACCCGGTCCCGACGGCGACTTACTTTGCACCGGTGAAATGGCTTCAAATGCCAGCGCACGCCAGACAAACGCAGCGCAGCGTGTAGGCGCGCCGCGACGGCACCATGCTGCAGCGCACTATTCGGGTATTGCCTGAAGATTTACCGCACTGCGCCACGCGTTCTGATCCTAGAATTTGTAAACGCGCGTATCTTGTGCGCAAAGGACCCATCATGAAAGCAGTGCAGCAGGAAATTGACGAGCGTACCAACCTCACCAGCAGCAACAAGTTCGAGCTGCTGCTGTTTCGCCTGGGCACAGACAGCGCTCTGGGCAAATCCGAGTTGTTTGGCATCAACGTGTTCAAGATCCGAGAGATCGTGGCCATGCCCAGCATCACGCCGATTGCGGGCACAACCCAGTTCTCGCTCGGGGTGGTCAACCTGCGCGGCCAGGTGATTCCGGTGCTGGACCTCCCTGCCATTGTGGGTTGCAAGCCACAAACCGGGCTCAACATCATGCTGGTGACCGAGTACGCGCGCACCACCCAGGCGTTTGCGGTGGAGTCGGTGGAAGACATCGTGCGCCTGGACTGGAAGCAGGTGCTTTCGGCCGAAACCAGCGGCGCCGCGGGCAAGCTGGTGACCAGCATCGCCCGCCTGGACGGCAACACCGACGAATCGCGCTTGGCGCAGGTGCTGGACGTGGAAGCCATCCTTCAGATGGTGTCGCCATCGGACGGCCACGAAGTCACCGAAGAGAAGGTGGGGCCCAAGCTCGTGCTCAAGCCAGGCACCATCATCCTGGCGGCCGATGATTCGTTTGTGGCGCGCTCGCTGATCGAGCAAGAACTCAAGGTGCTCAAAGCCCCTTATGAAATGGTCAAGTCTG
This sequence comes from uncultured Gammaproteobacteria bacterium, assembly GCA_963784815.1. Taxonomy (GTDB): domain Bacteria; phylum Pseudomonadota; class Gammaproteobacteria; order Burkholderiales; family Burkholderiaceae_C; genus Acidovorax. The sequence continues at coordinate 10,623 of CAWATB010000031.1, read as the reverse complement.
GCAAGGAAGCGTGGGACCGGCTCAACGCCATCGCCAAAAGTGCTGCGGCAGAGGGCAAGTCCGTGCTTGATCGGGTTGCCATGGTGCTTACCGATCTGGAAATGCCAGAGATGGACGGGTTTACCCTGACGCGCAACATCAAGCAGGACGCGCGGTTTCATGGCTTGCCGGTGGTCATTCACTCTTCACTGTCGGGGTCGGCCAACGAGGACCATGTGCGCAGCGTTGGCGCAGATGGCTATGTCGCAAAGTTCGTGGCTGAAGACTTGGCCGAAACCATCCGCCGCGTGTTGCCCAAATAACAGGGTTCCGTCGCACTTTTGGAGTCAAATTGGCTGCTAGCGCTTATCCAATAAGCGCTAGCAGCTATTATTTTTGTAGTTCCGAGCGGTCAACTCGGCAGACGAGTCATCCACGCGGCGCGCCCGCCTACAGACGGCAAGTCAACCAAAACGGTATACCGGGCGCTAAGGAGATTGGTGCTGAAAAGCACAGGCCCTTAATTGGTAACACTCCACCAGAGTGCTTTTCAAAGGCTTTACCTCCCCATTGGAACGCCTCCCACCTAGCCAGAGTCTGACGACCATGACAAATCACATCGCCCGCATCATTTCTGTCACGGTACTGGGCACCGTGCTGACTGGCTGCGCAACGGTGCCTGGCGACCCCTACTACCAGCAACCGAGCTATCAGGTGTACGAGCAGCCGGGCTATATCTATAACAATGCCCCGCCCGCCTACTACCCGGCACCGGTGTACTCGACTCCAGCGCCCCTATACCGCGCACCGACACCCATCTACTATGGTGGGCGTGATGATCGCGACGACCGATGGAACAACAGACGCGACCGGGACCGCGCGGAACGCGAACGCATTGATCGTGACCGTGCTGCCCGTGACCGTGCAGACCGTGACCGTCGCGAACAGCAGGCACGGGACGCAGCAAATCGCGACCGCGCAAGGGATCAGGCAGAGCGTGACCGCCGCGCAGCGGAAGACCGGCGTAACCGCGAACAGCGCCCCGGGCGCATGGCTCCCGACAGCTACACCCCACATCCGCAAGACTGGCGCTCACGCCAGTTCGAAAACAGCGGCGAAAAGCCCTGAGCCCCGCCAGAGGCATCAGGATCCCACGACCCACAGCAAGCAGACAAACCGAAATGCTCCGCCGCTACCAGATCCTCGTGGGGCTGTGCGCTGCCTGGATGCTGGCAGGCGCCCAGGCCCAGGTCGTACGCTGTACCGATGCACGCACCGGCAAGGTCACTTATACAGACGGTGTTTGCCCGGGCGGCACTGCGGCGCGGGAGGTGGAGCCGCGCAAATCAGCCGCAGAGCTTCAGGAAGAACGGGAGTTAGCCGCCGAGGCGCTAGAGCGCAAGCAGCAGCGGCTTCAGGCTGAAGCCACGGCCGCAGAAATCGACGCCCTGCGCAACGCCGAACGTGACCGTGCACGTGCCGCTCAGGTGGCCGCCACTGCGCCCCAGCCGCAGGACTACGCTCGTTCGCCCGAATGCGCGCGCTCGCGGCGCAGCCTGGACCTGGTGGCCAATGGCTTGTCACGATCGACCTATGAACAAGAGCTGCGCCTGGAAGCCGCCCAGCGCCAGGTGGACCTGGACTGCCTGGGCCCGCAGGGCTATGCCGAGGTAGAAAAGGCCCGCGCCAACCAGCCTCGCGTGGTTGTGGTTCCGTCCGCGCGAAACCGGCCGCTGTACCCTGACCCGTTTCCGCAGGTGGGCAAGCCACCGCCACCACCGCGGCTCACGCAGTGCGGTGACTTCAGCTGCACCGATAGCCAGGGCAATCGGTACCCGCGCGCTGGCCCTGGTCGGCTCCCTGGCCCGGCGGGGGTGTGTCGGTCGGCAGGCGGGCAGGCGCCCTGCTGAAGCGTTGGTGCGAGCGCCACAGTCGCCCCGCTAAGCGCGCAAGCCTTCGGCCACGCTGGGGTAACGCAAACGCACTCCCAGCTCCTGCAGCATGCGGCGGTTGTCCAGCCGACGCGATTCACTCATAAAACTCAACAGCATCAACGAAAGTTGCTCTTGCGCCCCACTGCGCGGGACCCTTGGCGGGCGGGGCAGGCCATACAGGTCGGCCGCCAAATCAAAGTAGTCACCCATCTTCATGTGGGTGGAATCACTCACGTTGTAGGCGCGCTGCGGGCGGCCGCGCCACAATGCCGCCGTGCAGGCACGTGCCAGGTCGTCCGCGTGGATGTGGTTGGTAAAAACGTCGTCCTCCGCGCGCAGCACCGGGGTGCCCTTGCGCAAACGTGCTTCGGGCGTGCCACCCTCGCGATCCGGCGCATAAATGCCCGGAATGCGCAGGACGCTGGCCCGCACCCCTGCCCGCCCCAGATGGCGCACAGCACGCTCTGCATTCACCCGTCGCTGCGCGCGGGGGGTGGCGGGGGCCAAGGCCCGTGTCTCTGGCACCAGGTCGCCCTGGCAGTCGCCATACACCCCGCTGGTGGACGCATAAACCAACGAAACCGGCAGGCTGCGCAGCCGCAGCGCCCGGGCCAGCGCGACCGTACGGGGGTCGCGCCACCACGCATTGCCGCCAGCGCCTTCGCCCGGAGGCGGCGCCAGGTGCAACACGCGCGTGGCCACGCCCGACAGCCGTCGCAAAGTCCCCACCTCGTCCAGGTTACCCACTAAAGGCGTTGCGCCCTGCGAGCGCAAGGCAGCCACCCTGGCATCACTGGACGTCAGCGCCAGCACCCGCATGCGCCCGGCCCCGGGGCCGGTCTGCAGGTTGCGAAGCACCCGTTGGCCGACATCACCACAGCCAACGATCAACAGGCGTTCACGGCGAAAGCGCGCTGGCAGAGCGCCGAGGGGGTTTTGGTTTGAGGGCAAAATCGGATCCGTTTGCTACGAACCGGTGCGCGCGGCGGGCATTGCCCCAACACGCACGCCCCCGGTTCTTGAAGATGTACGTCCCAAGGATACCCACAACATGACCAGCGCAGAGGCTGCCACCCCCGCAGCGTTCCAGATCACCGTGCAGCCCAGCGGCCGCGCTTTCAGTGCCAATGCGGGCGAACCCATTTTGGCGGCTGCCATCCGCAGTGGCGTGGGCCTGCCCTATGGCTGCAAGGACGGCGCCTGCGGCTCGTGCAAGTGCAAAAAAATCAGCGGGGCCGTGCACCATGGCGAGCACCAGTCCAAGGCTCTCACCGCCGATGAAGAGGCCGCGGGCCTGGTGTTGACCTGCTGCGCGCAGCCGCTCACCGATGTGGTGCTGGAGTCGCGCCAGGTCACCGACGAAAGCGCCTACCCCATCAAGAAGATGCCGGTGCGCGTGTCCACGCTAGAGAAAAAGTCGCACGACGTGATGCAGGTGCGCCTGCAACTGCCCGCCGCCGACACCTTCCGTTACCACGCGGGCCAGTACATCGAATTCATCCTGCGTGACGGTGCCCGCCGTGCGTATTCAATGGCAAACGCACCCCACACACAGACCGAGGCGCCGGGTGTAGATCTGCACATCCGCCACATGCCCGGCGGCAAGTTCACCGACCATGTGTTCGGCGCAATGAAGGAAAAGGAAATCCTGCGGGTGGAAGGCCCGTTCGGCAGCTTCTTTTTGCGCGAGGATTCGACCAAGCCCATGGTGTTCCTGGCCTCCGGCACTGGGTTTGCGCCCATCAAGGCCCTCATCGAGCACATGCAGTTCAAGGGCATCACCCGCCCCACAGTGCTCTACTGGGGCGGCCGCCGGCCTGGCGACCTCTACCTGCACGACTGGATGCTGGCCCGCGTGGCCGAAATGCCGCACCTGACCTACGTGCCCGTGGTGTCCGATGCGACAGCGGAAGACGGCTGGTCAGGCCGCACCGGCTTTGTGCACCAGGCGGTGATGGACGACTTTGCGGACCTCTCGGACCACCAGGTGTATGCCTGCGGTGCGCCCATCGTGGTGGACTCGGCACGCGACGCCTACAGCGCCCACCGCGGTCTGCCGCCCGAAGAGTTCTTCGCGGACTCTTTCACCTCCGAGGCCGATAAGCATGGGCCCCCCTGAGGCGCTGCGCGCCTTCCCCCCCGAGGGGAGACGCACCCGGTGGACTGGCGAAGCCAGATCCACGGGCGCACTGGTGGGGGGCGTGCCAGTTTTTAGCGTTGGCGGCGGTAGTGAAGGGCGGGCGTTTGCGGCGTTTTGCAAGGACGAGTGCCGCGCAGGGCGAGGGAGCGCCATGCCACCCAGCGCACGCACGGTGTGATGAGCCGGGCCGCTCCGATGAACGGGCTGCGCCAGGCCCTGCGGGGTGCAGGCCCCATGGCGGCCGTGCTGGGCGTGGCGGTGCTGCTGGTGCTGGGCGCAGGCGAATGGGCCACCCGCAACGAACTGGACACCCAATGGGACAACCTGCGCCGATCCGGCGAAGTGCAGGCGCTGGCCTTGCGCGGCGTGGCCACACGCTACAGCTATCTGCCGTTTACTGCGGCGCAGCAGCCGCTGGTGGCTGCCCTGCTGCGCAACCCCGACGACCGCAGTGTGCGGGACGCCGCCAACACCTATTTGCAGACCGTAAACGCCAACGCGGGATCGGACACGCTGTATGTGATGGACGCCAATGGCCTCACACTAGCGTCGAGCAACTGGGCCACACCCAGCAGCTTTGTGGACCAGAACTACCGCAACCGCCCGTATTTTCGCGATGCGCTGCAGGGGCAGGCCGGGCGCTTTTATGGCGTGGGCAAAACCACTGGCGAGCCCGGCCTGTTTGCATCCGCCCCCGTCTACGACGATGGCAAGGTGATCGGGGTGGTGGCTGTCAAAGTGCAAATGCAGCCCATTGTGGACACCTGGGCGCAGTTGCGCGACCCGGTGTTTCTGGCGGACGAGCGTGGCATTCTCTTTCTCGGGTCGGTCGCACCCTGGCTGTACAAGACCACCCGCACGCTGACCGCGCAAGAGGTGCTGCAGGTGCAACACGACGAGCAATATGGCGCACGCTGGGCGCCCGAGCCCGTGCCCTGGAAGGTGCGCCAGCGCGACGACCAACCCGGCGTGGAACTGGCGCTTCCGGACAGCCGCAAGACCTATCTGGCGTTTGAAGAACCCCTGCACGATCTGGGCTGGACGCTGACCCTGACCGCCGACAGCAAGGTGGTGGACCAGGCCCGGCAGCAGGCCTGGGCGCTGGCCACCCTGGCCTCGGGCTTGCTGGTGCTGGGCGCGCTGTACTGGCAGCTGCGCGAGCGCCGGCTGGCCGAAAACCGCCAGGCCCGCATTGAACTGGAGCAGCGCGTGCTGGAGCGCACCCATGCACTGCAGCAGGCGCAGGCGTTCAGACAGTCGATGGAAGACTCGCTGCTGGTGGGCATGCGCGCCCGCGACCTGGAAGGCCGCATCGTCTACGTGAACGCCGCCATGTGCGACATGGTGGGCTACAGCGCCGACGAACTCATCGGCTGCCTGCCGCCCTACCCCTACTGGCACCCGGACGAGCTGGACCGGCACTGGAACGACAGCGACACCGCCCTGGCAGGCAAGGCGGCCCCCCAAGGCAACGAAAACCGGCTGCGGCACCGCAACGGCTCGGACGTGTACACCATGTTCTACACAGCCCAACTCATCGATGGCGACGGCAAACACATCGGCTGGATGAGCTCGGTGGTGGACATCACGGCGCAAAAGCGTGCCGAAGAACAGCAGCAGCGGCGCGAAGCCCAGTTGCAGCGCGTGCAGCGTGTGATCACCGTGGGCGAGATGGCGTCCACCCTGGCGCACGAACTGAACCAGCCGCTGGCCGCCCTGGTCAACTACGCGGCCGCCGCACGCTCGCTGGCCGCGCAGGGCAAAACCGAGCTGCTCAACGACAGCCTTACGGCCCTGTCGACCCAGGCACTGCGCGCCGCCGACATCGTGGACGCATCCGCCGCTGGGTACGGCAACACCCCGAGGCGCGGGAACCGTGCGACCTGAACGCGGCCGTGGACCAATCGCTGGACCTGCTGCTGCGCGCCGAGGCCCGGCGCCATGGCGTGGTGGTGCGACTGGACCTGGCGCGAGCCCCCTTGCAGGTGCACGCAGACCGCGTGCTGCTGGAGCAGGTGGTGCTCAACCTGGGGCTGAATGCCCTGCAAGCCATGCAGGCCCTGCAGACGGCCTCCAAGGGTGTGCACACTGCCACGCACCCTCAAGAGCTGCTGCTGCGCACCACCACCGACGCAGGCCAGGCATCGCTGCAGGTACTGGACCGGGGCCCCGGCCTGCCGCCCGAAATCGCCGAGCGGCTGTTCGAGCCGTTCTTCACCACCCGCTCGGACGGCCTGGGTCTGGGCCTGAACATCTGCCGCTCGATTGTGGAGAGCATGGGCGGCGAGCTGCTAGCCCGCAACCGCGAAGGCGGCGGTGCCATCTTTGAAATCCGCTTGCCCCAGGCGCCCACCGTAGCGACGGGGGCCGCAGGAGCGGCGAGCACGTTAGCGATGACGCCGTAGGTGGGCAGTCCGGCGTTGAGCAGGATGATCACCGGTTGGCAGGCGAACTGAGCGGCGAGCGGCACCGCGATCGTCAGGGCGAGCCGACGCGGAAGCCAACGCTCGAACCGGCGGGCGAGCGGGCCAGCGAGCAGCAGCAAACCCGCGGTGGCGAGCACAGACAGCCCGAAGCCGAAGCTTCGCGCGAGCCACGGGTTCGCCACGAGCAGGGAGATGCTCGCGAGAGCGAGCACCGGGACGCCCCGCATCGGTCGCCCCGCCTGGAGCGCGAGCAACACGAGCGCGGCCATGACCGCGGCGCGCAACACGCTCGGCTCGGGAGTCACGAGCAGACGAACGCGACGAGCACCGTCAGCGATGCCGCGATCCGTAGCGCGCGAGGCAGACCGAGCGCCGCCCCCGCGAACATGATCAGCCCGATCACGATGGCGAGTCGGCGCCGGACACCGCGGTCAGGTGACTCAGCGAGCTCTACCTTCATGGCGGCATCCAATTCGGGGCTGACGGCGCTCGTGTCGCCGATGGCGAGACCCGGCAACAGGTCGCCGCCGTCACCGGGCAAGCTCGACGCGGACGTGCGAAACCCGCCCGGAGAGAGTCGGCCAGTCGAGAAATGGGCCGGGTCCGGCGGTGACGACCGGTGGCGACCGGTGAAAAGCAGAAACGCGGTGGTCATCGCCGGGGTCGGTGGCGGTGAGGGTTCCGGTGACAGGATGGTGCTGCCGATGCCGACGCGACGGGGCGGATGCTCGCCGAAGACCAGCACCGGGACAGAGCCCGTCAGCGTGTCCTGTGGCCCACCGTCACCTGCGTGAGTGTGGCCGCGAAGTTGCCGCTGCCGGGGAACAGCGTTTCGGTGACCGTCGCGAGAGAGCGGTCACCTGCCGGCTGGTCTGCTGGGCGGCCGCCACGAGCGCCGCCGGCTGCCTGGATGGGGCCCCTGCACGGCCACCGCGGTGCAGCACAGCGCCACAGCGACCCCGACGAGGGCGGCAATGCCGAGCCACCCTCTGGGGCGCATCAGGGCCGTCGCCGCGAGTGTTCCCGCGGCCAACCACGCCACCGCCGCCGCCGCGACCGCCGCGGCGGGGAAACCGATAATTACCCCGGTAACGAGCCACGCGCCGACGAGCGGGGCGGCCAGCCGCAGATCGAGGCTCGACACCGTCACCGAGGTCTTTCAAACCCTCGAAGGTCTTGTCGCCGATGCCCGTCACGTTTTTGAGGTCGTCGATGCTTGCGAAGTTGCCGTTCGTCGTGCGCCAATCGATGATGCGCGCCGCCATCGCCGGGCCGACGCGGGGCAGCGTCTCGAGGGTGGGACCGTCGGCTGTGTTGATGTTGACCTTGCCCGAGGCCCCCATCAGGATTATTGGCAAGCATCGATAGAGTAGCTTTCGCATTACCATTTGCAAAATAGGCATCTGATATATTTGTAGCTTCACCAATATGTTTCGGGTCAATCCCATAGATATCCTGCAAGTCATTCCCAACATAGGCAAATCTGTGTATCATGGGTTGTGCAGCCGATACGCCCGGCAGGCCCTTAATTCAGCCAATTTGCTGCCGGGTGGAATGCTGTTAAGCCCTTACCGTAACATCAGAGCCGTTAGTCAAGCCTGCATCTATACGTGACTGGGCGTTGTAGGACGTATTAAAATAGCCGTAGACACGGCAAAGAGAGTGCAAGCGCAACTAAGACAATGCCGCGAGTCAAGAAGAATCACGCTGACGTCCGAAATTGATGAAGCGACCACATTCCCGACAGATTTCCTGCAATCGGACCCAAAAAGCCTGAAAGGATACGGTGACCATGCTCAAGACCGTTCTCCCAGAGCGAATGGCAAATAATACTCCCCCCAGCCAAAGACAGAAAGGCGCAATAAACGCCACATAATGCACGGACGTCTGAGGGACGCCCTCCGGAGCCAGTACAACCTGATACCCTGTGCTGGCTAGTCCTCCAGTAAACAAAAGAGGACTGCGCCGAGAATAATTAAATCCAGGTATATTTTCTGCCAGAAGCGTTTTCCTGGACTCCTCACCAGGGACCGTGATGCCGTCACCGTAAAGTAACGGGCCAGTTTCCATGCAGTGTACATCACGGATAAAATGGCAAGGAGTAATCCTATCCCTGCAGCGCCTGCAATCCACCATAAGGTTGTCTTATTTAATAATATGGAAAAAGGCGCCAGTAATCTCCCCGTGACATAGGTGAGCGCACCTCCAACAACTATTCCACCGATACCCACGATCAGTGCTTCCATCGCCTCGAATTTCAATACTTTTGCTACAGATGCGCCCGTGTCCTCAACAGCGCCTGCTCCTGCAGGAGGTGTTTTTTCCCTGAAGCTGTGATGGATAAAGTAAGAAGAACTGCAAGGATAGCGCCGGGAAGGCCGAGGAAGAGAAAAAGGACCCGTGCATACAGTGCATCAGCGCGCACAGCATCAAGGCGGGCAGCGAGATTATTCCCAACAATCCCGCTGCCTGCAATCCGCGCTTCCAGATTATTGGCGAGATGTTTTACCTGAGTATAAGCATTTGCCGGATCAGCAGGGAGATTATGAGCAATTCTTACATGAAATTGCACATGTACAGTATCAGGCCGTATCTTTGCCTGAGGATCAATAATGTTATTCCATTCATTATGCGGGATCAAAACCACATTGTCCGGGGGCGCCTGGGGCGCTGTGCCCGGCGGAACACCAACCGCCTGGAATAATGAATCGGCGAAGGGAAGATCAACAACCCCGTCAACCTTCACCTGAACGGGAGGCAACCCTATTCGCCGTATCGTAATAGTATCGCCTTCTTTTACATGCAGGTTTGCAGCCGTTTGCTGAAAAACCAGCACCCCCTGCTGTAGACCGGTAAGCTGCCGCATCTCCCGTGGAAAATGAGCACGGTACTCCGGGCTGATTCCCAGCACTTTCCCGGGTCCGGTAGTCTGCACTGTGCCGCCCGTGGCTGCCTCGAAGCCGTCCACATCTGCATAGCCGACTTTCTCAAAGGCCGTAAATGACGTCGCTTTGCTGATCGCATCTTTTACCGTACCTTCATCAGCGCTTGTAGAAAGCAATACCTGCCAGTCTACCGGAACATCGGAAATCGCACGCACTGTCATGGTTGCGGAACTGGAAAAAAGAAATGTTCCCAGTGACGCCAGCAGAGTAATCGTAAGCGCAACTCCTCCGATTGCTCCCAGCAGCCGCCCAGGCCGATACGTAACTATTCCCTTAATCCACCGTATCATAAAACTCATTTTTTCACCTCTAACCTGCCGTACATCTATGTGCCACACCGTATTCATCCGGCTGGCTATGGCAGAATCATGCGTTGCGACAACAAGCGCCGTGTCCGAAGATTTAAGAGAATCAAGAAGTACATCAAACAGATGCTGCGCAGTTGGATGATCAAGCTGCCCGGTTGGTTCATCTGCAAGAATCAGTTTCGGGACGGCACGATAAAGCACGGGCCACTGCCACCCGTTGCGCCTGTCCGCCTGAAAGCTCCTCCAGGAGTTTATCGGCAATCGATCCCAATCCAATATTTTCAAGTACTCTAGAGGCGACAGTACGTGCTTCTGCTGGTTTTACTTGCGAAAGAAGAAGGGGCAGTTCGACGTTTTCCAACACAGTTAATGATGAGATAAGGCTCACTGTCTGAAAAACAAACCCCACATTCCCGGGACGGAGATTTTCCTTTCTGCCCAAGGCAGGCCATATTATACTCCCTTTCGTTTGTGTATCAAGCCCCCCCATAAGGTGTAACAAAGTAGATTTTCCACTGCCTGACGGACCAACCACAGCGATGCGGTCTCCTGAAACAACTTCACAGGTAACTGATTCCAGCGCCTTGTAAGCTATCCCCCCCTGTGAATAGGTGCGTCCCACATTCTCCATGCTCACATATATATCATCCATTGTCCACAACTCTCCCATCAAGCAAGTGTATGACACGGTCAGCAAAACCGGCTACTGCGTCACTGTGCGTAACCAATATTACGGCACCGCCATTTTTTCGAATAGCTATCCAGGAGATGGTAATCTGCTCCTCGGTCTTTAGAATCGACCTTGCCGGTCGGCTCATCTGCGAGCAGCACTAACGGATTGGCAGCCATGGCTACAGCAAGGCCGGCACGGGCTGTTTCACCTCCGGAGAT
>CAWATB010000030.1:0-143501 GCA_963784815.1 uncultured Gammaproteobacteria bacterium | reverse complement strand
TGAACAGGTTCACCGGGATGCCGATGGCGCGCTGCACGATGCCCGAGTAGAAGTCCACGTTGGGGTACAGCTTGCGCGAGACGAAGTATTCGTCTTCCAGGGCGATCTTTTCCAGTTCCTTGGCCAGCTTGAACAGCGGGTCGTTTTCCAGGCCCAGCTCGGCCAGCACTTCATTGCAGGTTTCTTGCATGAGCTTGGCGCGGGGGTCGTAGTTCTTGTACACGCGGTGGCCAAAGCCCATGAGCTTGACGCCGGAGTTCTTGTCCTTGACCTGCTTGATGAAGTCGCCGATCTTTTCCACGCCGCCCTGGGCCTGGATGTCGTACAGCATGTTCAGGGCTGCTTCGTTGGCGCCACCGTGCGCGGGGCCCCAGAGGCACGCCACACCGGCTGCAATCGCTGCAAACGGGTTGGTGCCAGACGAGCCGCACAGACGCACGGTGGAGGTTGAAGCGTTCTGCTCGTGGTCTGCGTGCAGGATGAAGATGCGGTCGAGCGCGCGTTCCAGCACGGGGTTGACCTTGTACTCTTCGCAGGGCGTGCCGAACATCATGCGCAGGAAGTTGCCCGAGTAGCTCAGGTTGTTCTGCGGGTACATGTAGGGCTGGCCCATGCCGTACTTGTACGACATCGCCACCAGGGTAGGCATCTTGGCGATCAGACGGATGGCCGAGATCTCGCGGTGCTGCGGATTGTTGATGTCGGTGCTGTCGTGATAGAAGGCCGACAGGGCGCCGACCAGACCGGTCAACACCGCCATGGGGTGTGCATCACGGCGGAAGCCACGCAGGAAGAACTGCATCTGCTCGTTGACCATGGTGTGGTTGGTCACGCGGCTGGTGAAGTCGGTCTTCTGCGCTGCGTTGGGCAGCTCTCCGTACAGCAACAGGTGGCAGGTTTCCATGAAGTCGCAGTTTTCAGCCAACTGCTCAATGGGGTAGCCGCGGTACAGCAGTTCGCCCTTGTCGCCATCGATGTAGGTGATGGCCGACTGGGTGGCTGCCGTCGACATGAAGCCCGGGTCATAGGTGAACATGCCCGTCTGCGCATACAGCTTGCGGATGTCGATGACCTCCGGGCCAATGCTGCCCTGGTAGACCGGCAGGTCCACGCTGGGGCTGCCGTTGCTGAAGGACAGGGTGGCTTTGTTGTCAGCTAGCTTCATTGTTACTTTCCTTAGGTTTGCCGATGATCATCCGGTCGTGAGAGGCTGGTGGGGCTGAGCCAAGCGCGCAAGCACGCACTCAGTTCACCAGCACGGGGGTGCCGCCGCTTTGCCGCAGCATGCCGAGCACTTCATGCACCTCGGGTGCATCCAGCGCGTCTTCGGGTTCCTTGCGCCGAAGCAGCAGGTCCAGAAGGTCGTTGTCTGCAAGGTCCATCAGGGCCGCAAGGCCCTGGGCATGGCGCTGGTTCAGCTCGGGTTCGAAGCGGGCGAAGAACTGTTCGATGAACAGGTCGTTTTCCAGCAGGCCGCGCCGGCAGCGCCAGTGCAGCTTGCTCAGTTCGCGCTCGGTCAGCAGCGGTGAGGCTGCTGCCGTTGCGGTGGTGGCGGTTTCACCCATGACGATGCAATCTGGTCTTGACGTCGAGCTAGGTCAGACGGCGCGACGCACCATCAGTTCCTTGATCTTGCCAATGGCCTTGGTGGGGTTGAGGCCCTTGGGGCACACGTCCACGCAGTTCATGATGGTGTGGCAGCGGAACAGGCGGTACGGATCTTCCAGGTTGTCAAGGCGCTCTGCGGTGGCGTCATCGCGGCTGTCGGCGATGAAGCGGTAGGCTTGCAGCAAACCGGCGGGGCCCACGAACTTGTCGGGGTTCCACCAGAAGCTGGGGCAGCTGGTGGAGCAGCTGGCGCACAGAATGCACTCGTACAGGCCGTTCAGCTCGTCGCGCTCTTCGGGCGACTGCAGGCGTTCGCGGTCTGGCGGAATCTGTTCATTGATCAGATACGGCTTGATCGAGTTGTACTGCTTGAAGAACTGCGTCATGTCCACGATCAGGTCGCGGATCACCGGCAGGCCGGGCAGTGGCTTGAGAACAATCGTGCCCGGGAGGGTGTTCATGTTCGTCAGGCACGCCAGGCCGTTCTTGCCATTGATGTTCATGGCGTCCGAGCCGCAAACACCTTCGCGGCACGAGCGGCGGAACGACAGCGACGGGTCCTGCTCCTTGAGCTTCATCAGGGCGTCGAGCAACATGCGTTCGTGGCCGTCGAGTTCGATCTCGATGGTCTGCATGTAAGGCTTGGCGTCCTTGTCCGGGTCGTAGCGGTAGATTTGGAATGTGCGTTTTTGCATGGTTCTTCTCTCGTGGGGCTACTGTTTAGAACGTACGGACCTTGGGAGGCACGCTGTCCACCGTCAGGGGCTTCAAGTTGACCGGCTTGTAGGCGAGGCGGTTGCCTTCGCTGTACCACAGGGTGTGTTTCATCCACTCCTGGTCGTTGCGGCCCAGCGGGAACTCGGCGTGGTCGGCAGCGTGCTCGTAGTCGTACACCGTGTGTGCGCCACGGCATTCGGTGCGGGCTGCAGCCGACACCATCGTGGCTTGCGCCGCTTCGATCAGATTGTCGACTTCCAGAGCCTCGATGCGGGCGGTGTTGAACACCTTTGACTTGTCCTTCAGTCCCACGTTGGCGACGCGGCTGCGGATGTCGGCGATCTTATTCACGCCTTCGTCCATGCTTGCCTGGGTGCGGAACACACCGGCATGCAGCTGCATGGTGGCGCGGATTTCGCCTGCCAAGTTTTGCGCGTAAATCCCGTCCTTGGCGGTATCGAGCTGGTTCAAGCGCTCCAGGGTGCGATCAGCCGCGTCCTTGGGCAAGGGCTTGTGTTCTTTGTTTTTGTTGTTGAACTCCACGATGTGGCGGCCAGCAGCCCGGCCGAATACCAGCAAGTCCAGCAGCGAGTTGGTGCCCAGGCGGTTCGCGCCGTGTACCGATACGCAAGCGCATTCGCCCACGGCGTACAGGCCGTTGACCACTTCGTTGTTGATGCCATTGGCCTGTGCCACCACTTGGCCGTTGATGTTGGTGGGCACGCCGCCCATCTGGTAGTGGATGGTGGGCACCACAGGGATCGGTTCCTTGGTGATGTCCACGTTGGCGAAGTTGACGCCGATCTCGTACACCGAAGGCAGGCGCTTGTGGATGGTGTCAGCGCCCAGGTGGTCGAGCTTGAGCAGGATGTAGTCCTTGTTGGGACCGCAGCCGCGACCTTCCTTGATTTCCTGGTCCATGCAGCGGGACACGAAGTCGCGCGGGGCCAGGTCCTTCATGGTGGGCGCGTAGCGCTCCATGAAGCGCTCGCCGTTGCTGTTGAGCAAGATGGCCCCTTCACCACGGCAGCCTTCGGTCAGCAGCACCCCGGCACCGGCCACGCCGGTGGGGTGGAACTGCCAGAACTCCATGTCTTGCAGCGCAATGCCAGCGCGTGCCGCCATGCCCAGGCCATCACCGGTGTTGATGAAGGCGTTAGTCGATGCGGCAAAAATGCGGCCGGCACCACCGGTGGCCAGCAGCACAGTTTTGGCTTCGAGGATGTACAGGTCGCCGGTTTCCATCTCCAGCGCGGTCACGCCCACCACGTCGCCGTCGGCGTCGCGGACCAGGTCCAGGGCCATCCATTCGACGAAGAAATTGGTCTTGGCTTTGACGTTCTGCTGGTACAGCGTGTGCAGCATCGCGTGGCCGGTGCGGTCAGCTGCTGCGCAGGCGCGTTGCACCGGCTTTTCGCCGTAGTTGGCGGTGTGGCCGCCGAACGGGCGCTGATAAATGGTGCCGTCGGGGTTGCGGTCGAACGGCATGCCGAAGTGTTCGAGCTCGTACACGACCTTGGGTGCTTCACGGCACATGAACTCGATGGCGTCCTGGTCGCCCAGCCAGTCAGAGCCCTTGATGGTGTCGTAGAAGTGGTAGTGCCAGTTGTCCTCGGACATATTGCCCAGCGATGCGGACACGCCGCCCTGTGCCGCCACGGTGTGCGAACGGGTGGGGAACACTTTGGACAGCGAGGCCACGTTCAGGCCTGCGCGGGAGAGTTCAAGCGCGGCACGCATGCCGGAGCCGCCTGCGCCGACGATGACGACGTCGAACTTGCGGCGGGTGATGTTAGCGTTGGTATAGCTCATTATTTTTTGCCTTCAGTCGCGGGATTCAGAGACGCCACAAAACCTGGATACCCCAGCCAGCACAGCCGACCAGCCAGACAATGCTGAACACCTGCAGCGCCAGGCGCAGGCCCACGGGCTTGATGTAGTCCATCAGGACTTCGCGCAGGCCGATCCAGGCGTGCCAGGTCAGCGCAATGATCACGGAGAAGGTCAGCACCTTCATCCACTGGGCCGAGAAGATGCCCGCCCATTTGTCGTAGCCGATGGGGCCACTGGAGAAAATCACCTGGGCCAGCAGGGCCAGGGTGAACAGAGCCATCAGGACTGCCGTGACGCGCTGGCTGAGCCAGTCGCGCAGGCCATAGTGGGCGCCGACGACGACGCGCTTGGAACCGTAATTGACGGACATGGGTGCTTTCCTCTTGTGGGGCGGTGTTTGCTGCGGTATGGCAGCGGTCACCGCTTTTTTTATGATTTGGTTGTTGATCGATCAGTACAGACCGAACAGCTTGGCGCCCAACACCAGGGTCAGCGTAATGCTGATGGCGAGCACGACAAATGCTGAGGATTTGCCGAATTCCTTGGTCACAGCGCTGTGGCTGACGTCCATCCACAGGTGGCGCAGGCCCGCAGTGAAGTGGTGCAGGTACGACCAGATCAGGGCCAGGGCCACCAACTTGATGAACCAGCCGGGCACAAAGCCGACGCCGATGTTGAACACCGCCGTAAACTTGGCAAAGGAGATTTCGGAGGACACCGAGGTGTCGAACATCCAGATGATGAAAGGCAGCAGCAAGAACATGATCAGCCCGCTGGCGCGGTGCAGGATCGACACCCAGGCAGCAGGCGTCATGCGGTAGGTGGTGAGGTCCTTGAAGGCATTGATGTTGCGGAATTCAGGCCGTTTTTTGGCGAGTTCAGTCATGTTTTGTGCTTTCGTGGATGTAACTGCTTTGTAATTTGAAGATGCAAAGAACGCAAAATTCTATTGCAACGCAACAAGGGCGGAGACCTTCGGGCATAAAGATCGACAGTTCCGCTCAGTTGCCAGGACTTGCCAGGGTGGTGTCAGCTCAGTTCGTTACGGTAATGGTGAGTGTCTGTGAGGTACAGCCCGCGCCGTAACTCCATCGGAACATCGTTATACGTGTATGCCACCCGCTCCACGCTCAGCAGCGGCGTCACCGGGGTGATCTGCAGCAACCGGGCCTGCTCCTCATCAGGTAGCACTGCCCGGATTTTCTCTTCAGCGCGCACCATGCGTACGCCGAAGTCGATTTCAAACATGGCGTAAGTAGGGCCTTGGTAGTTGGCCAGCTGTTCGGCCGTCAGCCCTTTGAAAGCCTGGCCGGGCAACCAGATGTCCTCCAGGATGGTGGGCACACCACCAAACGACAGAATCCGTTTCGCTTGCATCACGGCATCCCCGCTTCGCAACGCCAGCGCGCGCGCGACGTCAGCGCTGGCGCGCATCCGGCGGCAATCGATCACGCTGCGCTGGGCGGGGCCTTCTACCCGCGCATCGCCTGTGTCGGGCAGCAGCTTCAGAAAGCGGTACTGCACATGCTGCTCGGCATGGGTGGCTACAAACGTGCCCTTGCCCTGGCGGCGCATGACCAGATTTTCCGCGGCCAGTTCGTCGATGGCCTTGCGAACGGTGCCCTGGCTGACGCGAAAGCGCGCGGCCAGCTCCATCTCGCTCGGAATGGCTTCGCCGGGCTTCCACTCACCCTGTTGCAGGCTTTGCAAGATGAGGCCCTTGATCTGCTGGTACAGCGGGCTGAATGCCGGCGTGTTGGCACCCGCTGCACCCGAGGGCGTGGCAGAGGGGTCGGCGGCGAACGGAAGGGACGACATGGTGGTGGGCGGGTACGTAAGGGGTTCGGCGGCGGCATTGCGACAGCGCCTTTGCCACATGACAAGCAGACGGCGAACAGGTAACAATCATATCTTATATAAGACATAAGACAAATTGACCGGCACCCCCAATCGGCGGTACACTCCCGGCTGTTTTGCGGGGCACGGGCTGCTGGTAACAGGCGCTGGTGCTTACCTTGCATCGCCCTCTGTTTTTTCACTTCCTGGAGTTTTTCACCATGAGCAAGAAGCCTGTTCGCGTGGCCGTCACCGGCGCCGCTGGCCAAATTGGTTACGCCCTGCTGTTCCGCATCGCCTCCGGCGAAATGCTGGGCAAAGACCAGCCTGTCATCCTGCAACTGCTCGAAGTGCCGGTGGAAGGCCCCCAGAAGGCGCTCAAGGGCGTGATGATGGAGCTGGACGACTGCGCGTTCCCGCTGCTGGTCGGCATGGAAGCCCACAGCGACCCGATGACCGCCTTCAAGGACGCCGACTACGCCCTGCTGGTCGGCTCGCGCCCCCGTGGCCCCGGCATGGAACGCGCCGAGCTGCTGGCCGTCAACGGCGCCATCTTCACGGCGCAGGGCAAGGCGCTGAACGCCGTGGCCTCGCGCAACGTGAAGGTGCTGGTCGTCGGCAACCCGGCCAACACCAACGCCTACATCGCCATGAAGTCCGCACCTGATCTGCCACGCAAGAACTTCACCGCCATGCTGCGCCTGGACCACAACCGCGCTGCCAGCCAGATCGCTGCCAAGACCGGCAAGGCCGTGGCCGACATCGAAAAGCTGACCGTCTGGGGCAACCACTCGCCCACGATGTACGCCGACTACCGTTTTGCCACCATCAACGGCGAAAGCGTCGCCAAGATGATCAACGACCAGGAATGGAACGCCAACACCTTCCTGCCCACCGTGGGCAAGCGCGGTGCCGCCATCATCGAAGCACGTGGCCTGTCGTCGGCTGCCTCGGCTGCCAACGCTGCCATCGACCACATGCGCGACTGGGCCCTGGGCACCAACGGCAAGTGGGTCACCATGGGCATCCCATCGGACGGCCAGTACGGCATCCCCAAGGACACCATGTTCGGCTTCCCGGTCACCTGCGAAAACGGCGAGTACAAGATCGTTGAAGGTCTGGACGATCGACGCTTTCTCGCAAGAACGCATCAACAAGACGCTGGCTGAGCTGCAAGGCGAGCAAGACGGCGTCAAGCACCTGCTGTAAGCCAGGCGCATAGCATGCAGCCGACGCCACAGGCATCGGGCCTTGATCAGGCCGCCCGGGTCCCCGCGCAGGGGCAGGGCGCTGCGCCACCCCATCCACGCGATGTGCTGCTGGGCGCCCAGGCGCAGACAGGCTTCCTGCCGGTCTGTGACCACTACAGTGGTGTGGAAGCGCGCATGCGCAAGAGCCTGCAGCTGCAGGCTGAAATGACGCAAGAGTTCGGCACCTGCGTCTTTGACGTCACCCTCGACTGTGAAGACGGCGCGCCCGTGGGGCTCGAAGCAGACCACGCCCGGCTTGTGGCTCGCCTGGCCCTGGACGCCGCACCCGAGGCCCGCGTCGCCGCCCGGGTCCATGCGGTAGATCACCCGGCGTTCGCCAACGATGTCGCCACGATAGCGGGCGAGGCTGGGCACAGGCTGTGCCACCTCATGGTGCCCAAGGTGGAGTCGGTGGACGACGTGTTGCAGGTAGAGCGTGCACTTGAACGCGCCTCAGCCGCACAGTTGCCCATCCATGTATTGATCGAATCGCCCGCGGCGGTGCACCGCGCGTTTGAAATTGCTGCGCACCCCCGGGTGCAGAGTTTGAGTTTCGGGCTCATGGATTTCGTGTCTGCCCACGGTGGAGCCATCCCTGCGCACGGCATGACCTCGTCGGGGCAGTTTTCGCACCCGCTGGTGGTGCGTGCCAAGCTCGAGATCGCTGCAGCCTGCCATGCCCATGGCAAGGTACCGTCGCACTGCGTGGTCACCGAGTTCGCGGATACCGCCGCCATGCAAGGCGCGGCCACGCCGGGCGGCGCGCGAGTTGGGCTACACCCGCATGTGGAGCATCCATCCCGCGCAGATCCGGCCCATCCTGCAGGCGTTTGCACCGTTGCAGGATGACATTGAAGTTGCTTCCAAAATAATAGCTGCTGCCGCTGATTCTGATTGGGCTCCCATCAGTTTTGATGGCACATTGCATGACCGTGCAAGTTACCGCTTCTACTGGCAGGTGCTGGAGCGCGCCCACAGCACGGGGCGCGCACTACCACTTGCCGTACGCCATTGGTTTGGCGCACCGGCGTTCATTTCGCAGTGAACTCCGCTCATAACACTTCCACCCAGGACCTTGTCCCATGAAATCTCTCATAGCTTCCGCCTTGATGCTGTTGGCTCCAGCCCTCGTCCTGGCCCAAGCACCTGCACAACCTGCCGCCAAGGCAGAGACCAAGCCAGCCGCCAAAGCGCCCGTCAAGCCAGTGGCCAAGTCCGGCGACAAGGCGGCTGCAGCCAAAACCACCAAGAAAGCCACCCAGAAGGCGGAAGCCGACAAGGCCGATGCCACCAGCAGCCGCACCCAACTCAAGAGCGCCACCGGTCAAGTGGCTGCGGGCATCATCGCAGCCGAGGCTGCCCTCTCGCCTGTAGAACTGGAAATCGCCGAGCGCGTGCATGTAGGCCGCATGCCCTGCGAGCTGGGCGCTTTTGTGACCGTGACGGCCGACACGGTGAACCCCGGCCGTTTCCACATCGAAGGCAAGGGTTTCAAGTACCACATGGCGCCAGTGGCCACCACGACCAATACGGTGCGTCTGGAGGACCAGAAGGGCGGCGCCGTCTGGCTGCAGATCGGCAACAAATCCATGCTGATGAACCAGAAGCTCGGCCAGCGTTTGGCGGACGAGTGCATGAGCCCGCAGCAACTGCTGGTGGCCGAAGCCATCAAGAAGAACCCGCCTGTGAGCGTGCTGGAGCCGATCAAGTAATCGACACGTCAACGGTTACTGAAAAACAAACCTTGACCCAGGAACTACGAACAAAACCCCTGTGCTCTTAGTCACCTGCAGGCCTTTGCGCCAACGGTGCTACGGCACACCGCCCCACTTTAGAACGCAACCGGAGAAAAATGATGTTGAAAGCCTACCGTGACCATGTGGCAGAGCGTGCCGCTCTGGGCATCCCACCCCTGCCACTGACTGCCAAGCAAACCGGCGAGCTGATCGAGCTGCTCAAGAACCCGCCTTCTGGCGAAGAAGCCATGCTGGTGGACCTGATCACTCACCGGGTACCTGCCGGCGTGGACGACGCTGCCAAGGTCAAGGCCAGCTACCTGGCTGCCGTGGCGCATGGCACCGAAGTGTGCACGCTGATCGGCCGCGAGCGCGCCACGCAGCTTTTGGGCACCATGCTGGGCGGCTACAACCTCACGCCCCTGATCGACTTGCTCGACGACGCGGCCGTGGCATCCGTCGCCGCCGAAGCGCTCAAGAAGACGCTGCTGATGTTCGACCAGTTCCATGACGTCAAGGAAAAAGCCGACAAGGGCAACACCTTCGCCAAGGCCGTGCTGCAAAGCTGGGCCGATGCCGAATGGTTCACCAGCCGCCCCGAAGTGCCCCAGAGCATCAAGCTCACCGTGCTCAAGGTCACCGGCGAAACCAACACCGACGACCTGTCGCCCGCGCCCGACGCGTGGAGCCGTCCTGACATCCCGCTGCATGCGCTGGCCATGCTCAAGAACAAGCGCGACGGCATCACGCCCGAAGAAGACGGCAAGCGCGGCCCGGTGAAGTTCATCGAAGACCTGCGCGCCAAGGGCAACCTCGTGGCCTACGTGGGCGACGTGGTGGGCACGGGCTCCAGCCGCAAGTCGGCCACCAACAGCGTGTTGTGGTTCACGGGCGAAGACATTCCGTTTGTGCCCAACAAGCGTTTTGGTGGCGTGTGCTTGGGCAGCAAGATTGCGCCCATCTTCTACAACACGATGGAAGACGCGGGCGCGCTGCCTATCGAGCTGGACGTGAGCCAGATGAACATGGGCGACGAGATCGAGCTGCTGCCCTACGCTGGCAAGGCTCTGAAGGACGGCAATGTGATTGCCGAGTTCGAAGTCAAGAGCGAAGTGCTGTTTGACGAAGTGCGCGCCGGTGGCCGCATTCCGCTGATCATCGGCCGTGGCCTGACCACCAAGGCCCGCGAAGCCCTGGGCCTGCCCCCATCCACCCTGTTCCGCTTGCCCACGGTGCCTGCTGCCACAGGCAAGGGCTTCACGCTGGCGCAAAAGATGGTCGGCCGTGCCTGCGGTTTGCCCGAAGGCCAGGGCGTGGTTCCCGGCACTTATTGCGAACCCCGCATGACCTCGGTCGGCTCGCAAGACACCACCGGCCCCATGACCCGCGACGAACTCAAGGACCTGGCTTGCCTGGGCTTCAGCTCCGACCTGGTGATGCAGTCTTTCTGCCACACGGCCGCTTACCCCAAGCCCGTGGACGTGAAGATGCACCACGAGCTGCCCGACTTCATCAGCACGCGCGGCGGCATCTCGCTCAAGCCCGGCGACGGCATCATCCACAGCTGGCTCAACCGCATGCTGCTGCCCGACACCGTAGGCACAGGCGGCGACTCGCACACCCGCTTCCCCATCGGCATCAGCTTCCCTGCCGGCTCCGGTCTGGTTGCATTTGCTGCCGCTACGGGCGTGATGCCGCTGGACATGCCGGAATCGGTACTGGTGCGTTTCAAGGGCAAGATGCAGCCCGGCGTTACGCTGCGTGACCTGGTGCACGCGATCCCGCTGTATGCCATCAAGGCCGGTCACCTCACCGTGGCCAAGCAGGGCAAGGTCAACATCTTCTCGGGCCGCATCCTTGAAATTGAAGGCCTGCCAGACATGAAGGTCGAGCAAGCGTTTGAGCTGTCCGATGCGTCGGCCGAGCGCTCTGCCGCTGGCTGCACGGTGCGCCTGAACAAGGAACCCGTGATCGAGTACATCAACTCGAACATCGTGCTGCTCAAGAACATGATCGCCCAGGGCTACGCCGACCCACGCACCATCGGTCGCCGCATCAAGGCCATGGAAGCCTGGCTGGCCAACCCCCAGCTGCTGGCGCCGGATGCAGACGCAGAGTACGCCGCCGTCATCGAGATCGATCTGGCCGAAATCACTGAACCCATCGTCTGCTGCCCCAACGACCCTGATGACGCGAAGACGCTGTCGGACGTGGCGGGTGCTGCCATCGATGAAGTGTTCATTGGCTCGTGCATGACCAACATCGGCCACTTCCGCGCAGCCTCCAAGCTGCTCGAAGGCAAGCGTGACATCCCCGTCAAGCTGTGGATGGCCCCGCCCACCAAGATGGACGCGAACCAGCTGACCGAAGAAGGCCACTACGGTGTGTTCGGCGCGGCAGGTGCCCGCATGGAAATGCCCGGTTGCTCGCTGTGCATGGGCAACCAGGCGCAGGTGAAGGAGGGCGCCACCGTGATGTCCACCAGCACCCGCAACTTCCCCAACCGCCTGGGCAAGAACACCAACGTCTACCTGGGCTCGGCCGAACTCTCGGCCATCTGCTCCAAGCTGGGCCGCATTCCGTCCAAGGAAGAGTACCTGGCCGACATGGGTGTGCTCAACCAGAATGGCGACAAGGTCTACAAGTACCTGAACTTCGATCAGATCGCCGAGTTCAAGGAAGTGGCGGACGGCGTTACCGCCTGAAGTTTCCTGTCCAGTGCTTCGTAGGTGACTTGATGGACTCTGCGCGTGTAGCGCGCTGACTCCAGGTCAGTCCACCGTGCTGTGCTGGCAACCCGAAGCCCTGCAGGCCTTCGCCTGCGGGGCTTTGTCATTTTGTGAGCGCGTGCAGGGGCTGGGTTCGTGCTTGATGGGGTCCCTGTAGATGGGCGGCGTTGCTGTCCCCTGTAAGCTTGGGAGGCGCCAGTACCTTTGGTGTCTTTGGGTAGCGTTGTGTCTGTAACAGGCTGGGTGCCAATTTGCTCGCCAGAAAATCGTCATACCCTTTCATGACCAGTGCATAGGTCTGGTTGATGCCTTGCTCGATCGGGCTGTCTTCGCCCAGAACGTTCAGGCCGCTCAGAATGTCATTGGCTTCACCGAAGCCACGCTCAAAACCACCCCGAATCAGATCGACAAACTCCCGCGCCAGCGCGCCGGGGGCTTTGTCCTTGTTCTTGCCCTGGGCTGCAAACGCGTCGAAGAAGGCTGTGGACAAGGAAAAAATGCGGCCAGCGGTGGCCTCGGGGGTGTTGTCGGGCGCCTCCGCTCTGCCAATGGCGTTGGGCGCGAGTCCGAGTCCATTGGCCCGCAATTCGTTGATGCGGTCAATGGCTTTGCGGTACAGCAAGGTCAGCGACGCATTGCCCGACTGGATGGAGACGTCCATCGACGCTTGCAGGATTTGCGCGTTCTGCTGGCTGCACAGGCTACCGGGCGAGGAGTTGCTGGCTGGGTCGGGCGTTTGGGTTTCTTGCGCCTGCGAGGCTCGGCCCGTCGACAGAGGTGCGGTGGTGACGGGGGTAGCTGGTGCCTAGGTAACGGTGCGGGGGAATTCGATGTAAGGCGTGACCATGCTGATCTCCGGTAGGGGCGGCAGGCGGTCATAGATTCATTGTTTGTCTATCGACGATGACGGCGAAAGGTTGAATCAGACCTTTAAAGGCAGGTCTTTTCAAGCTTTAGAGGTGCGCTGAAATGCCGCCCAGGGGCCAGCCGTGACGTGCTGCGATCGGTGTTTGAGAACCCACATGCACCCGTCGATAGCCTGTACGAGGCCGTTCAGGTGAACGCTCATGCCTAAAGCAGCCCCGGCTGCGGCGCCGTTGCTGCTTCTGGTGTCATGTGTGCGTGAAAATGCGGGCAAGCACAGTATGGCCCTGAGTGCTATAAAATATATAGCTAATGGCGCTTGCAGGATAAGCGCTAGAGCCACTTTGGGCTTTGTATTTGAACGAAATTGTCCGGAGCAGCGTTTTCTTAGCCGGTACCCTGTCAGTAGCCGGGCGCCCTCATTTTTTCCGATACAGGCCTATATCAATCCTGCGGGCGAAAATCGATGATGAAAGGCACCGACGGGACGCGCCCATCCGTATCGCGCGGCAGGGATTCGGTCTTTTCCAGGGCGCGCAGCACCGCGTCGTCCCAAGCTTTGTTGCCGCTCGAACGCACCAGGCGCTTACTCACGATGGTGCCGTCGGGCGACAGGCGCACTTCGACCTCGGCGCGCGGGTTGCCCGAAATTGCGTCCGGGTAGACGATGTTGGGCTTGACCTTGGCAGCCACCTTGCCGCCATAGCTGCCTGATGGGCCTGCACTGCGTGCTGCGGTGCCGGTCGCTGTCTCGCCGCCAGTGCCAATCGCCAGGCCTTGCATGCGGCGCAGGTTGTCCTCGCGCTGTTTTGCCAGTTGTTTTTCTTCAGCCTCGGCCTTGCGCTTGGCGGCTTCATCCGCTTTGCGTTTGTCTTCCGCCAGTTTCTTTTGCTTTTCCTGCTCGGCCTTTTTCTGTTCGGCCAGTTGCTTTTCGCGCTGTTCCTTTTTCTCCTGCTCCACGCGGTCGCGGCGCTCTTCTTCCTTGCGCTCACGTTCGCGCTTTTCGCGCTCCTGCTGCTGCTCACGCGCCTTCTTTTCCTGCTCCAGACGCTTCTTCTCGCGCTCGATGGCAATGTCGGCCTCGCGCGTATCCGGCGGTTCTACCGCGCGGGGGGGCGGAGGAGGCGGCGGCGTGGGGGTTTTGACCTCCGGTGTGGGTGGCGGAGGTGGCGGCGGAGGCGGTTCCACGGCGCGGGGCGCAGCCTGCTGGGGCACTGCGGCCCACAGTTCGGCTTCTACCGCCGGTTGGTCGGAGCTGCTCTTCCAGTTCACGCCCCAGGTCAACGCGCCGATCAGCACCGCATGCACCAGCACCGCCAGCGTGATGGCGCGCAGGCGCGCCGGGGGGCTGGGCGGAGAGAACTGGTCGCGGTCGTCGTGGGCGTGCATGGAGTGTGAAGACAGGCGAGGTGAGCTGAGGGGATCAGCCGCCTTGTTTGACAGACAGGCCGACGCGCTGCACACCGGCTTTTTGCAGGGCATCCATGGCCTTCACCACGTTTTCATACTGCACGCCCTTGTCGGCGCTGATGACCACCGCGCTGTTGGCATCACCCTGGGCTTTTCTGCCAGCGGCTGGCGGCGTCGCCGATCTCGCGCTGGGTCACGCTGCGTGTTGCTTCAGGGGTCTTGAACTGCAGCGATCCATCCTTGTTGACGATGACCTGCGCCACGACCTTGGGCATGTTCTTGCCTTTGCCCACGCTGGGCACGTCGATCACACCCGGCGTCAACATGGGCGCTGTCACCATGAAGATGATGAGCAGCACCAGCATCACGTCGATGAACGGGACCATGTTGATCTCGTTGATGGTGCGGCGGCCGCGGCCGCGAGATGCCATTCCGGGCATTTTGCAGCCCCCTTAGTGGCCCGAGGCCGACTGGCCTGCGGCTGCAGGCTGGGCGCCCAGGTTGCGCTGCAGGATGTTGGAGAACTCTTCGATGAATGTCTCCTGGTGCGTCGCCACGCGGTCAATGTCGCGCGCAAAGCGGTTGTAGGCGATCACGGCAGGAATGGCGGCAAACAGGCCCAGTGCGGTGGCAACCAATGCCTCGGCAATGCCGGGGGCCACGGTAGCCAGCGTGACCTGCTCCATGCCCGCAAAGCCGGTGAACGCATGCATGATGCCCCACACTGTGCCGAACAGGCCCACATACGGCGACACCGAACCGACGGATGCCAAGAACGACAGACTGGACTCGACCACGTCCATCTCACGCTGGAAGCTCGCACGCATGGCGCGGCGCGCACCGTCGAGCAGCGTGCCAGGGTCGACGATGCGGCGTTCGCGCAGCTTTTGATATTCGCGCATGCCGCTGGCAAAAATGCGCTCCATGGGACCGGCCTGCTTGGCGTTCTGGGCGGCACTGGCAAACAGGTCGTTCAGGCTGGTGCCCGACCAAAAATCACGCTCAAAGTCGTCGTTCAAGGTCTTCACGCGCTTCAAGGCAAACAGCTTGCGAAAGATGGCGGCCCAGCTGGCGACGGAGACGACGAGCAGCAGCAGCATCACGAGTTGCACCACCCAGCTGGCTTGCAGTACCAGACTGACGATGGACATGTCTTGGGAGTTCATGGTGTGAGTTGTTCCAGCAGGGAGTTCGGAATTCTGGCGGGGCGCATCGTGGTGGCATCGACCCATCCGATGCGGATGGTGCCTTCGCTCAGCAACAATGGGGCTTGTTCGGTCATCTGCTCTGGTTTCAGGAGCGCGTGCTGCACTATTGTCAACGATGCGCGGCCCGTGGCCTGCAGGGCGGCGGTAACAATCAGTTCATCGTCCAGCCGGGCAGGACGGTGGTAGCGCAACTGAGCATCCGTTACGACAAACATGCCCCCGGTTTGTTCCCGCAATCGCTGCTGGCCCACGCCCAGCGACCGCAGCCATTCGGTACGCGCGCGCTCAAAGAACTTGAGGTAGTTGGCATAGAACACGATGCCGCCCGCATCGGTGTCTTCCCAGTAAACGCGAATCGGAAACTCGAACGCCATCGCGCGTTACCCCAGCACACGGCGCAGCCGCGCCACCGACTCCTGCAGTTGCGCCATCGAGTTGGCGGTGGAAAAGCGCACAAAACGTTCTGGCTCTGCCGTGCCAAAGTCGCGCCCTGGCGTGACGGCGATGTGCGCACGGCGCATCAGCTCAAACGCAAAGTCCCAGCTGCCGCTCACTCCCAGCTTCTGCGCGGCCAGCGTGCAGTCCGCCCAGGCGTAAAAGGCGCCGTCGGGCATCACCGGCACGCTGAGGCCCAGCGATTGCAGCGCGGGGATGAAGAAGTCGCGCCGGGCCTTGAACTCGGCGCGGCGTCGTTCGTACTCGGCAATGCTTTCGGGCTCGAAGCAGGCCAGCGCAGCATGCTGCGACACGGTGCTGGCGCAGATGAACAGGTTTTGCGCCAGGCGCTCGACCACCGGCACCAGCGCGTCGGGCACCACCATCCAGCCCAGGCGCCAGCCGGTCATGTTGAAGTACTTGCTGAAGCTGTTGATGCTGATGATGTTGTCGTCGATGGCGAGCGCCGTATGGCCAAACTCTTCTTCGTACGACAGGCCCAGATAGATCTCGTCGATCATCGTGATGCCGTCGTGCGCGCGCACCACGTCGTGGATGCGGCGCAGCTCATCGGGCGCAATCGAGGTGCCCGTGGGGTTGGAGGGCGAGGCCAGCAGCACGCCGCGCGTCTTCTCGCCCCAGGCGGCGCGCACCTTGTCGGCGCTCAGCTGGAAGCGCTCGGCCGCCGTGGTGGGCAGCAGCACGGCCTTGCCTTCTGCGGCGCTCACGAAGTGCCGGTTGCAGGGGTAGCTGGGGTCGGGCATCAGGATCTCGTCGCCTGCTTCGATCAGGGCCAGGCACGCCAGTTGCAGCGCCGCCGATGCACCGGCCGTGACCACGATGCGGCGCGCGGGCACGTTCACGCCAAAGCGGCTTTGGTACCAGCCGCTGATGCGTTCGCGCAGCGGCTCCAGGCCCAGGGCGTTGGTGTACTGCGTGGCGCCATCGCGCACGGCGCGCGTGGCGGCCTCCTGCACCAGCGGCGGTGCCGTGAAGTCGGGCTCGCCGATGTTCAGGAAGATCATCGGCTCGCGTGTGCCCGCCACCTCGCGGGCCAGGGCCTGCGCGGCCTTGGCCACTTCCATCACGTAGAACGGTTCAATGCGCTCGGCGCGCGTGGAAAACTTCATGGGAAGGCGTCCTGCCCGGTGCGTGTCGGGCGTTGGTTCACAACCAAAGGGAAAAGGCTCCGGGCGTGGCAGGGGGTGCACGCTCGGGGGGGCGTTCGGCGGTGCGCTCAGGCTTCGTCGGCAGGCGCTGGGGCCGATGACGACGCGCCGGAGGCCTTTGTCGGCGGCCACTTCCACCGCGCGCAACTTGGGGGCCAGGCCGTTGAGCACGCCGTTGACGTACTTGTGGCCGTCGGTGCCGCCAAACTCCTTGGCCAGCTCGATGCATTCGTTGAGCACCACGCGCCAGGGCACGTCCAGGCAGTGCTGAAACTCGTAGACGCCGATCCACATCACGGCGTGTTCGATGGGCGAGATCTCGCCCATCGGGCGGTCCAGCAGCGGGCGTGATCAGCGCGTCCAGTCGCTTCTGCCTGGTCTGATGCAGCCGTGCAGCAGCGCGTCGTAGTGCACGCGTCGGCCTTGTGAAAGCCCGCCAGATCGCGCGTGAACGCGTCGATGTCGTCGGCGCGCGTTGCGGCCCACCAGGTGCTGGTACAGCGCCTGCAGCGCGAATTCGCGGGCGCGGGTGCGGTTGGACTTGTCGGCGGCCTTGCGAGCGCCGGTGCTCTTGAGCCCGGTGCGGCCTGCTTGGCGGGCGCGTGGCCGACGATGGCGTGGTGGTGTTTCGCTCATACAGATCTCTTCCAGCAGGTGGGCCATTTCGACCGCCACGCGGGCCGCGTCGCGGCCTTTTTCGGTCTGGCGGGCGATGGCCTGCTCCATGTTTTCGGTGGTCAGGATGGCGTTGGCAATGGGGATCTGGTAGTCCAGCGCCAGGCGGGTCACGCCCGCGCCGGATTCGTTGGCCACCAGTTCGAAGTGGTAGGTCTCGCCGCGGATGATGCAGCCCAGCGCGATCAGCGCGTCGAAGTCGTCGCGTTCGGCCATGGCCTGCAGGGCCACGGGCACTTCCAGTGCGCCGGGCACCTTCACGTGGGCGATGTGCTTTTCCTGCACGCCCAGGGCCAGCAGCTCTGCGTGGCAGGCCGCGGACAGCGCGTCGGTGATGCGTTCGTTGAAGCGGGCCTGCACGATGCCGATGTGCAGCTTCTTGCCGTCGAGCAAGTCGGCGGTGCCTTTGTCTGCGCCAAACATGTGTGGCTCCGTTTCTTCTTGAGGGGTGAAGGGTTCAGCCGTTGCGGCTGAGGTACCCGGTGATTTCCAGGCCGTAGCCGGTCATGCTGGGCATGCGGCGCGGGTTGCCCATGAGGCGCATCTTGTGCACGCCGCATTCGCGCAGGATCTGCGCGCCCACGCCGTAGGTGCGCAGGTCCATGCGGCCGCGCTCGGGCGCCTGGGCCGAGCGGGCCGTGCCTTCAAACTGGGCCAGCAACTGGTCGGCGGTTTCGCCGCAGTTGAGCAGCACGGCCACGCCGGCGCCCTGCTTCGCTGATGTGGCGCAGGCTGGCTTCCAGGCTCCAGGTGTGCATGGAGCGGCCGACTTCCAGCGCGTCCAGCACCGACAGCGGCTCGTGCACCCGCACGGCCACCGACTGTGTCGGGGCTCCACTGGCCTTTGACCAGCGCCAGGTGCACGGCGCCGCTGGGCTTGTCGCGGAAGGCGGGGCGGTGAACTCGCCAAACGCCGTTTGCAGGGGGCGCTGGCCGAGCTTTTGCGACCAGGGATTCGGTGCGGCTGCGGTGTTCGATCAGGTCGGCAATGGTGCCGATCTTCAGGCCGTGTTCGGCGGCGAACAGCTGCAGGTCGGGCAGGCGGGCCATGGTGCCGTCGTCCTTCATGATCTCGCAGATCACGGACGCGGGGCTGCAGCCGGCCATGGCGGCCAGATCGCAACCGGCTTCGGTGTGGCCGGCGCGCATGAGCACGCCGCCGTCCACCGCCTGCAGCGGGAAGATGTGGCCGGGCTGCACCAGGTCGGTGGCCACGGCGTTGCGGCGCCACCGCCACCTGCACGGTGCGCGCGCGGTCGGCGGCCGAAATGCCGGTGGTCACGCCTTCGGCGGCTTCGATGGAGACGGTGAAGGCCGTGCTGTTCTTGGTGCCGTTGCGCGCGGCCATGGGCGGCAGCTGCAGGCGCTCGCAGCGCTCGCGGGTGAGCGTCAGGCAGATCAGGCCGCGGCCAAAGCGGGCCATGAAGTTGATGGCCTCGGGCGTCACGTGGTCGGCGGCCAGCACCAGGTCGCCTTCGTTTTCGCGGTCTTCTTCGTCGACCAGGATGACCATGCGCCCGGCGCGCATGTCGGCCACGATGTCTTCGACGGGCGAGATGGGCACGGGGGTGAGGGGGGAGGTCATGGAAGGCTGGAGCTTTCTGTGGGGGCCGCTGGCGATTTGCCTGCTGGCGGTGTGCTGCAGCACAGGTTCCCGTGGCCGGGGGCAATGGTGCCCCCAAGAAACCGCCCCAAAGAACATGCGATGCGGCGCTGCCGCACGTCAAAGGGGCATATTGCCCCGGAAGACCGTGATTTTAGTGCACTGGGCACCGGTTCGTACTCAACCGGCGCTCTGCCTGACGCAGATCGCAGATCAGATGGCGCTGCCTTGCAGAACGACGTCCGATGACGGGTAGGCCACGCAGGGCAGCACACAGCCTTCTTCCTTCTCTTCGGCCGTCAGGCCCGGCCATTCGATGGCGTAGCGCACGGTGCCCTCGACCAACTGGCCAATACAGGTGCGGCAGGTGCCGTTGCGGCAGGAGCTGGGCCAGTCGATGCCGCCTTGCTCCAGAGACAGCAGCAGGGGCTGCTCGGGCCAGGCGTCGCATTGCATGCCGTCGGGTTCGACCTTGGCGATGAAGAAGGGAGCGGCGGTGGGTGTGTTCATGGGGCGTTTTCGTTCAAGCGTTGCGTGTGGTGTGGGTCCACACCAGCAGCAAGTTGTTGGCGGGCAGGGCATGCCGGGCGGACAGTTGCAGGCCTGCTTCGGCAGCCACAGCGGCCACGTCTTCAATTCGGCGAATACCCCAGCTTTCGTCTTGCGCGCGCAGGCTGGCATCAAATGACAGGTTGCCAGGCGCGGTGGGCACGCCGTCTTCCAGGTACGGCCCGTAGGTGACGAGATGGCCGCCCGGCGCCAGGTGCCGCGCTGCGCCCTGCATCAGCCCGGTGCAGCAGGCCCAAGGCGCGATGTGCAACATGTTGGCGCAGTAGATAAGGTCAAACGCGGCACCGAATGCGGGGCCCTCGCTGGGCCAGGGGCTTTGCAGTACGTCGAGCCGCAGCGGCGCACGCACATTGCGGGCGCCCACCTGGGCGGCCCAACCGCTGATGGAGCCAAAGTGCGTGGCCTGATGGTCGGTGGGCTGCCAGGTCCAGCCGGGCAGGGCGGCGGCAAAGTGCGCGGCGTGCTGGCCGGTGCCGCTGGCAACCTCCAGCGCTGCACCCGCAGGCGCCAGCAGGGCCAGCAACGGCGCGAGGATGGCGGGCTGGTTGCGTTCGGCGGCGGGGCTGTGCTGAAGTTGCGGGATGGGCATGGATGATTTTTAGGTGTTTTTGGCCTCTAGCGCTTATCTGATAAGCGCTAACAGCTATTAAATGAAGAGCGCTATTGAGACGCCGACGTGGACTGTACCGCAGTCATCCTGCCCCCACGGTATTGCCTGTTTTTTAAGCGGGTCAAGGAGTTTCCTTGTAAATCAAGCACTTAGGCCTGTCATACAAGGCTTGTTCAAAGTTATCCACAAGATTGTCCAAGGCGGGCAGGGATAACCGGGGGTTTTGTGGCCATCTTGGACGATGCGGGCAGCCGGGTTGCAAAGCCAGTGGAACGTGCCCATCTTTTAAGCGCTACAAGGATAGTCTTTGTAAATCAATGACTTAAACCTGTCATACAAGGCTTATCCAAGGTTATCCACAAGATTGTCCAATGCACTGCGGGATAACTACCGACCTGACAAATCGATCTGCTTAAAATTTAAGCGATGCAGGCCATTCCATTACAAATCAAGCACTTGGAGCGGCCATACAGGGCTTGTCAAAACTTATCCACATGATTGTCCAGCGCTGGCAGGGATAACCCGCAGCGCACGTTGCAAGCAGGCTCACGCCGAAACCTTCACGCCCTTCCAGAAAGCGACGCGGCCCTTGATTTCTTGTGCTTCTGGCTTGGGGTCGGCATAGAACCAGGCGGCGTCGGTGTTCATTTCGCCGTTGACCAGCAGCGACAGGTAGCTGGCCTGGCCCTTCCAGTGGCAGGTGGTTTTGTGGTTGCTGAAGGTGAAGTAGTCGCGGTTGAGCGCGCTTTCGGGAAAGTAGTGGTTGCCTTCGACCACCACGGTGTCATCGCTCTCGGCCACCACCACGTTGTTCCAGACTGCTTTCATGACGAAATCCTTGGTAAAAATAGCCTGTAGCGCTTGATTTATAAGCGCTGGTAGCTATGAAATTGTGAGTAATGGCGCGCCGCAGCGCGTGCGGTGCCCGGGAAAGGGATCGCGAGTCAGATTATTCCCAATGTGCCTTGCGTGTGCACGCGGACTTGGCGACCCGGGAGCTTGGCAGGGGGCGAGGCACCCTGGGTTCAGTCGCCTGCGCAACCGGCTGCCCCCGGCGCGTGGCTTACAGTGCAGCGCGCGGCGCCAGTGCCTTGGCGCAGTTGCCAGGCTTTTTCGCTTCATTCATTCATTGAGTCATTGAGACAACAGGAGAGCTTCACCATGGGTATCGATTTCAAGGGCCGTGTGGCCATCGTGACAGGCGCGGGCGGCGGTCTGGGCCGTCAGCATGCGCTGGCCCTGGCGGCACGGGGTGCCAAGGTGCTGGTCAACGACCTGGGCGGCGCGGTGGACGGCAGCGGTGCCACCGTGGGCGCAGCACAGGCGGTGGTCGACGAGATCCGCGCAGCGGGTGGCGAGGCGCTGGCCAATGGCGCTTCGGTCACCGACTTCGCTGCGGTCGAGGCCATGGTGCAGCAGGCCATCGATGCCTGGGGCCGGGTCGATGTGTTGGTCAACAACGCGGGCATTCTGCGCGACAAGTCGTTCTCCAAGATGAGCATGGACGACTTCCGTCTGGTGGTGGATGTGCACCTGATGGGCGCCGCAAACTGCTGCAAGGCCGTGTGGCCACACATGGTGGCGCAGCAATACGGTCGCATCGTGATGACCACGTCGTCCACCGGCCTGTACGGCAACTTCGGCCAAAGCAACTACGGCGCGGCCAAGCTGGCCCAGGTGGGGCTGATGCAGACCCTGGCCATCGAAGGCGCCAAGTACAACATCAACGTCAATGCCCTGGCGCCCACGGCCGCCACGCGCATGACCGAAGGCCTGATGCCCCAGGAGGTGCTGGATGCCCTGAAGCCCGAAGCCGTGGTGCCCGCCATGCTGGTGCTGGCGCACGAAAGCGCGCCCACGCGCACCATTCTGTGCGCGGGTGCGGGCACGTTTGAAGCGGCCCACATCACCCTGACGCAGGGCGTGCATCTGGGCATTGGCGCGGATGTGCCCGAGCAACTGGCGGCCCACCTGGCCCAGGTGACGGACCGTGCGGGCGAGCAGGTACCACAAAGTGGTGCAGCGCAAGGAACCAACGAGGTTGGACGCGCGATGGCCGCAAGGGCTTGACGCCTGTCTGGGCGGGCCAGCGCTTGACGTGCTAAGTTCCGGGCCGACAGAAGTTGGATCGGTACAAACATATGAGCAAACTGCAAGAGAGACTGGCCGCCTACCCGGCGGAAGCCCTGGGAGGGATTCGCCGCGGCATCGAAAAGGAAGGGCTGCGCGTGCTGCCTACCGGCGGCCTGGCCCTGACGCCCCACCCGTTGGCCTTGGGCTCGGCCCTCACGCACCCGCTGATCACCACCGACTACAGCGAGTCGCAGCTGGAACTGATCACCGGCGCCCACAAGGGCGTGCTGCAGTGCCTGGATGAGCTGACCGAAGTGCACCAGTTTGTGCACCACACCCTGAAGGACAGCGGCGAGCTGCTGTGGGCGTCCAGCATGCCCTGTGGCCTGCCGACGGACGAGACGATTCCGCTGGGCCGCTACGGCGGCTCCAACGTGGGCCGTGCCAAGAGCGTGTACCGCATGGGCCTTGGCCACCGTTATGGCCGTCGCATGCAGACCATCTCGGGCATTCACTACAACTGGTCGCTGCCGGGCGTGGACAGTGAGCAGTATTTTTCGCTGATCCGCAACTTCCGCCGCCATGCGTTTGTGCTGCTGTATTTGTTCGGCGCGTCGCCTGCGTTGTGCCCGTGTTTTGTCGAAGGGCGCGAGCATGGGCTGCAGCGCCTGGAGGGCGGCGGCGCGCTGTACCTGCCGCACGCCACGTCGCTGCGCATGGGCCGCCTGGGCTACCAGAGCGATGCCCAGTCCACGCTGGCCGTGAGCTACAACGGCCTCACGGGCTATGCCAACTCGCTGCACGAAGCGCTGACCAAGCCGTACCCCGCCTACGAAACCGTGGGCGTGCGCAACCCGGGCGGCGACTACAACCAGCTGGGCACCAGCCTGCTGCAGATTGAAAACGAGTTCTACGGCACCATCCGCCCCAAGCGCACCGTGCGCACGGGCGAGCGCCCGCTGCACGCGCTGCGCGAGCGCGGTGTGGAATACGTCGAAGTGCGCCTGATGGACCTGGACCCGTTTGTGCCCGTGGGCATCACGGCCAGCACCATGCGCATGCTGGACGTGTTTTTGCTGCACTGCCTGCTGTCCGACAGCCCGCCCGACACGCCCGCCGAGATCGCCGAACTGAAACACAACCAGCACCTCACGGCCGAACGCGGCCGCGAGCGGGGCCTGCAACTGATGCGCAACGGTCAGAGCGTGGCGCTGACCGAATGGGGCGCTGAAGTGCTGGCCGCGTGTGAACCGCTGGCCGCTGCGCTCGATGCCACGCACGGCACTGATGACTACAGCACCGCCCTGCGCGAAGCCCGTGCACTGATGGCCGCACCCGCCGATACGCCTTCGGCGCGGGTGCTGGACCACATGGTTCAGGGCCACGCCAACAGTTTTGAATCGTTTGCCCGCCAGCAATCCGTCGCCGCGCGCGACGCGTTGCTGGCGCTGCCATGGACCGACGCCCAACAGGCGCGCTACATCGCCATGGCCGACGAGTCGATTGCGGCGCAAAAGGCCATTGAGGCGGCAGACACGCTACCTTTTGAGGAATGGCGCGAGCAGTACATGTCGGTAAAAGAGTTGGGAGACCTTGAATGACCCCCTGAGCGGCTGCGCCGCTTCCCCCAAGGGGGACGCCACCGGTGGCTTGGCAGAGCCAGTTCCACGGTGACACTGGCTTGGGTCGCGCCAGTTTTTAGACCGCGTCTGCTGCACGCTAGGGCTGCTGGTCACTCTTAATTTGGTAGCTGCTAGCGCTTATCCATCAAGCGCTAGAGGCCAATTTGGATTGGAATTCAGTTCGGTAGCTGTAGCAGCGCCTCTTGCCGCCAGTATTCGGCGGCGTCCAGAAAACCCTCCCACACGCAGCCATTGCAGCCACGCCCACAGCAGGTCGTTGGCTCAGGGGGCGGGTTGCGCAGCGTGATCGCCAGCGTCTGTAGCGCGCTGCTGCATTGCCAGGAACATGGCCTGGGCTGTGGCACCGTCCACAGCGCGGGCCGGGGCTGCGACAGCGGCCGATGTCACGGCTGACGGCGCCCGGCCTTGGCGCGGCGCATTCCGTACTGCACCCCAAACGCAAGGCCCAGCACCAGTGCAAACCAGCCCACCAGGGCTGCCTGGCCCATGAGGTCGCGCACGCTGGACGACCGCGCAACGTACGGCGCCAGCAAGATGACCAGGCCAATCATGGCCAGGGTCACGCTCTTGAACAGCAGCTCTTTCTGGG
Source organism: uncultured Gammaproteobacteria bacterium (assembly GCA_963784815.1). Classification (GTDB taxonomy): domain Bacteria; phylum Pseudomonadota; class Gammaproteobacteria; order Burkholderiales; family Burkholderiaceae_C; genus Acidovorax. The sequence continues at coordinate 118,943 of CAWATB010000030.1, read as the reverse complement.
CCTTGGTGGTGGCGGCTTGGCGTGGGGTGTCGAGAGGGGCTGGCATGGGGGTCAAAGCACGTCGTGGCGTGGGGCAGGTGGGACCGCGATTATCCTTGCCACCCTGATAGATCCCAGAACAACGAAGAAAGTACCCCCGCATGGCCATCCAGTGGTTCCCCGGTCACATGCACCTGACCCGAAAAGTCATCACCGAACGCATCAAGGACATTGACGTGGTGATCGAGGTGCTGGACGCGCGCCTGCCCGGCTCCAGCGCCAACCCGCTGCTGGCCGAGATCACCGGCCACAAGCCCACGCTCAAGGTGCTCAACAAGCAGGACGTGGCCGACCCAGAGCGCACGGCGCTGTGGGTGGACTGGTACAACGCCCAGAGCGACACGCGCGCCTTGCCGCTCGATGCGTCCGACCCGGCCCCCACGCGCAAGCTGATTGACGCCTGTCACCTGCTGTCGCCCAACCGCGGCGGCATGGCCAAGCCCATGCGCGTGCTGATCTGCGGCGTGCCCAACGTGGGCAAGTCCACGCTCATCAACACGCTCAGCAACAAGCGCCAGGCCAAAACCGGCGACGAGGCGGGCATCACCAAGCTGGAGCAGCGCATCACGCTGGCCGACGACTTTTATCTGTGGGACACGCCCGGCATGCTGTGGCCGCGCATTGTGGTGCCCGAAAGCGGCTACAACCTGGCCGCCAGCGGCGCCGTGGGCCGCAATGCGTACGACGAGGAAGCTGGTGGCGCTGGAGCTGCTGCGCCGCCTGCGAAAAACTACGCCCCCTTGCTGGAGGCGCGCTACAAGCTGGGCCTGCCTGCAGGCGCCGTGGCCGAGATGCACGACGAAGAACTGCTCGAAGCCATTGGCCGCAAACGCGGCGCCATGCTGGGCGGGGGCAAGGTCAACCTGCAAAAGACGGCCGAGATTGTGATGACGGACTTTCGCACCGCCATCCTGGGCCGCATCACGCTGGAGACGCCCACCGAGTTTGAAGCCTGGCGCGCGGCAGGTCTGGCCGAAGACGCCAAGCGGCAGGCCAAGAAAGACGCACGCGCCAAGTCCAAAGGCAAAGGGTCTGGCGTGCGTGAACCTGCGCCGGGCAGCGACGAGGTTTGATCGCTGTAAAGACGCTCAGCCTGCGGCGCGCGCCTTGTCGCTGCAGCGTTGGCACAGCCCTTTGATCTCCAGACCCCGCGCCTCAAACCCGGGCAGGTAGGCGGCCACCTGCGCGCTCAAGGCGTTGAACTGCGGGTCGTCGTGCCACTCGGTGATCTCGCCGCACTGGGTGCACACCAGCATCATGCTGGGGTGGTCGTGTTCGGCGTCGGTACACACCACGTAGGTGTTGGTGGCGTCCACCTTGTGCACCAGCCGCTGCTCCATCAAAAAGTCGAGTGCCCGGTACACCGTGGTGGGGGCCACGCGGCCATGGCGGGTCTGCATGTCGTCTTGCAGGTCGTAGGCCTTGGCGCTGCCGCGGCGGTGCAGCAGCAGCTCCAGCACCTCGCGGCGCTGCTCGGTCAGCTGCGCGCCGTTGTGGCTGCAGTGCGCGCGGGCCGCGTCCAGCCACTGGCCCAGGGCCTCTGGGTCTGCCGCATCGGGCATGGCATGGGGGGCGTGGCTGTGGGCGGCTGTGGACTTTTTCTTGGCGGGCATGCGCGGCAGTTTAGCGGTGCCACCGCGCATCACTTCCACAGTCACTGGCGAAACCCCGTTGCTTCAATCCCTCACGCGATCAGGGCGCAATGCCCAGCCACGCCAGACCGGTGGGTGCAAAGCCCATGTCCATTCGCTTGCGCACTGTGGCGCCGGGCAAATCGACCACCGCCACCTGGCGGGCGGCGGGGTCCGACACAAACAACTCGTCCCGCGTGAGGCTGCCCACCAGACTGGGGAAGGGCGCTGCAGTAGGCATCTGTGCCACCACATTCACCTTGGCGCGGGTGGCAAAGGCGTTGGCCGGGGCGGCGATGTGCAGTGCGCCCTGGTCGTCCAATACGGCGTAGCTGTTGCCTGCGCGGTCAAAGCCCTGGGCGCGCACGGTGCGGCCTTCAGCCCAGTTCAGGCGCGTGATGCGGCCTGTATCCGCATCGATGACGAACAAATGCCCCGGAGATGCCAGGCCCACCAATTGCGCCACCTTGTCGTGGCCTTTGATGGTGCCAATGCGCACGCCTGTGGGCATGTCGGCAGGGTTGGGCAACTTGCGTGCGGTGAACGTAGCACTTGCGCCGGTGCCAGAGCGGCTGACCACCAGTACGCCGTCGCTGCAGCCAAACGCCGTGTGTTTGGCGTTGGTGAAACTGCCATGCAGGTCGGGGCAGGTTTCCGCAAAGCGCTGCACAAACGTGAATCCGGTGCTGGTGCGGCGGTACAGATCCACCTGCACGGGCAGGGTGCTGGTGCTGGCCGGGTCGCGGTAGGTGGTCAGCAGGTGGTCACCCAGCGGCTCTGCGGTGCCGTGCATGGGCAGGGGCAGCGGCAGGCGTGCATCTGCCGTGCCTTTGCCAATGCCTGCGTCGCTCAGCAACACCACCTCGGCGTTCTTGTTGTCGGCCACCAGGCCGTCGTTGAACAGCGCGGCCTGGCTGCCGTGCGTTTCGTAATGGGTGGGGCGCACGGCGGGCAGGCGCAGACTCAGCAGGCGCGGCGCCTGGCGGTAGTCGTGCAGATGGTCGCCATGGTCTTCTTGCCACAGGCCACCGTCGATGAACTGGGCCTGGTCTTGCGTGCGCTGCAGCGCAATGGCGTAGCGGCCGCCCGGGCTGGCATACACGGCGGCCGGTGGGTGGTCCAGCGCGAACGACTGCGCCAGCTTGCCCTCGTCCAGGTCCCAGATGCGCACGTTGGCGCTGCCGGCCTCCAGCACGGCAAGGCGACCTGCAGAGTCGATGCGCTCGGCTTCGTCGACAGGTGCGTCGCCCGAGCCGCCACCGCCACAACCGGCCAGCAGGGCTGCACTTGCCAGGGTGAGCGCGCCCAGGCGCAAGAAGGCGTGTCGATTCATGATGGAAATCCTCCAATATTGATGTTACAACGTTACTGTAACAGTATAACAATTGAGGGTGGCACGCCTGGGTCCGTTTGAGGGTGCGGCTTGCAGCGCGTGGTGTTTTGCCGGTAGCCGATTCAACAAGCCGCAGTTAGGATGGTTTCCCACCTCGCAACCCCAGTCGCCATGGCCAAAGCCGCCCCTGCCCCTTTGTCCCACCATGAAGACGTCGCTACACGTCATCTGGTCCAGGTGGCTGGCTGGGCAGTGATGTTGCTCGGCACGGCTATCGGTGTTCTTTTGATGTTTGACGAGCCCATGCAGCCCAGGCGTGTGGCGGTGAATCTGATCGCGGGCCTGGTAGGTGCTGTGACGCTGCTGCTGGCCCGCATGGGTCACTGGAAGTTGGCAGCTCGATGGCTGGTATGGGGCGTGTGGATTTCTGCAGCGATGGTGTCTTTTGGCACGGGCGGTGTTCACAGCCCGAGTCTGATGAACTATCCGGTCATCGTGGTGCTTTCCTGCTGGCTTGTGGGTGCGCGTTTCGCGCTGGTGCTGGTGGGGCTGACGGCACTGCTGTTTATATTTTTCCTCTGGGGAGATGCGCGTGGCCTGTTCCCACCCCAGCAGATGACCAGCCGTGTTGCGGGTGCGGTGTATCTGGCTGGCATCCTGGTGCTCACCGCGTTGGTGACCTTGTTGTCGCGCCGCAACTACCTGAGCCGTGTGAACGAAGCGCAACAGACAGCCACCGACCTCGCCGCCAGCGAGGCGGAGTTGCGCAAGCTGCTGCGCGCCGTGGAGCAAAGCCCGGAGAGCATCGTCATCACCGACTTGCAGGAAGACATCGAGTACGTGAACGATGCCTTTGTGCGCCGCACGGGCTATGCGCGCGATGAGGTGGTGGGCGGTGCGTCGGCCCGCTTTTCGAGCAACGGTCTGGCGCCTGCGCAGCGCGAAGGCGTGCGGTCCGCGCTGGCGCGGGGTGACTCGTGGGCGGGCGAGCAGGTCAACTACCGCAAAGATGGCCAGGCGCTGATCGAATCAGTGGTGGTGGCGCCCATCCGCCAGCCCGATGGGCATGTGAGCCACTATGTGGAGCTGAAGCAGGACATTACCGAGCGCAAGCGCGCAGCAGACGAAATCCACCGCCTCGCGCATTTCGATAGCCTCACCAGCCTGCCCAATCGCTTCACGCTGATGGAGCGGCTGTCGGTGCTGCAAGGCCGCCCCGGCCGACCCCCTACGGCACAACACGCATTGCTGTTGCTGGACCTGGACCGTTTCACCACTTTCAACGACGCGCGCGGCAGCGAAATGGGCGACCGCCTGCTGTGCGCTGTGGCGCTGCGCCTGTCTGAAATCTTGCCGCCTCAGGGCCTGCTGGTGCGCGTGGCCGGGGATGAGTTTGCGGTGGTTCTGCACGGCCTGGGCGCGGACGTGTCGCTGGCGGGCAGTCAGGCCTTGTTGTTTGCCGAAAAACTGCAGGCCGCGCTGCTGCGCCCTTTGCTGCTGGACGGCGACGCAGAAGAAGCCCAACTGGGCGCCAGCGTGGGCATCACGCTGTACCCGCAAACAGCCGACGACGGCGCACACGATGCCCTGCGCCGCGCTGGAACCGCGCTGCACCGCGCCAAGCAAGCAGGCGGCGGGCGTGCCGAGTTTTTTGAGCAAGGCATGGGCGAGGTCGCCGAGCAGCGGTTTCGGGTGGAGCGTGAGTTGCGCCATGCCGTGGGTGCGGGCGAGCTGCGGATTTACCTGCAGTCTCAAGTCGATGTGAAAGGCCAGCTCACAGGGGCGGAGGTGCTGGTGCGCTGGCAACACCCACGCGATGGGCTGGTGGCGCCCGGGGTGTTCATACCCATTGCCGAGGAATCTGATCTCATTGTGAGTGTGGGCAGCTGGGTGCTGGCGCAGTCGTGTGCACTGCTGGCCCAGCCCGCTTTCAAGGCGCGTGGGTTGCGGTTGTCGGTCAACCTCAGTGCGCGGCAGTTTCGGCAGGCGCGCTTTGTGCCCCAACTGCGTGCCCTGGTGGCCGCCAATGGCGCCGACCCGCGGCTGCTGACGCTGGAAGTCACCGAAGGCCTGGTGATTGACGACTTTGACGACGTGGTGGCCAAGATGCACGAGCTGGCCGCGCTGGGCGTGGATATGTCGCTGGATGACTTTGGCACGGGCTACTCATCGCTGGCGTACCTCAAGCGCCTGCCCATTCAAGAGATCAAGATCGACCGGTCGTTTGTGCACGAAGCCCCCACCAATGCCGACGATGGCGTGCTGGTAGACGGCATCTTGTCGGTCGCCCGCCACTTTGGCCTGCGCGTGGTGGCCGAGGGCGTCGAGACGCGTGCCCAGGCAGACTTCTTGAGCCAGCGCGCACCCGACATCGTCTACCAGGGGTATCTGTTTGGCCGCCCCGAACCGGACGTCGACTGGCTGGCCCGGCTGGCACCGGTTGCCCCTGCAGAGGCTTTGGGGTAGACCGCGTGCCGGCTGCAGCGCCCGGGCCGAGCAGGGAAGTGAAAAATACAAGTAAAAATAGCCGCTAGCGCTTTATGAATAAGCGCTAGCAGCTATATTTTTAATAGCAATCACAAGCTGCGGTGACACCGCAGCCCCGAACTACTTGTTCTTGTCTTTTCCGCGAGGAATCACGGCGGTCATCGGTGGCATGGGCCTGTCAGAGACGCTGCCCTCCTTGGGGAGCGAAGTATCCTTCTTGGGTTTCTTCGCCATCTTGTTACTGCGTTGTTCGCCTTTGGCCATAGTGCCTCCTGTAAAGGTCTCGGGATGGGACCGCAGCGCAGGATGGTACGCCACAACCCGGGGCGCCGGGATGGCAAGCCAAGCTCTTTTGAGCCGCTGCGCGCGTGGCGCTGCGGGCTGTCCCTGTGCGCCTTGGCAGCACGGCAGGGGAACACGTTCTTACACCGCCGCTGCGGCCACCACGGCTGTGGCTTCCACCTCCACCAGCATGCCGTCCAGCGCCAGCCGTGGCACGGGAATCAGTGTGCAGCCCGGCGCGGGGCCGTCGGCCCACACCCTGCGCGCGGCGTCGGCCCAGACTGCCAGGCGGGCTTCGGAATGGTCCACCACCAGCAAGGTCAGGCGCACCACATCGTTCACCGTAGCACCCGCTGCCGTAAGCGCCGTGCGCATGTTGGTCAGCGATTGTTCGAGCTGCTCTGCAAAGTCGGGCGGCAGCTCGCCCGCCAGGTTTTCGCCACCCTGGCCCGATGCGTAGATGGTGCGGCCCTGCAGCGGCGCCACCACCACGTGTGAGTAGCCATTGGGCACGGGGTCGTACAGGCCGGCCGGGTTGATGTGGGTGAGCGACATCTGGTGCGGTGAGAGTTTCGAAGTGATCTGCGGCATAGAGTGGTCCGTTCAGGGTTGAAGAAGTGGGCAGTATCAAACCTCAAGTAAAGTTAAGGTCAACCCATTTTTTGAGGAGCACACATGAAGCAAGACGATGCCACTGGCGATGGCGTGATAGACCTGACGGCCGACCTCTCGGTGGGCGAGGTGGCGCGGCGCAGCGGCCTTGCGGTCTCCGCCCTGCATTTTTATGAGTCCCGTGGCTTGCTGGCCAGCGTGCGCAACGCGGGCAACCAGCGCCGCTACCCGCGCTCGGTGCTGCGCCGGGTGGCCGTCATCAAGGTGGCCCAGCGCATGGGTGTGCCCCTGGCCTCCATCGCCCAGGCGCTGCAGGCCCTGCCCGCAGGTCGAACCCCCACAGTGTCCGACTGGCGGCGCCTGTCACAGCGCTGGCGCGAAGACCTCGACGAGCGCATTCGCACACTGACCGCGCTGCGTGACCAGTTGGATGGCTGCATTGGCTGCGGCTGCCTGTCGCTCAAAGTCTGCCCACTGCGCAATGCGCAAGACGCGCTGGCACAGCAGGGCCCCGGCCCGCATTTTTGAGTCGCTGCGTGGTTTGTTGCGCGCATTTGCTTGTGGTTACGGCGGGGGGATGGCGTCCCGCAATTGGCTCGACTGTCACTGCCAAAGCCAAGTACGCAGGCCGCCCGCGAGCCGCGCCGGATCAACAACACGCGGGGATGGCCCTGAGTTCATTGCGAATGCTTGGTTGCGTGGCGCAAGAAGGTACGTTGCGCATGGCCTCGCGAGCGCCGCCGCTATACACACGGGTTTCTGCCGGGCGCTGAATTGGGGTCCGTGGAGCGTCGCGTGACACATTTCTACCCAGCCAAGTCCTCACGACATCTAGATCCCACCCCATCAAAATTCGAGGCGGCATCAAAATGGCCGTTGGAGAAGATTTGAAGCAACTACATGACCAACGATCAATCAATCATCCTGACCATACTTGCCGTAACCGTTGCAATGTTTCTGTGGGGCCGCTGGCGGCACGACATGGTTGCCACCGGTGCTTTGCTTGCCTGTGTTTTGACAGGGCTGGTCGCACCCGAAAATGCGTTTTCAGGCTTTAGCCACCCCGCGGTCGTCACGGTCGCTTGCGTGCTGATACTGAGTCGAGGGCTGCAGAATTCTGGAGCGGTCGACGTGCTCACCCGCACTCTGCTGCCTGGCAACGCGGGGCGCTTGGTGACTCTGTCAGCGTTGATGGGGCTTGGAGCGCTGTTGTCAGGATTCATGAACAACGTTGGAGCCATGGCGCTGTTGATGCCAGTCGCTATCACTGCTGCACAAAGGCTGGGCCTCCCTCCGGGTCAAGTGCTCATGCCCCTCGCTTTCGGAACCATTCTGGGCGGAATGACCACTTTGATTGGAACGCCTCCGAATCTCATCGTGTCCGGGTTTCGTGCGCAAGCTGGAATCGGCAGTTTCACGATGTTCGACTTCACACCCGTTGGGTTGGCGGTTGCCGTTGGCGGAGTCGCGTTTGTCGCTTTAATTGGCTGGCGGCTTGTCCCAGCACGGAAGCAATCGGGAGTTGATGGCTTTGAGTCTGGTGCATACGTGACCGAAGTCAGGGTGCTAGATGGGAGCAAGGCGGAGAACATGAGCCTGCGAGAGATCGAGGTCGAATTGGCGCAAATCGATGCGCAAATCATCGGCATCGTGCAGAACGACGTGCGACTCATTGCAGCGAATCCTGGCCGCCGAATTCAGATTGGCGACATTCTCATGATCGAAGCTGAGGCAGACTCACTGACTGATGTGTTGTCCACGCTGGGACTCAAATTGGAAGAGTCGGTAAAGCCCGTAGTCGCGCAGGAGGATGAGACTGCAGGAGAGCCCGCAAGCCGCAACACCAGTAAAAAGCCTACCCTTCCGTCAGACTCAGAAGCATCCAACACTCCAGACGCGACCAAAGTGAGTTCGCCCGTATCCAAGGGCGATGTCACGCTCATGGAATTGGCGGTTTTACCGGGTTCTCCCCTGGCGGGACGCTCGGCCAGCGACATCCTGCTCAGAGAACGGTATGGAATCAACCTTCTGGCACTCTCCCGCGAAGGTCATCGGTCTATGAAGCGATTGCGCTCCATTGCCTTGCAATCGGGTGACTTGTTGCTAATGCAGGGACCGCCGGAGTCCATCGCTGAATTTGCTGCAGACAATGCCTGCGTCCCTTTGGCGCAGCGCGAGATTCATATTCCCAACAAGCGAAAGATCTGGACATCCAGTCTGATCATGCTTTTTGCTATCGGCTGCGCGGCCTTTGGCCTGCTGCCCGCCGCCATTTCCTTCGCTATCGGAGTGCTGGCCTCGATGGTGCTTCGCACAGTCCCCATCCGGCAGGTCTATGAGTCCATTGACTGGCCAGTCGTTGTGTTGCTGGGTGCGCTCATCCCAGTGGCGGGCGCAATGGAATCGTCCGGCATGGCCGATCAGATAGCGCGCTTTCTGATAGAGAGTGTTGCGCAGGGCCACGCGGCGTTGGGGCTCGTGCTGATCCTCGTGGTCACGATGTTTTTGTCAGACTTGATGAACAACGCGGCCACGGCCGCTGTCATGTGCCCGATTGCCATCGGAACCGCGTCCGCCTTGAACGTCAGTCCCGACACCTTCTTGATGGCGGTGGCCATTGGAGCGTCCTGCGCTTTCCTCACCCCCATAGGACACCAAAACAACACATTGATCCTGGGTCCGGGTGGCTTTCGATTCGGTGACTACTGGAAGCTCGGGGCCCCGCTGGAGATCCTTGTGATCCTGATTTCTGTACCAATGTTGCTGATCTTTTGGCCGCTGTGAGCATCCACGATCTTTCCAATGCGCCGGTAGAAATACTGCGCCGCCGTATGAGATTGGGCGTGCTCATGGGCCGAATGTTCGCGGGTGTTGGCGTCCTTTTTGACCGTTTATCGATCACTTTTTTGCGCTCATTGACGTACGTGTCGATGCACAAGTTTGTCGCCTCACCAAGCCTCTGGTGAATCCCGGAGGGGGTCAATTTCACAATCAACTACCAGAGCAACGGCGCCGCCTCATCACTCCAGAAGATCCACCGCCGTGTCTCCACGTATGGAGATATCCCGATGGAATACGGGTCCATGCCCGTTTCCACCCGTTCCAGCATGACCAGATAGCCGCCATAGCTGCAGGCCACGATCGAGCTACCGTCTGGCGACACATCGATGGCGCTGATGGTGCTGCCGATGTGGTGCCGCCACAGGTTCTGGCCTGTGTCATCCACCGCGTGCAGGTAGCCATGGGCATCGCCCAGGATGACCATACCCGGCAGGGTGGCAGATGCATACACGCGCCACTGGGTGTTGATGGCCGAGACCTCCTGCGTCTTGTCTTCGCTGTCTGCAGCAAGGGCTGGCAACGCAGCAGCCACTGGCGCGGCCAGCGTGCAGCCTCCGTAGAAGTGGCAGGAGTTGGCAAACAGCTGCGCGCTATCGTGCGAGAAGGTGGCGTGGTGCGGGTAGGACGAAAGCGGCTCGTAGCGGCGCAGCAGCTGGCCATCGGCGTTGAGCAGGATGTGCACGCTGTCCTGGTCGCCTACGGCGATGTGGCGCGCGTCCGGTGACAAGGCCATGTGCAGCATGTCAAGTGCGAGCATCGTGCCGGGGTCTTCCGCGGACTGGTTTTTGGGCCAGGTGTAGGGACCGTCTTCGTCAAAGGTTTGGGGGTGCAGGCGTTGCACGCCGCGGTCGCCCAGAAGGTAGATGCCCGTGGGGTTGCGCAGCAACACACGCTGGCCGTTGTTGAAGGGGATGAGTTCGTCGCACCGCTGGCCGAGCGGGCCTGCCACGACTTTTATTGCCGGTGGCAAGCCTTCATTGCCTTGAGGGAGCGCAAAACGCGCAATCTCGGGGCCGTCGAAACCGTGGTGTGTGGTGATGTGTTGTCCATCACTTTGGGCAAAGCAGCGCCGGTCGGGCGAGCGGCCCAGGCCCTTGAGCGAAGGCAAGGGTGTGTGGTGGGTACCCTGCAGTGCGACCCAGTGCGCCGTGTCGTCGTAAGCGGCGCCGATGCGCGCCAGCGTTCGGCCATCGTCCAGCGCAAACACGGGGCCGATGAAGCAACCTTTGTGGGTCGCGTGCTCGATGTAGGCATCGGCTGCAAATGCAAAGCGCTGGCGAAACCGTTCGGACAGGTCTTTGTCGGCCCACGTGCTGACGACGCGGGCCAGTTGCAGCACGGTGGGGGCTGCAGCCTTGCGCGGGTCTTCGGGCAGGTCGTCTTCGGTATCGTCGTCGCTGTGCTCTGGTGCAGCGGCGTCTGCACTGTTCTGTTCTGCCGCGTCCAGGGCCCATTGGTGTCTGCGGATGGCTGCTACATAGTCTTGCCCATCTGCCTGCCATTGGCCTGACAGGGTCATCAGCTCTATGGGGAAAACGGCTGCATCGGGCAGGTCCTGCGCCAGTGGGGGAGTGGTCAGCAGGTGCACTGCTGCCTTAATGCGCAGTGCCTCGGCCTGGCGGGCTTGTTCTTTTTGGTGTTGGGCGCAAATGCGTGTCTCCACCGCGCCATAAAAACGCAGCAGGCGCGCAATGTGGTCTGCCGCGCAGGCGGGCAGGGCGGTGCGGCTGTCGGCCTGGCGTTGTGAGTAGGTGAACTCCACTACACCCGGTCCGTCGCGGGCTTCATCTACATCGAGCTGGTAGGCGCTGTGTGCGTTGTCGGTCTCGTCGCCGGGGGCGATGTCGCCGTTTTCCCAGCTGAGCTTGAGCGCCCGCCCCCAAGGCTCGCCGTCGTGCATGCAGGGCTGGCGGGCACCCACCCAGATATCGCCTTCCCAATAGCCGTTTTTATCGCTGTCCCACCAGTCGTTGTAATGCTCGGTGAACAATGGCAATGACGTGAAGGATTCAATCCGCGCGGGGGTCAGTTCGGCCTTGAGGCGCTTGTGCAGCGGGTAGCGCGCACGGTGCTGGCCTACGGCCTTGCGAACGTAGTCGAGCACACCGCGCCAGGCGTGTTGGCAGGCCTTCCATGCTTTCGGTTCGGTGTGGGGTGCCAGTGCCTTCCATTCGCCAGGCTCGCCGTCGGTGTAGTCGCGGTAAATCAGTGTGAGCTGGCGGGTGGTGGGCACCGTGCGGCGCAGCACGGCGGCGGCAACACGCGCCACCAGCCCCTGGGGCACAGGCACTTGTTCGACCGACAGGTAAAAGTCCCAAGTTTTCCACACCGTGATGAACACGTTGTCATCGCGCTGGTCTTCCTCCTCGTCCACATGGCGCTGGCACAGTGAAAAATCGGTTTGCTGAAACCAGCCGGTGGCCTTGTATTGCTTGTGCGCAATGACAGGTGTGTGCAGCACGGCCATGATGTTCTCGACACTGATGGTGTTGTCGGCGCAGAGGTCGTGGGCGATGGGGAACAGGGCGTGGATGTCTGCGCTGCTGCGCGTGGCAGGGTCGCCCGCGCGCACGGCAGCCACCACAGCGTCGCGGTTCAGCAGGGCGCTGATACCGTCTGCGCCGGTGTCGGCATCATCCAGAAACTCGGGGGCAAAAATTGCAGCCACCACTTCGCATGAGAACTCTGCCAGGTGCTCCACGCCGCGCACTTCGTCCAGCAAGAATTCCACCTGCTCGGCCCCTGCGATGTGCACGTGGTATTCGTCGGTGAAAACGGCCACACGGGCCTTTAGCCCTCCGTGCACCCGCAGCTCGCCGTGGTTGTAGTGGCCCCACAGCAAGTCGTCCACTTGCAGCGTGCCACCCACATGCAGCAGTTGCCCGCCCACCACTGCGTTGTGCGCGTGGGTGTTGCCCGCGACGACGAGGTGTGTGGCGCCATCGGTGTCATCGCAGGTCAGCGCACCGTCAATCTGCAAGTTGCCTTCGATGAAGATGAGGAACGGTGCGCGGGGGAGTGTCGTGTCGTAGGCGCCGCCCGGTTGGCTCTGCAACCACGTGCGCAGCGCGCTGCCCGTGGCCAGGGGGGCGTCAAGGTGCAGCTCGGGCAACTGCAAGTCGCCGGTGATGTACAGCACCCTCTCGCCGCCCAGTTCGTCCGGGTCGTTGGCCAGGCGCTCGGCGATCCAGCAGTCGGGCGGTATCAGCGCGGTGACTTCGGTCAGCGGGCAAAGTCGGGCAATGGGCATGGTGCAGCAGCGGGGCAGTGGGACAACCGGCGGGCATCGTACACCCCGGTCTGCAGACTTCTGGCTTTGCATTGACAATGATGTGTTGTCTTATTAATTACCTCCCATGTCACTCAACCCCCCTGTTCTTGAAGTCTTGCCGCGTGACTTGTCTGCCTACCGCCAGGGCAATGTCGGCATCGACTATGTGCACCGTTTTGAGTCTGGCAAGCCCGGGCCCCATGTGTTGATCAATGCGCTGACGCATGGCAACGAAATCTGCGGCATGGTGGCTGCCACGCACCTGCTGGACACCGGCGTGCGCCCCCTCATCGGCACGCTCACCATCAGCTTTGCCAACGTGGCCGCGTATGAGTCGTTTGACAAAAGCCGCCCGTTTGAAAGCCGCCAGCTGGTGCACAACCTCAACCGCGTGTGGTCTGCGGCAGAGCTGGACGGCACCGCCGAGAGCCCCGAACTGAACCGCGCGCGGGTGCTGCGCCCGGTGGTGGCGGCTGCGGATCACATTCTGGATATTCACTCCACCAGCCAGGATGTTCAGCCTTTCTGGGTGTACCCGGCCTATCCGCGCAATGCCGATGTGGCCGTGGCCATTGGCATCCCGCCGGTGCACCTGGTCATGCCCAGTGGATTGGGGTCTGGCACGCCGCTGATCCAGCATGGCCGCCACGGCCAGTCTCTTGGAGACGGTGTGGCACTGGTGGTCGAATGCGGCCAGCACTTTCGCCAATCGGCCGCCGATGTGGCCACTGCGGCGGCGTTGGATTTTCTGGCGCACTTCGGACTGATCGAAACGGCACCCGGCAGGCCTGCCCCTGGCCCACAGCGCCGCTATGAACTGCTGGAGACCTGCATGGTGCGCACGCCGGGCTTTGCGTTTGCGCGGCCCATTGAAGGTTTTGAAGTATTTGCCAAGGACGAGTTGATTGCGACCGATGGCACGCATGAGATTCGTGCGCTGTGCGATGACTGCACGGTGATGATGCCCACCCGCGAGCCCATCGTGGGCCGCGAGGCCGTGTATTTAACGCGGCCGATTTGAACCATTGCCCGACCGCACCACGGGCTTGTCCTGTGCATGGGAACGGCAAGCAGCGGCATCGGTACACAAGTTCAGGGTGAATACTGTCGTTTGAAGGCGCGGCTGGGGCACCCAACCTGCAACTGCCGGGTGGGCGCTGCGCTCGGCAGGATTGCGTGATCGCTACTGCACGAGTTTGTCTGTGTTTCCGCGCGGGCGGCGGGCAGCGGCCTCGCGGCGCAACGCGCGCAGCAAGTGCCGGGCTGCGCGTGCCAGAGCATCATCCAGCGCTGTGCGCCAGTCGTTGGCGATTGACGAAACAATCACCTGACTCGATCTGTCCGTGCGCAGCGCTATCTGACAGCGCTTGTCCACACCGCCACGGGGGCCGTTCACGTCGTCCAGCTGAACATCCGCACGCGGCACCAGCGTGTTCAGGCGCCGAAGGACAAACCGCACGCGGCGCTCGGCGGTCTCGCGCATCAAGGTGGCTTCGGGATGGCGGGATCTAAAAAGTATCTGCATCAACGTTCTCCTTGGTTTGAGATCGCACCTTAGCTCGCCCATCGGGCAGGGAACAGCAGATTTCTTCTGCCGAGGACATCTGAAAAACCTGAGGTTTGGCGAAGCGTGCGATATCGGAAAGGTTCGGTGAAACCGATATTCACACTCTGAAAAACCTGCTTCTTGAATCACCTCCGCAGCCGCACATTCGACGCAGCTTCCCCTGTTCGCAACAACAACCCCAGAAGGAGTAAGAATGCGCAGCTATCCCAACAACAGCCCGAAAGCAGCAGCCCGCATCGTGGCTCTGCTGTTGATATCCGATGGCCATGTCAGCCGTCAGGAAATGGAGGCTCTGTACGGTCTGGACATCGAACGTGAACTGGCGCTGGCGCCTAGCGACTTTGCGCAAGTGCTTCACACTTTGTGCGAAGACCTGTTGATGGCGGCGCACGAGCGTCGTCTGCTGACGGGCAGCATCGATCAAGCCACACTGGACGCTGTCATATCGGAAGTAACGGAGCCTGAGTTGCAGCACAAGGTGCTCTACTTTGCTGACGCCGCAGCCATGGCAGACCACCATGTCGCCGCGCAAGAAGCATGGATCATGCGATCCGTGATGGCGCAATGGCGTGTTGGCAATTTGCCCGCGCGGCAATAGCACCCATGCCGTTCATGCGGCTGAACGCAGTAACGCCAGAACACGCTGGAGAGTCCGGCCTTGCACGCGAATCACACCGCGTGCGCAGACGCCACCATCTGGCGCACCAGCGGATGGTGTTGCCCCCGCCGCGACCAGATGGCGTGCACTTCCTCGCTGATGCCAGGGCAGTCACCCAGCAGGCGTAACCCCCTGACCAGCCCTACATCCTGGGCGCCCAGTTGGCTGACCGGGAACACTCCCAGCCCCCGTGCTGCGAACACGGCCAGCAAGGCACTGTCTTCAAATTCGCCCACCACCCGTGGCCGCACACCGATGTCCTGAAACCAGCTATCCAGCGTAGAGCGCAACGGCGAATGGAACGTGGGCAACAGCACCGGCATGTCCTGAAGTGATTGCGGAAACCGGTCGCGCACCGATTTTTTGACCAACGATGCCGGTCCGTACCATTGCAGAGGTGAGCGGGCGATCCGCTCGCTCGACAGGCGTTGGTTCGGATTGCGCGGCGCAGCTTGCCCCGCCAAGACGACATCCAGTTGGTGCAGTGCGAGCTCGGACAGCAATTCATCGAACTCGCCCTCATGGCACACCAGCCGCAAATGGGGCGTGGCTAGTACCGGCTCCAACAGTGCGTGCGCCGCCAGCTTGGAGATACCGTCAGAGAGTCCCACGGACAGCTTTGCCACCTGCGCGCTGGCGGCTTCTCGCACCTCTTCGGGAATGCTCTGGCCCAGCTGAAAAATCTCTTCTGCTCGCGCATACGCCGCTTGACCCGCCTCTGTCAGCGCCACTCCGCGGCCTGAAGGCTTGAGCAATTGGTGTCCAAGGGACTTCTCCAGATCACGCACCTGCGCGCTGATGGTCTGCACCGCCATTTCCAGGCGGTCAGCGGCGCGGGCAAAGCCACCTTGCTTGGCAACCATCCAGAAATAGTAGAGGTGGCGGTAGTTCAGCATGTGGGTCACGGTTCGGAAAAACCGAATGCTAGATTCGGCTGAGCCTTGTGTCTATTCCCCTTCTTCATATCCATACTCGCCACTTGATTTTTGAAGGGCAACATTCGATGTTTTACGCGATCACTTGGTTTCTCTCGTTCATGCTGCTGGCACTGTGGTCACTGGCCTGCTGGGGTGCGCATGCAGTGACGGTTTGGGCTTTGTCCAGTGCAGGCACCCTGGCCAATGGCACCACCAGCATGGATGTCATTTTGTTGCCAGACTGGATTCGCGGCTGGATACCGCCCCAATTGGCGCAGGAGTTTGCTTCCATGATCACCACGTTAGCGTCCGTGGTTCAGGCGACTATGGATATGGTGCCCGCCCTTTCTGGAGCAGTCTCGGTATTGGCGTGGGCCATCTGGGGAATGGGCGCCTTGGTCTTGCTGGCCTTTACTGTCGGCGCGCACATCCTGATCTCGGTGTTCAAACGCCGCAAGACCAGCCCGGGTGTACACGGCGCAACGGCGACGCGATGACGTGGTCCTATCTCGCCCGCAAGGTCAGTGTGATGGGCCGAGCCCATCACACGCGCAGAAGATGCTGTACGTACATGCGCAGCGTCCCCCCGCGCTTGTGTCGCCGCATCTTCGTGTCGATGCCAGGTGCTGGCCTTGCTTGATTGCGCGCTACGGCACAAAAAAGCTATCAGAACGACGAGCCTGGCTGCTGCAAAAACGCCAGTTCCTGGGCCGTGGATGTGCGGCCCAGCACGGCGTTGCGGTGTGGGTAGCGCCCAAACCGCGCAATGATGTCGCGGTGCTGCACTTCAAACTTGAGGTTGTTCTCCAGTCCCGGGCTGGTCGAACAAGTTCATCGCCTGATCGTGGATGGCGGCTGATTCGCTGTGCATATAGGGCATGTACGCAAAGGCGCGCTGCGGGGGTGGCAGAGCGATGTCGTGCTGCCCGGCCACGAGTTCCTGGGCCAGCGCCAGCGCCAGCGTGTCTTGCGCAAACGCCAGCGGTGAACCGCGGTGGATGTTGCGCGAGAACTGGTCCAACACCAGGATCTCTGCCAGCCGGCCCTGCGGTGTCGACCGCCAGGCCCACAGTTCACACGATTGCGCTGCCTGCCATGTGGCGCCAAACCGCACGCGGATCATTGCGTCGATGGCGTCTTCTTGCGCGAAGTGCTGAGCGGGGGAGAGTTCTTCGAACCAGAAATGAAGAATGTCTTCAGCTTGCATGGTGATTTTTGAATTAAATTGGGCTGCAGCGCTTGATGATAAAGCGCTAGCAGCTATCAATTTCATAGTTTCCGTGTGCCGACTTTCTGTTGATTGGGTCCGGCTGCTGGGTTAAGACTTGAGCTTGATCTTCCCTTCGCGCACGTACTGATTGAATTGGTCGTTGGGGATGGCGGCCGAGCCTGCCGCTTCGTTGTCTGCGGTCCAGCTCAGTGTGGTGCTGTCTTTGGACGGTTCCAGTTCGACCGAGCCTTTGGGAATGGTCAGCGGCGCGCCGTCTCCGGGGGTGTAGGTGACGTGGCCGTGGATGGTGGCTTGTTGGGTCATAGCGGTTTCTCTCCTTGCTTGCGGCGTCTGCCGCTGTGGTCTTCCGCCCATTACAAATCGTTGGGGGGTAAAGAGGTGTAAGACCATGCCCCTGAAACCCGCGGGCCGTTGCCGCCGGTGGCCGGGTGGGAGGGTATGGGCGCGCCGGGTGTTGTGGCGTGTATCAGGGCGGATTGACCGGCTGCGTGCGCTCTTGCCGCACCAAATACAGTCCACTGCCGATGATGATGGCACCGCCCAGCAAGGTGTAGGCACCTGGCACCGCCTGCCACAACACCCAGTCAAGCCCCATGCCCCAGGCCAGCGCCGTGTATTCAAACGGCGCCACCACCGACGCCTGCCCGTGCCGGAACGCCTCTGTGATCGCCAGTTGGCCGCCAAAGCCCGTCACCGCCAGGCCCGCCACCAGCGGCCAGTGCGCTTGCGCCACACCGACCCACTGGGGCCACGCCAACGCGCCTGCGCCCAGCGCCAAAAAGGTGGTCGTCCAGAAAACCAGGCTGGCACTGGAGTCCGTGCGCGTCAGCACGCGCCCCGTGATGGCCGACACGGCGTAGCCCGCGGCGGCGCCCAGCACCGCCAGTGCGCCCACGGTCAAAAACGCGTCCTGGCTGGGCCGCAGTGCGACCACCACGCCCACCAGCCCCAGCGCAATCGCCACCCAGTGGGCAGCGCGCACCTTCTCGTGCAGCACCACGGTCGACAGCGCCGTGATCAACAGTGGAGCGATGAAAAACAGCGTGTAAGCCTCTGCCAGGGCCAGTTCTTTGAGGGCGTACGCAAACAGCGCCAGCATGGCCACATTGAGTACGCCTCGCAGCAGATGCAGCCGCCAGCGCACTTTCAGCAGCCCGGTCACCTCGCCGCGCCACACCACGTACAGCACCACCAGCGGCAGTGCCGCCCACCCACGGAGTGCGGCCACCTGCATGGCGGGGTAGTGGGCCGACAGGGTTTTAAGCAGCGCGTCCATCACGGAGAAAAAACCCACGGCCACCAACATAGCGATGATGCCGCGCAGGTTTTCAGCAGATGTGACCGGGGGCGCCGTTGGCTTGCTCATGGCGTCAGGCATGACGGCGCGTTCGGAGTACAAGCTGATGCATGGGTGCTTGCCGCGCGCAGGAAGAAGCAGGGCCCGAAGCAGGTTGCAGGGCGGCGAAGCGTGGGAGCCAGGGCATCGGGAAAAGGGGTGGCGGCGCTACTTGCGCGCCTGGGGTATGCAGGTTGTGCAGAGGCAAAAAGTGTAGCGCACCGCACCCGGTTCTTAAGATCCCACCTGAGCCCCATGTGCCCCGGCCACGCGGTTCAGCCCTTGTCGTGTTCTTCGCTTTTGCTTTTGGCGCCCTTTGCCCCGTTTGAGTCCCTTTCGCCCTTTTCACCGGTCACGACATCGTGAAAGAACGGAATAAGCCACAGCACCACCAAGGCCAGCACCGTGGTCAGCACAGCCGTTGCCTCTTGCCCCAACCCTGCCGCCACGCCAATAGCAGCAGTCAGCCAGATGCCCGCCGCGGTGGTTAGGCCCTTGACCTGGTTTTCCCCGTCGCCTTTGAGGATGGTGCCCGCCCCCAGAAACCCGACGCCCGCGATGATTCCCTGTAACACGCGGCTGCTGTCAGCCGGGCCAATGCCTGCTTGCTGTGACACCAGCACAAACAGGGCGGCGCCCATGGCCACCAGCATGTGAGTCCGCACGCCAGCTGCCTTGCCCGCATGCTCGCGCTCCCAGCCCAGCACACCGCCCAGCAGCCCCGCCATGCCCAGGCGCACTACGATGCGAGTGGCCTGCGAAAGATCGGGCACGTCCGAAAACTCTGCGGCGACGGTGGTCGCTATTTGTTGCCACCAGCCGCTCATGGCGCATTCCAACGATGCGGGTCTGGGGTGAACAGAGGGAGGTTTTTGGAGGGTGGGGGCATAGCGTTCTCAAAGTGGGCAGTGGCAGTGGCCATTGAACAGTGGACAGGGAGCTAGGGAAATGCGAGGGGTTGAACGCATTGCCCGGTGTTGCAGAGCGAGGCGGTAGGTCAATGTGGCGCACGAAAACGGCACTGCCTACCGGCGCGCCGCGCGGGCGAAGGTAGGAGCCAGCCGACGCACAGCCCTACGGTTCTTGCAGTTTGATACGGTAAAAATCTGGTCAAATTGGCCGCTAGCGCTTATCGGTAAAGCGCTAGCAGCTATCAATTTGATAACTTGGCTCGCCGTGCAACCCGGGCGCCTACAGAGAGCGCTGCTGGTGGAACCTGTGAGTGCGGCGCAGAGTCTTAACCCGTTTGGGAATTGGCACGCCCACAAGGAGCTTGAATGGACCCCCAACGCATTGTGCTCATCCAGGGCCACCCGGATGCCACCGCCCCCCACCTTTGCAACGCACTGGCGCAGTCGTACGCCGATGGCGCCACCGCCGCGGGCCACGAGGTGCGGCACGTCGACATTGCCACCATCGACTTCCCCTGGCTGCGCAGCCAGCACGAGTGGGAGCTGGGCCTGCTGCCCGCCGCGCTCAAACCTGCGCAGGCCGACATTGGCTGGGCACAACACATCGTGCTGTTTTTTCCGCTGTGGCTGGGCGACATGCCAGCGTTGCTCAAGGCGTTTTTAGAGCAGGTCGCGCGGCCCGGGTTTGCATTTGCTGCGGAAGGCAACAACCCCTTCGGCCGCAAAGGACTCACCGGGCGCAGCGCGCGCGTGGTGGTGACCCTGGGCATGCCCGCGCTGGTGTACCGCTGGTACTTTCGTGCGCACAGCGTGAAGTCGCTAGAGCGCAATATCCTGGGCTTTGTAGGCATAGCCCCGGTGCACGAAACGCTGGTGGGCAGCGTGGACCAACTGGGGGAAGACGGCGTGGCCAAGTGGAAGCGCCGCATGCAAGCCCTCGGGGCCAAGGCGGGCTGAGCGCCGGGCTCCGGCAAGCGCGCCTTGTCCTTGTGAGCGGCCGCCGCGGCCGCATACCCCACCGTGCTTCCAGCGATTAGCCGAAACTGCGTGCAGCGCCCATGGCCCCCATCCGCTGGCTGATCGCAAAAAACTCCGCCACCGTGTCTTCAATGATTTGCTGCGCGGTTTTGACCGAGTCGATCAGCCCGGCGGTCTGGCCTGCCAGTGCAGGAGCGGCCTCCATGTCGCCGTCAAAATACACGCGCTGAATGCCTTCAAAACTGTCGGCGGGCATCAGGCCTGCCTCATGGATGGCCAAGGTGCGTTCGGACTTGAGCGCGCGAATGCAAGGGCTGGCTTTGGTGTTCAGCATCCAGGTGCCGGTCACGCCTGCATCAAGGATGGCGTTCTTGTAGTTGGCATGCACCGGGCTTTCGGCGCAGCTCACAAAACGCGTGCCCATCTGCACGGCCTCGGCCCCCAGCGCAAACGCCGCCGCCATGCCGCGCCCGTCGCAGATGCCTCCGGCTGCCACCAGCGGCACGTCCACCCGCGCACGAATGGCTTGCAGCAGCACCAGGGTGGAGACTTCTTCGGGGTTCTTGAAGCCGCCGCCTTCACCGCCTTCAACCACCAGGCCGTCAATGCCTGCGTCCACGCATTTCAGCGCAGTGTCTACCGTGGGCACCGCGTGGTAGACGGTGATGCCCGCATCCTTGAGCGGTGCAATGAACTTGGCCGGGCTGCCCGCCGAGGTGGTCACAAACTTCACGCCCGATGCGCAGACAAACCGCAGCATGGCGTCGTCTTTCAGAAAACGGATGGGCAGGTTCACACCAAACGGCAGGCCCAGTGCGCTCATCTTGGTGATCTCGGCCTGGCAGTTGGCGGTCTCGCCGGAAGACGTTTCGATGATGCCCAGCCCGCCCGCACGGGACACGGCCGAGGCCAGCTGGGTGCGCGCGATCCAGCCCATGGGCGCCTGGATGATGGGATAGCGCGCGCCCGTGTGGGCGAGGACGCGGTTGGTGGCGGGTGCGGTCATGGGCGGTGTCTCCTGATTTTTGGAGGGCCCATTATTTCGATGAGCGTGCAGTCGCCGTGTCGCACGCGTTACGGTGCTTGCGGCGTCTGGGGTCAAGGGGGTTAGGCCTGCGGGGTCTCGGGCGCCATGTCCCACGGCAGCCGCGCAAACAACCGTTGCCAGTCGGCAGTCGGACTGGCGTTTGAGTCTTCAGTGTTGCGTTCGCTGAATTCGCCCACAGGCGCATGCCATTGCAGCCCGCTGTCAAACGTCATCGCAGCCCCCGACACCGGGTGCGGCACCGTCAACTGCCACGCATGCAGCCACAGCCGTTGTTGCCCCAGTCGCTCGGCCCACCAGCGGTTGAGGGGGCCTTTGCCATGCGTGGCGTCGCCAATGATGGGGTGCGCCAGGTGCTTGAGGTGGCGGCGGATCTGGTGGCGCCGCCCGGTGGTGGGAACCGCCTCGACCAGCGATGCCCGGGTGGTGGCAAACCGCGCATCGCTCGCCTCGGGCAGCACAAGTTGCGCCAGGCGCCGAAAGCGCGTGTGTGCATCCTGCACCGCAGCGTCCGGCGGAGCGTCATCGGGCCGCAGGGCGTGGTCCACCTCAATGGCTTCAGGTGTCCAGCCGCGCACCATCGCCAGGTAGCGCTTGTGGGTGCTGTGGTTTTCAAACGCCTGCGACAGCGCCCGCGCCGCATCGCTGTGCAGCGCCATCACCAGCACCCCGCAGGTGCCCTTGTCCAGCCGGTGCACGGGGAACACGTGCTGGCCCAACTGGTCGCGCAGGGTCTGCATCACAAACCGCGTCTCGCCCGCGTCCAGCCCCGTGCGGTGCACCAGCCAGCCTGCAGGCTTGTAGACGGCAACCAAGTGCTCGTCGCGCCAGAGGATGTGCAAGGGATGGGGCATGTGAGGGTGGGGCGCAGGCGCAGCAGCGGCGCCATGCCCCTTCTTTGGTCGGGTAGGGAAGGCGCGCATTGTGCAGCACACGGCCTTGCCTAAACTCACGCGCATCGTTGCGATGCATTCAAGGAGCAGGCCTATGTCGGGTGGAGACTGGAAAGAAATGTACGGCGCTGCCGTGGACGGCGACCTGGCGCTGGTGCGCCACCACATCAACGCAGGCGTCAACCCCAACTACCAGCACCCCGAGATTCTGTGCACGCCGCTGGTGGCCAGCCTGATCCACGGTCACGAGGAGATTGCGCACTACCTGCTCGCGAACGGGGCAGACCCGCTGCTCAAATCCGACTTTGACGACATGACCCCGCTGGCTGCCGCGCGCCGCCACCAACGCACTGCGTTCATCACACTGCTGCAGGCGCGCGGCGCAAAGGAAGAGGAAGAACGCAAGCCCTTCTGGTGGCGCTGGCTGCCGATCTAGTGTGCGCGGCAGCGAAGTTCAGCCCAGCTGGGCTGCTTCCTTCGCCCTGAGCTTGGCCGCGATGTATTCCCCGTGCGTCACATGCAGCAGCCCGGCCACCTTGCTGATGGTGTGGTTCTCGTTCGCGTCGATGTGCGCGTCGGCGTAGGCCACCTGCCACATGGCTTCGACCAGGCGAATCTTCTGGTCTTGCGTGAAATGGTCGTTCAGGCTGCCGGTAAAACGCTGGTAGTCGTAGGCCGTCTTGGAGGTGGTCACGGCCAGTTCCAGCAGACGCTCCAGCTCATCATCGGTCAGCGCAAACTTGTTGCGCAGCGCGGTCACCATGGTGGTGCGCTCTGCGTCGTCCATCGATGTTTCAGACCGAACAACCTCGACCAGCAACACGGCGGCGGCCAGTTGCAAGGCGTGTTCGCGCTCTGCGGGCGATTGGCTGGGGGCAGGCTGGGTAAAGCTGTCAAACAGGTCTTTGAGTGTCTTGAGCATGGGGGCGGCTGATTAACAAAACAGAAAAGGTGGAGGGGCTTGGCGCACCGTTGGTTCCCCGCGGTGCACGCTGCGCCAACAGCACTAAGGCCGATTGTGGTGGCGGCAGTTGCCATCTTTTGCTCGCCCCGGTCTGGGCGGCACGCGACAATCGGGGGTCATGAAGAAAACCATTCTCCCCCTGCAACTGCTGGTTGCCCCCGACAAAAACGACCCATCCCCCCTGGTGCTGTACCACGGGCGCAATTGCCCCGATGGTTTTGGCGCTGCGATGGCCGCATGGCTGTATTACGGCGACAGCGCTGAATACCTGGGGCTGGACCACGGCGATATCAAGACCGTGGACGACCTGCCCCCTGTCGCGGGCCGCACGGTCTACATCCTCGATTTTTCGTTCTCTGCCGACATCCTGAGTGCCATCGACGAGCGCGCCGCCAAGCTGGTCATGCTGGACCACCACAAAAGCGCAGCCGAAAAGCTCACCGGCTTTGCCTGCCGCTGCGGCGTGGTGCACTTTGACATGGACAAATCCGGCGCGCGCCTGGCGTGGGAGTTTTTCCACCCACATGTGCCCGTGCCCCCTCTGCTGCAGTACGTGGAAGACCGCGACATCTGGAAGTGGGAGTTTGCCGAGAGCGCGGGCTTTCTGTCCGCGCTGGACATGGAGGAACAGAGCTTTGCGCGCTGGAGCGAGATCGCATCCTTCACGCCCGAGCAGCTCACACTGTTCATGGCGCGCGGCGCGGCCATGGACGAGAAATACCGCAAGCTCTGCACCAACATTGCCGAGGGCGCACAACCGCTGGTGTTCAACGGCATCGAAGGCCTGATGGTCAACGCGCCGGGCATGTTCCACAGCCTGGTGGGCGACATCCTGTCTGCCAAGACGGGCACCTTCGCCTTGATGTGGAGCGCGGGCGCCAAAGGCGTGAAGGCGGGCCTGCGTTCGCAACGCAACTTTGACTGCATCGCGCTGGCCGAAAGCATGGGCGGCGGCGGCCATGCGCAGGCCTGCGGCTTCAAAATGGGTGTGGAGCGCCTGCCCGAACTGCTGACAGGTGTGTTCAACGCCAATTGACGGCGGTTTTGAGACTGAAAATGGCCGCCGGCGCTTGACTGGTAAGCGCTGGCAGCTATCAAAAAATGTTTTTTGATGGGGTTGGCGACATGTGGCGGGCGACTTGGGAGAGCGGCGGCTACACCAACCGCAAGTCCGTGGCCTTCGCTGCCGGAAACACCCGCGCCACGGCGGCAGGGCCCAGGCCGTACAGGCGCGCAAAAATCCCGCCCAGCACGCTGCGGTAGTCGTTGAGCACGGGGTAGTCCCGGTTCTGGAACAGCGTTGAGGCCGTCAGCGCCTGCTGCTCGCCTGCAATGCGCCCGCCTGCCACGCCGCCACCCAGCACCCAGAACACAGTGCCGTGGCCATGGTCGGTGCCCCGGTTGCCGTTTTCGCGGAAGGTGCGGCCGAACTCGCTGACCACCACGACCACGGTGGATTTCCAGGCGGGGCCCATCTCGTCGGCAAAACCGGCCAGGCCCCGGCCCAGCTCTTCGAACCGGTTGGCCAGCACCCCCTTGGCCGCACCTTGGCCCACGTGCGTGTCCCAGCCGCCCACGTCCACAAAACCCAGTTGGTAGCGCGTGCGCATCAGCCGCGCCATGCGCCGTGCCGTGCCTTCAAAGCCCTTGGTGCTTAGCGCATTGCGGCTGGCGGCATCCATTTCGCCCTGCATGGTGCGCGCCACCTCGTCGCGGGTGGCAAAGCCTTCGGCCACGGGGGTCGCCAGTGGCGTTCCCCGGTACATCGACGCGATGAGTTGCGCCTGTCGCTCATCGACGCTGCCCCGGCCAGCGCCAGCGCTCAGCGCAGTGTTGGGCACATCCACGGTGCCGCGCAGCACCAGCGGCACCGTGGTGGTGAAGGCCATGGACTGCAGCGCGCTGGCGGCGAGCGTGTCGGGCGCTGCGTTGCGTGGGCTCAGCTCGGCCACCAGGCGGTTCAGAAAGCCCGAGCGGTAGTCGCGTCGCCCGCCCAGGGGCTGGCCCAACTCGATGCTGTCCTGCGTGTCGAAGTGGCTGCGCGAGAGGTCGTCTGTGCCCGCAAAAGGCACAAATGCCAGTTCACGCCGCTGGTACATCGGCAGGAGGGTTTCGGTCAGTGCGGGGTGCAGGCCCCAGTCTGGCGTCAGCGCCAGTGCTCCACCCTCCTGGCCTGGGCGGGCGATGGCGATGTTGGGGCGTGTCTCGTAGTAGTAGCTGCTGCTGGTGGGTACCAGCAAGCTGGCGCAGTCGTACCCGCCGCGCAGGAACACCAGTAAAAAGCGCGTGTCTTGCACGGCGGGTACGGCCAGCGCGCTAGCTGTGGTGACACCCAGCGCGCTGGCGCCCAGGGCTTGGAGAAGGTGGCGGCGAAGCATGGGGCAGTCCTTTCTTGGCGGGGTGCTTTCTTTGTCACCCGGCAGGCGTAAAACGGGGTGCACCTGGTGCACGGCGGTCGCGGTTACCCGTGCATGAATTCGGGGGAGGCAAGAAACAGCAGGTTCCATTCGCGGGGCGAGGTGGCCTGCGCCAGTGCGCTGCGTGTGGCTGCCGACCAGGTGGGCTCCAAAGCGCGCACATAGGGGGTCTGCGCCAGCGGCGGGGGAGGTGTGCGGGAGGCGGTTGGGGTCGCGTCGGTTTCGCTATTGCGCGCTGCAGGCATCGCAAACGCGCCCCCGGCACCCATGGCGCGGGCAATGTCGAACCGGGTAACCATCTGGCCAGAGCCGGTCCATGGGGTGGAGTCCAGCGGGTAGCCGTCGGGCGTGGCGCGGCCGTACAGGGGCTCGGCCAGGCGCTCCAACCAGCCCAGGGCCGGGTCCGCGCTGGTGGTGGGCATTGGCCCGTCGCCATGCGTCAGGCGCAGGCCTGCCAGCACGTAGTGCACCGGGTCGCGAAAGCGCTGGCCCAGCGATGCGCGAAATTCTGGCGTGGCGAACAGTGCCTGCAGCACTGCGGCAATGTCGCCGCCGCTTTGGTCGAAAGTGCGCGCCAGCGTGTTCAGCAGGGCAGGCGGCGGGTTGTCGCCCACCATAAACAGCGCGATCTTGCGGGTGATGAACCGGGCGGTGGCGGGCGACTGCGCCAGGCGGTCCAGGGCTTCGTCCATTTCGGCCAGACCCTCGGCCCGCAGGGGTTGGCCCAGCAGTTGTTTGGGCTGCCAGTCGTGGCGCTGGGGGTTGAACTCGAACAGGCCGTCGCGCACATAGTGGCCGCGCAGCGCTGGGGGCATGCGGGGCGGTACCTGGTTGTCGGTGCGCAGCGCCACGCCCACGCCGGTCAGCACGCGTGCCAGCTCCTGCACGTCCTGCTGGGCGTATCCGCCGTCCACGCCCAGCGTGTGCAGCTCCATCAGCTCGCGTGCATAGTTTTCGTTGATGCGCCCGGCCGCGTTTTGCGCGTTGTCCAGGTAGATCAGCATGGCCGGGTGGCGCGCGGTGGCACCCAGCAGGTCGCGAAAGCGCCCCAGTGCGTGCGGGCGGACGGCGCGCTCTTCGTAGTCGGCCACCAATGCGCGCAGGTTGCCTTTGCCCGCGAAGATGTTGAAGTGGTTCATCCAGAACCAGGTCATCTTCTCGCGCAGCTGGGTGGGCGAGTACAGCGCGCGCAGCATGAATCGCTCGGCCGTCTGCTGCCGCAGAGCGCGCATAGCCTGCTGCCACGCCTGTAGCGCCGCCTTGCGCTCGTCTTCGGTGGGCAGATTGCGGGCGTCGCGGTTGCGCTCCTGCATGTCAGTGGCTAACTGCTGCACAGGTATTCGGCTGATGTCCATGGCATCGATACGCGCTTGCACGTCGCGCGGCAGTGCTGCAGGCGGTGCACGCAGTTGCTGTGCCAGGTAGCCCGCCACGCCAAGCTCGACAAGCGGCTGTGCACCACGCGCCGTGCAGCCCCAGCTGACACGGTCCAGCAGGCGGGTCAGCGCAGGGTCGTCAGCTGCGGAGGCGGTGAGTGGATCGGGGGTTGGCTGGGTAGGCGATGTGCTCTGCGCGGGAATGGGCCGCAGGGCGCTTGCGGTCGCCAGGCCGAGGGCGCCCGCCAGCAGCGAGCGGCGTGCGACCAAGGGTGGATTGCAGCAGTGAGGTGTCATGGGACTCTCGCACGGCGCAAAGCGCCAGAGGGGATCTCATGGTGCGCCCGGCGGCCGAGCCGCGCAAGAGTGGCTGCCAGGTTTTACCTCACCGACACAAACGGTGCTGCCAATGTGTCGTGGCGTCACCTGGCTTGTGTCCCTGCTGCCCGTGCTGCCCGCAGGGGTCTTACGGGCGCGTGGCTGCCTCATTGGGCACCCGCGCATCGGCGAGCGTGGCGTTGGCCGCCTCCTCAAACCGGTCTACTTTGCGCAGTGGCTTGAACACTGCGGCCCAGGTCGCTACCACGCCCAGCGTGCACAGGCCGCCCACAATGGCCGCGGGCACTGCGCCCAGCCACGCCGCGCTGGTGCCCGCGCGAAACTCGCCCAGTTCGTTCGACGAGCCGATGAACAGCATGTTGACCGCGTTCACTCGCCCGCGCATGGTGTCGGGCGTGGAGAACTGCACCAGCGCGCCGCGGATGTAGACACTGACCATGTCGGCCGCGCCCGCCACCAGCAGCGCGGCGAACGACAGCCAGAACAGCGTGGACAATGCAAACACCAGATTGGCCACGCCAAAAACCGCCACCGCAATGAACATGGTGCGGCCCACATGGCGGTTGAAGGGCCGCATGCTCAGGTACAGCCCCGCACCCACTTCGCCCACGGCCATGGCGCTGCGCAGCGCCCCGAGGCCTGCGGGGCCCACGTGCAGCACTTCTTGCGCGTAGATGGGCAAAAGCGCCACCACGCCGCCCAGCAGCACGGCAAACAAGTCGAGAGAAATGGTGCCCAAAATGATGGGCCGCGAGCGGATGAACGTGATGCCCGCGCCAAACCGCTGCCACATCGTGCCCTGCGTGGGCGCGGGCGCCGTGGCGTAGGCCACCACTACGCGCAGCAGCAACACTACACCCAGCACAAAACATGCGCAGCACACGGCGTAGGTCAGCTCGCCGCCACCCAGCGCGAACAGCAACCCGCCCAGCAGTGGCCCGCCAATGCTGGCAGTGCGCATGAGCATGCTGTTGGCGGCAATGGCCTGCGCCAGTTGGGCGCGCGGCACGATCTGCGGCAGCAGGCTTTGCATGGCCGGGCCCGAGAACGCGCGCGAGCACCCATACAACACCAGCACCGCGTAAATGCCCGCCACACCACTGGCCCCGTGGCCCGACAGCCACCACAGCAGCGCACTGCACACGGCACCCACCGACCAGCTGATGGCCAGAATGCGCCTGCGGTCAAACCGGTCGATCAAATCGCCCGCGGGCAGAAGCAGGCACAGCATGGGCAGAAACTGCGCCAAGCCCACATAGGCCAGTGCCAGCGGCTCACGCGTCAGGTCGTACACCTGCCAGGCCACTACCACGGCCTGCACCTGGGTGGCTACCACGGCCACCACGCGGGCGATCAGAAAGGAGACAAAACCGGCGTGGCGGTAGACGCTTTCTGGCGCGGGTGCCGGATCAGGGGCTGCGGGTGTGGGGGGCGGGGAGGGCGGAGAAGAGGGAGCAGTCACGGAGCAAGGCGCAGGCAAGCGGTGGGGAAAGGCAAGCGGGCGATGCTATCGGGTTCGGCCATGGCCTGCAGGGCGCTGCGCGCCGTGTCAGCGCGCGTGCCGGTGGCGGTAGTCCCACGGTGCCAGCGGCCGTTTTTGCGACCACAACCCCGTGCCACTGGCCCGGGCCTGGCGCTGCAGCGGCGCCAGTTGGGGGTGGTGGCTGGCGTAGGGTGTGTACACCCAGGCCAGCCCTGCGCGCACCTGCGCCGTGGCCACGTCGGTGTTGCCACAGCGCACGGACGCCACGGTGCGGCCGTAGCTGTCCTGGTCCACAGGTTGCACCGTGGCGCGCTGCTTGAAGCACAGGCGCGCCAGGTTCTGCCGCGATTTTTGGCCAAACGCCTGGCGCGACTCGGGGGCGTCGATGGCGGCAATGCGCACCTTCACTTGCTGGTAGGCGCCCGGGTTGCCGCAGCGCACGGTCAGGGTGTCGCCGTCGCTGATGGCGACGACCAGGCAAAGCAGGGAGGCGGCGAGGGGCACGGTGACAAACCCAAAGAGAACAAAAAGACCCGGGCCCCATGGGCATGCGGGCAGGCAGGCAGCCGCCTGAGCGATGGCAGCCTGGGGCGCAAAGAGTTTGAATGATTTTGGCCGCTATCGCTTTATTGACAAGCGCTAGCAGCTATCAATAGTGTAGCTTGTCGTTGGTGGCGCGCAGGTGTCTGAAAGATGGTGCCGCACCGCGCTGCTCTTCAAAAATATGGGTCAAATCAGCCTCTGGCGCTTGTTGGATAAGCGCTAGTAGCTATCTTTATATGAGTATCATGGCAGGCATGCGCCACACAGCGCAGCAATTTGATACGTTGAACCCCTGCCCGGTGGCAATCCCCGCAAGGCGTTGGCCTCATAGTGGGTGCAGACAGGCCCGGGGCCGTTATGCAGACCCTGTGAATGGCGCCGCTTTTCCAAAATTGCCGGAACCCGGGCACGATGCCCACCATCACAACCCGCGTGCAGCCCATCCCGCCGTGCCACCCCTCCCACCGCCTGCCTGGGCGAAAAAGTTGATGCCCACCACACACCACAAGGAGTCCCCGGTCTTGAGCCTTCCAACACCATGCCAACCATCCCCTTCGCAGACTGCCACGGGCAATCGTGGTCCGGCGCGGGCTCTCGCAACGACGGCAGTGGCCATTGCGGCCCTGTGGCTGGCGGGCTGTTCTGCCACCGGTGGGGGCAAGACATTTGAGGTGCAAGAAAACTTTGGCTCGGTCGCCACCTATTCGCGCATGTTCGACGCCACACCGGGCCAGACCTGCGAAGCCTCGCGGCGCGCGTTGCTCAGCCAGGGCTACATCATCTCGACCGCCACGGCGGATTTGGTAGAGGGCAAAAAGAGCTTTCAGCCCGAAGCCGAATCGCACCTGCAGATGATGGTGCGCGTGGTCTGCGTGCCCGAGGCCAATGACGGAAAGGTCAGCCTTGGTTTTGTCACCGCGCTGCAAGACACGTATTCGCTGCGCAAGACCAACAACTCCGCCAGCCTGGGTGTGGGCGCCATTGGTTCGGTGTCGCTGCCGTTTTCGTCCAGCAGCGAATCGCTGGTCAAGGTGGGCAGCGAGACGATCTCCAAAGACGTGTTCTACGAAAGCTTTTTTGACTTGGTCAAACGCTATTTGGTGATCGACCAGGCGCAGGCGGACTGAGCAAGCGGCGCTCTGCTGGCAGGAGCCTGTGCCATCACGGCGGGTGCGCGACTGGCCAGAGTTTTTCTTGCGAACGCTGGGGGCATGTGCTGGGCCCACTTTACTTTTGCCAAGGCTTGGACCACCATCTGCTGCTGAGCCGCGTGGCTTGTGCCCCAGGGGCCGTATTCACGGCATCCACCACAACCCCCGCGCACCCCCTTGAAGGAGACCTTCCATGGATTCAGTCACCTCGCTCGCACCGTCCGCCACCAACCGCTACCAGGGCGTGACCCGCAACACCGCCGCTGGCGACGAAAACTCCCAGCGCACCGCTGCCGCTGCAGACACCGCGGCGCAGCAGCCGCAGTCCACCACGGTCACGCTCAGCCGCCGCGCGCAAGAGCTGGCGGCCCGCCAGTCGGATGACGACGCCCGCGCATCGGTCACAACGCAGCAGTCCGCCAGTGCCGCCGACGCTGCGCAGGAGGCCCGGCGCACCCAGACCGCGCAGGCGACGGAGCAGGCAACGCAGCAGGCCGATGCCAGCAGTGCGCGCGCCCAGACCGATTCACAGTTGCGCCGTGCCTATGCGGATTCAGAAGGCTCGGTGGCCCGCTGAACGCAGGGTGTCAGCCGCCGTTTCGCAGTTGCCGCTTCTAAATTGCGCTTTACGTTCTCAGCCGCCCGTCATTCATCTTCACGATTTTTGCCATGGCCACCTCCATCGCAGCAGTGTCAGGCGGATCATCCAGTGCTTCGTATGCGCTGCAGGCCGCCCGCCGCGAGGCCCAGCAGGCCGAGCAGACGGCGCGTTCGCTCAACTCGCAGGCGCAGTCTGCACAGCGGGTTGCCGATCTGGAGCAAGCCCGCGCCGACAACCTCTCGGCCCAGGCGTCTGATGCAAACGAGCGGTCGGCCACCGCGCGTGGCAATGTTTCAGCGGCCAGCAGCGCCAACGCCAGCAACAGTCCCGCCAACACGGCACCCGCACCGCGCAGCGTGCCGTTTGTGAATGCGTCTGGCCAAACCACGGGGCTGCTGCTGAACGCAGTGGCCTGACGGCGGCGTTCGGCCGCCCACTTCCAGCCCTGCTTGAAGGCAGCTGCGCAGGCACAGTGCCCCCGTCAGCAGGCCTGCCACATCCCCGGCTCCAGCCCCTCCAGCGAATACGGCCCAACGGCCGCGCGCACCAGCCGCAGCGTGGGGTAGCCCACGGCGGCCGTCATGCGCCGCACCTGGCGGTTGCGGCCTTCGCGGATGGTGAGTTCGATCCACGCGGTGGGGATGGCCTTGCGCTCGCGGATGGGTGGATTGCGTGGGGCCAGTGCGGGCGCTGGGTTCAGCAGCCGCGCCTGTGCGGGCAAGGTGGGGCCGTCGTTCAGCAGCACGCCTTTGCGCAGCGCCTCCAGCGCAGCTGCGTCCGGGCTCACCTTCTACCTGCACCCAATACGTCTTCTCCATCTTGAACCGTGGGTCGGCAATGTGCGCCTGCAACTTGCCGTCGCTGGTCAGCAGCAGCAGGCCCTCGCTGTCGGCGTCCAGCCGCCCGCCACATACACCCCAGGCAGGTCGATGTAGTCCTTCAAACCCTGCCATTTGCCCTCGGCCGTGAACTGGCTGAGCACGCCGTAGGGCTTGTAGAACCGGATCAGGCGGGGTGGCATAGGGGGCATTGTTGGGGTGGCTGCGGTAGGGCTGACGAGCATAGCCGCTGCGCATGCGCGACGTGACGGGGCAAGCTTGGACGAGCGCATGTCTGACAGCGGTTTCAGCGCTTGGCCGAATGGAGTGCATGGGTTTGAAGGTTAAAATCGACCTCCAGCGCTACTCACGCTTGCGCTGGCAGCTATTTAATCAATAGCTACTTCATCTGGGCATGTGTTGCCTGACCCTCTCATCAAGGCATCAAGGAGACACCGCCATGGTCACCATTCAGCTCGACATTGCCCAGACCATCGGTATCGCCGCCGTGTTGCTGGTGGTGGGCGAATTCATCAAAAAACGCGTGGGCGTGTTGTCGCGCTATTTCATCCCCGGGCCCATCATTGGCGGGTTGGTGTTCTCGCTCATTGCATTGGTAGGCCACCAGGCCAACTGGTTCACCTTCCAGTTTTACGACACCATGCGCGCGTTTTTGCTGCTGGTCTTCTTCACCACCATCGGGTTTTCTGCCAGTTTTGAATTGCTCAAAAAAGGCGGCGTGGGCGTAGCGCTGTTTCTGGCGGCGGCCGTGGGGCTGGTGGTGCTGCAAAACATGCTGGGCGCCGGGCTGGCGGCGGCGCTGGGCGTGCACCCGCTGATTGGCGTGGCGGCCGGTTCGGTGTCGCTCACAGGCGGGCACGGCACATCGGCCGCGTTTGGGCCGCTGCTGGAGCAAGCGGGCGCTGCAGGCGCGTTGCCAGCCGCCATTGCCGCGGCCACGTACGGCTTGGTGGCAGGCTGTGTGATTGGCGGCCCACTGGGCACACTGCTGTTGCGGCGCAATGGGCTGCAGACTCCTGGCACTGCGGGGCCGCGCAACACGGCGATAGGCACCGGTGCACTCCCCGCGCAAATGCCCGATACCGCCCCCGTCCCTCGGTCCGGCAGCAACGACACCGTGATGTACGCCAGCATCCTGATCGCTATCTCCATCGGTGCGGGCACCTTGCTGGTCAACTGGCTCAAAGACCTTGACATCACACTGCCGTCGTATCTGGGGCCCATGCTGGTGGCGGCGCTGGTGCGCAACATCATCGACTGGCGCAACGGCGAGCTGCCCCTGCGCCAGTTCGAAGTGGTGGGCAACGTGTCGCTGGCATTTTTTCTGGCCATGGCGCTCATGTCGATGAAGCTGTGGGAGCTGGCTGAGGTCGCCGGGCCACTTCTGGTCATCCTGGTGGCGCAGACCGCGCTGATTTTCGGGTTTGCGTACTTTGTCACCTTCCGCGTGATGGGGCGCGACTACGACGCCGCCGTCATCGCTGCGGGCCACTGCGGCTTTGGCATGGGCGCCACGCCCAACGCCATGGCCAACATGCAGGCGTTTACGGCGGTCAACGGCCCCTCGGTGAAGGCGTTTTTTGTGATCCCGCTGGTGGGCTCGTTGTTCATTGATTTCTTCAACGCCGTGATCATTACGGGTTTCATGAATTATTTGAAGTAGCCGCGGGAGCTTGGAGCGGCTCAACGCTCTGCGCTGGCTTCAGTGCGGTGCGACACCCCGCGAGCGTGAAATAGGCGCGGCACCAGCGAGGGACGCCAAGCAAGGGCCGCCCCGCAGTGAGGGCGTCGTCCCCCTTTGGGGGAAGGCGCGCAGCGACTCAGGGGAGCTACAAAAACAGTGCAGGGTCCACCATCGTGCGGTTCAGCATCACGCCCCAGTGCAGGTGCGGGCCGGTCACGCGGCCGGTGGCGCCTACCTTGCAGAACGCTTCGCCCGCCTGCACCACATCGCCCATGCGCACATCCATGCTGCTCAGGTGGCAGACCATGCTGAGCAGGCCCTGGCCGTGGTCCAGCCACACCGTGCCGCCGTTGAAGAAGTAGTCCCCCACATCAATCACCCGGCCCGCCAGCGGCGCCACGATGGGTGTGCCGGTGCCGGCGGCAATGTCCATGCCGCTGTGCGGATTGCGCGGCTGGCCGTTGAAAACGCGGCGCAGCCCGAACGAACTGGATCGGCGCCCCGGCACCGGCACGCGCATGCGCAGTGAAGGCAACGCAGTGCCCGCAGGCTGGTCGGTGAAGGTGGCCATCACCACAGCCTGGTGGTCGCGCTCGCGTTCGTAACGGGCCTGGTCTTCGGGCGACAGGTCGACGGTGCGCGGCGAGACCTTGAGCTGCTGCTCCTGGTATTGCTTGGGCGCGATGGTGTAGGGCACCTGCCGCGCGCCACCGCCATCGGTCAGCACCGTGATGTGCGCCTCGCCCGGCTTTGCGGCCAGCGGTATGCCCACTACCGCCGTCCATTCGATGACGTCCCCCACCACCAGCAGCGGCACGTCTGCATCGCCCTGCCGCACATGCGCCACCGGGCGTTTGGCTGCAGGCCCCAGCGACAGGCGCGCCACGCCACCGGGCACTGGCAGTGCCTGGGGCCACAGCGTGGGTGGCGGTGGCAGGGGCTTGACCTTGGTTTGCTGGCCCACCGCGGGCAGTGCCAGCAGGCTCGCAGCGCCCAGCAGTGCTGCGCGGCGGGTGAGCACAAGCGGTGCAGCGTGGGCGAGAAATGTGGAGTCAGACACGGCAGTAGCGGACATCGGTAGTGCAGAAAAATGGATCGGTGCCGGGGGCTGGTGCGCGCACCCGGCGGATGCGCCACAGCGGGCGCATCGCGCGCATGGCGCACATCGCGCATATCGCAGGCGTGTCATTGTGCCGCTGCACCCCGCCCCCATCCAAACCCGGCAGCGCCGTTGGCGGCCTCCGCCTACAGTGCGTTACGCCGGGGCCGCCCACAATCTCGCCATGAAAAAAGCAGAGGATCGCCCCCGCTCCACCATGTTCACCGTTCTTGTGACTGCCCTGGTAACGGGCGCCCTTGTGCTGCTGGCACTCAACTTCACCGCAGGCGAAAAAAAGGTGCAGCAGCAGTTGCCCCGCCTGTACAACACCGCCAGCCCACAGTTCGAGCGTGCGATGGGCAGCCTGCTGGGGCCCGGCATCGTGGGCGGCAACGAGGTCACCGAGTTGCTCAACGGCGACCAAATCTTTCCCCCCATGCTGGCTGCCATCAAGGCTGCGCGCCAGAGCGTCACATTTGAAACGTACATCTACTGGTCGGGCGACATCGGCAAGGCCTTTGCCGACGCCTTGAGCGAACGTGCCCGCGCGGGCGTCAAGGTCCACGTGCTGCTCGACTGGGTGGGCACCGCCAAGATGGAAGAAAGCTACCTCACCGAGATGAAAGAGGCCGGTGTGGAGATTGAAAAGTTTCACAAACCCCACTGGTACAACCTGGCCCGCATGAACAACCGCACCCATCGCAAGCTGCTGGTGGTGGACGGGCAGGTGGGTTTTACCGGCGGCGTGGGCATTGCGCCCGAGTGGACGGGCAACGCGCAAGACCCTGACCACTGGCGGGACTCGCACTACCTGGTGCGCGGCCCGGCGGTGGCGCATATGCAGGCCACGTTTTTGGACAATTGGCTCAAGGTCACCGGCAAGGTGCTGCACGGCGACCCGTACTTTCCGCTGCTGGCGCCCGCAGGTGCAATGAAGGCCCAGATGTTTTCCAGCTCGCCGTCGAGCGGCAGCGAGAGCATGCAGCTGATGTACCACCTGGCCATCACCGCAGCGGAGCACACTATCGACCTGTCGGTGGCGTACTTTGTGCCCGACGAGCTGACGCGAAAACTGCTGATGGACGCACTGGCCCGCGGCGTTCGCGTGCGTTTCATCACCCCGGGCGAACACACCGACACCGAAACCGTCAAAGCGGCATCGCGCGCCACGTGGGGCCCGCTGCTGCAAGCGGGGGCCGAGATTTATGAATACGAGCCCACCATGTACCACTGCAAGGTCATGATCGTGGACCAACTGCTGGTGTCGGTGGGCTCCACCAACTTTGACAATCGCTCGTTCCGCCTGAACGACGAGGCCAACCTGAACGTGTACAACGCAGCGTTTGCACAGCGGCAAACGCAGGTGTTTGAAGACGACATCAAGCGGTCGCGCCGCGTGACCTACGAAGCTTGGCTAGACCGCCCGCTGCGCGAGAAGGCGCACGAAAAAATGACAGGCTGGTTGCGCTCGCAGCTTTGAGTCAAATTGGCCGCTAGCGCTTATCCAGTAAGCGCTAGCAGCTATCAAAATAACATGACTTACGCTAAACAGGCTGAGGCAAGGCGCTGGCTTTTTGGCAAAGCCGTGGTTGCGCCCTGGTGTGCGTAAGCCCTCAACAATCAGTGCGTCACAAACTCGTAGGTGACCACTTCGCTTTCGACCATGTCCAGAATGTCGTCCAGCACGTCATCGTCTTCGGTGCTGGCCCACATTTCTTCGGGATCAGCGGCAAACAGGGGTTCGATGGCGATGTCCATGAACTTGCCATCAGACAGCTTGATGACGGGCGTGCCTTCTGATGTGTCTACCAGCTCCCAATCGTCGGGAACGGTCATTTCGAGTTGGATGGTGACGTTGAGTTTTTTCATGGTGATTTCCTTGTAGCTAGCCGGGCAGGGTAACCCAGTTTGAGGAGGATATGAAGGTGCAGCGCTGATCCTTCAAGCCCAATGCGCTACAAAAAGTAGAGCGGTTCTCGGGGCTGCGCACCCACGTCGCGCACCCAAGTCGCGCACCCATGTCGCGCACCTGTGTGCTTGCGCACTTTCGCAGTGCGCCCCCTGTCATGCCACAGGCGTCCAACAGCGTGTGCTGCAGCCGCTGCCTCCATGCGCCCCCGGCAGCACCCACTGCTAGCGCTCTATGGCGCGCGTGGGCCGCAGCGCTCATCATTCGTCGCCCATCCCTTTTCAGGGCTTGTCAGCCCCACGCGCCACCGGCTGGGCCGGCGGTGTGGTCGTGATGAACTCGCTCACGTCGTCCAACACCGGCGCGATCCAGCGCAAGGGCCAGCCAAAGGCGCCCACCAGCGTTACGTGGTTGGCGTGCGGGTACGACTTGAGCGTAACGCTCGCCCCGGCGGCTGTCAGCTTGCGCGCGATCTGCTGCGTGCTGCGCTCGGCACTCACCAGCGCATCTTTCTCTGGGGCGCCAACAAACGTGGGTGGCGCAGAGCCTGCAATCCAGTCCATCGGCTGCGCCTGGGGCGGGTAGTTGGGGTGAAAAAACACCGGTTGTGCGTCCGGGTTGTTGGTGGGGAAGAAGTCATAGGGCCCTGCCAGACCGATCCAGCCCGCCAGTTCTGCCGGGGCGTGGCCCGTGGCGTTGAGCCACCTTGCATCCAGCGCCAGCATGGCCGCGTTGTAGGCGCCTGCGCTGTGGCCCATCACAAACACCCGCTGCGGGTTGCCGCCCCATTGCGCGGCATGGCTCAAGCCCCATGCCAGTGCCTGCGCGCTGTCAACCAAAAAGTCGGGGTACCGCACCTCGGGGTAGAGGCGGTAGTCGGCAACCAGCGCCAGCACACCACGCGCGGCCAATGCCTCGCCCACAAACTGGTAGTCGCCCCGCTCACCCGTGTTCCACGAGCCGCCGTAGAAAAAAACCACCACGGGCCACCCCCCGGCTGGCGCGGTGGCCTTGGGCTGGTAAATATCCAGCTGCTGCCGTGGCAGCGTGCCGTACGCCACCCCCGTCTGCACCGTTTTGCTGGCCGAGGGCGTGATCGCGTTGAGCACGCCCACCGCCGAGCACCCACTCAGCCCCGCCACCAGCGCCACGATGCCTGTGGTCCGCAACACCCTTTTGGCCCATGACGCACGAGCGATGTGCTGGCTGTTGGCATGGCTTGGGTGGGTCTTCAGGCCGTTGTCAGGGCCCGAGGCGGCATCTGCGGTGCGGTGTAAGTGATGTTGTGGCAATGAAAACTCCTGCAAAAGCTGCGCACTGGCACAGACCCATGCGGCTGCACAGCGCACCCGCCCGTGGATACTAAGGAATACGCAGACCACGCCCCGTCGGATGCAAGCCGATTCAGTGCAGGTGCCAAACCCCATCAACGCCATGTTCGCGGGCCTGGCCGAATCGCTGGCACATGCTTTGGGCTTCTGCACTTGTCCTTGCCGCTGCCGGTGCCTGCACTGCCCGGCGTCGGCGTCGTCAGCCCGCTGCCGGGGCGCTGGCCGCAACCTGCTGCGTAACGCCGTAGGTCTCGCCACCCTCGGCCCAGGCCAGCAGCCGGTCGATGTTGGGGTGCTTGCCCGGGAACGCCCGCGCATCCGCCACATGCTCGGCATACCACTCCAGCCCCAGGCTGGCCGCGGCCGGGGTGATGCGGTCGCCATACAGCGCCGACAGCGCGGCATACACCACCAGCGAGCCTGTCTGGCCAGGCTTGTTTTCTATGGTGGCCAGCACCTGACCATCCGCGCCTAGCAGGTGCAGTGCTGCGAGGTGGCTGGCGGAGGGGAGTTGCTTCAGGCGGTCTGCGAAGTTCATGGGTGGGCTCAGTGAAAAATATGAGTGAAATTTGGCTCTGGCGCTTGATGGATAAGCGCTAGCAGCTATAAAAAAATGAGTTGTCTTGATGTCAACGGACCAGAGGAAGGAGCGTCACGCCTGCCACACCCCAAACCCCGCCGAGCGCAGGTCGATGCCGATTTCGATCTCCCGGTCCACCGCGTCTTCATAGCTCATGGGGTTGAAGCCCTCGTACAGGTCGGGCAGCAGCCGCAGGCCGTATTGCGTCACAAACCGGTTGGCCTGGATACCCGCCTTGTGTTTGTCAAACCGCACATCCGGGTCCAGGCCTGTCATGCCGACGTACACGCACGGCTTGCCGTCGATGTAGCCGGGGTTGCACCGGCGAAAGCGCGGCTCCAGCAGCACGTCTTTGGAGAGTTCGACCACGTAGACGTGGTGGTGGAGCTTGCGGCGGCGTTTCGTTGATGAGGGTTTGCGTTCCATCTTTGATTCATTCATTCCACACCGTTCGGGCTGAGCCTGTCGAAGCCAGTGCGCTGGTCGGTGAAAGCCCATCGACATGGCTCATGGCGAACTGCCAAGCCGGTGTGGTGATTCCGAAAACATCAGTGCCTACTCGTCCTCGTCCGCCTGGTCGTCATCGCTCAGGCGGCGCTCCAGCTTGCCGCGCAGCGACTCGGTCTCTTGCAGAAACTGCTCCACCGGCACGGCCGGGGCCACGCGCAGGCTGGGCGGGAACAGGCTGCTCATGTACAGCGAGCTCGACAAGCGCATGTTGTTCAGCCATTGCGCACCCAGCCACGACGGCACGCCCAGGGCCACCACGGCAGCCACCGTCCAGGCCAGGCCCACGCGGCGGCGCGGCAGCACGGTGGCCAGATGGGCATACAGCGACCCCGCCAGCACCAGCATGATCAGCACGTTGGCGAACTGAGACAAAGACTCCAGCGAGAACGCGAATGCGGTCAGGTGGGCGAGCAGATGCACCGCGTCCACCCCCAGGGCCGCAGCACAGGCAATGCGCACATGGCGCCAAAACCGCAATTGGCCTGCAAACACCTTGTTCACGGCCGCCCACATGCCCGACCAGGCGCCCAACACCACCAGCAGCATCAGCAGCACGCCAGGCAGCGACTTCAGGTACTGCGACGCGTCGCGCGCCTCCAGCCACGAATTACCCGCAGCCACAGCCACCATCAGCACCACCAGCAGGGCCGTTATGGCCACCATGCGCCACGGAAACTGCGGCAGCGCCTGCTCGGCGGCAATGGGCGCGTCGGCCAGGCGCAGTGTGATGTGGGTGTGGCCCAGGTCAATCGGCACGCCGTCCGGCCAGTCAAAGCGGTCGCCCTGGCCGTGGTGCTTGCTTTGCTCGCCTTGCTTTCGCTGCAGGCGTGCGCCGTTGCGCGTCTCCAGCACCTCGACATGCACGGTGCGGTTGCCGCTGCTGTTGCTGTCCACAGCGCGGTCGATGCGCAGGTGGGTGGGCGCCACAAACGGGTCGTCCAGCACCAGGTCGCAGTCCAGCGCCCGGCCTACGGTGACGGGCCAGCGCGTGATGGGCGCGCGCGCCAGCAGGGCGCCGTGGCGGTCAAAGGCTTCGATCAGTCCGAGGGTGGGCATCATCATGGTGCGGCCTCCCAGCGGAAAGCGTTCAGGTAGTGGCTGGCCAGCTTCATGCCGTTGTCAAAAGCAATGCCCTGCACATCCAGTCGGCCCAGCATGCCTTGCGTGGGCTGGTTGATAGACGCGGCCAGGACGGTCATGTTGTACAGACCGGGCAGCTTGCGGTAGGCCGACATGCAGACCACCACGCGCAGCGGCAGACTGCCGGGGTCTACAAAACGCTCGCTGCACTCCGCGGCCGTCTGGTGGCGGTTGCCGCGTCGTTGCAGTTGCTCGTTGGCAAAGCTTTGCGAAAACATGCGGGCGAACCGCGCGGCGCCCAGCGTGGGCGCGTTGTAGGCCTCATAGCTCAGGCGCACTGCGCCGGTGTTGAACTCACCCGCCACCACATCGCTGTCGGCCCGGCACTGTGTGCGTTCCAGGTTCAGGCCCGGGAAGGCCGGGTCGCGTCCCGACCCCCAGCACCGCGCCAGCGCGTCGTCGGGCACCGGCACGCGGTAGTTGCCGTGGCGCTGCTCGCGAAACGGGGCTTTCAAGAACCGCTCTGTCAGCACCTGCTGGTGCTCTAGCAGCTGCCGGGTCATTTCGGCATGTGCGGCCTGGGTGATGGGCTGGGCGGTGGCCGCACGCTGCACCAGCGCCTGCGCAAACTCGGCCGGTATCAAAAAGCTGACCTGCTCGCCGTCCAGCCGCTTGGCCACGTTCACGCCCAGCACCCGGCCAGAGTCGTCCACCGCCGGGCCGCCGCTCATGCCGGGGTTCAGCGTGCCGCCAAAAAAGATGCGCGGGTAAAAGCTGCGCTTGACCAGCCCGTTGTAGGTGCCCTCGGTCACGGCAAAGCCAATGTCCAGCGGGTTGCCCAGCGAATAGATGCGCTCGCCCTGCGCCAGCGCTTCGTCGGCGGGCCGAAAGCCCAGCACCGGCGCCGCTGCCGTGCGGCCCTTGGCGCGCAGCACGGCCAGGTCGTGCTGCACGTCAAACGCCAGCAGCTCCACCTCGCCTTCTTGCCCCTCCATCGTCACGTACACGCCGCGGTAGCGCTCGGGCTCCAGCGCCAGCTGGCTGGCCACATGAAAGTTGGTGACGATCAGCCCATCGGCCGACACAAAAAAGCCCGAGCCAATCGACGCCTGCGTGTTGGCATTGCGCAGCAGCGTGCGGATCTGCACCAGCTTGTCGCGCGACAGCTCGTAAATGCGCCGGGCATCGCGCGACAGCAGGGCGGGGTCTGCTGATACCGTGGGCGCGGCTGTTGCGCCGCCGCTGCCGGGGCCTGCGCGCCTGCGTCTACCGGCTCGCCCCCCGCTGGGCGAACCGCCGGAGTGTTGTTTGACGATGCGGGTGGGGGCGCATTCTGGGCGTGCGCCAGGGCGCACAGCAGCAGCAAAAGAATGGACGAGGTGGCAAGCCGCAGTGGCCGGATCAGGGGGAAAGGCATCGCGGTATTCTATGAACGCTCTGCATCGCGCCAGGTTCTGCCTGGGCAACCCATCCAATACCTACGCACCCACGCAGCCACGCACCCATGCCAGAAACCCACACCTATCCCATCGGCACCCCCGGCCACCCCTGGGGCGCCGCAGAGCGCGACCAATGGCGCGCGCGCCAAGTGCGCCAGCGCAGCTACGCCGACGACGTGCTCACCGCCATCGAGGCACTGCGCGGGCGGTTTGATGTAGAGCTGTATGGCGACGTGATGTACGAGAACGAACACCACCCCGCAGAACGCTTCCCCCTGCGCGCCATCCGCAGCCGCAACTGGCAACCCGGCCTGCCCAGCGTGCTGGTCACCGGCGGCGTGCACGGCTACGAAACCAGCGGCGTGCACGGCGCGCTGCGGTTTGTCGATACGCAGGCCGAGCGCTACGCAGGCCGCGCCAACCTGCTGGTGGTGCCCTGCGTCAGCCCCTGGGCGTACGAGCGTTTTCAACGCTGGAACTTCGACGCCATCGACCCCAACCGCGCGTTCAAAGAAGGCTCGCCCGCGCAGGAATCCTTGGCCCTGATGCGGCTGGTGGCGCAGCACAGCGGCCAATACGGCCCGTTTGCTGCCCACATCGACCTGCACGAAACCACCGACACCGACGAATCCGAATACCGCCCCGCCGTGGCCGCGCGCGACGGCAAGGTGTTTGAGCCCGGCAGCATCCCCGATGGCTTCTACCTGGTGGACGACACCGAGAACCCGCAGCCCGCCTTCCAGCAGGCCATCATCGACGCGGTCAGCCGCGTCACGCACATCGCGCCGGCGGACGACAAGAACGAAATCATCGGCTCGCCCGTGGTGGCGCCGGGCGTGATCCGCTACCCGATGAAGGCACTGGGGCCTGTGCGCCGGCATCACCGGCGCGCGCTACACCACGACCACCGAGGTCTACCCCGACAGCCCGCGCGCCACGCCAGAGCAGTGCATCGAGGCGCAGGTGGCGGCGGTGTGTGCGGCGGTGGAGTTTGTGTGTGGGGAAACGAAGTAGCGCTGTTTGCTGATCGTTTTAGTGCCAAATTGGCCTCTAGCGCTTGATGGATAAGCGCTAGTAGCTACTATAAAGATAGCAATCCTGACGCCGAAAACTTAGCGCTCACAGGGAGCTTGGCTCCGCAAACTACAGCGCCACGAAACCTCACCGGCCAGTTTCAAGCGCCCGGCACCACGCGCCGCAGCGCCCGCACTTTTTGCCACAGCACCGCCTTGGGCATCTGCATGGCCATGGCTTGCATGCAGCGCTCCAGCCAGCCGGTGCGGGTTTGCAGCCGGTCAA
The DNA here is from genome assembly GCA_963784815.1 of uncultured Gammaproteobacteria bacterium. Taxonomy (GTDB): domain Bacteria; phylum Pseudomonadota; class Gammaproteobacteria; order Burkholderiales; family Burkholderiaceae_C; genus Acidovorax. Next base: position 76,267 of record CAWATB010000030.1, on the reverse strand, counting down.
TCGCCTTGCCCAGGTCGCGCGCCACCGAAGGGCCATAGGCCTCGGCCGCCTTGGCCAGTGCGGCGCGCAATTGAGGCAAAGGCAGGCCCATCATGGCCAGGTCAATCACGTCGCGGCTGAAAACGCCGTCGTCGGCCTGCCGGTCTGAATTGGCCAGCAGCTTGGAGGTGGCCAGGTCCAGCCGGGTCAGCGTGCTCACGCCGCACACCGTGTCGTTGGCTACGGGGGGCTCCAGCGCAATGCGTGCCTCGCGCACGATCTCCAGCTTGATCGCCTGCCCATCCATCTGCACCTGGGTGCGAATGCCGTACTGGTCAGCCCGAATCTCACGCAGCACCACCAGCGGCGGAGCGTGTGTGTGGGTGATGGGGCCCAACCTGTCGGGGCCGGTGAGCAACTGGCGCAGCTCGCGGTAGCCCACCGCGTCGGACACCAGAAAATCAATGTCCACCGACTCGCGGTATTCGCCATAGCGCAGTGCAATGCAGGTGCCGCCGCCAAACAGGCAGCCGTGCTGCCGCAGCACCTCGCCGTTCAGCGCGGCCAGCACATGCGCAATGCGCTGGTGGTGTGGGCGCTCAAACTGCATCGCTTGCCCCTGCGTTGGTGGCGGGCTGCAGTGCAAGCCGCAAGGCCTCCAGCAGCGCCTGTTCGTCGGCGGACATGGCCTGCAGGTCCAGGTGCCGCGCATTGCGTTCGTAAATGCCCAGGGCCTCAGCGGGCGTGAGCGTGTCTGTGCCATGCACCTGCCACGCCAATGCGCGCAGTTGCGGGTAGTCCGCCAGCGCCACCCGCGCCGGAATCCAGCCAGCGCGGTCGGGTGCTGCGCCAGGCTGCACTTGCGTGCCTCGTGTGGGCCTGCAGCCCCATGCCCAGCGCCGCCAGGGCGTTGCACCACGCGCCCATGGTCACCGAGGGCTCCCCCTTCTCAATGCGGTGCAGCGTCACCCGCGACAGCCCTGCCGCCTCTGCCGTCACCGTAGCGCTCAGCCGCAGGGCCTTGCGCTGGGCGCGGATCTGCGCGCCCAGGGCTTGCAGCTGGGCCGTGCAGTTTTCGGGGCTGAGATAGGGGCTTGTGATGGCATGATGTTTCTCATTATTTGCAAAAACGCATTTTTGTCAAATATGAGAAACACTTTATTGGTATGTTGCTATGGCTGCGCCTCGAAGTGCCTTGGCTCAATTTCTATGATTCAAATCCGAATCCTGCGCTTGCAGTACAAGCGCGAGCAGCTATAAAAACAGAAGCAAACTTGGTTTGGAAAGACTCAAGCCGACGCTCCCGGCCCACCGGCCAGCGCCCCCAGCAACCGTGCGCTGACCTCGGCCGCATCCAGCGTGGCGAACTGCATGTTGTGCTGCTCCGTCAGCGGGCCGTGGCCCGGCTCCATGCGGCCGGCAGCGTCGTAGCCCATGGCCTTGAACTTCCAGACCCCGCCGACCAGCTTGAGCGAGCCCACATGCGCGCCATCGGCGGTGTGCACCGACACCACGCCAGCGTTGACGGGCAATAACTGCAAGGGGCCTGCCAGCGGGCCGGGCGGCACGTGGGCGAAGGTGGGGGTGAATGGGGGCGTCATGGGTTTCGGTGGTGACTGCAGTGTTTTAGATGAAATTGGCCTCTAGCGCTTATTGGATAAGCGCTAGCAGCTATCAAAATAGGAGTTTTTCCAGTGGAAGCCAAACCCCGCCTCACGCACGTCCAACAAAAAAGCGCGTGGGTCACGCTGCATAAACAGCCTCACGGTGGCGGTTGATACTGGCCAGCGCATAGGGGTTGCGCACCGCGCCCGGCTCTACCAAATCCACGCTCCGGCCCAGCAGAGCCTCCAGATCGGCCTTGGCACCAAAAATCGAATGGAGGCCGGGCTCGACGCCCGGCGCAAACTCCACCAGAAAGTCAGCATCACTGTGGGCCGAGTCAAAGTCACTCGCCCGCGCAGCCGAGCCAAACACCTCCAGCCGCCGAATGCCGTAGCGCTGGCAGATGACGGCGATGCCGGAGCGGTGTTTGTCGATGGCGGGGTGCATGCGGGTCTTTCCGATCAGCCGCTGGGCTTGTGGGTTGACTGCGAGCCGGGCTCGTCGCGCTTGCGTAGATAGTCCTGGGGGTTTACATGCAGCACCTTGCCGTCTTCTGCCACCACCATGTGGGTGTTGGCGCGCAGCGCATCCTCAGCTGCGCGCAAGCCTGCACGGGACAAGGCGGCCAATGCCGCTTGGGCGAGGTCTGAGGCTGGTGTGATTGGGGCAGATGCAGTGCTCATGTTGGTAACTTGGCGCTTTTCGATGGCATCTGACAAGCTCACCGCCTTGACCTCGCCCCGGCGATAGGCGGTCAGCCGGTCGCCTGCCTCTTTGGCCCACAGTGTGTCCATTGCCCCATCGGTTTGGTCCAAGCTGTCGAGGATGCGCTCCACCAATTCGATCCGCTCTGCTGGGGGCAGTTGGGCGGCTTGGGCGCTCAGCGCTTCTGCAGTGGTTGTCATGGTGGCTCCATGGAGGCGAAATACAAAGCAGCACTGTAGCGCTGAGATATTGGGCCGTTAACATGCCTGAAAACACAGGGAGAGACATGGCGACCAATACCAACCAAAAACTTGCCGTACTGATCGATGCAGACAACGCGCAAGCGTCGGTCGTTCAAGAACTGCTAGCCGAAGTGTCCCGCTATGGCACGGCCACCATCAAGCGCGCTTACGGCGACTGGACCACTACCAACCTCAAGGGCTGGAAGGAGGTGCTGCACAAGCTGGCGATTCAGCCCATCCAGCAGTTCAGCTACACCAGCGGTAAAAACTCCACTGATGCTTCGCTCATCATCGATGCGATGGACGTGCTGCATAACGACACCGTGGACGGTTTTTGCCTGGTTAGCAGCGACAGCGACTTCACTCGTCTTGCCACTCGCATCCGCGAAGAAGGCAAAGTGGTGTACGGCTTTGGCGAGCGCAAAACGCCCGAGCCCTTTGTGGCCGCGTGCGACAAGTTCATCTATACGGAAATCTTGCGTACAGAGGCCGAGGAGTCCAAGCCTAGCGCCCAGCCGGTTGCCGAAGTTCCCAAATTGAAGCCCTTGATCATTAAGCGCCAGAGCCACTGCCCGCGAAGATGGCTGGGCGGCATTGGGCGGCGTGGGGAGCCATATCAGCAAGATCAACCCTGCTTTCGATCCCGACTACGGGTTCAAAAAGCTGAGTGAGCTGGTGCGTTCTCTTAAATATCTAGAGGTGAAAGAGTCACCTCTGGTCAGGCCTGATGGTGTGACCTTGTCGAATGTTCAGATACGGACCAAGCGGGTTTTGTGAGTGATTTGGCCCTAGCGCTTACTGCTTAGGCGCAAGGCGCTATGAAACGTGAAGCGAACTGCTTCTAAGTCTTGTATCAGGAGAGCACCAAATCCTGTGGCCACAAGAAAGCCTAACCGTATATGTTTGAAATAGCTCTTGGCATCCATGGAGTCTTTCCACGTAGCCATGATGAATGTAGCAAGTCATACGCCGCATTCCGAGAGCGAATACTAAGACTTGCGCAAGCACGCCAACTACTGATGCTTGGAGCTTTGATTTCTGGGTCGTCACCCTCGAAACGCAACTCGACATGAGTAAGACTAGGGGATGCATATGCATAGTGACCTGCAGGGGATGATCGATCAGCTCAAATCAAAGCTGGATCGCTTTGAGGAGCCGACGACCGCTGCCGCTCCGCATTTGAGCGCGGAAGACCGCGCGACCACTCGTAGTCTCCTGCGAGAGGCGAAAGCGCTGCTTGATGAAAGTCTTGGACGTCTCAATGAGTTCTCCACTGCACTACTTGAGGTCCTCAACGAGCCAGCGTTCGGGATCTACAACCCCCCGACACGCGAGAAGCTTCTCGAGGGAATTGCTGCGGTCGAGGCTGGCCTTCGCCAATATCGCAGAAAGCAGACTACCTCTACAACCCCGTTTGGTGTCCAACAGAAGCCTTCTTATGTGGCTCAGGAACGGATTGCGGAACTGCAAAATATCCCGGCCCCTTTGTGGGATACAAAGCGCCTATTGCGCTTGGTTCAGGAACTCAATTCAGCGCATGCCAACGATTTGCATATGGCTACAGCCATGCTCCTGCGCGCAATCTGCGACCACATACCCCCGATCTTCGACAAGAAGAACTTCGCAGAGGTCGCGAACAACATTGCGGGCAGGTCCATCAGCGGTAATCTTAAGCACCTCGATAGCTCTTTGAGGAATATCGCCGATACGCATCTGCATGCGCAAATTCGCCAGCGCGAGGTCCTCCCCACAGCTTCGCAGGTCGATTTTCGGCAAGACCTTGACGTTCTTCTACAAGAAGTAGTCCGCTCACTGCGTACTTGACGGGAGCGATTGAGATCCCGTGGCGCTCCTGTGCTTCAGTGGTTGACTCGAGTTGGCGTTTTTTGCATCTGGCGGCTTGAAAATGGATGGTTGACGGTTCCAGATGTGGTTGCAGGGTGGTAGTTGATCATCAAGCGTATGGCAAAAAAGGCCAGCAAACCTTTACGTTTGCTGGTCTTAAATGTGGGAGAGATGTCACTTTCCCCAACTATCCTTCAACCCCACCGCCAAGTTAAACACCGGCTTCCCCGCCGCGTGATCCACCCGGTCCGCCACAAAGTACCCGTGCCGCTCAAACTGGAACTTGTCGTCCGGCTTGGCATTGGCCAATGACGGCTCCACGATGGCGGTCACCACCTTCAGGCTGTTCGGGTTCAGGCTTTCAATAAAGTCCTTGCCGCCCGCGTCGGGGTGGGCGTCCAGGAACAGGCGGTCGTACATGCGCACTTCGGCGTTCACGCCGTCGGCCACGCCCACCCAGGTGATGGCGGCCTTGACCTTGACGCTGTCGGCGCCGGGGGTGCCGCTCTTGGTGTCGGGCACCACGGTGGCCAGCACTTCGGTGATGTTGCCGTCGGCGTCTTTGTTGGCGCCGGTGCATTCGATGACGTAGCCGCCCTTCAGGCGCACCTTGTTGCCTGGGAACAAGCGCTTGTAGCCCTTGGGGGGCACTTCTTCATAGTCTTCGCGTTCGATCCAGACTTCTTTGCCGATGGTGAAGTGGCGGGCGGGGCTTTCCGTGCCTTCGGGCGGGTGGGGCAGGGCGGGCAGGGTGCAGGGCTCCAGGTGGCCTGCGCCCATCACGTCGTCCCAGTTGGTCAGCACCAGCTTGACGGGGTTGAGCACGGCCATGCCGCGGTGGGCCTTCAGCTCCAGGTCTTCGCGCAGGCAGCCTTCCAGGGTGCTGTAGTCGATCCAGCTGTCGGACTTGGTGACGCCGATGCGTTCGGCAAAGGTCTGGATGGCGGCGGGCGTGTAGCCACGGCGGCGCAGGCCGACGATGGTGGGCATGCGGGGGTCGTCCCAGCCGCTGACCTTGTGGTCGTACACCAGCTGGGCGAGCTTGCGCTTGCTGGTGATGACGTAGGTGAGGTTCAGGCGCGCAAATTCGTACTGGCGGGGGGGCGGGCTGTTGAGCAGGCCGCATTCGGTCAGGCGCTCCAGCAGCCAGTCGTAGAAGGGGCGTTGGTCTTCAAACTCCAGCGTGCACAGGCTGTGGGTGATCTGCTCCAGCGCGTCTTCGATGGGGTGCGCGTAGGTGTACATGGGGTAGATGCACCAGGTGTCGCCCGTGTTGTGGTGCGTGGCGCGGCGTATGCGGTAGATGGCCGGGTCGCGCATGTTGATGTTGGGGCTGGCCATGTCGATCTTGGCGCGCAGCACCATCGATCCGTCTTCGTGCTGGCCGTCGCGCATTTCGCGAAAGCGGGCCAGGTTTTCGGCGGGGGTGCGGGTGCGGAAGGGGCTGTCCACGCCGGGCTTGCCAAAGTCGCCCCGGTTGGCGCGCATTTGTTCTACGGTTTGTTCGTCGACGTAGGCGTGGCCGGTTTCGATCAGCGCTTCGGCCGCGCGGTACATGAAGCCGAAGTAGTCGCTGGCCTGGTACAGGTTGCTTTCGCCGCTGTTGTCCCAGCCAAAGCCCAGCCACTGCACCGAGTCTTTGATGCTGTTGACGTATTCGGTGTCTTCTTTTTCGGGGTTGGTGTCGTCAAACCGCAGGTGGCACACGCCGCCGTAGTCGCGCGCCAGGCCAAAGTTGATGCAGATGCTTTTGGCGTGGCCCACGTGCAGGTAGCCATTGGGCTCGGGCGGAAAGCGGGTGCGGATCTTGGCGGGGTCGGGCTGGCCTGCTGCATGGTGGGCGGCGTCGCCGGGGGTGCCAGCCCAGTGGCGGCTGGCGTAGGTGCCTTTTTCCAGGTCGCTTTCGATGATCTGGCGCAGAAAGTTGCTGGGCTTGACGGCTTCAGGGGCCGCGGCGGGGGCGTTGGCGGCGGGGTTGGCAGGGGTATTGGCGGGGGAGGGGGTGCTCATCCGGTCATTTTAGGCGGCTGTTTCGTGATGCTTTACGCAGAGAAACAAGTGCGTATACGTCCAGACACAACGTAAAGACACTTTTATGCCATCCTTTCTCCTACTTGGTGCGTTATGTACCGGTGAGGCAAGTCCATTTGGCTGGCTCCCCTCGCTCAAACAGGAGATTTCCATGACGAAAACCCGTTCTATCTATGCCATGGCCACTGCGGCTGGCGTGGCGCTGGCATTGCTCGCCGGTGCTGGTTCCGCCCAGGCCCGTGACGTTAATTGGTCGATTGGCGTTGGTGTACCCGGCGTGGTGATTGGGGCCAGCAATGGCTACTACGCGCCAGCCCCCATCTATCACGCCCCCCCACCCCCCGTGTACTACGCACCCCCCCGCCCCGTGTATTACGCTCCCCCGCGGCCTGTGTATTACGCCCCACCAGCTTATTACGCACCACCACCTGTTGTGTATTACGGCCATGGCTATCGCGGCCACCGCCACCATGACCGTCACGACCGCCACCACGGCCGTGGGCATGACCGCCACGGTCACCGTTGATCGGCTAATTGGTCTGCTTTTGTAACCAACCTCTTGGGCGCAAGTCGCGCTCACAGGCAGCTTCCTGCGAGGGCTGCCTTTTATAACGGCCCTTCGGGGCCGTTTTTCTTGGGCGTCTGCTTTTCGGAGCGGTTTGGGAGCGCCGCATAATCCCGCACTCTGGCCTGCCAGCGTGGCAGGCGCAACGCCCCCGGAGTGCTGCATGTCTGTGAAGAACAAAACCGTTTTTGTATTGAATGGCCCCAACCTGAACCTGCTGGGCACGCGCGAGCCTGCTGTGTATGGTGCAGCCACCTTGGCCGATGTCGAAAAGCTGTGCGCCACAGCCTGCGAGCGCCACAGTTTTGCGCTGCGTTTTCACCAAAGCAACCACGAAGGCGCGCTGGTGGACTGGATTCACGAGGCAGGTCGCATGCACGCTGCGGGCGAACTGGCTGGCGTGATCATTAACGCTGGGGCCTACACCCACACCAGCATTGCCCTGCACGATGCCACCAAGGGCACAGGCATCACGCTGATCGAGCTTCACATCAGCAACGTGCATGCGCGCGAGGCTTACCGCCACCACTCGTACATGGCGGCGGCGGCCAAGGCGGTGATGTGCGGGTTTGGCGTGCTGGGCTATGGCCTGGCGATTGACGGCCTGGCGCAGTTGCTGGCCCAGCAGCCTGCAGCCTGACGCCGCACAGGCACAGGGGTAGACAGGAGATATATGAACCCCCCATTGCCCCTGCAGGTGTCTGAGGACGAGGTAGAAATCACGGCCATGCGCGCGCAGGGCGCGGGTGGGCAGAACGTCAACAAGGTATCGAGCGCGGTGCACCTGCGTTTTGACGTGATGGCATCGTCGCTGCCGGTGGACGTGAAAGAGCGCCTGCTGTGCCTGCGCGACACGCGCATCACGCAAGACGGCGTGGTGGTCATCAAAGCCCAGCAGTACCGCAGCCAGGACCAGAACCGCACCGATGCGCTGGAGCGGCTGAACGCGCTGGTCAACACCGTGGCCGTGCCGCCGCGCGTGCGCCGGGCCACCAAGCCCACCTATGGCTCCAAACAGCGGCGGCTGGAGGGAAAAACCCAGCGCAGCGAGACCAAAGCGCTGCGGGGCAAGGTGCGCGACGGGTCTTGATGGGCGTTGTTCGGGGCGCGTCCTTTTTGCGTTCGTCAATGCGCTATTAGGCCCACCAGTAGAACAATCTGTCTGGCCTGCAGGGCTTGGTATCAGGGGGCGTCGGTCCTACATTCATTGCATGTACGAATGGAGTTGCCATGTCTGCCTTTGCCCAAGCCTCTGCTACCACTCACGCTGCTATTCCCGCGCTGTTCGTGTCGCACGGCGCGCCGTTGTTTGCTATTGATGCTGGCACCACCGGCCCGGCGCTCACGCAGTGGGGCGAAAGCCTGAAGGCGCAATACCCCGGCCTGCGCGGCGTGGTCGATCATGTCGCCGCACTGGATGGCGCGTTCTCCGTCGGTCATGACGGGGCCGCAGCCCGCCACGTGGCATGACTTTGGTGGTTTCCCCCCTGCGTTGTACGAACTTCAATACCCCGCATCCGGCTCGCCCGCGCTGGCGCAAGAGGTGTTGGGCTTGCTGCAGGCTGCGGGTGTGGCAGCACAGGGCGATGCCGCCCGCCCGTTTGACCATGGCGCCTGGGTGCCGCTGATGCATTTGTTCCCTGAGGCCGATGTGCCCGTGGTGCAGGTGGCCTTGCCCGTGGGCGCTGGCCCGGCCGAGGTGTACGCGATGGGGGTCGCCCTGCGCAGCCTGCGGGATCAAAACGTGCTGGTCGTGGGCTCTGGCAGCATGACGCACAACCTGGCCGAGTTTTTTGGCGGCGAGCGCGCGCCCGCACCCTATGTGCTGGAGTTCAGCCGCTGGATCGAGGATGCGTTGGCACGTGGCGACATGGCCGCGCTGCTCAACTACCGCAGCCAGGCCCCGCATGCCCACCGCGCGCACCCGACCGAAGACCATTTCTTGCCCATCTTCTTTGCGCTGGGCGCGGCGGGCGACGACCTGCACGCAAACTACTTGAGCCGCGAGGTGATGTACAGCATGCTGTCGATGGATGCTTTTGCCCTGGAGCCGGTGCATTGACGCTCTGGTTTCACAATTTTTAAGTAAAAACTGCCTCTGGCGCTTGTCTATGCTCACTCTACCGCTCACATTTTTGCAGCGACCCGCTGCCTCCACCACGCCCCGCCCTTGGCTGCTGGTGCTGATGCACGGCGTGGGCAGCAACGAACAGGATTTGTTCAGCCTGGCGCCGCAGATCCCCGAGCGTTTTCATGTATTGAGCCTGCGCGCGCCGTTTCGCATGGGGCCGGGCTCGCATGCGTGGTTCGATTTTTCGATCGAGCCTGGCGGCGAGCGCACCATCAACGAAGCGCAAGAGGCCGACAGCCGGGCCCTGGTGGCCCAGGCAGTCCAGTCTGCCGCCGAGCAACTGGGCATTCCGCCCGAGCGCGTGGTGGTGGGCGGCTTCAGCCAGGGCGGCATCATGGCGCTGTCGCTGCTGCTGACAAAACCTGCGTTGATGCAGGCTGCCATGGTGTGGCACAGCCGCCTGTTGCAGCAGGTAGTGCCATTGACGGCACCTGCGGACGCGCTGCGCGGCAAGCAGCTGTGGCTAAGCCACGGCACCCACGACAACGTGATCCCGCTGGCCCACGCGCAGGCCATTGCGCACCACATGGCGCCGCTGCCGGTGACGGTGGCCTACCACGAGTTCCCCAGCGCGCACGAGATCCGGCCGTCTGAGCTGGCGGCCACGGTGGCGTGGCTGGAGTCGCTGTCGACCAAACCGACGGCGTTTTAGCCCGGGTTTCGGGACGCGGGCTACATCGCGGTCTACATCGCGTTACGGGCACGTCATCGCACGGGTTTCCAATCGAGCAGCTCCCCATGTGGGATTGACATGGAACGCCCGGCGCCGCAGCCGCTCGGACAAGGGTTGTTCCTGATCTTCAAGGAGACCCGATGCCCGATCAAGAAACCGCTGAATTCCGTCCCGCACCCGAGCGCACATCGTCCACACCCTGGATCGCCGCTGGCGTATTGGCCTGTGCGGTAGCCGCTGGTGCCGCCTGGTGGTTCTGGCTGCGCCCCGTAGCAGAGCCACCGACGGCGCCCCCACCGGTAGCTGCAGCCCCGGAAGCGCCCGTGGCCCCTCCGCCCATGCCCGAAGCCTCGGGCCCGCAAAACCCGGTGGATGCGCTGGCCCCGGCCGACACCACCTTGCCCGCACTGGCTGAATCCGACAAGCGGGTGACGGAAATGCTGGCTGAATTGCTGGGCAGTGACAAGGTGGCGTCGTATTTGCTGACTGAAGGTTTCGTGCGCCGCGTCGTGGCCACGGTGGACAACCTGGGCCGCGCCCAAGCGCCATCGCGCATGTGGCCGGTGCAGCCCATGCCGCAGCGGTTTACGGTGGATAGTGAGGGCGATGCGCCGACCACAATTGCCACCGCCAACGCCGCCCGCTACAGCGCCTTTTTGACCTTTGCTGAAGCCGTACCGCTCGAATCTGCCGTGGCTTTGTATGCGCGGCTGTACCCGCTGTTCCAGCAGGCGTATGAAGAATTGGGCTACCCCAAGCGCTACTTCAATGACCGCCTGGTGGCCGTGCTGGACCACCTGCTGCTGGCGCCCGAGCCGCAGGGCCCGCTGCGCGTGAAGCTCACGCCGGTGAATACCAACGTGCCCAATCTGCGCCCCTGGGTGCGGTATGAGTTTGTGGACCCGGCGCTGGAATCGCTCTCCAGCGGGCAGAAGATCCTGGTACGCATGGGGCCTGCCAACGAGGCGCGTGCCAAGGCGCTGATCCGCGACCTGCGCAAGCGCGTGGCGACGAGCGAGGTTGCGCGCAAGTAGCGTTTTTATCCCTTTGATGACGTGGGTTGTCCCGCAGAGATGTACCCCGAAACCCGTTCGGGCTGAGCCCGTCGAAGCCCTCGCCCGAGCAGCGTGCCGGTTCAAGAGACGGAAGGAAGGGGCAGGGCCGTCTTGTAGCGCACCTGCTTGAGCGCAAAGCTGGAACGGATCTTTTCCACGCCGGGTATGGGCGCCAACTGCTCCAGAATGAACCGCTCCAGCGCGCCGATGTCGGCCAGCGCCACGCGAATCAAATAGTCGCTGTCGCCGCTCATCAGGTAGCACTCCATCACCTCGTCGTGTTCGGCAATGCGCCGTTCAAAGTCGGCCAGGGCTTCCTTGCTTTGGGTCTTGAGGCTGATGCTGATGAACACGTTGAGCCCCAGCCCCAGCGCCGCCGCATTGGCCAGCGCCACATAGCGGCTGATGACGCCCGCAGCCTCCAGCGCCTTCACGCGCGCCAGGCAGGGCGAGGGCGACAGGTGCACGCGCCGCGCCAGCTCCACGTTGGACAAAGATCCATCGGCCTGCAGCTCGGCCAGAATGCGCAAATCGAGGGTGTCCAGTTTCATATGCTGCAGTTTATGGGTTTTGCGGCATAAAGTGCTATCGCGGTTTGGGGAAGAAGCCAGAACAGCAACTCATTTGGGCGAAGCACCGCTACAGTGGTCAGCATGAACGCCCTCACCCCCCACGCCCTGCTGCAACAAGCCCCCGGCGCCACCCTGGACGCCGACCCCGAAGAAACCGCCGAGTGGCGCGATGCCTTCCTGGCGCTGGTCGCCACCCAAGGCCCCGAGCGGGCGCGGCATATGCTGCAGGAGCTGGTGCGCATGGCGCGTGCGCAGCGCATCGGCTGGCAGCCCGACCTGAACACGCCGTATGTGAACACCGTGGCGGTGCAGGACCAGCCGGTGTTCCCCGGCGATCTGGCGATGGAAGAGCGCCTGGCCTCCCTCGATGCGCTGGAACGCGCTGGCCATGGTGGTGCGCGCCAACCAGGCCTATGGCGAGCTGGGCGGCCACATCGCCAGCTACGCCAGCGCGGCCGATTTGTTCGAGAGCGGCTTCAACCATTTCTTTCGCGCCCGTGAAGGCGTGGGCGAGGGCCAGCACCGGGGCGACCTGGTGTTCTTTCAGCCGCACAGCGCGCCGGGCGTGTATGCGCGCGCCTTCCTCGAAGGCCGCCTGTCTGAGCAGGACCTGATGCACTACCGCCAGGAGCTGACCGCACCGGCCGCAGGTGCACAAGGCCTGTCGAGCTACCCGCACCCGTGGCTGATGCCGGACTTCTGGCAGTTCCCCACCGGCTCGATGGGCATCGGGCCCATCAGCAGCATCTACCACGCGCGCTTCATGCGCTACCTCACGCACCGCAATCTGCTCGACTGCAGCCAGCGCAAGGTGTGGGGCGTGTTCGGCGACGGCGAGATGGACGAGCCCGAGATCCATGAGCGCGCTGACCCTGGCCGCGCGCGAGGGCCTGGACAACCTGGTCTGGGTGGTCAACTGCAACCTGCAGCGGCTGGACGGCCCGGTGCGCGGCAACGGCCGCATCATCGACGAGCTGGAGACGCTTGTTCGCGGGTGCCGGCTGGAACGTGATCAAGCTGGTCTGGGGCAGCGACTGGGACGGCCTGTTCGCCCGCGACCTGACCGGCGCGCTGGTGCGCGCCTTCGAAGGCACGGTGGACGGCCAGATGCAGACCTTTGCCGCCAAGGACGGCCGCTTCAACCGCGACAACTTCTTCGGCCAGAACCCCGAGCTGGCGGCCCTGGCCCAGGGCATGACGGACGAGCAGATCGACCGCCTGAAGCGCGGCGGGCACGACCTGGTGAAGATCCATGCCGCCTACGCCGCAGCCAGCGCCCACAAGGGCCAGCCCACGGTGATCCTGGCGCACACCAAGAAGGGCTACGGCATGGGCACCGCCGGCCAGGGCAAGATGACCACGCACAGCCAGAAGAAGCTCGACGAGACCGACCTCATCGAATTCCGCAACCGCTTCAACCTGCCGCTCACCGACGAGCAGGCCACCAGCCTGGCCTTCTTCAAGCCCGCCGAAGACAGCGCCGAAATGCAGTACCTGCGCAGCCACCGCCAGCAACTGGGCGGCTACCTGCCGCGCCGCGAAGCCGACTGTGCGACGTGCTGCCCGTGCCGCCCATCACCAGCTACGCGCAGTTTGCGCTGCAGGCCGACGGCAAGGAGATGAGCACCACCATGGCCTTTGTGCGCATGCTGGGCGCGCTGCTGAAGGACGCCACGCTGGGCCCGCGCATCGTGCCCATCGTGGCCGACGAGGCGCGCACCTTCGGCATGGCCAACCTGTTCAAGCAGGTCGGCATCTACAGCAGCGTGGGCCAGCGCTATGCGCCCGAGGACATCGGCTCGGTGCTGAGCTACCGCGAGGCGCTGGACGGCCAGATTCTGGAAGAAGGCATCAGCGAGGCCGGCGCGATTGCCAGCTGGACGGCCGCGGCCACCAGCTACAGCGTGCACGGCCTGGCCATGCTGCCGTTCTACATCTACTACTCGATGTTCGGCTTTCAGCGCGTGGGCGACGCCATCTGGGCCGCTGCCGACCAGCGTGCGCGCGGCTTCTTGCTGGGCGCCACCTCCGGCCGCACCACGCTGGGCGGCGAGGGCCTGCAGCACCAGGACGGCAGCAGCCACCTGGTGGCGGCCACCATCCCCAACTGCAAGGCCTACGACCCAGCCTACGCCGGCGAGATGGCCGTCATCGTGGACGCCGGCATGCGCGAGATGGTGACCGAGCAGCGCGACGTTTTCTACTACGTCACGCTGATGAACGAGAACTACGCGCAGCCCGATCTGCCTGAAGGTGCGGCAGAAGGTGTGCTGCGTGGTTGCTATCGTTTCAAGAGCTATCAGCGCTTATCGGATAAGCGCGAGAGCCCGATTTCATCCAAAACGGTCACCCTGATGGGCTCCGGCGCCATCCTGACCGAGGTGGTCAAGGCCGCCGAACTGCTGGCCGCCGAAGGCGTGGATGTGACCGTGCTCAGCGTGACCAGCTGGAGCGAGCTGGCGCGCGACGGCGTGGCGTGCGAGCAGCGTTGGCTGGCGGGTGAATCCGCGCCTGCACCTGCATGGCTGACGCAGCAACTGGCCACGACCCGCGGGCCAGTGATTGCCGCCACCGACTACGTGCGCGCCGTGCCCGAGACGGTGCGGATGCTCGTCCCCGAGGGCCGCAAGTATGTGACCCTGGGCACCGATGGATTTGGACGCAGTGACACGCGCGCAGCGCTGCGGCACTTTTTTGGGGTGGACGCTGCCAGCGTTGTCCAAGCAGCCCGGCGAGCGATGGCCGCTGACTGATGAACGCGGGCGCCGTGCGGGCGTCTGCTTTCGTTTCGCAATTCCTCCATTGCGCAATTTGCGCATTTGCGCCGTGGGGTGGGTGAATACCCGTTGTCCTACCCGTTGCAGGGTTCCTAAAATGGCCCAGCAACCGCGAGAGGGCGCCATGACACAAGTCACCTGGGACAACGACCCACCAACGACCTGGATCGCAACGGTGGACGGGCAAGCACTTTGCTCCATCAAGCGCAAGGACATTGGAGGGTGGACTGCCATCTGGAACGATGAGCGCCTTTGGCCGGCGCCATCCCATCTGCCCAAGGCGATGCCCCAGCCCACACGGTTTTTCAGCAGCCTGGAAGAGGCCAAACTGGCGGTCGAGCAAGTGCTATCGGAGTGAAACGGTGTCGGCCCTGCACCCACGCGTACCGCTTGTGTGGGGTTCTGATGGGGTGCTTTTGTCTCCCTGGCGATCCCCGCCTGCCGCAGGGTCTGCCGACATCCGGCGCTAAATGCGGTGCTTGCTCTGCTAACAGGCCTAGGCTATTGCTTCGTGCGCTTCTCTCTGAAATTTTCGGTGTTTTTGGCTGCTATCGCTCATTGAATAAGCGCTGGTAGCTATTAAGTTGATAGTAATTCACCACCCGCCGAACCGTACCCAGGTTTCTCTCATCACTCCGTTTTCGACGGCGTGGTACTCGCCATATTGAGCACCCGTGGCGCAGGCGTGGTTGGGCAGTATCCGCAGCTGCATGCCCAGCGGAAAGCGCTGCGCGATGTCGTCAGCCCCCGCCAGCAGCCCATCGGCGCGCGACAGAATGCCGTGCTCCTGGTTGGCCCCGGTCAGCACGTAGCCGTCCAGCACTTGCCCCTCTACATCGCACACCTGCCCATAGCCATAGTCGTGCGACTGCTTTTGCGTGCCACGGTCCCGGCTCATGGCCATCCAGCCCGCGTCGACGATGGCCCAGCCCTTGTCCGCCTGGTGGCCAATCACGGTGGTGAGCACGCTCAGCGCGATGTCGTCGGTGCTGCACACGCCCACGTTGTGCATCACCAGGTCGAAGAACACATAGACGCCTGCACGCACTTCCGTCACGCCGGTCAGATCCTGCGCCGAGAGGGCGGTGGGCGTGGAGCCCACACTCACTACTGCGCAGGGCAGGCCCTCTGCGCGCAGGCGCTCGGCGGCGCGCACGCAGCCTGCACGCTCCTGTTCGGCAAGCGCCGTCAGGGCATCGGGAGTGTTCAGGTCGTAGCTGCCACCGGCATGCGTCATCACTCCGGCCAGACGCATGCCGCCATCGTGCAGCGCGCGGCCCACAGTGATGAGGGCAGATTCGTCGGGCTTGATGCCGCTGCGGTGGCCGTCGGTGTCCACCTCGATCAGCACCTCGAACACCTCGCCGTGCTCGCGGCCAAAGTCCACGATGGCCTGGGCTGCGGCGAGGTTGTCGGTGATGATCTTCAGGTCGCAGCCCTGGCGGCGCAGCGCCAGCACCTGGGGCAGCTTGTGCGGCACGGTGCCCACGGCGTACAGGATGTCGGTGATGCCGTGGGCGAAGAACTGCGCGGCCTCCTTGAGCGTGGAGACGGTGATGCCCTGCGCACCGGCGGCGATCTGCGCCTGGGTCACCGCCGGGCACTTCGCCGTCTTAGCGTGTGGGCGAAAGCGCACGCCCAGCGCGTTCATGCGCTGCTGCATGCGCGCGATGTTGCGCCGCATGCGCGGCAGCTCGATCAGCGCGGCGGGCGTGTCGACCTGCGCCAGGGGTGTCCCGAGGTGGTTGGCAGTTGCTTCTTGCATGGCGGGGGCTCCTTTTCTCTCGTGGGGTCACCCTGCCAGCAGGCTGCAGAAACGTTCCATGTCCACATTGCCGCCACTGATCAGCACGCCCACCTTTTTGCCCTTGAGCTCGGCGGCGCGTGCACGCGCGGCCGCAAAGCCCAGGCAGCCGGTGGGCTCCACCACCAGCTTCATGCGGGTGGCGAAGAAGCGCATGGCGTCCACCAGCTGCGCATCGCTCACGGTGAGGATGTCGTCCACGTCGCGGCGGATGATGGGGAAGGTGATGTTGCCCCAGGTGCTGCGTCTGCGCGCCATCGGCAATGGTCTGGGGCGTGTCGATGTGCACGATGGAGCCGCTGCGAAACGACTGCTGCCCGTCGTTGCCCGCCTCGGGCTCCACGCCGTAGAGCTTGCACCGGGGCGACAGGGCGCGCGTGGACAGGGCCGAGCCCGAGAGCAGGCCGCCGCCGCCCAGGCAGACGAAGAAGGCATCGAGCTCGCCCACTTCTTCGAACAGCTCCTTGGCAGCGGTGCCCTGGCCAGCCAGCACGTCGGCGTGGTCGTAGGGCGGGATCAGGGTCAGGCCATTGCGCGCGGCCAGGTCGCGGGTGATCTGCTCGCGGTCCTGCGTGTAGCGGTCGTAGAACACCACGTTGGCGCCGTAGCCCTGCGTGGCAGCCACCTTGGCGGCGGGCGCGTCCTGCGGCATGACGATGGTGGCGGGCATGCCCAGCTCGCGTGCGGCCAGCGCGATGCCCTGCGCGTGGTTGCCCGACGAGAACGCGATCACCCCGGCCTTGCGCTGGGCCTCGTCAAACTTTGCCAGTGCGTTGAAAGCGCCCCGGAACTTGAAGGCACCCATGCGCTGCAGGTTCTCGCACTTGAAGAACACCTGGGCGCCCAGTTCTTCGTCGAGGATGCGCGAGGTGAGCACGGGCGTGCGGTGCGCGTGGCCAGCAATGCGGGCGGCGGCAGCCACCACGTCGTCATAGGTAGGAAGTGTCTGGGCAGTGGTCATGGTGTTGCGAAGTCCAGGTGGGTTCAAAAGGGGTGAGATCAGCGGGTAAGCGGAACAGGAAGAGGAAAAGGTGAGTGGCTGCAGCCGATCACCACGGCCAGTCGATGCGTGTGCCCAGGCCCAGTGCCATGGCCTGCGTGTGCAGCATGCGGGCCACGGTCAGGTCCTGCAGGGCCAGGCCGGTCATGTCAAAAACAGTGATGTCATCGGCGCTGCGCTGCATGGCCGCCTGGCCGGTGAGCAGGTCGCCCAACTCGGTGCAGGGCAACTCGGAGGGGGCCCATTGCGCCTCACCGATCTGGCGGGCCTGGGTGGCATCGTCCACAAACAGCCGCGTGCGCTGCAGCAGGCCCTCGGGCAGCTCGCGTTTGCCTTGGGTGTCGGTGCCCACGGCGTTGATGTGGGTGCCGGGCTGCACCGCGTCGGCGTGGAACAAGGGGCCGCCGCCGGGCGTGGCGGTGATCACCACGTCGCTGGCGGCCACGGCGGCATTCACGTCGCAGGCCTGCGCAATGTCGCAACGGTCGGCAAACGCCATTTCAAAGGCCGGTGCGCGCTGGCCGTTGTGCGTGGCGTAGTGCACGGTGCGCAGCGCGGGCAGGGCGGACAGTGCGTAGCGCAGTTGCGCGCGGGCCTGCACGCCGGTGCCGAAGATACACAGCCGCTTGCTGTTGGGGCGGGCCAGTTGCTGCAAGCCCAACGCGCCTGCTGCTCCCGTGCGCTCGGTGGTGATGGCGTTGCCGTCCAGCACACACAGTGGGCGGCCCGTGGCGGGGTCGATGAGCAAGACGGTGGCCTGGTGCGGCTCACTGCCGCGTGCGCGGTTGGCAGGCCAGAAGCCAGCGGCCTTGAAGCCCAGCAGGCCCTGGCTGGACACATCACCCGCCTTGATGCCAAACACCCCGCCTGTGGGCAGCGCCTCGCGCACCACCGGGAACACGCGGCCCGCGCGCTGGCTGTGCAGGGTAAAGGCCTCGCGCACGGCGGCCAGCACCGCGTGCGGCTGCAGCAGGGCGGTGACCTGGTGCGTGTCGAGCAGCAGCAGTTGCTGCGCGGAAGTTGCAGGGGGTGTATGGGGTGTAGGGGGCGCGGCCATGGTGTTGTTACCTCACGTCGCCGTACACGGTGGCGCGCGATACACCCAGATGCTGGGCCACCACCTCCATCGCGCGGCGCACTTCGAGGCTGCCCGAGTCCTTGAGTTCGCGCAGCAGCGCGCGCCGCTCGGCCGCCTTCAGCGCGCGCGGCGCGGTGGACAAGCGTGCCGCAAACTGGTCGATGCGCTGGCGGATGGCCTCGGCGCCCGCGGGGTCCAGGGTCTCGCTGAGGCCCGTCTCACCCGTAATGGCCGTGAACTGGCCCACCACACTTTGCAGGCTGCGGAACTGCGTGAGGTCCACATTCAGGCACAGCGCCGCAATGTATTGGCCCGACGCATCCTTGATGCCTACGGACGTGCTTTTGGCCTGGCGGCCATCGGCGAACTGGTTGGCATAGTTGGCAATCACCTGCGGGTAGTCGGGGTCCGCAATGCGGGCCAGGCCCAGCTCGGTGGTCGGGTCGCCCACGCCACGGCCCGACAGGTTGTTGTGGATGGCCAGGATGGAGTGTTTGGGGTCGAGCAGGTCGTGCACCACCACCTCGCAGAACGGCGCAAATGTGGCGGCCAGGCCTTGCGCGATCTGTTCGATCTGGCTGAGCAGGGCGGTCTGCTCAACGGTGCGCGCAGGGGCGCGGTGCGCAACGCGGGGGGATGGCGAGGAGCGGGGACGGGTTTTGTCTGGCATGCAGACAATTTATCCAGTTTTGGATAAATTGTCAAAAAATAGACAAAACGTCTACCAATTGATCCGTGAGGCGTTCATCGCTTGCGCTAGGCGCAGAGGTTCAGTGGGCGACTGCAGGGCGCTTGAAAAACGCGTCCAGTGCGGGCATGAGCGTAGGAAACTCTTGCGCGAATCTCTCGCGGTTGACAAAGTATGCCTCGCAGGCCACGGCAAAAAACTCTGACTGCGATGTGGCGCCGTAGGCGTCCAGCCACGGGCGCTCCGCTCCGAAACGGTCGGCGAGGATGACGCGTTCTCGGAACTGCTCATACGCGGGCTCCCAGGCGGCCCACCACGCGCCATAGGCCGCGCGGCCGCTGCGGGTGCCCAGAAAACCTGCGGGCAGGGGCGGGCAGCCGTTGGGCTGGCCATTGCGCATGTCGAGCTTGTGCACAAACTCATGCACCACCACGTTGTGGCCGCGCGCCGTGTTTTCGGCCGCGTTGGCGATGTGTTGCCAGCTGAGCATGATCGGGCCGCGCTCCATGGCCTCGCCCAGCAGCACTTGGGTGTGTTCGTGCACCACGCCGGCTTCGTCCACGGTCTGGCGGCGCGCCACGGCTTCACCGGGGTGCAGCACGATCGTGACGAAATCGTCGTACCAGTCCAGCGCCTTGGAAGGGTCGCCCCAGTGCAACAGCGGCAGACAGGCCTGCGCGGCAATGTCGATGGCCATGGCGTCGGTTACCACCAGGCCGTGCGCCCCGTGGAACTGTTTGTGGTGCAGAAACAAGGCGCTGATGGCGCGCAGCTTGGACTGGTCGTGCAGCGACAGGGTGGCCAGAAACGGGTAGCGTTGCAGCGTCTGGAGCCACAGCGCAGCGGAGATATCGGGCACAGGCGCCACGGTGGCGCGCACGCGGCTCCAGAGTCGATGGAAAAGAGGTGGCATGGCGATCAGGCATGCAGGTTCAAGTCCTGCGCAGTTCAGGATCGCTCGTACATGGGGACCAGGGGGATGCGTTCCAAGCCCGCGCGGGACAAACGCAGTGTTTCACCGCGGGGAGGTAATGCAGCGGCGTCCCAGTCGCTCAGCACCACGCGCTGCAGCCCGTGGGCCAGCATGTGGTCGGCTGGACGGTGGGTATGGCCGTGGATCAGCGTGTGCGCCCCCGTTGCTTGCAACCAGGCGATGGCGGCAGGGCTGTCGACATCGGCATAGGTGGCACCCGATTGTTTGCGCGCCTCGCTCTCCTGGCGGATGCCGCGCGCCTGCGCGCGGCGCGTGGCCAGGGGCTGGGACAGAAATTGCGTTTGCCACGCTTCGCTGCGCGCCTGCACCCGAAACCGCTGATAGTCCACATCGTCCAGGCACAACAAATCGCCATGGCTGAGCACGAAGCGCTGGTCGCCAAACCCCAGCACCGTGGGGTCTGAAAGACCGGTAATGCCGCAGTGCGCGAGGAACGCCGGGCCCGCCAGAAAGTCGCGGTTGCCGTGCATGAAGTACACGGGAATGCGTTGTGCAGCGGTTTTCAGCGCCGCGCAGGCTTGGGCTTCAAAGCTGCCGGGCTCCCGCAGGGCATCGTCGCCCACCCACACCTCGAACAGGTCGCCCAGGATAAACAGGGCATCGGCCTCGACAGACGCGAGGTAGCGCTCGAATGCGGCGACCGTAGCGGGCTCGCTGGCCTGCAGGTGCAGGTCCGAAATGAAATCGACCGTGCGCCAGTGCGAAGGAGCTGTGAGCTCCTCGAACCGGGGCACGGTCGTGGTCTGATCAGGCATGAAGGCCGGCATCGCCGGCCCTCAGTCGCCGCCGGGCCGCCCCAAGGCGACTGCGGCCCCCTCGGGGGGCAGCGCAGCACACGAAGTGGCAAGCGTGGGGGTCACAGTGCGACGGCCTTCTCGATGACGACGTCTTCCTTCGGCACGTCGTCATGGAAACCCTTGCGGCCCGTCGTCACGGCCTTGATCTTGTCCACCACGTCGGTGCCCGACACGACCTTGCCAAACACGGCGTAGCCCCAGCCCTGGGCGGAGGGCGCGGTGTGGTTCAGAAAGCCGTTGTCGGCCACGTTGATGAAGAACTGCGCGGTGGCCGAGTGTGGGTCGCTGGTGCGGGCCATGGCCACGGTGTAGTTGGCGTTCTTGAGGCCGTTGTTGGCTTCGTTCTCGATGGGTGCGTCCGACGTCTTTTGCGTCATGCCGGGCTCAAAGCCGCCGCCTTGCACCATGAAGCCGGGGATCACACGGTGGAAGATGGTGTTGTTGTAGTGGCCCTTGTTCACATAGGCCAGGAAGTTCTCGACCGACTTGGGCGCCTTGGCGGCATCGAGTTCGAGGGTGATGACGCCGTAGTTGGCGATGTGCAGTTCGACTTGGGGGTTGCTCATGGCAATGCTTCTTTCTAAAAAATGACTCACTTCACCACGGTGGCGGACGTGATGGTGACGGGGGTGTTGGGCACGTTCTGGTGGCCGCCCTTGTTGCCAACGGCCACGGCCTTGATCTTGTCGACCACAGCCGTACCTTCAACCACCTTGCCGAACACGGCATAACCGTGGCCATCAGGCTGGGGGGCGTTGAGCATGGCGTTGTCCTTCACGTTGATGAAGAACTGCGAGGTGGCCGAGTTGGGGTTGCCCGTGCGCGCCATCGCGATGGTGTAGGTGTCGTTCTTGAGGCCGTTGCTGGCTTCCAGCGGGATCGGTGGCTTGGTGGCCTTTTGCTGCATGTCAGCTGTGAAGCCGCCGCCCTGGATCATGAAGCCGTCCATCACACGGTGGAACACGGTGCCGTCGTAGTGCTTGTCGTTGACGTAGGCCAGAAAGTTCTCGACCGTCTTGGGAGCCTTGGCAGGGTCCAGCTGCACCACGATGTCGCCCATGGAGGTGGTCAGCTTGACCTTGGGCGCAGTCTGTGCGTGCACATTTGCTACTGAAAACATAGCTGCTAGCGCAAGGCTGGCAAGCGCCAGGGTCGAATTTCTTCTGGAAATCATCCAATCACTCCTTCGAAAAATATTTGCCATTGTTGGCCGCGTCGCGTCCAGTATTGGCGCTTGACGGGGCCGGTGCGGGCGCCTTCGGCGACTTCGCCGAACGTTACCACCATGGTGTCGGCCGAGTCGGTCCACCGCAGGTAAGACTTGTCCTTGAGGTGGAGTTCCCGTCCACGCAGGGCGCGGGTCTCTGCCTGCAATACGGAAGTCCATTCCGACAGCGGTTTCTTGCGGTGGCTTTGAAAGTCTGGCGCATAAAAGCTGAGCAGACGTTTCATGTCGCCTTCGGTCTTGGCGCTGCGCCAGGCAGTGAGCACCGCCTCAAACGCCTTGCGGTCTGCCTGCACGCTGTGGGGTGCGACCCACTGAAGTTGCCGTGCAATGACGACGGGGGTGGACCGGGGCTCCACCGTGCGCAAGATGCGCTCCAGATCGGGATTGGCCAGCACCAGGCAGCCATCGGTGGCCAGCGGGGCGCGCGCAAACTGGTCGGGCGGCGTGCCATGCAACCAGATGCCGCTGCCGGTCTTGCCCCGGCTCAGGTCCAGCGGGTTGGGGTAGTTAATGGGCAGGGCGCCGATGCCGTAAAAGTCCTTGAGCGTGGCGGGGTCCAGTCGGCTGGTGATGAAGTACACGCCGAGTGGGGTGCGTTGGTCGCCCTCTGCCGCCTTCTCAATGCCAAGCTTACCCACCGAAGCGTAGTAGTCGGCCACAAGCCGCAGGCCGGTCGCCGTGTTCTCGAACAGATACAGGCGTGAGCGGGAGGCGTCGATGGCGATGGCGTGGCGCGAGCGGGGAGAGAGCTCCAGAAACTGCGCTGGAATCGTGTTCGCCGGAGGGCGGCTGCGCTGCGCATCGACACGCTGCCGGGATTCGGTGCGCAGTTCTTCCAGCGTGGTGGCGGCCTGAATGCTGCGGGCGGAATCCGGCTCTGGCAGGTCGCCCAGGCGGCGGATGGGGCGCGTGCGAGCCGTCAGCAAGTCGCCTACGGCCAACTGGGCTAGCTGAAAGTTGGGGTAGTCACGGGCCAGGCTTTCGGCCTGTTGGAGAGCTTCGCGCCCCTTGCCTTCTGCAATGAGCTTGTACACCGCCAGCAAGCGAGCTTCGGCCTGGCCGTCGCGCAAGTTGCTGCCGGAGGTCGGTGTGGGCGCGGTGGCTGGAGTGGGCGGCACAGGGCGCCGCGCCACATTGGTTTGCGACAGCGCAGGTGGAGTCTGCAGCAGCGCCGCCCATACCAAAACGCCGATCAGCGTCTGTCGGCTGCGCGGGTTCCAGTGCACAGAGGTTTGCGGCATCTCAGGGCAGCAAAAAAAAAGCCCGCGCTCCAGGCGCAGGCGCGGTAGCGGAGATCACGATCAACCGCCTGTGGATTCGCGCACGATGGTCCAGCGACCATTGTTGTTCACAAGGTCCAGCGTCTTGCGGCTGGTCACATTAAGTGTGTCGGCGCTGTAGGCTTGGCGAAAGCGAGCGGTGGCTTTGTCACCATTGACGGAAACAGTCATGTCAGACAGCTGCACAGTGATTTTGGATTTGCCCACGATGCGCGATTCGCGCTCTTTTTCCCACGCGCTGCGGGACTGGCGGCCAGGCGGGTCAAAAGATTTGTCGTACGCCGCAAGATACGCCGTCATGTCTTTTGCTGCCCATGCCGACGCCCATGCCTGCACTGCCGATGTGACGGTCTGAATCGCTGCGTCGCTGGTTGCGGCCAGGGGTGCTGCGGGTGCAGGAGCGGGCGCGGGCGCGACGGGCGCGGCGGCCACAGCCGGTGCTGGCGTGGGGGCTGCTGCAGGAGCCGCAGCTGCTGGTGCCGGTGCAGGCCGCTGTGTAGCCACAACGGCTGGTGCAGGGGCTGCAGCGGCGGGGCGCCCGGTTTTGCCGGTGGCATCTGCCGAAAACAGTTCTCGGATCAATGCCAGCTTGGGTTTGACGGAGTTGGCGTTGTTGGCGTCCAGTTGCAGCGCCTTGTTGTAGGCCTGGCTGGCCAGCTTGGCGTAGATGTCGCCCAGGTTTTCGTGCGCGGTGGCGTAGCTGGGGTTGGTGCGGATCGCCATCTCCAGCGCGGTGCGGGCCTTGTCCAACTGGTTTTGGTTGGCATGTAGCACCGCCAGATTGTTGTAGGGCTCGGGCAGCTCTGGGTAATCTTCAGTCAGCTTGGTGAAGGTGGCGATCGCATCGGCTTGCTTGCCGGAGTCTGCCTGTGCGACACCGCGCAAGAAGCGCAGTTGCGGGTCCTTGGGGTTGGCGGCCAGGCGCTGGTCGGCTTTGGTCAGTGCTTCGGCGGCCTTGCCTGCTTTGAGCAACTGCGTGATGTCGGCATAGTCATCGGCGTGAACCACGCCTGAGCCCAGCAGCGCGGTCAGGGCCAGCAGGCGCAAAAGTCGTGGGAGTGTGCTTCGGACTTGCTTCATGGGGGATCAATTGGGTTGGGCAGCGTCTCGCCGGGCGGCAGCTTATACTGCGGCGCATTGTAGCTGAGGGGGTTGTCATGACGGTGCGCTGTTGCCGCTGGTGATTTTTGCTGGTCGCCCCTAGCCGGGCGCTCCCCCTTGCGGGGCCATTGCCCCTTGCTTCCGGGTGGGCCGCCTCGCCCATCCTCTCCCATCTCCCCGTTATTGGTGTCCCATGAGTTTGCGTATCTACAACACGCTGTCGCGTGCTTTGGAGGAGTTTTCCCCGCTCGAACCTGGCCATGTGCGCATGTATGTTTGCGGCATGACCATTTATGACCTGTGCCACATCGGCCACGCCCGCATGATGATGGCGTTTGACGTGGTGCAGCGCTGGCTCAAGGCCAGTGGCTTGCAGGTTACGTATGTCCGCAACATCACGGACATCGACGACAAGATCATCAAGCGCGCCCTGGAGCGCGGCATCACCATCCGCGCACTTACGGACGAAATGATTGCCGCCATGCACCACGACATCGGCCTGCTGGGCATTGAGCCGCCTTCGGTCGAACCCCGCGCCACTGAATACGTACCGCAGATGCTCTCGCTGATCGGCCAACTGGAAAGCAAGGGCCTGGCCTACCGCGCGAGCAACGGTGATGTGAACTACTCGGTGCGCAAGTTCAACGGCTACGGCAAGCTTTCGGGCAAGTCGCTGGACGAACTGCGTGCGGGTGAGCGCGTGGCCGTGCTCGATGGCAAGGAAGATCCGCTCGACTTCGTGCTGTGGAAGGCCTCTAAGCCTGAGGAGCCGCCCGAGGCCAAGTGGGACAGCGAATTCGGCTCCGGCCGTCCCGGCTGGCACATCGAGTGCTCGGCCATGTGCGGTGCCACGCTGGGCGAGACCTTTGACATCCATGGCGGCGGCGCAGACCTGCAGTTCCCCCACCACGAAAACGAAATCGCCCAGAGCGAAGGCGCCAACGGCAAGCCTCTGGCAAAGTTCTGGGTGCACAACGGTTTTGTGCGGGTGGACAACGAAAAGATGTCCAAAAGCCTGGGCAATTTCTTCACCATCCGTGACGTGCTCCAGCAATACGACGCCGAGACGGTGCGCTTTTTCATTGTGCGCGCCCACTACCGCAGCGCGCTCAATTACAGCGATGCCCACCTGGACGACGCGCGCCAAGCCTTGAAACGCCTTTACACGGCCTTGAGTCTGGTTGAGCCTGCTGACGTGGGCACTGTCGATTGGGCTGACCCCTACGCCGCGCGCTTCAAGGCGGCGATGGACGAAGATTTCGGCACGCCCGAAGCCGTGGCAGTGCTGTTTGAACTGGCGGGTGAAGTCAACAAGACCGGCTCTGCGGCGCTGGCCGGGTTGTTGAAATCACTTGGCGGTTGCCTTGGCATCTTGCAAGGCGACCCCAAAGCGTTTTTGCAAGCTGGAGCGGGTGGTGTGAGCGAGGCAGATATCCAGGCCCAGATCACTGCTCGTGCCGCTGCCAAGGCCGCGAAGAACTTTGCCGAGGCCGACCGCATCCGCAATGCGCTGCTGGCCCAGGGCATCGTGCTGAAGGACTCTGCCGCAGGAACTACCTGGGAAGCAGCGCAGTGATCTTGGTGTTTTTGATGAAAACCGCCTGTAGGGCATGTAGGAAGCCCGGTGGCAGCTACTAAAAAAATAGCATCTGATGTGCCGGATGTGGAGTCCGTTCTGGCTACGCCCGACTATTGGGCCGAGGCTTGCAAGCACCTGGTGAAGAAGGATCGGGTCATGAAGCGCCTCATCCCTCAGTTCGGCGATGCGGCACTGCGCACGCGCAGCGATGCGTTCACCACGCTGGCACGGTCCATCGTGGGCCAGCAGGTTTCTGTGAAGTCCGCGCAGGCGGTGTGGGAGCGTTTTGTCGCGCTGCCCCGCAGCATGAAGCCCGGCAGCGTGCTCAAGCTAAAGATCGACGACATGCGGGCGGCGGGCTTGTCGGCACGCAAGGTCGACTACCTGGTAGACCTTGCCATTCACTTTGAAGAAGGCAAGCTCCATGTGAAGGACTGGGCCGCGATGGAGGACGAAGCCATCATTGCCGAGCTGGTCGCCATTCGTGGCATTGGGCGGTGGACGGCCGAAATGTTCCTGATCTTCTACCTGACGCGCCCCAACGTACTGCCGCTGGACGACCCAGGTTTGATCACTGGCATCAGTCAGAACTACTTTTCTGGCGAATTGGTCAGTCGCAGTGATGCCCGCGAAGTGGCCGAAGCCTGGAAGCCCTGGTGCAGCGTGGCGACTTGGTATATTTGGCGCTCGCTGGACCCCTTACCGACGCCTACTGACGCTGCCTGACGCGCCCTACACAACCCGTTACACGTCGGTTACAGTGCGTGCCATTCGTGGCAGCCGTACACCGGCGCGATCCCCAAGGAGAAAAACGTTGGCGAAAAAAACCTTTCTGGACTTCGAACAGCCCATCGCTGAGCTGGAGTCCAAAATCGAAGAACTGCGCTACGTGCAGACCGAGAGTGCCGTCGATATCTCGGAAGAGATCGACCAGCTGAGCAAGAAGAGCCAGCAGCTCACCAAAGACATCTACAGCGAGTTGTCGCCCTGGCAGATCACCAAGATCGCCCGCCACGCCGAGCGCCCCTACACGCTCGACTACGTGCGCGACATCTTCACCGACTTCGTTGAGTTGCACGGCGACCGTCACTATTCGGACGACCTGTCCATCGTGGGCGGTCTGGCCCGCTTCAATGGCCACGCCTGCATGGTGCTGGGCCACCAGAAGGGCCGGGACACCAAGGAGCGCGCCATGCGCAACTTCGGCATGAGCAAACCCGAGGGCTACCGCAAAGCCCTGCGCCTGATGAAGACGGCCGAGAAATTCAAGCTGCCCGTGTTCACCTTTGTGGACACACCTGGCGCCTACCCTGGCATCGACGCCGAAGAACGCGGACAGTCGGAAGCCATTGGCCGTAACATTTTCGAGATGGCGCAGCTCGAAGTGCCCATCATTACCACCATCATTGGCGAAGGCGGCTCCGGCGGCGCCCTGGCTATCAGCGTGGCCGACCAGGTCGTCATGCTTCAGTACGCCATTTATTCGGTCATCAGCCCCGAAGGGTGCGCCTCCATCCTCTGGAAGACCAGCGACAAAGCCCAGGAGGCAGCCGACGCTCTGGGCATCACCGCCCACCGCCTGAAAGCCCTGGGCCTGGTCGACAAGATCGTGAGCGAGCCCGTGGGCGGAGCCCACCGCGACCACAAGCAAATGGCTGCTTTCCTCAAGCGTGCGCTGGGCGACGCGTTCCGTCAGTTGGCAGACCTCAAGACCAAGGACCTGCTGGACCGCCGCTACGATCGTTTGCAGAGCTACGGCCGTTTTAACGACACCAAGGCCGAGAGCCGCTAAGGCTGGTTGCGCTCGTACCCCCCATTCAGTGGCCCTTCGGGGCCGTTGTTGTTTTAGCGGCTAATCAGCCCGGCCCTGGGCTGTCCGCGAAAACCCCCGCTGGCGTTCTGTGTGATACCGGATGTAACATGATTGCGGGCCGCCCTCTTCGGGTGGATCAAGGGGTGCAGCATGTCGCTTCTGAAGACGCTCAAAGGCCAGATCCTTCTGGTGTCGGTCGGTTGTCTGGTTGCGGGGCTACTGGCCCTGACAGTGGCCAACTACCTCACGGCACGGTCCCAGGCCTATGCCTCGCTTACCGCCCAGTCGCAGGCGCTGGCCCACAGCCACATTGAGACCTTGCGCGACTGGGCGCGCGGCAAAGCCACGGTGGTCGAGTCCGCATCGGCGGCACTGGATGATGCAGATGCCGCCAAATCACTGCTGATGCTGGCCAAGGCGGGCAATTTTTTGACCACGTACTTCGGCTATGCAGACAAACGCACAGTGTTCTCTGAAAAGCAGAACTTGCCCCCCGATTACGACCCCACGGCGCGCCCTTGGTACAAGCAGGCAGCGGGCGCAGACGCGGCAGTGCTGACAGCGCCTTACCCTGACGCTGGCGGAGCCGGGTTGGTGGTTACTTTTGCCAAGGCAGTTCGCGAGGGAACAAGCGTCAAGGCGGTGATGGCGGGTGATGTGTCCTTGGCGGCCGTGGTAGCCAATGTGGCTTCCATCAAGCCCACGCCGTCAAGCTACGCCTTTCTGGTGGGCAGCGACGGCAACATCATTGCGCACCCCGACGTGAAGCTGGCGCTGAAACCAGCGACCGATCTCGCGCCTTCCCTCAGTGCCGCCGCACTTGCCGACATGGCCAAACGTGCCGACCTCAATGCACTGGATCTGCAGGAGCGCGCGGTATTGCTGACGGTGGCGCCCGTCACGGGCACGCCTTGGCTGTTGGCCATTGCGCTGGACAGGGGCGAAGCGCTCCAGGCCATCCGCACCATGCTGCAGGTGTCCATTGGCGCGGGCCTTGTGGTGTTGCTGGTAGCGCTGGTGGTACTGGCGGGCATTCTGTCTCAGCGGTTGCGTCGCCTGACCCTGGTTCGAGATGCCATGCACGAGATCGGCGCTGGCGATGGAGACCTTTCGCGTCGCATTGATGCCCAGGGTGAGGACGAGTTGGCGCAGATCGCCGCCAGCTTCAACAGCTTTGCCGGAAAGCTCTCTGGTGTGCTGGCGCAGATCCGCGATGCCAGTAGCTCGGTGCGTGTGGCCGCTGAAGAAATTGCCATTGGCAACCACGATCTGAGCGGGCGCACCGAACTCACCGCCTCCAGCCTGGAGGAAACTTCTGCATCCATGCAGCAGCTGACTGAAACCGTACGCCACAACGCAGACGCCGCCCGCCAGGCGAACCAGCTGGTGGCCCAGGCGTCCAGCGTGGCGCAGCACGGTGGCCAGGTGGTGGGTAACGTGGTGACCACCATGGACCAGATCAACGTCGCGTCGCGCAAGATCAACGACATCATTGGGGTCATCGACGGCATCGCCTTCCAGACCAACATCCTTGCGCTGAACGCAGCCGTCGAAGCAGCGCGTGCGGGCGAGCAGGGCCGCGGTTTTGCCGTAGTGGCCAGTGAGGTGCGCAGCTTGGCGGGGCGCAGCGCGGAGGCGGCCAAGGAAATCAAGCAGCTCATCAGCGCTTCGGTGGAACAGGTGGAAAACGGCTCCCGACTGGTCCACGACGCGGGTACCACCATGAACGACATCGTGACCTCGGTGCAGCGCGTGACGGACATCATGGCCGAGATCACTGCGTCTACCAACGAACAAAGCACCAGCATCAACGAGGTCGGCCAGGCCGTGTCGCACCTGGACCAGATGACTCAGCAGAACGCTGCGCTGGTAGAGGAGAGCGCAGCAGCCGCGCAAAGTCTCAAGGACCAATCGGTGCGTCTGTCGGAAGTGGTGGGCACATTCCGCCTGTCGGCCGAGGCCCCCCGTCCAGGGACGAGTTTGTCCGCACCGCCCGGCTGATGCGGGGAATGGCGTGGCCAGGGGAGGGCGCCGCGATAATCGGCATCCATGCATTCCCGCCGTGTTCATTTTTTTTGTGCGCTTGAAGTGGCACCACCCTTCCATGCTGGGGGCCGGGTGTCGGCATGACCCAGTCGTTCGACGCTGCCATTCAGGCCTTTGCGCCCACGTTGCCGATGGCTGTGGGCCTGAGCGGCGGGGCGGACTCCACTGCGCTGCTGCTGGCGTGCGCGCGCCGCTGGCCTGGGCAGGTGCAAGCCATCCATGTGCACCACGGCTTGCAGGCTGCGGCGGATGGGTTTGAACAGCATTGTGTGGCCCTGTGCCAAGGCCTTGGCGTACCTTTGTGGATAGAGCGTCTGGATGCGCGGCACGCCCCCGGCCAGAGCCCCGAAGATGCGGCCCGCCAGGCAAGATACAAGGCTTTTGAGGCTGTAGCGCTTGCCAGTAAATCGCGAGCAGCTATTCAATCAATAGCAATTGCCCAGCACGCGGATGACCAGGTCGAAACCCTGTTGCTGGCGCTCTCGCGCGGTGCGGGCGTGGCTGGGCTCGCCGCCATGCCCGCCCGATGGGATCGTGCGGGCCTGGCGTGGCATCGCCCGTTGCTTCAGGTGCCGGGGGAAGACGTTCGCAACTGGCTGCGCCTGCAAGGACAAGCGTGGGTGGAGGACCCGACCAACACCGACGAGCGCTACACCCGCAACCGCATCCGTGCGCAACTGTTGCCTGTGCTGGACGCTGCGTTCCCCGCGTTTCGCGACACTTTTGCCCGTTCAGCGGCGAACGCGGCGCAAGCGGCAGAGTTGCTGGAAGACGTGGCGCGGCAGGATTTTGCCTTGGTCGGTACCCCACCGCAGATCGCTCCGTTGCAGCGCCTGAGCCGGTCCCGTCAGGCCAATGTGCTGCGCCATTGGTTGCGCCACCTCCACCACACCACACCGGCTGCCGCGCAATTGAACGAGTTGCTCGACCAGGTGGCCGCCTGCACCACGCGTGGCCACCACATTCGCATCAAGGTGGGACGCGGCTTTGTAGTTCGGGTCGGACCACATATCGATTGGAACAATCCACAAGTTTTGGTCCCCTAATTGCACGAACAACGGCTGCGCGCCAAAACAGTGTTTTCACCCTGCGCCGCAACTTCGGATACGTCCCCTCTAAAACTCCATTGGCATTGATCGTTCACAAATACGGCGGGCGACACGAAGATCTGCAAGGCCAGCATCGTTGGTGTCGGCATGCGCAGCCCCGTGGGCGTTGCCAGCACAATGGTCCGTGTGTTGAGCGAGCAAGTCATCAACATCCAGATGATCTCGACGTCCGAAATCAAGACACCCGTTGTGATCGACGAAAAGTATGTGGAACTGGCGGTGCGAAGCCTGCACAAGGCGCCCGAGCTGGACCAGGAAGCCGCCTAACCCGCCAGAAGCGCCCCAGAAATGGGGCATAATAGAGAGATTGGAAACGTGACCGAGTGGCCGAAGGTGCTCCCCTGCTAAGGGAGTATGGGGTGTAGAGCCTCATCGAGGGTTCGAATCCCTCCGTTTCCGCCAGAGCACAAAGCCCCAAGCGTTCACTCGCTTGGGGCTTTTCTCTTTTCCGAATATTGGCAGTCGGACCTATCGTGACAGGGGGCCGAATTTGGGCACGGCAGTTCCGGATGCACTAGAGCTGGATGCTTCTACAGGCGTATCAGACTTGAACGTTTGAGGTGTATCGGGGCTCGTCTGGCAGCCAAGCAACATGGCGGCAAATGGGACGAATGCGAATGCGAGAACGCGCATCGAACTGTTTCCTTTGTGGTCATGGGTTGAGGGCCGGAAAACCGGTGACGGGTCATCCGTCGGTTTTAACGGAATCCTGTAGAGAAAAAAAGTTTCAATAGAGATGCGCTTGTGGTGTGCGGATGCTCCATGTCGCCACAAAGCCCGCAAGGAGCGGTTGGCGCAAGCGGTGGCAGACTCTGAAGTGCCGTGAAAGCCGTCACTCGTCAACCGACGCGCTCCACCGATCTCCCCAGCTTTTGTCGCGGCTGCCAGACCGGTCGTTGACGCGATCGATTTCTCGGCGATCGCGTTTGGTGGGGCGTCCTTCCTGCAGGGTGGCCGCAGGCTCCGGCGCCAGGCGCCGTTGCTCGGCGGCTTTTTCGCGGGCTGTGATGCTCTCCGCGGTTTCCTCATATAGCTGTTGTGCCACCGGGGCGGGCCCGCGGGCTCCGCTCAGGCCTTTGACGACCACAATGCGGGCGATGGTGCCCTGGCGCAGGGCCACGGTATCGCCGCAGCGCAGGTCGCGCGCTGCCTTCACGGCCTGACCGTTGACAGTGACCCTGCCTTTGCCGATCTCTTCGGTGGCCAGGCTGCGGGTCTTGTAAAAGCGTGCGCACCAGAGCCATTTGTCCAGCCGCATTGTCTCCAGCGTATTCATGGGGGAGATTGTGCCGCGTGTAGGGTGTGGGTGTTGTCTGCCCCTGGGTGCGCAAGCGGTAGGCTTACGACCGCATCCAACCCGGCGATGCGACCGCTTTCGAAGCGATTGGTGAGGGCAATGTTTCCCTCCAGTGCCAGCACGATCTCCTGGCAAATGGCCAGACCGAGCCCGCTGCCCGTGCGCACATCGCCCGCAGAAAACGGCTGAAACAGGCGTGTTGCCAGTTCGTCATCAATGCCTGGGCCGTGATCGCTGATGGTAAGAGCAACATGGCGGCCATCCGTGCGCAGGTCGACGGTCAACTCGCTGCGTTCTGGAGCGTGGCGCACGGCGTTGTGCAGCAGGTTGCGGCTGAGCTCGCGCAGCATCCATTCATGGGCTTGCATGGATATGGGCTCTGTGTGAATGCCGAAGTCGAGATCACGCTGCGCAATCAGTGGCGAGATTTCGAGAGCCACTGTGCGCAGCACCTCGTCAAACCGTGTGATCGGGGGGGCGCTTTGCTGGCGCAGTTGTTCTACCTTGGCCAGGGCCAACATCTGGTTGGCCAGCTGGGTGGCGCGGTCGACGGTGTCGCTGATCTCGCGCAGGGCCTGCACCGGCTCCACGTCCCCGCGCAATGCCGATTGCACCTGGGTCTTGAGCACCGCCAGCGGAGTGCGCAATTGGTGAGATGTATCGCGCACAAAGCGTTTTTGGTGCCGCAACAGGTGCCGCAGGCGCTGCATGACTTCGTTGGTGGCGTCGATCAGCGGTTGCAGTTCGCGCGGCGCGGAGGGCGCGGCGATGGGGCTCAGGTCACCTGCGCGGCGCGCTTGCAACTGGTGACTGAGCTTGCGCACGGGGTTGGTGGCGCGTTGCACCACCAGTACCACGGTGAACGCAATCACAGCCACCAACAGTGCCTGGCGCAGCAAGGTGTTCCACAGAATCTGCAGTGCCAGCGTCTCGCGCACCTCCAGAGTCTCGGCCACCTGAATCACTGCCATGGCGCGGCCGTTGGAGCTGGCAACCGGCTGCAGCAGCACCGCCACGCGCACATCGCGGTCGCGAAAGCGGTCGTCATAAAAGTCCACCAGCGCAGCGTAGGGCGGCTTGTCGGGGATGGTGCCACGCCACACCGGCAGCTCAGCAAAGCCGGACACCATCTCGCCATGCAGGTTGGACACACGGTAAAACATCTGGCTCTGGTTGTCTGCTTCAAACGCCTCCAGCGCCGAGTAAGGGACTGTTGCGCGCAGCTCTGCGTTATCGTCGTAGCCTTTGACGTCCAGCTGCTCGCTGATGCTCTTGGCCGATGCGAGCAAGGTGCGGTCGTAGGCCGTGTTCAGTGAGTTCAAGGTCTGGCGGTACAGGCTGAACGTGTTGAACCCCACGAAGAGTGCCACCGGCAGCAAAATGCCCAGCAGCAGCCTTCGCCGCAGCGAGTGGTGGCCTGGTACCCGCGCGGCTTTCATGCGTCCGTCCGTAGCAGATAGCCCAGTCCGCGCAGCGTCATCAGCGTCAAACCAGTGCCGGTCAGCTTCTTGCGCAGCCGGTAAACCACGACCTCGATGGCCTCGTACTGCACGTCGAGCTGGCCCGGGAACACCAGCTCATACAGGCGTTCCTTGGTGACGGCGTGGCCGGGCTGCGCCAGCAAGGCGTGCATCAGCGCCAGCTCACGCGGGGTCAGTTCCATCACTTCGCCGTTCAGGTAAAGCGCGCCGCTGGTCTTGTCGTATCGGATGGCCCCAATCTGCACATTACTCGGTGCCAGTGGCGCAGCATTGGCTCCGGGGTCGGCGCTGCGGCGCACCAGGGCGCGCAGGCGGGCCTCCAGTTCATCCAGATCAAACGGCTTGGGCAGATAGTCATCCGCACCGGCGTTCAGGCCCATGACCCGGTCGCCCACCGTGCCCCGCGCCGTGAGGATGAGCACAGGTGTGCGCAGGCCGCGGGTGCGCGCCTGTTGCAACACCTGCAGACCGTCCAGGCCGGGCAGGGTGAGGTCGAGGATGACCGCATCGGGTTGGCGAGCAGCCCATTGGCTGAGCGCCGCGCGGCCGTCTCCGACGGCGGTCACTTCCATGCCGCGGCGCGTCAGCGCGCGGTGCAGCGTGGCTTGCATGGTGGGGTCGTCTTCGACAAGAAGCAGTTGCATGCGCGGGACCATATCACTCCCACGAAGGCAGCGCGTGCTGCACGGCCTGCCACAGCGCCGCGCACCGTTTGCTGCGGTTCAAGACGTGCGCGGTCATGCGCCAGCGCCCCCGCGCAAGGGCCGCCCCGCCGCGCTGGGGGCGTCCCCCGAGGGCGAAGGCGCGTCGTGACTCAGGGGCTCCAGATGCTAGTGTTTTCCCTGAGTCTGAGGACAGCCGTTTGACAGGCAGGGCGCGCATCATCGAGCAGTTCGCAAACCTTACAAGGAGACACCATGCGTCGCGATACCTTTCTCAAATCCATGGCCGCACTGGCTGCAGCAAGCGTGCTGCCCGTGTCGGCGCAAACAGCGTCGGCCATCAAGATGATGATTCCCGCCAATCCCGGCGGTGGCTGGGACTCCACAGGCCGTGCGCTGGGCAAGGCGATGCAGGATGCCGGTGCAGCGTCGTCGGTGTCTTATGACAACAAGGGTGGTGCGGCCGGTGCGATTGGCCTGGCGCAGTTCTCCAACTCCAGCAAGGGCGACCCGAACGCCATGATGGTGATGGGCGCCGTGATGCTGGGCGGCATCATCACCGGCAAGCCACCGGTGGGTCTGGACAAGGTCACGCCTCTGGCGCGCCTGACCAGCGAATACAACGTGTTCGTGTTGCCCGCCAACTCCCCCTTCAAGACCATGAAGGATGTGGTGGACCAACTGCGCAAGGACCCCGGCAGCGTGAAGTGGGGCGGCGGTTCGCGCGGGTCCACCGAGCACATCGCGGCGGCCATGATCGCCCGCGAAGTGGGTGTTGACCCGGCCAAGATCAACTACGTGGCCTTCCGTGGGGGCGGTGAAGCCACTGCGGCTATTCTGGGTGGCAACGTCACCGTCGGCGGCAGCGGCTACAGCGAGTTCGCCGAGTACATCTCGGCAGGCAAGATGCGCGCTGTGGGCGTGACATCTGCGCAGCGTCTGAAGGGCGTGAGCGTGCCTACGCTCAAGGAGCAGGGCATCAATGTCGAAATCGGCAACTGGCGCGGGGTGTACGGTGCGCCTGGCATCACGGACGAACAGCGCAAGGCGCTGATCGACGCGCTCGCCAAAACCTTCAAGCACAAGTCGTGGCAGGACGCCATGGAAAAGAACGGCTGGACGTCTGCATGGATGGCGGGCGACGAGTTTTCCAACTTCGTAGATGCTGAGTTTGCGAGCCTGCGCGCCACGATGGTCAAGTCCGGAATGATCTGATCTGAGGCCAGCACGCAAATCAGGTAACCCAGCCACGCTCCCCCGGGGCGCATGGCTGGGTCTTTGACCGGTCGGTGCGAAAGAACAACATGACACAACAACACTCATCGCGCTCCAAGCCGCTGCAGACACTGATAGGTGCGGGCCTCGTCGTGCTTGCGCTGTCGCTGGCCTGGGGTGCCAGCACCGTCAGCTCAGAGGCTGGGTATGGCGGCGTAGGCCCCAACTTTTTCCCTTGGGTGGTCAGCATTGCTTTGCTGATCTGTGGCGCGCTGTGCGTGGTGCACGCGCTGACCGGGGGGTTTCGTGTGCTGGAAGAAGGGTCGGGCGCCGAACGCGCCCATTGGAAGGGTTTCATTTGGGTATCGGCGGGGCTGCTGCTGAACGCCCTGCTCATCACCACGTTGGGCTTCATCCTGAGCTGTGCCCTCTGCTTCGTGCTATCGGTGCGTGGGTTTCGGAGTTCGGAAGGTGAGCTGGACCTGCGCCTGCAAGCCTGGATCAAGGACTCCTTGATTGGCGTGGCTGTGGCTGCCCCAGTCTTCTGGATGTTTACGCAACTGCTGGCCATCAACCTGCCCGGCCTGACGAAAACGGGGTGGCTTTAATGGAAACGTTTAACCTTTTGATGCAGGGTTTTGCAACCGCTGCAACACCCATCAACCTGATGTGGGCCTTTGTGGGCTGCATCATTGGCACGGCTGTCGGCGTGTTACCCGGCATTGGCCCAGCGGTGGCGGTTGCCATGTTGCTGCCTATCACTGTGAAGGTAGAGGCCACGGCCTCGATGATTTTCTTTGCGGGGATTTACTACGGTGCCATGTACGGGGGCTCGACCACGTCCATTTTGCTCAACACACCGGGTGAGGCCGGGTCCATGGTCACCGCCATGGAGGGCAACAAGATGGCCAAGAACGGCCGGGCTGGCGCAGCGTTGGCGACGGCGGCTATTGGCTCGTTTGTGGCGGGCACCATTGCCACGGTGTTGGTGACGTTTTTTGCGCCCCTGGTGGCCGAATACGCCGTGCGCCTGGGGCCACCGGAATATTTCATGCTGATGGTGCTGGCATTCACCACGGTCAGCGCCGTGTTGGGCAAGAGCACCTTGCGCGGCATGGTGGCGCTGTTTGTTGGTCTTGCGATGGGCCTGATTGGTATTGACCAGATTTCTGGCCAGGCGCGTTACACCGGTGGCGTCCCCGAGTTGATGGATGGCATCGAAGTGGTGCTGATCGCGGTGGGCCTGTTTGCCGTGGGTGAGGCGCTGTACAACGTAATGTACGAAGGCCGCACTGTAGAAACCCAGAACAAGCTCACGGGCACGCACATGACCAAACAGGAGTGGAAGCGCTCCTGGCCCGCTTGGCTGCGTGCCACGGCCATTGGCTTTCCGTTCGGCACTGTGCCTGCAGGCGGTAGCGAGATACCGACCTTCCTGAGCTATGCAGCCGAAAAGAAGCTGAGCAAGAACCCCGAAGAGTTTGGCACCACCGGCGCCATCGAAGGCGTGGCTGGCCCCGAGGCCGCCAACAACGCTGCCATCACGGCCACGCTGATCCCGCTGCTCACGCTGGGCATCCCCACGTCCAATACCACCGCGATCCTGCTGGGAGCTTTCCAGAACTACGGCATCCAGCCTGGTCCGCAGCTGTTTGACACCAATGGTGCGCTGGTGTGGGCGCTGATTGCGTCGATGTACATCGGCAACGTGATGCTGCTCATCCTGAACCTGCCGCTGATTGGCCTGTGGGTCAAGCTGCTGAACATTCCCAAGTCGTACCTGTACGCGGGCATTCTGGTGTTCTCCACGCTCGGCGTGTACGGCATGCGCCAAAGCGCATTCGATCTGGTGTTGCTGTATGCGATTGGCCTCTTGGGTGTGGTGATGCGCCGCTATGACTTCCCGGCCGCACCGGTGGTGGTGGGCATGATCCTGGGCCCCTTGGCCGAGGCGCAGATGCGCAACGCGGTGTCGATTGGCGAAGGCAAGTGGACGATCTTCCTGGAGCGTCCGGGTTCGCTAACGCTGATCATCATCGTGCTGGCCGTGCTCATCCTGCCGCGTTTGCTGCGGCGCTGGGCGGCGAGACGCTTGGCCATGGCGCAGGCGTGATGGGCACGCAGACCACGCCCCATCACCCATAAAAAACCGCGCTGACATGGCGCGGTTTTTGTTTTGTGGCGTCCTGCGGAGGGAGTCACACTGCTGGTGTTTGCGCAAGCCAGACACCGGAGGCCTTGTGCCCCCGGTGTCCCTCCCCACCAAGGCGACTTGCGAATAACAAGCCGCAAATGTACCATAAAATGCGAATCGTTCTTATTTGCAAGGATGGTGCATGCATTCACTTCCGCAGGAATTTCTGGCCCTTTGCCGCCAGTTGGGCGATGCTCAGCAACGATGCAGTGCCGCCATGGCAGCGCAGGCTGCCGAGATCGAGGCTTTGAGGTCTGAAGTCGTGCGGCTGCGGGGTGCGCTGGTGGTGCGCGACACGCGTCTGGCCATGGCGTACGACGCAGTGGAGCAGGCCCAGGCCGCAAGCCCGGGCATACCGCGCCGCAAAGCCATGGCACGCCATATCGCCATGCTGGCAGAGCGCATCGCCACCTTGTCGCGCGAATGCCTGCGCTGGCGACTGGCCGCCGAGGTGGACGCTCTAGACATACAACGCGCAAAGCATGCCGGTGCCGCGCTGGCCGAGGTTGCCCATCCCTCGCAGGCGCGGTCGGTGGGTGAGGCGCAGGCGTACGACCTCGACGCCAACCTGGCTGCTGCAGACCTGGTCATCTGCCAGACCGGTTGCATCAGCCACGACGAATACTGGCGTGTGCAGGACCATTGCCGCCGCACCGGCAAGCCGTGCATTTTGGTAGACCAGCCCCTGGCCACACTGCAGCCCCTGCGGGTGTCTCGCATGATCCGGACACCGAACGCAGCGCCGACGGCGCTCACTGCGGAATCGCCTGTGATTTTGAATAAAAATGGCCTCTAGCGCTTGATGGATAAGCGCTGGAAGCTATAAAAATAGTAGCTATCCGACTTGGCAATGCCTTTGCAGCCGACCCAGCCCGCGCCGCCTGCGCGCTACCATCCGCAGATGCCCTTGATCACCGACGACGCCCCCGCACTGCCGCTGGATGCCCAGGGCATTCTGGAACTGGCGGCGCGCTCGATGTTCCAGCTGTTCTCCAGCATCAGCC
This sequence comes from uncultured Gammaproteobacteria bacterium, assembly GCA_963784815.1. Classification (GTDB taxonomy): domain Bacteria; phylum Pseudomonadota; class Gammaproteobacteria; order Burkholderiales; family Burkholderiaceae_C; genus Acidovorax. The sequence continues at coordinate 37,717 of CAWATB010000030.1, read as the reverse complement.
AGGGCATGTTCCTGGTCGACCGCAGCGGGCGCATCGTCTGGGTGAACGAGGGCTACCAGCGTTTTCTGCCGGCGCTGGGTTTTTCGTCGCTCGACCAGTTCATGGGCCACATGGTCGAGGACGTGATCCCGAACACCCAGATGCGCCGCGTGCTGGAGACCGGCGAAGCCTACCTGATCGACCTGCTGACCAACCGGCCGGCACCTTTGTCGTCAGCCGCATCCCGCTGCGTGACGACGACGGACGCGGTGATCGGTGCCATCGGCATCGTGCTGTTCGACCATCCCGAGACCACGCTGCAGCCGCTGATCAGCAAGTTTGCGCTGATGCAGCGCGACCTGGACGACGCGCGGCGCGAACTGGCCAGCGCAGCGCCGTCGCAGCCTGGCCGGTGGCGGGCGACTGGTGCGCGTCCGTCCAAATACACCTTTGCCAGTTTCATCGGCACCAGCCCGGCGGCGGTCGAGGTCAAGCGCCAGGCGCGCCGTGCCGCGCAATCGAGCAGCCCGGTGCTGCTGCTGGGCGAGACCGGCACCGGCAAGGAGCTGCTGGCCCATGCCATCCACGCGGCGTCCAGCCGCGCCGGCGGCCCGTTGGTCAGCGTCAACATCGCGGCCGTGCCCGACACGCTGCTGGAGGCCGAGTTTTTCGGCGTCGCGCCCGGCGCCTACACCGGCGCCGAGCGCAAGGGGCGCGACGGCAAGTTCAAGCTGGCCGACGGCGGCACCCTGTTTCTCGACGAGATCGGCGACATGCCGCTGGGCCTGCAGGCCAAGCTGCTGCGTGCGCTGCAGGAAGGCGAGATCGAGCCGCTGGGCTCGAACAAGCTGGTGCCGTTCGACGTGCGCGTGATCGCCGCGACCTCGCGCGACCTGGCGGCCTGGATGCGCGACGGCAGGTTCCGCGAAGACCTGTATCTACCGGCTCAATGTGCTGCCGATCCGCGTGCCGCCGCTGCGCGAGCGGCGCAGCGACATTCCGGCGCTGGTCGAGGCGCTGGGCGATGACGCTGGCGCTGCGCAACGGCACGGCCACCGCCCGAGCTGCTGCCCGAGGCGCTGGCCTTGCTGTGCTGGCCAGCCCTGGCGCGGCAACATCCGCGAGCTGCGCAACGTGCTGGAGCAGGCCGTGATGCGCAGCGAGGGCCAGTCCATTGACGCCGCGCAACTCGAACGCATCCTGCGCGAGGCGGGCGTGGAGCCCGCAGCGCCGGTGCAGGACACCACCGCCGTGGTGGTCGAGGCCGAGGACGAATCGCGCTACCTGCGGCCCCTGGCCGAACAGGTGGCCGAGCTGGAGCAGCGGGCCATCCAGGCTGCCATGAAGGCCCATGGCGGCAACAAGCTGGCCACGGCGCGGCAGCTGGGCATCTCGCGCGCCACGCTCTATGGGCGTCTGGAAAACCCTGAATAAATTTCAGGCAAATGTCTGAAATTCAGACATTTTTTGTGTATTAAATTCAGGCACTGTCACCAGTGTGTCATAAAAAGTATCTTTGAAATCAACCACTTGGATGCTGGCACAGACTGTGCAATAAAGAAGCATCACAACAGGAGACATCGCCATGCATCGTCGCAATCTGGTTGCACTCGCCGCCCTTGCCGTTTCGGCTACCACCCTCACGGCGCCAGCCGCCTTCGCGCAGTCGGGTGAAATCCGCATCGCCCACGTCTACAGCAAGACAGGTCCTCTGGAAGCCTACGGCAAACAGACGCAGACTGGCCTGATGATGGGTCTGAGCTACGCCACCGGCGGCAGCATGACTGTCAACGGCAAGAAGCTGGTCGTGATTGAAAAAGACGACCAAGGCAAGCCCGACCTGGGCAAGAGCCTGCTGGCCACCGCGTACTCCGACGACAAGGCCGACATCGCCGTAGGCCCGACGGCATCGGGCGTGGCGCTGGCCATGCTGCCGGTGGCCGAGGAATACAAAAAGATCCTGTTGGTCGAGCCCGCCGTGGCCGACTCGATCACGGGCGACAAGTGGAATAAATACATCTTCCGCACTGGCCGCAACAGCAGCCAGGACGCGATCTCCAACGCCGTGGCGGTGGACAAGGAAGGCGTGACCATTGCCACCCTGGCGCAAGACAACGCGTTCGGCCGTGATGGCGTGAAAGCCTTCAAGGACTCGGTCAAGAAGGCCAAGCTCGCGCACGAGGAATACCTGCCCGCCGCCACCACCGACTTCACGGCTGGTGCCCAGCGCATCATCGACAAGCTCAAGGACCAGCCCGGCCGCAAGATCATCTGGGTGGTATGGGCCGGGGCGGGCAACCCGTTCAAGATCGCCGACATGGACCTGAAGCGTTACGGCATCGAGATCTCCACCGGCGGCAACATCCTGCCTGCCATGGCCGCGTACAAGAACTTCCCTGGCATGGAAGGCGCCACGTACTACTACTTCGGCATCCCCAAGAACCCCGTGAACGAAGCCTTGGTGGCCGCGCACTACAAGGAGTACAAGACTCCGCCAGACTTCTTCACCGCTGGTGGTTTCAGCTCGGCCATGGCACTGGTCACCGCCCTCAAGGCCACGGGCGGCGACACCAACACCAACAAGCTCATCAAGACCATGGAAGGCATGAGTTTTGACACCCCCAAGGGCAAGATGACCTTCCGCAAGGAAGACCACCAGGCCATGCAGAGCATGTACCACTTCAAGATCAAGGTGGACCCCGCCTTCGCCTGGGGCGTGCCCGAGCTGGTGCGCGAGATCAAGCCTGAAGAAATGAACGTGCCGATTCGCAACCAGCGATAAGCCGCGGCGGCGGGCCCCGCGCAGGGCCCGCCAGCCATCTGACGCAGACACGACACCCGACACGGTTTGCGTGGCCTGGCCAAAGCATCCATCAAGATGACCGTGGCCGGGGTTCATCCCGCAGGGGCGGCCGCCCCTTTTTTTCCAGTACCTAGACGAATGAACCCCCGGGCACACGGGGGCATGGTGAGTGCTTTTCCAAAATATTCAGGAGACAAGACACATGACGTTCCCTCGGTTTTCTCGGATTCTTATCGCGGCTGCCGCCACGGCTCTTGCATCGGGCGTGGCAATGGGTGCCACACCGCTGGCCCAGTACAACATCGACACCAGCAAGATCAGCGTCTCGGGCCTGTCGTCTGGCGGGTTCATGGCCAACCAGTTGGGCGTGGCGTATTCCAGCACCTTCATGGGCGTGGGCATCTTTGCCGCCGGCCCCTACATGTGCGCGGGCCACAACAACTACACGGCGTGCATGTACAACGCCAACATCAGCGCCAGCCAGCAAACCACGATGCAAAACAGCATCAACAGTTTCAGCAGCGCGGGCACCATCGACAACAAGTCCAACCTGGCCAGCCAGAAGATCTACATCTTCACGGGCACCAGCGACACCACGGTGGGGCCCAACCAGACCACGGCGCTGCAGACGCAGTACCTCAACAACGGCGTGCCCGCTGGCAACATCTCGTACGTGCAGCGCGCCAGCACCGCGCATGTGTTCCCCACCGACTTTGACAGCACCGGCAACAACGGCTGCACCAGCGCCGTGTCGCCCTACATCAGCAACTGCGGGTACGACGGAGCCAAGGCGGCCCTCACGCATTTCTATGGCGCACTCAACCCGCGCAACAACGCGCCCGCAGCGGGCAACTACATCGAGTTCATCCAGAGCACCTACACCGGCAGCAACCCCGGTATGGCGGCCAACGGTTGGCTGTATGTGCCTTCCAGCTGCGCCAGCGGCAGCACCCAGTGCAAGCTGCATGTGGCGCTGCATGGCTGCCAGCAGAGCACCGACAAGATCGGAGACAAGTTCGTGAAGAACACGGGCTACAGCCGCTGGGCCGACACCAACAACATCATCGTGCTGTTCCCACAGACCAAGGTGGACAACACCAGCCGCAGCACCGCCGCTAGCGGCTCGCTGCCCAACCCCAATGCCTGCTGGGACTGGGTGGGCTGGTACGGCAGCAACTTTGCCAAGAAGGCGGGCACGCAGATGGCGGCCATCAAGGCCATGGTAGACCGCATTGCCTCGGGCGCAGGCTCTGGAAACGGCGGTGGCGGTACCAACCCTGACCCGGTTGCCTTGCCTGCGCCCACGGGCGTCAGCACCTCGGGCGCCACGGCCAGCAGCATGACCATCGGCTGGAACGCCGTCACTGGCGCCGCCAGCTACAACGTGTACCGCAACGCCAACAAGGTCAACGCACTGCCGGTGTATGGCACCAGCTATGGCGACACGGGCCTGGCAGCCTCCACCACCTACAGCTGGACAGTGCGTGCGGCCGATGCCAATGGCGCCGAAGGCGCAACGTCTAGTGCTGCATCGGGCACCACGCTGGCAGGCTCCGGCGGCGGCACAGCCACCTGCACCACGGCCAGCAACTATGCCCACGTGCAAGCGGGCAGGGCGTACCAGCAGGGCGGCTATGCGTATGCCAACGGCTCTGCGCAGAACATGGGCTTGTGGAACGTGTTCGTCACCAAAACCCTGAAACAGACGGGTCCGAATTACTACGTGATTGGCACCTGCCCGTAACCTGTGGATGCTGCCCCTGCATGCCTGGCAGGCAGGGGCATCAACCCCCTCTACCGAATGACGATGACCGAGAAAGTGAAACCCCACCCATGAGCACCTTGGCCACCAAGGACTTGACCATCCGCTTTGGCGGCCACGTCGCGGTCAACAACGTGACCTGCTCTTTCGAGCCCGGCACGCTGACCGCCATCGTGGGCCCCAACGGCGCGGGCAAGACCACGTACTTCAATCTCATCTCGGGCCAACTGCGTGCCAGCAGCGGCACCGTCACGCTGGGCGGGCAGGACATCACGGGGATGTCGGTGTCGGCGCGCACGCATGCGGGCCTGGGCCGGGCATTTCAGCTCACCAACCTGTTCCCCAACCTCAGCGTGCTGGAGAACGTGCGCCTTGCCGTGCAGGCCACGCAAGAGGGCAAGCACCGCCGCGGGTTGAATTTGTGGAGCGTCTGGAGCGACCATGCCGCGCTGGTCCAGCGCGCCCGCGTCATCCTGCAGGCCGTGGCCATGAATGACCGTGCCGATACGCCCGTGGCCAGCCTGCCGCACGGCGACCAGCGCAAGCTGGAAGTGGCGCTGCTCATGGCGCTGGAGCCACAGGTCTACATGTTTGACGAACCCACGGCGGGCATGAGCCACGACGAGGCCCCGGTGATCCTGAACCTGATCCGCGAGCTGAAGAAAGACAAGACCAAGATCATCCTGCTGGTGGAGCACAAGATGGACGTGGTGCGCGAGCTGGCCGACCGCATCATCGTGCTGACCAACGGCACGCTGGTGGCCGACGGACCGCCGGCCGAGGTGATCGCATCGCCTGTGGTGCAAGAGGCCTATCTCGGTGTGACGAAGGAGGCCGCATGAGTGCCCATAACGGCGGCAGCCCCGCCAACCTGCTTGAACTCCGGGGCGTGCACACCCACATTGGCGCGTACCACATCCTGCACGGGGTGGACCTGGCCGTTCCCAAGGGCCAGCTCACCATGCTGCTTGGCCGCAACGGCGCGGGCAAGACGACCACGCTGCGCACCATCATGGGCTTGTGGCATGCGTCCAAGGGCAGCATTCACTTTGCAGGCCGCGACATCACCGCGCTGAACACGCCCGCCATCGCGGGCATGAACATCGCCTACGTGCCCGAGAACATGGGCATCTTCTCTGACCTCACGGTCAAGGAAAACATGCTGCTGGCCGCCCGCAGCGCGCGCAATGCCGCGCAGATGGACGAGGCCCGGTTGCAATGGATCTTCAAGCTCTTCCCGGCGGTGGAGAAGTTCTGGAACCACCCGGCCGGCAAGCTCAGTGGCGGGCAAAAACAGATGGTGGCGGTGAGCCGCGCCATCGTCGAGCCGCGCGATCTGCTCATCGTCGATGAACCCAGCAAGGGCCTGGCGCCCGCCATCATCAACAACATGATCGAGGCGTTCGACCAGCTCAAAAAGAGCGGTGTGACCATCTTGCTGGTGGAGCAGAACATCAATTTCGCAAAGCGGCTCGGCGACACCGTGGCCGTGATGGACAACGGCCAGGTGGTGCATGCGGGCAGCATGGCCGCGCTGGCTGAAGACGAGGCACTGCAGCGGTCGCTGCTGGGGTTGGCACTATGAGTGGTATCGCAATTTTTAAGTCTTTTTGGCCTCTAGCGCTTGATGGTAAAGCGCTAGTAGCTATAAATATAGTAGCGTTTGAGCTCAGTGGTTGCGACGCTGCAGGAGAACTCGCATGAGCGCCACTCTCCGCGACTTCGACTGGAAGCCTTTGGCCCTGGTACCCGCGCTGGCATTGCTGGTGCTGCCCTTCATCGGCTCGCCCAGTACCTGGCTCACGCTCACCGTGGCGGGGCTGGCCATGGGCATGATCATCTTCATCATCGCCTCGGGCCTCACGCTGGTGTTCGGGCTGATGGACGTGCTCAACTTTGGCCACGGCGTGTTCATTGCACTCGGCGCCTTTGTGGCTACCAGCGTGCTGGGCGCCATGGGCGACTACACCCAAAGTGCCGACCTGTGGCGCAACCTGATGGCCGTGCTGCCCGCCATGGTGGTGGCCATGGCGGTCGCGGGCGCAGTGGGCCTGGCGTTTGAGCGCTTCATCGTGCGGCCCGTGTACGGCCAGCACCTGAAGCAGATCCTCATCACCATGGGCGGCATGATCATTGGTGAAGAACTCATCAAGGTCATCTGGGGCCCCGCACAGATCCCGCTGCCGCTGCCCGAGGGCATGCGCGGCTCGCTGCTGATTGGCGACGCCGCCATCGAGAAATATCGCCTCATCGCTGTGGTTGTTGGGCTGTTGGTGTTTGCCGTGCTGGCCTGGGTGCTGTCGCGCACCAAGGTCGGCCTGCTGATACGCGCCGGGGTGCAAGACCGCGAAATGGTCGAAAGCCTGGGCTACCGTATCCGCCGCTTGTTTGTGGGCGTGTTTGTGGTGGGCTCTGCGCTGGCCGGGCTGGGCGGCGTGATGTGGGGGCTGTACCAGCAAAGCGTGATCCCGCAGATGGGCGCGCAGGTCAACGTGCTGATCTTCATCGTCATCATCATCGGCGGTCTGGGCAGCACGGGTGGTGCGCTCATTGGCGCGCTGCTGGTGGGGCTGATGGCCAACTACACCGGGTTTCTGGTGCCCAAGGTGGCGCTGTTCTCCAACATTGCCCTCATGGTGGCCATCTTGCTGTGGCGGCCGCAGGGTGTCTATCCGGTCACGAACCGCTAAGGAAACAAGACTATGTTGAACCGTCTTATTTCCAACGACTACCCACGCAGCAAAATCCTTGCGGCCATCTTGCTGGCGCTTTTGGTGGGGCTAGCGTTAGCGCCGTTTCTGTTCCCTGGCGTCAAGGCCCTGAACGTGGCCGCCAAAGTGCTGATTTTTGTGGTGCTGGTGGCCAGCTTTGATTTGCTGTTGGGCTATACCGGCATCGTGAGTTTTGCGCACACGATGTTCTTTGGCATTGGCGCTTACGGCGTGGCCATTGCCACCACGCGCATGGGAGGCACCTGGGGTGCACTGGCCGTGGGCATCGTCTGCGCTCTGGGCATCAGCTTGCTGCTGTCCCTGGCGGTGGGGTTGTTTTCGCTGCGTGTGCGGGCCATCTTTTTCGCCATGATCACCCTGGCAGTCGCCACGGCGTTCCAGACCCTTGCGTCACAGCTGTCGGAGTGGACCGGCGGTGAAGACGGCCTGACCTTCAAGATGCCTGTGTGGCTGTCGCCCAGCTTTGAGCCGTTTGAGAACGAAGTGCTGGGTGTGCTCATCGACGGCAAGATCATCACCTACTACCTGCTCTTTGTGGTGGCCGTGGTGCTGGTGTTGGCGCTGCTGCGCATCGTCAACTCGCCGTTCGGCCGCGTGCTGCAGGCGATTCGCGAGAACGAGTTCCGCGCCGAAGCCATCGGCTACCGCGTAGTGGTGTACCGCACCACGTCCAGCGTGTTGTCTGCGCTGTTTGCCACCATGGCCGGGGCCATGTTGGCAATCTGGCTGCGCTACAACGGGCCCGACACCTCGCTCAGCTTCGAAATCATGATGGACTGTTTGCTGATCGTGGTGATTGGCGGGATGGGGACCATCTACGGCTCGGCCATCGGCGCCGTGCTCTTCCTCATTGCGCAAAGCTATCTGCAAGACCTGCTGCGCCTGGGCAGCGAGGCCGCGTCGGCGTTGCCGTGGCTGTCTGCACTGCTCTCGCCCGACCGCTGGCTGCTGTGGCTGGGCGTGTTGTTTGTCCTGTCTGTTTATTACTTCCCCACCGGTGTGGTGGGGCGCCTGCGCGCGGCAGCTGCGCGCAAGGTGGCATGACGAAGCCAACGCCGCTTCGGCGGTAGCTGGCGTGGTGGTAGCTGTGCACAACGCAAACAAAAAATACCAGGAGACAAGCACATGAAGAAGACCAGCATGATGAAGACACGGGCTCGCCCATGGGTGCCAGCAGCCTTTGTACCCGCCGCCCTGGCAGCCGCCGTTCTGGCGGCCTGTGGCGGGGGCAGTGATGGTGACACCGCAGCCCTCAACGCCAAGCCCGCCTACCTGGGCGCGATCAGCGAGGCCACCTACGACGGCGCCAGCAACGACCTGCTCACCGCGGGCTTGGGTGCCACGGGCTTGGCCTCGCCGTTGCCACCCGCCTACGCGGACCCGCTCAAGCCCACCGCAGCCGAGCTGCGCCGCACTGCCATCCACACCAACTACCGCGCCATGCTCGACATGACCGCCGCCGGCGGCTACGGCTTGCTGTATGGCCCCAACGTGGATGCGCAAGGCAAGGTCACCACCGGTGAGGGCAAGGTGGCTGGCACCGAAACCATCGCCTTTGCCGACGATGGCACAGGCCGCAAGAACGTCACGTTGATGGTGCAGGTGCCCGCCAGCTTCAACCCTGCCAAGCCTTGCATGATCACCGCCACCGCATCGGGTTCGCGCGGCGTGTATGGCGGCATCTCCACGGGCGAGTGGGCGCTCAAGCGGGGCTGCGCGGTGGCGTACTCGGACAAGGGCACGGGCGGCGCGCCGCACGACCTGCAAAACGACACCGTGCCGCTGATGGACGGCACCCGCACCACGGCTGCTGCCGCGGGCAAGAACGCGGCGTTCAACGCGGGCCTCACCGCGTCAGAGCTGTCGGCCTTCAACACGGCCAACCCCAACCGTTTTGCGTTCAAGCACGCTCATTCGGGCCAGAACGCTGAAAAGGACTGGGGAGCCACCACGCTGCAGGCTGTGGAGTTTGGCTACTACGTGCTCAACCAGCGCTACGGCAGCCTCAATGCAGCGGGCCAGCGTTTGAAGACGCTCACGCCGTCCAACACCATCGTCATTGCGTCCAGCATCTCCAACGGCGGTGGCGCCGCCATTGCAGCGGCCGAGCAGGACACGCAGGGCCTGATCAGCGGCGTGGCCGTGTCCGAGCCCGCGCTGGAGCTGCCCGCCAACCCTGGCGTCACTGTGCGCCGCGGCGGCGCCGATGTGGCCGTCACCGGCAAGACGCTGGTGGACTTCACCACCTACGCCAACCTGTACCAGGCCTGCGCGTCGCTGGCGCCATCGGTCAGCACCAGCCCTTATGCCGCAGCGTTCTCTGCAGGCTTTGCCAGCGCGGCACTGCCGATTGCGCCCAACCGCTGCGCGGCGCTCAAAACCGCAGGCTTGCTGACGGCATCCACCACGGCCACGCAGGCGGAAGAGGCCCTGCAGAAGCTGCGCGCCTACGGCTGGGAGCCCGAGTCGAACGACCTGCACGCATCGCTGGCCGCTTTTGAAGTGGCGCCCGCCGTGTCCGTGACCTTTGCCAACAGCCTGTCGCGCAGCAGCGTGAAGGACAACCTCTGCGGCTTCAGCTACGCCGCCACCACGGCAGCCGGGGCGGTCACCACGCTGGCACCCGCCGCTCTGGCGGGCATGTTTGCCACCGGCAACGGCGTGCCTCCCGCAGGCGGCATCAACTTGGTCAACAACAACAGCGTCGCAGGCCCCGCGCGCGACTTTCTGTCGTTCACAGCGGGCGGCGTGGCCGACTGGAACACCGCAGGTGCACTGTGCCTGCGCAACCTGGTCACGGGCACCGATATGGCTGCCAAGAAGCTGCAGGCGGGTGTGGACGAAACCCGCAGAAACGGCAACCTGCGTGGCAAGCCCACCATCATCGTGCATGGCCGTGCCGACGCGCTGCTGCCAGTCAGCCACACATCGCGCCCCTATGCCGCGTTGAACAAGAAGGTCGAAGGCAACGCCAGCAAGCTCAGCTATGTCGAGGTGGCCAACGCCCAGCACTTTGACAGCTTCATCGGTCTGCCCACAGTGCTGCCTGGCTACGACACTCGCTACGTGCCGCTGCATGTGTACCTGAACCACGCGCTCGACGCGGTGTACGACCACCTGGTCAACGGCAAGGCGCTGCCTGCCAGCCAGGTGGTGCGCACCGTGCCGCGTGGCGGCACACCGGGCAGCGCGCCCGCCATCACTGCGGCCAACGTGCCGCCAATGGTCACGGCGCCGGCGGCCGCAAACGCCATTGCTATCACCGCTGGAGCCATCTCGATTCCCGACTGATCGGGGGCGATAGCCCTGCAGACAGCCCCGCGACGAACCATGGCCGTGTGCATGCCAATGCTGCACGCGGCCCGTACCGCAACCAAGGATGGACATGAAGACTGTGTGGATGACATGGGGCCGCCGCATGGCAGCGGCCCTGGCGATGCCGAGCCTGCTGATGGTGGCTGGGTTGGGGGCTGCAATGCCCGCACGCGCTGCCGAACTGGTGGTGGGCCAGGTGGCACCCCTGTCGGGCGTGCTGGCTAGCACGGGCGCGCAGATGGTGCTGGGCGGCAAAATTTACTTTGACTGGGTCAATGCCCAGGGCGGTGTGCATGGCGCGTCCATTCGCCACGCGGTGGTGGACGACGCTTACAAGGTGTCCGACACCGTGCGCCTGACGCGCGAATTGCTGGCCAAGCCGGAGGTGGTCGCGTTGTACGGTTTTGCGGGCACGGCCAATGTCACGCAGCTGCTCGCAGATGGTGTGCTGGAGCAGGGTGGTGCTGCGCTGGTCGCGCCCTATACGGGGGGCGAATCGCTGCGCAACCCGTTCAACCCCTGGATCTTTCATGTGCGCGCGGGTTACGCGGACGAGGCCGAGCACATGGTGCAGCAGCTCACCACCCTGGGCATGAACCGCGTGGCCGTGATGTACCAGGACGATGGTTTTGGCAAGGCGGGCCTGGCGGGTGTCGAGGCGGCGCTTGCCAAGCGCAATCTCAAGCTGGTGGTGGCTGCGGGCTACGAGCGCAACACCGACAAGGTGGACGATGCCGTCAAAGCCATCAAGGCATCCGATGTGCACGCCGTCATCATGATTGCGGTGAACAAGCCTGCCGCGGCATTCATCCAGCGTTACCGCGAGCAGGGCGGCGGAGCGCAGCTGTACAACATTTCGGTGGTCGACCCGACCGAGCTGGTCAAGCTCGCGGGCCTCAAGAACGCCCACGGCCTGGGCATCAGCCAGGTCGTGCCATACCCTTACCGGCCCCAGTTGCCGGTGGTGCGCGAATACCAGACGCTACTCAAAAAATACGCGCCCGAGGCCGAGGTCAACTACACCAGCTTTGAACAGTTCCTGGGCGCCAAGGTCTTGGTAGAGGCGCTGCGCCGAGCGGGGCCTGCGCCCACGCGCACCAAGGTGGTCAAGGCGCTGGAGTCGCTGCAAAGCTATGACCTGGGCGGCATCACGCTCAGTTACTCGCCCACCAACCGCATCGGCTCGCGTTATGTCGAAGTTACCGTCATAGGCAGCAACGGCCGCCTCATGAAATGAACACGACTCAAAAAACTCTCCTGGCGTCGTTGTTGCGTCTTGCCGTACTTTCAGTACTGTCTGCGACGCAATGCCTAGCCAGGACCGCTTCGCTGAGATTTGTGAGCTGCTACCCATCCCCAGGTTGTTTTGTCTCCAGCCTGCAATCCCACTACTGACTCACAAGGTTGTCCACCATGACTCCGTTATCGCGCTATGCCACCTGCGCTGGCTATGAAATCCACTACATGGAGTGGGGCGCGCGCGATGCACCAGTGGTGGTCGCCTGGCATGGCCTGGCGCGCACCGGGCGCGACATGGATGCGCTGGCCGCGCACCTGGCGCCGCACTACCGCGTGATCTGCCCCGACACCATTGGCCGGGGCCTGAGCCAGTGGGCGCGTGCGCCGCAGGACGAATACCGCCTGTCGTTCTATGCGCGCATTGCAGCTGACCTGTTTGACCAGCTGGGCATCGAGAAGGCGCACTGGGTGGGCACGTCGATGGGTGGGGCCATTGGCACGGTTTGCGCGTCGGGGCTTTTCGAATCCAAGCTCAAGGGACGCATCCAGAGCCTGCTTCTTAACGACAACGCCCCGCGTTTGGCCGATGCCGCGCTGGAGCGCATCAAGGCTTACGCGGGCCACCCGCCCGCATTCGATACGGTGAAGGAGCTGGAGACTTTCTTTCGGCAGGTGTACCAGCCGTACGGATGGCTGAGCGATGCGCAATGGCGCCTGCTGACCGAAAGCAGCACCCGTCGCTTGCCCGACGGCCGCGTCACGCCGCACTACGACCCGGCCATGGTGCAACAGTTCACGCACCACACCAACGACTACCTGATCTGGGACCATTACGACGCGATCGACGTCCCGGTGTTGTGCCTGCGCGGTGCCGAGTCAGACCTGGTGCTGCGCGAAACCACGGTGGAAATGTTGACGCGCGGCCCCGGCACCAAGGGCTTGGCGCGCGTGGTGGAGGTACCAGGCTGCGGGCATGCGCCGGCCCTCAACGTGCCCGAACACTTTGCGCTGGTGGATGAGTTCCTGGCGCGCAGCGGGTTGACGCGTTCAGGGTGAAGGGTGAAGGGTTGACGAGGTTCCACTGGGGCTCTGCTGGCGGTACATTGGCGCAACGCATTTCAGCTGGTCGCTATGAAACCCCTTTTACTTGTCGCCTCGCACCTTCTGACGCTGGTCGTCGGCTTTGCAGTGGGTGTGTATGTGCTGCCCATCCTCATCGCGCCGGAGGCCCCCACGCAACAGGCGATTGAGGCCAGCTCCCCCACGGCGTTGTGGACGGCCACCTTCCGCCGCGACCTGAAAGACAGCGACGCCCTGCATTGGGGGGAGGGCGCTGTGTCCATCGGCCCGCAAACCATCAGCCTGGTGGGCAAACTGGCCCCGGGGCCGGACTACAAGCTCTATCTGTCGCCCGAGTTCGTAGAGACGGAGGCTGACTTCAAACGCCTCAAGCCGCAGATGCTGCGCGTGGGCGATGTGAAGACGTTCAACAACTTCCTCGTCCCCGTACCGCAGGGCGTGGATCCCGCCAAGTTCAACACCGTGATCGTGTGGTGTGAGACGTTCAGCGAGTTCATCACCGCTGCGCAATACCGCTAGAAAACCGGTGTTTATTGGCCGATCTGAGCCAGTGCAGCCTGCAGGCCTGCCAAGCCCCCCACGCGCTGGTCGTTGATGAAGATCTGCGGCATCTGCCGCACCGACGGCCCGCACTTGGCATAAAACGCCAGGCGCTCGGCCTCGTCATCGATCTTGATTTCCTCGTAGGGGAGGGCGCGCGACTGCAGCAGTTTCTTGGCGGAATCGCACTGCGGGCAGGCGGATTTGGAATAAATGGTGATCTTGAGGGTCATGGTGCCAAGTTTACGGGCCTGCCATGGCGCAGGCAGGCCAGAGGTCATCCGCAGGCACACCTCACACGTGCGCAGCACTGAGTTACCATCTGGTTTGTTTTATGACTGATTGGTAATTTATGCCGCTACTGCTCTCTTGGGGCCGCCGGTCTGCGCTGGTTTTGTCGGCAGTCATGCTGTTGGCGCTAGCTGGCTGCTCTTCCACCACCCCACCGCCCGGCATCACCGCCGTCACCCCCTTTGAGCTCGCCCGCTACGAGGGCCGCTGGTACGAAGTGGCCCGGCTCGACCATTCCTTTGAGCGCGGCATGACGGACGTGAGCGCCACTTACCAGCGCCAGAGTGACGGCACCGTGCGCGTGCTTAACCGGGGCTTTGACACCGGCAAGAACGACTGGCGCCAAGCGGAAGGCAAGGCCAAGTTCACCGGCGATGCGAACACTGCCTCGCTCAAGGTGTCGTTCTTCGGCCCGTTCTACGGCGGCTACCACGTGGCCGCACTCGATGCGGACTACCAATGGGCGCTGGTGGTGGGGCCCGACCGCAGCTACTTCTGGATTTTGTCTCGCACCAAACAATTGGCACCGGGCGTGCGCGAGCAACTCATCGCCCGCGCCAACGCACTCGGCTTGGACACCCAGGCGCTGATCTGGGTGACCCACGAACGCACCGACCCACAACCATGAGCCTCGCCACACCCCACACCATGGCCGTCATCGGCGCAGGCCTGGCGGGCCTGTCCTGCGCGCAGGCTCTGCTGCAGGCGGGCCACACGGTGCATGTGTTCGACAAGGCCCGTGGCCCTTCAGGCCGCATGAGCACGCGGCGCTCTGAGGATGAAAACGGCCCCTGGCAGTGCGACCACGGCGCACAATATTTCACCGCCCGGGACGCAGCCTTTCGTTCCGAGGTCGCCCGCTGGCAGCAGGCGGGCGTGGCTGCGGTGTGGGATGCCCGGCTGGCCAGCTTTGACGGCAGTGCCTGGGCCACGTCGCATACCCCGATGGAGCGATTTGTGGGCACGCCCCGCATGACATCGCCCGCCGCATGGCTGGTGCACAACCTGGGCGAAGATTCGCTGACGCAGTGGCAAACCACTGTGCAGCAGGTCGAACGCTCTGAGGGAGGCTGGGTCATCACCTCCGCAGAACACGGCCCACATCGTCAACGTTACGACGCCGTGGTGCTGGCGGTGCCTGCTCCACAGGCCGTGCCGTTGCTCAAGGTGGTGGCGCCTGCAGGCGCTGCCATGGCCACCAGTGCCCGCATGCGTGGCAGCTGGGCTGTGATGCTGCGGTATTCCAGTCCCGTCTCCCTGCCGTGGGACGGTGCCTTCATCAACACCGGCCCGCTGCGCTGGGTGGCGCGCGACAGCAGCAAGCCGGGCCGCACGGGCGCAGAGACTTGGCTGCTGCACGCCAGCCCCGAGTGGAGCGAAGCGCATATTGAAGACAGCGCCGAGTCCGTCTCGGCCGCGCTGCTCACCGCCTTTGCAGCCCTGGGTGGGCCCGCACCCTTGGCCGCCACAGCCCACCGCTGGCGATATGCCGACACCGAACCGGCGCTGAGCCAAGGCAGCTGGTGGGACGCATCGCTGCGCCTGGGGATGTGCGGCGATTGGTTGCACGGCGGCAAGGTCGAAGGCGCCTGGCTCAGCGGCCGTGCACTGGCCGCACAAATGCAGCCAGGCTGAGACCGCCGACCATTCACCTTACGTCTGGTGCCGCCATGCGCATGCGCAAAAAACAGGACCTTCCGCAGAAAAACTGCCAGCATTGCGGCCTGCCCTTTGCCTGGCGCAAGAAGTGGGAAAAGGTGTGGGACGAAGTGAAGTTCTGCTCGGACCGTTGCCGCAGCGAACGCAAGCGCGGCGGTGGTGCCGCCGACGGCTCAGCCGGGGAGGGTGCCGCATGAGCACTGTCCTGTTCTGGTTTCGCCGTGACCTGCGCCTGCACGACCAGCCTGCGCTGCAAGCGGCCCTCCACAGTGGCGCTACCCATCTGCTGCCTGTCGTGTGCCAGCCGCCGGTGGACGAGTTCACCCCGTGGGGCTTTGCCCGCGTGGGCTCGCACCGCCAGGCCTTTGTGGCCGCTGCGCTGCGTGACCTGCACGCACGCATGGCAGCGCTGGGCAACCCGCTGCACGTGTGTAGCGCCGCGCCCGCCACCGCATTGCCTTTGCTGGCACGCGCTGTGGGCGCCACGACAGTGGTGTGCGAAGACATCGCAGCCCCGTACGAGCAGACCGAGGTCGCAGCTCTGCGTGCCGCCGGGCTGCAGGTGCACACCGTGTGGCAAAGCAGCCTGCTGCAGCCTGCCGACATGCCCTGGCCTGTAGATGATTTGCCTGCCGTGTTCACCCCGTTTCGCCAGGCTGTGGAGCGCGCACACATCAAGCCCCCGGCACCGCTGCCCGCGCCCGCGTCCCTGTTGCCGCCCCCGCGGGTGCCGTCCGATGTGTGGCAGGCCGTGGGCGCAGAACTTGCAGGGGCACGACCGGGTGTCCCCGCGCCTGGCAAGCCCGGCGGGCACGACCCGCGTTCGTCCTTCCCCTATGGCACGCCCGCTTTTGATGGCGGCGAGACCGCTGCGCTGGCCCACTTGGCGCAGTACCTGGCCCGCAAGCTGCCCCACACCTACAAGGCCACGCGCAACGGCCTCGCGGGGCTCGACTATTCCAGCAAGTTCTCGCCCTGGCTGGCCACGGGCGCGCTCTCGCCGCGGCAGGTCTATGCGGAGCTGAAAATTTTTGAACGCGACCACGGCGCCAGCGACGGCAGCTATTGGTTGTGGTTTGAGCTGCTGTGGCGCGACTACTTTCGCCTGCTGCACCTTCAGTACGGCGCAGAGCTGTACCGCGCGCGGGGTTTGTCGGCACTGCCTCTCGCGCGGCACAACGTGCAAGGGTTCGAGCGCTGGTGCCAGGGCCGCACCGGCGAGCCGCTGGTAGATGCTGCCATGCGCGAGCTGGCTACCACCGGCTACCTGAGCAACCGGCTGCGCCAGGTGGTGGCCAGCTTCCTCATCTACGACTTGCACGGCGACTGGCGTGCGGGCGCTGCGTGGTTTGAGTCGCAGCTGGTGGACTACGACGTGTACAGCAACCAGGGCAACTGGCTCTACATTGCCGGGCGCGGCACCGACCCGCGCGGAGGCCGTCGCTTCAACCCCGCCAAGCAAGCGCAAGACCACGATGCGGACGGCAGCTACCGCCGTATGTGGGGCACGTTGTGAGCACCTCGCAGCCCCGCACCCACACCCTGCGCCTGCTGTTGGGCGACCAGCTCAACCCCGAGCACAGCTGGTTTGCCACGCAGGACGACGGCGTGGTTTACGTGCTGATGGAAGTGCGCCAAGAAACCGACTATGTGCTGCACCACGCACAAAAAATCCTGGCCATCTTCGCCGCCATGCGTGACTTGGCCCGCCACCTGCGAGACGCCGGACATCGCGTGCGCTACGTCGCCATAGACGACGCCAGCAACCGCCAGTCCATCCCCGACAACCTGGCCGCGCTGATGGCGCACTACGGCGCGCAGCAGTTGCAATACCAGCACGCTGACGAATGGCGGCTGGACGAGCAACTGCGCACCTGGAGCGCCGAGCAGCCGTTTACGGTGCAGGCCGTCAGCAGCGAGCATTTCTACACCACCCGCACCGAAATGGCCGAGGTCTTCAAGGGCCGCAAGCAGTGGCTGATGGAGCACTTCTACCGCCGCATGCGCCAGCGCCACAGTGTGCTGATCGACGCGGTGGGCGAGCCCGAGGGCGGCCAGTGGAACTACGACCATGACAACCGCAAGCCGTGGCCTGGCACTCCTGACTTACCGGTCGACGCCCGCCCCACGCACAACCACAGCGCCCTCTGGGCAACCATCGAAGCGGCGGGCGTCAAAAGCTTTGGCAACCCCCAGGCTGCCCAACTGCGCTGGCCGCTCAACCGCGCGGAGGCGCTGGCGTGGCTCGATCACTTCATCTCCACCACGCTGCCGCACTTCGGGGCATACGAAGACGCCATGAGCACGCGCAGCACGCGGCTTTTCCACTCACTGCTGTCCTTCGCTCTCAACACCAAAATGCTGCGCCCGCACGAGGTGGTGCAACGCGCTCAGGCCGCGTACCGCGAGGGCACTGCACCTCTGCCTGCAGTGGAAGGCTTTGTGCGCCAGATCCTCGGCTGGCGCGAATACGTGCGTGGCATCTACTGGGCCCATATGCCCGGCTACGACGAGCGCAACACCCTGGGCCACAACACGCCATTGCCAGAGTGGTTCTGGACGGGCGACACCCGCATGCGCTGCATGCAGCACGCCGTGGGTCAGTCGCTGGAGCATGCGTATGCCCACCACATCCAGCGCCTCATGGTCATCGGCAACTTTGCGCTACTGGCCGGGCTTGACCCCGCAGCGGTGCACCGCTGGTACCTGGGCGTCTACATCGACGCCTTTGAATGGGTGGAAGTGCCCAACACCGTGGGCATGAGCCAGTTTGCTGATGGCGGCCTGCTGGCCACCAAACCCTACGTCAGCAGTGCCGCCTACATCGACCGCATGAGCGACTACTGCAGGGGTTGCCATTACGACAAAAAACTCAAGGTGGGCGACCGCGCCTGCCCCTACAACGCTCTGTACTGGGACTTCTTTGCACGCAACGAAGGCACGCTGGGCAACAACTTCCGCCTGGGAATGGTGTACCGCCAGTTGCAGAAGATGCAAGGCCCGCAGCTCGATGCGCTGCGCGAGCATGCGGCCAGCATGCGCACGCGGCTGGATGCGCTGTAGCCACTGCCAACCATGCACGCCGCCTTCGTTCCTCCGTTCGCCCTGAGCCTGTCGAAGGGCCGCGCCGCTACTCCCCACCCGTTCAGCCTGAGCCTGTCGAAGGCCACCCCCGCGCCCTGGCTTCCACAGGCTCAGCCCGAACGGTGGGGTGAGATGTGCTGGCTTCTACCAGCTCAGCCCTGACGGTAGAGAAGATGCCAAAGTGCCCCAATCACCCCCCATCCGTTCAGCCTGAGCCCGTCGAAGGCCAGCCCCAACGCCCCGGCTTCGACAAGCTCAGCCCGAACGGGTGGTTTGTTGCACAGAGATATTGACCCAGAAGACTCGACCATGCCTACTTCATCCCTTCAGTCTCTTCCCCACGGCTACCGAGCCCTCGTCATCGGCGCCACAGGCGCCATCGGCAGTGCCTTGCTCGCCCACCTGCAGGCCGACCCGCGCTGCGCCCTGGCTGTTGGCCTGGGCCGCCATACCACCCCGGCGGTAGACCTGGACGACGAGGCCACCATTGCCCACGCCGCCCAACACCTCAAGGACCAGGGTCCCTGGCACGTGATCATCCACGCCGCGGGCATGCTGCACGGCCCCCACGGCCTGCCGGAAAAGCGCCTGGGCCAGTTGAACTATGCGCAGATGGAGGCCACCTTTCGCACCAACACCTTCGGCCCCGCGCTGGTTCTGGCCCACTTTGCACCACAGCTGGCCAAACAAGAGCGCAGTGTGCTGGCTGTGCTCTCCGCCAAGGTCGGCAGCATTGGCGACAACCGCCTGGGCGGCTGGTACAGCTACCGGGCGTCCAAAGCCGCGCTCAACATGCTGCTCAAAACAGCGTCGATTGAAGTGGCCCGCACGCACCCGTTGGCAGTACTGGTCGCGCTGCACCCCGGTACGGTCAACTCGGCGTTGTCGGCGCCGTTCAACGGCGCAGAGATTGGCCGTGCGCCCGTGGATGCCGCGGGGGATTTGCTGCAGGTGCTGGACGGCCTTGGCGCAGAGGCGACAGGCGGGTTTTATGCCTACAACGGAGACGGTCTGCCCTGGTGATGTTTGGCGTGTTTGCTATCGTTTTGATATGCCTAATTGTTTACCATCAAGCGCTAGCGGCTGATTTTGCTAAAATTTTGTCGGCTTGAGGGGGAGTAGCTGTACGCAATGCGACGGACAGTTACAGCCCCCATTTGCTACCGGCTCAGGCCACGAGATCGCCCCCGTGCAAGCTCCGAGTCGACCGCAGCGTTCAACGTCTCCAGGTCAAAGGGCTTCTTCAGCACCGACTGCACTCCCACCAGTTTTTCCACCTCTGCCATGTCTGCATGGCCTGTTGCCACCAGCACCGGAATCTGCGGATAGATCTGCCGCGCCGCCACAATGAACTGGGCGCCGTTCATGCCCGGCATCAGGTAGTCAGACATCAGCAAATCTGGCATGCGGCGCCGCAACTCTTGCAAACCACTCTCGCCGTCACTGGCTTCACGCACGCTGTAGTTCAGCAGGCGCAGCCCCTCGGCAATGCCTTGCCGCACCGCCACGTCGTCCTCTACCACCAGCACTTCGGTGCGCGTGGCGGCGTTGGGCCCCGTGCTGCCGTTTGCGGTAACGGCGGTGGGTGCGTCGTTGACCTCCAGCGGCTTGACTTGCGGAAACCGCAGTTTCACAGTGGTTCCCAGCCCTTCACGGCTGACAATCTCCACGCTTCCGCCCGACTGATTGGCGAAACCGTAGACCTGGCTCAGGCCCAGGCCTGTGCCCTCGCCATCGCCCTTGGTCGTAAAAAATGGGTCAAAAACCTTGGCCTGAATCGTCTCGGGTATGCCGCAGCCCGTGTCTTGCACGCTGATCTGCACCAGCGGGCGGCTCTCGGGGCTACTCAACAGCTCAGTGCGCAAGGTCAAACTGCCGCCGTCCGGCATGGCGTCGCGCGAGTTGACGGCCATGTTCAGCAGCGCCATCTCCAGCTGCGCGCCGTCAATCAGGGCCCACGCCTCGCCCTCGCACACGTCAATCTGTACGCGAATCTTCGAGCCCACCGACACCTCGATGAGCTCTTGCAGGCTGCTCACCATTTCGTTGACGTTGTGCATGCGGGGCAGAAGGCTCTGTGCACGCGCAAAAGACAGCAACTGCGCCGTCAGCCGTGCGCCGCGGTCCACAGAATCTTTGGCGCGGCGCGCGTAGTCGGCGGCCCTGGTTTCGGTGGACAGCCGCATGATCAGCTGCAGATTCAGGCTGACCGCATGCAGCAGGTTGTTGAAGTCGTGCGCAATGCCTCCCGTCAGCCGTCCAATCGCTTCCAGCTTCTGGCCCTGAACCACCTTGGACTGAATGCGCTCGCGGTCCGCAATCTCGCGCATCAACCGGTCATTGGCACCGGCAAGGTCACTGGTCCGCTCGGCGATGCGGCTTTCCAGCTCGGCGTTCAGCCGCTCCACGGTTTGCTTGCCTGACTCAATGTCGGTCAGGTAGCGCCGCGCAGCATATTGCCGCACGCGGGCTCGCAGCGCCGAGCGCGTGGCACTCAGCAGCGTGTCAGGGTTCAGTGGGCGCTCCAGAATCACCAGATTCCCGAGTTCCTGCATCGACGCCGCTGCATGAACAGAGCGTTTGCTGGACTGGCGCATGGCCAGCACCACAAACGGAAAATCCGACCACGCCGGTTGCCGAATCAAGAAGCCGCGCAGCGCCTCATCCAGGCCGCCCGCCAATACCTCTTCCGTCAATATGGCGGCGGCGGCTGTGCCCGCCTCTAGCTCGCTCAACAACCCGCCAGCGTCACGGCAAACCGCACATATAAAAGCGTCTCTTTGCAGCACCGATGCGATCACCTCGGCGTCCCGGCCATGGGGCGCAAGGATCAAGACGCGGCTCTCCATTGGGGGCGCTTTCATGGTGAGGGGGCGGCGACATCCGTGTCACCCAACAAAGCCTGCCGACCCGCATACTGCGCAGCGCCCGCGAGTATTCCGCGGAAGTCCACCAACGGCTCGCCAATCTCTACGCCATTCGGGCCCAGGCGGAACTCGCGAATCGTGGACTGGTGCTGCAGCGTGCGGCTCTTGATGACCGTAATAGCCTTGAGGCAGTTGCCACGCGCTTCAAAGAAACGGTAGTGCACCATGGCATCGCTGAGATAGCTCAGGTCAATGTCTGACTGCATTTCGCCCACGGTACCGTGCAGCGACAGAATGATCAGCGTGACGATGCCCCGGGCGTTGAGGTAGGCCAGCAGCTCATGCATCTGCAGCACCAGAGACTTGCCTCCCGGCATGGCTTGCAGGTACGAGTTGAGGCTGTCCAGCACCACCAGCTGTACGCCGTCTTTTTCTACGGCGTCGCGTACGGCGTTGGCAAACTGACCCGGCGATACCTCGGCCGGATCAAACGACCGGATCAAAAGGTGGCCCGATGCCATGAATGAATCCACCTCCAACCCCAGCGCGCGCGAGCGCTGGCGCAGCGTGTTCAGACCTTCGTCAAACAGGTAATACGCCACCCGCTCGCCGCGTTGCAGTGCGGCAATGGCGCAACTGGTGGCAGTCGTGGTTTTGCCCACACCTGCCGGGCCTGCCAGTAGCAGATTGCTGCCGGGCGAAAGCCCGCCTCCCAGCATTTGGTCCAGTGCAGCGGTGCCGGTGGACACGGGCTGCGCGTCGAACAATTGCCCATGTTCGCCCGCCACCAGCCGTGGAAACACCTGCAACCCGCCATGGTCCAGGCTGAAGTCGTGTTCACCGCTTCTGAACTTCACGCCCCGCAGCTTCACCACGCGCAAATTGCGTTTGTCTGGGCCGTAGTCCCTGGCGTTTTGATTCAGGTGAATCACACCGTGTGCGATGCTGTGCAACTGCTGGTCTCCCTCACCCGAGGACTTGTCGTCCAGCATGAGCACCGTGCAATCGAGCTGGGCAAAAAATCGCTTCAACGCCAGTATCTGGCGGCGGTACCGTAACGAGCTTTGCGCCAGCATGCGCAGCTCAGACAGGCTGTCAAACACAACGCGGTGCGGTTTGAGCTCGCCCACCAGCCGCATCACCGCATTGGTCGTCTCCCCCAACTCAAAGTCCGATGGGTGCAAGATGGTCTGCTCGGCCTCTTCACTCAAACCCTCTTCGCTCACCAGGTCGTAGATTTCGATGCCATTGAGCGTCCACCCGTGCGAGTCGGCCACCTGCGTCAGCTCTTCCAGCGTTTCCGACAGGGTTACATACAGCGCCCGTTCGCCCTTCTCACGGCCCTCCAACAAGAATTGCAGTGCCAAAGTGGTTTTGCCGGTGCCCGGACTGCCTTCGACCAGATACAGGTGCCGCTTTGGCAACCCGCCGCCCAAGATGTCATCCAGGCCGACAATGCCGGTGGACGCCAGAGCTTGCGCTTGCTGCTGAGGCTGGGGGATGTGAGAGCTGTTTGACAAACGCTGTCCTTTCAAAAGTCCGCCCGTCTGGATGCGTCGGCTCTGGCGATATAGAACAGAGCACGAGCAAACATGAAGCGTGAGAGCCCGGACGGGGCGCAGATTCAAAACCGTTTCTGTTTTTTCTGCATTTGCCCCAAGACCGCTTGAGGCACTGCCCCGACTATCTCTGAAGGAGGTGAGGTGGCCGGTCAGCCCATTTCGTAAAACAAAGAGCGGCGGTTCCTACAGGCACTTTGGCTTGTCTTTTGATTGCCTTTGCTCCCGGAATGGGGGCGGCGGTGCACCCGCTCGGGTCGAATCCCCGCATCACTCGGCCTTGTCAGCCCCGTTGAACAGCGAGGAGATGGGCCGCCCGCATCCGTGGAGAATGCCGCATGTTTTCTCCCCCTTCGCATGACCTCAACCTGGTCGCCTCCCACACCACAGCCGCGGCCTCTGCCGTGAGTGGTTGGGTGGCGCAGCACTATGGCCTGCAAGTGCAGCAGTGCTACCTGATCCGCCGCAATCTCAACGACAACTACGCCGTGCGGGCCACGGATGGCAGCCGCTACGTGGCGCGGCTTTGTGCCATTCGGCCGCGCGGCGCGTTCAATGTGGATTTCGAGGTCGCGCTGCTGGCCCACCTGCACGCACAGGGCGTGGGTGTGGCCACGCCGGTGCTGGCTGCGAACGGAGCTGCCAGCATTGCCCTGCAGTTCCCTGAAGGCCCGCGTGTGTTGGTCCTGTTTCGCC
Organism: uncultured Gammaproteobacteria bacterium; assembly: GCA_963784815.1. Lineage (GTDB taxonomy): Bacteria > Pseudomonadota > Gammaproteobacteria > Burkholderiales > Burkholderiaceae_C > Acidovorax. The sequence goes on along the minus strand of CAWATB010000030.1, from coordinate 14,111 downwards.
ACTGCAATGGCACGGTACCCGATACCGCCGAAGAACTGCACCTGACCGGCGTCACGCTGGCCCAGATTCACAGCGCCGCGCAAAGCTATGCAGGCCCCGCAAGCCGTTATGTGCTGGACGGCCATCATCTCGCGGGTCGCACGCTGGACTACCTTGCCGCCCATCCCGAGCTGGACTCTGCCGTGCTGGATACCTACCGGCAACTGATTGAGCGCCTTCTGAGCGAGTTGGCAGATGTTGAGAGCACCTTGACCCGCGTGATGTGCCACGGTGACACCCACGGTTTCAACAACCATGTGTACATCGATGCCGAGGGTGTGCAGCGCGCCGCCTTCTTTGACTTTGACGACGCCGGGCCGGGTTTCCTGACCTATGACCTGTGCGTTTTTCCGTGGTCGAATCTGCCTCGCAAGGCCCCCATGGAGCCCGACGACGCTTTGCTCAAGCGTTGGCTGCAGTACCTGGCCGGCTACCGCGCCGGAGGCGGCTGTGTCACCGATGCCGACCTGGCGGCCTTGCCCCTGTTTCTGCAGTTGCGGCACCTGTGGAACATGGGGGAGGGCGTGGCGCGCATCCACCACTGGGGCGCCAATATGATGTCTGCTGACTGGATCAAGCGGCAGCTCGATGTGATGGCCGCCTGGGCTACGCTGAAAATGCCCAGCGCCTGATGTTCCCTCGCCCTGCAGAGGCACCGGGCTCTTCCCCCACTTCGCCGCGCCAGTTCGGCCATACCGCTGAATAGGCCCCTTTGTCGCCTGGTCATGCCGTCAGCACCTCGAAACCGCTGTCCGTCACGGCAACCATGTGCTTCCACTCGGCCGAGGGGGAGCAGTCTTTGGTCACCACCGTCCCGCCATCGGACACCCCCTGTCTCGCTCTGGCCTGCGTTCAGCATGCGCTCAAGGGGGTTTTGGGGCGGTTCATCAGCGCTGTGATAGGCAACTGCCGTCGGCGAGGTGCCGGGTGCGTGTGCTACCGGCATTCACGTCAAAAAATGTGAATTAAATACTATAAAAATGATAGCTTCTGGCGCTTTATTCGTAAGCGCTAGAAGGTGTTTTTATGGGAATAGTACGCCTCGTGGCTCCAGCACCCCGTCGGGGGCGTCGTGCGGCGGGGCGCTATCAACTACCCGTTGCTGACGGAGTCGGCATTCTTGAACTTGAAACCGCCGTTCGGGCTGAGCTTGTCAAAGCCTTGCGCGGCGCTTCGGCATGTTTACCCCGCGCCAGTCGAACGGCTTAGAGCGGCCAACAAAGCTCACCGTAGCGGCCCTGGCAAGGCGTTCCGTCGCAGGCAGTACAAGTGGTACGACAAGACGGACCCACAACGCCAGGGGAGTTTTGTCAGCCCTTCTTCGCGTGACTGGCTCAAGTGGATCGAGGCTGGATCAACAATCAGCTCCATCGTCCGCGGGTCTTTGTGCCCAGCAAAACACTTTTGCAGCACCGCGTCGAACACGCTGCCCGGCGCAGACGCTTCGCCAAACAGCGTCATGCTGGAGCGCAGCTTGAGGTCGTCAGGCGTGCCCAACACATCCAGCGCAGAAGACGTCTCCAGCCCCAGCAGGATCTGGCAGCACTCGTGGAGGCGACGGGCCAGCACCGGGTGCGCCAGGTAGGCCTGCGCCTCGGCCAGCGACTGAATGGCATAGCGCTGCGCCATGTCGCTGTGCCCCAGCCCTTTGATCTGCGGAAACACAAACCACATCCAGTGCGTGCGCTTTTTGGCCGCCCGCAGCTCGGCAATCACGCGGGGCCACACGGACTCCTGGGCTTGCAGGAAACGGTCGAGGACAGGAGTAAGGGGCATGTGCTCGGGTGCGTGAACGTGGGTCAGTTTGGAGTTCATGGTGACTGTGAATTCACCGCAACGCAACGCTTGAATGGTCACGCAAGGCGCTGTTGATTCAAGGTGATGCGCCCGCGACACAAGCAGCAGATCACCGTGCCAGAATGAACCGATGAGCACCACCACCTCCTCTTTCCTGTCCAACGCAGACGGCACCCAGGTCACCACCTACACCTGGGCCGAGACCCCCGGCAAACCTGCAGGCGTCGTGCAAATCTCCCACGGGCTTGCCGAGCACGGCGAGCGCTACGACCGATTTGCGAAGGCCCTGAACGCCGCAGGCTTCATCGTCCACGCCGTGGACCATCGCGGACACGGGCGCACAGCCGGTGGGCGGCTGGGGGACTTTGGCAGTGCTGGTTTCAGCGGCCTCATTGCCGACGTGGCCCAGTTCGGCGCACTGCTGCGCGCGCAGCATGGGCCGCAGCCTCCGCTCTTCCTGTTCGGTCACTCCATGGGCTCGTTCGCAGCGCAGGCGGCCATCCTGGACCATTCATCGACTTGGTCCGGCGTCATCCTGTCAGGCTCCACCGCCCTCGACCTGCTCGCCGCCGCCATGGCCAACGCCCCCGCCGACGCGCCCGCCGGGCTTGCGGCATTCAACGCGGGCTTTGAGCACCGCACCGGCTACGAATGGCTGTCGCGCGACGCCGCGGAGGTGGATGCCTACGTGGCCGACCCGTGGTGCGGCTGGGACGTGCCGCCCGACGTGATCCCCTCACTCTTCGCCCCCGCCCCCCGCCTGGCCGACCCCGCGCAACTCGCGCGCATCCGCAGCGACCTGCCCATCCTCATCGCATCCGGCGACGCGGACCCGCTGGCTGCAGGCGGGGTCTTGTTGGAGCAACTGGGGCAGCGGTACCGGGATGCCGGTGTGGCCGATGTGACGGTCAAGCTGTACCCGGCGGCGCGGCATGAGATCTTGAATGAGACGAATCGGGATGAGGTGACGGGGGATATCGTGGCGTGGCTGCGGGCGAGTGTTTAGGGCGCCTAAACCATGCGTGACGCTTACCTACGGGCAGGGCATACCCATGTTTTGTGCACATCTGCTTCGCCTGCCTGCAGCATGTTCGAGGTCGCACAAACGCATTGCGTTGAGCGAAAAAACTACCGTCAAGACGTGATGTCGGTGCCCATACTCTTGTAGCTAGTTTTGCCCCCATGGGCATAGCGGACCTTAAAGCTCAGAAAAACCAGTTACTTGACCAGCTGCGAGGATGAACTTAATGAAGGACGCGCACGAAGATCGGTGCATTGCAGGGCAGTTCTCCCTTGGTGGATCATCGAGTACGGCAGGCGAACTGCATTTGCGAGGTCAAGCTTCGCGGCTGAGGCTATTTTCTCGTTCTGAGCCCGACTGGTCAACGAAGCGTGATATCTGTGGGCGGTTGCTTGATTCCACGTACGTCTCCCTTCTCGACTGCGTACCGATGGCAGGCACAGGTCAGCATTTTCGCGGTGACGACCACTTCTTTGTGGGAAACCTGTTTCCACATCACATCTTGATTGGTCACGAGCACGTGACGTCCGAAGAAAAGCGGATCGCGAGTATTCATTTCTCTTTGGATGACGCGACGACGCTGTTCGGAAACATCAGAGCATTTGGTGAAGTCTTCGATGCTCGGGAGCATCTTGGAACCCTCTCGGAGACAGAGGGTGGAAAGTATGTCCGAGAGCTTGGAGAACTGCCGCACATTTTTTACTTCAACGGCAAGCTTGAGCTTCTCAATCCCCACAGCGCTGGGGTTGGTCACTGCGAGGTATACGTTGATCCTTCCCTCGTCATCAGCCGACGGGATACATGTTGATGCAGAAGTCTTTCTGGCAATCGATTTTCCAGTCGCTGTTACTGTGAAGCACGCTTTACGAGCTGTGTTGGACTTGCTTCGGTTTGTGGAGATTGCAGCAGGACGGCCACAGAACGTACAGCACGTTAAGGTCGGGTTGGCCGGAGAGGAAGGCGTTCGTCAGCAGCAACTTGATCTTATTTGGACCCTCGGACCCCGGAGAGACGTTGAGGGTGAATGGGAACCCAGCGATTGGCACGACCTTCCATTCCAGCCTTCGCGAGCGCCTGAGACGATGAGTAAGGTGCTGACTGCATGGCTGACAAAAAACGAAGAATCGCGCACCGCTCGCCAGCGCTTTTCCACAAGCTTCGCTTCTCAACGGCACTACAACTCAGATCGGCTAGTGGGTGCAGCGAATATGTTCGACCTATTACCGGCTAGCGCATTTCCGCCTCCAGACCCAATACCGGACGACCTAGCCGATGCTCGCGATAAGGCCCGCATCCTCTTCAAGAGTCTTCCCCATGGAGATGATCGAGGCTCAGTGCTCGGAGCGTTAGGGCGGATTGGAAAGCTCAGCTTAAAAAAGAAGGTCCGCAGCCGGGTACGAATCGTCTTGGGCCAGGTAAGAGATTTGTTCCCCGAGCTGGAGTTTGTCGCTGATCATGCCGTGGACTGCCGCAACTACTATGTCCATGGCACGGAGCCCAAGCTGGACTATGCGTCCGGCGAGAGTCCTCTGGCCTTCTTCACGAACACTCTCGAATTTGTCTTTGCAGTATCTGATTTGATTGACGCAGGATGGAACTCAAATGAGTGCATTCGTCGCTACACGACGATGTCTCACCCGTTTGGCAGATATCGTGCGACCTATACGGAAGACTTGGCGGACCTCAAGGCGTTGCTTCCAAGAAGCGCATAGCGTGCGGTGCTTAACGCGGGGGGCTTCAAGATCAAAGTTTTGTATGGGCAGAGCTAACCTGTCTTAACTGCTGTAGAGCAATCAAAGAATTTGCGAAGCAAAGCACTTGGTTGCGAGGGGCTTACCTACTGGCACGCCCTGCGCGCCCCCTCCGCGCGCCCCCCGCCATCTGACAAGCCCTTCGATACGCCCGCAACGTCACTTCCGCTCGCTGCATCACCGTGTCCTCCACCGTCGCAGCCCGATCGGCCAGCTCATCAGCCTGCGCCTGCAGCAGCTCCGCCGGGCTCATGCCCGATGCCTCGCCCAGTCAGCAGCGCAATCCCCTCGCTCACATGCCCCATGGTGTAGACGTGGAACAGGCCCTGCTCCACCGCGTCCAGCACGCGTGCGGTCCAGCATCAGGTGGCGGCGGTTGCGGGCGGGGATCAGCACGCCGTGGGTGCCGTCCAGCCCCGCCGTCGCGCAGGCGCGGAACCAGCCTTCGATCTTTTCGTTGATGCCGCCCACCGGCAGCACCTCGCCGTGCTGGTTGAACGCGCCGGTCACGGCAATGCCCTGGCGCAGCGGCAGGCCTGACAGGCTGGACAGCAGCGCGTACAGCTCGGCGCACGAGGCCGAGTCGCCTTCCACGCCGCTGTATTCCTGCTCGAACACGATAGACGCGTTGAGCGCCAGCGGCGCCACGTGGCTGAACAGCGCGGTGAGGTAGCTGTGCAGGATCAGCACGCCCTTGTCGTGGATGGGGCCGGACATATCGACCTCGCGCTCGATGTTGAGCAGGCCTTCTTGCCCGGCAAAGGTGCGCGCGGTGATGCGCACGGGGAAGCCGAAGCGGTAGTCGCCCAGGTCGATCTGCGTCATGGCGTTGATCTGGCCGGTGATGGAGCCCTGCAAGGTGATCAGGCGCTCGCCCTCGGTGATGGAGTCGTGCAGCTCTTCTTCGGGCTGGTTGTGGCGCTGGGTGCGGGCGGCCAGGGCGGCTTGCACGTCGGTGGCGCGCACCAAGGGCGTGGCGGCATGGTGGTGGACCGGTGCGCGTTGGCCGTGGTGACGGGCTTCGACGGGCTCAGCCTGAACGGTGTTTGAGAGGTTTGAGGTGTTTGAGATGTCGCCCAGTTTTTTCTGTTGCGTGCCGCGTGCCTGGCACAGCGTCGCGCTTTCGATGACCAGCGCTTCGGTGTGCGCAAAGCGTGCGCTCTGGCGGCCCTGGTCGTCGGCCTCGCGGTGGGTTTGCTCCAGCAGCAGGGCCACGGCGTCGGGGGCGAAGTGGGGCAGGCCGCGCTTCTTGCAGACCTGCGCCACGAAGATGGCGGTGGCGTGGTGGGTGGCGGGGGTGGCGGCAAAGTGGTCTGAAAAGTCCACCTTCACGCGAAAGCGGCGGGCGGCGTCGGGGTCGGCGTCTTGCAGGGCGTAGTACTCGTCCACCGATCCGATCAGCACGATCTTCACGTCCACATCCACCGGCTCGGGCTGCAGCGCCGCCGCGCCGCCGGGCCCATGGCCGGGGCCCGCACTGGCGTCATCGATCTGCACGCGGCCGCAGCGCAGAAAGCGGCGCAGCCGCTGCCACAGGCCTTCTTCGGCGGCCAGGTCGTGCAGGTGCAGCAGGATGAAGCCGCCGTGGGCCTTGAGCAGGCTGCCCGCATTGCATGGCTGTGTGGTCGGCGTGCACGGTGTCGCTGTCCGACCCGTGTTCGATGCTGCCAAACAGGGTGCGCAGGGTGGGGTTGTCTTCTACCAGCACGGGCGCGGCGGTGCGGCCATGGTTGTCAACCACCACGTTCACCTGGCAGCGTGCCAGCAGGTCGTCCAGCGCGTCCTTGCGGTCGTCTTCGGCGTCGGCCACCTGGTCATTGGTCGGGTCACCGTCGGCAGGCTCGAACAGGTCGATGTGGTCGAGCACGGTGCGCTCTACCTGGTCGAGCCATTGGGTGAGCTTGATGGCGTCTTTGATCTGCTGGCGCAGGTTTTGGCGCAGAGCGTGCAGCGCGTGGTCCACCAGCGGCTTGACGGCCTGGCGGCGCAGCGTGGCCAGGGCTTCGTCGCGGGCGCGCTCCAGCGGGCGGGCGGCGTCCAGAAAACGCGCGATCTCGGTGCGCAGGGCCTGCTCGGCAATGTCGATCTCGGCGCGGCGTTCGCGGGGCAGGGCGCGGGCTTCGCCTTCGGTCAGGGGCTGGCCCTTGGGGCCGGTCAGCGTGAACACCATGTGCCCGCCTTCACGCGACAGGCGGAACTGGCGGGCCTCGGCAAAGGCGTCCAGCACGGCAAAGGCCTCGGTCTCTTGCGCGTGCCAGGCTTTTTCGATGCGCTCGGCATCGGCCTTGAAGTCGGGGCTGGTCAGGCGCTTGGGGATGTCGGCCTGCAGGCTTTTGGCCATGTCCGCCATGCCTTGGCGCAGCTGGCGGCCCTGGCCTGCGGGCAGGCGCAATGCGCGGGGCCGGTCGGGCGCGTCAAAGTTGTGCAGGTAGCACAGGTCGGGCGGCACCACGCGCTCTGCCGCTGCCGCCTGCATGGCCTGGCGCAGCAGCGACGCACGGCCGCTGCCCACTTCGCCCAGGGCAAACAGGTGGTAGTCGGGCTGCTGCATTGCCAGGCCAAACTGCGCCGCAGCCTGCGCGCGCTCCTGGCCGATCCAGGGCAGGGGCAGGTCTTGCAGCTCGGCCGTGCTGGCAAAGCCCAGTGTGGCGGGGTCAATGGTCAGGCGCAGCTGGTGGGGGGCGAGGGCAGAAGCGGGCATCAGTACAGGTGTTGGGGGAGGGCAGGGTCACCACAGTGTGTCTGCCATCTCAAAATATGAGTCAAATTGGCCTCTAGCGCTTATTGGATAAGCGCTAGTAGCTATAAAAATAGTAGTTTCTGCCAATCAGTGCGCTACGGGGCACACGCCCTTGGGCGCGCCACCGGCCAGCGCGTGGCTGCGTGCGTCGGCAAGCGCCGCAGCGGTGGGCACTTCGGTGGGCCAGCCTGCCAGGTGCTGCTGCGCCACGCGGCTCAGCGCGGTGATCCAGTGGTTGTTGTCGTTCAGGCAGGGGATGTAGTGAAACTCCTGCCCGCCCGCGTGCAAAAAGGCCTCGCGCACTTCCATGTTGATTTCTTCCAGCGTCTCCAGGCAGTCGCTGGTAAAGCCGGGGCACACCACGTCCACGCGCCGCGTGCCGGCCTTGCCCAGGGCCTCGATGGTGGGCTGGGTGTAGGGCTCCAGCCACTTGGCCTTGCCAAAGCGTGACTGGAAGGTGATGCGGTAGCGGTCTTCGCGCAGGCCCAGGCGCTCGGCCAGCAGGCGGCCGGTCTTGCGCGACTCGCAGTGGTAGGGGTCGCCCAGGTGCAGGGTGCGCTCGGGCACGCCATGAAAGCTCATCACCAGCTGATCGGGCTGGCCGTGGGTCTTCCAGTGCGTTTCGATGGTGCGGGCCAGCGCGTCGATGTAGCCGGGGGCGTCGTGATAACGGTTCACAAACCGCAGCTCGGGCACGTTGCGCGTGCGCGGCTGCCCAGGTGTAGACGGCGTCAAACACGCTGGCGGTGGTGGTGGCCGAGTACTGCGGGTACAGCGGCAGGATCAGGATGCGCGTGGCGCCTTCGGCCTTTAACGCATCCAGCTGGCTGGCGATGGACGGGTTGCCGTAGCGCATGGCGTGGCGCACCAGCACCGCGTGGCCTGCTTCGCCCAGCCAGCCGCGCAGCAGCGTGGCCTGCTTGGCCGTCCACACCGCCAGGGGCGAGCCCTCGGGCGTCCACACGCTGGCGTATTTGGCGGCCGACTTGGCCGGGCGGGTGCGCAGGATGATGCCGTGCAGGATGGGCCACCACACCAGCTTGGGAATTTCGACCACGCGGTGGTCGCCCAGAAACTGCGCTAGGTAGCGGCGCACAGCCGGTGCCGTGGGTTCATCGGGTGTGCCCAGGTTGCAGAGCAGCACGGCAGTGCGTTCGGCTTGGCCGTGGGTGAAGGAGGGTTCTGGCTGAAAAGAGGGCATGCGGCATTTTCACCCACGCGCCCGGCCTGGGCGAACTGAGGCCTTTGCAGCAAGCGGGGTGCGGTTTTTCAACGACTTCGGGTAATCCCCGATGCGTCTATGAAACCGGTTTCATAAACTGCCTTCACTTTGGAATAACGCTCTCTCATCGTGAATTACCAGTTCCAGTTCGATGCTGTTTTTGCCGCGTGGCCCCTGTTGCTCAAGGGCACGTGGATCACCGTGCAGCTGTCGCTCACGGCCACGCTGCTAGGGCTGGTGGTGGCCATTTTTTGCGCGTGGGGCAAGACGGGTGGGCCGGGTTGGCTGCGGTTCCTGATCAATGCGTACATCGAGGTCATCCGCAACACGCCGTTCATCGTGCAGCTGTTCTTCTTTTTCTTTGCGCTGCCGTCTATTGGCCTGCGCTGGTCGCCTTACACCGCAGCGTTGACGGCCATGGTGGTCAACCTGGGCGCTTACGCGGCAGAAATCGTGCGGGCGGGCATCGAGTCGATTCCCAAGGGGCAGATCGAGGCGGGCAAGGCGCTCAACCTCAAGCCGTGGGAGATCTTTCGCTTCGTCATCCTGAAACCCGCGCTCAAGGCCATCTACCCGGCGCTCACCAGCCAGTTCATCTTGCTCATGCTCAGTTCGGCCGTGGTGTCTGTCATCTCGGCGGATGACCTGACCTCGGTGGCGGCCAACCTGCAGTCGCAGACCTTTCGCAGTTTTGAGATCTACATCGTGGTGGCCGCCATCTACCTGGCGCTGGCGATGACGTTCTCGGCACTGTTCAAGCTGATCTACCAGCGCACGCTGAACTACCCCGACCGTCGCTGAGGAAAACAGGCTATGCGTACTTTCGGACTCTCCGAGTTTCTTTTCATCGTGCAGGCCGCGCAGTGGACGCTGGCACTGTCGGCCATCGCCTTTGTGGGCGGCGCCTTGCTGGGCCTGCTGGTGGCGCTGTCACGTACGTCTGAAAACGCCGTGGCCCGCAATGCGGCACGGGCGTTCATTCAGGTGTTTCAGGGCACGCCGCTGCTGCTGCAGTTGTTCCTGATCTTTTTTGGCGCCCCGGTGATGGGGCTCGACATCAACCCCTGGGTGGCTGCGGGTGCAGCGCTGGTGCTCAATAGCGCGGCGTTTCTGGCAGAGATCTGGCGCGGTTGCATCGAGGCGGTGCCACGCGGCCAGTGGGAGGCCGCGCAGGCCCTCAACCTGAGCTACGTCAACCGCATGCGGTTTGTGGTGCTGCCCCAGGCGTTCAAGATTGCGCTGCCGCCCACGGTGGGCTACATGGTGCAGATCATCAAGGGCACATCGCTGGCCGCCATCATTGGTTTTACCGAGATCACGCGGGCGGGCCAGATCATCAACAACGCCACGTTTCAGCCGCTGCATGTGTTCACCACCGTGGCCGCGCTGTACTTCGTGATCTGCTGGCCCCTGTCGCTGCTGGCAGCGCGCATGGAGCGCACGCGTGCACGGGCTTTGGCGCGCTGAGCATTTTCTTTTCCGCAGCCCTTTCATACCAACCATCTGGAGACAAGCCATGACTTTTTCCCTTCAACGCCGTACCGCAACCGCCGCCTTGGCAGCCCTTGGCCTGGGGGCAGCCCTCACAGCGTTTACCCCGCTGGCTTCAGCGCAGAGCCTGGATGACATCAAGAAGAAGGGCGAGATCACCATTGGCATGCTGGTGGACTTTCCGCCCTACGGCACCACCAACGCGCAAAACCAGCCCGACGGCTACGACGCCGATGTGGCCAAGCTGCTGGCCAAGGAGCTGGGCGTCAAGGCCAACATCGTGCCCGTGACCGGCCCCAATCGCATCCCCTTTCTGCTGACCAACAAGGTTGATGCGTTGGTGGCATCGCTTGCCATCACGCCCGAGCGCGCCAAGCAGGTGCAGTTCTCGCAGCCCTATGCGGCAGCCACCATCGTGTTGTATGGCAAGACGGGCACTGTCATCAAGAGCGCTGCCGACCTGAAAACCGTGCGGGTGGGTGTGGCCCGTGCCAGCACGCAGGATGTGGCCGTGACCAAGGCCGCACCAGAAGGCACCGAAATCCGCCGCTTTGACGACGATGCATCCGCCATGCAGGCGCTGATCTCCGGCCAGGTCGATGCGATCGGTTGCTCCGTCACCGTGGCGGCCCAGATCGCCAAGCGCGTGCCTGCCAACACGTTCGAAAACAAGTTCAACTTGCTGCAGCAAGCCATGGGCATTGCCATGCGCCCCGGTCAGGATGAGCTGCACAAGGTCGTGAACGACTTTGTGGCACGCAACACCGCCAATGGCGAGTTGAACAAGCTGTACCAGAAGTGGCTGGGCGCTGACCTGCCCAAGCTGCAGTAAGAGCGGTTCATAAAACTCTTCTGGCGTCGTTGCCGCGTCTTGTCGTACTACCCGTACTGCCTGCGACGCAGCGCCTAGCCAGAACCGCTTCGCTGAGTTTTCTTATCCGCTCTCAGCCGGACATAGTGAGACATCCTAGGAGCCTTTGACAATGACGGACGCAGTCACTACGACGACGACCACCCCCGGCACCCCGCCGATCATTCGCATGGAGGGGGTCAACAAGTGGTACGACAGCTTCCAGGTGCTCACCGACATCCACCTGTCGGTGCGGCCGGGTGAACGCATCGTGATCTGCGGGCCATCAGGCTCGGGAAAATCCACGCTGATTCGCTGCATCAACCGGCTGGAGACGGTGCAAAAGGGGCTGATCGAGGTGGATGGCATCGAGCTGACCGCAGGCGGCAAGAACGTGGATGCCGTGCGGGCCGAAGTGGGCATGGTGTTTCAGCAGTTCAATCTGTTCCCGCACCTCACGATTCTGGAAAACTGCACGCTGGCCCCCATGCGCTCGCGCGGCATGAGCAAGGCCGAGGCCGAAGAGGTTGCGATGAAATACCTCACGCGGGTGCGCATCCCCGAGCAGGCACACAAGCACCCCAGCCAACTGTCGGGCGGGCAGCAGCAGCGTGTAGCCATTGCGCGCGCACTGTGCATGGCCCCTAAGGTCATGTTGTTCGACGAACCCACGTCGGCGCTGGACCCTGAAATGGTCAAAGAAGTGCTCGACACCATGATCGGCCTGGCCGACGACGGCATGACCATGCTGTGCGTGACCCACGAGATGGGCTTTGCCCGCAGCGTGGCCGACCGGGTGATCTTCATGGCCGACGGCAAGATCCTGGAGCAGGCACCGCCCGAACAGTTCTTTGGCCAGCCCCAGCATGAAAAGACCCGGCAGTTTCTGGGCCAGATTTTGAATTCGCACCACGCGCATTGAGGGAGTCCCGATGGGCGTGCTGTTGAAGGGCCTCGTCATGGGGTCTGAAAGAAAAACATGAAGGTATTGATTTCGTTGTCCTCCTTTGGCGCAGCTGAGACTGCGCGGCATGGGCAGTTGTGGTGCACCGAACTGGGTCGCCAGGCGGGTGCCGATGGCGTGGAGGTGCGCGGCGAGTTGCTGCGCGACCCGGCCACGGAGCTGCCTGCGCTGGCGGGTCTGGCTGCCGTGTATTCCAGCCCTGAAGGTCTGTGGACTGCGCAGGGCCAGCTCGACGAAGCGGCCCTGGCGCGTGGCTTGCACGCTGCGCAGGTGCTGCGGGCTCCCCGGCTGAAGATGGCGATTGGAGGCTTTGGTCCGCAGTCGCATGCGTCGCTGGCCCGGCTCAAGGCGCTGCTTGAGGCTGCGTCACAGGTGGAGCTGGTGATCGAGAACGACCAGACACCCATGGCAGGCACGCTGCCCGCCATGCAGGCCTTTTTTACAGCCCAGTCGCAAGCGGGCCTGGACCTGGGCATGACCTTCGACATGGGCAACTGGCACTGGCAGGGCGAATGCCCGCTACAGGCTGCGCAGGCCCTGGCGCCGTATGTGCGGTACGTGCACTGCAAGGGCGTGCAGCGCCTGCCGGGCAAGTGGGTGGCAGTGCCGCTGGCCGAGTCGGTGGCGCCTTGGCGCGCCGTGCTGCGTGCGTTGCCCGCCGCCGTGCCCCACGCCATTGAGTACCCGCTAGTGGGCGATGACCTGTTGGCCGTGACACGAGATCAGGTGGCCGTCATCCGTGCTGCGAGGGCGGTCGCATGAGCACCGCCGCCTTCGACGTCGCCCTTTTTGGCGAGGCCATGCTGCTGCTGGTGGCCAACGAGCCCGGTCCGCTGGAGAACGCCACCGGCTTTCACAAGCGCACGGCCGGGGCTGAGACCAATGTGGCCATTGGCCTGGCGCGCCTGGGCCTCAAGGTAGGCTGGGCCAGCCGGCTGGGCACCGATTCGATGGGCCGCGCTTTGCTGGGTGCCATGCAGGGCGAGGGCATCGACTGCTCCCATGTGGTGTGTGATGCCACGCAACGCACCGGTTTTCAGTTCAAGGAACGCGTGACCGACGGCCGCGACCCAAAGGTGGAGTACCACCGCAAGGGCTCTGCCGCCAGCCAGATGGGGCCTGCGGATGTGGACGAAGCGTGGCTGCGTTCTGCACGCCATCTGCACGCCACAGGCGTGTTTGCCGCCATTTCCGACACCAGCCTGCAGGCCGCCATCCGCACGCTGGAGGTGATGCGTGCTGCAGGCCGCACCATCTCGTTCGACCCCAATCTGCGTCCCACCCTGTGGTCATCGCCTGAGACGATGCGCCACTGGATCAACACCTTGGCCACTTACGCCGACTGGGTGCTGCCCGGCATGGAAGAGGGCGTGTTCCTGACCGGCGAAACCACGCCCGAAGGCATCGCGCGTTTCTATCGGGAACGTGGCGCGAAGCTGGTGGTCGTTAAGCTCGGACAAGAGGGCGCCTACTACGACAGTGACACGCAAGGCACCGGTCACGTGCCTGGGGTGCCCGTGGCAGAAGTGGTCGATACGGTGGGCGCGGGCGATGGGTTCGCCGTGGGCGTCATCAGCGCCTTGCTCGCCGGGTTGCCCGTTTCAGCTGCGGTGCGCCGAGGCGCGTGGATTGGTGCGCGTGCTGTACAAGTGCTGGGCGACACCGAAGGCCTGCCAACGCAGGCGCAGTTGCTGGAGGCGGGGCTGTGACCCTGTTGGATCAGCCGCAAGGCCGCGAAGCCGTGCGCAAGCAGGTGCTGGTGTTTCGCGAGCTTCCGCCCGACCAGTTGGAGCGACTGCAGGCGGTGCATGACGTGATCGTGGCCAACCCTCGCAAGCCCGAGGAACGTGACCGTTTTGATGTGGCGCTTGCGCAGGCGCAGGGGATGATTGGTTCCAGCTTTCCGGTCGATGCGGCCTTGCTGGCCCGTGCACCTCGGCTGGAGGTGGTTTCCAGCGTGTCCGTAGGCGTGGACAACTACGCGCTGGACGCGCTGCAGGCGCGTGGCATCCTGCTGTGCCATACCCCTGGGGTACTTCAACGTGTTCAAAAGTTGCTCCAGACTTTTTCGGCGATCTTCGAGCGTAGCCACTGCGTAGTCGCCGAGCTTTAACTGAGCGAGATTCAATCGCGGTCCTCTGGATCGCCGCACTACATCGATCACCTTGTCATTCCACATCTGCCCACCGTCCAGATAACCCGTAGCGATGAAAAACGTCGCGGATAGCAATCATTT
>CAWATB010000029.1:0-185921 GCA_963784815.1 uncultured Gammaproteobacteria bacterium | reverse complement strand
AGGGACTCCACGCTTTTCTCCGCGCCGGAAATTTCGTGGGCACCGGCAGATTGAGGAGATGCAGATATATCCCGCCACCGATGGATGAACAACCTGCGCATATCGGCCCGGAGGAAAGCTGCATGCAAGCCAATTCGCGGTATGCCTGTTCAAGACCTCTCCGAAGGTCCGCGCATGGACGACGCCCATTACCCCACTACGCGTCGTCGACAGGCGAACACGGCGGCAAGCGCTACCAACCCCGACAGAATCAGCAAGGCCCATTCGCTCAGCGTGGGAATTGATTGCGCCCCCGAGCCAGCTAACGGCGCCGCAGCGCCACCGGGATCAGTGATGACACCTGCAGTACTATTGCCGTCACCTTGTTGGCCGTCCGTCACGCTGTAGCTGATGGTGTTGCCGGAGATGACGGCAGGATGCTCGTACCAAGAAGGGCTCGCATTGGCGCTGGCTGGACCATATTTGTAGAACTTTGTGCCTTGTGGCAGCGTCTGCGGGTAAGTGATGGTGACGTTGACCGTTCCTCCGCTTTGGCAGACCGTGGTGGTGAAATTGAGCACGCCGTGCGGGAACGCAAGATTGGCGGGTGGAGCGGCTGCGACGCTTGCAGCTGTTTGATAATTACTGCTGGAAAAGCCGCAGCCAGCGCCGCCACCGCTGATTTCGGAGTTCACAGTCCCACTACCGGTGGGAGAAGATGAGGCATAGGTAAGTCTCGCACTGACCGAAGAAGTGGCCGCTGAGCACACCTCCGCTCCAGTGGTTGTCCCCGCGCTTGCGACGGGAGTCACGCAGAAGTACAGGTACCTGCCAAGATCCCCGTTGGCAATTGAATAGGTACTGCTGGTTCCGACAGCGGTTCCGCCACCAACCCCGGTACTTACTGTGTTCTGCACCCAGCGGAAGGTCGACGTGCCTTGTGGATCGCTTTCCGCATCAGCGTACGCATAGCTACCAGTTAGCTGCGCACCCAACTGCGCTGCCCCACTGATGGAGACAGAGGAGGCCGTGGGCGCAGCATTGGGAGCGGCAATGACAACACTGAGTGAATCGGCGTTGCCGCCGCTACCCCAAGTGTAAGTGTAGGTACCCGGCGTCAGGCCAAGGGTCGTGACGGTTGTGTTGGCAAGCGTCGCCGCTCCTGAAATGGGAGCGCCTGATGTGTATCCCACGGGCACCGCGATTCTTCCAGAAAACGCGAACACACCGAACACATCGCCCGTCGAAGAGGTCGCAAACACTTGCGAGCTGCCAGGGCCAAAACCGGTGGGTCCTGAAACGAATGCAAACTCTATGGCAGCACCCCCGTTAGAAACAAATCCCCAGTTCGGGATGACCCCACTCGAAAAGCCAGTGGACCCGGTAGTCGCCCCGTCTGTATTGATGCTTCCTGAGAAAGTGGCCACCACATCGGCGCCTGACTGAGCAATATTGATCGTGGCCGCTCCCAAAGCGTTGCCAGCGCAGAGGACAAGGCTCGCCACTGTGGCTATTGAGAGGCGCGACGCAAAGCGGATGCAAGAGGATGTTTTCAGATCAGTGTTCATAGAGTCGCTGCAACCAGCCCATAACAATTCGTGACACTGATGTTGCCTCGGAGCGCCTAGCGTATAAAGTGCAATCCTTGCCAAAGTATGCGCATCCAATGCCATGAAAGACAGCACCAGAACCAGGCCGTTGACCGTTGACATCTACTGGGATTCGGATGCGCTCGCGGGGGTCGCTATCAGCGTGGTCGATGTACTGCAAATGGTGAACCAGCTGGCGGCCATGCGAGGCACGATGGCGACCGCCGCAGTCAGTTGGCGCTGGCGTGCACTCGGTGACCACCCATCCCTTCCGCGCTGGCTTCCAAGAGGGCCGCGCAGCATGCAACGCGTTGCGGATGTCGCAGTGGTGCCGGGCTGGCATGCGCAAAGCGGCCCCCAGCTGGACCGCCTGGTGCAGAGAAGTGCCAGCGCGATTCCTGCATTGCAGGCGGTACACCGGGCAGGTGGTCAATTGGCCATGGTGTACAACGCATCTGCGCTGGCAGCGCGTGCCGGTGTGCTGGACGGGGCTCAGGCAGCAGTTCCCTGGCCGTTCATTGCCCCAACGCTACGCCAGTCGGATCAGGTGCAAATTGCAGCCGACACTCCGTGGACCTCCTGCGACAGGGTCTGGACCTGTGAATCACCCGTGTGGGCTACCCAGACATTGCTGGACTTGCTGCGGCACACAGCACACCCCCATCTGCGCGACCTCGCAGACTCGGTTGCGCATGTGTTGCTACCGAAACCAGGCAGGCAACGGGTTGCAGTACTGAACATTGACCAGGGAGTCCATGGAAAAGTACTGCCGGAAGGTGCGGTAGAACACGCTCGCCGGTGGCTTGAAGCGCACATGGGCCAGCCGTACGACCTGAAAGCTACCGCCGATGCGGCGTCTACGAGCCCCAGGACCCTTTTGCGGCACTTTTCTCTGGCCTTTGGACAGACACCGCTGGACTTCCTGCACGGTCTGCGCGTAGCACGCGCGCAGGTTTTGCTGGAGACAAGCTACGCATCCATCGAACAAATTGCCCGGATGTGCGGCTATACAGACCTCGGCACCTTCCGGCGAACCTTCGTGCGGGCCACCGGCAAGCGTCCCGCGGAATATCGCGACAACTACCGCCTTCGAACCTCGCGCAAGCGCTGGGGCGAAGAATTGACCTGACAATTAAAAAAACCACAGCATGCACATCACGCAATACGAATCTGAATGTGCTTTTTTGCAGAGCAATGCGCCGAGCAATGACGCCCCGGGAACCCGAATACCTGTGCCACTGACCCGTCGCCACTTCTGTGGGTTGATAGCCAGTGGCGCTGGCAGCGTCGCGGCACAGGCGCAGTCTGGTTTTCCAACCAAAGCGGTCACGGTCATCGTACCGTATTCGGCTGGCGGCGTATCAGATCTGGGTGCTCGTACATTCCAGAGCGAGATGGCCAGACGGCTGGGAACAGCCGTTGCCATAGATAACGTGGCCGGTGCGGGTGGCGCACTGGGCGTGCAAAAGCTCTTGCGCGCACCCGCAGACGGGCACACGCTGCTTTACGGTTCGTTGAGCGAATGCGTGCTGGTGCCGCTGATCAATCCCGACGCCGGTTACACGTCCGATGACCTGTCCGCCATTTCGGTGGTGGGGACCGCACCGGCGGCATTGGTGGCCAGGGCCGACTTTCCCGGCAATTCAATGCAAGCAATGATTGCGTACGCGCGCAGCCACCCCGGCAAACTGACCTATGGATCACCCGGGATCGGCACCTTTCAGCACTTTGTCATGGAGATGATCAAGAGCCATACCGATACGTTCATGCTCCATGTCCCCTACGGAGGCGGGTCGCAGGTTATCAACGGTCTCATGGCAGGTCACCTTGACTTGGGGATCATCACGCTACCCAGCGCTGTAGGGCTGGGCGTACAAAGGCGCATCCAGGTGCTGGGCGTGACTTCACCAGAACGTGTACCGGTACTGGCACACGTCCCATCGCTGGACGAAACACCAGCGCTCAGGGGTTTGAATCTGCGCACCTGGGGCATGTTTCTGACGCAGAAAGGCGTGCCAGAACCAGTGCTGCAAAAACTGAACAACACCCTTGAAGCAATCGCAGCGCAGCCCGGCATGGCGGAGTACCTACAGTCGATCGGCGCTACGTCACCAGGCCGATTCACTCCATCACAAGCACGGGCCTTTTTGCTCAAGGAGCGCGAGACCTATCGGGTTGCGGCCAACCGCGTAAAAAGTGGGAACGCGCGTTAGGTTGTGGAAAAAATCCCGATTGCGTGTGACTGCGGGAGGCCCTGCAACGGGCTTGCCGATCATCGAAGCATCCTCGAGAAAATGCCTCAGCGCCCGCCCCACCCGGGAGAGTTGGGGGACTTTGGCCCACATCGACCGAAAAATGCTCCTGAAAATATAGCTAACAATGCCTAATATATAAGCGCTAACGACCAATTTCACTCAAAATTCTGCATTAGGCCTTGCGTGGCTTGACTTTGCTGGCTGCCAGCTTGGCGTTCGTGCGCGCCGTGTCCACATCGGCCGCCCGCGCCAGCGCCACGCCCATGCGGCGCTTGGTGAAGCTCTCGGGCTTGCCGAACAGGCGCAGGTCGGTGCCGGGCACACGCAGGGCTTCTTCCACGCCGTCAAAGACGATGCCCATGGGCTTCCACGCCGCCATAAATCACGGCGCTGGCGCCCGGGTTGCGCAGGCTGGTGTCCACCGGCAGGCCCAGGATGGCGCGGGCGTGCAGCTCGAACTCGCTCTGGTGCTGGGTGCACAGCGTGACCAGGCCGGTGTCATGCGGGCGGGGGCTGACTTCGCTGAACCAGACGTCCTCGCCCTTCACGAACAGCTCCACCCCAAACAAGCCCTGGCCGCCCAGGTTGTCGGTCACGGCCTTGGCGATCTGGCGCGACTTTTCGAGCGCGGCGGGGTGCATGGGGTGGGGCTGCCAGCTTTCCACGTAGTCGCCGCTGACCTGCACATGGCCGATGGGGTCGCAGAAGTGGGTTTCGATCTGTCCGTCTGCGCCCACCGCACGCACGGTGAGCTGGGTGATTTCGTAGTCAAAGTCGATAAAACCTTCGACGATGACGCGGCCGTGGCTCACGCGGCCGCCGGCCATGGCGTAGTCCCAGGCCTTCTTGACGTCCGCCGGGCCGTCGATCTTGCTCTGGCCCTTGCCCGAGCTGCTCATCACGGGCTTGACGATGCAGGGGTAGCCGATGCCACGGCGGCCAGGACCGCCGTCTTTCGGCCCTTCAATCGCGGCCTGCAGTTCTTCGAGCGAGTTGCAAAATTGGTAGGGGCTGGTGGGCAGGCCCAGCGTTTCGGCGGCCAGCACACGGATGCCTTCACGGTCCATGGTCAGGCGCGCGGCGCGGGCCGTGGGGATGACGCGCACGGTGCCAGCGGCTTCCAGCTCTTCCAGCATGGGGGTGGCGATGGCTTCGATCTCGGGCACCACCAGGTGGGGCCGTTCGGCCTCGATCAAGGCCTTGAGCTGGGCCGGGTCGCTCATGGTGATGGTGCGCGCATGGTGGGCCACCTGCTGGCCGGGGGCGTTCTCGTAGCGGTCCACCGCGATGGTTTCCACGCCCAGGCGCTGCAGGGCGATCAGCACCTCCTTGCCCAGCTCGCCCGAGCCCAGCAGCATGACTTTGGTGGCATGGGGGGACAGCGGGGTTCCGAGGGTGGTCATGGTGGGGGCTTTCGAGAGGGTTGAAAAGTCAGTAAATGGCTGGACGCAGGCGACTTTAATGCACCCGGGCGCAGAACTTGCAATCGCCATGACATGCCCCCACCACCCATGCCCTCCCCTTCCAGCACTGCCCGCTCGCACAGCCCCACCGACTGGCACGCCCAGGAGCTGCTGCTGATGCGCGAGGTGATGCGCCTCATCGGCCGCAGCCTGGCGCCCGGCCTGGTGCTGCGCGAGATGCTGCACCTGATGAGCGAGCTGCTGGGCCTGAACCGGGGGCGCATCGTGCTGGTGGACAGCGCCGCCATCGAAGCAGGCGCGCCGCGCACCGCCTCGATCCAGCATGCCTACGGCCTGACCCAGACCGAGGCGCCAGCGCGGGCGCTACGCCTGGGGCGAAGGCATCACAGGCCGCGTGCTGGCCACCGGGCAACCTGCCATCGTGCAGGACATCGATGCCGAACCGCTGTTTCTGGCGCGCGCGGTGGAGCGCAGCCAGCTGCCGCCCGAGACGGTGGCCTTCATCGCACTGCCCATCGAGGTCAACAACGCGCCCATCGGCGTGCTGGCCTGCCACCGCATCCGCAGCCGCCAGCGCCACCTGAACGACGACCTGGCGGTGCTGCGCGTGCTGGCCACGCTGGTGGGCCAGTTGCTGCAGCTCGAAGCACTGGTGGCCGAACAGACGCGCCAACTAGAGGCGCGCAACGCCGTGCTGGCCAATGCGCTCAACACCAAAAGCGCGCGCTACGGGCTGATCGGCAGCTCGCCGCCGCTGCTGCAGGCCTTGAGCGAGCTGGAGCGCGTGTCGCAAACCCAGGCCACCGTGCTGCTGCTGGGCCAGTCGGGCACGGGCAAGGAGCTGTTTGCGCGCGCCGTGCACCTGGCCAGCGGGCGGCGCGACCGGCCTTTCATCAAGGTCAACTGCTCGGCCATTCCCGATGCGCTGTTCGAGTCCGAACTGTTTGGCTACGAAAAAGGCGCCTTTACCGGCGCCAGCACGGCACGCCCAGGCTGGTTTGAGCAGGCCGACAGCGGCACCATCTTTCTCGACGAGATCGGCGAGCTGCCGCTGGCCATGCAATCGAAGCTGTTGCGCACGCTGCAGGAGGGCACGCTGGTGCGCCTGGGCGGGCAGCGCGAGGTCAAGGTCAACGTGCGCCTGGTGGCGGCCACCAACCGCGATCTGGCGCAAGAGGTGGAGCTGGGCCACTTCCGGCAAGACCTGTACTACCGCCTGAACGTGATCCCCATCCGCCTGCCCTCGCTGGCCGAGCGGCGCGAGGACATCCGCGCGCTGGCGCTGCACTTTGTGAGCCGCGCCAACCAGGCGCACCAGCGCAACGTGAATCTCTCGCCCGACGCGCTGGCGCGGCTCGAAGAACACCCGTGGCCCGGCAACATCCGCGAGCTGGGCAATGTGATCGAGCGGCTGGTGCTGCTGGCCAACGACACGCTGGTGGGGCGGGCGGAGCTGGACCGGTTTCTGCCCGCTACGGCTGTGGCGTTGCCGCCCGCACCGGCGCCCGTTCAGCAGATTCAGGCAGAGACGCCTTCGACCCCTATCGCCGCAGCACCGCTGGTGCGCGACTACCACCCGGCACAGTCCCACAGCATCCAGGTGCTGCAGGCCGCGCTGGCCGAGCACCACGGCAACCAGTCGCGCGCGGCGCAGAGCCTGGGGTTGACGCTGCGGCAGTTCAGCTACCGGCTGCGCAAGGCGGGGCTGAAGTAACGCCGAACACTGTGTCGACAATTTGTAGACACAGTGTTCAGCGTTTGCGTTGGCCTGAGTGCTCAGCGATAAGGGCGCGGACAAAACACTATTAAATCAATAGCTTCCAGCGCTTTACAGATAAGCGCTAGCGGCCAATTTGATTCAAATTTTCTTGCATCCAACCGCTCTGGCACACCTGTTGCGATAAGGAGGGCAGGCATCCCGCCCACCTCCGCATCGAAAGGTTTCCCATGAGCACCGTGACCGCATCCGCCTCCGACGCCGTCCTCATCTCGCCCACCCAGCTGTTGGCCCTGCAAGCCGCAGAGCCCGTGGTGCTGATCGACACCCGCGACGCCGACACCTATGCCTTGGGGCACATCCCCGGCGCGGTGAACCTGCGCGAGACCTTCACCTACCTGGCTACCTCCACGCCCCAGGGCCTGCAGGAGCTGAAGGACACCTTTGCCGCGCACCTGGGCGCCATCGGCCTGTCGGGCGCCGAGACGGCCGTGTTCTATGAAGATGCGCTGAACAGCGGCTACGGCCAGTCGTGCCGGGGCTACTACCTGCTGACCTGGCTGGGCTACCCCAAGGTCAAGGTATTGAATGGCGGCTACTCGGCCTGGAAGGCGGCAGAACTGCCCGTGTCCACCGAGGCCGTGGTGCCCACGCCCGCCATCTTCCCCACCAACTTGGCCACCACCGATGTGATGCTGACCAAGGAAGATGTGATCGAGGCCCTGGGCACCGACACCGTGCTGCTCGACGTGCGCGATGTGGACGAGTGGATTGGCGACAGCTCCAGCCCCTATGGCAAGGACTTTGCGCCCCGCAAGGGCCGCCTGCCGGGCGCCAAGTGGCTGGAGTGGTACCGCTTCATGAAGCCATCGGCCCAGGGCCCGGTGTTCAAGTCGCCCGACGAAGTGCGCGCCGAATGCGCGACGGCGGGCATCAGCCCGGCGGACACGGTGTACCTGTATTGCTTCAAGGGCGCGCGCGCGTCCAACACCTTCCTCGCGCTCAAGCAGGCGGGCTTTGCCGATGTGCGCATGTACTTCGGCTCGTGGAACGAATGGTCGCGCGACGACAAGCTGCCGATCGAAAGCGGGCTGCCGCTGGTCAAGTTCCCCAAAAAGCCTGCGCTGGCGCTGGCGGCCTGAGCCCCGTGCTTTTTGCAGCGGGCGTGGCCCGCTGCGAGCCCTCTCCTTCATTTTTTGCCTCCCTTTTCTTTCTCCAAGGAACACCATGTCCACCGATCTGCTGGAACCCTCTGCCCCCGTCACCACCGTGCACACGCACCTGCGCCCCATCGACCGCGACGGGCTGATGGCCTTTGCCGACAAGGGCCGCAACAACCCTGCCAGCCGGGGCACGAACAAGGTCCACACGGTGATGGAGGGGCAGTACCGCTCGCTGAGCGCCGTGGGCAACCATGCGCCGGTGGTGGTGGACGAGCCCCTGCACCTGTTCGGCCAGGACACGGCGCCTGCGCCCGGCGAGATCGTGCTGTCGGGCCTGGGCGGCTGCCTGGCGGTGGGCATCACGGCCGTGGCCACCTGGAAGCAGGTCAAGCTCAGCAAGATCGAGATCTTCATGGAAGGCGACATCGGCAACCCCGCCGCCTGGGGTGCCGGTGGTGCGCTGCAAAAGACTGCCGCCGGAAATGGGCTTTCAGGCGATCCGCGTGAAGGTGCTGGTGGAGGGCGATGCGCCGCGCGAGGTGCTGGACGAGATCGTGCAGCACGCCAACTTCTACTCGCCCGTGGCCAACAGCATGCGCAACCCGATTCCGTTCGAAATCAGCCTCGCGGACTAAACAGCCCCGCCACCGAGCCCGCCCTGCGCACCCAAGGAGCCCCATGAACCCCGCCGACCTCCCCCCCCAACTCCACCTGGACGGCGCCCTGCGGGGCGATGCGCTGCTGGCCGCCGTGCGCCAGATTGCCCAGGGCCCGCTGGCCGCGCAGGTGGAGGCGATTGACCGCACCGGCTACTACCCCTGCGCCGAGCTGCAGCAGCTGGCCGCCGTGGGCGCGATGAGCGCGCACCTGGACAGCACCGCCGGCCCGGCCGACTACGGCCTGGCCATCCGCGCCATGGCCGAGGCCTCGCGCGTGTGCGGCGCCACCGGCTTCATGATGTGGTGCCAGGCGGTGTGCGGGCTGTACCTGCAGCAGTCGGGCAACCCCGCGCTGATGGGCGATGTGCTGCAGCGCCACGCCAGCGGCGCGGGCATGGGCGGCACGGCGCTGTCCAACCCCATGAAGAGCTATGCGCAGATCGAAAGCCTGCTGCTCAAGGCCACGCCGGTAGAAGGCGGCTACCTCGTCAACGGCACCCTGCCCTGGGTGAGCAACCTGGGGGCCAACCACTACTGCGGCGCCATTGCTGCGGTGGTCGAGGCCGATGGTGCGGCCAGCCAGCGCGAGGTGATGTTCCTGCTGCGCTGCGATGCCCCGGGCGTGGAGATGCGCGAATGCCCCAGCTTCTCGGCCATGGAGGGCACGGGCACCTATGCGCTGCGGCTCAAGGACCATTTCATCGGCACGGCCGACACAATGGCCGACCCCACCCGCCCTTTTATCGCCCGCATCCGCGCTGCGTTCGTGATGCTGCAATGTGGCATGGCCGTGGGCATCACCCAGGGCGCCATCGATTCGATGTGGGCGGTGGAGGCCCAACTGGGCCACGTCAACCAGTTCCTCGAAGACCGGCCCGATGCCCTGCAGGCCGAACTGGACGCGCTGACCGCGCGCGTCATGCAACTGGCCCAGACGCCGTTCGACACCCGCACCGACTTCTTCATCGACGTGCTGGACGCCCGTGCCCACGGCGCGGAGCTGTGCCTGCGCGCCGCCCAGTCCGCCCTGATGCACCAGGGTGCGCGCGGCTACCTCATGAGCTCGGACGTGCAGCGGCGCGTGCGCGAATCGCACTTTGTGGCCATCGTCACGCCCGCCATCAAACACCTGCGCAAAGAGATCGCCCGGCTCAGCACCGAGGAGATGCCCGCATGACGCCCGCCTCCCCCACCGCCACCACTCCGTCGGTTGCCTCCGAGTTCGCGTTGAGCGCGGCATCGCAGGCGCTGTGCGATGCGTTCGCCGACGCGGCCACCCAAGCGCCCTGGCAAAGCTACATCTGCAACGCCTGCGGCTACGTCTACCACGAGGCCGACGGCGACCCCGATGGCGGCCTGCCGCCGGGCACGCGGCTGGCGGACATACCCGACGACTGGGCCTGCCCGCTGTGTGGAGTGACCAAGGCCGATTTTTCTCCGTACGAAGCCCCCACGCTGGAGGCGTTGCGGGCGCAGGCCAGCGCAGCGCCAGCCGCCGCCAGCCGCGTGCGCGGCGAGCCGGGCGTGGTCATCGTCGGCGCGGGCCGCGCAGGCTGGCAACTGGCCGAAACCCTGCGCCATCAAAGCGCCACGCTGCCCATCACCCTGGTCACCGCCTGCGCGGGCGACCGGTACGACAAGCCTTTGCTGTCCGTGGCCATGGCGCGCCAGCTGGACCCGCTGGCGCTGGTGTCCGAAACCGGCCGCGATGCGGCGCGGCGCCTGGGCGTCAATTTGCTGGCCCACACCCATGCCGTGCGCATCTGCGCCGACACGCGCCAACTGCGCACCACGCGGGGCACGCTGCGCTACGGCCACCTGGTGCTGGCCCATGGTGCGCAGGCCACCTTGCCGCCAGGCTTGCCCGCCAGCCTGTGCTGGCGCATCAACCACCTGGACGCCTACCAGCGCCTGCGCCAGCACCTGGGCGACCAGCCCAAGGACGTGCTCATCATCGGCGCGGGCCTGATCGGCAGCGAGCTGGCCAACGACCTGGCGCTGGGCGGCCACCGCATCACGCTGCTGGACACGGCCGCCGAGCCACTGGCGCGCTGGCACGACCAGCAGGCAGGGCTGCAGCTGCTGGACGCCTGGAAGGACCTTGTCCATACGCTTTGAAGGCGGCCTGCAGGTGGCGCAGGTGGAACGCGTGGGCTCGCGCTACCGCATCACCACCACCAGCGGGCAGCGCTTTGCGGCCGACGAAGTGGTGGTGGCCGCTGGCCTGCTGCCCCCCCACCGCTTGGCACAGAGTGCAGGTCTCGACTGGGCCCAGGGCATTGCGGTGAACGCTGAGACGCTGCAGACCAGCGTGCCCGGCATCCATGCGCTGGGCGACTGCATCAGCATCGACGGGCAATGCAGCCGGTATATCGAGCCGATTGCCCGGCAGGCGCGCACCCTCGCTGCGGCAGTTCTGGGCCAAGGCGCCAATCCATACCAGCACCGGGCGGCGGTGGTGCGCGTGAAGACCACCACCCGGCCGCTGACGCTGCACTGAGCGACCGCGGTTTCCCGCAGCATGGACAAACCGTGGACGAGCTCAATGCTTTTGCCGATGCGCGCCTGCATGAAGCCAAGTACCGCGGACGTAATTTGTGGGTGTCATCGCCCAAGGCGGCATCGCTGCACATTGGCGATTACATCCCCCTTGGTGGCTCGTTGGCTCGCACCACCCGGAGCAACAAGGCGCGCCAAAAAAATATTTTGCGTTGACTGCATCCAAACGGCGTTTCGGTGGGTAGTACCTACAGCAGCGGATCTTGCTGCTGTTCTTTCAACCCAACCGAAGAAGCGAAACGCCATGAACAAGACCCAAACCACCCTCTCCCGCCTGATCCCCTTGACTGGCGCCATTGCCGCTGCCGTGCTGCTGAGCGCCTGTGGCTCCATGTCGTCATCACCCGCCAAGCCCATGTTCTCGCAGGACAGCCTGCCAGACACCATCAAGGTACCCGCGGGCAACAAGGTGGCCATGGAAACCGTGGGCATGGGCGAGATCACCTACGAATGCCGCGACAAGGCCAACATGCCCGGCCAGACCGAGTGGGTGTTTGTGGGCCCCAAGGCCGTGTTGAATGACCGCAGCGGCAAACAAGTGGGCACCTACTACGGCCCTCCAGCCACCTGGGAGTCGAGTGATGGCTCCAAGCTGACTGCAACGCAGTTGGCCGTGGCGCCAGCCGGTGCAGGCAACATCCCCTTCCAACTGGTGAAAGCCAACCCCGCCATGGGCATGGGTGCCATGACAGGCGTGACTTACATCCAGCGAGTGGCCTTGAAGGGCGGCGCGGCACCCATGGCCGCCTGCAGCCCCTCGAACAAGGGCGAACGCCAGATCGTCAAGTACCAAGCCGACTACATCTTCTGGAAAGCGGCGTAAGCACCCGATCAATCCCCTGCAGCGCGGGGGATTGCACTCGGGCGGCGGGGGTTCTCGGCTACGATGCGCCGACGTTTTAGCCGAGCCCATTCCAACCCGTGCCTGTCACCCCTGGCGATTTTGACTACGAAGCAACCCTCGTTGCCTGCGCCGCAGGGGACAGGAGCGCCATGCGCCGCCTGTATGAACAAGAGGGCGCACGCCTGCTGGGCGTAGCACTGCGCATCGTGCGCCAGCGCGCGCTGGCCGAGGACATCGTGCACGACGCCTGCGTGAACATCTGGACCCGAGCGGCCAGCTTTGACGTCAGCCGGGGCAGTGCCCGCGGCTGGATCTATAGCGTGGTGCGCAACCTGGCCCTGAACGCCGTGCGCGACGCGGGCCGCCACGTTGATGTGGACGAACCCACCCACCAAGCCCTGGAGGCCGACATGTCTGTGCAGGCCTACCACGCGGTGGAAGAGACCTTTGAACTGAACGCCAGCCTGGGCCGCCTGCAGCATTGTCTGCAGGGCCTGGACCCGGCGCGGCGCAACTGCGTGCTGCATGCCTATATCGATGGATGCTCACACGGTGAAATTGCCGAGCGCCTGGGTGCGCCCCTGGGCACGGTCAAGGCCTGGATAAGGCGCAGCCTGGTGTCGCTGCGGGAGTGCATGGCATGAACCAGCACACACAACAAGCAACACCCCTGGAGCCTGAAGACCTGCACGTGGTGGCCGGTGAATACGTGCTGGGAACGTTGCCGGCCGCCGCAAGAATCGCGGTAGCGCAACGCCTGGTCACCGACGCCGCACTGCAGCGGGCCGTCGCGGACTGGGAAGCGCGGCTGCTGCCGCTCACGCACCTGGCCGAGCCCGTCACACCCTCGGCAGCGCTGTGGAAGCGCATTGACACTTCACTGCAAGCGGTCAGCGCCTCTGCGGCGACCGCAAACGCGGCACCTCAGGTTCGCCCGCGCGCAGTCGTCTCGTCGACGGACCGCTGGTGGAACCATCTGGGCCTGTGGCGTGCTCTGGCCGGATCGGGGTTTGCCATGGCCGCGGTTCTGGCAGCCGTGCTGGTGACCCGCGTGGCCCCCATGGCAGCGCCCCCGCAGTTCATGGTGGTGCTGGTTGCGCCGCAGGATAAGGCACCGGGCTGGGTCGTGCAGGCCAGCTCGCCACAGCAGATCAGCCTGATACCACTGGGGGTGATGGAAGTGCCCGCCGACAAGGCCCTGGAGTTCTGGACCAAGGCCGACGACTGGAATGGCCCCGTGTCGCTGGGGCTCGTCAAGCCAGGGCAGCCGCTTCAGATCCCGCTGGACAAGTTGCCGCCTCTGCAGCCCAACCAGCTTTTCGAGTTGACACTGGAGCCACCCACAGGCTCGCCGATTGGCAAACCCACGGGGCCCATCCAGTTCATTGGCCGCGCCGTCAAGGTGCTCTGACCGTCTTGGTTACCCCACTCGGTGCAATGCCTAGACCCACGCCGGCATAACGAGCACGGCCTATACCTGCGACCGCCGCGCAAGGGCCGCCCCGCCGCGCTGGCGGTGTCCCCCTTCCCGAATTGCGCAGCAATTCGAGAGAAAGGGGGAAGGCGCGAAGCGACTCAGGGGGTTAGTACTGTTTATACGGCAGGAACTTGCCCGACAGGACCACATTGACACGGTCCCCGTTGGGGTTGGCTTCGCGCTGGATGTCCATGCTGAAGTCGATAGCGCTCATGATGCCGTCGCCAAACTCTTCGTGAATCAACTCTTTGATGGTGGTGCCGTACACGCTGACCACTTCGTACCAGCGGTAGATCAGCGGGTCTGTAGGCACAGGCGTGGGCAGGGAGCCCTTGTAGGGCACCACTTGCAGCCACTTCTGCTCTTCGGCCGTGAGGCCGAAGATTTTGCCCACCACTTTGGCCTGCTCGGGCGTGGCGGTCATCTGGCCCAGGCACAGCGCAGTTGTCCACTCCTTGGACTGGCCGACCTTCTTGGCAATGGCGTCCCATTGCAGGCCTTTGGAGACCTTGGTGCTGATGATCTTTTCGGTGACGTCGTTGCGGTTCATGGTGATGGCTCCTTGGTGGGCTGGGTTTTGAACAGGGAACAGAAACTTCAGGGTGCAGCCCTCCCCGCCGCTCCGAGGAGCAACAAGGCAAGGCGTTGGGATCAATGAGATCAGTGGGCTTTGGCGCGGGTCACCAAAAAGTCCACGATGTGGTTGCGAAGCGCGTAGTAGCCGTCCAGGTGGTGCAGGCTGGCGCGCGTGCGGTCACGCGGCAATGGGTTGACCACGACCTCGGCAATGCCGCCGGGGCGATAGCCTTCCGAGGTTTCGTTGCCGTTGCTCATCAGCAAGATGCGGTCTGCCAGCAGGATGGCTTCGTCCACGTCGTGGGTGATCATGAACACCGTCTGTTGCGTCTGGCGCACGATGGTCATCAGCTCGTCCTGGATGGTGCCGCGCGTCAGTGCGTCGAGCGCACCGAAGGGCTCATCGAGCAGCAGCATCTTGGGCTGGATGGAGAAGGCGCGCGCGATGCCCACGCGCTGCTTCATGCCACCTGAAAGTTGCGAGGGCTTCTTGTCAATGGCAGGACTCAGGCCCACCAGCGCCACGAACTTCTCCACATGCGCATCCACCTGCGCCCTCTTCCAGTCGGGCCAGCGCGATTTCACGGCAAAAGCGATGTTCTGGCGCACCGTGAGCCAGGGCATGAGTGCATGGCTCTGGAACACCACACCCCGGTCCAGACTCGGGCCTGAGACCTCGCGTCCGTCCATGATCACATTGCCCGAAGTGGCAGTGTCGAGCCCGGCCAGCACGTTCAGGATGGTGGTCTTGCCGCAGCCCGAGTGGCCGATGATGCAGACGAACTCGCCCTTGTCGAGCGCAAACGACACGTCGGCAAAAACCGGCTTGCTGGGGACATAGGCCTTGCTGAGCCTTTCGATCTGAAGGAAACCGTTCACGGCAGAAGCCTTTCTTTGCGGTGCACCGCTTGCACCGCTTGGATCCGGGGCAGCGGATGCGCGATGGGTTACTTCACTCCACATAGGTCACCGCCTTCTGGAGCTGCCCAAAAGCGAGGTCCAGCAGCATGCCGACCACACCAATCACCAGGATGGCGAAGATCACGTTGGTGAGCGACAGGTTGTTCCACTCGTTCCACACGAAGTAGCCAATGCCCGTACCGCCCACCAGCATCTCGGCGGCCACGATCACCAGCCAGGCGATGCCCATGCTGATCCGCATGCCGGTCAGGATGGTTGGCGCCGCGGCGGGCAGGATTACCAGGAAGGCCTTGCGCAGCGGGTTGACCTGCAGCGTCGCCGACACGTTGAGCCACTCGCGCTTGACCGAGGCGACGCCGAAGGCCGTGTTCACCAGCATGGGCCACACCGAACAAATGAAGATCACGAAGATGCCCGAGATCGACGAGTCCTTGATGGTGTAGAGCGCCAGCGGCATCCATGCCAGCGGGCTGATGGGCTTGAGCACCTGGATGAACGGGTCGAACGCTCGGCGCAACAGCGGCGACATGCCGATGATGAAGCCCAGCGGTATGGCCACCAGGCAGGCCAGGCCAAATCCCAGCGCCACGCGGGCCAGCGAATACCCCAGCTGCAGCGCCACACCCTTGTCGTTGGGCCCGTTGTCATAAAACGGGTTCGAGAGGTGTCCCCAGGCGGTGGCCCCCATGTCGGCCAATGTGGGGAATCCGTCGCTCTTGGTCGTGCCCGGGTCCTTGCCCATCATCTTGGCGTACTCGATCTGCTCGGCGGTCATACCGGCCAGGGTGTTCGCAGGCCCGGAGCTGGCCGTAGCGACATACCAGATGCCCAGCAGCGCCATCAGGATCAGCACGGACAGCACGCCAGCGCGGACGTTGAGGTTGCGCGCGCTACCCATATCAGCCAACCTTCCGGATGGGGAAGCTGGCGGTGTATTCGGCAGCCTTGGCTGCATCGAACTCCTTGCCCATGATCTTGAACTTGGGGTACGCGCCGTCGGGTACCTTTTGATCGAGCGCCTTCATGTGCTTTTTGGCGTCGGTGATCAGGAACACCTTCTCAGCGATCTGCTTGTAGTTCACATCGCCCTTGACGTAACCCCAGCGCTGCATCTGCGTGAGCATCCACACGGCCATGCTCTGCCAAGGCATGGGGTCGAAGTCCGCGCGGTCGGGAACGGTCTGGATCTTGCCAAGGCCGTCCGCAAATTTTCCAGTCAACACTTGGGCCACCACCGCCTCGGGCTGGTTCAGGTAGGCCTGGGGCGCAATCACCTTGGCGATCAGTTCGCGGTTGGCCGGGTCGCGCGCCATGGCGGCCGACGTCAGCACGGCACGGTACAGCGCCGCAAAGGTGTTCGGGTTCTTCTGTATGAACTCAGCGCTGGTGCCAAACGCGCAGCATGGGTGACCATTCCACATGTCCTTGGTGAGCAGGTGGATGAAACCAGCCTCCTCGTACACCGCACGCTGGTTGAAGGGATCGGGACCGAGGAAGCCGTCGATGTTGCCTGCACGCAGGTTGGCCACCATCTCGGCCGGCGGGACCACGCGCAGCTGCACATCGGTATCCGGGTTCAGGCCCGCTTCTGCGAGGTAGTAGCGCAACAGGAAGTTGTGCATGCTGTACTCGAACGGAATCGCGAACTTGAAGCCCTTCCAGTTTTTAGGATCGCGGTTGTTCTTGTGCTTGAGGGCCAGGGTGATCGCCTGCCCGTTGACGTTTTGAATGGTCGCCACATTCATCGGCATGGCGTTGGAGCCGAGGCCCATCGAGATCGCGAGCGGCATGGGCGACAGGAAATGCGTGGCGTCGTATTCCTTGTTCATCATCTTGTCGCGGATCAGCGCCCAGCCTGCCGTCTTGGTCACTTCCACATTCAGGCCCTGCTTTTGATAGAAACCCAAGGGGTGGGCCATGATCAACGGCGTGGCACAGGTGATTGGAATGAAGCCGATCTTGAGGTTGGTCTTCTCCAGAGCGCCCTGCTTCTCTTGGGCCATGGCCTGCATGCTGGCTACCGGCAACACACTGGCAATCGCTGCCATCGCCGTGCTTTTGCCCACTGCCTTGATGAAGCGGCGCCGCACAGCATCCTGCGGAAAAATGGCCTTGACCAGCGTCGCTTCGATGAACTCGTTGCTGTAGGCCTCGAACTGGCTGGTCAGGCTGCGTGCACGCAGCGTAGCCGCTGCCGCTTGGGCCGACATTTCGGCCTGGTGGTCGGCTGCAGTATGGTCGCGGCCACAGCTGCACTTGAGCATCAACGGGCGGTCGGCATCAAACGGCGAGAAGAATTCGGACATGGCACACCTCACAGAAGTTGGTGCCATGTGTTACGCAAAGCGCGGGCCAGTTCGCGCGTGCTGGTGGTACGGCTTGCTATTTCGTGGGGCTGGCGTCTACAGCATGTAGGGCTAGCACTACAAAAGCGCCCGCAACAGGGCAAGAGTCAGCCTTCTGGCGCCCCGCGGGCCAACAGAGCGAGTTCGACATCGTTGCGCGCGCCGGTTTTTTCGAGGATGCGTGCGCGGTAGGTGCTGACCGTATTGGGTGCGAGCTTGAGTTGCGCACCAATTTCGCTCACGCTTTGACCAGCAGTCAGCAATCGGAACACTTGGTGCTCTCGATATGAGAGCGCGTCCACCCCGGCTGGTAGGCCCGTGCTGGCCGAACGCACCACACCGGTGCGCTCTACCGCTCCGGCCAGCGCGAGGGCTGTCGCCTCGGTCAGATACCGTCCTCCGGAGGCTGCCTTGCGCACGGCTGCCACCATGTCGTCCGGGTCGGCGCTTTTGTGCAGGTAGCCTGCTGCCCCCATCTGAATGCACCGCACGGCGTACTGCCGCTCTGGGTAGGTGCTGAGCATGAGGACGGGCAAAGCGGGCCACGCCTTGCGCAGCGCCTGCAGCACTTCCAGCCCGTCCATGCCAGGCATGGCAATGTCGAGCAACACGAGGTCCAGCCCCTGAGCA
Source organism: uncultured Gammaproteobacteria bacterium (assembly GCA_963784815.1). Taxonomy (GTDB): domain Bacteria; phylum Pseudomonadota; class Gammaproteobacteria; order Burkholderiales; family Burkholderiaceae_C; genus Acidovorax. The sequence goes on along the minus strand of CAWATB010000029.1, from coordinate 167,783 downwards.
CCGGCAAGCGCTGCCACTTGCTCCAGCACCTCTGCGCCCTGTGTAGCCTCAGACACCACCGCAATGTCTGGCAGCCCGTTGGCCGGGTCACCCAGCACCTGCTTGAGGCCCTCGCGCACGATGCGGTGGTCATCCCCAATCAACACACGGACCACAGAATTCATGACAACTCCAACGGAATCAGCAACTGCAGGCACGAACCTCTGCCGGGCTCACTGGTGATGCGCAGCTGCCCGCCCAGTTGGCGGGCCCGCTCGCGCATGCCCATCACACCATAGGCGGTGGGCGCCTCCAACGCCTCGCGGGTGGCGCCCACTCCGTTGTCCTGCACCCGCAACTGCAGGGTATCGTCCTGTAGATCAATGGCAATGTCGATGGCACTGGCCTGGGCGTGTCGGCCGACGTTGCTCAGCATCTCCTGGAATATGCGAAACACAGCAATGGCTGCAGGCTCAGGCAGGTGCAACGCGTCGGGCACGTTCATTTGCCAGGTCAGTTGCAACTCTGCCGACTGCACGAACTCCTGCGCCTGCCACTCCAGCGCCGCCCACAGGCCCTGATGATCCAGGATGCTGGGGCGCAGATCCGTGATGATGCGGCCCACGTTGTCCACCGCGGTTTCGATCAGGCGACTCATGTTCTGGCATTTGCAGCGCATCTGGGTGCGCATGTCGCCAGCGGCCTGCGGCGTACGTTCTCCCTGCTCTCCCAGGCGCTTGTGCAGCCAGTTCACATCCATCTTCAGCGCGACCAGAAGGCTGCCCAGTTCGTCGTGCACCTCGCGGGCAATACGGGTGCGCTCGTCTTCTCGCACTTGCTCCGAGTAGGCCGACAGCTCACGCAATTGCACCAGCGCTTGCGAAAGCTCCTGCGTGCGCGCCGCCACACGGCGCTCCAGCTCGTCGTTGGCAAGGGCCAGTTCGTCATGGGCTCGTTGCAGCTCGTCGGCCGCGCGCCTGCGGCTGGTGATGTCCAGAAAGGCGATGACGGCGCCATGCACCAGCTCACCTTCCAGAATGGGATGGCTCGAATATTCCACTGCAAACGATGAGCCATCGCGCCGCCAGAAGACTTCGGTGTCCACGCGGCAGGGCAGCCCGTTGCGAAACGCGTTGAAAATCGGGCAATCGCTGTCAGCGTAGGGGCTGCCATCTGGATGCGAGTGGTGGGTCAGTGCGTGCATGTTGCGTCCCATCACCTCCTCTGCCGCAAAACCCAGCATTTGTGCTCCCGCGCGATTGATGAAGACGCAGTTGCCCGCCAGGTCGATGCCAAACACGCCTTCGCCCGTGGAATCCAACAGCAGCCCCAGGCGGTTCTGCCAAAGCGCACTGGCGCCAGCCGGAAGATTGAGCACATGGGAGGTCGTCATGCATCCCCCGCAAGCAATGGCCGTGCCCACGGCGCATGCACCGCTGTGCCAAGTCGCAGAAGCGGACGCAGCACAATAGCCCCATGCAAACTGTTCCCAACCCTTCGGCGGACGCAGCCGAAGCCACAACGTCGCCTCCCAATCCTTCGGTATGGCGTGCCCCCAGCCTGTCGACGCGGTGCTGGCCGGTTTTCATGCGCAACCTGCTGGTGTGGCGCAAGCTGGCCATTCCCAGCCTGGTGGGCAACATTGCAGAGCCGCTGATGTGGCTGGTGGCCTTCGGCTATGGGATGGGAGCACTGGTAGGCCAGGTGAACGTGAGCACGGCAGGTGGCGATACCAAGGTGCCCTACATCCTCTTCCTGGCCAGCGGCTCTATCTGCATGAGCGCCATGAACGCTGCAAGCTTTGAAGCCCTGTACTCGGCCTTTTCGCGCATGCATGTGCAAAAGACCTGGGACGGCATCATGAACGCGCCCATCAGTCTGGACGATGTGGTGCTGGCCGAAATGCTGTGGGCCGCCTTCAAGGCCGTGTTCACCGTCACTGCCATCCTGGGAGTCATGCTGGCGCTGGGCATCAGCCACAGCCCCAAGCTGCTGCTGGCATGGCCGGTGCTGATGTTCGTGGGCATCATGTTCTCCAGCATTGCATTGATCTTCAATGCCCTGGCCAAGGGGTACGACTTCTTCACGTACTACTTCACACTGGTGCTAACACCCATGATGTTTCTGTCGGGCGTGTTCTTCCCGCGCGAGCAGTTGCCGCCCATCGTGCGCGCCATTTCTGACTGGCTACCGCTGACCAACGCTGTCGAAGTGGTCCGGCCGCTGTTCATGGACCAGTGGCCGGACAACGCGCTACGCCATGGACTGGTGCTGGCAGTTACCACCGTGGGGGCCTTCTGGGTGGCGCTGGCACTGACCCGCAAGCGGTTCAAGGCCTGAGGCAGCGCAGGCCGCTGCAACGGCTCAGTGCACCAGGCCCGGCACGGCGGGCATCCCGAGGCTGCGCATGAGCTTGATCCACTCGTAGGGCGTGAGGTGCGGTTGCACACTGTCGAGCACCGCGCTGAACACCGCGGCCGGGGCATGAGCGCGCATGTCGGCCAGCATCGCTGTGCGCTCAGGGGGCGACATGAATGGCACCAACCAACGCAGGATGGCCGTCGTCTCGTGCGCAGGGATGGACGCAACCAGTGCGTTGTGGATGTCCACCAGCTCTTCATCGCTGTAGTGCGCCCAGAGCACGCGGTTGTGCGTGGTTTCCTCGGCATGCATGTGTTCAAAGTTGTGCGCAATGAACAGAGCCAGTTGGCGATACAGCGCAAGGCTTGCAGCAGGCCGCGCTGCGGTTGCGCAACCCAGCAGCTGGGTGACTCCCGCAGCCAGCGCGGTGATGGCCGCTTCGTGATCGCCGTGTTCGCGATCCAGAGCCTGCGCCGTGCCCGGCGCGCGGGCTTCCATGGCGGCATGCACAAAAGTGTTTTCGTGGTGCAGATGCGAGCGGCACAGACCGAGCAGGTCCATCACGCGCTCGCAATGGCTGCAGAACTCTTCGTCGTCTGTCACATCCATGCGGCCCAGGGCCAGCAGCGTGTGCGACATCAATGCACGCAGTGCCTTGTGGATGCCAACGTACAGATCAATCCGCGGTGCAGCAGGTGGGGCTGATGTATCGGAGTGGGCGGCGATCAGGGCAGAGATTTCACGGGGGTCGATGTTCATCGCGGTCTTCTTTCATGCGGCCAACCTGTTGTGGAGGCCGGTGGCTTCACCGTCTTTGTGCGGTGTCGGCCGGGTGCACCATGCACCCGCAGCCGATGAAAGAAGTCTAGAAAAAGCGATGCTTTTTGCGTGTGAAGTACTTCCGCTTTTAGGTCTCTGCGACAAGCCTGCGCGGCTACTGCACACCGTCAATGTGAAATTCATCACGCCGCGGCGCGCAGCATGTCCACCGCCTTTTCCGCAATCATCACCGTAGGTGCGTTGGTGTTGCCGCTCACAACGCGCGGCATGATCGATGCGTCCACCACGCGCAACCCCTGCACGCCGTGCACGCGCAGCTGTGCGTCCACCACATCCATCGCGCCCGGTCCCATGCGGCAGGTGCCCACAGGGTGGTAGATGGTGTCTGCGTACTGGCGGATGAACTCTTCAATCTGCGTATCGGTTTGCGCCCCAGCTGACGATGCCACCTCCTTGGCGCCAAACTGTGCCAGTGCGGGCTGCGACAGAATGGCGCGCATGCGCTTGAACCCGCGCACCATGCGCTGCATGTCGTCAGGGTCCGCCAGAAACTGGGGGTCTACCAGCGGCAGGGCCATGGGATCGCTTGTGCCCAAGGCCACCGTGCCGCGGCTTTTTGGCTGCAGCAGGCACACGTGGGCGGAGTATCCGTGGCCAAACACCGTTTTGCGCCCGTGGTCCACCAGCTTGCCAATCACAAAGTGCAGTTGCAGGTCGGGCGCAAGCTTCGGACGGGTCGCTCTTGATGAAGCCCCCCGCCTCGGCAAAGTTGGTGGTCAGCATGCCCGTGCGGCTCTTGCGCCATTCGAGGATGCCACGCACTGTCTGCGCCATGCCCGACAGAGACAGACCAAACAGGTCGGTGAGTTTGGGGCGCGTTCATCACCTGCACGACATCCGGGTGGTCATGCAGATGCGGCGCCCACGCCTGGCAAGTCGCGCAGCACCGCGATACCGTGTTGCTGCAGCTGTGCGCCGGGGCCAATGCCCGACAGCATCAGCAACTGCGGCGACAGCAGCGCGCCCGCGCTCAGCAACACCTCACGACGGGCCTTCACCTGGTGCAGCGCTCCGCCCTGGCGGTACTCCACGCCCGCTGCGCGTGTGCCCTCAAAAAGAATGCGGGTGGCCCGTGCTTCGGTAATCACCTGCAGGTTGGGCCGAGCGAGGTGCGGCGTGAGGTAGCCCTTGGCGGCACTGTGCCGTTCGCCGTTTTTGTGGGTGACCTGGTACAGCCCCACGCCTTCCTGGCTGGCACCGTTGAAGTCGGTGTTGTGCGGGTGGCCGGCCTGCACGCCTGCCTCGGTGAACAAGTGGCTGAATCGGTTGGGCGCGCCCAGGTCTGCAACATTCAAGGGGCCGCCCTGCCCATGCCATTCGTTCGCGCCCCGCTCGTTGTTCTCGGAGCGCAAAAAGTAGGGCTTCACATCGTCCCAACCCCAGCCCGGGTTGCCCTGTGCAGCCCAGTAGTCATAGTCCGCATGCTGGCCGCGCACGTAGACCATGGCATTGATCGAGCTGGAGCCCCCGAGCACCTTTCCGCGCGGTTGGTAGCCCTGGCGGTTGTTGAGCGCGGCTTGGGGCGTTGTGTTGAAGCCCCAGCCGTTAAGTTCGAACTTGGCCATCACGGCGAGCCCGGCGGGGCAATGGATGAGCACACTCTTGTCAGCGGGCCCTGCCTCCAGCAGACAGACGCGCACGGCGGGGTCTTCGGTCAGCCGGCCTGCGAGCACCGAGCCCGCTGATCCGCCGCCAACAATGATGTAGTCGAACATGGTTTTGTTCCCCATGCCTCTGGCACCCGTCTGGTGAGCGGGCTGCCGCCACCATAACCGAACGGGCGTGCTTTTCGTCTTAACATTCGGCCCATCCGTTTCACTTTGAAGAAGGCTCTCTATATGACGATTCAGACCGTTGGCATCATCGGCGCGGGCACCATGGGCAACGGCATTGCGCAGGCTTGCGCGGTGTCGGGCATCAATGTGGTGATGGTGGATATCTCCGACGCGGCCGTACAAAAAGGCCTGGCCACTGTGGCCGGCAGCCTGGACCGCCTGATCAAGAAGGAAAAAATCAGCGCCGCCGACAAGGATGCCGCCCTGTCGCGCATCAAGACCTCCACCAGCTACGACGACCTCAAGGCCGCGCAACTCGTGATTGAGGCCGCCACCGAGAACTACGAACTCAAGCTCAAGATCCTGAAGCAGGTCGATGCCATCGTGGCGCCCGAGGTGCTGATCGCATCGAACACCTCGTCCATTTCCATCACCAAGCTGGCCGCGGCCACCATCCCGCGCCGACAAGCTTCATCGGCATGCACTTCTTCAACCCCGTGCCCATGATGGCGCTGGTGGAGATCATCCGTGGCCTGCAGACCAGCGACGCCACGCACGACGCCGTGAAGGCCCTGGCCGAGGCGCTGGGCAAGAGCCCCATCACCGTGAAGAACGCGCCCGGCTTCGTGGTCAACCGCATCCTGGTGCCCATGATCAACGAGGCCTTCTTCGTGCTGGCCGAAGGTCTGGCCACGCCTGAGGACATCGACGCCGGCATGAAGCTCGGTTGCAACCAGCCCATCGGCCCACTGGCGCTGGCCGACATGATCGGTCTGGATGTGTGCCTGGCCGTGATGGACGTGTACCTGACCGAGTTTGGCGACAGCAAATACCGCCCGTGCCCGCTGCTCAAGGAAATGGTGGCCGCTGGGCGCTTGGGCCGCAAGACCGGCCAGGGCGTGTACACCTACTGACCCCCCTGAGTCGCTTTGCGCCTTCCCCCTGGGGGACGCCCCCAGCGCACGGAGTGAAGACGACATTCACATGTCGTGGCGGCCCTTGCGCGGGGGCACTGGTAAGGCGCCGCGCCGGTTTTTGAAGCCGCGGACGCATGGGAGCCCGTCGCACATGCGTTGTCCCCCTGGGGACGGCGCAGTCGGCGCGCCGGGTTTTCAATCGTGGAAACGAAAAGGAGACCCGGCCATGTCAGAAGCCAACGCCACCACACCATCCAGCACCACGCCCCCACCCGAGGGCTGCATCGACACCCAGGTGCTCGGCCACGTGCTGCTGATCGGCATCAACCGCCCGGCCAAGCGCAACGGCTGGACGCCGCCCATGTTCCGCCAGCTGGCCGAGGCCTACACCCGCCTCGACGACGACCCCGCGCTGCGCGTGGGCGTGCTGCATGCCTTTGGCGACCACTTCACGGCGGGCCTGGACCTGCCGGCCGTGCAGCGCCTACATGCAGCGCGGCGAAAAGGCCATCCCTGAAGGCCTGGTGGAGCCGCACGACTACGGACTGCCCGGCTACCGGCGCCGCACCAAGCCGATGGTGGTGGCCGTCAAGGGCATCTGTTTCACCGTGGGCATTGAGCTGATGCTGGGCGCCGACATCGTGGTGGCCGCCGACAACTGCCGCTTTTCGCAGATGGAGGTGCAGCGCGGCATCATGGCCACGGGCGGCGCCACTTTGCGCATGGCCGAACGCGCGGGCACTGGCAATGCGCTGCTACACCTGCTGACTGCCGACGAATTTGGCAGCGCAGAGGCATACCGTCTGAACTTTGTGCAAAAGGTGGTGCCCGCAGGCCAGGAGCTGGACGAGGCCTTGGCCATTGCCCAACGCATCGCCGCCCAGGCACCGCGGGCCGTGGTGGCCACGCGGCTCAATGTGCTCAAGGCCATCGAGCAAGGGCAGGCGGCTGCGGTGGCGGAATTCATCCCCGTGCAAAAGCAACTGGCCAACAGTGAGGACGCGGCCGAAGGTGTGCGCGCGTTTGTCGAGCGGCGGCCCGCGCAGTTCAGCGGACGGTGATGGCGCAGCTGATTGCCCAATGGTTTTTTTAGGTCAAATTGGCCTATAGCGCACACCAAATAAGCGCTACCAGCTTCACTATTGATAGCAAACTTGTTGTGAAGCAGCACGCGGGCCCCATATCCGTGCCCGCGTGATTCCGTGCACACCTCCCGCCGATTAGCACCGATGGCGCGATGCCGTGCGTACCTTGTGCCAATCCCATCCATTAACAAAGTTTTTCACAATTAAATTGCGCGCAATTTAATAATCCATCACAATTCACCCCATGCCCAGCCACAGCACTCCCCACACCCCCAGCCCTGCAGCCCTGCAGCTGGACAACCAGGTCTGCTTTGCGCTGTATTCCGCTTCGCTGGCCATGACCAAGCTCTACAAGCCACTGCTGGATGCCATCGGTCTGACCTACCCCCAGTACCTCGTGATGCTGGTGCTGTGGGAGCGCGACGGCCTCACCGTGTCCGACCTGGGCGAGCGCCTGTTCCTCGACTCCGGCACGCTCACGCCGCTGCTCAAGCGGCTGGAAGCGCAGGGCCACATCGCCCGGCTGCGTGATGTCGAAGACGAGCGACGGGTGCGCATCACCCTCACCGCCGAGGGCCGCGCGCTGCGCGACCGTGCCGAGGTCATACCGCAGTGTGTGCTGCAAAGCAGCCAGTGTTCGCTGCCTGAACTGGCCGCGCTGACCGGCCAGCTCAAGAACCTGCGCGACAAGCTCAATCCACGTTGAACCGCGTTAAGCCTCAACGTTTTAACTAGTTACCGATTCCCTCCACCGCCCGCCAGTGGGCATCAACCTCCAAGGAAGACACCATGACCACACTCGAAAAAGTCCTGTACACCGCCAAGTCCCACGTGACCGGTGGCCGCGACGGCGCCGCCAAGACCGATGACGGCCGCCTGGACGTCAAGCTGTCCTCGCCCGGCACCTCCGGCTCCGGCACCAACCCCGAGCAGCTGTTTGCTTCCGGCTACGCAGCCTGCTTCATCGGCGCGATGAAGGCTGTGGGCGGCAAGATCGGCATCCCTGTGCCCCAAGACGTGTCCATCGACGCAGAAGTCGACCTGGGCCCCATCCCGAACGCCTACGGCATCGCCGCCCGCCTGGCCATCACGCTGCCTGGCCTGGACAAGGAAACGGCCCAGAAGCTGGTCGACGCAGCCCACCAAGTCTGCCCCTACTCCAACGCCACACGCGGCAACATCGACGTGACCATCACGATCGTCTGAGAACGTATTGGCGACCTCTCAGTGGCCGCGCAGCGGTCTTTGCGGGAGGGGATGCAAGGCGCGGTGCGCAGCCAATAGCTCGGCTATTGGCAAGTGCCGCAACGCCGCAGACCACCCGCAAAGACCACGGCCCTGAGGGTTGGAGCGAAATCGGGCGATTGCGCTCCAACGTGGCCGCTGCGAGGCCGCCAACACGTTCTGCACCATGGGCCGCCTGCTGATCGCTCGCATCGCGGTGGCCCTGGTGGCTATCGAGCATGTGTACATCCTCGTGCTGGAGATGTTCTTCTGGAACAAGCCCTTGGGCCTGAAGACATTCAATCTCACGCAGGAACTGGCCGACGCCACCACCACGCTGGCGGCCAACCAGGGGCTGTACAACGGCTTTCTGGCGGCGGGCCTGTTCTGGGGCCTGTTCACCGGCAACCGGGTGTTCAAGATCTTCTTTCTGGCCTGCGTGATAGTTGCTGGCGTGTTTGGCGGCGCTACGGCGGCGCCCAAGATCTTCTTCACCCAGGCCTTGCCCGCGATCATTGCAATGGCTCTGGTCCTGGCCCTCGACAAACAACGCGCGCGTTAACGTCAAGTGAAGCCCGCGCACCGCTGACCTGTCGCAAAGGCGGCCCGCAGGTGTTGAGCCTGCGGGCCGTTTCGTTTAGCGTGGCAGCATGAGCACCACCACCCTCCTCGTGCGCCAGGACCAGTTGGCCACCACCCGCCTGTCGACCACCGAAGACACCGCCCTTGCCGACGGCCAGGTGCGCGTACGGGTCGAGCACTTTGCGCTGACCGCCAACAACATCACTTATGCCGCCCTGGGCGACATGCTGAACTACTGGCAGTTCTTCCCGACCAACGAACCCGGCTGGGGCATCGTGCCCGTGTGGGGGTTTGGCACGGTGCTGCAGTCCACCCACACGGCCATTGCCGTGGGCGAGCGGCTGTATGGCTACTGGCCCATGGCCAGCCAAGCCGTGCTGTCGCCCCAGCGCCCCACACCCCAAGGCTTCAGCGACGGAGCACCCCACCGCGCGGGCCTGCATGCGGTGTACAACCACTATCTGCGCACCAGCGCCGACGGGCTGTACCGCGCCGACAACGAGGACGTGCAGGCGCTGCTGCGGCCGCTGTTCATCACGTCGTGGCTGATTGACGACTTTCTGGCCGACCAGCAGTTCTTTGGCGCCAAGCGCATGCTGCTGTCCAGTGCGTCCAGCAAAACCGCTTACGGCACCGCGTTCCAGCTAGCGCAGCGGGATGGCATCGAAGTCATCGGCCTCACGTCCCCCGGCAACGTCGCCTTCTGCGAAAGCCTGGGCTGCTACGACCGCGTGGTGACCTACGACGCACTGGACCAGCTCGATGGCGCCACGCCCAGCGTGTACATCGACTTTGCGGGCAGCGTGGGCCTGCGCCAGCGCATCCATGCCCACTTCACCGGTCTGGCCTACAGCTGCTCGGTGGGCGCCAGCCACGTGCAGGACCTGGGCGGCGCGGGCCAGTTGCCCGGCCCGCGCCCGGTGATGTTTTTTGCGCCAGCCCAGGTCAAAAAGCGCCATGCGGACTGGGGCGCACAAGGCCTGAACGACCGGCTGCTGGCCGCGTGGAACCAATTCAGTGACGCCGTGACCGCACCCTCCCAGCCTTGGCTGGTGGTACAGCACCATGTGGGGACCGAGGCCACGCAGGCGCTGTTTGCCTCTGTATTGGCGGGTAACAGCGACCCGCGCGCCGGGCACATCGCCACGATGCAAGCGGGCTGACGCCCACCGCCCGAGATGCGGCCAGGCTGGCAGCGACAATGCGGCATGACCGCACTGCCCCCCGACGACGACGACCACAACTACAACATCGCCGCTCCCACCAGCGCCAACACCGCTGGCGCAGCCAACGACCAGCATCCCTACGCCCGCCTTACCCCCGACCATGTGCTGGACGCGCTTGCCAGCGTCGGGCTCTACGGCGATGGGCGCCTGATGGCCCTGTCGTCGTATGAAAACCGGGTGTACCAGGTCACGCTGGAAGACGGCGAGCGCGTGGTGGCCAAGTTCTATCGCCCCGGCCGCTGGACGGATGCGCAGATCCTGGAAGAGCACACTTTTGCCGCAGAGTTGATGGCCGCCGAGGTGCCCGCCGTGGGGCCGCTGGTGCTGAACAACAGCACCCTGCACCAGCACGACGGTTTTGCGTTTTCGGTCAGCCCCTGGCGCGGCGGCCGCCAGCCTGAGTTGGATGATTTTGAGGTGCTGGAATGGATCGGCCGCTTTCTGGCCCGCATCCACACCGTGGGCGCAGCGCAGCCTTTTGTGCACCGCCCCCTGCTGGACCTGCCAACCTTTGGCACGGCATCTCGCGACTGGCTTTTAGCGCAGGACATCATTCCGCTGGACATGCAAGCCGCGTGGAAAGCACAATGCGATAAAGCTCTTGATTTGATAGCTACTAGCGCTCACCCATCAAGCGCTAGAGGCCAATTTGGCTTCAAAGACGCCATGGCCATCCGTTTGCATGGCGACTGCCACCCCGGCAACATCCTGTGGACCCCGCTGGACGAATGGGGCCGTGGCGGCCCGCACTTTGTCGACCTGGACGACGCGCGCATGGGCCCGGCCGTGCAGGACCTTTGGATGCTGCTGTCGGGCGACCGGCGCCAGCGCACGCACCAGTTGAGCGCCCTGGTCGACGGCTACGAGCAGTTCCGCAGCTTTGACCGCCGCGAGCTAGCGCTCATCGAGCCGCTGCGCACCCTGCGCCTCATCCACTACAGCGCCTGGCTGGCGCGCCGCTGGCAAGACCCGATCTTTCCGGTCAACTTTCCATGGTTTGGCACCAGCGACTATTGGCGCGGGCAAGTGGACATGCTGATCGAGCAGATCGAGGCCATGGAAGAAGAGCCACTGAGTGTTTGAGCGTCTTTGAGCACACCAAGGCGAACTTCTATATAATCAGCAATTCGATAAAGCCAAGTTTTCATAATGGCGCGCTATTTAGACCTTTGCAGGTCCGCGCTCCGCCGTTGATCATGTGGCCCTTGTGCCACTGGGCCAGACACTACCGACGTCTGGCCACCCGAGATTCGCTCCACGCTCTTGCGGATCTTGTCGGTGCTCTCCTGGAATCCGAAACCTCCGAGCGAGGTTTGCGACCAGGATCGAATCACCCGGACAGCGCCCAGGCTGTTCTTCCTGTTATCCCCTTTTTGACGACGCCGGACTGTTGTGTGCGGCCTGCTTTCCCATGACATTGACCGAAACCAACACCATTGTTGGCAAATACCTGATCTCGCCCCTGACCCGCATGCTCGACGACGGCCGCTACGCCGCCTCGGTATCGATCCGTTCAGGCTCCGGCCGTGGCACCCATGACCGCGTGATGCGCTTTGTACCGGTGTTTGCAGACCACGCCACCGCCGCCCACTACGCCACCAGCGAAGGCATGCGCTGGGTGCAGCACCGCCACACCGCTTGAACGTTGTGCCCCGGGCTCTTGGTAGCCTGGGCGCGCCACATTGCAAACCATTGTCAACCCACACGCACAGCCAGCCGATGTCGGGCAATATCAAAGCGCTCCCCATTGGGGGGAGTTTCTTTTGATGTTCAGGGGAGGTTGATGCCTCCCGCCCACCACCATGCGCATTGCAGTTCTTGACGACGACCCGATCCTGCTGGAGCTGATCAAAGGGACGCTGGAACGCCATCAACACGTGTGCCACACCTACGCCAGCGGCGCCAGCCTGCTGAAAGATGTGAGGCACGAAACCTTTGACCTGCTGATCGTGGACTGGCATTTGCCCGACATGGAAGGCACAGAGGTTGTGCAGACCGTGCGCCAAATAGGTGGCCCGCAGCTGCCCATCTTGTTTATCACGCGCCGCCAAGACGAACGCGATGTTGTTCACGCGTTGGCTTGCGGCGCCGATGACTTCATGACCAAGCCACTGCGCATGGGCGAACTGGTGGCACGCACCACCGCTCTGATGCGCCGCGCGTTCCCGGAGGCCATGGGCATGCGGCTGGTGTTCGGCCCCTATTGCTTTGATGCAGACAAACGCTCGCTCGCAGTGCACGGCCAAACGGTGGAACTCAAGAACCGCGAATACGAACTCGCGCTCTTCATGTTCCGCAACCCCGGCCGGCTGTTGTCACGCGCGCACCTGCGCGAAGTGGTGTGGGGCGACACCAACGAGGCCCCGTCGCGCTCGCTCGACACCCATGTCTCGCGCCTGCGCTCCAAGCTGGAACTGACTGAAAACAACGGATACACCATCACCGCGATCTACGGCATGGGGTACAGACTAGATCCTGTGGGCAATGAGATCAGCGACCTCCACCACTCACCGGAAGAAACCGCTTCTTGAAAGTCAGGACGGCGATGACGCTGGCGTCAACGACTCGCGCCAGCCGCGCACCAGCACGTCGTTCACAAAGCGCCGATCCATCCACAGCCACACCAGGATTGGCACCAGCGTGGGCAGCACCAGTGCCCCGACCTGGTAGCCATACACGATAAGCTCCATCTGCCATTGTGAAATGCGCAACAGCCGGACGTTGAGTTGCGCAGCCAACATCATCTGCATCAGGGAATACATCGTCAGGCTAAAGGCCTGGAACGGCAGCAGCAGCGCGTAACCCGCAAGCGCCCGTCCCACCCTGCCCCTGCCCCGCGCCGCGAGCAAAAGTGCCAGAAAGATGGGTAGACCGTAGGCGTAGCGGGCCGGGCTGGCCTCGATGGTGATCTCTCCGCGACGCCCTGCTGCCTCGGCCACCGGCACGGAGATGGCGGTATCCACCTCCATGGCACCAGGGGAAAGATGCACGTCACGCACCCACATCGGCGCGCTTTGCTCCAGCGCAATGTGCGCCAACAGTCCCACGGGATACGAAGTCCAGGCAGACACCTTGGTCCACACCAGAGTGAGAACAATCACCCAGGCAAAAGCGGATAAAACAAAAATCGTGATGGCAGAAGGGCGGCGCATGGCGGCATCCGGGGGTCAACGCGCCAAAGGCGGAGAGAGATCAAGGGATGAACTCACCAAGCCCTCCGCGGGAGGCAGCGCCGGCGGTGTTGGAGGCAAGGGGGCGGGCGGAGGCGGCGCAGGCGGCCCATCCGAAGGCGGTAGCGCCTGCGACTTGGCACCCGCGCGCACCCACAACAGCCAGACGACCAGCACATCCAGCATGATGAGCGCCTGCCACAGGTATTCGTGGGCAAAGTTGAAGACCGCGGTGTTCCACTGTCCCAAGTAAAAAAGACTGACCACTCGCACCACGTTCAAGCCTTGCACGGCAACAAACCCCAGCGCCAGGCCGATCATCTTGTGCCGCCAGGACGACGGAAACGCCAGCACTGCAGCGAACAATACGATACAGGCCTCGATGCCATTGCATCCAGGCTCTATCGAAACGCCGAACCCGGTCACTGTGTTCCACAGCACCTTTCCCGCAGCAGCCGCTGTCGAATCAAAAAGCGTGACCAGCGCCACGCAGATGCGGGCCAGCAACGCAGTCCAGGGCAGCACCACGTGTTGCTGCACCACGCCGAGCATGTTGATACCGAAGAGACACAACTGAAGCGTGACGAAGAGCAGAAAAAATCGAAGCATAGAAAAATCAGAAAATTTTCACCAAAGCCCAGTATTCGGCCAAGGAGACAACCGACTGAACATTGCTCTGGCAGAAACAAATAGAGCCGGATGCTCAAGCAAGCATACCGGCTCTAGAACAGCGTCACCGCTGCAGCGCAGTGGTTCTACCGGCGACGCTGAAGAGCCACTTCACGCAACGCCAGCGATGCCAACAGCATCGCAAGCAGGATCATGCCCCATTCGGAGAGTGTCGGTATGGAGGTCGGCGGCGGGGTGCCCACTGTTTTCGGCGTGGTCGAGCAGTTGTTGCCGGCCACTGGGTCCGCAGGCATATCGACGCAAGCCGTGTTGCTCAAAGTCGCCGGCCCCGTGTACGGAGAATCCACTCGAACGCGGACCGTGAAGTCGACGGAAGCGCCTGCCGCCAAGCTGGCAATCACACAGGCCACTTGACGAGACGCGCTGTCGTACGAGCAACCTGGCGCTGAGACAAATGCAAGCCCAGCAGGAAGTGAATCCGTCACCTGCGCACCATTGGCGGGCACCACGTCGCGACCGCTACCCGCCGTTTGCGTGTTGGTCACGCGCAGCGTGTAGTCAAACTCCGTGCCGGGCGTGGCCCTTGCGGCGCTGGTAGTCTTGGCGATGCCAAGGTCTATCTCGCTGCCCGCTGCAGGTGCAGCGCGACTCGTCGTTGTGTCTTCGTCCACCGTGTTGTTGGTTGTCTGCGTTTCGTTCTCGGCCACCGCCACCGTGACGCGGTTGCCCTGTGTGCCCGAATAGGCCCCGGCAGTGATGATGCTCTCAGCCCGCATCCGGTAGGTCAGTACCACCTGCTCGGATGTGCCCACGCCGATGGTTGAGAAAGTGCACTGCAGGGTTCCGGACATGGCCCCAATCGCAGGCGCTGTACACGCTGGTACCGGCACGTTCGCTCCTGCCACGGTCGCAGTCAGGCTGCCCTGATAGCTGAACCGTGCCGTGTTGCCCGCATTCGGGAAGGTGTCGGTCATCACCAGATTCGTGCCAATAGAGGGGCCAGCGTTGCGGATGGTGACGGTGTACATCGTCTCTGCGCCCAAGGCGACCGGGTCCACGCTGTCGGTTTTTTGCACCAAGATGTCGACCAGCGAGTCGATGACGTTGGTCGTGATGGTCGACGAGTTATTGGTGGTGTCGGTCTCGGTATCGCCCGCTCCCACGGTCACATTGACGGTATTGCTGATGGTGGTACCAGCGCAGCGGCCAACGGGCGCACGGTGAAGGTGACCGTGCGATTGCTGTTCGCATCCACATTGGTCCAGCGGCAGCTGAGCGTGCCTCCGACGGAGTTCACCGCTGGTACGGTTGAACAGGTTCCGCTGTTCGAAGGGGTGCCCACGCTCACGAACGCGGTGTTGGGCGGCATCACATCGGTGATGATGAGCTCGTTGGCTCTGGACGGCCCGCCGTTTCGGGCTGTGACGGTATACACCGTCGGCTGGCCTACGCGCACATTGCTGCTGGGGTTCACCGTTTTGGTTACGGTGGCATCCACCCGGGGCTCGACGTTGCTGCTGACGGTGGAGCTGTTGTTACTCCGGTCAGGGTCCCCCACATCGAGCGAATTGACAGTAGCGGTGTTGCCACGGGCAAGCACCGCTGCAGTAGTGTTGTTGGGGCGCACCGTGATGACGATGGTGGCAGAGCCGCCGTTTCGCAGCAGCGTACCGAGGTTGCAATCGACGACCTGCGAAACACCGTTCAGAGGATAGGGCCCAGCAGGCGTGCAACTGCCCTGCGTCGTCGTAATGCTTTGCAAACCGCCAGTGCTGACAAGGTTGTTCACCGTGTCATACACATGGACGTTGGTCGCGTCTACCGAGGTCGAAAGATTCGTCGCAACGATGGTGTAAGTGAGATTCTGACCGACCACTACCGAGCCAGGGCTTGCGTTTTTGACGATCTGCAAGTCCGCAGAATTCACCCCCGTGGTACCCGTGATACCGGCACCCACACAATTGCGCTCGAACCCAGGAGTGTCGCCTGCCTCCACCGGGCCGCCACCACTAAGCGCTAGACAAACATTGTTGGTCAGTGTGCCGGCATTGCTATTTGTAGCAGGGATGCTCAGCGTGGGCGCGTCGCTGTTGACAGCGAGATTGCTAGCGCGTGTGTGGGTACAAGTCACCGTGGGCTGGCGCGAGGTCGACGTGGCCGACCGCCAGTTGGCTGCCGCAACAACAGTAATGTTCCGGCTCAAGGAATTGTTGCCCGCATTGTTGTCCGCAGTGTCAGAAGTAAGCGCTGCAGAGTTGGTCCACACAGCTGCGGTAGGCAACGTCACCCTCAAAGTGACTGTGCGCGAGCCGGGAAACGGAATGGACGCCCAAGTGCAGACATACGGAGCCACCGCAGTGCAGGTACCGCCGTTGCTAGCGGTCATGCTGACAAAGGTGGAGCCTGCCGGAATGGTGTCGGTCAACCGGACATTGGCAGCTGACGACGTCCCGTTGTTATTGACCGTGATCGTGATGGTTGCGACACCCCCAGCCGGTACCGGATCAGGCGTCACCACATGCTGGGCCAGCACCATGTCGGCAGACTGCGCAAATGCAGCCCCGGCGAACAATCCGCCCGCCAGCAACAGCCAGCGAAACCGAAGGACTGCGCTTGTAGTTAGTGTAGAACGGGCACCCGTTCCACCTGCCGCGCTGCGCAACCCGGAGGGACTCGCATCACTATGAGATTGCGCTGCGTGCATCCTCGTGGGAAGCCCGCGCGATAGCCATCGCGCCATATGGTCAAACATAGATTCTCCTGATGTGAACTGCTGGAAAATTTCAGCCACGCCGCAACCTCACCAGGCCCCTTTCCGGGGGTGGAAAACTTGGTTTGGCACAAGGGAGTACGAAGACGCGCCCTGACCGCGGCGGATGAATGCAGGGCTCGAATCTATCGGCGCAAAACTGCGCTGCCCGCGAGGCAACAATCGTTAACTTTTGGCGCGCATCTGGCGTGTTGTTTGCACCACGCCCCAGCCTAAACTCCGGTGCATGTCAATCGGGAAATCACACATCGTCCGCGTATTCGTCGCATGGATTTCTTGCGCTGCCGGGCGTGGGAGCGATGCTTCGATCTGCACACTTTGTGACAAGGTGAACTGCGCGCTGCGCCCGCACATCGCGCCATGATTTCCGAGCGCTTTTTTCACCACCGCCCACTTGCCACCAAGATCGCCTTGCTGGTGGCTTTGATGGGTCTGATCTCATTGGTGATGATGGGCTACGCGCTGAATAGCATGCTCAGCGTGGACCAAAACTACCGGTCACTCATTGATTCCGAAATGCGTCTGGCGGCCCACCTCGGCGACGCGGCGGCAACGCTGAGTGAAACCCGCCGCACCGTTCACACCGCGGTGTTTGATCAAGATGCCACGCATCGGCAAGGCGCGGAACACACTGTGCGCACGATGCAACGCGTGGTCATGGGTCAACTGGATGCAATCAGACAGATGCAGCCCGCTTCGGCTTCCGATATCGGGCTGCTGATGGCCAAGGTATCTGCGCTTTTTGAAGACGCGATACAGGCCACAGATGCCGTTGCCACCCTGCCTGCGGGGCAGGCGCAGCGCATCGTGCGCGACCGCTTTGAACCTGCGCTCCAGGCGCTGAATGACGATATAGGCAAACTCCGTCAGCGGTATCTGAACCGTTTCGAAGCCTCCGTCACATCGATCAATGCAGCCACGGACCGTACGCTCTGGACCACAACACTGGCAGTGACGCTGGGGTTGGCGATGGTTATCGCGTTGTCGGCCCATGTGGCGCTGTCGCAGATCTCGCGCCCGGTGGCTCACCTCACACGGATCATGGAGCGGCTGACCGCACGGGACTACGGCGAGCCCATACCGGGTACGCAACGACGCGACGAAGTAGGCACCATGGCCCGAGCGCTGCAGGTGTTCAAAGACAGCATGCAGCGGGCAGATGAGTTGGCTGCGGAGGTGCGTGGCAAGCGCCGAGGCGCGACGACTTTCAGAACAACTGATCGATTTAACGGGAGCGATTCCCGGCGCGGTGTTCCAGATGCAGTTGCGCACCAACGGCTGGTGCCAATTTCTCGTTCGTCAGCGACAAGGCTGCCCACTTGCCCGGTGTGCCCTCCAAGGCGCTTCGAAGGATCGAAGGACCCATCGAAGAGGCCTATGGTGCGGCCAATGCATTGCAGGCCTGTGTACGGGAGGCATTCATGACCAGCTTGTACACCCTTGTGCCTGTGGACTTTGATGTGCAAGTGAATGACAGCGCCGACGGCCCCCGTTGGCTGCGTACACTGGCCACGGCCCGCCCCCTGCCCGACGGCGGTGCGATGTTCAACGGGGTGTGGCTTGACGTGACCGACCGCAAACGGGAAGCCCAGGCACTGCGGGAGGCCAAGGACACCGCGGAGCAGGCTGCGCACGACCGCGCACAATTCCTTGCCATGATGAGCCACGAGATCCGTACACCTCTCAACGCGATCCTCGGCCTGTCGCAGCTGACGCTGAAGGAGCCACTGAATGCTACGCAGCATGAGCGTGTGCAGCAGGTACTGCGCGCCAGCAAGCACCTGCTGGGCATCGTGAACGACATCCTAGATTTCTCGAAGATGGACGGGGGTCACCTGCAGTTGGAGAATCGGTCATTTGCGCTGCAACACCTCCTGTCCGACGTGGTGGACATGCTGGCGCCCAAAGCGCTGCATAAGGGTCTGGTGTTGCACATGCACATCGACGACGGCGTACCGGACCACCTGATCGGAGACCCGCAACGCATCGCGCAAATTCTGATCAACTACGTTCAGAACGCGATCAAGTTCACCCAGAAGGGTGAAGTGGTCATAGCGCTGCGGATCGATGCAGAGGATGCGCAAGGCCTTGTGCTGCACGGTGAGGTGAGAGACACGGGCATGGGCCTCACCCAGTCCCAGATGGCCCAACTGTTCCAGCCCTTCACCAGTCCGATACCTCCATCACCCGCCGGTTTGGCGGCACCGGGCTCGGTTTGATCACTTCTCGCCAACTGGCCGAACTGATGCAGGGTGCCGCGGGCGTGCACAGCGCGCCGGGTGAGGGAAGCACCTTCTGGTTCTCCGCCCGCGTGCGGCGCGCGCCAGGGCCGCTCGATGTGTCGGCCGACGCGCCCACGCCATTGCCCAGGCACTGTAGGACGCGGCCCGGGCCTGCGAGCCCCAAGCCGTTGTCCAGCAGTACCAAGAGCTGGGCCGCCGCCGCACAGGAAGGCCTGATCCAGCTGCGCGCGATGCAGACCCTCCTCGGCGGACCATCCACGCCCGGCAAGCCACTGCGGCCTTGAGCAATGGGGTCGGCCTGGGCTATGCTGCGATCACTTCTACCCCCAGCGAGTTGGTCAGCCCATGAAGGATTTGCTCCGTAACCTTTTTTCCATTCGCCAAAAGCGCAAGGCTGCGCCGGTGGGCCCCTTGCCCCAAGTGGGGGCTTTCATCATCCGCGGGCAGGTGAAGATGGCCGTCAACCAGCCCCTGCCCCGCGAGCTGTGGGACTGGCTGGTGCTCTCGGGCTGGCGCAACCTGCCCGTAAAAACCGACCGCCGCAAGGGACAACTGGTGCCCGAAGGCGCGCTCAAAGAACTGATAGAGGCCGACCCGCTGGAACGTAACCGGGCGCACTCGCGCATCCTGGAACAAGCCCAGGCTGAGGATTAGCCCCAGCCGGTCAGTCCAGGTCATTCCGGGTCATTCCGGGTCATTCCGGGTCAGCCTCATCCAGGCCCCCGCCAAAACAAAAACCCCGGTGTTGCCATGGCTCGCCGGGGTTTGCTTTTATTTTGATAGCTACTAGCGCTTAATGGATAAGCGCTAGAGGCCATTTTTACCAATATTCAGACCAGCAAGGCATTCACCCGCTTTACATAGGCGGCCGGGTCCTCGGGCAGGCCTCCCTCGGCCAGCAGGGCCTGGTCGAACAGGATGTGAGCCAGGTCGTGAAAATGCACGCTGCCGTCCAGCTTCTTGACCAGCGCGTGCTCGGCGTTCACCTCCAGCACAGGCTTCGTCTCCGGCGCCTGCTGGCCAGCCTGCTTGAGCATGCGGGCCAGCTGCGTGCTCATCCCGTCGTCTTGCACGACCAGGCAGGCGGGTGAATCGACCAGGCGCGTCGTTACGCGCACGTCTTCGGCCTTGTCTTTCAGGGCTTCTTTCAGCTTGGCCAGCACGGGCTTGAAGGCTTCGGCGGCCTCTTCTGCCGCTTTCTTCTCGGCCTCGTCCTGCAGCTTGCCCAGGTCCACCGCACCCTTGGCCACGCTTTGCAGCGGGGTGCCGTCAAACTCGTGCAGGTAGTTCAGCGCCCATTCGTCCACACGGTCGGTCATCAGCAGCACTTCGATGCCCTTCTTCTTGAAGACTTCAAGCTGTGGGCTGTTCTTGGCCGCGGCCAGGGTGTCGGCGGTGATGTAGTAAATCGCCTCCTGGCCTTCCTTCATGCGTGCCTTGTAGTCGGCAAAGCCCACGGTGGCCGTGTCGCTGGTCGTGCTGGCAAAACGCAGCAGCTTGGCCAGGCGCTCGCGGTTGCCAAAGTCTTCGCCCAGGCCTTCTTTCAGCACCGCCCCGAACTCGGCGTAGAACTGGCTGTACTTGCCTTCCTTGGCCTTGTCGTCCGCGTCGATCACATCCGTCACGGCGTCGTCACCCACCACGGCGTCGTGCTTGTCGTGTTTCGCCAGGTCTTCCAGCATGCTCAGCACGCGCTTGGTCGAGCCTTCGCGGATGGCACGCACGTCGCGGCTTTCCTGCAGCAGTTCGCGGCTCACGTTCAGCGGCAGGTCAGCCGAGTCGATTACGCCCTTGACGAAGCGCAGGTAGGTGGGCATCAGCGCCTCGGCGTCGTCCATGATGAACACGCGCTTCACATACAGCTTTACACCGGCCTTCTTGTCGCGGTTCCACAAATCAAATGGGGCCTTGGCGGGGATGTACAGCAGCTGCGTGTACTCGGTGTTGCCTTCCACGCGGTTGTGCGCCCAGGTCAGCGGGGCCTCCTGGTCGTGGCTGATGGTTTTGTAGAACTCGGTGTACTGCTCTTCGGTCACGTCCTTCTTGGGGCGGCTCCACAGCGCACTGGCCTTGTTGATGGTTTCCCACTCGCCGGTCTTGACCATGCCGCCGGGCTGGCGGCCTCCGGCTTCGTCGCCGGGGGTGATCAGCTCGCCGTCTTTCCATTCTTCCTTTTCCATCAGGATGGGCAGGCTGATGTGGTCGGAATACTTGGCGATGACCTGCTTGAGCTTCCAGGCGTTGAGGTATTCCTCGGCATCGTCGCGCAGGTGCAGGATGATGCTGGTGCCGCGCTGCGGCGCGGTCGATGGTTTCGACCTCGAAGTCGCCCGTGCCGCCGCTGATCCAGCGCACGCCTTCTTCGGCCGGCAGACCCGCGCGGCGCGATTCCACCGTGATCTTGTCGGCCACGATGAAGCCCGAGTAAAAGCCCACGCCGAACTGGCCGATGAGCTGGGCGTCCTGCTTCTGGTCGCCGCTGAGCTTGCCCATGAAGTCCTTGGTGCCACTCTTGGCAATCGTGCCCAGGTGGTCGATGGCCTCCTGCTGGCTCATGCCGATGCCGTTGTCGGTGATGGTCAGCGTCTTGGCGGCCTTGTCGAAGCTCACGCGCACTTCCAGGTTGGGGGCGTCTTCAAACAGCGCGGAGTTGTTGAGGCCCTCAAACCGCAGCTTGTCGCAGGCATCCGACGCATTGGAGATCAGCTCGCGCAGGAAGATTTCCTGGTTGGAATACAGCGAATGGGTGACCAGGTGCAGCAGTTGGGCCACTTCGGCCTGGAACGACAGGGTTTGCTTGCTCATGGGAGGTTTCTCTCTCAGTCGAATGGGTCAATACAAATCAGGGAAAAGGGGCCCGGTACAAAAAAGCCCCACGCTCCGCCGCTACGCGGGTCGCTGCCCCCAGGGGGCCGCTTTTTTGCTTGGGGCGGCCCGGCACAAAAAAACACGCCTGCCGAACCAGCAGGCGTGATTTAGGGGCAACCCAGGGCTTTTCAAGGGCTCCCACGGCGGGCCGCCCTGCACACGGCGATGGCCTGGGGCTCAACCGTCGGTGGTAATGCGCTGGATCAGCGTCTTGAGCATGGCGTCGGCCTTGTCGTTGGCCACCTGGCAGGTGCCTGCCGCAGCGTGGCCACCACCGCCAAACTCCAGCATCAGGTTGCCCACGTGGGTGTTACTGCTGCGGTCCAGGATGGACTTGCCTGTGGCAAACACCGTGTTCTGCTTTTGCAGGCCCCACATCACATGGATGGAGATGTTGGCGTTGGGGAACAGCGCGTAAATCATGAACCGGTTGGTGGCCCAGATGGTTTCTTCATCGCGCAGATCGAGCACCACCAGATTTCCGATGGAAATCGCACAGCTGAGCAATTGCTCCTTGGCTTTGGCCGCTTGCTCGCGATACAGGTTCACGCGCTCCTGCACATCCGGCAGCGCCAAGATCTCTTCGATGGTGTGATCGCGGCAGTACTGGATGAGGTCCATCATCAGCGCGTAGTTGCTGATGCGGAACTCGCGAAACCGGCCCAGCCCCGTGCGCGAATCCATCAGGTAATTCAGCAGCACCCAGCCCTGGGGGTTGAGGATGTCTTCGCGAGAATACTGTGCCGAGTCGGCCTGGTCCACCGCGGCCATCATTTCGTCGGTAACGCGCGGGAAGGCGGCCTTGCCGCCGTAATGGTTGTAGACCACACGTGCGGCCGATGGCGCATGGGCTTCGATGATGTGGTTCTCGTCCCGCCGGCCCGAGTTGCGGATGGTTTCCGACTCGTGGTGGTCAAACACCAGATGGGCGCCCGGCACATAAGGCAGGTTGGTGGTGATGTCACGGCTGGTGATGGCCACCTTGCCGTCCTGCATGTCCTTGGGGTGGACAAAGGTGATCTCGTCAATGAGGTCCAGTTCATTGAGCAGCACGGCACAGACCAGGCCGTCAAAGTCACTGCGGGTGACCAGGCGGTATTTCACATCGCTCACTAAATTCTCCTTATTACGGTTCTCTGGGGCACATGGTAGCGGGGCTCCGGCCACCGGCAACGCCGTCGGCAAGGAAAAAGGCCCCGCCCGGGCGGCTTTTCATGGGGACCTCAACCACTGTTCAACCTGCCGGGCCACCCCCTTGTCACCCAGCAAAGCCAGGTGGCCCAGGCGGTAGAACACAGCCTGCCGTTGCTTGGGGAAGCCCAGGGTTCGCACTGCATCATCGTGGATGCCCAAGGCACTGTGCAAGGGCACCAACCCGTCCCCTACCAGCCGGTCAGCAGCGGGGCTGCGCCGAGGGGCGACGGCGGCAGCCACCGCGCAGCAAACCACGCCCTCGGGCAGCGGCACAGGCGTGCGCTGATCCGGCGTTTTGCGGAAGCGGTCACGCCCTACCCAGTCGGAATCCAGAACATGCCCGTAACGCAGGTCGGTGATACCCGCACTGCGCAGCTGCGCAAGTCGCGCAAACGGCCTTGAATACGGCGTGCTGCCCAGCAGCACATCGACCCAGTGCCCCGCCCGCTCCAGCGGCGCGCCATGGTGGGGTGTGCCCAGAAAGACCAGGTGGCGTAGCAAGGGCAGCCAGCGGCTGGGCGGCGCACCTGGCATGGCGGCCTGCTCACAGGCGCTGCGCGCCACCAGGCCGCCCATGCTGTGCGCCAGCACCGCCACCTCCGTGACCGGCACAGGCCATGCGGCCACCAGGGCATCGAGCTGACTCGACAGCTCCGCACCGTTGGTGGATGTGTGTTGGCCCGTGTTGTAGCGCAGATACACCGGGGTGTAACCCAGCGCCTTCTCCAGGTGGGCGCCATGGTCATGGCCGTCGCGCAGCCATTGCAGGTCATTCATGCACAGGCCATGCACCAGCACCAGCAACTTGCCGTTGGCTGCGCCGGATGCGGCCAAGGCAGGCACATCCAAGCGGCAACCCTGCTTGATAAAAACCCATGTGGGTGCACAGCGGGTTGTTGTCACGTGCCAGGCGGTCCCCCATCACGCCGTTCAGCGCGGCAATGACGGCTTCGCGCTCCCACTGCACGGCGGCACCGGGCGCACCTTGTACGAAGAACGGTTCCAGCCGCGCCAAACCCGCTTGCAGGCCGGCATCCACCAGCTTTGTGACGCCGCGAATGCTCTGATAGACCATGCCGGTCAGCCCACGAGTGCGCCCCGGCTCAGCCCCGCCGGGAAGCCCCATGGTGCCCAGCACCGACTGGTGCACACCCTCCGCGACGCGGCTGATGCCCCTCGTAGCTTGCGTGGCCAACCGGGCCACGCCCCGCAGGTCGGAGGCGCGCAGCTGACGCAGCGGGTTGGGCCTGGGGGCCTTGGCGGGACCCGCAGCGCCGGAACGTGGGCGAGAAGGATTGGGCATGAAGAAGGCTCCGGTCAGAAATGCAAGGCGATGGATGCGCGGAGCCCGTCAGTGCTCAAAACCGTTCGTTGGGCGATAGGTAGCGCCACTGCCCCACCGGCAGGTTACCCAGCGTGACGCGGCCAATGCGGATGCGTTTGAGCCCCACCACTTTGAGGCCAACCTGCTCGCACATGCGGCGGATTTGGCGTTTTTTGCCTTCGGTCAGCACAAAACGCAGTTGCTCGGGGTTTTGCCAGTCGACCTTGGCGGGTTTGAGGGGCTGGCCGTCCAGGCTCAGGCCATGGCGCAGGCGCTCCAGCAACTCGGGGGGAAACACCGCCTGCACATTGGTGCTGACAGGATCGCGCTCGTCGATTTCCTGGAGCGGCGCGGAGCGCTCACTGGGGTGGCGAGGCACAGCCTCGCCAGGCGCCTGGTACACCACCCGCACCAGATACTCCTTGTCCATCTCGGAGTCTTCGCCAATGATCTGTCGCGCCACGCGGCCGTCCTGGGTGAGCACCAGCAAGCCCACCGAATCGATGTCCAGACGCCCGCAGGGCGCCAAACCCCTCAATTGCGGCGGCGAAAAGCGGGTCCGGCTGGGGTCGTCCCGCCAGTGGGTGCGGGGGTTGATCAGCGCCACGGCGGGCGTATGGCCGTCCTCGGCTTGGCCGCTGACATAACCCATGGGCTTGTGCAGCAAGATGGTGACGCGTTGCTCCTGAAAACCCTGGGCGACCTTGTCCACGTCAATCCGGTCCGTGGGCAGCACCTGCATCCCCATCTCCGCGACCTTGCCATTCACCTTGACCCATCCCTGAGCGACCCAATCGTCCGCTTCTCGACGAGAGCACATGCCCAACTCGGCCATGCGCTTGTTCAAGCGTGACGACACCACGCCATCCACAGTGAACGTGGCGGGCGCTCGCACGGGCTCCTGACGGGGTGGCGCCTGGCGAACCGGCGCCACAAACGAACCCGAGGCTGTGCGGTAGTTGGGAGGTGCGGGCGCCCTGGCGGGGCGAGGCGGGGGAGCTGGCCGGGCGGGCGTCGCCTTGGCAGACAGCGTGGGGCGACGGAGCACCGGGCGCTCGGCGGGCGCAGATGCAGGAGACCCCCCTGCGCCGGACGCAGAGGGCAAAGAAGGGGCGGCGGGGCCGGCAGGCGGGCGGGAGCTGGAAGAAGACATTGCGCGTATTTTCGCCTGCGGGGCCAGGGGGGCCAAATTTCAACAATGAATCCGCATTTTCGCCGCGGCATCCGAGGCCGATGACGAAACGGCCGAAGCTTACCCCTAGGAGCGTGTCGGACTTGGAAATCGTCGACTGCAAATTGGCCGCAGCGATCCATTTTTCACCGTTTTTTGCCCCATGGCCGTGCTATGCGGCTGCAAATCCGGCAAAAACTGTCCTCGCTGGTGCCAATTTGCGCTTTCGACGCTCCAAGTCCGACGCGCTCCTAGCGCGCCTGCCAGGCCAGAAAATCATCGACCGGCAGCGGGCGGGCCATGTGATAGCCCTGCGCCTCGTCACAGGCCAGTTCACGCAGCCGCTCCAGGATGGCCGCCGTCTCCACCCCTTCGGCCACCACGGTGAGGCCCAGGTTGTGGGCCAGATCGATGGTCGAGCGCACGATCATCGCGTCGTCTTCGCCCGTTTCCATGCCCATCACGAAGGACTTGTCGATCTTGAGTTCATCCACAGGCAGCCGTTTGAGATAGGCCAACGAGGAATACCCGGTGCCAAAGTCGTCAATGGACAGCTTGAAGCCTTGCTCGGACAGGCGGTTGAGCATGGCCTCGGCACGTTGGGGATCGTCCATGATGGCGCTCTCCGTGATCTCCAGGCAGAACGCTGTGGCGGGCACCCCATGGCGCACCAGAATGGCGGCCAATCGGTTGCTCAGTTCAGGGTCCAGCAGGTCGCGGGTCGACAGGTTGACCGACACCCGAAGCGGCATGCCACCTGTGCGTGGGTCGGCCAGCAGCCGGGCAACTTCTTCAAAAATCCACAGGGTCAGGTGGCGCACAAACCCGGTCTGCTCGGCAAAGGGAATGAACTGCATGGGCGGCACCAGCCCGCGCTGCGGGTGCTGCCAGCGCACCAGGGCCTCGGCCGCCATCCCCGCCTGGCCATGCAGTGACACTTTGGGCTGTAAAAACAGGCGCAGCTCGTTGTGCTCCACCGCATGGCGCAACTCGGTCAGCAGCGACAGCGTTTGTGCGCTGGCCGAGTCGAGCGAAGCATCGTACTGCAAGGCCCCACTCAGCTTGCGTTTGGCCGCATACATGGCGATTTCCGAGCGGCTGAGCAAGGTGTCTGCGTCCGGCGCATCGCCCGGCCAGCAGGCAAAGCCAATCGCGGCGCTCAGGTCCACGGTCTGGTCTTCGAACGCAATGGGCTGCTCAAACGACTGGTTGATGCGCTGTGCAAGCGCGTGCGCTGCCGCGGCATCTGCGCGCTGCAGCAGCAGGGCAAACTCGTTGCCCCCCAGGCGCGCGACCATGTCATCGGGCGATGCCACCTGTTGTGTCAGGCGCTCGGCCACGGCCTGCAACAATCGGTCGCCAAACGCGTACCCCAGCACATCGTTGACGTGTTTGAAACGGTCAAGGTCGAGGGTGAGCACGGCCAGGGCCTGCCCGTGTGCGGTGCTGCCTGCCACCGCCTGCACCACGGCGTCGCGAAACCGCTCGCGGTTGGGCAGGCCGGTCAGCCGGTCCCAGTAGGCGAGGCGGCGGATTTCGGTTTGCTGCGTGCCGATGTCCACGCGCATGTGGTCGAACGAGCGTGCCAGGTTGCCGATCTCGTCGTTGCGGCCGGTGTGTTCCAGCGGCACGTCGTATTCCCCGCGCGACAGACGCTGCGTGGCCGCCAGCAGTGAGCGCAGGGGCGTGGTCAGGCGCTGGGCCATCAGACCCGTGCCCACGGCAAACAGCAGCACACCCGCCACGGTGATGATGGCCAGCAGCACCTGCAACTGGCGGTAAGGCGCCACCACCTCGTCCACCGAGCGCAGCAGCAAGGCCTGCACCTCGCCACTGGCGCTGTCGAGGCGGCTGCTGCGCACCAGCAGCGTGCCCTCGGGCGTAAGCAACTCGCCGGACATCACGCCCTGGCTCTTGAGCACGGCCAGCGTCTCGGGCGGCAAGGTGCTGACCGGAATCTGCAAGGTGCTGTCGGCACCCGTGACAACCAGCGCCACGTTGACGGACAACAACTGGCGCATTTCGTCGGCCAGCGCCTGGTTGATCGGAAACCCCATCAACACCCAGCCGATGACCACGGGTGCCCGCATGGGCACCATCACAAACTGGTAGGGCACTCCATCCATCACCGCCACCCGGCTGCCCTGAGGCTGCGCCGCCAGCGGGGGGACCACCTGGCGCAGCGTGGCGGGAAACTGGTCCATGCTGTCGTCCTGCAGACTCACAGCGCGCAGGGCAAGGTCGGTGTCGAGAAGCGCTGTCACCACCGCGCCAATGCGGCTGCCGTGGTTTTCGAGCACGGACTGGATGGTTTCCTGGTCGCCCGAATTCACGGCCGACCGAAAGCCGAAGTCTGCCGCCAGCAGGGCAGAACCCTGGCGCAGCTTGTCGGCGTTTTGCTCCAGCAGGCGGCGCCACACGTTTTCGTCCAGGTCCAGCGCCCGGGCGATCTGGGCGCGGGCGTTGCGGTCGATGGTGGCACGCACCACTGCAAACCCGGCGGCCTGCACGATGAGCAGCAGCAACAGCGACAGCCCCACCAACCGCAGGATGAGGCTGCGCCGGGCCCAGCGCAGCGTCAAGGCTGCAGCCCCGTCAAACGGACCGACGCCGTACCCACGCCCGTGGCAGGCACCGTGATCGGCTGCTCCAGCGCGGGCGCCCCCACCGGCAGGTGTGTGTGCCAGGTACGCAGCGTGTAGGTGCCGGGTGGCACGTTGTCGATTTGCGCCTTGCCAAGGGGCGCCGTTGCGGTGGGGCTGGACGGGGTGCGGGCGTAGTAGGGCGTTTCCACCACCAGAATCCAGCCCACCATCTGGTCGTGAATGTTGCACCCCAGGGCGACCACACCCGCCCGGTCAAACAGCACGGGGTTGGACGGGGTGCCGGTGTACAGCTTGAGCTCGAACTTCTTGACCGGAGAGAACGAATACACGTGGTGGCGCACAGAGTCGCGGTTGGGGAACAGCACCTCGGTGCCCACAGGCACCACCAGCAGGCCGGGCAAAAATTGCCTTTTCTCTTGTGCCATCTCGGCGCCCGTCAGCGGCTTGACGAGCTTGCGCGCTTCGGCGGAATCCAGAAACACCACCGCGTCGGCCACCGGTTTGCCCGCGCCGTCCAGCACCTCGACCTGCACCGTCCCCGCGTGTGCCGCAGCGCAGAAACCCATCAGCGCGCCCACGCCCCAAGCCGCTGCCCACGTCCGCCCGGCGCGGGTGGTCGGCGGCAGCAGGTGCACCTGCTGGTGAGGGTGTGAGCGGCTTTGCTTCATCACGGTTCGATGGCCATGCCCAGCAGGGGCGCGCCCTCGCCGACCTTGCCCAGGGGTTTGGTGGCGCCGGTGGACAGGTCCACCAGATGCAGACGGGTCTGATTGTCGGTAGGAGTGCGCACCGCAATCAGGGCGGTATTGCCCACATCCGCAATGTCAAATGCCACATCGGTCAGCGGCCCCAGGCCCAGGGCCCCCACCGTGCGCAACTGTCCGGTGTTCGGCGACACCACTGGGGCGGCGCCTTCCCGCGAGCCTTGCATCACCAGCGCGCCCAGAGCGCGGTCGATGGCGTAGTTAGTGGTCAGCTTGCTGTCCTGGGTGTTGTAGGTGTAGGCGGCACCTGCAATGTCGGGGGCCCGGCTGGCATTGGCATCGCTTGCCGCGTAGCGCAGTGCGGGGTCTGGCTGCACGCCGTCGACAGCGGGGTCGCCATCGACTGCGGCACCCGTGTCGGGGTGCAAGCGCAGGTTTTGGCCAGTGTTGGACACCACGCGAATGCGGTCTGCAGCGGGGTTGAAGTCAAAGCCGAACGCCGCACCGTTGAGTGCCAGCACCGCAGGCGCTGCGCCCACCGGTTTCAGCGCGCCAGTCGGTATATCCAGCGTGTACAGCCGCCCAGCTTGCGACAGCGCATACAACACGCCGCGCGCCACCCGAAAATCGATCCCCACCAAGCGCTCGCCCGCAACCAGGCCCGTGACGGGTCGGCGCTCCAGAATGCGATCGGGCTGCCCGGCATTGAACGTGATGAGTTCGTGTGAAGCCGTCACAGCCACGACCAGTTCTCGTTGGTCTACCGCAGGCCCAGGGGGCGACGCGCAGCCCGCAAGCAACGACGAAACCACGAGCACGCCCCAAACGGAACGGCGGTGGAGGGAACGGAAAGAATGGTTCATAGAAAGCCTCGCATCTGTAACGGGTTTATACCCGAGGGACTTTTGTACCGCAGCCCCGGGGGTAACCCTTGGCACTGCCAGATTAATCAATTTTTATAGCTATAAGCGCTTTATTTACAAGCACTACAGGCACTTTTATTCAAAATTTTGACACATCGGCTTGTTTCACTTTCGCTAGAAAGCCCCCGCGCCCATAGCGCCCAATCTGTAACAGATGGCCCATGCACTTTGGGCATGGCGCTATCCGCAAGCGTCATGACACATTTTGTAATTTTTGCCTACACTGCATCCGCACCGGCCCGAACACACCCTCTGCCGCAGAGGCTGCCCCAGGCACCGTTATTGCTTCGCACTGTTTGCCCCGCTCTGTTTAGCGTTTGATTGTTCTCCGAGTCCACAAGGATCCCCCATGCCGGCCGCTACTTCTCTGAAATCGTTGTCGATCTCCAGCCGCCTCGGCCTGGGGTTTGGCTGTGTGCTGGTGCTGCTGATGGCAGTGGCCGCGGTGGGGCAACTGTCGGTGGGCAAGGTCAACGACCAGATGCAGCTCATCACCGGCGTGGGGGCCAACAAGGCCAAGCTCGTCAACGGCATGCTGGACAGCGTGAGCGCCATCGGCATCCAAAGCCGCTCAGCCGCCATGCTCAACGACATCGACCCCAAGCAGGCGCGCGAGCAGATCGACGCCGTGGGCAAGACCCTCAAGCAATACGCGACCCAAGAAACCGCCCTGGCCGAGCTGCTGACGCCCGCCAACGCCACGGCTGCCGAAATCAAGCTGCTGGGCGAGGTGCAAGCGCTAGGTCAGAAGACCCGCCCCGAACTCGACAGCGCCATCAAGGCCGCTGACGACGGCGACACCGTGAGCGCCACGCTGGCCCTGATGACCCGCGTGGCCCCCATCGAATCCGCATGGCGCGCCAAGCTGGCCGAACTCATCGAACTGCAAAATACCCTGAACGCCGAAGCGACGGTCATGGCCGAACAAACGCAGAAGAACGCCCGCTGGGTGGGCGGCTTGCTGGTGTTGCTGGCCATCGGGCTGGGCGGCCTGATTGCCTGGCGCATCACGACCAGCATCACCGCGCCCATCGGCCGTGCGGTGGTGGTGGCCGAGCGCATCGCCAACGGCGACCTCACCTCGCAGGTCGAGGTGCGCATCCACGACGAAACTGGCCGCCTGCTCGAAGCCATCGCGGCCATGCAAGAGCGCCTGCGCACCCTGGTGGGAGAGATCGGCCAGACGGCCGACTCCATCCTGGTGGCCAGCTCTGAAGTGGCCTCGGGCAACCTGGACCTGAGCCAGCGCACCGAACAAACCTCGCACAACCTGCAAAGCGCGGCCAACTCACTGGTCGATTTGACTGGCACGGTGTCGCAAAGCGCGGACTCGGCCCGGCAGGCCAACCAATTGGCCTCCACCGCCTCCGACGCCGCCACGCGCGGTGGCGAGGTGGTGTCGCAGGTGGTGCGCACCATGGACACCATCAGCGCCAGCTCGCGCAAGATCGCCGACATCATCAGCGTGATCGATGGGATTGCTTTCCAGACCAACATCCTGGCGCTGAACGCAGCGGTGGAGGCCGCCCGCGCAGGTGAGCAAGGCCGCGGTTTTGCGGTGGTGGCGGGCGAAGTGCGCAGCCTGGCGGGCCGCTCGGCCAACGCCGCGCGCGAGATCAAAGCATTGATCGGCGCAAGTGTCGACCAGGTGCAGGAAGGCAGCACCCTGGTGAACCATGCTGGCAAGACCATCGAAGAGCTGGTGATGTCGGTGCGCCGCGTGTCAGACATCATGGGCGAGATCACCGCCGCCACGCAGGAACAAAGCCAGCGCATTGGCCACGTGAGTCACTCGGTGGGCGAGCTGGAAGAAATGACCCAGCAAAACGCCGCATTGGTAGAAGAAGGTGCCGCGGCGGCCGACAGCCTGAAGGACCAGGCCGGGCGCCTGACGCAAATGGTGGGCACCTTTCAGCTCACCCGCGACGGCAGCGCCGAAACCAGCTGGGGCGTGCCAACACCGACCGCTGCACAGCCAGTGCGCCGCCCCCGCATTGCGTAGCAGCCCGCAGGCCCCGCTCAAGCGCCCCAGCAAGCTGCCGTCGCTACCGCGTTGATTTGCTGACTGGTAGTGAGGGTGGGTGAAGCAAGCCGACCTTTCCCCGGCGTGACCGCGCGTTACCCGCCCTTGAGCTGAAAGACACTGGACCGCAACGCGGCCAGGTCCAGCACGCGCAGCCCCCCGTATTCGACGCGGATCGCGCCCTGCGTCTCCAGCGCAGCCAGCGCCTCGTTCACGCGCTGGCGCGACAGGCCCACCAGGTACGCCAGCTCCTGCTGGGTGATGCGCAGCACCTCGCCGACACCGGGGTACAGCACGGGGTTGAACAGCGACGCGAGGCTGCGCGCCACACGTACATCGGGGTTGTTCAGGCGATCAATCTCGCGCGCAGCGATGAACTGGCCCAGGCGCTCGTTGAGCTGGTTCATCACAAAGCGGTTGAAGCCGATGGAGTGGTCCAGCAGCCAGTGAAACGTCTCCAGCGGCAGGCCCGCGACGATGCTCTTGCGCAGCGCCTGGATGTTGTAGCGGTAGGGCTCGCGCTTGATGCGTGGTGCCCTCGCCAAACCAGCCGCCGGGCGGCAATCCCGCATAGGTCATGGTCTGGCCCTGGGCGTCGTCGCTGCTCATCTTGAGCAGACCTTCCACCACGCCAAACCAGTACGTCACCGGGCGCCCTACACGGCACACGTAGTCGCCTGCGTTGGCATCCCCCACCAGCAGTGACGCCACCGCACGTTCGCGCTCGGGGGGCTGCAGCAGCGGCAACCAGGGGATGCCGTCCAACTCGTCGGAAGTGGGCGATCGGCGCCGCTGGTGCAAAGACAGGTCTTGGGAAGTGCGTGGGTCCATGGCGGGCAAACAATGGCAGATAAAACGCCCCTGCAGGCGCAGAGGATGCGGGAATACCACGACCCGGATTGTCGTCAGAAAGACAAAAAAATGCCAATCTCGCCGGGATGATGTTGCCTTTCCCCGGGGCCGCCCCAGGCCTGCCCGGGGCCTTTTCCGAGGAGACACCCATGCACCCCACCCCCCACACGTCCGCAAGCAGCACACCGCGGCGCCCCGACGCGTCTACCCCACGGCTGATCGCACGGCGCCAATTGCTGGCCGCTGCCGCCAGCCTGCCGTGGCTGGGCCATATGGGTGGCGCCCGCGCGCAGGACGGTGTCATCAAGATTGCGCAGTCCACCGCCCTCACCGGCCCGCTGGGCGACCTGGGCTCCGCCATGCACCAGGGCGCCAAGGCCGCGTTTGCAGGCATCAACGCGCGTGGCGGTGTCAACGGGCGCACCATCGAACTGGTCACGCTGGACGACGCCTACGACGTGCCCAAGGCCCTGGCCAATGTGGAAAAGTTCATGGCCGAGCGCGACACCTTTGCGCTGTTCAATTGCATGGGCACGCCCATGATCGACGCCATGCTGCCCAAGGTGATCGAGAACGGGATTCCGTTTTTTGCACCTTTCACCGGCGCGCAGCTCAGCCGCATCCCCAGCGCCCGCAACGTGTTCAACATCCGCGCGAGCTACGCCGACGAGGCCGAAAAGCTGGTGCAGCACCTGTCCACCATCGGCATTCAGCGCATCGGCATCGTCTACCAGAACAATGCCTTCGGCAAAGAGATCTTCAACGCTGCCAAACAGTCCATGGACCGCCTCAAACTGCCGGGCGCCGTTGCGGTGACGGTGGAGAACAACGCATCCGACGCGGGCAGCGCGGCGGCCAAACTGGCGGGCGGCAACCTGGAGGCCATCGTGATCGGCCTGGCGGGCAAACCCACGCTGGAGTTTGTAAAAGCGTTCCGCGCCCTGCAACGGGGCGTGACGCTGTATGCGCTGTCGGTAATGGGCACGCCCGCCACCGTCAAGGCCCTGGGCCCGGACGCCACGGGCATGGCGATTTCGCAAGTGGTGCCGCTGCCGTCCAACGTGGTGATGCCCGTGGTGCGCGAGTTTCAAACCGCCTGGAAAACATCGGGCGCCACAGCCGACCCCTCGCACCTGGCGCTGGAGGGTTACATCAACGCCCGCGTGTTCGCTGAGGCACTGCAGCGTGCTGGCCGCAACCCCACCCGCGCCGCGTTCATCGACGCAACCTGGAACCTCAAGAAGTGGGACTTGGGCGGCTTCGACATCAATGCCAGCACGCCCGACCGCAATGCCTCGCGGTTTGTGGAGCTGACGCTGGTGGGGAGGGACGGGCGGTTTATCAGGTGACCCGTCAGCCCCCCCTGAGCGGCTGCGCCGCTTCCCCCTGAGGGGGACGCCACTGGTGGCCCGGCGGAGCCAGTTCCACGGTGGCTCTCGCGTTGCGCCGCGCCAGTTTTTGCGACGGTGTGCCGTGCCCGATGGAGATCCCAATGCACCCTGCCATTGCTATTAATTAGATAGCTACTAGCGCTTATTGGATAAGCGCTAGAGGCCAATTTGACTCATATTTTCGCTATTGCGAGGCCAAGCCGTAGCGGTAGCCTTTGAACGACCAGATGGTGCGGGTGGGTTCGATCTTTTCGAGCAGGAGGCCCGGCGCAGCCACATCGCCCTCGTGCAGCACCTGGCCGTTGACGATGGCCATGCGGTGCATCGGATTGGCGGAGTAGGTGGCGCCCGAGATCTTGAGCACCGGCAGCTGCGCGCGCACGGCGTCGGGCAGGTCGCTCTGGGCGAACACCGTGCCGGTGGGTGTGGGGGTGGCGGCAGGCTCGGGGGCCCGGTTGGCGGACGGGTTGATGGCGGGAGCGGATGTGCGTTCCCGCGGGGGTTCGTCGACCGCGCGTTTGCGGGCACCGTCGGCTTCAGTGGCTCGGGGTCTGGCCGTTGTAGCCGTTGTCGGCGCAGGTTTTTCGCGCGGAGGCGGCGCACTGCGGCGCTCTGCAGCGGGTGGTGCAAGGGGCACAGCGGCGACTGCGGGAGGTGGGTTGGTGGATGCGGACACCACTGGCGCATTCGCAGTGCTGTCGACCGGCGTAGCGGCCTGAGCTGCGGGGGGCACGGCTGCGGGCACCGTGGGTGCTGCAGGTGTGGGCCCTCCTGCCAGTACCACGCCACCGCTCGGCGCGTTGCGCTGCATCGCCCACCAGGTGCCGCCCGCAGCCAACGCGGCCACCACCAGCACGGCCGCCCCCACCACGGCCAGCGATGCAGAGGCGGAAGACCGCTGCGTGGGCAGGGCACCTGGCACGGGCGTGGCCTGGGTGTGCAGGCCGGGCACCCCGCCGCGGCCCCGCTCGGCGTCTGCGCGCCGCAGCGCATCAAGGATGTAGGACATGGTGGGTCAGCCTCCGGCGCGCAGGCGCGGCTCGCTCACACCAATCGCACGGTTGAGCAGCATCAGGGTCAGGGGGCCAGCGCGGCCATCGGGCGTCACGCCCTGGGCCAGCTGGAATCGGTGGATGCGCGACTGCCGCAGCGCGGGCGTCATCGGGCGGCTGCCGGGGCCGGTGCCGCCCGCGGCCTTGGAAGCCAGTTGGGTGTCCAACCACGCAGCGCCGTCCGGGGTGTCGACGATTTCGCCTCGCTCGGGCATGCCGGGTGGTGTGCGCCACAGCGTGGCCATATCGCCACGCCATACCTGCGCCAGCGCCTCCACCGGCACCTGCAGGGTCTGCCCCCCGCCCTCCAGCGTGGCGGTGTCGCCCTGCAGACTGCGCAGCACGGCCGATACCGATTCTTCGGCGTCCTCCGACGGGAACAGCGTCAGCATGACGGGCCGGTCGATCTGCCGCACCAAATTCAGCCCGGCGCGCCGGTTGCGATAGCAGCGCAGGCCTTCGCGTGGCAGCGTGGCGCAGGCGTCCGCCCCTTCAGGCAGCGTCACACCCCAGGCCGATGCAAGCGCCTTCCAAGCGGGGGCATCACCCGCCGACTGCGCGGCGAGAAATTGCTGCAGCACGGGCGCAATGGCGGTTGCGGCAGGTGCGACAACCCCAGCGGACGCGGCAGAAGCCGCGGGGTTTGCCGTCGTCGCCGCTGCGCTGGTCGCGGACAGCACGCGAACTGCACCCGCACCCGCACTGGAGGCAGGCGCTTGCGCCACTGCGGCCAAGCCGTTGGCTGATTTTGCAGAGCCCCCCGGTGGTGGCCAGGCCCCTAAACCCCAGCCTGCGGCGGCCACCAGCGCGGCACCCGCCACGCCCCCGAGACCCGCCAGGGCCCAGCCCGGCATGGGGCCGCGGTCGCGGCGCGCCGCTGCAGCGGCGGCAGGTGCATCGAACACCTCACGCGCCGCGCGGTTGACGACGGGCACGCTGACCTCGCGAACACCCGCCGCATACGCGCCCAGCAGCGCGCGGTCACACAGCAGGTTGATACGGCGCGGCACCCCGTGCGACAGCGCGTGCACGCGCCGAATCGCCCGCTGGCTGAACGGCAGCGGGCCGTTGAGGCCGGCCACCGCCAGTCGGTGCGCGATGTACTGCTGCGTTTCCTGCGGGGTGAGCGCATCGAGGTGAAACCGCGCAATTACACGCTGCGCCAATTGCTCCATCGACGGACGCGCCACCATCGTGCGCAACTCTGGCTGACCGATGAGGATGATCTGCAGCAGCTTGCGTTCGCTGGTTTCCAGGTTGGTCAGCAAACGCAGTTGTTCCAGCACGTCAGCCGACAGGTTTTGTGCCTCGTCAATGATGAGCACGTTGTTGCGCCCGCTGGCGTGCGCTGCCAGCAGCGACGCATTGAGCGGATCGATGCAGTCCTTGACCGTCTCCACCCCGGGAACGGCGGGCGCGTGGGGCACGCCAAACTCGTCGCAGATCGAGCGCAGCAGCTCGCCCACGGTGACCTTGGGATTGAAGATGTAGGCCACATTGCAGTGCGCCGGAATCTGCTCCAGAAAACACCGGCACACCGTGGTCTTGCCGGTGCCCACTTCGCCGGTCAAGAGCACAAAACCGCCGCCAGCGTCCAGCCCGTAGAGCAGGTGGGCCAGCGCCTCGCGGTGCCGCTCGCTCATGAACAGGTATCGGGGGTCGGGGGCGATGGAGAACGGCGCTTGCTGGAGACCGAAAAACGGGGCGTACATGCCGTGAGGATACCGCCACCCCATGACGCGAGCCGCAGCGGGGTCCCTTGGGCGTCTTGCCGGGGCAGGCGACGGGCAGGAAGGGTTTTACCCACCCGGTAGTTTCCCGTAAATTGTCGTCGGCAAGACAAGATGGCGTCAAAGTCAGTCCTAGCATTCACTCACACATGACACGCAGCCACAAGGCCGCGATCCCGGCAGTCACCGGACGGACACCTCTCACTTTAGGAACCTGCAATGTTGACCACGTTCCCGCAATTGCTGCTCAAGCATGCCGCCGAACGGCCCACGGCCCCGGCGATGCGCGAAAAGGAATACGGCATCTGGCAAACCACACCTGGGCCGACATGGCGCGGCTGGTCGAGCACATGGCCTGCGGCCTGCACCAGGCCGGCCTGAAGCGCGGCGAACACATGGTGGTGATCGGCGCCAACCGCCCGCGCCTGTACGCCACCATGCTGGCCGCGCAGTCGCTGGGTGCGATTCCCGTGCCGCTGTACCAGGACGCGGTGGGCGCCGAATGCGTCTTCCCGATCAACAACGCCGACGTGCGCTTTTGCGTGGTGGAAGACCAGGAGCAGGTCGACAAGATGCTGGAGATCCGCGAGCAGTGCCCGCAGATCTCAGCCACATCTACTTTGACGACCCGCGCGGCCTGCGCAACTACGACGAGCCCGGCCTGAGCGTCGTGGAAGAGCTGATCGCGGCCGGCCAGGCCTTGTGGCCAAGATCCACCCGCAGCTGGTTCGCCGACCAAGTGGCCAAGGCCCAGCCCGACGACGTGGCCGCCATGTTCTTCACCTCCGGCACCACCGGCAACCCCAAGGGCGTGGTGCACACCCACAACACCCTGATCGACCGCGCCGCCGTGGGCGCCGAGTTCGACAAGCTCACCGCCGACGACGAAGTGCTGGCCTACCTGCCGCCGGCCTGGATCGGCCAGAACATCTTCACCTACGCGCAGTGGCTGGCCTGGCGGCTACGTGGTCAACTGCCCCGAGTCGGCAGCCACGGTCACCATCGACCTGAAGGAAGTCGGCCCCACCTACTACTTCGCGCCGCCGCGCGTGTTCGAAGGCCTGCTCACCAGCGTGATGATCCGCATGGAAGACGCGGGCGCCATCAAGCGCAAGATGTTCCATGCCTTCATGGACGTGGCCAAGCGCGTCGGGCCCGACGCGATGGACGGCAAGGCCATCGGGCTGCTGGACACGATCAAATACGCGCTGGGCAACTTGCTGGTCTACGGCCCGCTGCGCAACAACCTGGGCTTCAGCCGCGTGCGCGTGGCCTACACCGCCGGCGAGGCCATCGGCCCCGACCTGTTCAGCTTCTACCGCTCCATCGGCATCAACCTCAAGCAGCTCTACGGCTCCACCGAGACCGCCGTGTTCGTCTGCCTGCAGCCCGACCACGAAGCGCGCGCCGACACCGTGGGCGTGCCCTTGCGAAGGCGTGGAGATCAAGCTGGCCGACAACGGCGAGATCCTGGTCAAGTCGCCCGGGTCTGCTCAAGGAGTACTACAAGAACCCCACGGCCACGGCCGAGGTGCTGACGGCCGACGGCTGGTACCACACCAGCGACGCCGGCTTCATCGACGCGCATGGCCACCTGAAGATCATCGACCGCGTGAAAGACGTGGGCCGCATCAAGGGCGGCGCCAACGACGGCGCCATGTTCGCGCCCAAGTACGTGGAGAACAAACTCAAGTTCTTCCCGCACATCAAGGAAGTGGTGGCCTAGGCGACGGCCGCGAGAAGGTGTGCGTGATGATCAACATCGACTTCGACGCCGTGGGCAACTGGGCCGAGCGCCGCAACCTGCCCTACGCCGGCTACACCGACCTGGCGCAAAAGCCCGAGGTGTACGAGCTGATCCGCGAGTGCGTGGAGAAGGTCAACGCCGACCTGGCGACGACACCTGCTGGCGGGCAGCCAGGTCAGCCGCTTTCTGGTGCTGCACAAGGAGCTGGACGCCGACGACGGCGAGCTGACCCGCACCAACAAGGTCCGCCGCGGCTTCATCGCCGACAAGTACGGCGTGCTGGTCGACGCGCTGTACGGTGGCAAGACCGAGCAGTACATCGAAACGCAGGTCAAGTTTGAAGACGGCCGCACCGGCAGCGTGAGCGCCACGCTCAAGCTGTCGGACGCAAAGACCTTTGCGCCCGTCAAGGCCGCAGCATGAAGCCCGCGCTCTACCCGCTGGAGAAGCCCCCCACCATGACCAAAAAGAAGATCGGCGACGTCATCCTCGACGTCAAGAACATCAGCCTGCGGTTTGGCGGCGTCAAGGCGCTGACGGACATCTCGTTCAACGTGAAAGAGCACGAGATCCGCGCCATCATCGGCCCCAACGGCGCGGGCAAAAGCTCGATGCTCAACTGCATCAACGGCGTCTACACGCCGCAGGACGGCTCCATCACCTTCCGGGGCAAGACGTTCGAGCACATGAACTCGCGCCAGGTGGCCGAGATGGGCGTGGCGCGCACCTTCCAGAACCTGGCGCTGTTCAAGGGCATGAGCGTGATCGACAACATCATGACCGGCCGCAACCTGAAGATCAAAAGCAACCTGCTCATGCAGGCGCTGCGCATCGGCCCGGCCGAGCGCGAAGAGATTGCCGCACCGCGAGTAGGTCGAACACATCATCGACTTCCTGGAAATCCAGGCCTATCGCAAAACCCCGGTGGGCCAGTTGCCCTACGGCCTGCAAAAGCGCGTGGACCTGGGCCGCGCCCTGGCCATGGAGCCGCAGGTGCTGCTGCTCGACGAGCCCATGGCCGGCATGAACGTGGAAGAAAAGCAGGACATGTGCCGCTTCGTCCTGGACGTGAACGACGAGTTCGGCACCACCATCGTGCTGATCGAACACGACATGGGCGTGGTGATGGACATCTCCGACCGCGTGGTGGTGCTGGACTACGGCAAGAAGATCGGCGACGGCACGCCCGACGAAGTGCGCAACAACGAAGACGTGATCAGTGCCTACCTCGGCACCTCGCACTGAAGCCACAGAAAAAAAGCGCAGGAGACAAAACATGGGATTTTTTCTTGAAACACTGCTTGGCGGCCTGATGGCCGGCATGCTGTATTCGCTGGTGGCGCTGGGCTTTGTGCTGATCTACAAGGCCTCGGGCGTGTTCAACTTTGCGCAGGGCGCCATGGTGCTGTTTGCGGCGCTGGCGATGGCGCGCTTTGCCGAGTGGATTCCGGAGTGGACCGGCCTGGACAAGCAAGATCGTCGCCAACCTGATCGCCTTCGTGCTGGCGGGCATCGTGATGTTTGTGGTGGCCTGGCTGATCGAGCGGCTGGTGCTGCGCCACCTGGTCAACCAGGAAGGCGCCACGCTGCTGATGGCCACGCTGGGCATTGCCTATTTCATGGAAGGCCTGGGCCAGACCATCTTTGGCAGCGACATCTACAAGATCGACATCGGCATGCCCAAGGAGCCGATGTTCGTGCTGGACAACCTGTTCCCCGGCGGCATCCTGATCAACAAGGAAGACGTGATCGCCGCCGCCATTGCCGCTGCGCTGGTGGTGGCGCTCTCCCTGTTCTTCCAGAAGACCTCCACCGGCCGCGCCCTGCGCGCCGTGGCCGATGACCACCAGGCAGCCCAGTCCATCGGCATTCCGCTCAACCGCATCTGGGTGATCGTGTGGTGCGTGGCGGGTGTGGTGGCCCTGGTGGCCGGGATGATCTGGGGCAGCAAGCTCGGCGTGCAGTTCTCGCTGGCCACGGTGGCGCTGCGGGCACTGCCCGTGGTGATCCTGGGCGGCCTCACTTCGGTGCCGGGCGCCATCATCGGCGGGCTGATCATCGGCGTGGGCGAGAAGCTGTCGGAGGTGTACCTGGGGCCTTATGTGGGC
Source organism: uncultured Gammaproteobacteria bacterium (assembly GCA_963784815.1). GTDB lineage: Bacteria > Pseudomonadota > Gammaproteobacteria > Burkholderiales > Burkholderiaceae_C > Acidovorax. Next base: position 127,288 of record CAWATB010000029.1, on the reverse strand, counting down.
GGCGGCATCGAGATCTGGTTTGCGTATGTGCTGGCGCTGGTGTTTCTCTTGTTCAGGCCTCAAGGCTTGTTCGGAGAAAAAATCATTGACCGCGTGTAACCCATAACAAGAACAACAGGAGACCTCCCATGCTCTACCGTGAAAACGGTCAGTTCAAGACCAGCTACCGGGCTGATCAGCAGATCTTCCCGATCGCACAGGACCGCATCGCCATCGCGCTGCTGCTGGCCGTGGCCTTTGTTGCCGTGCCCATGCTGGCCAGCGACTACTTCTTTCGCGCCATCCTGATTCCGTTTGTGATCATGTCGCTGGCTGCGCTGGGGGTGAACATCCTGGTGGGCTACTGCGGCCAAATCTCGCTGGGCTCAGGCGCCTTCATGGCGGTGGGGGCCTATGGCGCCTACAACTTCTTTGTGCGTCTGCCGGGCATGCCGCTGATTCCGGCGCTGATCCTGGGCGGGCTGTGCGCCACTTTCTTCGGCATCCTGTTCGGCCTGCCCAGCCTGCGGGTGAAGGGGCTGTACCTGGCCGTTGCCACGCTGGCGGCGCAGTTCTTCAGCGACTGGATGTTCCTGCGCATCAACTGGTTCACGCTCGACACGCCTTCGGGTTCGGTGTCGGTGTCCAACCTGCAGGTGTTTGGTTTTCCCATCGAGAGCGCCACCAGCAAATACCTGTTCTGCCTGGCCATCCTGGTGGTCATGGCGCTGCTGGCCAAGAACCTGGTGCGCGGCGCCATTGGCCGCGAGTGGATGGCCATCCGCGACATGGACGTGGCCGCCGCCGTGATCGGCATCCGCCCCATGTACGCCAAGCTCAGCGCCTTTGCTGTCAGCTCTTTCATCATCGGCGTGGCCGGTGCCCTGTGGGCCTTTGTCTACCTGGGCGCGTGGGAGCCGGCCGCGTTCTCGGTGGACATGTCGTTCCGTCTGCTGTTCATGGTGATCATCGGCGGCATGGGTTCCATCATGGGCAGCTTCTTTGGCGCGGCCTTCATCGTGGTGCTGCCGATTGCGCTGAATCAGTTTCTGCCCCTGTTCCTCGGGCTGTTCGGGATCAGCATTTCCACAGCGGGCGTCTCCCACGCCGAGCTCATGATTTTTGGCGGCCTGATTGTGTGGTTCCTGATCGTGGAGCCCCACGGCCTGGCCAAGCTGTGGTCCATCGGCAAACAGAAGATGCGCCTGTGGCCCTTCCCGCATTGACATTGCATTCGACTTTGAATGCCATCGTTTTCCCTCATCCACAAAGAGGCTTGCTCGATAACACCGATGCGCTATGCACCGAATGTTCGTTTACTAAAAGCCCGTGTGATTTCGCAGTGCTTCGCTACCCTTTATTTACAGGAGACAACCATGAAGCTTCGTAACCTGGTTCTGGCTGTGGCCACAGTGGCCGCCGGTGCATCGGTCTTTTCGACCAGTGCCTTCGCGCAGCCCAAAGAGCAATTCATCCCCGTGCTGTCGTATCGCACGGGCCCCTACGGCCCCAACGGTGCGCCCTGGGCCAATGGCTATGTCGACTACCTCAAGCTGGTCAATGCGCGCGGTGGCATCAATGGTGTGAAGCTGACGTTTGAAGAATGCGAAACCGGCTATGACACGGCCCGCAGCGTGGAGTGCTATGAACGCCTGAAGAGCAAGGGCGCCTCGTTTGTGCAACCCCTGTCGACCGGTGCCACCTTTGCCATCACCGAAAAGGCCCCTACCGACAAAATCCCGGTCGTGACCATCGGCTACGGACGCTCTGAAAGCGCAGATGGCACCGTGTTCAAGTGGAACTTCCCCATCGCGGGCACCTACTGGGTGGCCGCTGACGCGATCATCCAGGCCATTGGCAACAAGGAAGGCGGCTTGGACAAGCTCAAGGGCAAGAAGATCGCCCTCGTCTACCACGACAGCCCCTATGGCAAAGAGCCGATCCCGCTGATGCAGGAGCGCGCGAAGATGCACGGCTTTGATCTGCAACTGCTGCCCGTGACAGCACCCGGCGTGGAGCAAAAAGCCACCTGGCTGCAGATTCGCCAGGCCCGCCCCGACTACGTCGCTCTGTGGGGCTGGGGTGTGATGAACTCCACCGCCATCAAGGAAGCCCAGGCAACGGGCTACCCCCGCGAGAAGATGTACGGCGTGTGGTGGGCAGGTGCCGAGCCGGATGTGAAGGACGTGGCTGATGGCGCCAAGGGCTACAACGCCGTGACCATGCAGCACGGCGCAGAGCCCCAGTCCAAGCTGGTCAAGGACGTGCTGGCCCAATTGCACGACAAGGGTCAGGGCACGGGCCCCAAGGACGAAGTGGGCCAGGTGCTGTACATGCGCGGTGCGATGAGCGCCATGCTGGGCGTAGAAGGCATTCGCTCCGCTCAAGACCGCTTTGGCAAGGGCAAGGTCATGAGCGGCGAGCAAGTGCGCTGGGGCCTGGAGAACCTGAACCTCACGCAACCCAAGCTGGACGCACTGGGCTTTGCGGGCGTGATGCGCCCCATCAGCACCTCGTGCACGGACCACATGGGCGCTGCCTGGGCCCGTATCCACACCTGGGATGGCAAAGCCTGGAAGTTCACGTCGGACTGGCTGCAAGCGGATGAACAAATCATCAAGCCGCTGGTGAAAGCGACGGCTGCCAAGTACGCAGCCGAAAAGAAGCTGACGCCACGCACGCCTGCCGACTGCCAGTGCTTGATGCGGTACATCCCCCTGAGGCGCTGACGCGCCTTCCCCCTTCTCTCGAATCGCTGCGCGATTCGGGAAGGGGGACGCCACCGGTGCGGCGGGGCGGCCCTTGCACGGTGGCACTGGTATGAGGCTGCGACCGTATCAATGGGCAGGGACCAGCGGTTGCCTCTTGGGCAGCCGCCAATCCAAAGAGTTGCCTGTGCAGCAGCTCTTTGGATTGGCACAGCGAAGGCAACACCATGGATTCAAAAAACATCGTTCTCAACGTCAACGGCATCGAGGTCATCTACAACCACGTGATCCTGGTGCTCAAGGGCGTCTCGCTGCAGGTGCCGCAGGGCGCCATCGTGGCCATTCTGGGGGGCAACGGCGCGGGCAAGACCACCACATTGCGTGCCGTGTCCAACCTGCTCAAGGGGGAACGGGGCGAGGTCACCAAGGGCTCGATCGAGCTGCGCGGCGAACGCATCGAGAACCTGTCGCCCGCCGACCTGGTGCAGCGCGGCGTGGTGCAGGTGATGGAGGGGCGGCATTGTTTTGCCCACCTGACCATTGAAGAGAACCTGATGACGGGCAGCTACACCCGCACCAGCAAGGCCGAGATCGCGGCCAACCTGGAGAAGGTCTACAACTACTTCCCGCGTCTTAAAACACGCCGCACCTCGCAAGCGGCCTACACATCGGGCGGTGAGCAGCAGATGTGCGCCATCGGCCGCGCGCTGATGGCCAACCCCAGCATGGTGCTGCTCGACGAGCCCTCGATGGGCCTGGCGCCGCAGATCGTGGAGGAAGTGTTCAACATCGTGAAGGACCTGAACACCAAGGAAAAGGTGACCTTCTTGCTGGCCGAGCAGAACACCAACATGGCTCTCAAATACTCGGACTACGGCTACATCATGGAAAGCGGCCGGGTGGTGATGGACGGCGCCGCGAGCGAGCTGGCCAACAACGAGGACGTCAAGGAGTTCTATCTGGGCGTCGGCGGTGGTGAGCGCAAGAGCTTCAAGGATGTGAAGAGCTACAAGCGGCGCAAGCGCTGGTTGGCGTAGCCCCCCTGTGTCGCCTTCGGCGCCTTCCCCCCCGAGGGGGGACGCACCCGGTGGCCTGGCGGAGCCAGTTCCACGGGTGCGCTGGGAGGGCAGCGTGGCGGTTTCGGCGGTTGCGCCAACAAACAACAGAACAGATTAAAAACTCCTGATTTCATAGCTACTAGCGCTTATTGGATAAGCGCTAGAGGTCAATTTCATTCATAAACCGCATAGGAACCCATGGCATGAGCACGTACTACGACGCCCTGGAAACCCGCGACCCGGCGGCGCGCGAGGCTGCGCTGCTTTCCGCTTTGCCCGCGCAAGTGGCCCACGCCCAGACCGCGTCGCCCGCCTTCGCGGGAATTCTGGCGGGGGTGGATGCCGCTGCGGTCACGGCCCGCGCTGCGCTGGCGAAATTACCCGTCACCCGCAAGTACGAACTGCTGGAGCGCCAGCAGGCCGGGCGCGCGGCCAATGTGTTTGGCGGCTTCAGTGCGCTGGGCTTTGGTCCTGGCATGACCCGCGTGTTCGCCAGCCCCGGCACCATCTACGAACCCGAAGGTACGCGGCGCGACTACTGGCGCATGGCGCGCGCCATCTACTCCGCAGGTTTTCGGCCACGGTGAGTTGATCCACAACAGCTTCAGCTACCACTTCGTGCCCGCGGGCTCGATGATGGAAACCGGCGCCCATGCGCTGGGCTGTACGGTGTTTCCGGGAGGCACGGGGCAGACCGAACAGCAGGTGCAGGCCATGGCCGAGTTGCGCCCCGCTGGCTACATTGGCACGCCCAGTTTCCTCAAAATCATTGTCGAGAAGGCTGCTGAAATGGGCGTTGCCCTGCCCACCGTGACCAAGGCGCTGGTCTCGGGCGAGGCTTTCACCCCGTCGCTGCGCGACTGGTTTGCCGAGCGCGGCGTTGCGGGTTATCAGTGCTATGCCACGGCCGACCTGGGACTGATCGCCTACGAGACCTCGGCGCGCGAAGGCCTGGTGCTGGACGAAGGCGTGATCGTCGAGATCGTGCGCCCCGGCACAGGCGACCCCGTGCCCGAGGGCGAAGTGGGCGAACTGGTGGTGACCACGCTCAACCCGGACTACCCGCTGATCCGCTTTGGAACGGGCGATCTGTCGGCCGTGCTGCCGGGCCCCTGCCCCACGGGCCGCACCAACACCCGCATCAAGGGCTGGATGGGCCGGGCCGACCAGACCACCAAGGTGCGGGGCATGTTTGTGCATCCGGGCCAGATCGCGGCCATCGCCAAACGTTTTCCGCAGGTGCTGCGCGCACGGCTGGTGGTCAGCGGCGAAATGGCCAATGACCAGATGGTGCTGCAGGTGGAAACCACCGAAACCGCCGAGGGCCTGGCGCGCCAGCTTTCGGACGCAATCCGCGAGGTGACCAAGCTGCGCGGCGACGTGCAGATGGTGCCGCCTGGCACCTTGCCGAACGACGGCAAGGTCATCGAAGACGCGCGCAGCTACCGCTGAAACGGTCCAAAGCGGCGCCGTAGAGCGGCGCCCGCCTTTCAACGCAGATTGGCTTACAAGCGCCTTGCATAAACCCCACACCGGGGCAGGGATGTCGCGTGCCTGCAGCAAGCAGCGCGGCAGGCCCAGAAAACACCTTGCGGCAGCGCAAAAACTTTCGCGGCGAAGCGCAGGAAACCGGCCCTGATCGCGCAGTGTTTACCCTAGCATTGCTCATCTATTTATAGCTGTATGCGCTTTATAAATAACCGCTACAGGCCGTTTTTTCTTAAAACCCCTGTCCCGCATGTGCTACGTAATATCCGCAATGTCGCTGCAAACACCCCTCGCTATCATGGCCCGTCATTCACAGGAGCACCCATGAAAAAAATGCTGAAACTCGCACTGATCGCTGCAGCCGCAGCCACCGCATTCGGCGCCAGCGCGCAGGAATTTCCAGCCAAGGACAAGACTGTCACCATCGTGGTGCCCTTTGCTGCAGGCGGGCCCACCGACCGCGTCGCCCGCGACTTGGCCGAAGCGCTGCGCAAGCCCCTGGGTGTGAGCGTGGTGGTGGACAACACCGCAGGCGCAGGCAGCTCCATCGGCGCCGCCCGCGTGGCACGCGCCACACCCGACGGCTACACGCTGCTGCTGAACCACATCGGCATGTCCACCATGCCTGCGCTGTACCGCAAGCTGTCTTTCAGCGTGCCCAACGACTTTGAATACCTGGGCATGGTCAACGATGTGCCCATGACGCTGATCGCTCGCCCCACGATGCCCGCGAACAACATGAAAGAGCTGACCACCTGGATCGGCCAGAACAAGGGCAAGATCAACCTGGGCAACGCGGGCCTGGGCGCTGCGTCGCACCTGTGCGGCCTGATGTTCCAGGACGCCATGAAGGTTGAAATGACCACGGTTCCCTACAAGGGCACGGCCCCCGCCATCACCGACCTGATCGGCGGCCAGATCGACCTGCTCTGCGACCAGACCACCAACACCACGCCCCAGATCGAAGGCAAGAAGGTCAAGGCCTACGCCGTGACCACCAGCCAGCGCCTGACCACCCCCGCGCTGAAGGACCTGCCCACCTTGGCAGAGTCAGGTCTGAAGGACTTCAACGTCAGCATCTGGCACGGTCTGTACGCCCCCAAGGGGACGCCCGCCGCTGTGGTCACCAAGATCAACGACGCGCTGAAGGTTGCCCTGAAAGACGCCGACTTCATCAAGAAGCAAGAAGGCCTGGGCGCTGTGGTGATCACCGACAAGCGCATCGAACCCGCAGAACACAAGAAGTTTGTGGCCGCTGAGATCGACAAGTGGGGTGCTGTGATCAAGGCTGCGGGGACGTTTGCTGACTGATTGTTATGACTTCCGCTGGTGCGCGACGCGCCAGCTTGCATCCTTCTCTGAACAAAGGCCGCTTCACCAAAAGGTGGAGCGGCCTTTTTGGCGTTGGGATGGTGCGCAGCCGCAGTGACCGGGTCAGTCCATACTCAATTGCTCGCACGTGAAGCGTTCTGGATCAAGAGATACGAAACGCCTATTTTGGACATCGATACCCCAAACCGCGGCGATTCCTGGAGACCCCCTAACCGAATCACGTCCGCCCCATCGAGCGAGAACATAAAAAAATGGGTCACCTGGAAGATCTGTAGCACATTGCCCCGCGACGGGATCAATGAGGACCAGTGGATCAGGGCCCATATCCTTCTCGCTGTAGTTGGCGACCTGGGGCAACGCTTTCACAGCAACAACCTGCCGGTGTGGCGCGCTAAGTATGGGCCTATCACCATCTTGTAACAGAGGGCTCTCACGCGTTTTAGCTAGAAAGAGCACTGGAATACCTCTACACAGAGTAACGCCGTCGAACCAACCGATCTGCTCTTTTCCGTTCTCCCATATGGCACCGCTGCTCACAAACTCACAGGGAGAACTCTCGACAAACCGCCCCTGCGATGCAGAGAGCAAAAACTCTTTTCCAATGAGGGCCTCCGCGTCAGATTCAGCGATCGATAGTGACGACTCACCCGGCTTGCACGCGACAAGTGCCGCGCAGCATGCAAAGACCAAAGCAAAGCGTCTAATCATCACCACCGCCTCATGTCTGCGGCGTGCATTTTTAAACCAGTACTGCCGGACAAAAGCCGCTTTTGTCCATGCGACTCAACAATAGCAACACCTTTCGGTGAGCGGCCATAAAGGGTTGCTGGATCCACTCTCCCCGCCAAGCCCTCCCCGCCTTTTGGGTCAACTCGGATTTCAAAGTGCAGATGTTGGTCCTCGCCCGTCATACCACTGGCGTTGCCAGAAGTCCCGGTGTAGCCAATCACTTCCCCTTGGGTAACTTTGATCCCTTCGGAGACATTGACCAAACTCAGATGCGAATACAGCGCAAAAAGAGTCCGCCCCTGGAATGAAAATTCGAGCATCAGGAATTTGCCGTGCCCCTGCGTCCCACTACCGAGTCTCTTGATCACTCCATCCGCAATCGCATAACAAGCGGTTAACGGAGCCGCCACCAAGTCCCACCCTTGATGCGCACGCTTCGTACCGTCGGCATTTCGACGGACGGTCCCAAAAGTGTTGTTCGTCACATCGCGCCGAATGCGATTCGTCTCCAAGGGCCACGCCAGAAAACTCATTGATGAAATCCCTCCATGATTCGCAGCGGCCTCTATCGGGCGCTGGCGGCGCAAATCATAGGAGCCGAGGGCCAGCCGGACCCCACCCGTCGCGTAACAGTCTGACGCGGGTGTAACCGCTGATACAGGTCAACCTGGGGGCCGCCTGTGGGCCGCGATGCGGGTTATCCATCTGCACGGATCCGGGCGTGGCGCGTAAAAAGATGAGCACACATATGAAAGGCTCTCCATGAACCGGCTCGCACAACACCGCCGCTCCACCATCTCTGCCCTCATCGCCTTGGCGCTCGGCTCCGTCACCGCACTGGCCACCACCACCGCACACGCCCAGGCCGCATGGCCCAACAAGCCCGTGCGCATCGTTGTGCCCTTTGCCCCCGGCGGCACCACCGACATCCTGGCGCGCGCCTTGGTGCCAGACCTGAGCGCGGCTTTCGGTCAGCAGTTCATTGTGGACAACCGCGCAGGCGCGGGCGGCAACGTGGGCGCCGACATCGTGGCCAAGTCGCCCGGTGACGGGTACACGCTGCTGATGGGCACGGTGGGCACGCATGGCATCAACCGCGCGCTGTACGCCAAGCTGCCGTTCGACCCGATCAAGGACTTCATGCCCATCACGCTGGTGGCTGCCGTGCCCAACGTGATGGTGATGAATGCCGACAAGGCCAAGCAGATGGGCGTGAAGAACGTGCAGGACTTCATCCGCGTCGCCAAGGCCAATCCGGGCAAGATGAACATGGCGTCCAGTGGCAACGGCACGTCGATCCACCTGGCGGGCGAGTTGTTCAAGAGCATGACCGGCACCTACATGCTGCACCTGCCCTATCGTGGCTCGGGCCCGGCGCTGATGGACATGGTGGCGGGCAACGCGGATGTGATGTTTGACAACCTGCCCTCGTCCATGGCGCAGATCAAGGGCGGCAAGCTGACCGCTCTGGCGGTGACAAGCGCCGAGCGTTCGAGCGCACTGCCCGACATTCCGACGGTGGAACAGGCAGGTGGCCCTTCGCTCAAAGGTTACGAGGCAAGCTCATGGTTCGGTCTGCTGGCCCCGGCAGGCACGCCACCCGAGATCGTCAACCGCATCCAGCAGGAAGTAGCCAAGTCGCTTGCATCACCTGCGATGAAAGAACGCTTGGTTGCACAAGGCGCCATTCCTGGTGGCAATACACCCGCCGAGTTTGCCAAGCACATTGACAGCGAGCACAAAAAATGGGCGCAGGTGGTGAAGGCGTCGGGAGCGAAGGTGGATTGATAGCGGCTGGCTTTAGAGCGGCTGACAAAACCCAGCGGAGCGGTTCTGGCCCAGCGTTGCGTCAAAGCAGTACGAGGACTACGACAACGCATCAACGGCGCCAGAACAGTTCTTTTTAGCGCCCCCTACAGCCTCCTCACACACCCCACACGACATCGACATTCTCCGCCGCGCTCCGCTTGAGCATGTCGATGAAAGGCGCAGCCCGCTGGCGCAGGCGCACCGTGTCTTTTCGCTCTTCACTGGCTGTCTCATCGGCCTCGTCGTCCAAGGCCAGTTGCGCCTCGTCGGCCGCTACAGCGGCTTCCAGCGCGGCAATGGCTGCAGGTATCTGGGCAGCGGTCACGATCCCGTTGGCGCCAGGGGTCTTGCCAATGAGGGTCACGATCTGGCGGCCCTGGGGTTCCAACATGATCAGGTCGGCGGCGGCGCGGGATTTGAACTTGTAGAGCATGGTGATGTGTCTTTCTGGATCGATCTGGGAGCGTAGATGTAGTCACGCGTGAACGGATAGCCCGATTGTGCGCCGGGGGTCATGCCGGTGGCTGCATTGCCGTCGGGCTTGATGGCCAGCACCAGATGCAATGCCATCCAGCCCCGCTCAATCCCCAAGGCACTACCCGCCAGATAAAGGCGGTACGCACGCAATACCTTATCGCCCTGATCGGCGCCCGAATGTGCGCGCAGCACGTCACGTGCGGCGGGCAATTGGGCCTCCAGCCTGTCGGACCACACCCACAGCGTGCGGGCGTGGTGGGGCGCAGGTTTTCGGTATCCATCATCTCCAGGCCCGCATGTGCCATGTCGTGCAGCCCCGCGCTCACATGCAGCCTGGCGCGCGTCGTACGCCAGCGTGTGCGCCGCCATGGACCGCGCCCTTGCCAGCACCCGCTGCCACCAGCCGTGGTGCTGGTCGCGGGCCGGATCACGCGCCCCCAGTGGCTGGCCCGCGCGCAACTGGGCCGCCATGGGCACTGGCAACGCAGCCAGCCGCCGCTCCAGGCTGTGCGGCACGTGCTTCACGCCACACATCTTGAAAAGTTTGCTGCACTGCGTCAACACCCCGCGACGGAGTGAGGGGTTTCGCCGGGAAGGCCCCATTGACAGCATTTTGTTTAGGCCTAAACTATTTTCCCATGAACATCCTCTGCATTGGCGGCGGGCCCGCCGGTCTGTACTTCGCGCCTGCTGATGAAGCAGCAAGACCCGGCGCACCGCGTCACGGTGGTCGAACGCAACCGGCCGTTCGACACCTTCGGCTGGGGCGTGGTGCTGTCCGACCAGACGCTGGACAACCTGCAGCGCGGCCGATCCGCGCCAGCGGCCGCGCTGATCGGCGATGCGTTCAACCACTGGGACGACATCGAGGTGTTCTTCAAGGGCCGCAGCGTGCGCTCGGGCGGCCACGGCTTTTGCGGCATCGGGCGCAAGCACCTGCTCAACATCCTGCAGGACCGCTGCCTGGCGGTGGGCGTCGAACTGGTGTTCGAGACCGACGTGGCCGACGACCAGGCGCTGGCCGCACAGTACCAGCGCCGACCTGGTGATCGCCAGCGACGGCCTCAACAGCCGCATCCGCACCCGCTACGCCGACCACCTACCAGCCCGACATCGATACCCGCATGTGCCGCTTTGTCTGGCTGGGCACCCACAAGACGTTCGACGCCTTCACCTTTGCCTTCGAGCAGACCGAGCACGGCTGGTTCCAGGCCCATGCCTACAAGTTCGACGACAACACCTCGACCTTCATCGTCGAGACGCCCGCAGGAGGTCTGGAAGGCCCATGGCCTGGACGCACATGGAGCCAGGCCGAGGCGATTGCCTTCTGCGAGAAGCTGTTTGCCAAGTACCTGGACGGCCACGCGCTGATCAGCAACGCCACGCATCTGCGCGGCTCGGCCAACTGGATCCGCTTTCCGCGCGTGATCTGCAAGACCTGGGTGCACCACGTAGCGACCTGCCGCAAGGCCGGGTGCCGGTCGTGCTGATGGGCGATGCGGCGCACACCGCGCATTTCTCGATCGGCAGCGGCACCAAGCTGGCGCTGGAGGACGCGATCGACCTGGCCAACGCGTTCGCGCAGGCCGGGCCTGCCGGACATGGACGCCGTGCTGCAGCACTACGAAGACCGGCGCAGCGTCGAGGTGCTCAAGATCCAGAACGCCGCGCGCAACTCGACCGAGTGGTTCGAGAACGTGGAGCGCTACACCGGCATGCCGATCGAGCAGTTCGCGTATTCGCTGCTGACGCGCTCGCAGCGCATCAGCCACGAGAACCTGCGCCTGCGCGATGCGCGCTGGCTGGAGGGCTATCGAGGCCTGGATGGCCGGCACCTGCCGCGCCCGATGGCAGGACGGCGGCGATGCGCCGCCGTCACCGCTGCCGCCGATGCTGCTGCCGCTGCAGGTGCGCGGCGCACGCTCAAGAACCGCATCGTCGTCTCGCCGATGGCCACCTACAGCGCGGTCGATGGCGTGGTGCAGGACTTCCATCTGGTGCACCTGGGCGCGCGCGCGCTGGGCGGTGCGGCGCTGGTGATGGTCGAGATGACCAGCCCGACGCCCGAGGGCCGCATCACGCCCGGCTGCACCGGGCTGTGGAACGACGCGCAGCAGGCCGGCCTTCACGCGCATCGTCGACTTCGTGCACGGCCAGCAGCACGGCGCCAGATCGGCCTGCAACTGGGCCACAGCGGCCCCAAGGGCTCGACCCAGGTCGGCTGGGAGCGGCACGGACGAGCCGCTGGCCAGACAGGCCAACTGGCCGCTGCTGGCGGCCAGCGCCGTGGCCTATGGCGCACAGAACCAGACACCGGCCGCGATGACCCGCGCCGACATGGACGCGCATGACCGCCGCCTTCGTCGCCGTCGACGCGGCGCGCCGTGGCCGCCGGCTTCGACTGGCTGGAGCTGCACTGCGCGCACGGCTACCTGCTGGCGAGCTTCATCAGCCCGCTGACCAACCGGCGCACCGACGAATACGGCGGGCAGGCGGCCTGGAGAACCGCTGCCGCTACCCGCTCGAGGTGTTTCGCGCGATGCGCGCCGTCTGGCCGCAGAACAAGCCGATGAGCGTGCGCATCTCGGCGCACGACTGGGCGCCCGGCGGCAACACGCCGACGACGCGGTGCCGATGGCGCGCCTGTTCAAGGAGGCCGGCTGCGACCTGATCGACGTGTCGTCCGGCCAGACCACGCGCGATGCCAAGCCGGTGTACGGCCGCATGTACCAGACGCCGTTTGCCGACCGCATCCGCAACGAGGTCGGCATCCGCACCATGGCCGTGGGCGCCATCACCGAGGCCGACCAGGTCAACAGCATCATCGCCGCCGGCCGCGCCGACCTGTGCGCCATCGCCCGGCCGCACCTGGCCGACCCGGCCTGGACGCTGCACGAGGCCGCACAGCTGGCTGCAGTCGCGCCCAGGTCGACTGGCCGCGCCAGTACCTGCAGCGGCCGCGACCAGATGTACCGCGAGATTGCCAAGCAGAAACAGGTCGCAGCGCTTGCCAGTCGCTGCGCAAGCAGCTGCCAAGGCAGAAGGAATCTGAGTACCATGGACAAGGAAGCACGCCTGGCCGGCACCGCGCCAGCGAACACCCCGAGGCCCTGCGCCTGTGGCTGCGCCTGCTGACCTGCACGCAGCTGATCGAAACGCAGGTGCGCAGCCAGCTGCGCGACGCAGTTCGACATGACGCTGCCGCGCTTCGACCTGATGGCCCAGCTCGAGCGCGCGCCCGACGGCCTGAAGATGAACGAGTTGTCGCGCCGCATGATGGTCACCGGCGGCAACGTCACCGGCATCACCGACCAGCTGGTGGCCGAAGACCTGGTCGAGCGGGTGCAGGTGCCGGGCGACCGGCGCGCCTACCGCGTGCGCCTGACACCGCAGGGCCGCGAGCAGTTCGCCGACATGGCCATGCCGCACGAGGACTGGATCGTCGAGGCCTTTGCCGCCCTGGGCGAGCGCGAAATCGACACCCTGCACCGGCTGCTGGGCAAGGTCAAGCAACACAGCCAACACAACTCACGGAGACAGCCATGAAACACTACATCGGCGCGAGCAACCCCATGCGCGGCAGTTCGACGCCGCAGGCCAGCTACGAGGCGCGACATTTCGCCTGGTCCTTTGACGGCGGCGTGGGCACCGTCACGCTCAACCGGCCCGAGCGCAAGAACCCGCTGACCTTCGAGTCCTATGCCGAGCTGCGCGACTTGTTCGACGCCCTGCGCTGCCACCGACGTCAAGGCCGTCGTGGTCACCGGCGCGGGCGGCAACTTCTGCTCGGGCGGCGACGTGCACGAGATCATCGGGCCGCTGACCAAGATGACCATGCCCGAGATGCTGGAGTTCACGCGCATGACCGGCGACCTGGTCAAGACCATGCGCAACTGCCCGCAGCCCGTGCATCGGCGCCATCGACGGCATCTGCGCCGGCGCCGGCGCCATGATGGCGCTGGCCTGCGACATGCGCTACGGCACCGCAGGCCACGAAGACCGCCTTCCTGTTCACGCGCGTCGGCCTGGCCGGTGCCGACATGGGCGCCTGCGCCCTGCTGCCGCGCATGATCGGCCAGGGCCGCGCCAGCGAGCTGCTGTTCACCGGCCGCGCGATGACGGCGCAGGAAGGCCTGGCCTGGGGCTTCTTCAACGCCCTGTACGACCAGCGACGACCTGCTGGCCAACGCGCAGGCCACTGCGCGCGCGACTGGCCGCGGGCCCGACCTTTGCCCACGGCATGACCAAGACCATGCTGCAGCAGGAATGGGCATGACGATCGAGCAGGCGATCGAGGCCGAGGCGCAGGCGCAGGCCATCTGCATGCAGACGGAGGACTTCCGCGCGCCTACGAGGCGTTTGCCGCCAAGCAAAAGCCGGTGTTCGGGGGGACTGAACCATGCACGTCGCCACGCCCCCCGCCCCTTGCCCGCCCTCCACGGCGCACCTGGCCCTGCCCTTTTTCGACGACGCCCACCGCGAGCTGGCCGAGCGCCTGGTGCCTTGGGCGCCGCGCAAGCAGGTCGACGAAACCGACGACCGCGCCGCCTGCCGCGACTGGGTGCAGCGCCTGGGCGACGGCGGCTGGCTGCGCTATTGCGTGCCGGCCGCACTCGGCGGCGCGCTGCCCGCACTCGACTCGCGCGCGCTGGTGATGCTGCGCGAGACGCTGGCCTTCCACTCGCCGCTGGCCGACTTTGCGTTTGCGATGCAGGGCCTGGGCAGTGGTGCGATCACGCTGGCCGGCAGCCCGGCGCAGCAGGCGCACTACCTGCAGGGCGTGGCGCGTGGCGAGAAGATTGCGGCGTTCGCGCTGAGCGAGCCCGAAGCCGGCTCGGATGTGGGCGCCATGCGAACAATGCAGTAGCGCTTATCCATCAAGCGCTAGCGGCCAAAGACCATAAATCGACTTGCTCCCTCACCGGCATCAAGACCTGGATCAGCAATGGCGGCATCGCCGACTTCTACTGCGTGTTCGCCAAGACCGAGCCCATGCGGCGGCACGCGCGGCATCACCGCCTTCATCGTCGACGCGGACACGCCGGGGCTCGACGCCTCGCGCCACATCCACGTGATGGCGCCGCACCCGCTGGCCACGCTGCAGTTCACGCGATTGCAGCGTGCCCGCTACGCGCGCTGCTGGGCGAGGAGAACGGCGGCTTCAAGCTGGCGATGCGCACGCTGGACATCTTCCGCGCGTCGGTGGCCGCCGCTGCGCTGGGCATGGCGCGCCGCGCGCTGGCCGAGGCAGTGCAGCACGCGCGCCAGCGCCGCATGTTCGGCCAGACGCTGGCCGACTTCCAGCTCACGCAGGCCAAGATCGGCGAGATGGCCGCGCTGGTCGACGCGCCGCGCTGCTCACCTACCGCGCCGCCTGGCTGCGCGACGAGGGCGAAAAGCATGGTGGCGCCCGCGTCACGGCGGAGGCCGCGATGGCCAAAATGACCGCCACCGAAAACGCCCAGCGTGTGATCGACATGGCGCTGCAGCTGCACGGCGGGCGCGGCGTGGAAGTGGGCAGCAAGGTCGAGTCGCTGTACCGCGACATCCGCTCGCTGCGCATCTACGAAGGCGCGACCGAGGTGCAGCAACTCATCATCGGCAAGGCCGTTTTGCAGGAGTGATTTCATGAAAAGCACATCCGCCCAGCCCGACCACTTTGTGCACGACCGACTGCCGCCCAAGGACGCCTGGCCCACGCTGCGCTACGACCGGCCCGAGCTGCAGATCGCCGATCAGGCCAATCTGGTGCAAGCGTTGTTTGACCAAGCCGAGCGCGCTGGCAATTTTGATCTGCCGCTGCTGCGCGGCCCGCACCGCACGTACACCTACCGCGACGCCTGGAACGAGGCCTCGCGCATTGCCGAGGTGCTGACGCAGGACCACGGCCTGGTGCCTGGTAACCGCGTGCTGCTGCGCGGTGGCAACACCGTGGAGATGGCGCTGGCCTGGCTGGGCACTGTGTATGCCGGGCTGATTGCCGTGGCCACCATGCCGCTGCTGCGTGCAGGAGAACTGGCCAGCATCATCGAGCGCGCCCAGCCCACGCTGGCGCTGTGTGATGGCCGCCTATTGGGTGAGCTGCAGGCCGCGCAGGTGCAGCAACCTGTGTTGACCAGCATCGTGCCGTTTCACACTGCGCCGGATGCGGCGGACCTGATCCAGCGCGCACAGGACAAGCTTGGCACCACGCCGCCCTGCCCCACCTCGGCCGATGACATTGCGCTGATGGCCTTCACATCCGGCACCACGGGTGCACCCAAAGCGGCTGTGCATACCCACCGCGACGTGCTGGCGGCCTGCGAGGCCTGGCCGCGCCACGTGCTGCGCGCCACGCCCGACGACATCGTGGCGGGCTCGCCGCCGCTGGCGTTCACCTTCGGGCTGGGCGGCTTGCTGGTGTTCCCGATGTGGGCGGGCGCCTGCGTGTACTTCCCGGACCAGCCTTACACGCCCGAGACGATGGTGGTGCTGATGCGCGATGCAGGCGTCACCATCTGCTACACCGCGCCCACGTTCTACCGGCAGATGGCGCCCTTCGCCAAACAGATTGGTCTGCCGCAACTGCGCATCTGCGTGAGCGCGGGCGAAGGTCTGCCAGACGCCACGCGCCAGCTGTGGAAGGACGCCACCGGCATCGACATGACCGACGGCATTGGCGCCACGGAGATGTTCCACATCTTTGTCTCGTCGGCGGGCGGTGAGACCCGCGCAGGCGCCATCGGCAAAGTGGTGCCCGGCTACACCGCGAAGGTGGTGGATGACGAGGGCAACGAAGTGCCGCACGGCACCGTGGGCAAGCTCGCGGTGATCGGCCCCACGGGCTGCAAATACCTCGACGACCCGCGCCAGGCCAAGTACGTGAAGGACGGTTGGAACTACCCGGGCGACGCCTTCACGCAAGACGCCGACGGCTACTTCTTCTACCAGGCGCGCGACGACGACATGATCATCACCGCGGGCTACAACGTGGGCGGCCCCGAGGTCGAAGACGCCCTGCTGCGCCACCCCGCCGTGGCCGAATGCGGCGTGATCGGAGTGCCCGACGAGGAGCGCGGCATGGTGGTCAAGGCCATCTGCGTGCTCAAGCCCGGCCACACGGGCGACGCCGCGATGGTCAAGACCTTGCAGGACCATGTGAAAGCCACCATCGCCCCGTTCAAATACCCGCGCGTGGTGGAGTTTGTGACCGCACTGCCGCGCACCGAAACCGGCAAGCTGCAACGCTTCAAGCTGCGCCAGGGCGCCGCGCCCGCATCGTCTTCTTCGACAAAAACAACACCATGAAAAACACCCTTTTGCAACCCGATGGCTGGGTCGCCCCCAAGGGCTACGCCAACGGCATGGCCGCGCGCGGCACGATGGTTTTTACCGGTGGGCAGATTGGCTGGAACGCGCAGCAGCAGTTTGAGAGCGATGACTTCATCGACCAGACGAGGCAAACGCTTCTGAACGTGCGCGCGGTGCTCGAAGCCGGTGGCGCGGGGCCAGAGCACCTGGTGCGGCTGACCTGGTATGTGGTGGATCGCAAGGAATACAACGCGCGCCTGAAGGAACTGGGTGCTGTGTACCGCGAGGTGCTGGGCAAGAACTTTCCGGCGATGGCGTGTGTGCAGGTGGCGGGGTTGATGGAGGAGCGGGCGAAGGTGGAGATTGAGGCGACGGCGGTGGTGCCGGATTTTGAGTGAGCGTTTATCCGCGCTAGGAATTTTGATGAAAACGCCGTGTAGCGCTTATCCATCAAGCGTTGTTAGCTATAGTTTTATATTTTTCGTTGACGGTTCGGGTTGAGCCTGTCGAGCCTGGCGCTGATCTTGGTGCGTGCTTTTGTTGAGGGCGGAGGCCGGGAGTCGCCCCGGCGGGCGAGGTACTTGTTCTTTGCTTCGCCAAAGAAAAGTACCCAAAAGAAAGGCGACCCCGCTGTCTGCGTCCCCAGCGCTGCGCGCTGGGGCAACCTGTGGTGCTCGCGAACGGGGTGCGTCGCAGAACTCACTGCGCGCCTTTGGCGCTCCGTTCAAACAACTGCGACGAGCCAGATCACGATGCATGTGTGTCCTTCGGCACACATGCCACCCCGCCCGCTGCGCTCCTCGGCGCATACAGAGGGGCTGGGGAGAGAACATCCACACGGGCCATTGCTCCGCTGCGCTGCGCTCGGCCCACCTCGCGGCGCGCAAGCGCTTCGCGCTGCGCACCGCGCGGCCGAGCGAAGCAAAGGCCCGTGTGGCTGTTCGGATGTTGGATGTCCGGCTGTCCCACCCCTGCTGGCTGCGCCTGCGGCGGGGCGGTTGCGGGGTGAGCATGCGCGCAAGTGCGCGCATGCATCGTTGTCTGGCTCGCCGCAGTTGTTTGAACGGAGCGCGCCAGCGCGCAGTGAGTTCTGCGGCGCACCCCGCAACCGCACCGACGCAGGTTGCCCCGTAGCGCAGCGCAGGGGTCGCAGACTGGGGGTCGCCTTTTCTTTGGTGACTTTCTTTTGGCGACGCAAAAGAAAGTTACTCGCACGCCGGGCGACTCCCGGCCTCCGCCCTCAAACAAAAGCAAGCACCAAGATCAGCGCAAAGATCCGACAAGCTCAGCCCGAACCAACCACAGGGCCACTTACAACTCCACGACGCGCTCGCCATCCCGACTACCCCGCGCGATACCCCATCAACCAAGCCCGCCGCCCCGCCCACCACGCCAGCAGCTGCTTCCCATACAAGATAAACACCAGCGCTGCTCCAATCAACGGCAACGCCGCAAACACCCACCCCGTCAGCAGCTCCCCCCCCAACGCCACCCCCACCAACAACGCCACGGCCGGGTTCACAAACGAATAGCTCCCCGCCAGTGCCGCAGACGTGTTCTGCAGCAGCCATAGGTACGCGTTGAGGGCGATCAGCGTGCCAAACACCAGCAGATAGATCCAAGCCGCCCACGACTTGGCACTGACCTGCCCCAGCGCAGCCAGTGGCTCAAACCACAGTGCCACCACCAGCCCCATCGCGCCCCCCACAAACCACTGTGCGGCCGAGGCCATGGCAGGTGCGGGCAGCGACAACTTGCGCGAGGCATACGAGCCGATGCTCCAGCACAGCGGGCGCTCCAAAGGCCAGCGCAGCGCCCAGCCAAGTGGCCGAAAAATCTCCCTCCAGCGCCAACAGCAGCGCGCCCACCACGCCCAGCGCCAAGCCGACCCAACTGGTCACTGGCACACGTTCGCCGCCCCAGCGCGACCACAGCGCCAGCCACATGGGCATGGTGGTGACCACCGTGGCCATGAGGCCCGAGCCAATGCCCAGCTTTTGCGCAAAGCCGATGAGGTTCATCGCCAGAAACACCATGAGCCCGCCCACCAGCGCCGAGTTGCGCCACTGCTGCGCCGTGGGCAGCGCATGCCCCTGCGACAGGGCAATCAGCAGCATCACGCCGCCCGCGCACAAAAAACGGATGGCATTCATCAACAGGGGCGGCATGCTTTGCAAGGCAATGCCGATGGCGAAATACGTGGTGCCCCACACCACATAGACCAGCAACAAGGCCACGGCAACCGCCAGGGGGCGCTGCAGACGGGCTTGCGCATTGAAAATTGCCGGCATATTCTTCACCTTACCGAATAATTTATGGAAACCGCGAGGTTTTCGGAATTTTTACCAAAATCAGGCGGCTATGCAAGCAAATATTCAGACAGATGACATAGACGCCAGAATTATTTCGGCCCTAGGAGCAGATGGCCGACGTTCGTATGCCGATGTCGGCGCTGAAGTGGGACTGTCTACCGCCGCGGTGCACGAGCGGGTGAAGAAGCTGCTCGACAAGGGTGTGATCCGCCGCTTTTCGATCAGCGTGGCGCCCGAGCGCGTGGGGCTGAACTTCACAGCGTTTGTGGCCATTCGCAACGACGGGGGCATTCATTGCCGCGACGTGGCGCCTCGGTTACGCGCCATGCCGCAGGTGGAAGAGCTGCACAGCGTGGCCGGCGAATACGACTTTCTGGCCAAGGTGCGCACCACCCATGCGCGGGCGCTGGAAGACGTGATCTACGAGATCAAGGCCATTGCCGGCGTGGCCCGCACCACCAGCACCGTGGTGCTCAACACCGAGTTTGAAGATCGGCCGCTGGACCTCAGCTGGGTGAATGGCGACAAGGGACAGTTGACGCGCGAGGGCTGCCTCGCGCTCCGTCGCGCGGCTGTCTACGCTACCACCGGGGCGAGTTCAGCCGCAGCGGCTACAGCCGCCGGAACTTGCACCAGACGCTGCACCAGCGCCATGTAGTAGCCCAGCGGTGGCGTAGTCAGCCCCGGCACCTTGGCATGGTCGTCATAGCGGCGCAGACGGATGGCCTCCTGAGCGAAGGGCTGGGCCGCAAACTGCATCGCGTCTTGGGGCGCGAAGGGCCCGCCCTGCAGCACCAGGCTGTGCTGCGACGCGGGCGACAACGCCTCCCAATACCCCGGCTCCATGGTGCACAGATAGCGCTTGGCATCCACATGCAGGCGAATGGGCTCCAGCACCGCGTCGGGCAGCAGGCCACGCAAGAAGGGGATGGCCATGTACTGGTGCAGGTCGTCCTGCTCGGCCGTGTCGCCCCCGGGTGCCAGCAGGTGGCCCAGGTCGTGCAGCAGGGCAGCGACGATGGTGGCTGGGGTTTCGCCCGATTGTTCGGCCCACTGAGCGCACTGCAAGGCATGTTCCAGTTGGCTGACTGCCTCGCGGCCGTACTGGTTCACCCCCCGGGTAGCGAGCAAGTGGGTGATATCTTCAAGGCTCAGTGCCATGGGGCGCTCCTCTGAACTTAGACCAGGGACTTGCGTATGCGCGCCGACACCAGGTCGATCACGCTCACAGTGACCACGATGATGAGCATCACCGCGCAGGTCTCGGCGTACTGGAAGCCGCGGATGATTTCCCACAGCACCACGCCGATGCCGCCCGCGCCCACCATGCCCACCACCGAGGCCGAGCGCACGTTGGCCTCGAAGCGGTACAGCGTGTACGAGATCCACAGCGGCATGACCTGCGGGATCACGCCGTAGACGATCTCGTGCAGCGCGCTGGCGCCGGTGGAGCGAATGCCCTCCACCGGCTGCGGGTCAATCGCCTCCACCGCCTCGGAAAACAGCTTGGCCAGCATGCCCGTGGTGTGGATCCACAGCGCCAGCACGCCGGCAAACGGCCCCAGGCCCACCGCCACCACGAACAGCATGGCAAACACCATTTCGTTGATGGCGCGGAACGCGTCCAGCACCCGGCGCACCGGCTGGTACACCCACCAGGGCACGATGTTGGACGAGGCCAGCAGCGCCAGCGGCACGGCGCATGACCACGGCCAGCGCCGTGCCCCACAGCGCGATCTGCAGCGTGACCAGCATCTCCTGCAGATAGAGCTGCCACTGCGAGAAATTGGGCGGAAAGAACTCCGCGGCGTACGTGGCCATGTTGCCCGAGTCACTCAGCAGGTCGAGCGGGCGCATGTCGGCGCCCTTCCAGGACGCCGCCAGCAGGGCCAGCAGGATGCCCCAGCGACAGGTACCAGACCAGGCTGCGTTTGGGCGCCGTGGTGCTGGCCAGCGTGGCCAGCGTGGGATTCAGAGCAGAAGACATGGGGACACCTGGGCTGACGATAAGCAACGAGCTGCTTACTTCAGCGACGCCAGTTGCTGGTCAATCTCGGCGAGGCGGGTCTTCTTGTCGGCGTCGGCCAGCGTGGCGTCGGCTTCGATCTTGTTGCGCTTGCCAAACAGGTCGAGCTGGCGGATGGGCGTGAGCTGGGCGTTGGTCGATGGCTTGAAGCCCGAGAGCTTGGAGATCTTCATCAGGATCTCTTTTTCGCGCGCATCGGTCTTGGCGTAGTTGTAGAAGAAGTCCTTGATCTTCGCCTTGGTGGCCTCAGGCAGGTCCTTGCGCATCACCAGCGGGTCCAGCGGGATCAGCGGCGAGGTCCAGACGATCTTGATGTCCTTGAACTTCTCGGGCTGGCGCTCCTTGATCTTGTCGAGGTTCTCGCTGTTGTTGGTGGCCACATCGACCTGCTTGTTGGCCACAGCCAGCGCATTGGTCTCGTGGTTGGCGCTGCGCGCGATCTTGAAATGCGTCTTGGCGTCGATCTTGTTCTGGGCGAAGACGTAGTAGCCGGGCACCAGAAAGCCCGAGGTGGAGTTGGGGTCACCATTGCCGAAGCTCAGGATTTGCCGTTCTTGAGCACATCGTCGAGCGTCTTGTAGCGGGCTGTCCTTGTGCACGATCAGGTGCGAGTAGTAGCCCTGGGTGCCGTCGGCGTTGACCATTTGCGCAAACACTTCGCCGTTGGCGCGGTCCACGGCCTCCATGGCCGACTTGTTGCCCAGCCAGGCCACCTGCACCTTGTTGAAGCGCATGCCTTCGATGATGCCGGCGTAGTCCGGCGCGAAGAAGGCGTTGATCTTGAAGCCGGTTTGCTTTGCCATGTCGTCCAGCAGGGGCTGCCAGTCGGCTTTGAGGTTTTGCGTGGCTTCGGTGGAGATGATGCCGAAATTGATGTCTTGGGAGTGGGCAACAGAAAAGCCCAGACCCAATGCAAGCGCTGCACACAGTTTCTTGAACATGGAAAAACTCCGAAAAAGGGGAACAGAAAAAGGCCGTACGTTCAGGCAGCCTGGACCATCGCGGGAGACCACTGAGGTGCGGGCATTGGTGCCGCCACCGGCGCTGCAGGAGAAGCGGCTGCATCCGACAGGATCTCGTCGGCTTGCACGCCATACAGGCTGCGCAGCAGTGCGGGCGTGAGTGCGGCAGACGGGCCGTCGTACACCACCTGGCCGTGGTGCAAGGCCACCACGCGGGGGCAGTATTTGATGGCCACATCCACCTGATGCAGCGACACAATGACAGTGCAACGATCCTCGCGGTTGATGCGTGCAAGGATGTCCATCACCTTGCGCGAGGACTCCGGGTCTAGCGAGGCAATGGGCTCGTCAGCCAGCACCACCTTGGCGCCCTGCACCAGCGTGCGCGCAATGGCCGCGCGCTGTTGCTGCCCGCCGGACAAGGTAGAAGCCCGTTGTGCATGACACTCGGCAATGCCCACGCGGCCCAAGGCTTCGAGTGCCAGAGCGCGCTCGTGCGGCTTGAACATACGCAGCCAGCCGCGCCAGCGAGGTGTGCGATGCAGCAGGCCCACCAGCACATTCATCAGCACCGGCAGGCGGTCCACCAAGTTGAACTGCTGGAATACAAAACCCACCTGCGAGCGCACCTTGCGGATATCACTGTGCACGCGACCGCTACGCTGCACGCAGCGGCCGTCCACCTCGATCAGCGAATCGCTGGCCGCGTCCGCCACCACCAAGCCCGCCACGTGGCGCAGCAAGGTGGACTTGCCGGAGCCAGATGCTCCGATCAGCGCCACCATCTCACCGCTCTGCACGGTGAGGTTGACATCACGCAGGGCGTGTTTGCCGTTGGCGAAATGCTTGTTCAGTTGATGGATGTGCAGTGCGGCGGTCATGGCAGCCTCCTGAGGGGGGTTAAGTCGTCTAGACAACTGAAGTGTGGTTGTCACGCGTGACAGTGCTTTGACAGTTGGGAGAAGGTTGGATGTCAATCAGAGAGCGGTCCGCAGGCGCTTACAGCACACGCTGACCTTCGCGCCAAACACCGCGCACCACGGCTTGGCGGCCGCCATCGCGCAGTTCGGCCATGTGTACCTGCACCAGGTCGGCCCGCAAGCCGGGGGCCAGCGCGCCTCGGTCGGCCATGCCTGCCGCCTTGGCCGGGTTGCGGGTGACGGTGGCTACGGCCTGTGGCAAGGGCAGGATGTCGTCATGCACCAACCGCATCACCGCGCTTAGCAGGCTGCCGGGCACATAGTCGGACGAGAGAATGTCCAAGAGCCCCAGGCGCGCCAGATCGGCCGCCGCCACATTGCCCGAGTGCGAACCACCGCGCACCACGTTGGGCCCGCCCATCACCGTGAGCAAGCCACGCTCGTGCGCGGCCTGGGCTGCGGCCAGCGTGGTGGGGAACTCCGACATAGCGGCCCCTTCCGCATGGGCCTGCTCCACATGGGCCACCGTGGTGTCGTCGTGGCTGGCCAGCGAGATGCCGTGTGTGCGGCAGTAATCCACAAAGTACGCACGGTGCGGCTCGGCGTACTGCGCCTGCAGCGTGGCCGCGTGCGCCACCTGGCGCTCGAATTTCTCGGCGCTCCAGCCCTTCTTGCCGGTGTAGTAGGTGCGCGCCTGCTCGATGTTCTCCCACTGGCGCTGGCCAGGGGTGTGGTCCATCAACGAGATCAGCGACAGGCGCGGGTGGCCGTGGAACGGCTCGAACAGGTCGATGGTGTTGGGCGCAGGCAGCTCGCAGCGCACATGCAGGTGGTGGTCGGCACGCAGCAGGTTGCGCTCGGTGCAGGTGTCGATGGTGTCGAGCACGCGATTCCAGGTGCTGCCGCGCAGGCTGTCCGCATCGGCCTCGCCCACACCCAGCGCGTCGAGCACGGTGGTGATGCCTGCGGCCGCAATCTCGGCGTCGTGCGCCAGCAGTGCGGGCATCTCGGCCCACTGCACCTTGGGGCGCGGCATCAGGTGGCGCTCGAAGTTGTCGGTGTGGATTTCGACCAGGCCGGGCAGCAGGTAGTCGCCACCCAGGTCAATGCCGTGCAGGGCCGAGGTGCCCCCACTATCCAGCGACGCAATGCGCCCACCTTCAACCTGCAAGCTGCCGTGCACCACTTCGCCCGGTAGCACCATGCGAGCGTTCTTGAACACGGTCGCAGTCATGCCGAGGCTCCCCGAAAGTCACCCACATTCACGCGGCGCGTGGCCACGGCAGCGCCGACCTGCGCGTCATGAAAAATGCCCACCAGTGCCGCGCCGCGCGCCACGGCCTCACGGATCATGGCAATCACGGTCTCGGTGTTGGCCGCATCCAGCGATGCGGTGGGCTCGTCCAGCAGCAACAGAGGCTTGGGCTTGATCATGTTGCGGGCGATGTTGATGCGCTGCTGCTCCCCGCCGGAGAACGTGGCGGGTGGCAGATGCCACAGCCGCTCGGGAATGCGCAGGCGGGTCAGCCACTGGCGGGCGGCCTCGCGCGCGGCCTCTATGCCCGCAGGGTCGTCTCCGGCGTCTTCCGCCAGTGGTTCGGCCACCACGTCCAGCGCCGACACGCGCGGGATGACCCGCAGGAACTGGCTCACATAGCCCACCGTGTCGCGCCGCAGCTGCACCAGCGCACGCGGCGTGGCCTGTGTCACATCCACCAGGCGCCATCGGCCGAGCGCACGGTGATGCTGCCCTGCTTGGCTCGGTAGTTGGCATAGATCATCTTGAGCAGCGTGCTCTTGCCCATGCCCGAGGGACCGTCCAGCACCACGCATTCACCGGGCTGCACAGTCAGGTCCACGCTGGGCAAGCACAGGCAATTCGATGCCGTTCTGGTGGTGCAGGGTGAAGCGCTTGGCCACCCCTTGCATCTGGAGAATGGGCGCAATGGAAGGCTGGTTCATGGCTGCAGTACCGAAGAAACGAGGAGCTGGGTGTAGGGGTGTTGCGGGTCGTCGAGCACCTGGTCGGTCAGGCCTGCCTCGACCACGCGGCCGCGCTGCATGACCACCATGCGGTGGGCCAGCAGGCGCGCCACGGCCAGGTCGTGCGTGACCACAATGGCCGCCAACTGCATCTGCCGCGTGAGCTGGCGCAGCAGGTCCAGCAGGCGCGCCTGCACCGATACATCCAGGCCCGAGGTGGGTTCGTCCATGAACACCAGGCGGGGCTGCGTGACCAGGTTGCGGGCAATCTGCAGGCGCTGGCGCATGCCGCCCGAAAACGTGCGTGGCGCGTCGTCGATGCGCGCGGGATCGATCTCCACACGCTGCAGCCATTCTGTGGCCGTGGCGCGCAGGCGGCCGTAGTGGCGCTCGCCCAGGCCCATCAGGCGCTCGCCCACGTTGGCACCGGCGGACACATCCATGCGCAGGCCATCCGCCGCGTTCTGGTGCACAAAGCCCCAGTCGGTGCGCGCCAGCAGGCGCTGCTGCGCCTCGGTCATGGCGTACACGTCCTGCAGCTGCGCCGCTGCGCTGACGGAACTGCACCGTGCCTTCGTCCGGGGCGCTGCGTGCGGCAATGGCGTTGAGCAGCGTGGACTTGCCGGAGCCTGACTCGCCCACCACGGCGAGCACCTCGCCGGGCCACAGATCAAAGGACGCGTCTTGCAGCGCCACGTGGTCGCCATAGCGCTTGCTGACATTGCGCACGCGCAGCAGCGGCGCAGAAGGTTCGGGGTGATTCATGTCGAGTGTCTCGACAACAAAGCTCAGGCCGTGCTGCGCAAAGCCCAGCGATTCGTAGAAGGCATGGGCGCCCTTGCGGCGTGGCGTTGGAAGACAGCGCGAGCTTGTAGCAACCCGCCTCGCGCGCCTGCTGCATGGCGTGGGCCATCATCTGGCGGCCAATGCCGTGGCCCTGCTGGTGCTGTGGCTCACCACCACGTCTTCCACGATGGCCGAGGGCGTGCCGCGGTGCGCCAGGTTGTGCATGATCGAGCAGCGCATAGCTGCCCACCACCGCGACGTGCTGCGCCGGTCCAGGCCACCAACAGGCGGTAGCTGGGGTAGCGCGCGAATTCGGCCCACACGGCCTGGGCTTCTGCCAGGGTCAGCAGGTCCTGACCGGGCTGTCGTCCATGTCGGGCTGTGCGTACAGGCCAGCACGCTCTCCAGATCGGTCTCCGTGGCCTCGCGGATGTGCACGGTGCTCATGCTGGTGCCGCCTTCCACCTGCGCAGATCGGCCTGCTGCGCCTGCGCGTCCTGGTGCTCCTGGCAGTAAGTCCGAGTCCGAACACACATGCATGCGGCCACCCGGCATCGTCGGTGATGACCTCGTCCAAAAAGCTGTCGGTCGCGCCGCACAGCGCACAGCGCGCGTCCCAGCGCTGCACCTCGAACGGGTGGTCCTCGAAGCCCAGGCTCTCCACCGCGTGTAGGGCGGCACGGCGTAGATGCGCTTTTCGCGGCCCGCGCCAAACAGCTGCAGCGCCGGGTTCATGTGCATCTTGGGGTTGTCGAACTTCGGGATGGGCGACGGCGACATCACGTAGCGCCCGTTCACCAGCACGGGGTAGTCGTAGGTGGTGGCGATGTGGCCGTAGCGCGCGATGTCTTCGTAGAGCTTGACGTGCATCAGCCCGTACTCGGCCAGGCGCGTGCAGCGTGCGCGTCTCGGTCTCGCGCGGCTCCAGGCGCTGCATGGGCTCGGGCACCGGCACCTGGTAGACCATGACCTGGCCTTCGGCCAGCGGCGTCTCGGGGATGCGGTGGCGCGTCTGGATCAGCGTGGCCTCGCGCGGTGCGGGTGGTGGTCGCCACGCCGGTGGTGCGCTCGAAAAAGCGGCGGATGTTGACCGCGTTGACCGTGTCGTCCGAGCCCTGGTCGATGACCTTGAGGCAGTCCTTCGGTCCGATCATGGCACGCGGTGACCTGGATGCCGCCGGTGCCCCAGCCGTAGGGCAGCGGCATTTCGCGCGAGCCAAAGGGCACCTGGTAGCCGGGGATGGCCACCGCCTTGAGGATGCGCGCGGCGGATCATGCGCTTGGTGCGCTCGTCCAGGTAGGCGAAGTTGAACTGGCCGTCTCGCCGGTGCGGCGTCGGCGGGCAGGCCCATCAGCGGCGGGTTCCATGGGTGCGTTCATGCGGCGTCCTCCTGGTCGGTGGTGGTGCGGGTGATGCAGCAGCCGCGCGCGCATCTTGCGCACCAGCTCCAGCTCGGACTGAAAGTCCACGTAGTGCGGCAGCTTCAGGTGCTGCACAAAGCCCGAGGCCTCGAGGCTGTCGCTGTGCGAGAGCACAAACTCCTGCATCTGCGCGGGCGACTCCACCGCCTCGCCCAGCTCATCGGCGCGCAAGGCGCGGTCCACCAGGCTCATGGCCATGGCCTTGCGCTCGCTGTGGCCAAACGCCAGGCCGTAGCCGCGCGTGAACTGCGGCGGCTGGTTCTTGCTGCCCGCAAACTGGTTGACCATCTCGCACTCGGTGATCTCGATGTCGCCGATCGTCGATGGCAAAGCCCAGCTCTTCGGGTTCGATCTCCACCGCCACCGTGCCCAGGCGCATCTCGCCCACAAACGGATGGCGAGTGCGAATAGCCGCGCTGGGTGGAATAGGCCATGGCGAGCAGGAAGCCCTCGTCGCCGCGTGCCAGGTTTTGCAGACGCGTGGCCCGGTTGGCGGGAAAGCGCAGCGGCTCGCGGGTGAGGTCCGTGGGCGCCGGGTCGCCCGGGGGCACGGGGCGGGTTTCGATCAAGCCTTCCTGGTTGAGCAGGTCCACCACGCGCGGCGTGGGGCTGGGTGGCGCCGCGGCTGCCGCAGCGGCAGATGGCGTCACCGGTGCCTTCGGCCAGCAGCTTGAAGTCCAGCAGGCGCTGCGTGTAGTCGTAGGTGGGGCCCAGCACCTGGCCGCCGGGCAGGTCCTTGAAGGTGGCGGAGATGCGCCGGTCCAGCACCATGCGGCTGGTGTCCAGCGCGCAGGTGGTGCCCAGGCGCGGCAGCGTGGCGCGGTAGGCGCGCAGCAAAAAGATGGCTTCCACCAGGTCGCCCGCCGCCTGCTTGATGGCCAGGGCCGCCAGCTCGGGGTCGTACACCGAGCCCTCGGTCATGACCCGGTCCACCGCCAGCTTGAGCTGCTGGCGGATCTGCGCCACGCGAGAGCTCGGGCTGCGCGGTGTCGCCCCGGCGCTGGCGCGGCCAGCAGCTGGTAGCTGTTGAGAATGGCGGCTTCTCCGCCTTTGACGGCTACGTACATGGCTCAGGCCTCCTGAAGGGCTGCGGCGCCGCGCGTCGCCCGCGTGGTGCGTGGCAGGCCCACGATGTGGTCCGCAGTGGCCAGCAGCAGATCCACACCGCGTGGAAACACCGCATGGTTGGCTGCCCACTGGGTCTCGAAGTCGTCGGGCAAGCCATCCACCTGCAAGGCCGCCACGGTCCTGGATGCCGGGGCCGCGCAAGTGCCACGCACAGTTGGCGCCCGCCGTGGTGGCGGTAGCGCGCGGTACATCGACTACGCAGGTGGCCGACTGGTCCGGGTAGGTGTCGGTGCCCAGGGCCAGGCTGCCAAGCGCGGGCATGGCGTCGCCCTGTGCCACCCACACAAAGCGGGCCTGCGCCGGCGTCGGTCACCAGGGTGCAGCCCGTGTGAAAGCGCAGCCAGGCACCGGCATCGCTGTCTGCCAGCGTGGGCGAGAGCCACAACGTGCAGTCGCTGTCGAGCAGCGCCAGCAGCACGGCAGCCGATGCGGCATGCCCCACGGCAGGAACTTGCGCGTCGTGTTCTACCGCCACCATGCGGCCGGGATGCGACAGCGCCTGCAGCACCGCGCGGAACACCGCCTGGCTGCCAAAGGCTTCGTTCGAGAAATCCGGCACCCAGCGATGCCAAGGGTGGTCGTGCTCATTCGGTGTCCTCGTCGTTGTCGGCACCGCTCTCGCGCGCCACGGTGAAGAAGTCCACCTTGGTGCTGGCGGCCCGCGCCTGGCGCTCGGCCTGGGTGTTGCGCAGGTGGTTGCGGATGGGTTCGAGCAGTTGTGCGTCCAGCACCGGTTGCTGGACAGGGTCTTGCAGCAGCGCATCGGCCAGCGCCGCCAGCTGCACCTGGCGGTGCGAGCGGCCCAGCACGTAGGCCACGCCCACAGTGGCCTCGGCAGCGTCCGATGCGTCGGCCACGCGCAGCGCGCAGCGGGTGACGGTGACCTCGCCCAGATTGAAGCGCTCGCCTGTGCCACCGGCACGGCCCTGCACCATCATCAGACCGGTCTCTGGCGCACGCAGCCAGCGCGCGGGGCGCGTGGCATGCTCGTGCAAGGCCGATTCGAGCAGCCCCAGCGGCGCCCGGGCCAGCAGCGCCATCCACTGCGCAGCGGCCCAGCGGGCGGCCCGGCCCGGGGTTGTCAAAGGCTTGAAACATGGAAGTGGTACCCTGAAAGTTGTATAGACAAATTGAACAACTGGCGCCAGCTTAAAGAGCGCGCATGTAGGTTTCATGACAGCCAACACCACCTCTCTCACGACCCCGTTGCAGGTCCCGCAAGCACCACCACTGCGTCCCGCGCGCGACAGCTTCTGGACGCGCATTGCTGCCGAGCTGGCCGAGGCCATCGGCAGCGGCGTCTATCCGCCGGGCCAGCGACTGCCCTCGGAGCACGCACTGGCCGAGCATTTCGGCGTGAACCGCCACACCATCCGCCGCTCGCTCGCCAGCCTGTGCAGCCAGGGGCTGGTGCGCATCACGCAGGGCAGCGGCACCTATGTCGAAGACTTTGCGGTGGACCTGGTGCTGGGCAAGCGCACGCGCCACCAGCAGGGCCTGGCGCAGGCGGGGCTGCGCGGCAGCCTGGTGGTGCTGCAGGCCCAGACCACGCGCGCCACGGCGGCGCTGGCCAAGGCGCTGCAAGTGCCCGCGCGCAGCCCGCTGCTGGCGCTGCGCGTTCGGGGCGACGCCGAGGGCCAGCCCCTGCACATCAGCGAGCGCTACTTTCCCCTGCCCCGCTTCGAGAACCTGGCGACCGTGGTGCGCGAAACCGGGCTCCATCACCGCCGGCTTCACCGCCCACGGCGTGGCCGACTACACACGCCGCGAAAGCCGCATCACCGCCGAGCTGCCCAGCGCCGAAGTGGCCGCCCAGCTGCGCCAGCCCACCTCGCGCCCTGTGCTGCAGGTGGAAAGCCTGAACGTGGACCTGGAAGGCACAGCCCATCGAATGGGCGCGCGCCTGGTTTGCGGGCGACCGCGTGAAACTGACCATTGACCACGATGAGCACGCCTGAAATGCCGCCCACACACCACCGCTATGCCGTGTACTTCGCACCCAACCCGGGCAGCCTGGGCTGGCTGGCTGGCAGCCACTGGCTGGGCCGCTGCGCCGCGCTGCTGCAGCCGCTGCAGCAGCTCGCCATCGAAGGAGTGGCGGCGGACGACCTGCACCGTCTGACCGCAGCACCCCGCCGCTACGGCTGGCACGCCACGCTCAAGGCGCCGTTCGCACTGGCGCCCGGCACCGACTGGATCACGCTGCACCAGGCCGTGCAGTCCGTGGCGCGCGGTCTGCAACCCTTTGTGCTGCCGCCGCTGCAAGTGCAACGCATCGACGACTTCCTGGCGCTGGTGCCCCCGGCGTTGCACCCCGCCAATGCGCAGATCCAGGAGACCGCAGCCACTTGCGTGACGGCGCTGCAGCCCTTGGCCGCCCCCTTGTCCGACGCCGACCTCGCCCGGCGCCGCGCTGCGGGGCTCACCGCCCGGCAGGACGCGCTGCTGCAGCAATGGGGCTACCCGTTTGTGCTGGACGAGTTCCGCTTTCACATGTCGCTCACCGGCAGCCTGGCGCAGGTGGACGCACCCACACAGTCGCTGGTGTTCGAGGCCGCGCAGGAGTTCTTCTCGGACCTGCCCATCCTGAAGTTCAACAGCCTCGCCTTGTTCGCAGAGCCCACACCCGGTGCAGACTTTGTACTGCTGGACCACCTGGAGATGGGCGCATGACCACCGGCAGACTGATTTACTGCATGGGCCCCTCGGGCGCGGGCAAGGACAGCCTGCTGGACTGGCTGCGGGCACATCTGCCCACCCCGTGCCCCGTGCACTGGGCGCAGCGCACCATCAGCCGTGCCGCCACGTCCGGTGGCGAAGCCCATGACAGCGTTTCTCCCCAAACGTTTGTTGCGCTGTGCATCGAGCGCGCCTTTGCCCTGCACTGGCAGGCCAACGGCCTGGGCTACGGCGTACGGCATGCGCAACTGGCACCGCTGGCGCAGGGCCACTGGGTGCTGCTCAATGGTTCGCGCGCCTACCTGCCTGAGGCGCTGGCGCGCTTCCCGGACCTCGTAGCGGTGCACATCACCGCCAGCCCCCAGGTGCTGCGCGAGCGGCTGCTGTCGCGGGGCCGCGAGACCCGTGATGAAGTGGAGGCCCGGGTGCAACGGGCCGTGGCCTACACACCGCCCCCAGGCTCTGCCAGCCTGGAAGTGCACAACGACGGCGTGCTGAGCGATGCAGGTCAGCAGCTGCTGAACGCGCTGGAGCAGTTGCCAGGCTGGCCCCTGCAGAGTGGCAAACTTTCACACCAACAACCCGTCTATTCGTAACCCCGCGTAACCCACGCCATCCCGTCAGCCATTCACAGCGCCCCATGACCGCCATCACCATCTATCACAACCCGAAATGCGGCACGTCCCGCAACACCCTGGCCATGATCCGCAACAGCGGCATCGAACCTGAGGTGATCGAATACCTGAAATCGCCGCCTGACCGCGCCACGCTGCAGGCACTGATTGCGGCCACCGGTGAGCCGGTGATCAACGCAGTGCGCACAAAGGAGGCGGTGTTCACCGAACTGCAACTGGGCGCCCCGGGCGTGACCGACGAGCAGCTCATCGACGCCATGCTGGCGCACCCCATCCTCATCAACCGCCCCATCGTGGTGACGCCGCTGGGCACGCGGCTGTGTCGCCCGTCTGAAGTGGTGCTGGACATCCTGCCTGCGCCGCAGCAAGGCGCGTTCACCAAGGAAGATGGCGAGGTGGTGGTGAATGCGAAGGGCGAGCGTGTCTGAGGCCGCTCCTGCCCGCCCCCCGGACCTGGCGGACCTGCCGCAACTGCAAACCGACCTCTTCCGCGTGCCCGACGTGGCGCAGCTGCGGCCGCAACAGCCCAGCACCCATGCACCGCGATTTTTGCTGCTGTATGGATCGCTGCGCGCGCGCTCGTTCAGTCGCCTGGTGACCGAAGAGGCTGCGCGCCTGCTGACGGCCATGGGCGGCGAGGTGCGCATCTTCAACCCCAGCGGCCTGCCGCTGGCCGACGACGCGCCCGACACGCACCCCAAGGTGCAGGAGCTGCGCAACCTGGCCCAGTGGGCCGAAGGCATGGTGTGGTGCTCGCCCGAGCGCCACGGCGCCATGACCGGCATCATGAAGACGCAGATCGACTGGATCCCGCTGGCCATGGGCGCCGTGCGGCCCACGCAGGGCAAGACACTGGCGGTGATGCAGGTGAGCGGCGGCTCGCAGTCGTTCAATGCCGTCAACCAGATGCGCGTGCTGGGCCGTTGGATGCGCATGCTCACCATCCCCAACCAGTCGTCGGTGGCCAAGGCGTTCCAGGAGTTTGGCGACGACGACCGCATGAAGCCCTCGGCCTACTACGACCGTGTGGTGGACGTGATGGAGGAGCTCTTCAAGTTCACCCTGCTCACACGCGACGTGGCGCCCTACCTGGTGGACCGCTACAGCGAGCGCAAGGAGAGCGCCGAAGAACTCTCGCGCCGGGTAAACCAGACCAAGGCGGTCTAGCGGTGGTTCCTGGTTTCGCCCCGCAGCAATCACTGGCATGACAGCCCCCTCCCAGCGCTGGGCCGTGGCACGCCTGGGCACCGCCCAGACACTGGCCTGGGCCTCTTCGTACTACCTGCCCGCCATGCTGGCCGTGCCCATGGCGCGCGATCTGGGCGTGGCCACCCCCACGGTGTTTGCGGCGTTTTCCGTGGCGCTCATCGTGTCGGCGCTGCTCGGACCACTGGCGGGCCGGGCCATCGACCAGCATGGCGGGCGTCCGGTGCTGGTGGGCACCAACCTGCTGTTTGCGGCCGCGCTGGCCGGCATGGCGCTGGCGCAAGGGCCGGTGGGGCTGTTTGCCGCCTGGGTGCTGATGGGCGTGGCCATGGGGTCGGGACTTTATGAGGCGGCTTTTGCCACGCTGGTGCGGCTGTACGGCCAGGGCGCGCGCGGCGCCATCACCGGCATCACGCTGATTGCGGGCTTTGCCAGCACCGTGGGCTGGCCGTTGTCGGCCTGGATGGAGGTGCAATGGGGCTGGCGCGGCGCGTGTTTTGGCTGGGCGGCGCTGCACCTGCTGTTGGGCGTGCCGCTCAATGGCTGGCTGCCGCGGGTTCGCCCTGCGGTGGATGTGGCCGATAAGCCCGCAGGGGCGGTAACTGCGGCACCCAGCGCCAACGCAGCCGCAGCAGCCACCGCACCGTCAGAGCTGCAGCCAACCGCAGAGCCCACATCGCTGACCCAGCCCCTGCGCGCCACCATGCTACTGTCGTTTGTGTTCGCCGTCACCTGGTTCACCAGCACGGCCATGGCGGCGCACCTGCCGCGGCTGCTGCAGGCCAGCGGTACGTCGCTGCAAGCAGCGGTGGCCATTGCCGCACTGGTGGGCCCCGCGCAGGTCGCGGCGCGTCTGCTGGAGTTTGGCCTTTTGCGCCGCGTACATCCTTTGCTGTCGGCACAACTGGCGGCTGCGGCCCACCCGCTAGGCGCAGTCATCTTGCTGGTGGTGGGCGGGCCCGCCGCGGCAGTGTTTACCGTGCTGCACGGTGCGGGCAACGGCATTTTGACCATTGCCAAGGGCACGCTGCCGCTGGTGTTGTTCGGCCCCGCGGGCT
Organism: uncultured Gammaproteobacteria bacterium; assembly: GCA_963784815.1. Lineage (GTDB taxonomy): Bacteria > Pseudomonadota > Gammaproteobacteria > Burkholderiales > Burkholderiaceae_C > Acidovorax. The sequence goes on along the minus strand of CAWATB010000029.1, from coordinate 93,301 downwards.
ACGGCGCACGCCAGGGGCTGATGATGGTGCCCGCCCGTGTGGCGCAGGCGTTTGCGCCGGTGCTGTTTGGGATGCTGCTCGACGGCGTGGGCGCTGCGGCCGTGTGGTTTACCGGGTTACTGGGCGTAGCGGCTCTGGGGGCGTTGTGGGCACTGCGGCCCGCACGCACACCCCACAGTTAGCCAAAGAATACAAACACGGCAGCAAATACATTAGCGGCCCAGCTGGCACGGTTGGCGGTCTGCGCGGCCTTTTTTTCAATCGGAAACAGCTCGCAGCGGCGCCACATCCACACATTGCCAAAGACCATCAACAGCAACCCAGACACCACGACCAGCCCGGACGACAGGGACACACCCAGTACCAGACAACCAATCAACGTCATCCAGGTAAACACGCCGATGCCTCCAGAGGTGCTGGCCAACACATGAGAAAGCCCCGTGCAATAGCTGCATTGCGCAGGGCTTTCTCGCGTGGCCCAACGAAGTGCTGCATTGCTGACGCCGGGCTTTTGGCAATGGGGGCAAATGTGCTTCATGCGGGATCAAGGAGGGGTGGCTTTCCTCGCCATGATAAGAGCGGCTCACAAAACTCAGCGAAGCGGTTCTGGCTAGGCGCTATGTCGCAGGCAGTACGAGCAGTACGGCAAGACGCGGCAACGACGCCAGAAGAGTCTTGTTAGCCGCTCTAAATCACGCAGGCAACGCGCCGGTCAGGGCACCACAAACTCGGCTCGGGCTTTCAGCGCCAAGGCGCGCGAGTGGCATCCTTCAAGGTGGTCGTTGACCAACCCCATCGCCTGCATGAAGGCATACACCGTGGTGGGACCCACAAAACTCCAGCCACGCTTTTTCAAATCCTTGGACATGGCGATGGATGCCGACGATGTGGACAGCGTGCGCGCCACCTCGCGCGTGATGCGCTCGGGCCGGTCAGCGGCAAGGGGTTCGTAGCGCCACACGTAGTGCGCCAGCGAACCAAACTCGCGCGTTAGTTCCAGCACGCGCTGCGCGTTGTTGATGGTGGAGGTGATCTTGCCGCGGTGGCGCACGATGGCGGCGTCCTGCACCAAGCGCTCCACGTCCTGCTCGCCAAACGCGGCGACCTTCTCGGCATCGAAGTTGGCAAAGGCGGCGCGAAAGCCTTCGCGTTTGTTCAGGATGGTGAGCCAGCTCAGACCCGACTGAAAGCCTTCCAGGCACAGTTTTTCAAACAATCGCCGGTCATCCGCTACCGGGAACCCCCATTCGTTATCGTGGTACTGACGGTAAAAGGGGGTGGCCTGGCACCAGGCGCAGCGCGGGCGCGCAGCGTCGTCGGCAAACAGGCCATCGGGTAGTTTGACAAGGGGTTCTACGGTCATGCGGTGCATTCTAGAAACTACCGCGGCCAGGCTGCTGACACACGGGCGGCGTATCGCCCGATCTGCCCATAAACTGCCCCCATGCGCCAGCCTTTCTCCCGCCTTCGGGTTTTTTCCACCCTTTCAATCAGCCTTGTGTTGGCAGGCTGCGCCAGCACCACCGGCCCCACCAGCGCGCTGGGCTACTACTGGCAGTCGGTGCGGGGTCACATGCAGCTGATGCACGCCGCCGAGCCCATTGACCAGTGGATTGCGCGCACCGACATCCAACCCGCTTTGCGCACGCGCCTGCAACTGGCCCAGCGCGCGCGCGCTTTCGCTGTGACTGAACTGGGTCTGCCCGACAACGCCAGCTACCGCCGCTATGCCGACCTGAAGCGACCCGCCGCCGTGTGGAACGTGGTGGCCGCGCCGCCCTATGCGCTGACATTGCACACCTGGTGTTTCCCGGTCACGGGCTGTATTGGCTACCGCGGTTACTTTACCGAGGCGGACGCGCAGGCCGAGGCAGCCGAGTTGGCCGCGCAGGGACTGGAGGTGGAGGTGTATGGCGTGCCCGCATATTCCACGCTGGGCTACATGAACTGGGCGGGCGGCGACCCGCTGCTTTCCACCTTCATCGCCTGGCCGGAGGGCGACTTTGTGCGCCTGCTGTTCCACGAACTGGCCCACCAGGTGGTCTACGCCAAAGACGACACGTTGTTCAACGAATCGTTTGCCACGGCGGTCGAGCGCATCGGCATTGCGCAGTGGCTGTCCACACAATCGACGCCCGAGGCACGCGACGCCTTTGCCACCAGCGAGGCGCGGCGCGGCGCCTTTCGCGCGCTGACACGGGCCACACGGGCGCGGTTGGCCGCGGTTTATGAACAAAAAGAGGCTCTAGCGCTTGATGGTAAAGCGCTAGCAGCTATGAAAACAGAAGCAATGCAGCAGTTTCACGCGGACTATGCCGCATTGCGCGCGCGCTGGCTGCAGCCTCAGGACGGAAGCGAGCCTCAGGCGACCACCGCGCAAGTGGCGGGCTACGACCGCTGGGTAGCCAAGGCCAACAACGCCAGTTTTGCCGCCCAGGCCGCCTACGACGAACTGGTGCCCGCGTTTGAAGCCCTGTTCGAACGCGAGGGCCGTGACTGGCCCCGGTTTTATGATGCGGTGCGACAGCTGACCCAACAACCGCAGCCGCAGCGCCATGACGACCTGCGCGCATTGCTGCCACCCAAAAACACGCCCTAAGGAGACGCCCCGTGCCAGACATCCACATCCACCGCGACCACCAACTGGGCTTCAAGGAAGCCCGCAAGATTGCGTTCTCGTGGGCCGAAAAGGCCGAAGAAAAGTTCGACATGGAGTGCACCTATGAAGAGGGCGACACCGAAGACACGCTGACGTTCAGCCGCTCGGGCGTCAAAGGCACACTGCTGGTGGATGCCCACCAGTTCGAGATGAAGGCGCAGCTGGGCTTTCTGTTTGGCGCTTTCAAGGACCGCATCGAATCCGAGATTGGTGAGCAATTGGACGCGCTGCTCAACGCCCCGCACCCCGGCGCCAAGAAGCCCGCTGCCGACAAAAAGAAGCACGCTGCAGAGGCGGCTGCAGGCAAGCCGGCGACCAAAGCGGCGGCCAAACCTGCAGCCAAATCCAAGAAGGCGTAGCGGCACGGGGCCCTGACCATGACATCCACTCCCACGGACACCGCCGCTCACAGCCCAGCGTTCGACACCCTCTCCACGCTGCTCCACACCCGCTACAGCTGCCGCGCCTTTCTGCCCAAGCCGCTGCCCCGCACCACCATCGAAGCCGTCCTGGCCACCGCGCAACGCACGGCATCGTGGTGCAACGCGCAGCCCTGGCAGCTCACCATAGCCAGCGGCGCCACGCTGGAGCGCCTGCGCAGCGCACTGCAGTCGCACATGGCCACAGCGGCCCCTGCGCCCGACCTGCCCTGGCCCCGCGAATACCGGGGCGTGTACCAGGAGCGGCGGCGCGAATGTGGCTGGGGCCTGTACGAAGCCCTGGGCATTGCCAAGGGCGACCGCGAAGCGTCCATGCGCCAAGCAGCGCAGAACTTCACGATGTTCGGCGCGCCGCATGTGGCCATCATCACCAGCGATGAGGCACTGGGCGTGTATGGCGCGGTGGACTGCGGCGCGTATGTGAGCAACTTCATGTTGGCCGCGCACAGCCTGGGCGTGGGCTCCATCGCGCAGGCCGCGCTGGCTTCGTACCCCAGCGTGCTGCGCGAGGTGCTGGGCATTGGCGAGGACCGCAGCATCGTCTGCGGCATCTCGTTCGGCATGGCAGACCCCGAGCATCCGGCCAATCACTTTCGCACCACACGCGCGCTGGCCAGCGACAGCGTGGAGTGGAAGGACTGAGTCTTTTTGCTTTGACCACCACCGCAAGGGTGCCCGAGGTCAGCGGGACGGCTGGCCTTTGCAAACGTCCTCCAGGCACTGGGCCATGTATTCCGTGGCGGGCATGAGCGGAACGTCTGGCCGCGTGAGCAGCTTGAGCGTGAGCGTGCCCACCTGCAACGCCGATGGCGGCACGGCCACCATGCCCCGGCACTCCGGCAGGCGCAGCAGGGGTGCGGGGATGATGCCCGCCACGTCGCTGTGGCGCATCACGGCCAGCGCGGTCAGTGTCTCGGCATAGACGATCTGCTGCGGCGGGGCGACGCCCGCGCGTTCAAAAATGGCGCGCAGGTGTGCGCTCTTGAGGCCATCGCGCGGGCCGGTCAGCACCCATTCAAGCTGCGCCAACGCAGCGGGTGTGGGGTTGTTCAGCACCGGGTGGCCAGCGCGCACGGCAATCGATTGCTCCAGCTCCAGGATGGACCGGTCGTTGAACTCGCCCGCAGGCAGATCGCCCGTTTCGGCCACCACGGCCAGGTCGAGCGTGCCCTCCCGCAGGCGGGGCACCACGCGGGACATCAGCCCTTCGGCCAGCTCCACCGACACCTTGGGGTAGCGCTGGCGAAACCAGCTGAACACCTGGCCGAGGTGGGTCAGTGTGATGTAGGGCGTGAGCGCCACGCGGATCTGGCCCTGTTGCTCGTCGGCCGCCTGGCTCAGTTCTTCGTCAGCCAGGTCTAGTTGGCGCGTGACCAGCCGGGCTCGGGCCAGCAGGCGCTGCCCTGCGTCGGTCAGCACCACGCCGCGCGGGCTGCGCCGGATCAGGGCCACGCCAGCGTCTTCCTCCAGCTGGCGCAGTGACTTGGTCAACGCCGCCTGCGACAGGTGCAGATGGCGTGACGCCGCGCGGATGCCGCCGTGCTCCACCACACCCACCAGGGCGCGCAGCTGGTGCAGGCGCAAAGTCATGGCTGGCGGGGGCCATCAGCCCGGTGGGGTGTACGCATGGCGCGAGTTTACGGCGACGCTGCAAGCGCTCCGCCGCACAGCCAAGGCGCAGCCCACCAAGGGCGTTCGGTGCGTCCAGCGCACCAAGGCTCCGTCATGCCATCGCTTGCGCGGGCTGTGCGCCAGCGGGCTGACCCACCGGCTTGTGCTGCAGCACCGCAAACAGGTCCTTGGGGTCGTCCAGCACAGGGATCAGTGCCATGCGCTCCCCCACGCCCAGGGCCAGGGCGGTGTCGCGCATGAAACGCAGGGCCGAAAAGTCCTCCAGCGCAAACCCCACCGAATCAAACACCGTGACCTGGGTACCGCCCGTGCGGCCCGCTTGCTGGCCGGCGAGCACTTGCCACAGCTCTGTCACTCCAAAATCGGCGGGCAGCTGCTGGATGTCGCCCTCGATGCGGGTTTGCGGCGCGTATTCCACAAACACCGTTCCTTGGCGCAGCACCTCGGCATGCAGCTCGGTCTTGCCGGGGCAGTCGCCACCCACGGCATTGATGTGCATGCCAGGCTCGATCATCTCGGGCGTGAGGATGGTGGCATTGGTTTTGTCGGCCGTGACCGTGGTCACGATGTCGGCGCCACGCACGGCCTCGGCCACACTGGTGCACACCCGGGCAGCCAGCCCCGTGCCGCGCAGGTTGGCCACCAGCTTGGCGCTGGCGGCAGGGTCGGTGTCGAACAGGCGCACGCTCGGTGATGCCCACGAGGTGGTGGAACGCCAGCGCCTGGAACTCGCTTTGTGCCCCATTGCCGATCAGCGCCATGGTGCGGCTGTCGGGCCGGGCCAGCGCGCGCGCCGCTACCGCAGACATGGCGGCCGTGCGCAGCGCCGTGGTGAGGGTGAGTTCACTCAGCAGCAGTGGCGTGCCCGTGGCCACGTCGGCCAGCACGCCAAACGCCATCACGGTGGACAGGCCCTGGCGCGTGTTGCCAGGGTGGCCGTTGACGTATTTGAACGAGTAGGTCACGTCGTCGGCAATGGGCATCAGCTCGATGACACCCTGGCGCGAATGGTTGGCCACACGCGCCGATTTATCAAAGTCGCCCCAACGCAGAAAGTCAGCGCGAATGTTGTCGGCAATGCCGCGAAGGCAAGCCTCCAGCCCCGTGCGGCGAACCAGCTCGACCACTTCGGGGGCGCTGAGGTACAGGGTGTCGGTGTGGCGTGATGGTGGTGTCATGGGAGTCTCCGTGTGTGTCAAAAAGCGATGCATGCAGTTTCCTGCAGGTGCATGGCAATGTGAATCGGCAATTATGTAGCGCCATGCGCGTTACTTTGCCAAAATGACAGCAATCACTACCATTTTGAAAATATGGATGAACTAGACCACACCCTGATCGGCCTGCTGCGCACCGATGCCCGCATGAACATCGCCGACCTGGCGCACAAGCTGGAGGTGTCGCGCGGCACCGTCACCAACCGCATTCGCAAGCTGGAGGACACCCAGGTCATCGTGGGCTACACCGTCAAACTGCGCCCCGACGCCGAGCCCGACCGCATCCGCGCCTGGATGGGCGTGTTGGTGGAAGGCAACCAGACGCGCCAGGTGATTGCCAGCCTGCTGGGCGAACCCGGCGTGTCGGCCTTGCACGACACGAATGGCCGCTGGGACCTGCTGGCCGAACTGGAGGCCCGCTCCATGAACGAGCTGTCGCAGGTGCTGGAGCGCATCCGCCTGATTTCGGGCATCCGCAGTACCGAGACCAACATCCACCTGACCACTTACCGCTAAAGCCCCTCTGCACGAATCGAGCGGTCAGTGTGCGCTGCGGAGAGGGATGGGCTGCAAGGCACAAAACGCAGCAATAGCCATGGCTATTGCGAGTATTTGCAACGCCGCAGACCGCCCGAGACCGCAGATGCACACGGCGCTGTGATTCGTGCAGAGGGTCCTTCAAGCCTCAGCGGCACCAACAGTCCGCCTTGAATGGACCGAGGAACAAGACACAAGTGAAAACCAATGGTTGTCATGCGCATAAATGACAGCCTTACCGGGGCAGCACCTGCCGCCTAGCATGGCCTTCGGGATGAACAACTCCACGCCGCAGAAGCGTTGATGCCATCCCACCACAGGAGACAACATGCCCCGCCGCAAACGATCCATCGCCACCTGCCTGCTGCTGAGCAGCGCAGCCATCGCCCCCTTCACCCCTTTCACTGCCTTTGCACAAACACCCCTGACCGTGCGCATCGGCCAGGTGGGTCCCACATCCGGCCCGGCCGCCCACCTGGGGGCTGACAACGTCAACGGCACACGCCTGGCCATTGATGATCTGAACGCCGCGAATGTGCTGATCGGCGGGCGCAAGGCCCGCTTCGAGCTGATTGCCGAAGACGACGCGGCCGACCCCAAGCAGGGCACCCAAGCCGCGCAAAAGCTGTGCGACCAGCAGGTCAACGGCGTGGTGGGGCACCTCACCTCGGGCTCTACCATGCCAGCGTCCAAGGTCTACAACCAATGCGGCATCCCGCACGTCAGCCCGGTCGCCACCAACCCGCGCCTGACACAGCAGGGTTTCAAGACCAGCTTTCGCCTGCTGGCCAATGACAACGCCATGGGCGATGCGCTGGCCCGCTACGCCCACAGCACGCTCAAGCTAACAAAAGTGGCGGTGGTCGATGACCGCTCTGCCTACGGCCAGGGTGTGGCCACCGTGTTCAAGAAAACCGCCCAGTCGCTGGGCCTGGCCGTGGTGGACGAGCAGTTCACCCACGACAAGGCCGCCGACTTTTCGGCCATCCTCACGGCCATCAAGGCCAAGGGTGCGCAGGCCATCTTCTACGGCGGCCTGGACACCCAGGCGGGCCCCATGTTGCGCCAGATGGGCATGCTGGGCATGGGCAAAGTCCACCTGTTTGGTGGCGACGGCATCTGCACCGTGCGCCTGCCCGAGCTGGCCGGTGGCGCGGCCAACGTCTCCGCCGTTACCTGCGGTGAAGGCGGCTCCTCCATCGAGAAAATGCCCGGCGGCCTGGCATGGAAGGCCCGCTACGACGCGCGTTTTCCGGGCCAGTACCAGGGCAATGCACCGTATGGCTACGACGCTGTGATGGCGCTGGCCGAGGCCATGAAAAAAGCCGGATCGGCCGACCCCAAGGTGTACAGCGCCGAACTGTTTCGCATCGACATGCCCGGCGTGACCGCGCGCATTGCCTTTGACGCCACCGGCGAACTCGCCAACCCAGCCCTCACGCTGTTCCAGTTCAAGGACGGCAAGAAGCAAGCCCTCAATTGATTTTGACGTGCCACACCTGACGATGAAAGCCACTTCCATGAAAAAAGCCCTCGCCCCCCTGTCTGCAGCACTGTCCATCGCGCTGGGCAGCCTGATCTTGAGCGGCGCCGCCCTGGCGCAAAGCTTCCCCTCCAAACCCATCATGCTGATGGTGCCCTACCCCGCAGGGGGCCAATCCGATGTAATTGCCCGGCTGGTGAACACCGCGCTGGCCAAGCAACTGGGCCAGCCCGTCATCGTGGACAACCTGGGCGGTGCCGGTGGTGCCATTGCCGCCCAGAAGGTGCTGAGCGCACCGGCCGACGGCTACTACATCTTCCAGGGGTCGCCCAATGAACTGATCCTCACGCCGCTGGCCAATGCCGCCGTGAAGTTCAAGACAGAGGATTTCCGCGCTGTGCAGATGGTGGCGCTAGCCCCGATTGCCATCACCGCCCGCAAGGACCTGCCGGCCTCCAATGCGGACGAACTGGTGGCCCTGGCCGCCAAGTCCGCCGCCGAAGGCAAGCCGCTGAACTTTGCCAGCGTGGGCAACGGCACCTTCTACCACCTGCTGGGAGAACAATTGGCCCGCCGTGCCAACACCACCATGCAGCACATTCCCTACAAGGGTGGCGCCAACGTGCTGCAAGACCTGCTGGGCGGGCAGATCGACATCTTCCTCACGCCGTATGGCGCACCGCATGTGGCCATGGACAAGCAAGGCAAGATCAAATTCATTGCCACCCTGTCGCCCACCCGCGACACCCTGTTGCCCCACGTGCCGTCCGTGGACGAAGGCAAGGCGCTCAAGGGCTTCAACTACGACATCTGGACCGGCTACTTTGTGCGCAAGGACACGCCCGAGCCCGTGGTGCAGGCCCTGCAAAAGGCGCTGGCCGAAACCCTGCAGGACCCTGCTGTGCGCGCAGCGCTGGAGGCGCAAGGCCAGGTGGTGCCCAAGGCCCAGAGCCTGGCAGAGGCCGCCAAGGCCTACAGCGACGGCGCAACGACCTACCGCGCCATTGCCAAGAGCATCAACCTGCAACCGCAATGAGCCCGCGCACCGACCTGCTGAAAGCGCTGGCATCACAGGCCCCCGAGTTCGTGGCTTTGCGCCGGGACATCCACCGCCACCCAGAGCTGGGGCTGCAGGAACACCGCACATCGGATCTGGTCGCACAGCGCCTGACAGACTGGGGCTACACCGTGCACCGGGGGCTGGCGGGCACTGGCGTGGTGGGCCAGCTGCGCAAGGGCACGGGCACCAAGCGCCTGGGTCTCAGGGCCGACATGGACGCCCTGCCACTGCAAGAGGCCAACACCTTCGCCCACGCCAGCTGCCATGCGGGCGTGATGCATGCCTGCGGCCATGACGGGCACACCGCGATGCTGCTGGCAGCGGCCCGCCACATCGCCACGGAGGTCGATTTCTCCGGCACGCTGAACCTGATCTTCCAGCCGGCCGAGGAACACCCCGGCGGCGCACGCATCATGATCGACGAGGGGCTGTTTGACCGCTTCCCTTGCGATGCGATTTTTGCGGCGCACAACATGCCGGGCCACCCCACCGGGCAGCTGGTGTTCCGTGAAGGCGCTGCCATGGCGTCGAGCGACGATGTGACCATCACCCTGCAGGGCATGGGTGGCCATGGCGCAATGCCCCACAAGGCCACCGACTGCGTGGTGGCAGCCTCGGCCATCGTGATGGCACTGCAAACCGTGGTGTCCCGCAACGTCGATCCGCGCCAGACCGCCGTGGTCACGGTGGGCTCGTTCATCGCGGGCCAGGCCAACAACGTGATCCCGGATTCGGCACGGCTCGAACTGAGTGTGCGGGCGCTCGACCGTGAGGTGCGCGACCTGCTGGAGCAGCGCATCCGCGCGCTGGTCACGGCCCAGGCCGAGAGCTTTGGGGTGAAGGCCAACATCCGCTACCACCGCGACTACCCCGTGCTGGTCAACACCGCTGCCGAAACTGCGTTGGCCCGCCAGGTCGGCCTGGAGCTGCTGGGCGCCGAGCGCGTCACGTTGCAGGGCGAGGCGCTGACCGGCAGCGAGGACTTCGCCGTGATGCTCGACCACTGCCCCGGCAGCTACCTGCAAATTGGCAACGGCGCGGGCGAGGGCTCGTGCATGGTGCACAACCCCGGCTACGACTTCAACGACGCGATCTTGCCCATCGGCGCGGCCTACTGGTCGCTGCTGGTGCAGCGTTTTCTGACCCCCTGAACCCCGAGGATTTTTGTCATGACCCAAGAACTCTGGCGCCTGGACGCCACCGAGCTGGCCGCTGCCATTGCCCAACGCACGGCCAGCGCCACCGAAGCCACCCACAGCGTGCTGGACCGCATCGACCAGACCAACCCGCGCATCAACGCCCTGCCCGATGTGATGCGCACACAGGCCCTGGCCGCGGCCGAGGCCGCAGACCGTGCCCAAGCTGCAGGCCAGGCCTTGGGCCCGCTGCACGGGGTGCCGGTCACCATCAAGGTCAACATCGACACGGCCGGCACGGCCAACACCGATGGCATCGCGGCGATGAAGGACAACATCACCCCCGAAGATTCACCCCTGGTCGCACACCTTCGCAACGCGGGCGCCATCATCGTGGGGCGCAGCAACACCCCCGCTTTCTCGCTGCGCTGGTTCACCGACAACGATGTGCATGGCCGCACGCTCAACCCCTTTGACGAGCGCTTTACGCCGGGCGGCTCCAGCGGCGGCGCAGCGGCTGCCGTGGCCTGCGGCATGGGCCCCATTGCCCACGGCAACGACTACGGCGGCTCGGTGCGTTACCCCGCCTGGGCCTGCGGCGTGGTGGGGCTGCGCACCACGGCGGGCCGTATCGGCTCGTACAAGCCCAGTTCGCCCAGCCGGGGTATCACCACCCAGCTCATGTCGGTGCAAGGGCCGCTCACCCGCAGCATTGCCGACGCGCGGCTGGCACTGGAGGTGATGGCACAGCCCACCCCGCTGGACCCGTACTGGGTGCCCGCGCCCCTGGACTACGCCGAGGCCCCGAAGCCCTTGCGCGTGGCCTTGTTCAAGCGCCACCCCGGCTACACGGCCGACCCCAGCGTGGTGGCCGCGCTGGAACAGGCCGCGCAATGGCTGGCCGATGCGGGCTGCGAGGTCGAGGAAGTCGAGCCACCGCACTTTGAAGAAGGCGCGCAGCTGTGGCGCGACCTGGTCTACAACGATCTGCGCCGTGGCGGCATTGCCGCAGTCCACGCCATGGGTGATGTATCGGTGCGCAAGAACCTGGACTTCAGTATGCAGGGCACCCCCGACCTGAGCCGGGACGATTTTCTGGCGGGCCTGATGCGCCGCCAGGACATCAGCCGCAGCTGGTCGGTGTTTCTGGAACAGTACCCTGTACTGCTCATGCCCAACTCATGGGAGCGCCAGCTCCCCGTGGATGACGACACACACTCTGCCGCCCGCATGCAGCAGATCCTCGCCGCCCAAAGCCCGCTGCTGGGCACCGCCATGCTGGGCTTACCGGGCCTGTCGGTACCCACTGGTCTGAGCCAAGGCTTGCCCGTAGGCGTGCAGCTGGTGGCCAACCGCTACCGTGAAGACCGCCTGCTCCGGGCGGGGGCACTGATTGAAGCGAGGGCGCGGTTCAACGCGCTGGAACACCTGCCGTTCTAAACGGGAGCCCATGGAGGGAACGGCCCACAACGCCGGGGTACCATACCGCGCAGCCGTCCCCTGCTCCGCCATGCCAAGCCCCTCCACCACCAATCACCCCACGGCCCCTGACGTTCTGATCAGCGAAGTGGGGCCGCGCGATGGCCTGCAGTCGGTCCAGGCCACCATGCCCACGCCCGACAAGCTGCGCTGGATCGACGCCCTGGCGGCAGCCGGCCTGCGTGAGATCGAAGTCGGCTCGTTCGTGCCTGCGCGCCTGTTGCCGCAGATGGCCGATGTGGCCGAGGTGGTGCGCCACGCGCTCACCCACCCCGGCGTCACCGTGATGGCGCTGGCACCCAACCTGCGCGGCGCCGAGGCGGCCATTGAAGCAGGAGTGCACAAGGTCACGCTACCGGTGTCCGCCAGCGCGGCCCACTCCATGGCCAACGTTCGCAAGACGCGCGAGGCCATGGTCGAAGAAGTGCGCGCCGTGGCCCGCCTGCGTGACACACAAGCCCCTGGCATGCTGGTGGAAGTGGGACTGTCCACAGCCTTTGGCTGCACGCTGCAGGGCGTGGTGCCCGAGGACGACGTGATCTGGCTTGCAGGCTTGTGCGCCGAGGCGGGGGCCGACGAGGTGGGACTGTCGGACACCACCGGCATGGCCAACCCGGCCCAGGTGCGCCGCCTGTTCACCCGCCTGCGCGCCGAGCTGGGCGCTAAAGCGGGCGCGGCTCACATGCACAACACCCGGGGCCTGGGCCTAGCCAATTGCCTGGCGGCTTACGACGTGGGGGTACGCACCTTTGATGCGTCGCTGGGCGGCCTGGGCGGCTGCCCCTATGCGCCGGGCGCGTCGGGCAATGTGGTAACGGAAGACCTGGTGTTCATGTTTGAGGCCATGGGCATTGCCACCGGGGTGGACCTGGACCTGCTCATGGCTGCACGCGCGCCACTGCAGGCGGGGCTGCCGGGCGAGCCGGTCTATGGCATGACACCGGAGGCTGGGCTACCCAAGGGGTGGGTCCAGCGTTAGACACGCCTCCCTGCTGCCCAAAGAAAAAGGCGACCAAGGTCGCCTTTTTCTTTGGGGGTCACCGCCGTATCAGCTCAGCGACGTGATCAGATCCACATACTGTTGCTTGGCCTCGTCGGCACCCGTGCCCTTGAGCTTTTCCCAGGCGTCCCACTTGGCACGGCCCACCATATCGGAGAAGCTGGGCTTCTTCTCGGTGTTGTCGCCGGCGGTGGCTTGCTTGTACAGCGCGTAGATCTTGAGCAGCGTGGCGTTGTCGGGGCGCTCGCTCAGGTTCTTGGAATTGGCCACGGCGGCTTCGAAGGTGGCGTTGAGATCGGCCATGTCTGTGTGCTCCTGGGGTGGTAGGGGGAGGGAAAGAACGGTGTCTGCAAAGGTTTGCTGCGTTGTATCTTACGGGCTGCGCGCCATGGCAACTGGCGCCATCCATAGAGGCAAGCCCCCAAAAACAACCACAACAGGTGTACATCTGATGGTGACCCGCATTTCTCCCCCCCATGCCGCCGACGCCCAAGGCGCCGCCCCCGCTTTGCGCAAGGTGCGAACGCAAGCGCCCGAAGTGGCACGCCGCGCCGCCCAGGCTCTACCCCCTGCCGCGCGCAAGGCGGCCACCGTGGTGCAGAAAAACATGCGCCGCGCCGCCACCGGCATGCTGGGCCTGTCGGGCGAGCGCATGAGCAAGGTCGACACGGCCTGGCTGCGCATGGACTCGCACAGCAACCTCATGATGATCAATGGCGTGTGGACCTTGTCGCCCGGCATCACCTGGGACGCCCTGTGTGAACGCGTGCAGCAGCGCCTGCTGCAGTACCCGCGCTTTCGCCAGCGCGTGGTGGAAGATGCAGCGGGTGCCACCTGGGTGGAAGACCGCAACTTCGACATTGCCGCGCATGTGCTGCGCGAAAAACTGCCCCGGACAGCGGGCCACAGCATGCAGCGCGCCCTGCAAGACCGCGTGGGTGAACTGGCCATGCAGCCGCTGAATACGCGCCGCCCGCTGTGGCAAATGCACCTGATTGAAGATTTTGTGGGTGACGACGGTCAGCCCGGCAGCGCGCTCATCGTGCGCATCCACCACTGCATTGCCGACGGCATCGCACTCATCTCGGTGACCATGTCGCTGGTGGACGGAGGCTCGGAGCCCCCCAAACGCAAACCCCGCGCAGACAAGGACGGCGCCGCAACGGCCGAGGACTGGATCGCGGACGCGCTGATCAAGCCGTTCACGGACATGACCGTGAAGGCACTGGATCTGGCCGGTGACGGCGCCGCCAAGTCGTTCAAGATGCTGAGCGACCCCGAGAAAACCATGCACCATGGACTGGCTGGCACCATGGACATGGCGCGGGTGGCGTATCAGCTGATGAGCGACGCCGCAGCGCTGGCACTCATGCCCGACGACTCCCCCACACGGCTGAAGGGCCAGCCGGGTAGCGCCAAGCGCGTGGCCTGGTGCCCGCCCATCCCCCTGGAAGACGTCAAGGCCATTGGCAAGGCGCTCAACTGCTCGATCAACGACGTGCTGTTGTCGTGTGTGGCCGGCGCCATCGGCGGCTACCTGCGCAGCCTGGGCGACGACCCCTCCGGCCAGGAGATCCGCGCCATGATCCCGGTCAATTTGCGCCCCATGGAAGAGGCGTGGAAGCTGGGCAATCGCTTTGGCCTGGTGCCGCTGGTGCTGCCCGTTGGAATGGCCAACCCCGTCGAGCGCGTGTACGAGGTGCGCAAGCGCATGAACGCCCTCAAGGGCAGCACCCAGCCCATCCTGGCGTTTGCGATGCTGGCCGTGGCGGGCCTGATGATCAAACCCGCACAGGACGCATTGCTCAACCTTTTCGGTCGCAAGACCACCGCCGTGATGACCAATGTGCCTGGCCCCAAAGAGCAGATCACGCTGTGCGGCTCGCGCGTCACCCAGTGCATGTTCTGGGTGCCGCAGTCGGGCGACATTGGGCTGGGGGTCTCCATCCTGAGCTACGGCGGCGGCGTGCAGTTTGGCGTGATCACCGACACCCAGCTGTGCCCCGAACCCCAGCAAATCATCGACGCCTTTGCGCCCGAGTTTGACCAGCTCTCACTGCTCACACTGATGCTGCCCTGGGGCGATTGATGGCGCGCAGCCACCCGTTTGCCGCCCCCGTGATAGCGGCAATGCTGCTGTTGACAGGTACGCCGGCTGGCGCGGTGGTGACCGAGGAGTTCATACAAAAGCCGTACGCTGTGCGTGCGCAGCCTGACGAATCGCTGCGGCAGGCGATCAACGCGGCCACCCCCATCTCGGTGGATGGGCAGCGTTTTCATGGCTACACGCGCTGGAACGTGCGCTGGACGTTTCGCTGGTGGCGCGAGGCCTCTGGCCGCTGCACGATCACCGAGGTCACCACCCGGCTGCGGGTGGAGTTGCAGCTACCCGACCTGCAGCGCGCCACGCCCCGTCAACGGGCGGAGTTTGACCGGTACCTGCCCGCGCTGTCAGAGCACGAACACGGGCATGTGCAATTTGGCCGTGACGCAGCACGCGCCGTAGACCAGGGCATCGCCCAACTGCCTGCCGAGGCCGAATGCTCCACCCTGGAACGCCGCGCCAACGCACTGGGTCACAGCGTACTGCGGGACTACGTGGAGCGAGAAAAGCTGTATGACCAGAACACCGGCCATGGCGCTACGCAAGGGGCCCGGCTGAAGCCGTGATCGCACCGCTCGGAGCGTTCAAGACTCCAAAACACTCTGCACTACCGCAATCCCTTGCAGCAGCCGCGACACACTGGCCATCACCTCGTTCACTGATTCGCCCATCTGCACCCGCACGATGGCGCCCTCCACCACCAACGTCAGCGCCTGCGCGTCCTGTGCGCGTTCACGCTCAGGGGTCAAAGGCAACAGAGCGGCCAACAGCTGCGTCACATCACGCTTGTGGCGCTGCGCAATCTCCACAACCTCCGGCACCGTGCCGCCCAGTTCGCTCACCCCGTTGATGAAGGCACAGCCCCGGAAGTCATCCCGGCCCAGCCATTCGGCCAATGCAAGGGGCAATGCGGCCAGGCGGCGGACCGCGTCTTCATGATCTCCACCGTGGCGCTGCAGAGCCGCAGCGAACCACGCGATCCAGCGCGTGTGCCGGTACTCCAGGTACGCACACACCAGGACGTTCTTGCTGGGGAAATGCCGATAGAACGTGACCTTGGTCACCCCCGACTCGGCGATCACGCGGTCAATGCCGGTGGCGCGAATACCGTCGCGGTAGAACAGCGCGTGTGCGGTGTGCAGCAGGCGGTCGCGGGCGGGCTGGTCTTTCCAGTTGAAGGGCTCTGGCGCAGAAGTCATGGGCCATTGTAGACAACTCTGTCTACATGCATTTATGATGCCGACGTAGACAGACCTGTCTACGCCAACCCCTCCCATCTGATCCGCCACTCCGAGGACCTTTCCATGGAATCCCGCCCGCCCCTGCCCCCCTTCACCCTGGAGACCGCCATCCAGAAAGTCCGCCTCGCCGAGGACGGCTGGAACTCGCGCGACCCGGCCCGCGTGGCCCTGGCCTACACCGAGGACACCCGCTGGCGCAACCGCGCCGAGTTTCCGATGGGTCGATCTGCAGCGCAGCAGTTTCTGGAACGCAAGTGGGCGCGCGAGCTGGACTACCGCCTCATCAAGGAAATCTGGGCGTTCAGCAGCCATCGCATTGCCGTGCGGTTTGCCTACGAATGGCACGACGATGCGGGCAACTGGTACCGCAGTTACGGAAACGAGAACTGGGAGTTCAATGATGCAGGCCTCATGTCCGTGCGCCACGCCAGCATCAACGACCGCCCCATCCAGGCCGCAGACCGGTTGTTCTTCTGGCCGTTGGGGCGCCGGCCGGACGACCACCCGGGGCTGAGCGACCTCGGGCTGTGAAACCCTCAGGTCGAATGCAGCCGCCAAAGGGCACGCCCCGGGAGGGGGCCCTTGCTCTATCCACCGTGCTCAGGTCGCCGAGCAGGAAAAGCTCTCAGCCTTGCTAGGGTCACCGCTGCCGTTGTAGCGCGGGAACTTGGGAAACTCGCACACCGGGCGCTGGGCTGTGGGCGTGCGGGTGCCGGGAGCAAACTGGGTGGCCACCAGCTTGTCGGGCGCATTGCCTTTTTCCACCCAGGCGTCCAGCGCGGCCAGCAGGTCCATCGACAGCGGGTCGGTGCCGGGGCCGTCCAGGTTGTGCCCGACGGAGGGTGAGGTCAACATGCGCGCAAAGCCCTGCACCTTGCTGGCGCCCAGGCGCTGCTTCACCGAATCGAAATACTCGGCTGTGCGGTACAGCGACACGCAGGTGTCCGACAGGCCATACCAGATCAGCAGCTTGCCGCCCTTGTCGGCAAAGGCCGAGATGTCGGGGTCAGTGCCGTCGATCATCTGTGCCAAGCGCAGGTACTGTGCGGCGTATTGCGTGGGGTCATGGCGCAGGATGTCGGCCGTGGGGTTGCCCTCGACCACGCGCGCCGCCTCGGTTACGGCCATGTGGTTGAAGGACTCGCGCGCCTCGAAGCTCGGTCCGAACATGTACGACTCCCAGTCGGATGTGGCCGCGCCGCCCCTGCCAAAACGCGGGTAACCCACGGCGCCGCGCGAGAGGGTCACAGGCGTCTGGTGGTCGCTGTAGATGCGGCGGATGGTCTCGATCTGGCCTGCGGTCAGGCAGGTGTCGCTGTCGGCGCCTTGGCACAGCAGGTCAGTGGGCACGTAGTTGCAGGCCAGGACGTTGCCGATGATGCCGTCCTTCAGGCCATCGAGCCCGTCACACGCAGCCGTCTCTGCCTTGGCATACAGCGCGACCTTGGCGGGACTGAGCCAGTTGTCGCGGTTCTTGAATATGTGCTGGATCACGTTGGGACCCAGGTTGACCTGGTGCGCCTGCTGGCTGATGGCGGGCTCCATGGCCACCACGCCGTCGTAGTCCTGCGGATATTTCTGCGTGGAGATCAGGCCCGAGCGCCCGCCGTTGGAATGGCCCATGTGGTAGCGCCGCACGGGGCGCTTGCCGTAGAACTCGGTGGCAATCGCCGTGCCCACCTCCAGCACGAAGTGGTTGGCATCAAACGCGTGGTTGCGCAGCGCCACATCGTCCTTGGCCCACTCGAAGCCCCGGCTCTGGTGGCCAGAGTCGGAACTGATCTTCACATAGGGGTTGGCCGAAGGGCCCACGAGCTGCTGGTACCAGGGGTCGTCCGTGGGGATGAAGCCGTCCAGCCCCCCGCCACCGATGGTGAGGGTCTTGCTGTTCCACTGCGCGAGCGTCGGCAACTCCACCGCCCACTGGATAGTGGACTGCGGCGACGACACGATCTGACCGCGCACGATGCAAACCTCAGGCAAGCCGCCTTGCGCCTCGCGGACCTCGGTGCGTGTGATCTTCGCGCCATGGGGCAAGTTGGCGGAGGTGTAGGCAGCGCAGCCCTCGGCCAGTGGCTTGCTGGCCAGAGGCTGCGGGTCGCTGCCACTGCCGCAGGCTGCCAATACCAGCGCCGTGGAGGCACTCAGGGTACGGATGGCCCACCGCCTTGTGGTTCTGGAGCAGGGAATGCGGCGATGGCGCGCCGAGGCGGCGATGGATGGGTTCGTGAACATGCGGGAGTCTCCTGTTGTGACGGTGATCAGGAGCCCGGCCTTTTGTGGGGACGCTGCCACCACAGGCCTTGCGGCTCCGAGGGGCACGATAGAAAAATAAGGGACCGTTGCATCCCCTGCAAATGCAGAGGGCCCGGGAAACTACCGAGCGGAGCACTGCCTCGCGCTGCTGCGCTGCCGAATGGGAATCGGCTATGCGCTGCGCAGCGCGGCCATCAGGTCTACCTTGTTGCTCACGCCCAGCGCGGCATAGGCGGTGCGCAGGTAGGTGCGCACGGTGGCAGGCGTGAGCCCCAGTGTGGCGGCGATGTCCTTGTGCGAGCGCCCTTGCGCGTAGAGCATGGCGACACTCATTTCGCGCGGTGCCAGCGGGGACTTGTGGTGGCGCGAAGCCATGCTGATGGCCACCAGGGCACCATACAGCTCAATCCGCAACCGGCAAGCCTTGCCCACCGTGAAGGTGCAGGGAACACGCGGCAGTGCCTGTACCACCTCAGATGGCAGGCAGGTGCCCGTCCAGCCAGGGCAGGCCTCGCTCAGCGCCCTGCTGATCCGCAGGCCGGTGAACAACAGCTGGCCCGACGGCTCCGCAAGTGCAAAGCTATCCCAGGGACGGGTGGGCGAATCGACCTGCAGCCGCTGCAGCAGGTGGCGCCAGTGCTGAAGCAGGTGCGCGACAAATTCACCGAACAGCACGGCCTCCTCGTCTGTGAACTCTGGCCGCGTCGGTGGGCGGTACACAGAGACAAAAAACATCAACCCACTGCGCGGCAGCTCTGCCGTGATGGCCATGCAGTGGTACAGGCCGTGCCGCTGCGCGAACGCCATCACCTCGGGGTGCTCCGGGATTTCATCCATCACGTCGCGCTCGCGGACCACCACCCCCAGTCTGCGCATGGACTGCTGTGCAAACTCATCCACCGTCGCCAGCGCGTTCCATTCTTCAGCAAAGTTTTGGCTCAAGCCGATACTGCCATGCAGCCAATTGCGTGGCGCGGCGTTCACATCACCCGCAGACACCTCGCCCCACCATGCCGAGTCAAACGCAACCAGTCCACAGAGGGTCCGCAAGGCCTGGCGCAGCATGTCCTGGGGCTGTGCATGCTGTGCCTGTTCCGAGAGCGTGAGCAGGCTGCGGCTCAGCGCACGCAGAGAATCACCTGACGGGTGATCTGTCTGCTTGCCCAATGCGACGCTCGCAACGGGCAAGCTCACGGACATGGGAAGTCCGGCAAGCAAAAGGCGTTGATAGCGGCCATGGCGTCTCCTCGTTTTTCAGGCGATGGTAGCTGCCGCGCCGACGCCGCTGAGGTAGGCCCCGAAAACCGATGCACGGACCCGTGCACTCCAACCCGCTCGCTGGCCAGATCAAACGCCGAAGACTTTATCAATTTGATAGCTACTAGCGCTTACCCAATAAGCGCTAGAGGCCATTTTGACCAAGCATTTACGCAGCCAAACCGTCCACCGCCTGGAACATCGACTGCCGCGCCTGGCTCACGATCTGGCCCTTCCACGCATCGGTGTCTGTGTAGAACGCGGCCAGCATCTGCGCCTTGATCTGCGCGGCCTTGTCGGCGGGGGCTTCGGGGTGCAGATTGAGCCATTGCTCGGCGCGGACGGCGTTCATCACGTCCAGTACGGGCACCGTGCCGTATTCCATCGCGATGCCCGTGGTCTCGGCGTGCGGGCATTCGTCATAAATGGCGCCCCACATCAGCCCCGTGAGAAACGCCGAGGTGGACGATCCGTCATAGATCGACGTGACGGGCGTAGCCCCGCCGCCATCCCACCAGGCGCGGGCGCGGGCAACCGACGCGGCCTCGTCCTTGCCCGCATAAATGCGCTCGCCGTGCCCGCTGGGGCCCAAGCCCGTATGCAAGTCGATCCACGCGATGCTGCGTGCGCTGGCGCCATGCTTGCGCAGCACGCTGCGAAGCGTGAGGTTGCTCCAGGTGGGCTCAGTACCACCAAAAAAGATGCCATCTGCAAACTCGTGCTGGCCTTGCGAGATAGCGGCCTGCCAGGCTGCCTCGCCCTTGGTCGCGATGTACTGCATCACCGCGGCCTGGTTGTCTGCCGACGGAGGCCACTGCTCAGGCAGCAACAGGGGGTGCACCTCGCGGTACGCCTCGTTCACAGGCAGGGGTTTGGAGAAGTCCTGGAAGTTGCGGTTTAGGTCCACGTTCTCGTGCGTGAAGCGGCGCACATGAGAGAAGCCGTAGGGGTTGAGCGCGTGGATGTACAGAGTGGCCACACCCGCTGCATGTGCCTTGGCACGCCACTCGGCGTCGCGCAGCGCAAACACCTGCACTCCGCTGCCGCAGTAGCCTTCCACACCGTGGCATGCGCTGCTCACGATGAGCAACTTGTCGGCGTCCATCGGGCCGTCCCGCACCACGTCCATGGCCAGGTCTTCGCCATCGCGGCCCTTGAGCGGGTGAGCGTGCGATTCAATCGGCAGGCCCGCAACAGCCGCTGCCTCCAGAAACTTCGTGCGGGCCTGGGCATAGCTGGGCGAGAAGGCGTCGACAAGTCCGGTCATGGGCATGGGCTTTCACAAAAAGGGAAAAAGGAAAAAAGAAAACCCGGGCGCGCGCGAAGGGCGCCCGGGGTGAGGCGGGGCAAAAAACGTCAGGCCGACGTGGCCGGCTGCGCCAGCCACTCTTCGGCCAGCTTGACCCAATAGGTGGCGCCCAGCGGGATCAGGTCGTCATTGAAGTCGTAGCTGGGGTTGTGCAGCATGCAGGGACCGCCGCCATGGCCCATCTCGCGGTGAGTACCGTCGCCGTTGGCGATGAAACAGTAGGCGCCCGGTTTGGCCTGCAGCATGTAGGCAAAGTCTTCGCCCCCCATGGTGGGCTCTTGCGTCAGCACCCGATCCTCACCCACGATGCCGATCATCACCTTGCGCGCAAATTCCGCTTCTGCAGGCGAGTTGATGGTGGGCGGATAGTTGCGGTCGAACTCGAACTCGCAGGTCGCGTCGTGCGCCGCGCAGGTGTGCTCTGCTACCTGACGCATGCGCTTTTCGATCAGGTCCAGCACCTCCACAGTAAAGGTGCGCACCGTGCCCTGCAGCTCAACGCTGTCGGGCACGACGTTGGTGGCCTCGCCCGCGTGGATCATGGTGACCGAGATCACGCCCGCATCCACCGGCTTCTTGTTGCGGCTGATGATGGTCTGGAAGGTCTGCACCATCTGGCAGGCAATCGGCACGGGGTCAATGCCGGTGTGAGGCAGCGCAGCGTGGCCGCCTTTACCGCGCAGGGTGATCTTGAACTCGCTGGTCGACGCCATCACCGGGCCGGGGCTGACGGCAAACGTGCCCACGGGCATGCCGGGCCAGTTGTGCATGCCGTACACGGCCTGCATGGGGAACTGCTCAAACAGCCCGTCTTCAATCATCACGCGGGCACCGCCGCCGCCCTCTTCTGCCGGCTGGAAGATCAGGTACACGGTGCCGTCAAAGTTGCGGTGCTTGGCAAAGTGCTGCGCGGCTGCCAGCAGCATGGCCACGTGGCCGTCGTGACCGCAGGCGTGCATCTTGCCCTGGTGTTTGCTGGCGTGGGCGAAGGTGTTGAACTCCTGCATGGGCAGGGCGTCCATGTCGGCGCGCAGGCCAATCGCCCGGCCACTGGCGCCGCCATCACGCCCCTTGACGATGCCCACAACGCCCGTCTTTCCCAGGCCGCGGTGGATAGGAATACCCCATTCGGTGAGCTTTTGCGCCACCACGTCGGCGGTGCGCACTTCTTCAAAGCACAGCTCGGGGTGGGCGTGAATGTCCCGGCGCACCGCTGCAATACTGGCGGCCTGGGTGACGATGGAATCAATAACGTTCATGATATGTATCCTTACGAGAGAACGTGGTTAGGCGATTTTCATGGTGCCCGTTGCCCCGCAAAGGTAGCGAGTGCAAGGCGCAAACCGCAGTCGGGCCGGTGGCCCGGCGAGGATTTGCAACACCGCAGACGCAGCCTTTGCGGGGCAACCCTTCGGGCAAGGCAGCAAAAAGCCGCACTCGTCGTTGCCCACCTTGGTCATGCCACCAGCATGACCTGCGGCGCGCGCCTAGATTGCGGCTTTTTGCTGCCTCGCGGGCACCATGAAAATCGCCTAACCACGTTCTTTACAGTCTAGCCCGACTCAGCCCCTCGTGTCAGCACGGGTTATTCACCACACCCCTTCATGATTTCACCCTACGCCCTCGAACTTGCGCAAGCCCTGGTGCGCATGAACACCGTCAGCCACAACTCCAACCTGGAGCTGATCCATTTCATCCGCGACATCCTGGCCAAGCTGGGCGTCAAAAGCCGCCTGACCTACAACGCCGAAAAAACCAAGGCCAACCTGTTTGCCACGCTGGGAGAGGGCAAACCCGCCGGGGTGATCCTGTCGGGCCACACCGACACCGTGCCGTGGGACGGACAGGACTGGACCATGGACCCGTTGAGCGCCCTGGTGAAAGACGGCAACCTGTACGGCCGCGGCAGTGCCGACATGAAGGCCTTCATCGGCATTGCTGTGTCGCACGCCGAGCAATTCCTGAACAGCGACGCGCCCTTTGCCCTGCACTTTGCATTCAGCTATGAGGAAGAGATAGGCTGCTTTGGCGTGAAAGAGTTGATTGCCGACCTGCGCGACGAAGGCATCAAACCGTTGGCCTGCATCGTGGGCGAACCCACCAGCATGGTGCCGGCCATCGCGCACAAGGGCGTGTACCGCTACAAGTGCTGCGTGCGCGGCAAGGAGGCGCATTCGTCTCTCACCCCGCAGTCGGTCAACGCCATCGAAATGGCGGCGCGGGTGGTGGGCCGGCTGCGTGACATGGGCGAAGGGTTCGAGAAGAACGAGCCCCGGTTCGAGGGCTTCGACGTGCCGTTTTCCACCACCAGCGTGGGGCAGTTTCATGGCGGCATTGCCGACAACGTGGTGCCGCGCGACGCCGAGTTCCGCTACGAGTTTCGCGATTTGCCCACGGCCAACGCCGCGCAAATGCAGGCCGAGGTGGTGGCCTTTGCGCAGTCGCTGGAGCCGCGCATGAAGGCGGTAGCACCAGCGGCAGGGTTCGGCTTTGAAACCATCTGCGAGATCCCGAGCTTTCTGGGCAACAAGGACGACCCCGTGACACGCCTGGCACAGGAGCTGAGCGGCGAGGCTGGCACTACGCTGGTGGCGTTTGGCACCGAGGCGGGCTTGTTCAAGAACGCAGGCATCTCGACCGTGGTGTGTGGTCCCGGCAGTATCCAGCAGGCCCACCAGCCGGACGAATACGTGAGCCTGGACCAGCTGGCGCGCTGCGAGGCTTTCATGCAAGGGCTGGCACGCACACGCACGTTGGGCTGACCCCGCACTCAACGCCCGTGGCGGGCTGTGGCAACGACGCTACTCCCGCACCCGGCCCTGGGCATCGATCAGGCCCAGTTCCAGCAGCCGCGACGCGACGCGCTCGCCCGCAAAGTGCACGCGAAAGCCACCGAGATTGAGGTCTTCCATCGTCTCCAGCGCCGTGCGCAGGCGGGCGCGCGTGATGTCTTTGCCCATGCGTCGCAGCGCTTCGGTCATCACACGTGCGGCGATGTAGCCTTCCAGCATGTACACATTGGGTTTGCCCAGCTTGGCCGCCGCGGCGTCAGCCTGCAGGTCGCGCACGATGGCGAGGCGGGCGTTGTCGCTTCGCGGCACACCACGCACCACCACCACACCCGCCCCCGCACTGCCCAAAAGTTCAGCCAGCAGGCTTTCTCCAGTGTTGGAGAACCCGTAGACCTGGCCACGGAAACCCTGGCCACGCAGATCCCGGATGGCCGTGGCCGCACTGCGCGCGTCTCCAATCACCAAAAGCGATTCGGGCTTGGCCACCAGCGCCTTGTCCGGTGAGGTGATGGCGCCCTTGAACACCAGATTCGCGCCCAGGCCGTTGAGTGTGTTTTCGGCCGCCTCCAGGGCAGCCATCGAGTCGCTGTCGGCCGCGTGCAGGATGGCCAGCTTGCGCGCACCCAGCGTGGCGGCATGGCGCATCACCGCCATGGATTCTTCTGAATAGCCCGGACGCAATGTGAACACATTGGGATAGACCGCCCCGCGAAACTCGTCGCCACCGGCCATGGGGGCGACCAGCAACACATCGCTGTCCCTGAGAAGTTTGTAGCTGGCCGTGACCTGCGGCGAGCCATAGTAGCCAAACAAAGCCAACGGGCTTTGCGCCAGCAGTTTCTGGGTGTTGGCGGCGGCCTGTTCGGGGCTGCCTGCGTCATCCAGCGTGACGAGCTCGACGGTTCGGCCGCCGATACCTCCCGCAGCATTCACACGTTCAAAATGAAGCTTGGCCCCTTGCTGAAAGGGCAATGCCAGCGCCGCCCCGGGCCCGGTCAAAGCTACGGACTGCCCCAGCACAATGGACGCTGCGGAGCCCCCCGGCGACTGCGACCAAGCGGCAGATCCACCAAGCAATGGGAGCAACACACACAGGGCGCGCATGCACAAAGATGCTGCGGGGCTTCTGAACACCATCGACGCCTCCCGGACCTGCCCCGAACGTGGCGCAGTGGGCGCGAATATAGGAGTGGCATGCAGGGCACACCATCCGCATTGCCCCTAGGAGACAGGCTGCCAGGACAAGGCTTGGCAACCGCCCTCTGGTATCAGGTTCGCACGCGGCCGTCGCCCGTCAGCATCGACATTTCGACAAACTTTGACGCCGCGTGGCTGGTGGAGCTGTACGACACCGGAAAACCCGAAATCACCTGATTGCCGATGGACTCGATGCCAGTGATGAGGCTGTCGCGCGTGAGCTTGCCGCTGCCCTGGGCCTGGCGCAGGCCTTCGGTGAAAACGCGTGCCGCCAGGAAACCCTCCATGCTGGAGTAGTTGGCCTGAACCTTGTCGCCGCCCTTCTTGATGGCCTCCAGAAACTCGCGGGTGATCTGGCGCGAGGGCTGGTAGGGCGAAGGCACGACCTGCGACACCACCACGCCCGCGCCGTCCTTGCCCAGCTCGTCGGCCAGCGCCTGTGTGCCCACAAACGACACGTTGTAGAACGTGCCACCAAAACTGGCCTTGCGCGCAGCGCGCACAAAGGCGGCCGCCGACGCATAGGCCGTAATTTGCACGATGGCATCGGGCATGGCAGGCACCAGCTTTTCAACCGCCGTTTTCACATCTGTTGAATTGCGCTCCACGGTGGCCGTCGCCACGGGTGCGAGTTTGAGTTCCGTCAGCGCCTTGGTCACGCCATCCAGGCCGGCCTTGCCGTAGGCGTCGTTCTGATAGAACACCGCGATCTTCTTGAGGCCCAGGTTGGTGAGTTGGCGAACGATGAGCGCGGTTTCATCGTAGTACGAGGCGCGCACATGAAAGATGAGGCGATTGAACGGCTGGCGCAGGGCCTCGGCACCAGTGAACGGCCCAAAAAACGGCACGCGCTCTTTGGTAAAGATGGGCATGGCCGCCAGGCTGGTGGGAGTGCCGATATAGCCAAACAGTGCGAACACATCGTCTGCAATCAGCTTGCGGGTGTTTTCGGCACAACGGTCGGGCTCATAGCCGTCGTCCATGGTGCGGATTTCCACCGAACGTTTGCCCACGCCGCCCTGGGCATTGAGTTGATCAAAGAACAGCTTGGCACCCAGGTTGAACTGAACCCCCAGCTGCGCGGCAGGGCCGGTGAAGGCGGCAGACTGGCCCAAAACAATACGGCCTTCGCTTTGCGCCTGCGCCAGATGGAAGCCCCCTAGCGCTGCGGCCCCCAGGCCCACCGAAAACTGTCTACGCCCCAATACCGCTTGGTTCATGGTGAAATCTCTGCTCTTGTGAATCGAGGGCGATCCCTCTGCGCTGCCGGTAGGCAGCCTCCTTGGAGGGGTGCTAGATATGCACACCCCTTCCAACCCTGATTGCCAGTTTAACGATCAACCTACCAAATGCCCACGTCTTCTGCCGCAAATAACCCTCTATCTGTGCCGATTCAGGTGCGCGGCGCCTGCCCGCACGACTGCCCCGACACCTGCGCTTTGTTGACGACCGTAGAGAACGGCGTAGCGACGCGTGTGCAGGGCAACCCCGCCCACCCGCACACCGACGGCGTGTTGTGCGCCAAGGTGAGCAAGTACACCGAGCGCACTTACCACCCTGAACGCATCCTCACGCCGCTCAAGCGCACGGGTCCCAAAGGCAGCGGTCAGTTCGTTCCAGTGGGCTGGGACGAGGCGCTGAGCGACATTGCGCAGCGGCTGCAAACCATTGCCGCCCGCTCGCCGGAGGCCGTGTTGCCCTACAGCTACGCCGGCACCATGGGCATGGTGCAGGGCGAAAGCATGGACCGGCGCTTTTTCCACAAGCTGGGGGCCTCGCAGCTGGACCGCACCATCTGCGCATCCGCCGGGGCCGAGGCGCTGGTGCAGACGCTGGGCGGCAAGGTGGGCATGAAGGTGGAGTTCTTTGCCGAATCGCAGCTCATCATCATCTGGGGCAGCAACTCGATTGGCAGCAACCTGCACTTCTGGCGCTACGCCCAGCAGGCCAAGAGAAGCGGCGCCAAGCTGGTGTGCATTGACCCCCGCAAGAGCGAGACGGCCGACAAATGCCACGAGCACATTGCCCTGCGCCCCGGCACCGATGCCGCGCTGGCGCTGGCGCTGATGCACGAGCTGATCGCCAACGACTGGCTGGACCACGACTACATCGCCCGCCACACGCTGGGCTGGGAGCAGCTGCGCGAGCGCGCCCTGCAATGGCCACCCGAGCGCGCAGCCGAGGTGTGCGGCGTGCCAGTCGAACAAATCCGCCAGCTGGCCAAAGATTACGGCACCACCAAACCCGCCGCCATCCGCCTGAACTACGGCATGCAGCGCGTGCGCGGCGGCGGCAATGCGGTGCGCGCCGTGGCCTGCCTGCCCGCGCTCACCGGCGCCTGGCGCCACCGCGCGGGAGGCATGCTGCTGTCCAGCTCAGGGCAGTTTCCGGCGCAGCGCGCGGTGTTGCAGCGGCCCGACCTGATGCCCGGCGGCAAGCCTCCCCGCACCATCAACATGTCCACCATCGGCGACGACCTGCTGCGCGAGGCTTCGCCCGCCTTCGGCCCGAAGGTGGAGGCCATCGTGGTCTACAACAGCAACCCCGTGGCCGTGGCGCCGGATTCGGGCAAGGTCGTGCAGGGCTTTGCGCGCGAAGATCTGTTCACCGTGGTGCTGGAGCACTTCCAGACCGACACGGCCGACTACGCGGACTACATCCTGCCCGCCACCACGCAGCTCGAAGCCTGGGACATTCACCTCTCCTACGGCCACACCGACGTGCTGCTCAACCGCCCCGCCGTTGCGCCGCTGGGCGAGGCCCGCAGCAACGCGCAGATCTTCCGCGATCTGGCGGCACGCATGGGCTTCACCGAGCCCTGCTTTGCCGACAGTGACGAGGCGCTGTGCCGCCAGGCCTTTGGCGATGCGGTGGACTACGCGCTGCTCGAATCGCAAGGTTTTGCCACGGTGGTGATGCCCGATGCGCCGTTTGCCGAAGGTAACTTCCCGTCGCCCTCGGGCAAATGCGAGTTCTACAGCGCCCGCCTGGCCGCGCAGGGCATGGACGGCCTGCCAGACCACCTGCCCAACTACGAGCTGCAGGGCACCGACGCACGCTACCCGCTGGCCATGATCTCGCCCCCCGCACGCAACTTCCTGAATTCCACCTTTGTGAATGTGCAGAGCCTGCGCAACATCGAAGGCCGCCCGGTGCTGGAGATCCACCCCGACGACGCCGAGGCACGCGGCATTGCCAACGACGCCGTGGTGCGCGTGTTCAACGACCGGGGCAGCTATTTGTGCCACGCCACCATCTCACGCCGCGCACGGCCCGGCGTGGTCAACGGCCTGGGCATCTGGTGGCGCAAGCTGGGGCTGAACGGCACCAACGTGAACGAGGTGACCAGCCAGGCCCTCACCGACCTGGGCCGGGCGCCCACGTTTTATGACTGCCTGGTGGAGGTGGCATTGAGCGAGACATCGGCCGCAGAGGTGACGGCCACGGTAACTGAAACAGCTTGATGCCAGAGACTGGGCAGCACACAGACACTACTATTTTTATAGCTGCCAGCGCATTACCATAAAGCGCCAGAGGCCATTTTCGCTTAAATTTTTAGCCCAAAGACTGCGCGGCATTGCAAAAAAACAAGGGGCCGTAGCCCCTTGTGTTCTTTGATGTCCGCATTCAACCCAGCAGCTTGAGCAGCGCGTGCGCCCCCGGCTCCGACGATGCCGGGTTTTGCCCTGTGATCAGCGTGCCATCAGTCAGCACATAGGGCGCCCAGTCGGACCCCTTGGAATAGTTACCGCCATTGGCTTTGAGCATGTCTTCCACCAGGAACGGTACGACCTTGGTCAGCTGCACAGCCTCTTCTTCGGTGTTGGTGAAGCCCGTGACTTTTTTGCCCTTGACCAATGGTGATCCATCGGGCGCCTTGGTGTGACGCAACACGCCCGGGGCGTGGCACACCAGCGCCAGCGGTTTGCCTGCGGCAAAGCTCTTTTCGATGAGTGCGATGGACGTTGCGTCTTCCGCAAGGTCCCACAGCGGGCCGTGGCCGCCGGGGTAGAACACGGCGTCAAAGTCGTCCACCTTCACGCTGGACAACAACACGGTGCTGGCCAACTGCTTTTGCGCATCGGAGTCGGCCTTGAACCGGCGGGTGGCATCAGTCTGTGCATCCGCGTCGTCGCTTTTGGGGTCCAGCGGCGGCTGGCCGCCTTGCGGGGACGCGAGCGTGATCTGGGCGCCCGCGTCTTTGAACACGTAATACGGTGCGGCAAACTCTTCGAGCCAGAAGCCCGTCTTTTTGCCGGTGTCGCCCAGTTGGTCGTGGGACGTCAGGACCATGAGGATGTGTGCCATGGAGGTCGCTTTCTGTGTGGGGTTGATCGGAAAACCAAACTACCACCGTACCAGCCATCGGGCCCGTTGTCCCGCGATGCAGGCAGGTTTGCGGCATTGGCTTACAGCACGGCGCTACCGCGCCTGCGGGCCCTCAACCCTTCAACGCAGTTGCCTGGCCAGGAACTCCGCCACCTCGTTCTCCAGCGTGGCGTGGTAGGCCACGCGGTCAAAGCCTTCGGGGTTGGCGGCGGCGTCTCCCGCCTCGGACGCCAGCGGCCAGACGGACTGGGCCATGAAGGCGAAGTGGCCTGCGCCCGGCACGGTGCTGGCCTGTGCAGACAGCAAGTTCGCCGCCACGTAGCCGCCGTGGTACTTACCCGTGAGCACGGCATCGCGCTCGGCCACCATCAGCCGCACGGGTACGCTGATCGCCTTCAGGCTGTCGGGCGTGAACACCACCGCCATGGGCGCCATGGCCACCACGGCGCGGATGCGGGGGTCTGCCACCGAGACCAGCTGACCATCGAGCGCGGGGGCGCCGGCCTGTGTGGGTGCAGCGGTGGTGGCTGCAGCTGCCTCCTTGGTAGTCTGGGCGGTTGGGCCACGGGCGGGCAGCTTGCCCAGGCTACAAAAGCCGGGGTCGTCAGACACGCTGCGGCAGTGCTGCGCCGCACGGGCCGGTTCGGCCTGCGCGCCGGCCAGTGCCAGCACGGTGTAGCCGCCCGCCGAGTGCCCCACGGCGCCAATGCGCCCGGCCGGAATGCGGGGGCCCCATTCGGGGCTGGCCAGCAACGCGTCCAGCACGCGGCTCACCTGGCGGGGGCGCTCGCTGAAGTAGCGGCCCGAGGTGATCATCGACCTGTCTTCCCAGTTGTCGCCCGGGTGGCGCGGCGCGGCCACCAGATAGCCATCGGCCGCCAGGCGCTGTGGCCAGGTTGTGGTGGCCCAGTTCATGGCCGCCCGTACCGTGCGAGATGAGGATCAGGCCCTTGAGGGGCACTGTGGCCACCGGCGCGCCCGGCGTGACCACCGGCCGCCAGGGGCCCATGGGCTGGGTGCGCGCCACCACCGCGGTGGGGTAGAACAGCGCCACGGTCACGGGCTCGGCGCCCGGGACCACCAGAGTGCGCAGCCCGGCGTGCTGGGCCGATGCCGGTGTGGCCCAGGCCAGCATTGCCACAAAAGCTGCCAGCAGCGGGGCACGGGCGTTGCGCCACGCGGAGCGGAGGGCCAGGAGGAGGATGTGGGTCACGGTGCGCCTTTCGTCAAATGCCACCCCGGGGGGGGCGGCTTGACGGCACTGTAGGCAGCGCAAGGGGCGGACTCCAGCACTCTGCGACGAAACGCTGCTGCACGGCGCGAAACGCAGCGCTGGAGGATCGAGCCGGAGGAGCGAGACACGCCCGCCGTCTCCGCCCTTCCCGCTCTTACCGCCCGCGACGGGTTACAGCGCAGCTTCGAGGATGCGGCGGCTCACAACCGGCGTGATCTCGCGCTGCTCGCCCAGCGTCACCATGCCGTGCGCTTCGAGCTGCGCCACCACGGTGTTCACCACCTCGCTGCCCAGGCCGTAGCCCGACAGGCGCGTAGCGATGCCCATGCTTTCAAAGAAGTCGCGCGTGCGCTCGATGGCGGCGGTGATGCGCTCGTCGTCGGTGCCGGTGGTGATGCCCCACACACGCTCGCCATATTGCAAAAGCTTGTCGCGCTTGGGCACGCGGCGCTCGTTCAGCAGCGCAGGCAACACGATGGCCAGCGTGCGCGCATGGTCGATGCCGTGCAGCGCGGTCAGCTCGTGGCCGATCATGTGCGTGGCCCAGTCCTGCGGCACGCCTGCGCCGATCAGGCCGTTGAGCGCCATGGTGGCCGCCCACATCAGGTTGGCGCGGTCGTCGTACACGGGCTCGGGGGCGGTCAAGAGGCGCGGGCCAATCTCGATCAGCGTCTGCAGGATGCCTTCGGCAAAGCGGTCCTGCACGGGCGCGTTGACCGGGTAGGTCAGGTACTGCTCCACCGTGTGCACAAACGCGTCGACCACACCGTTGGCCAGTTGCTGGGGTGGGAGGGTGTAGGTCTTGGTGGGGTCGAGCACCGAGAACACCGGGTAGGTGTGCACGCTGCCAAAGGCCAGCTTGGCGCCCTTGCCGCGGTGGGTAATGACGCCGCCGTTGTTCATCTCCGAGCCCGTGGCGGGCAGCGTGAGCACGGTGCCGAAGGGCAGCGCGCCGGTGATGTTGCGACCGTGCTTTTCCAGGATGGCCCAAGGCTCACCTTCAAAGTGAACCGCCGCTGCAATGAACTTGACCGCATCGATCACCGAGCCGCCACCAACGGCCAGCAGAAAGTCAAACCCGCCTTCACGGATCTGCGCCACGGCTTTCATCGAGGTTTCGTAGCTGGGGTTGGGCTCGATGCCACTGAAGGTAGCGTGATGGCGCTCGCCCAGTGCGGCGCGCACCTCAGAGAGGGTGCCGCTTTTTTCAGCGCTCGCGCCACCGACGAGGATCAGTACCTTGGCGGCTGCAGGTACCAGCTTGGAGAGGTCCGAGATGCGGTCTTTTCCGAAAACGATGTGGGTAGGGTTGTGGAAGTTGAAGTTCAGCATGGTTGTCTTTCAGGGGACGGGGTGTGGCGCCTCGGGTGGGCCTATGGTGCGAACCGCACGTCTGTGGGCTGCAAGGGAGCCCGATCCGCACTTGGTTGTTGGGCCGCTGCACAGTGCTTACTTTGCTACGGATCGAACAACCTGCACGTCGCCCGCGCGATAAGGCCCGCACCCAAAGAGGACAACACAGGTGGCGAACGGCCCGTCTCTCGGGGACGCAGGCGGCGGAGGATGCTGTTGCAACCGTGTGACGGGCTGGCGCGCCCTGTTCAGGCGCCCCAGCCTGCTTCGACCCACGTTGTGTCTTGTGGTGCTGCACGAGCGGTCCCAATTCAGCCCATTTGAGCTGCTGCGCCCGGAACACCAGCGCTCTTAAAAATATAGCTGCTAGCGCTTACGGGAAAAGCGCTAGCAACCTATTTCAATCCAAAATCTGGATACCATCGGCGTTCAGGATCTCCACCTGCCCCTGCGCACGCCATCCAACATCTGGGCTCGGACTATGGAGTGATCAGCGCGATGGAAGCGCCCATACCGTCTTTGGCGGTGGTGCCGTTGGCGTCCATGTTGTCGCGCCGTGGGACATCAAAGTTGGACACGTAGGCAAGCTTGCCCACAAACACGACCGCCGACGGAAACTCCAACGGGCCCTTGGCGCCGTTTCTGGCAACCGTTGTCACAACACCAGCAGGGGATACCGACACCATGGCGTTGAGTTCGTTGACGGCCACCCACAGGTTGCCACTCGGGTCAAACGCCATGCCATCTGCACCTTCGAGCGCGGCATTTTGGGCCAGCAGCACGGGCTTGCCGGGTTTACCGTCAGCGTCCATGGCAACCTTCCAAATGGCACCGCGCGAGGTGTCTGCGATGTGCAGCGCGCCCGTCGCGTCAAATTCAATGCCGTTGGCCACGATCGGCTGCTGCGCTTTGCCATCGGGCAGAGTGCGCA
Organism: uncultured Gammaproteobacteria bacterium; assembly: GCA_963784815.1. Lineage (GTDB taxonomy): Bacteria > Pseudomonadota > Gammaproteobacteria > Burkholderiales > Burkholderiaceae_C > Acidovorax. The sequence continues at coordinate 60,658 of CAWATB010000029.1, read as the reverse complement.
CATTCTTTTCGATCTGCACGAACGGCTGGCCTGCACCACCACCCGGAGCTACGCGGTAGACAATGCCGCTCGCTCCACCCGATACGTAAAGGTTGCCGCGCTTGTCAAATGCAATGCCGTTGGCTCCAGGCACGCCGGTGGCAAAGGTTTGCGCCACGCCAGGGGCGCTGGGGTTGAGCCCCGCGCGTGCAATGCGCACCACTTCGCCAAAAGGCCCTGCAGCCACATACACATCGCCTTTGCCATCAAATGCGATACCACCGGGCATGGGCGCTACTGTTTTTCCGTCGGCTGTGCGCGAGGCAATGGAGCCCACCACCACCGGTTTGGGAGACTTGGGATCCACGCGGAAAATGTTGTTGCTTACACGGTCGGGGAGATACAGCATGCCGTCACGGTCCGCCGTGATGCTCTCCACAATGATCGTCCGGTCTGCGCTGGCAGGATCGAGGTCCACCAGCACAGAAACAGCAGGCTTGCCCGCCTGCATTCCCGCACAGCCGCTCAGTGCAACGGCCAACAAACCCATGGATACCAGTTTCATGATGCGCCTTTTACCGATTAAGGGGTCGGAGCATAGAACTTATCGATAAAACCACGCACGCCATGGGTTATGCCGTGGGCGTTGGGACGGCCGTGCGAAGCCTTTGGTCGGACTCCTGGTAGGAGGCGCGCGCAGTCTTGCCTTCACTGCACACAGATCCAAGCCCCAATTGCTCTCAAAAAATAGCTGCCTGCACTTACTCTGCAAGTGCTGACAGCCAAGTTAGCTGAAAAATCAGCACCGAGCACATGCCTCCAAGCCCCGGCGGCAGACGATCAGTCCAACTTCACCCCCGCCGCCTTGATGATCTCGCCCCAACGCTTGGACTCGGCGCGCGCCATGGCGCGGAACTGCTCGGGCGTGCCGGGCAAGGGCTCCATGCCGAAGTCGGTCATTCGCTTGACCACGGCGGGGTTGAGCAGCGCCTTGTTCAGGTCGCCGTTCAAGCGCGCCGTGATGGCGGCCGGCATGCCAGCGGGGGCCAGGATGCCCTGGAACGCGTAGACCTCGGTGTTAGGCACACCGGCTTCGGCCAGCGTGGGTACGTCGGGCAGTGCTGCCACGCGCTTGGCCGAGCCGATGGCCAGGGCGCGCACCTTGCCGGACTGGATCACGGGCAGGCCTGCGGCCAGGTCCAGGAACATGCAAGGCACCTGGCCGCCCATCACGTCCTGCATGGCGGGCGCCGCGCCGCGGTAGGGGATGTGCGTGAGGAAGGTGTTGGTGCGGTTCTTGAACATCTCCATCGCCAGGTGGTGGGGCGAGCCGTTGCCGGGGGATGCGTAGTTGAGCTTGCCGGGATTGGCGCGCGCGTAGGCCAGGAATTCCTTCACCGTCTTGGCTTCGAACGATGGGTGCACCACCAGCGCGAGCGGGAAGCGGCTGATGCCGCCCACGTAGGTGAAGTCCTTTTCGGGGTTGAACGGCAGCTTGGTGAACAGGTGTTCATTGAACGCCAGGATGGCGTTGTCGGCGGACATGAAGGTGTTGCCATCGGGCTTGGCAGTGGCCACGGCCTGGCCGCCGATGTTGGTGGCAGCGCCGGGGCGGTTGTCCACAATGATCTGCTGGCCCAGGGTCTGGCGCATGGCTTCGGCCACGGTGCGTGCCAGCACGTCGGTGCCGCCGCCAGCGGGGTACGGCACGACCCAGCGCAGGGGTTGGTCGGGCCATGCGGCTTGCTGGGCAGCGACCCAGGGGGCGGCGGTGGTGGCGCCTGCGGCGGCCATGGCGGACAAGAGGGTTCTGCGTTGCATGGGGTTGTCTCCTATGATTAACTACTGAATTGATAGCTACTAGCGCTTATCCAATAAGCGCCAACGCCTGTTTTGGCTGTATTTTTCTGCAACACGACCTGCCAAGGCTTCGACGGGCTCAGCCCGAACGGATGGAGTGACGCAGGCAGGTTTGGGGCCCGCCGCCGCACTGTGCAGCGGCCCCACTACATATCAGGCCTCGGGGGCTGCAACCGTTTGGTCGATGGCGCCGAAGATGCTGGCGCCGTCCTTGCCCTTCATCTCGATGCGGATGGTGTCGCCAAACTTCATGAAGTCGGTGCGGGGCTTGCCGTCCTGAATGGTTTCGATCGCGCGCTTCTCGGCGATGCAGCTGTAGCCCTTGGGCCATTCCGTGCGGCCGTTGGCCTCCACGCCCTTGTTGCTGACGGTGCCGCTGCCGATGATGGAGCCGGCGCGCACGTTGCGCGTCTTGCAGAGGTGGGCGATCAGCTGGCCGAAGTGAAAGGTCATCTCGGGGCCGGCGTCGCACATGCCGACCTTGCGGCCGTTCCAGGTGGACTGCAGCGGTCAGGTGGACGCGGCCCCTGCCAGGCGTCGCCCAGCTCGTCCAGCGTCACCGCCACCGGGCTGAACGCGGTGGCCGGCTTGCTCTGGAAGAAGCCGAAGCCCTTGGCCAGCTCGGCCGGGATCAGGTTGCGCAGGCTCACGTCGTTGGCCAGCATCAGCAGGCGGATGCCGTCCAGCGCCTGCTCGGGCGTGGCGCCCATCGGCACGTCGCCGGTGACCACGGCGATCTCGGCCTCGAAGTCGATGCCGAAGTCTTCGCTGGGCACCACCACGTCGTCGCAGGGGCCGATGAAGTCGTCGCTGCCGCCCTGGTACATCAGCGGGTCGGTGTAGAAACGTCTCGGGCACCTCGGCGTTGCGCGCCGCGCGCACCAGCTCCACGTGGTTGATGTAGGCCGAGCCGTCGGCCCACTGGTAGGCGCGCGGCAGCGGCGCCATGCACTGGCGCGGGTCGAACGGAAAGGCGTGGCGCGCCTTGCCCTGGTTGAGCGTGATCGTACAGGTCCTGCAGCTGGGGCGAGATGAAGTTCCAGTCGTCCAGCACCTGCTGCAGCTTGCTGGCAATGCCGGTCGCATAATGCGCCGTGCACAGGTCGCGCGAGACGACGACCAGTTGGCCGTCGCGCGAGCCGTCTTTGTAGGTGGCGAGTTTCATGGTGGCAGGACCTTTGTCTCAGGTGGTTGAAATGGGCAGCCTGGAGAGGCGGCCTTAGTGTGAATTTCGCATTGTTAAACTCATTTAACTAAACGAAACTCCCAAATTTTAGTGCACATGGACAAAGAACGCGCAGGAATTCAATCGGTCGAGGTCGGCTTTGCCCTGCTGGAGGCGCTGGCACGCTCGCGCGGGCCGCTGATGCTGCGCGACCTGGCCGCCTCGGCCGGCATGAGCGCGGCCAAGGCGCACCGCTACCTGGTGAGCTTTCAGCGCCTGGGCCTGGTCGCGCAGGACCCGCGCAACGCCCGCTACGACCTGGGCCCGGCCGCCCTCAAGCTGGGGCTGGCCTCGCTGTCGCGGCTCGACGCCGTGCAAGCCTGGCGCGCGAGCGCATGCCCGATCTGATGGAGGCCATCGGCCACACGCTGGCGCTGGCCGTGTGGGGCAACCACGGCCCGACCATCGTGCACTGGGAGGAATCGCCCCAGGCTGTCACTGTCAACCTGCGGCTGGGCGACGTGATGCCGCTGCTGTCGTCGGCCACCGGGCGCTGCTTTGCGGCGCACATGGCGCCCGACGTGGTGGCGCCGCTGCTCAAGGACGAACTGGCCCGCGCCGTGAAGATGCGGCGCACCGACCTGCCCGCCACCATGGCCGAGGTGAATGCGCTGCTGGCCGAGGTGCGCGAGCGCGGTGTGGCGCGGGTGGTCGACACGCTGCTGCCGGGCATCGTGGCGTTCTGCGCGCCGGTGTTCGATTCAGACGGGCACCTGGAGCTGGGCATCACCACGCTGGGCTCCATCGCCACCTTCGACCCCGAGTGGGGCGGCGCCATCGACGCCCCCTTGCGCGCAGCCGCTGCCCAGCTGTCGCGCGACCTGGGCGCAGGCAGCGCCTGATCCTGCTGACGGCTGATGCCACGGCGCGCACTTGTCCTGATCACCGCGCTGGTGCTGGCACTGCACTGGCTGGTACTGAGCGGAGTGCCCCTGGCCTGGGACAGCCCGGTGCAGCCTGGCGGGCGTGTATTCAGCACCCGCAGCATCGCAGCACCAGCGCCCTCACCGCCACCCCCACCCGCCGCTGCAGCCCCCGCTGTGCCCGCGACGCCACGGTCGGCAGCGCCCCCCAGGCCACCCCAGCGTCCCAAGCCCCCAGCCCGGCCTACGCGCCCCGCTGCACCCGTGGAGTACACGGCACCTGCGGCCGTGCCCGCACTGAACGACGCCCCGGACCCGGGCGCGGAGGGGCTGACCGACGTGGCGATGGTCGCCTCGGCGGAAACGTTGGTGCCCCCGGAGGAACCGGCCGCAGCCACAGAAGCGCCCGCCACACCAGCAGAACCCCCAGCGTCGGCCCCTGTGCAGGTAGCGTCGGCCCCACCGCCCCCCAACTCTGAGCCCGTCGCAGGCGTCGACATTACCCCGCCGGGGGCTGTTGGCACCGGCCATGCGTTCAGCACATCCCCACCGCCAGTGCGCCTGCCGCCCCCCACTCGGCTGATTTTTGAGGTGAGCGGGCAGGCCAAAAAATTTGCCTACAGCGCCCGGGCAGAGCTGCTGTGGCAACACGATGGCAGCCGCTACCAGGCGCGGCAGGAGGTCAGTGCTTTTTTGGTGGGCACGCGGTCGCAAAGCAGCGTGGGTCAAATCAGTCCCCAAGGCCTGTTGCCCGAGCGGTTTTCGGACCGCGCCCGCAGCGAACAGGCTGCCCATTTCGACTACGCCAAAGGCCGTGTCACCTTCAGCGCCAACACCCCGGAAGCCCCCATGGGCCCGGGCGCGCAAGACCGGCTGAGCGTGTTCATCCAGCTGGGCGCGCTACTGGCGGCCGACCCGGGCCGTTTTGTGCCCGGCACCCAGATCACGCTGACCACGGTGAGCGCCCGCAGCGCCGACCGCTGGACGTTTAGCGTGGAAGCCCCCGAAACCCTGGATTTGCCCGCTGGCGCCACTGCTACCCTCAAGCTGCAGCGCCTGCCCCGCAAAGACTACGACCAGAAGGCTGAGCTGTGGGTTGCCCCGGCATTGGGCTATCTGCCGGTGCGCATCCGGCTCACGCAGGCCAATGGGGACTTTGCAGACCTGCAATTGCGCAGCAGCAGCGCACCCTGAAACGGCGTAGCCCCTCCCGCGCCGCCGCTGTCCGGGTCGCTACCGCCCTGTCGCTGCATTTCGGTGCCGTCCGGTGTTGCGCCAGCGCGCCACCCTGGCAAAAAAGCCCTCCGAGGCCGGCGCGCCCTGGTTTTCATGAAATACTGCAACGCAGCAGGCGCGCAAGTGCGGCAGGGCAGCCCGGTAAGACAGGGCGCCACGCCGCTGCAAGGGTTTGCCGCAAGCCGCCCCCGGGGCTTGAACTCTGCGTGACCGCTGTCATCTGACTTTCTAATCAACCAGGGGAACACGATGCACATGCTCTACGACTCAGAATCCTTTGTGGTGGTCCACATGCTGCCCGACGCCGTGGAGAAAAAGAGCACCCAGGTGCTCAACGACACCGCCCCCGCCATTCCCCAACTGGCACGCCACGGTTTTGAAATTGTGGACAAGCGCTCCGGCAAAGAGGTGTATCTGGACGGCTCGTGGGCCGAAATGTTTCAGGAACAGATCCTGGCTTGGCAACGCGATACCCCCACCCAGGAAGAAGTGGAAGATGCGCTGGATCGCTATGCGGGTCTGGCACAAAACCCTGTCGTGGTGCACTAAGACACCCCCCTGAGCCGCTGCGCGGCTTCCCCCAGCTCTCGCTACGCTGCGCTTCGCGGGCAGGGGGACGATGCCCTCGCTGCGGGGCGGCCCTTGCTTGGCATCCCTGGCCCTGGGGCGCGCCAGTTTTGTCGTGCAGTTCTTCTTTTCAAACCTTTAGTACTTGGTGTTCGTCCCTGGGATAGATCCGCCGGTACATCGGCTCCACCAGCATCAGCACCGCTATCAGTCGGCACACCTGAAACGCCGTAACCACCGGCACCCCCAGTTGCAGCACCTTGGCCGTGATGGCCATTTCGGTGATGCCGCCGGGTGATGTGCCCAGCAGCAGCGTGACCCAGGGCAGGCCCGTGGCCCAGGCCAGCAGCGCGGCAAACAGGGCGCAAATGCCCATCAGCCCCAATGTGCCCACGGCCACCGACGCCAGCCAGCGCGGTGCGGTGTGCAGAAATTCCGCCCGAAACCGCACCCCCAGGCTGACGCCGATCACCAGTTGCGCAGCGTTGACCATCACCTGCGGCACAGCGGACAGGCTGTAGCCCGCCATGGTGATGCCCATGGACACCAGCATGGCGCCCATGAACCAGGGGTTGGCGCGGCCCAGCCGGTCCATCAACAACGCGCCTGCACCGGTCAACAGCGCCATCAACGCCAGGCCGGGCCAGCTCACCGCCCGCACGGTGGGGGGCAATATGTCGAGGCCGTGCAGGCCGCTCCACTGCAGCGCAAATGGAATCGTCACCGTGACGATGAGCAGGCGCAGGCTGTGGCTGGCCGCCACGAGGTCGGTGCGGGCGTTTTCGCGCTCGGACAGCAACGTCATCTCGGACGCCGCGCCAATGGCGCCGGAGAAATAGCTCGTCGCGCGCATCATGGGTGCGGGCACGCCGTGCATGCGCGGGGCATGCACCCGGTACAGCCAGGCGCCAAACAGCCAGCCCAGCAGCAGCGCCCACACAATGCCCAGCGCAATGGCCCACCACAGCCCGCCAATCAGCCCCACCACCTGGGGCGTGAAATACAGCCCCAGTGCGGCGCCGATGGTCCATTGCCCGCCGTTGCGCAGCGGGCCCCAGCTCTCGGTAGGCCCACCGGCAATCGACACCAGCGAAGTGGCCAGCAGAGGGCCGATCATCCAGGGCAAAGGGGTGTTCAACGCGACACAGGCGGCGGCGGCCGCCCAGGCCAGGGCCAGTGTGGCGAGGGTGCGAAGGGCAAAAGTCAGGCGCATGCGCTGTAAAACGGGACGGGGTACATCAAAAAGGCGCAGGGCAGAGAGAGACCGGCACAACGGGCCCGCCAAGTATCGCGCCCCTGCCGCGCGGGCGCCGCGTGCCAATCATGGCTGGCCTTGCCCAGACGGCATGGCAGGCATCGCCAGAGGGAAGCGGATGCCGAAATTCGAGCCAAATTGGCCTCTAGCGCTTATCCATAAAGCGCTAGCAGCTATATTTTAAATAGCAAACTATCTGACACCTCGTCGCGCTGCCATCTCCCGCCCCATGGCAGCCAAAGTGGCTGGTGGCAGCAACTGCATCGCCGCGGGGTAGGCCAAGCCCTCCTCCGCGGCGATGTGGTCGCCATAGCGGGCGGCGAAGCGGTCCAGCACGGCATTGTCTTGCGGACTGAATGCGAAGGGCGAAGCAGGGCCATCCACGCCCGCCTCCACCTCCATGCCGCGGTCCACCAGTGCCTGCAACGGTGCGCGCGCCGCGGCCCATTCACCGGTCATATGCACATGGTCTTGCCGCAACCGAAGCACCAGCGCCTGCACCTTCTCGTCCGCAGGCGCATCGGCCTGCAGCAGCGGGAACACATGCAGCTCTTCGTCCTGGTGGTGCAGCGGCGCAGCGATGTCGAAATAGCGCAACACGTCGCGCGCGGCGTGGCGTGCATCGTCGTCTGCCCCATGCAGCAGCACATGCGAACGCAAGCGCGCCAGCAAGGCCAGCGTGCGCAGAACCCGCTCGTGACAGGCCAGCAGCATGGCAAAGGGGTCGTCAAACCCCGCAGCGGGCGCGCTGAAGCCGGGTATGTGGCGGACGGTTGGGAACAAGAATGAGGGCATGGGAGCGGTACAACCGTGTCGTGGCCGATGGGCCAATGGCCAGTTCGCAGGTGGGTTTGGTGGATTGAATCTGAAGCTCAGAACCCCGGCGATCAGAGACTGCTGGTGACCGTCTGTGAGCTGCAGGGCTCGCAGTTGGTCGGCACATCAGCCGCAGGTGCCCAGGTGGCCGCACTGGGTGCAGTAGTCGCAGCCGTCCTTGCGGATCACGGCATGGGCGCCACATTCGCTGCACTTCTTGCCCGCCATGACCTGCGGCACGGCCGCATGGCAATTGCCAGGCTCGTCCAGCGGCAGTTGCTGCTGCACAGGGTCGGCCACGCGGCGCGCCAGGATGTTCTGCATGGCATAGGCCATCGCCGCCACCTCGGAGTCGTGCCACATGGGCACCTGGGTGCCGTCGTCCTTCTGGTGGTGCCCAGGCGCACCGGGCCGCGGTCCCAGGCCACCTTGCGCATGTCGCTCAGAGCGCCGCTCCAGAAAGCCGCCGCGCGCGGCCAGCGACAGCATGCGCATGCTGGAGGTGATCCACTGCTGCGACTCGCCGCTTTGGCCCACGGGCATGAAGAACTCGATGGCGCGGTCCACCGTGCCATTGCCCATCGCCGGTCGGCACCGGCAGGAACGACACCACGAGGTACAGCGTCTTGTGGCCTTCCTGCGTCCAGTATTCGATCTTTTCGGCCACGGCCGACAGAGCGCCTTTGGGGCGGCTTTCGATCACGGTGCGCATCGGGTCGACAAGGGGTGCAGGCGGTGTCGCAGCGGGTGCCGCTTCAGGCGCGGCATGGGTGTCCAGCACCGAGCCCAGGATGGCGTTGGGCCGGTAGGTGGCCAGGCCCTTGAGGCGGGCGCGCCAGGCCTGCTGGTACAGGTCCTTGAAGTCGTCGTAGGGGTAGTCGGCCGGCACGTTCACCGTCTTGGAAATCGCGGTGTCCACAAAGGGCTGCACCGCTTCCATCATGGCGATGTGGCTCGTCGGCCGACATCTCCAGCGCCGAGACAAAGTACGTCGGGCAGCTTGTTCACATCGCCGCCCAGCTCGCGGTACAGGCGCCAGGCGTGGTCTTCCACCGCGTACTCGCTGGTGCTGCCATCGGCCTCGCGCTTCTTGCGCTTGTACATCCAGGAGAACGGCGGCTCGATGCCGTTGGAGGCGTTGTCGGCAAAGGCCAGGCTCACCGTGCCGGTGGGCGCGATGGACAGCAGGTGGCTGTTGCGGATGCCGTGCTGTGCGGATGGCGGCCTTGCAGGCGGCGGGCAGGCGGCTGGCAAAGGTGCCCTGCGGCCAGGTAGCCGTCGGCGTCGAACTTGGGGAACGCGCCCTTCTCCTGCGCCAGCGCCACCGAAGCGGTGTAGGCTGCATCGCGCATGCGCTGGCAATGCGTGCGGCCATGGCGCGGCCCTCGGCGCGGTCGTAGCGCAGGCACAGCATGGCCAGCGTGTTGCCCATGCCGGTAAAGCCCACGCCGATGCGGCGCTTGGCCGCGGATTCGTCGCGCTGCTGCGGCAGCGGCCAGAAGGTCACGTCCAGCACGTTGTCCAGCGCGCGCACCTGCATGGCCACCGACTTGGTCGAAGGCCTCGAAAGTCGAACGACGGCATCGCCGCCAAAACCAAACGGATGGCGCACAAAACGCGTCAGGATGATGGGGCCCAGGTCGCAGCAGCCGTAGGACGGCAGTGGCTGCTCGCCGCAGGGGTTGGTGGCTGCGATCGTTCTCGCAGTAGCGCAGGTTGTTGTCCTGGTTGATGTGGTCCAGGAACAGGATGCCGGGCTCGGCAAAGTCGTAGGTGGACTCATGATCGTGTCCCACAGCTCGCGCGCCGGCAGGGTCTGGTACACCCACTGGCCATCGGCGCGCTGGTAGGCGCCCTTGGCCATCAAGGCTTGGCGCCGGGCTTGGCCTGGTGCACCAGCTCCCAGGGCGGTCGTCTGGCCACGGCCTGCATGAAGGCATCGCGTCACGCCGACCGACACATTGAAATTGTTCCAGCGCCCGGGTGTGCGCTTGGCGGTGATGAACTCCTGCACATCGGGGTGGTCGATGCGCAGCACGCCCATCTGCGCGCCGCGGCGCGCGCCGGCGCTCTCCACCGTGGAGCAGGACTGGTCGAACACATTGATGTAGCTGCACGGGCCAGACGCCATGGACGCCGTGCCCTTGACGTCGGCGCCGCGTGGGCGGATGCGCGAGAAGTCGTAGCCCACACCACCGCCGCGGCGCATGGTTTCGGCGGCCTCGCGCAGGGCTTCGTAAATGCCGGGGTAGCCTTCGTCGTCCACGCCCTGGATGCAGTCGCCCACGGGCTGCACAAAGCAGTTGATCAGCGTGGCCTGGATGTCGGTGCCGGCCGCGCTCATGATGCGGCCCGCGCCGATGGCGCCGGCGTGCAGGTTGTCCAGGAACAGCGCTTCGTATTTGGCGCGCTCAGCTCCGGCTTTTCGACCGAGGCCAGGGCCCGCGCCACGCGGTGGTACAGGTCTTCGACGCTGGTTTCGCCGGGTTTGAGGTATTTCTCGGCCAGCACATCGTGGCTGATGGGCTGAACGGTGCTGGCGGGAGGCAAGGAGGAGTGAGGTTCGCGCTTCATGGGTTCCGATGATTTGGTGTCCACGGGGTGGCGGCCTTGCGTTCGGTCAAGAGGGGTTCATCAAAGCCCGGCCTGAGCCGTACCAACACCCATGCGCCAGGCAGGGCGGCCTGTGGGGCGCAGGCAGCACAGCGGCCCACACAGCGGACACAGCGGGTAAATGCGACGGCAGTGCCGCACAGTATGAACCTCGTGCCGGGCGCGGCGCAATGGTGGCGGGCAGAATCCGTCGCGCCGCGCCCAGCGAGTGAAACGATGCGCGTAGCATGGCGCCATGCATCTTTTTCCCCTGTCCACTGCCTGGCGGCAGCGCCCAGCCCGCGAGGCGCCACCACCCACTTTCCGCTTGCTGGGCGCCACAGCGCTCGCCTGCCTTCTGACCTTGTCGGGCTGCGCTGGCATGCCCGCCGCCCCTGACGCAGCCGCCGCCTGGCCCGACCGCCTGCAAACCCTGCTGCCCGCCGATGTGCTGCTGCTGGGCGAGCAGCACGACGCGGCCGACCACCAGCGCCTGCAGCGCGAAGCCGTGTTGTGGCTGGCTGCGCGCAACCAGCTTGCCGCGCTGGTGCTGGAGATGGCGGAACGCGGGCACACCACCGCCGGCCTGCCACCCGGCGCAACGGAGGCCGACGTACAAAAGGCCTTGGGCTGGAACGACAAGGCCTGGCCCTGGAAGGCCTACGGCCCTGTGGTGATGGCCGCCGTGAACGCGGGCGTGCCGGTGTTGGGTGGCAACCTGCCACGCAGCCGCATGCGTGCGGCCATGGGCGAAACGGCGTGGGACCAGCACCTGCCCGCCCCTGCGCTGCAGCGCCAGTACACCGCCCTGCGCGACGGGCACTGCGGCCTGCTGCCCGAAACCCAGATAGCGCCCATGGCGCGTATCCAGATCGCACGCGACGCCAGCATGGCGCAAACGGCACAGGAGGCCCTGCGCCCCGGCCAGACCGTGGTGCTGGTGGCCGGGGGCGGCCATGTGCTGCGCAGCCTGGGGGTGCCCACACATTGGCCTGCCAACTTAGTATCAAAAGTGGCTCTAGCGCAGGCAGGACAAGCGCTACCAGCTATCAATTCCGATGCAGACACGGTTGTGTCCACCCCGGCACCGCCCGCCAAGGACCACTGTGCCGAGCTGCGCAAGCAGTGGGCGCCACGCACCCTGGCGCCGCCGGTGCCCCAATAACCCACCATCCAACGCCTGCCTTACCCCTTCTAGGACGCAAGCAACGGTGCCGCCGCCCGCGCCCCCAGCAGCGCGGCAAAGTCATCGGCCGGCACGGGGCGGCTGCACAGGTAGCCCTGGTAGGTGTCGCACCCCCGCTCGCGCAAGAACGCCAGTTGGCCCTCGGTTTCCACTCCTTCTGCCAGCACGGACATGCCCATGCTGTGCCCCATGGCGATGATGGCCGCGCTGATGGCCATGTCGTCCTCGCTCTGCGGAATGTCGCGGATGAACCCCTGGTCGATCTTGAGCACGTCGATGGGAAACCGCTTGAGCTGCGCCAGCGACGAATAGCCGGTGCCAAAGTCGTCCACCGCAATGCGCAGGCCCAGCGCTTGCAGGCGCGTCAGCACTTGGCGGGCCTCGTCGGTGCGCTCGGCCAGCGCACTTTCGGTGATCTCCAGCTCCAGCAATGCAGCGGGAAAGCCGGACTCGGCCAGCGCCGCCGCCGCGCAGCCCGCCAGGTCGGTCAGGTGAAACTGCCGGGGCGACACGTTCACGGCCAGCGTCAGGTCGGGCAGGCCCGCTGCGCGCCATTGCTGGCCCTGGCGGCACACCTCGTGCACCACCCATTCGCCCAGCGGGCCGATAACGCCTGAGGTCTCGGCCACCGGGATGAAACGCGCGGGCGATATCAGCCCCTCCATCGGGTCGTTCCAGCGCACCAGCGCCTCGGCGCCCACGATGCGGCCGCTGGCAATGTCCACCTGCGGCTGGTAGTACATCTGCAGATGGCCCTGTGCCAGCGCCAGCCGCAGGCGCGATTCCAGCGCCAGCCGCTCGCGTGCGGCCTGTGTCATGTCCTCATGAAAGAAGCACCACGCGCCGCGCCCGCGCGCCTTGGCGCCATACACCGCAGCGTGGGCACCTTGCAGCAGCAGCTCTGTGGTGTGCGCATGTTCGGGGTACATGCAAATGCCTACGCTCGCCCCCGCGACCACCTCAAACCCATCGGGTGAGCGCCAGGGCTCTGCCACGGCGGTGATGAGGTGGCGGGCCACCGCTGCCGCGCCGTCGGAATGGCGCAGGTTGCGCGCCACCACGGCCAGCTCGTCGCCCGCCAGGCGCCCTAGCACATCACCCGGCCGCAGCGCCGACTGCACCTGGCGCGCAATGTGTTTGAGTACCTGGTCGCCTGTGGCATGGCCGTAGCTGTCGTTCACGTCCTTGAACCGGTCCAGGTTGAGCAGCAGCACGGCAATGTGCTCGCCACTGGTGTGCGCATCCTGCACGGCCAGCTCCAGCTGGTGGCCGAACCAGGTGCGGTTGGACAGGCCGGTGAGCGTGTCGTTGTGCGCCATGTATTCGAGCTGGCGCTGCTGGGCCTTCTCCTCGGAGATGTCGGTGAACATGCACACGTAGTGCGTGATGTTGCCCGCAGGGTCGCGTACCACCGACATGGACATGTGCTCGGGGAACACCTCGCCGTTCTTGCGGCGGTTCCATATCTCCCCTTGCCAGTGGCCCGTCTGCTGCACGGTGCCCCACATCGCGTCGTAAAAACTCTTGTCGTGCCGACCCGACTGGAAGATGCGCGGAGTCTTGCCTAGCAGTTCTTCCTCGGTGTAGCCCAGCAGGCGCGTCACCGCAGCGTTGGCCGACAGGATGCGGCTTTGCGCATCGGTCACCACCACGCCCTCGATGGTGTTATCCACCACGGTGGCGGCCAGCCGCTGGCGCGCTTCGCTGAGCTCCAGGGCGGCGCGCGCCACCGTGATTTCGTTGAGGTCCTGCAACAGGCAGATCAGGTGCGCCGGCACGTCCTCTACTTCAGGCACCAGCGTCACGGTGCACAGCACGGGCACCGGGGTCCCGTCGCCGCGCAGGCACACGCGCTGGCTTACGTAGTCATCAATATCGCCTGCAACAAGGCGTGCAAGCTGGACACGGGCCTCGTCCAGCTCGTGCAGTGGCATCACATCACGCACCCGCAGCGTGAGCAGGTGCGCCGTGGGCAGTGCCAGCAACTCGCTCATCCGGTCGTTGGCCCACAAGATCTTGCCGTCCAGCGCAAGCCGCGCCACCCCGGCAGGCGCATACCGAACCACTTGCGACAGTTCGCGCGCCACCGCGTACCGCAGCTTCTCGGAGCGGCCGACACGGCGCAGCAGCCACCAGGCCAGCCCACTGGTCAGCAGTACAAATGCCCAGCCTTTCCATGTCTGGATGGTGGTCAGCAACGCCGCATCCGTCACCGCGTGTGACAGCAGGGCGTCGCCGACAAACACCCAGCTCACACCAAGTACCAGATACAGCAGCATTCCCTGCCAAGGGGCCAGACGCTGGGTTTTGCCCGGATTGGTCATCTAAATCCCCGTTCCTTTGACTCTCTGGCCATGCTGCGACAATCGCAGCGCTATGACAACCGCCTACATCCTTACCCTGTCCTGCCCCGACCGCCTGGGGCTGGTGCATGCCGTTTCGGGCTTTTTGCTGGAACACGGCGGCAACATCGAAGAAGCTGCCCAGTACAACGACCACGCCACGGGCCTGTTCTTCATGCGGGTGCAGTTCGCCTGCGACCAGCACGACCACGCCACCCTGAAGGCCCGCCTGACCACGTTTGCAGAGCCCCACCAGATGCGCTGGACCCTGCACGCCACGGCCGCGCCCATGAAAACCGTGCTCATGGTCAGCAAAGAGGGCCACTGCCTGAACGACCTGCTGTTCCGCTGGAAGAGTGGCCTGCTGCCCATCGACATCCGCGCCATCATCAGCAACCACCGCGACTTTTATCAGCTGGCGGCCAGCTACAACGTGCCGTTTCACCACATCCCCGTCACGGCTGCCACCAAGGCCGCAGGCCGAGGCCAAGCAGCTGGAGATTATCGAGGCCGAAGGGGCCGAGCTGGTGGTGCTGGCGCGCTACATGCAGGTCCTTTCTCTATGACCTATGTCGAAGCTTTGGCCGGACGGGCCATCAACATCCACCACAGCTTCCTGCCCAGCTTCAAGGGCGCCAAGCCCTATTACCAGGCCCATGACCGCGGCGTGAAGCTGATCGGCGCCACCGCCCACTACGTGACGGCCGACCTGGACGAAGGCCCGATCATCGAGCAGGACGTGGCCCGTGCCGACCACACCGACACGGTGGAAGACCTCACCGCCCGCGGCCGCGACACCGAAAGCCAGGTGCTGGCCCGCGCCGTGAAGTGGCACAGCGAACACCGGGTCGCTGCTTGAACGGCCACAAGACCGTGGTCTTCCGATAGCACGTCCGCCGCCCACCATGGCCACCGCCGCTCAGTCCTCCTTCCTCAGCAGTGCGGCGCGGCGCATTCCGCCCATCCAGTGCCTGCTGACCTTCGAAGCCCTGGCCCGCCTGCGCAGCGTGACGCAGACCGCCGATGAGCTGTGCGTGACGCCCAGTGCGGTCAGCCACCGGGTCAAGCAGCTGGAACAGATCCTGGGCGTGCGGCTGTTTGGCCGGGCCGATTTTTCACTGACCACCGAGGGCAGCGCCTACCTGGCCCATGTGCGCGAGGGGCTGGGCGCGCTGCAGCGGTTTCCGGGCCAGGCGGCCGCGCCAGGGCGGCGGCGGCTCAAGCTGGCGGTGACGCCCACGTTTGCGCGCACCATCCTGATCCCGCGCCTGCGCCAGTTCACCGAGGCCTATCCCGAGATCGATCTAGCGCTGCAGGTGTCCATCCCGCTGCTGGACGTGGTGGCCGAGGACGCCGACCTGATGGTGCGTTTTGGCGCCGGCCACTATGCCGACGTGGAACATGTGGAGCTGGCGCGCGACGTGGTCACGCCCCTGGCCTCGCCTGCGCTTCGTGCGCGAGCACGGCCCGTTCGAGCGCCCCGAAGACCTCGAAGGCGTGCCCCTGCTGCGCAGCCCGCTGGAGCCCTGGCGCACCTGGTTTGCTGCCACCGGCATGGACTGGGCCGAGCCCAGCGAGGGCTCGCAGTTCAACGACATCGGCCTGATGTGCGACGGTGCCGCCGCCGGCATGGGCGTGGCGCTGGTGCGCCTCAAGCTGGGCGCGCCCTGGCTGGAGAACGGCACGCTGGTGCGCCTGTACGCCAACGACACCGCCAGCCCCCACGCGCACTACCTGTGCTGGCGCACCGGCACCATGGACCGGTGGGAGTGCGCGGCGTTTGCCGAGTGGCTGCGCAAAACCATGGCGTAGTAGAGGCATCCCCCTGAGTCTGCCTTTGGCGCCCTCCCACTTCGCTCAGCTGCGTCAGGAAGGCGGCACGCAGCCCTGGCCCGAGCCGCGCACTCTCTCCACAAGATTCAGGACAAAAATACAGCCCCAGCGCTTATCCATCAAGCGCAAGCAGCTATCAATTAGTGAGCATCCCGGTGTTTTTCACAAACACCTGCAGAAAACCTCACACCCCGCCCGCCG
Source organism: uncultured Gammaproteobacteria bacterium (assembly GCA_963784815.1). Classification (GTDB taxonomy): domain Bacteria; phylum Pseudomonadota; class Gammaproteobacteria; order Burkholderiales; family Burkholderiaceae_C; genus Acidovorax. The sequence continues at coordinate 44,703 of CAWATB010000029.1, read as the reverse complement.
CCATCCCCTACAGTGGCGGCCATGATCACCGCCACCTCCTCCGCCCCGCTGCCCGACACCCGCAGAACGCGCCGCGCGCCAGGCCGAGGTTGTCCAGGCCCTGGGCCGCGTGCTGCCCGCCCACGCGCTGCTCTGGCACAACGAAGACACCACGCCCTACGAATGCGACGGCCTCACCGCCTACCGCCAGCGCCCGCTGGTGGTGTGCCTGCCAGAGACCTACGACGAGGTGCAGGCCGTGCTGCAAGCCTGCCACCAGCTGCAGGTGCCGGTGGTGGCGCGCGGTGCGGGCACGGGCCTGTCGGGCGGCGCCATGCCGCACGCCCTGGGCGTGACGCTGTCGCTGGCCAAGTTCAACCGCATCCTCGACATCGACCCCGAAAGCCGCACGGCCGTGGTGCAGTGCGGCGTGCGCAACCTGGCCATCAGCGAGGCGGCCGCGCCCTACGGCCTGTACTACGCGCCCGACCCCAGCAGCCAGATCGCCTGCACCATCGGCGGCAACGTGGCCGAGAACTCGGGCGGCGTGCACTGCCTCAAATACGGCCTGACCGTGCACAACGTGCTCAAGGTGAGGGGCTTCACCGTCGAAGGCGAACCGGTGGAATTCGGCAGCGACGCGCTCGATGCGCCGGGCTACGACCTGCTGGCCGTCGTGATCGGCAGCGAGGGCATGCTGGCCGTGACCACCGAAGTCACCGTCAAGCTGATCCCCAAGCCGCTGCTGGCGCGCTGCATCATGGCCAGCTTTGACGACGTGCGCAAAGCGGGCGACGCCGTGGCCGCCGTGATCGCAGCGGGCATCATCCCGGCCGGCCTGGAGATGATGGACAAGCCCATGACCGCCGCCGTGGAGGACTTTGTGCACGCAGGCTACGACCTGACCGCCGAAGCCATCCTGCTGTGCGAAAGCGACGGCACGCCCGAAGAGGTGGAAGAAGAAATCGGCCGCATGAGCGACGTGCTGCGCGCCGCCGGCGCCACCGCCATCGCGGTCAGCCACGACGAAGCCGAGCGCCTGCGCTTCTGGAGCGGCCGCAAGAACGCCTTCCCCGCCAGCGGCCGCATCAGCCCCGACTACATGTGCATGGACTCCACCATCCCGCGCAAGCGCCTGGCCGACATCCTGCTGGCCATCCAGGAGATGGAGAAGAAGTACCAGCTGCGCTGCGCCAACGTGTTCCACGCGGGCGACGGCAACCTGCACCCGCTGATCCTGTTCGATGCGAACGATGCCGACCAGCTGCACCGCTGCGAGCTGTTCGGCGCCGACATCCTGGAGACCAGCGTGGCCATGGGCGGCACCGTGACGGGCGAACACGGCGTGGGCGTGGAGAAGCTCAACAGCATGTGCGTGCAGTTCACGGCCGAGGAGAACGCGCAGATGTTCGGGCTCAAGCACGCGTTTGACCCCGCCGGGCTGCTGAACCCCGGCAAGGTGATCCCCACGCTGCACCGCTGCGCGGAGTACGGAAAGATGCTGGTGCGCGGCGGGCAGATCAGCACCCGGACCTGCCCCGCTTCTGACGCGGCCATGAAGCCGCTGCAGGGCCTGGCTTTTCTGCTGCTCATGCAGTCGGCGGGCGAGGCGCCTGTCGCACTTTCTTGCGCTGCCCGTGCCGGGGCCCGTGGTCGGTATGGTGCTGCTGCTGCTGGCGCTGCGCTGGGCGCCCGTGCAGCAGGCCGTGGCACCGGCCGCCAGCCTTCTTGCTCAATCACCTGTCGCTGCTGTTTGTGCCCGTGGGCGTCGGCGTGATGACGCACCTGGCGCTGCTGAGCGCCTACGGCCTGCAGCTCATCGTGGTGATTGTGCTGTCCACCTGGATCGGCATGGCCGTGACGGCGCTGGTGCTGCGCCTGTGGCAACCCAGACCCAAGGCGGGCGAGGATGCCGAACTTCGTTGAACTGTGGGTCTACCTCGCGTCGGCCCCGCTGTTCGGGCTGACGGCCACGCTGGCTGTGTACGTGCTGGCGCAGGCGCTTTCGGTGCGCTCCGGCCATGCGCCCTGGGCCAACCCGGTGATGCTGTCGGTGGTGGTGCTGGCCGGGCTGCATGCTGGCCACCGGCACTGCCTATCCCACGTACTTTGCGGGCGCCCAGTTCATCCACTTCCTGCTGGGCCCCGCCGTGGTCGCACTGGGCTGGCCCCTGTGGCAACGCCGCGCGGCCTTGCGCGCGCGCTGGGGTCGGCTGGTGCTGGCCTCGCTGGCCGGTGGCAGTGCGGCGGCCGCCAGCGCCGTGGGCCTGGGCTGGGCGCTGGGCCTGCCCGGTGACGTGCTGATGTCGCTGGCGCCCAAGTCCGTCACCGCCCCGGTCGCCATGGGCGTGTCGGCGCAGATCGGCGGCGTGCCCGCGCTGGCGGCGGTGTTCGCAGCGTTGACGGGCATGGTGGGGGCGCTGTCTGCGCGGTGGCTTGTTTGGCTTGATGCGCTTGCCCACGGACGCGGAGGGCATGGCGCTGCGGGGTTTTGCGTTGGGTACCGCGTCGCATGGCATTGGGGCGGCGCATGCGTTGCAGGTGCATGCGGAGGCGGGGGCGTATGCGGGGTTGGCGTTGGGGTTGCAGGTGGTGTTGGCGGCGGTGTTGATGCCGTTGGTTTTTCGGTTGTTTTGAGAACGAAAAGTGGCCTCTAGCGCTTATCCATCAAGCGCTGGTAGCTATTGTTTTTTCAGTTCTCATGTTCCTCTCACCTCCGATCTGACGAGATAGGCGCTCGCGTGCTGAGTGGGCCGCGTGCCTGGTCTCGGGGCGGAGGCCGGGAGTCGCCCGGCATGCGAGTGGCTTTCTTTTGCGTCGCCAAAAGAAAGTCACCAAAGAAAAGGCGACCCCGCTGTCTGCGTCCCCAGCGCTGCGCGCTGGGGCAACCTGTGGTGCTCGCGGACAGGGTGCGCCGCAGAACTCACTGCGCTGCTTTGCAGCTCCGTTCAGACAACTGCGGCGAGCTAGACCACGATGCATGTGTGTCCTTCGGCACACATGCCACCCCGCCCGCTGCGCTCCTCGGCGCATACAGAGGGGCTGGGGAGAGAACATCCATTCGGGCCATTGCTTTGCTGCGCTGCGCTCGGCCCAACCTCGCGGGCGCAAGCGCCTCGCGCTGCGCAAACTGGGCCGAGCGAAGCAATGGCCCGCGTGGGTGTTCGGCTATTGGATGTCCGGCTGTCCCACCCCTGCTGGCGGCGCCTGCGGCGGGGCGGTTGCGGGGTGAGCATGGGCGTCGAAGCGCGCGCATGCATCGTTGTCTAGCTCGCCGCAGTTGTCTGAACGAAGCGCGCAGCAGCGCAGTGAGTTCTGCGGCGCACCCCGCAACCGCCCCGACGCAGGTTGCCCCGTACGCACAGCGAAGGGGTCGCAGACTGGGGGTCGCCCTTTCTTTGGTGACTTTCTTTCGGCGACGCGAAAGAAAGTTACTCGCACGCCGGGCGACTCCCGGCCTCCGCCCCCAGCACTGGCATGCGGCTCAATCCGCGAGCTCGCGAGCGGCGCCCAGGTTTCGACAAGCTCAACCCGAACGGGTGGCGAGTGGTTTGTAGGTAGTGGTCAATCTCACCCGCCCATTACCGCCCGCCAAATCTCCGCCGCGTGCGACACCCCAAATAGCACCAGCCCAATCAACCCGCCCACCACCGTCCCATTGATGCGGATGTACTGCAGATCCTTCCCGATATTCAGTTCGATCAGATCCGTCATCTCCTCGGTGTCCCACCGCCGCACGGTGTCCTCAATGTGCTGCGCAATGAACGCAGACACATCCGGCGCCAGGCCCTCCACCCACCGCTCCAGCCGGTCATTGAACGACTGCCGCAGCGCCGCATCCCCCGCCAGCGACTCGCCCAGCCATAACCCCAACTTGCCCACCTGCCGCGCCAACAACGATTCGGCATCGGCCAAGTCGCGTTGCAGCGCGCCGCGCAGGTCCAGCCACAAGGTTTGCACATAGCCCCCCACCGTCGCATCGGTCTGCAGGTAAGTACGGATCTCCTCCCCCTTGCGAACCCACTCGGGGTCGTTCTTCAAGCGGTCAATAAACCGCTGTACCGCCACATCGAACTGCGCGCGCAAGGCGTGCTGCGGGTTGGCAGCCACATCGGCCATCACGCTCTCCAGCGCGCGGGCCAGCAGGGCCGAGCCCTTGTCGCCCAGCCAGTCGCTGGGCAATAACTTCTCGGTGCGCGGGTGGTCCTTTTTCAGCCAGGCCACGATGGTCTGCGCCACCCAGGCGCGCGTCTGCTCGTTCTGCAGCAGCTCGATGAGCTTGCCCAGCACGTCGTCCAGCAGCGCCTGGTGGCGGCCGTTGTGCGTGAGGGTGTCCAGCACCGCCGCCAGGGCGCGGGACATGTCCACCTGACCGATCAGCGTGCGCGCGGCCTTCTGGATAAAGCGCTCCACCTGCGCGTCCTGCACCGTCTCCAGCGCCGCGGATACAAGCCGCGTGGCCTGATGCCCAAGCAGCGCGGTGTTGCCAGGCGCCAGCAGCCATTGCGCCAGGCGGTCCGCCGGGTCGTGGCGGCGAATCAGCGCGACCAGCGAGGGTACGTCCAGGAACTTATCCCGCACAAACGTAGCGAGATTGCGGCCAATGCGCGCCTGGTTGCGCGCGATGACCGCAGTGTGCGGAATGGGCAGGCCCAGCGGGCGGCGGAACAGCGCCACCACCGCAAACCAGTCGGCCAGCGCGCCCACCATGGCGGCCTCGGCCATGGCCTTGATGCAGTTGAGCCAGCAGGCCGCGCTCCACCACGCTGGTGGCGATGAACACGGCCGTCACCAGCAGCAACAGGCCCAGGGCCTGGCGCTTGGCCCGGCGCAAAGCGAGGGCTGCGCTATCCGTCTCGGCGTTCATCCGGGCAAGCCCGCCGACCTAAACCGCAACCCGTCAGGCCGCCGCCGCAATCTGGTCCAGCGCCTTCGACAAGTGGCCCACGGTGCGGTCCACGTTGTGCCACTTTTCCAGGCCAAACAGGCCAATGCGGAAGGTCTTGAACTCAGGGCCTTCATCGCACTGCAACGGCACGCCAGCAGCGGTCTGCAAACCCACTTCCATGAACTTCTTGCCGTTCTGGATGCCGGGGTCGGTGGTGTAGCTCACCACCACGCCGGGGGCCTTGCAGCCGTCGGCCGCCACGCTGGGGAAGCCACGCGACTCCATCAGCGCGCGCACCTTGGCGCCCAGCTCGATCTGCTCTTGCCGCACCTTCTCGAACCCGTATTCACGCGTCTCGGCCATCACCTCACGCAGGCGCACCAGCGCATCGGTGGGCATGGTGGTGTGGTATGCGTGCTGGCCCTTTTCGTAGCCTTCGGCGATCTGCATCCACTTCTTGAGGTCGCACGAAAAACTGCTGCTGGTGGTGCCGTCAATCGCCACACGCGCACGTTCGCTCAGCATCACCATGGCGCAGCAGGGCGAGCCGCTCCAGCCCTTTTGCGGAGCGCTGATGAGCACATCCACGCCCGTGGCCTGCATGTCCACCCACATGGCGCCGGAGGCCACGCAGTCCAGCACGAACAGCGCGCCCACTTCGTGCGCGGCGGCGGTGATGGTGCGCAGGTAGTCGTCGCTCAGGATGATGCCGCTCGATGTCTCGACGTGCGGGGCAAACACCACCCTGGGGCGCTCGGCGCGGATGGTGGCGGCGACTTCTTCAGCGGGGCATGGTGCCCAGGGCGCCTGCGGGCCGCTGCCCTGCTGGCGCGCCTTGCAAACGACCGATCCGCCGCCCAGGCCTTTGTCGGCATCAAAAATCTGTGTCCAGCGGTAGCTGAACCAGCCGTTGCGCACGATGAGCACCTTTTCCTGGTTGGCAAACTGGCGCGCCACGGCTTCCATGCCGAAGGTGCCGCTGCCGGGCACCAGCACGGCGGTGTGGGCGTGATAAACCTCTTTCAGCGTGCCCAGAATGTCCTGCACCACGCCGGTGAAGCGCTTGGACATGTGGTTGAGCGCGCGGTCGGTGTAGACCACCGAAAACTCAAGCAGACCATCGGGGTCGATATCGGGCAGCAGTCCGGGCATGGTGAAAAGTCTCCGTAGCAGGCGGGGAAGTAAAGCGGCATGCGCCCCTCACGGGGATTCGCGTTCCATCACTCGACCCCGTTCGGGCTGAGCTTGTCGAAGCCTTGCGCGGCGCTTCGACAAGCTCAGCGTGAACGGTTCTTTTGTATTTGAAAGCGACTGGGTATCTGGAGGCACACCGCAGGATGAGAAAACCAGCTTAGCACGGGCCACCACGCCCGCGCGCCGCTCTACCACGTGTCCACAAACCGGTGCCTCAGGGGTGCCACCTGCGCCGACGCCAGCCCGCGCGCCAGCCACGCCCGCGTGTCGGCCGGGTCGATCACCGCGTCGATCTCCAGCGTGGCCGCCATGTGCATCGCCTCGCCGTTGGCGTACTGCTTGGCCAGCAGCTTGCTGGAACAGCGCGTCGCGCTCGGCGCCTTCGGGCAGCGCCTCCAGCTCCTTGCGAAAGCCCAGGCGCACCGCGCCTTCGAGCCCCATGGCGCCGAACTCGCCCGTGGGCCAGGCCACGGTGAACACGGGCGCATGGAAGCCGCCGGCCGTCATGCCCATGGCGCCCAGGCCGTAACCCTTGCGCAGCACCACGCTGAAGATACGGCACGCGCAGGCTGGCGGCGGTGACGAACAGGCGGCTCACGTGGCGCACCTGGGCCTGCGCCTCGACCTCGGGGCCGACCATGAAGCCGGGCGTGTCCACCAGGCTCACGATGGGCAGGCCATGCGCGTTGCACAGCTGCATGAAGCGCGCGGCCTTGTCGGCCGCGTCGGCGTCGATGGCGCCGCCCAGGTGCTGCGGGTTGTTGGCCAGCAGGCCGACGGGGCGGCCTTCGATGCGCGCCAGCGCGGTGTGGATGCCCGACGCCAAAGCCGGTGCGCAGCAGCAACAGGCTGCCCTCGTCCACCAGACCCGCCATCGCCGCGCGGCTGTCGTACACGCGCAGGCGGTTCTCCGGCACCACGTCGCGCAGCAGGCGCTGCGTCGGGTGCGGTCCATTGCGAGCGCGGCCCTGGAAGAACGACAGGTAGTGGCGCGCGGCCTGCACCGCCTCGGCCTCGTCGTCGACCAGCACGTCGATCACGCCGTTGGCATGCTGCACGCGGCTCGGGCCGATCTGCTCGGGCTTGAACACGCCCAGGCCGCCGCCTTCGACCATGGCCGGGCCGCCCATGCCGATGTTGCTGCCGCGCGTGGCGATGATCACGTCGCTGCAGCCCAGCAGCGCCGCATTGCCGGCAAAGCAGCGCCCCGCCGCGATGCCGATGACCGGCACCTGGCCCGACAGCGCGGCGTAGCTGGCAAACGTGTGCACGTGCAGCCCGGCCACGATGGGCATGTCGGTGTCGCCCGGGCGGCCGCCGCCGCCCTCGGCAAACAGCACCACCGGCAGCTTCTGCGCCAGGGCGATGCCCAGCATGCGGTCGGTCTTGTCGTGGTTGCGCGCGCCCTGGGTGCCGGCCAGCACGGTGGCGTCGTAGGACATGACCACGGCGCGGGATTGCTCGGGCCCGAACAGTGCGCCGTTGATGCCGCCAATGCCCGTGACCATGCCGTCGGCGGGCGTGTTGGCGATCAGGTCGTCCAGGCTGCGGCGGCGCGTCTGCGCTGCGATGGCGAGCGCGCCGTATTCGATGAAACTGCCGTCGTCGCACAGGTCGGCAATGTTTTCGCGCGCCGTGCGGCCGCCTTGGGCGTGGCGCTTGGCGATGGAATCTGGGCGCGCCGTGTCGAGCGTGAAGGCATGGCGGTCGACCACGCGCTGCAGGTCGGGGCGGATGTGGTCGGGGTCGTGCGCAGCGCTGCCCTGCACTTGCAATCGGCCGCATCGTTCACCGCATCCAGCACCAGCAGCGGCTGGCCCTGCGCGACGTAGCCACCGGCCACGGCCAGCAACTCGCCCACGCGGCCCGCGTGCGGGGCCAGCAGCACATGCTCCATCTTCATGGCTTCGAGCACGGCCAGCTCGGAGCCTGCGGCGACCACGTCGCCCTCGGCCACGCTCAGCTGCACCAGGCGGGCGGGCATCGGGGCGAGCACTGCGCCCTCAGGGGCGGGCATTGAGAATTTTGAGTCTTTTTGGCCGCTAGCGCTTACTGGATAAGCGCTGATAGCTATGTTTTTTGAAACCTCCAACAAAGCAGGAAGCACCGACTCCAGCCAGCGCGTGTGCACCTGCTGGCTGGCCATCTCAGGCCGCGCGGCCAGCGCCTGCAGCAGCGCGAGGTTGGTGGCCACACCCTCGATGCGGCACTCGGCCAGCGCGCGCTGCGAGCGGCGCAGCACGTCGGCAAAACGCGGGCTGCGCGTGTGCACGATGAGCTTGGCGAGCAAGGTGTCGTAGTGCGGCGACGGCGTGGCACCGGCTGCGCCATGCGTGTCCACGCGAATGCCGGGGCCAGCAGGCAGATCGAAGCGGCTGAGCGTGCCGCTGCCAGGCACCGCGCCGCCCAGCGCATCCAGCGTTTCGGCGTTGATGCGCCACTGCATGGCAAAGCCCGACACGGCAGGCGGTGCGGCGGGGTCGAGGCCCAGGTCGCGCAGCTGCGGCCTGCGGCCAGTGCGATCTGCGTCTGCACCAGGTCCACGCCGGTGACCTCTTCGGTGATGGTGTGCTCCACCTGCAGGCGTGGGTTGCATTCGATGAACACAAACGGCAGGTCGTTCGACGTCAGGTCCACCAGAAACTCGAACGTTCCCAGGCCTTCATAGGCCACTTCGCGCGCCATGGCCAGCGCAGCGGCCGTGATGTGGTCGCGCAGGGCGGCGGGCAGCGACGGGCTGGGCGCGATCTCCACCACCTTCTGAAACCGCCGCTGCACCGTGCATTCGCGCTCGCCCAGCGCCATCACCTCGCGGCCATCGCCCAGCACCTGCACCTCGATGTGGCGCGCGTTGCGCATGAGGCGCTCGACATACACGCCGTCCACCCCAAAGGCGGCCAGCGCTTCGCTGCGGCAGCGCGCATAAGCGTCGGGCAGATCGTCCAGCGACTGCACGGCGCGCATGCCGCGCCCCCCGCCCCCGCCTATCGCCTTGATCACGATGCCTGCGCCGCCTTGCGCCTGCCAGAAGGCCTGGGCCTCTTCGAGCGTGACCGCAGCCTGTGTGCCCGGCATGAGCGGAACACCGCACCGCAACGCCAGTGCGCGCGCCTGGGCCTTGTCGCCAAACAGCGCCAGCTGCTCCGGCGTGGGGCCGATGAAGCGCAGCCCGGCAGCGGCGCAGGCACGCGCGAAGTCGGCGCGCTCACTCAAAAAACCGTAGCCAGGGTGCACGGCATCGCAGCCTTGGGCCTGCGCGATGGCAATCAGGCGCGCGCCGTCCAGATAGGCCGCCGGGCCGGTAGCGTTGAGCGCCACCGCCTCATCGGCTGCGTCCACGTGGGGGCTGGCAGCGTCGTCGTCGGCATACACGGCCACGCTGGGCAGCCCCAGGTCATGCAGTGCCCGCACGATGCGCAGGGCGACCTCCCCCCGGTTGGCGACGAGGACTTTGGAGAACATGGGGCGGTCGGTCATGCAGAGGTCCCAACGGAAGGCAGTAGTTGCGCTGCATTCTGGCGGCGACCGCCACGCGCACATGGCAAACAAGCGACAGCCGCCGCCCCGCAAGAAACCCCGTGGCGGCACAGTGCCCCCGCCCGCCGCTACGATGCGCTTTTTGATTTGCCTTCAGGACGCCCATGCCCGACTTTCGCAGCGACACCGTCACCCAGCCCACCCCCGCCATGCGCGAGGCCATGTTCAAAGCCCCGCTGGGCGACGATGTGTTTGCCGATGACCCGTCGGTGAACGCGCTGCAGGACCATGCGGCCGAGCTGCTGGGTTTTGAGGCGGCGTTGTTTGCGCCCTCGGGCACGCAGACCAACCTGATCGCGCTGTGGGGCCACTGCCAGCGTGGTGACGAGGCCATCGTGGGCCAGAGCTGGCACACCTATCGCTGGGAGGCGGGTGGCATGGCGGTGCTGGGCTCCATCCAGCCCCAGCCGGTCGAGACCCAACCCGACGGCACGCTGCGCATTGCCGACATCGCCGCGGCCATCAAGCCCGACGACCCGCACTTTGCGCGCACCCGTCTGGTGGTGCTGGAGAACACCACCGGCGGCCAGGTGCTGCCCACGCCCTACATCGCCGAGGTGGCCCAGCTGGCCCGCAGCCGCGGGCTGGCGATGCACCTGGACGGCGCGCGCATGTTCAACGCCGCCACGGCCAATGCTGCGCGCAACGGCACGGATGTGTATACGGAAGCGCGCACGCTGTGCAGCCACTTTGACTCTGCATCGCTGTGCCTGAGCAAGGGCCTGGGCGCGCCCGTGGGCTCGCTGGTGCTGGGCACGCGCGACTTCATCCGCCAGGCGCGCCGCACGCGCAAGATTCTGGGCGGCGGCATGCGCCAGGCGGGCGTGCTGGCGGCTGCAGGCCACTACGCGCTGGAGCACCACGTGCGTCGCCTGGCCGATGACCATGCCAATCTGGACCGGCTGGCGCAGGGCCTGAACGAAGCCAACCGCAGCCACCCCGTGCTGCAGGGCCGCATCACCGTGCTGCCGTGGCAGACCAATATCTTGTTCACCGACTTGCATGCCGATGTGGCCCCGGCTTTCACGGCCTGGCTGGCGCAAAACAATGTGCGCGTGACCAGCAGCCTCTATGGCGGCGCCACGCGCCTGCGCTGGGTCGCGCATCTGGATGTGAACGCTGCAGACGTGAAAGCAGCGCTGGACTGCGTGGCGGGTTTCAAGCTGCCCGCTTGACCCTGCCGGGGCGAATGGGTGGATCAGGCGGCGGGGTAAGTCCTGCCGCCGAAGACCCCCGTCCCCACGCGCACCATGGTGCTGCCCGCCTGGATGGCCGCTTCCAGGTCGGCTGTCATGCCCAAAGAGAGGGTGTCAAAACCCTCCAGCCCGGGTTCGCCCAGCGCAGATATCTGGTCAAAAAGCCTTTTAGCGCTTGTGTGGATTGCGAGTTGCGCTGCGAAATCAGGAGCATGATCGGGAATACTCATGATTCCGCGTACCTGAAGCCGTGGCAGTTTTGCCACAGCGCGCAATAGCTCCAGCGCCTGGTCAGGCGCCACGCCCGACTTGGTGGCGCCACCATCCACGTTCACCTGAACACATATCTGCAGCGGAGGCAGGTGGTCTGGCCGCTGGGACGACAAGCGCTCGGCGATCTTGAGGCGGTCCACCGTGTGCACCCAGTCAAAGTGCTCGGCCACCAGCCGGGTCTTGTTGCTCTGGATGGGGCCAATACAGTGCCATTGCAGTGCCACATCCGGCAGAGACACTGGCAGCGAAGCACGCAGGGCAAGTATCTTGTCCACCCCCTCCTGGATGTAGTTTTCGCCGAAAGCGCGCTGGCCTGCGGCGACGGCCTCCATCACGGCTTCAGCGTCAAACGTCTTGGAAACCGCGAGCAGGGCCACGTCGGCGGGGCCGCGTCCAGCGTCGGTACACGCTTGCGCAATCCTGCCGAGAACCTGTTGGAGGTTGTTAGCAATCGTGGTCATAATGTTTGACAGCGTACCAAACGATAGAGGGATTCCGTGGACATCACCCAACTGCTCGCGTTCAGCGTCAAGAACAAGGCCTCCGACTTGCACCTCTCGGCAGGCCTGCCGCCCATGATCCGGGTCCACGGGGATGTACGGCGCATCAACGTCGATGCGCTGGACCACAAGACAGTGCATGCCATGGTGTACGACATCATGAGCGACTCTCAGCGCAAGACGTATGAAGAGTTTCTGGAGGTTGACTTCTCGTTTGAAATCGAAGGCCTGGCGCGTTTTCGCGTCAACGCCTTCAACCAGAACCGCGGCGCGGCCGCCGTGTTCCGAACCATTCCCAGCAAGATCCTGACGCTGGAACAGCTCAACGCCCCCAAGATCTTTGGCGACCTGGCTCTCAAACCGCGTGGCTTGGTGCTGGTGACTGGCCCCACGGGCTCGGGCAAGTCCACCACCTTGGCCGCCATGGTCAACTACCTGAACGAAACCGAATACGGCCACATCCTCACGGTGGAAGACCCGATCGAGTTCGTGCACGAATCCAAGAAGTGCCTGATCAACCAGCGCGAAGTAGGCCCGATGACGCTGTCGTTTGCGGCGGCGCTGAAATCGGCGCTGCGCGAAGATCCAGACGCTATCCTGGTGGGTGAAATGCGTGACCTCGAAACCATCCGCCTGGCCATGACGGCCGCGGAAACGGGCCACTTGGTGTTTGGCACGCTGCACACGTCCAGTGCCGCCAAAACCATCGACCGGATCATCGACGTGTTCCCGGCCGAAGAAAAGGAAATGGTCCGCGCAATGTTGTCCGAGTCGCTGCAGGCGGTGATCTCGCAGACGCTTTGCAAGACAAAGGACGGCTCGGGCCGTGTGGCCGCGCACGAGATCATGCTGGGCACCAGCGCCATCCGCAACCTGATCCGCGAGGCCAAGGTGGCGCAGATGTATTCCACCATCCAGACCAGCAACAGCGTCGGCATGCAGACGCTGGACCAGAACCTCACCGACCTCGTGCGGCGCAACATCATCAGCCCGGCCGAGGCACGTGCCAAGGCCAAGATTCCAGAGAACTTCCCGGGTTGAGCTGCGCCCACCCCACTGATTTTTGCGGCCCCCGACGCGCCGCATACCGGAGCGATCTATGAAAGGCATCCTGAGCCTTCTGAAAATGAAGACCCGTGGCGACAAGCCCGCGGACGAACACACGGATTCCGTGCTGTTTTCTACCGCCTTTGCCGGCCAGGGTGTCGACGATTCGATGCTGGTGCCCTGGGAGGCGCGTGCGGTCGAGGTGGGGGCCAAACGCCTGCCCACCAGCCGTGGCGGCAAGCTGCTGCAGGGGCTGTGGGCCAAAGATAAATACATGGCGCACTTGGACAAGGACGCTGTGGAGCGCATGGAGCGCTTCTTTGAGTTTGCGTCGATCCCCTCCAACCGCGACGTGATCCGCCAGGACGAATACGGCAACTTCATGGTGGTGCTGCTGACCGGCACGATTGCGGTGGACCGTGTGCAGCCCTGGGGCGAACAGCTGCGCCTTGCTGAAACGCGTCCCGGCGACATCCTGGGTGAAATGTCGCTTCTGGACAGCGGTATCCGGTTTTCGGCCTGTACCACGCTCACCGACTGCGAAATCGCGGTGCTGAGCGCCGAAGCCATGGATGACATGATGACCAAAGACCCGCAATTGGCTGCCAGCCTGATTGCGCTGCTGGCCCGCAAACTGTCGCTGCGCCTGCGCGTAGTGAGCGCCCGACTGAGCGACAACCAGAAATGACGTCCCGCACCTACATGAATGACCGTCGTACCGACGAACACCCCCGGGAGAAATTCTGATGGAACGCGATCAGGCCAGTAAATTTATCAATGACCTGCTCAAGCTGATGGTGAGTCGCAACGGCAGCGACTTGTTCATCACCGCAGAATTTCCACCCGCTATCAAGGTGGATGGCAAGGTGACCAAAGTGTCGCCACAGCCACTGACACCCAACCACACGCTCACCCTGGCCCGCGCCGTGATGAGCGACAAGCAGGTGGCAGACTTTGAACGCACCAAAGAGTGCAACTTCGCCATCTCCCCCGCAGGCATAGGCCGCTTCCGGGTCAACGCGTTCATCCAGCAAGGCCGGGTTGGCATGGTGATGCGGACGATTCCGCTCACTTTACCCACCATCGACGGCCTGGGTGTACCCCAGGTGCTCAAGGAAGTGACCATGGCCAAGCGTGGCCTGTGCATTTTGGTGGGCGCTACCGGTTCGGGCAAGTCAACCACGCTGGCTGCCATGGTGGACTGGCGCAACGAAAACTCCTTCGGCCACATCATCACAGTGGAAGACCCGGTCGAGTTCGTGCACCCGCACAAGAACTGCGTGGTGACGCAGCGCGAAGTGGGCCTCGATACCGACAGCTGGGAAGCAGCCCTGAAGAACACGCTGCGCCAGGCGCCTGACGTGATCCTGATGGGCGAAATCCGCGACCGCGAAACCATGGAACACGCGGTGGCGTTTGCGGAAACCGGCCACTTGTGCCTGGCTACTCTGCACGCCAACAGCGCCAACCAAGCGCTGGACCGGATCATCAACTTCTTCCCCGAAGAGCGTCGCCCCCAATTGCTGATGGACCTGTCGCTCAACCTGCGCGCCATGGTGTCGCAGCGCCTGATCCCCAAACAGGACGGCAAGGGCCGCGCCGCGGCGGTGGAAATCATGCTCAACACCCCATTGATCTCGGACCTGATCTTCAAGGGCGACGTGCATGAGATCAAGGAGATCATGAAGAAGAGCCGCAACCTGGGCATGCAGACCTTTGACCAGGCGCTGTTTGATGCTTACGAGGCCAACGTGATCAGCTATGAAGACGCATTGCGCAACGCCGACTCGCTGAACGACCTGCGCCTGCAGATCAAGCTCAACAGCCAGCGCGCCAAGTCACCCGACCTGGCGTCGGGCACTGAGCATTTCGCGATTGTTTAACCCCGGGCGTGCAGCCCACCTCGACCGTCATTTCCTGACCGCCTGAACCCCGCCCTCTTGGGCGGGTTTTCGTTTACCCACCACCCTTAACCATCGCCCTCTATGCCAAGCACCAACCCTCGCAACTACGACGCAACCCCTTCGCGCAAGGTCGCCTTTCTGGGCCTGGGCGTGATGGGCTATCCCATGGCGGGCCACTTGGCACTGGCAGGGCATGCCGTCACGGTGTACAACCGTACCGCTACCAAATCCATAGCATGGTGCGAAGAGTATGCAAGCGCTGCAGCCCCAAAACATGCCGCAACGCCACGCGAAGCAGCCGCTGGCGCAGACATCGTGTTCTGCTGCGTGGGCAATGACGAAGACTTGCGCTCCGTCACGCTGGGCGCGGACGGCGCCTTCGCGGGCATGAATGCAGGCGCCATTTTTGTGGACCACACCACGGCATCGGCCGAAGTGGCTCGCGAGCTGTACGCTGCGGCGAGCGCGCTGGGCCTGAAGTTTGTCGATGCGCCCGTCTCTGGCGGCCAGGCCGGGGCGCAGAACGGGCTACTCACCGTCATGTGTGGTGGTGACCCTGCCGCGTTCGAGGCAGCCCAGCCCGTGGCCATGGCGTTCTCACGCGCGTTCACGCTGCTGGGCGACAGTGGATCGGGCCAATTGGCCAAGATGGTCAACCAGATCTGTATAGCGGGGCTGGTGCAGGGCTTGTCCGAGGCCGTGGCGTTTGGCCAGAACGCGGGGCTGGACATGAAGCAGGTGCTGGAGGTGATCGGCAAAGGCGCTGCGCAAAGCTGGCAAATGGACAACCGCGGCAAAACCATGGTGGACGGCAAGTTCGACTTTGGCTTTGCCGTGGACTGGATGCGCAAAGACCTGGGCCTGGTGCTGGACGAAGCCAAGCGCAACGGGTCGCGCGTGCCGGTCACTGCGTTGGTGGATCAGTTTTACGCCGATGTGCAAAAAATGGGTGGCAACCGCTGGGACACGTCGAGCCTCATCAAGCGCCTGACCTGATTCCCTGGACGCAACCAATGGGGAGGCAGTCGCAAACTCCTCCCACAACAAAAGAGGGCCTTGCGGCCCTTTTTTTTGCGTCCACCGCGGTGGCGCATACGCGCTTTCTGTCAGTTGCGGGGCGATGGGCTGCTGTCGGTGGTCACCGGTGCGGGCGCAATGCGGCGCAGTTCTTCTTCTGTCACCACCTCGAACACGCGCACCACCTTGCTCACACCGGTCACACCGCGGGCGATGTCGGTGGCCCGGTTGGCCTCGCGCTGGGACACGCGGCCCATCAGGTAGACGATGTTGCGTTCGGTCACGACCTTGAACGAATTAGCCGAGATGTCCTGGGCGTCGACCAAGCTAGCGCGCACCTTGCCGGTGATGAAGGTGTCGTTGGAACGCTGGCTCAGGCTGGTGATGGGCATCACGGCCAGGTCGTTGACGACGGAGCGCACGTTTTCAACCGCCGACACCATTTGCTCTACCGACTGTCGGTCCTGGGCAGAGAGTACCTCGCCCGTCAGCAGCACCTGGCGGTTGTAGCTGGTGACGTTCACGTGGGCGCGATCTCCCAGGGTTTCACGGATGCGGTTGGAGGCGCGCAGCTCGATGCCCTCGTCTTCCACCTGCGTACCGGCGGTGCGGCGGTCTACTGCCATCACACCGCCCACCACGGCGCCCCCAATGATGAGTGGAGCGCAGGCCGACAAGCCCGCCGTCAACGCTGCTGCAGCCAGCACGGTGCAGAGGGTGCGTTGAACGCTGAGAATGCGGCGGAGAGGGCGGGCAGGGGTCATGGTTGGGTTCATAGCGGGTTCTCCTGTTCACCAAGTAACTGGGCGTCGACGCCATCGCTCAGGCAATGCAGCACCAGGGCGTGGACTTCGCGTACGCGGGCTGCGCGGTCGTGGGGCACGCTGATCAGCACATCTGTCTCGCGCAGCATGGCGGCCAGCTTGCCACCGGTGCGCCCCGTCAACACCACCACGGTCATGTCGCGCTCATGGGCGGCTTCGGCGGCGGCCAGCAAATTGGCATCGTTGCCGGTTACGGACAAAGCCAGCAGCACATCTCCGGCCTGGCCCAGCGCGCGCACTTGGCGGGCAAACTGCTGCGCCACATCCGGCGTGCCGGCCGCAGCGGTCAACAAGGTGCTGTCAGCGGTCAATGCCAGCGCGGCCAGCTCGGGGCGGTCGCGCTCAAAGCCTGCGACACAAAAGGCGGCAAATTGTTGGGCCTCGGCGGCCGACGGGCCGTTGCCGCAGGCCAGCACCTTGCCACCACTGGTCACGCAGGCCAGCACTGCCTGCACGGCGGCGGCGATGGGATGGCTCAGCGCCTGCGCGGCCTGGTACTTCAGGTCAGCGCTGTCAATGAAGTGCTGTTGGATGCGTTGCTCAAGCATAGGGGGCCGATGATACCCGCCGCGTGTTATAGCTTTTGTAGCAAACCGTAGCGGCGCAGGGTGCTTTTAGCAGCCTGGGCGCTTGGCCGCCAATGCACGAAACCGCGCGGCTACTGCGCGGCTACTGCGCGTCGAAGGCGGCCTTGAGCCACTGCACCGAATCCTCCACCAGCACCACATCAAACCGGCACGGTGGCGGGGACGGCAGGCGCAACAGGTAGTGCCGTGCTGCAAAAATGATGCGCTGCTGCTTGGTCTGGCTGATGCTGCTCCCGGCTCCGCCAAACGCGCTGCTGGCGCGGCTGCGCACCTCCACAAACACCAGCGTGCCGTCCCGATCTCGCATCACCAGATCAATCTCGCCCCCTCCCCGCCCCGGCGTCCGATAATTGCGCACCACCAGCTTGAGTCCGTTCGCCTGCAAATGCGCCAGCGCCGCGTCTTCTGCAGCATTGCCGCGCTGGCGGGTGGTAGGCGCAACGACCCCTGACGCAGGCATGGGCCCGGTGCTGGATGCCAATGCGGTGGACGGTTTTCTCTTTTCAAGGAATTTCATTGAGCGCATCTTTCGCTTCAGCCCTCGATGCCGCGCGCGAAGCGGCGGCTCTACAACATTATCCGCAGGGCGCCTTGTACGTAGTGGCCACGCCCATCGGAAATCTGGCTGACATCACGCTGCGCGCGCTGCACGTGCTGCAGATGGCGGACACCGTGGCGTGCGAGGACACACGCCACACCCAGTCGCTGTTGCGCGCCTACGGCATCGACAAAGGGGCATCGCAGCTGCTGGCGGTGCACCAGCACAACGAGGCCGAAGCCGCTGAAAACGTAGTGCTGCGGCTGCAGCAAGGTCAACGCGTAGCCTACGTGAGCGACGCGGGGACCCCCGGCGTGAGCGACCCCGGCGCGCGCCTGGTCGCCGCAGTGCAGGCCGCGGGATTGCGCGCGCTGCCGCTGCCCGGCGCGAGCAGCATCACCACGGCGCTGAGCGTGGCGGGCGCCGTGGCGCACAGCAACGAGCACGGCGGTTTTGTGTTTGCGGGTTTCTTGCCGGTGAAGAACGCCGAGCGCGCCACCGCCATCCAGCAGAAACTCGCCAGCGAACCCCGCTGCGTGGTGCTGTTGGAGGCGCCCCACCGCATCGGCGAACTGGCGCAGGCCCTGGCCGTGCTGGGGGGCCGCCGGGTCACCTTGGCGCGCGAGCTGACCAAGCAATTTGAAGAAGTCACCACCCTGCCCGCACACGCGCTGACGGAGTGGCTGGACGGATCACCCCAGCGGTCGCGTGGAGAGTTTGTGGTGGTGCTCCACCCTGTGCCCGTGGAAACCAACGACGGCGAAAGCCTGCGGGTGCTGCGCCTGCTGCTGCAAGAGTTGCCCTTGAAGACAGCTGTGCGCCTGGCCGCTGAAATCACGGGTACGTCGCGCAATGTGTTGTACGACACTGCCCTGGCGTGGAAGCGCGACGGTGCAGCCCAGGATGATGGCGAGGCCGAAACGGCCGACTGAAGCGCAACAGGCGACCTCAATGAAGGCTCACGGCTTCAAGTCTTCAAGACTTCAACGGCGAAAAATTTTAGCCAAAATGGCCTCTAGCGCTTATCCATAAAGCGCTAATAGCTATAAATTGTCTAGCAAAACCCATTGACTCACTCGCTTTTCGGCAACCTCCGTTGCGGCGCAACGCATGGCGATCAGCCCGAGACGGCCAACCCCGCCGCGACACCACCAAACAAATCGCCTTCCAGCTGCGGCGTATCGGGAAACGCCACCTTGAGCGCATGTCGCAATGGCCGCAACGCAGACGAACCACCTGTCAGATAAATCGCTTCCACCCCCTGCGCGGAAAGCCCGGCTTGCTGCAGGCAGTCCTGTGCGCAAGCCACCACTTGTTCCAAGGGCTGCGACAGAAAACGCGCCAGCCCTTCAGGCGTCACCGCGGCGTGAAGCCCCGACTCGATCCAGTCCAGCGCCATGGGGGCCTCGGCATCTGCCAGCGACGCAGCAATTTTGGCCTGTTCCACCGTATTGGCCATGCGGTGCCCCAGCCGCTCGTGAAGCACGCGCATCAGCCGCGCGTGCAGGCGTGCATCGGCGTAGTCCGTCCGCAGGTTCTGCGCGTCCCGCATCGACTTTGGCGAGTAAAGCCACTGGATCAAATGCCACGTAGACAGATCAAAAAACACCCGGCTCGGCACCTCCCGCCCTGCCGGACCGGTGTGCTTGAAGCCCAGCAGCGGCATCAACAGATCCAGGCTCAGGCGACGATCAAAGTCTGTTCCACCCACATGCACGCCCGTGGTGGCCAACACATCGCTGCCACGGTCGGCGCGCGCCATGCGCTCCGGCCCCAGGCGCACCACGGTGAAGTCCGACGTCCCCCCGCCAATGTCGACGACCAGCACCAGTGATTCGCGCGAAATGCGCTGCTCATAGTCCAGCGCGGCCGCAATGGGTTCGAACTGGAACGACACATTTTCGAACCCCGCGTCCACCGCCGCCTGGCGCAAGGCATCCTCGGCCTGCTGGTCGCGGTCTTCGTCGCCATCTACAAAGTGCACTGGCCGCCCCATCACCACGCGCCCCGGCATGCCACCCAGCTCATCCCGCGCCTTCTGGGCCAGCATCCGCAAGAACAGACTGATGATGTCCTGGTAGCTCACCAGCTTGTTGTGTACGGCCGTCTTGTCTTGCAGCAGCGCGCTGCCCAACAGACTCTTGAGCGACCGCATCAGCCGCCCCTCAGTGCCCGCCAGATACTGCGCCACCGCGTCTCGCCCAAAATGGGTGCGGTGGTCTTCGGTATTGAAGAACAGCGCCGTGGGTAGCGTGGGCGCATCAGCCTCCAACGCGATCATCCGCGCACGCCCAGACCCCTGGCGCACCGACATCGCGGAGTTGGAAGTACCAAAGTCAATGCCGAGTGTGGTGTCCTTCAAGAGAGGCATGGGTCAAATGTCAAAACGATAGGGAGGAAAGAGAAGCAAACTTGGCAGGGGCTTTCGGCAGCCACGGGCTCCGTTAGCGCGCGCGACGATAGCGAAAGCAGAGCGGGCGGGGCATTGAAAACGTGCTGCAGGCCACGAAAAGCGCAATCAAGGCAGCCTGCGGAATGGAAAAAGCCCTTGATTCGTGAGAATCAAGGGCTTTTATTTGGTGGCCTGGGGCGGAATCGAACCACCGACACAAGGATTTTCAATCCTCTGCTCTACCGACTGAGCTACCGGGCCTAAGCCTCAAATTATAACCAGAAAAAAACATGCTTTTGGACAGCGTCGCGGAAATTAGTTGCGCTTTCCACGACCCAGGTCTACTCCCAGCTGGCGTAGCTTGCGGTAGAGGTGGGTGCGCTCAAGGCCAGTTTTCTCGGCAACGCGGGTCATAGAGCCACCTTCACGAGCAAGGTGGAATTCAAAATACGCTTTTTCGAACCCATCGCGTGCCTCACGCAGGGGGCGGTCCAGGTCAAACCCCTGGTGTGCATGGGGCCCGGTGTCCACTCCCGCCAAAACAGCCGAAACCGCTGGCAATTGCGAGAACGTAGGGTCGACAGCCGCCATGGCTGGGGGCGCAACAGCAGCCACCGGTGCTGACTGGTGTGCGGTGTTACGTGCCAGCCCTTGCTCTACGGCCTTGAGCAGTTTTTGCAAGGTGATGGGTTTTTCGAGGAAGGAGAAGGCGCCGATGCGGGTGGCTTCCACTGCCGTGTCGATGGTGGCATGGCCACTCATCATGATGACGGGCATGGTCAGGACACCGGCCGTAGCCCATTCCTTGAGCAGCGAGACGCCGTCGGTGTCCGGCATCCAGATGTCGAGCAGCACCAGATCGTAGGTATTACCTGACCGTGCGGCACGGGCCTGGGTCGCGTTTTCTGCGAGGTCCACGCTGTGACCTTCGTCGTTCAGAATTTCCGACAGCAGATCACGAATGCCGAGCTCATCGTCGACCACCAGAATATTTGCCATGTGTATTGAAGCGCCTTGGGGGTACTGGGACGGTGTTGTTATACCGCCACCGCTGGTTCAGGGGCGAATGATAACGACACTTGGGCCCCACGCACTACACCGTCTTCGGTGCGATTGGACAGGTCAATGCGTGCGCCATGCTCATCGGCGATCTTTTTGACCACCGCGAGGCCCAGTCCCGTGCCCCGCGGTTTGGTGGTGACATAGGGTTCAAAAGCGCGCTGCAGGATGTGGGGTGGAAACCCGGTCCCGCTGTCGGACACCGTGAGTCGAACGCGGCGAGAGGACTCACTCCAGCGGGTGGTGATGCGTACCGGCGGCAGCGCCCCTGGCGTTCCGGCGCGGGCTTGTTCGGTGGAGTCTTGAGCGTTTTGCAGCAGGTTGTGCACCACTTGGCGCAGTTGCTGCGCATCACCGGCTATCGGAGGACAACGCGGGTCCATCTCGGCTTCTACAGCAACAGTGGCGTTTTCTGCGCCGTACAAATGCAGCACGTCTGTGACGAGTGTGTTGAGGTCCAGCGCATGCAGCTCTGCCGCAGGAAGGCGCGCATAGTCACGGAACTCATTGACCAATCGCTTCATGGCATCGACCTGGTCCACGATGGTTTTGACGGACTTGGTCAAGATGGCTTGCTCGGGGTTGGCCAGCTTACCCGTGAGCTTCATTTCGAGACGCTCAGCAGACAGCTGAATGGGCGTCAAGGGGTTCTTGATTTCGTGCGCCAAGCGGCGTGCGACCTCACCCCACGCCTGCGCGCGTTGTGCGGAAACGATTTCTGAAATGTCGTCAAAAACCAACAGCCGGGTCGAATCCGGCAGCTCCGCACCCCGCGCGACGAGGCTGGTGGCGTGCTGCCCCGCCCCGCCGGAGGACGCGTGTAGCTCAAAAGGCTGCTGCCAGTGGTCCAGTCCATGGCGTTCGTGGTCGCCCAGAAACGTGTCGAAGTGGCGCTGGACCGATCCGGCAAATTCGGCCAGCCCCGGCGCCTCTGACAGGGGCCGCCCTTCATACGCCGCCATGGGCGCACGCAGGATGCGGGTAGCGCCAGGGTTGGAAGAGCGGATGAGGCCCTGCGCATCAAGCACGATAACGCCCGCGGTCAGGTTGTCGAGAATGGTCTGCAAGTTGGCGCGGGCCGCGTCGACCTCGCCCATGCTCTCTTCCACTGCCTGCCGCGCATCAGACAGCTGCTGAGTCATGAGCGCAAAGGACCGCGTCAGACCGCCCAGCTCATCTTTGCCCTGCAACGCCGCCTTGGGGCTCAGGTTGCCAGCCGCCACTTCGCGGACTCCCTCCGCCAGCACCAGCAAAGGCCGAGCCAACTGGTTACCCAGCAACACCGCGAGCAACACAGCGCCAAACACCGCAAGAAACAGGCTGAGCGTGAGTGTGCCCACATACATGCGCCGCAGCCCGCCGCGTGCCAATGCCCGCTCTTGGTATTCGCGGTTGGCCTCTTGCACTGCGATGGCGTTGGCCACCAACGCAGGGGGCAGCGGTAGCGTGGCCTGTAGATAACGCGGCTCCACCAGCAGGCCAACTGCCGGACTGCTGACAAGAGCCAGCACCTTCACACGCGCGTTCTGAGTAGCTGCCGGGTCGGAGATATCGTCCAGACCTTCGATCTGCGCCGTGGCACGCTGCTGCCGCACGGTGCGCAACAACGGCACGCCGGGCTTTTCAGGGTTCAGGTTGAAGCGGGACTGACCCGCACTCGCCACAGCTTGCCCGGCGGCGTTCCACAGCACTACATCGGTAGCGCCGAGCTGGTCACGGATGCGCTCCAGTACCAGCCCTGCCGCTGCATCCGGAACCTGGGCCACGCTGGCGCTGGCGTTGCGGGTTTTGGCGGCCATGTCAGCAGCCAGCGAATCCAGTGACACGCGGGCCAGGTTAACCCCCGCCGACAAGGCGCCCTCCACCTTCACATCAAACCAGCTCTCAATGGACCGGGTGACGAATTGGTAAGACACCACGTAGATAAGCAACCCAGGCAACAGCCCCACAAGCCCAAAGATGGCGGCCAGTTTGACCAGCAGGCGGCTGCCAAACCGCCCCTTGCGCAAGCGCATGCCCAATCGCACAGCCACCCACCCCAGCACGGCCAAAAGTAGCAGGGCCACCAGCACGTTGACGCCAAAAAGCCAGGCGTAGTTGCGCTCGTAGAGCGCGCGGTTGTTGGTGGCCAGGGTGAGCAGGAACAGCAGCACCATGCCGATGGCGGACATGATGGCAGCCCCCACACCCACCGCCCATCGCACCGCGCGCGACTGTCGGGCCGCGGCGTGGGCTGTGGCGGACTCGACGGGGGCGCTGGAGGGGGCGCTGGCGTTCACTTGGCAGCCTCAGCAGGCAGGCGCTGGCTGCGTGATACCAGCAGACTCCAGCCAGAGCGTCCGACGGCGCCTATTTGAAAGGGACGCGGGAGCTGCGACATGTCCAGGCGAAATCGAAAATTGACCGTATGCACTGCATCTGACTCGATCACACTACTTTCAGCGATCTTCCAGCGTGAAATTCGCTGAATGGCAGACAACGCCTCCGCGTATTCGTCAAAATTCTGCCCCAACACAACCCCCAGGCCGCTGTTGGTAAATGGGGCGGAGGAAACATTGAGGCGCCAGCGTCGCGTGAGAGGCTGATAACTTAGGCGCAGATAGCGGGTTGTTTCTGCAACTTGGCGGTCGGACCAGTACCAACGGTCGCGCAGAACCTGCGCTTCTGCGACAAAGAACATGGGGATGCCCTTGTACAAGGCGTCCTCAGCAAGCTCAGGCAGCACAAACTGCAGCGTAGTGCCCAAGTACAGCCCGTCGTCTGCTCGGTCCAACCTCAGCTCGCTCACCTCGGGCACTGCAGCTTCGGTCGCCGCAGCCCGAGGCACCAGAGTGAAACACGCCAGCAGGCAAATTAACGCGCTGATTAGTACCCAACGAGCTCCACAAAACTCATTAAGCCGCTTTTTGCAACAGTGCGTAAAAAAATCCGTCGTGATCACCGATCAGATTGTCCGGGACAGCCTCACCCTTGTCCGCGTTGCCGGGAATTAAATGCCCCGGCGAAGGCAGCAATTGCGCATCCGTGTTGCGTGCAAGAAACGTTTGCATCTGCACATCGCCTTCGGCGCGGAACACCGAGCAGGTGCAGTACAAAAGCCGCCCACCGGGTCGCACCAACGGCCACAACGCCACCAGCAGCTTCGCCTGCAACACCGCCAGTTGGGCAATGTCGGTCTCGCGGCGCAACCAGCGGACGTCGGGATGCCGCCGGACGATGCCCGAAGCAGTGCATGGCGCATCCAGCAAGATGGCGTCAAACAGATGCCCCCCACATTGCTGTTGCCACCAATCTTGCGGTCGTGCGGCGTCGGCCACCAGCACCTGGGCTTGCAGACCCAACCGTTGCAAGGTTTCGCCAATCCGGGCGCTGCGGGCGGCATCGATTTCGAGTGCGGTGACTTCCAACGGCGCACCGGGCCCGGCCAGCTCCAGCAGGTGGGCGGTCTTTCCGCCAGGTGCGGCGCATGCGTCCAGCACGCGCAAGGGCTTCGTCAGGTCAAGGCCCTGCAGCAGCAAGGGCGCCGCCATCTGCGCGGCAGCGTCCTGCACCGAGACCCAGCCCTGCGCAAATCCCGGCAGCGCAGGCACGGGCACAGGCTGGCGCAGCACCAAACCCGTGTCACTCACCACATCAAAATCAAAATTTATAGCTGCCAGCGCTTGCTGATATTGCGCTAGAGTGCATTTTTGCTTGTTAACCCGCAGCGTCATGGGCGCATGGGTGTTGTTGGCCTGAAGGATCTGCTCCCAATCCTGGGGATGGTCCTTGCGCAGCCGCTCAATCCACCACAACGGATGGTTCCAGCGCGCCTGGGGCTCGTTGTCGGTGCTGACCACCAGCGCGTCGCGCTCCCGCAGGAATCGCCGCAGGCAGCCGTTGATGAACGACGCCTGCTTGCGCGTGGCAGCATTTCGTTTGGCCGCTTCGACAGCCTGGTTGACCAGCGTGAATGGTTCGTAGGGCGAATCGTCCGGGTTCCAGCAAAGCGCCAGCGCGGCACACAGCAAGGCATCGGCAGCAGGCGGTGGATTGCGCTCCACCAAGCAGCGGCGCAATGCTTCAGCGCGGCCTGCCTGGCGCAGCACCTGAAACAACAGCGCCTGGACCCCAGGTCGCACGGCACTGTCCACCGCCGCCAAGGCAGCAGTGCCCGACTGTCCCGCCCGAATGGCTTGCAGTGCGCCTGACACGCCCAGGAGCTGCTGCCACAGCGCAACAGACTGTGCTGCACCCGTAGATCTTACCGATGTGTTGGCCGTCTGCGCCCGGAGCGCGTGCGGGACGGACATTGCCCGGCTCCGTGCGAGGGCGTGGAATCAAGGGCTTGGGTGCGCCTGCGGGAGGGTGACTCATGGTGATCCTAAAAGCGGGCTATACCCCGCGTGCCGCCTTGAAGCCGAAAACCCAGGCCAGCACATTGGCCGGAAACTGCGCGATGGCGGCGTTGTACTGCGCAACCGCGTCGTTGAAGACGCGCGCTGCCTGATCGTTTTGGAGCGCGTGCTCATCCCACCGCAGTTGCCACACAGAGGGCGTCGGAAGCATTAGCAGCTCCTCGGAGGCATCCAGAGGACTGCCCTGGGAACGTACGCTCCCGGCATCCAGTTCCTTGCGCGCAGTCCCCTGCCATGCCGCCTGCAACACAACACGCGCGGCGGTTAGCGCTGCCACCGCGTCACCCGCCAGCGGGCGAGCACGCACCACGGCCAGGCACGCGCTCAGCTGGGTGGTGGCGCCCTGCAAGGCCGCCATTTCCTGATCCGAACCGGTCACCCCGTTCGCGGATTGCACCGTATGCGCCGCACTGAACTCGCCTAGCAAGGCTACCAGCCGCACCATGTGCGCATCAAAGCTGCCAAAGGCCTGCGCCACGGCCGAGCGTAAACGCATCAGGCGGTTGTAGGCCCCGAGGGCCCAGAACGACAAGATGGCAAATACCATCCAGAAAAGAGGCGATGACCACATGCGCTGTTGCCGGCCGCGCTTGCATGGCGCGGTCCGACCCGAAAAGTAAAACGAGAAATCCTAGTTGCATAAAAAACGCTCCCGGCCTGCCAAGGGACAGGGCGGGAGCGTGTCAGTGACAGCCCGGGGGCTTAGTCAGCTGCGGCGTCGGAGGCCGTGGCGGTGTTCACCACTTCGCTAGCGTCACCCTGGGCTTCCATTTCGGCCGCTTCGGCTTCGGCGATGGCGCGGCGCTCGGCGTCGTCCATCGCGTCCTTGGCCTTGCGTGCCTGGTGGTAGGCCATGCCGGTACCGGCAGGGATCAGGCGACCCACGATCACGTTTTCCTTCAGACCACGCAGCTCGTCGCGCTTGCCCATGATGGCAGCCTCGGTGAGCACACGGGTGGTTTCCTGGAAGGAAGCTGCCGAGATGAACGAGTCGGTCGACAGCGATGCCTTCGTGATACCCAGCAGCAAGTTGCTGTAGGTTGCAGGAATCTTGCCGTCGGACTGCAGCGCATCGTTGGTGTTCAGGATCTCGGAGCGTTCGACCTGCTCGCCACCGATGTAGTTCGACTCACCAACGTTCTCGACCACGACCCGGCGCAGCATCTGGCGAACAATCACCTCGATGTGCTTGTCGTTGATCTTCACGCCTTGCAAACGGTACACGTCCTGCACTTCGTCAACGATGTAGCGCGACAGCTCTTCGATACCCAGCAAACGCAGGATGTCTTGTGGGTCGGCCGGGCCGTCCACAATCGATTCGCCCTTGTTCACCACCTGACCTTCGTGCACCAAGATGTTTTTCTCCTTGGGCACGAGTTCTTCGAACACGTGGCCTTCAGGATCAGTGATCTGCAAGCGGACCTTGCCCTTGGTTTCCTTACCGAACGACACGGTACCGGTCATCTCGGCCAGCGTGCCCTTGTCCTTAGGAGTGCGGGCTTCGAACAACTCGGCCACGCGGGGCAGACCACCGGTAATGTCGCGGGTCTTCTGGCCTTCGACCGGAATACGCGCCAACACTTCGCCGGGGCCCACGTCCTGGCCATCGCGCACCTGGATCAGCGCGCCGACCTGGAAGCCGATGGTCACCGAGTGATCGGTACCAGGGATCTTCACTTCGTTGCCTTGGGCGTCGATCAGCTTGACCTGAGGACGAACCACCTTGGCGGCGCCGCGGCGCTTCGGATCGATCACCACCAGCGTGGACAGACCGGTCACTTCATCGACCTGCTTTGCGACAGTGAGACCTTCTTCGACGTTCTCGAACTTCGCGGTACCCGCGAACTCGGTGATGATGGGCCGCGTCAGCGGATCCCAGTTGGCGAGAATGGTGCCAGCCTTGATCTGCTGGTCGGCCTTGACCGTCAACGTCGCGCCATAAGGCACCTTGTGGCGCTCGCGCTCGCGGCCATGCTCGTCGTGGATGATGATCTCACCCGAACGCGCAATCACCACCAGCTCGCCCTTGGTGTTGCTCACGTAGCGCATCGTGGCGTTGAAGCCGATCACGCCGTTGGACTTGGCTTCCACGCTCGACGCAATGGCGGCACGCGATGCGGCACCACCGATGTGGAACGTACGCATGGTCAGCTGCGTGCCGGGTTCGCCAATGGACTGGGCGGCAATCACACCCACGGCTTCGCCGAGGTTGATCAGGCCGCCACGGCCCAAGTCGCGTCCGTAGCATCGGGCGCACAGGCCGTAGCGGGTTTCGCAGGTCAGCGCCGTACGCACCTTCACTTCGTCAACGCCAGCGATTTCGAGCCCTTCAATGATGTCTTCGTCGAGCATGACGCCCGCCTGGACCAACACTGAACGGTTTTCGGGATGCAGAACGTCTTCCGCTGCCGTGCGACCCAGAATACGGTCACGCAACGATTCGATCACTTCACCGCCTTCCACGATGGCACGCATCAGCGAGCCATTGGATGTGCCGCAATCTTCCTCGGTAACGACCAGATCCTGCGTCACATCCACCAGACGACGTGTCAGGTAGCCGGAGTTCGCAGTCTTCAGCGCCGTGTCGGCCAGACCCTTACGGGCACCGTGGGTGGAGATGAAGTACTCCAGCACGTTCAGACCTTCGCGGAAGTTCGCGGTAATAGGCGTTTCAATGATCGAGCCGTCTGGCTTGGCCATCAGACCCCGCATACCGGCCACCTGGCGGATCTGCGCGGCGGAACCGCGGGCTCCCGAGTCAGCCATCATGTAGATGGAGTTGAAGGACTCCTGGTCCACTTCATTGCCGTGGCGGTCGGTGACCTTTTGCTTGGACAGCTGGGCCATCATCACCTTGGACACTTCGTCGCCGGCCTTGCCCCAGATGTCCACCACCTTGTTGTAGCGCTCGCCAGAGGTGACCAGACCGGACACATACTGCTGTTCGATCTCTTTCACTTCCTTCTCGGAGCGCTCGATGATGCCGACCTTTTGGGGGGGCACCAGCATGTCGTCGATGGCGATGGAGATACCAGCGCGCGTGGCCAGCCGGAAGCCGTTTTGCAGCAGCTTGTCGGCAAACACCACCGTCTCCTTCAATCCGCACTTGCGGAAGGACACGTTGATGAGCTTGGAGATTTCCTTCTTCTTGAGCGCCTTGTTCATGTTGGAGAACGGCAGTCCCTTGGGAAGAATTTCAGACAGCAGAGCGCGGCCCGCGGTGGTTTCCACCAACGACGTTGAGGGCACGAATTCGCCGGACTCCTTGTCCTTGGTCCATTCGGTCATTCGCACCGTGATCTTGGCTGCGAGTTCTACCTCGCCAGCATCCAGCGCGCGCTGGACTTCACCGGTGTCCGCAAACACCAGGCCTTCGCCCTTGCCATTGATGCGGTCGCGGGTGGCGTAGTACAGGCCCAGCACAACGTCCTGCGAAGGAACAATGGAGGGCTCGCCCGAAGCGGGGAACAGCACGTTGTTGGAGGCCAACATCAGCGTGCGGGCTTCCATTTGAGCTTCTACCGACAGTGGTACGTGGACAGCCATCTGGTCACCGTCGAAGTCGGCGTTGAAGGCCGCGCAAACGAGTGGGTGCAGCTGGATAGCCTTGCCTTCGATCAGGATGGGCTCAAAGGCCTGGATACCCAAACGGTGCAGCGTAGGCGCACGGTTCAGCATCACGGGGTGCTCTTTGATGACCTCTTCCAGGATATCCCACACCACCGGAGTGCCGGATTCGACTTCCTTTTTGGCAGCCTTGATCGTCGTCGCGATGCCCATGGCTTCGAGGCGCGAGAAGATGAAAGGCTTGAAGAGTTCCAGCGCCATCAGCTTGGGCAGACCGCACTGGTGAAGCTTGAGCGTTGGACCCACGGTGATCACGGAACGGCCGGAGTAATCCACGCGCTTGCCCAGCAAGTTCTGGCGGAAACGACCGGACTTGCCCTTGATCATGTCTGCCAGGGACTTCAGTGCGCGCTTGTTGGCGCCTGTCATGGCTTTGCCACGGCGGCCGTTGTCCAGCAAGCTGTCGACAGCTTCCTGCAGCATCCGCTTTTCGTTGCGGGCAATGATCTCAGGGGCCTTCAGCTCCAGCAGACGGCGCAGACGCGAGTTGCGGTTGATGACGCGGCGGTACAGGTCGTTCAGGTCAGATGTGGCGAAGCGGCCACCGTCCAGCGGTACCAGCGGACGCAGGTCCGGCGGCAGCACGGGCAGCACTTCCAGCACCATCCATTCGGGCTTGATGCCCGACTTCTTGAACGCTTCGAGAACCTTCAGGCGCTTGGCGTTCTTCTTGACCTTGACTTCAGAACCGGTCAGGTCGCCGCGCAGACGCTCGATCGACAGGTCGATATCGATGGATTCCAGCAGGTCCTTGATACCTTCGGCGCCCATCTTGGCGATGAATTCGTCACCGTATTCCTTGCGCTTGGCGTCGTAGTCGTCCTCGGACATGATGCTGAACTTCTTCAGCGGGGTCATGCCAGGGTCGGTCACCACGTAGGCTTCAAAGTACAGCACGCGTTCGATGTCGCGCAGCGTCATGTCGAGCACCAGTCCCAGACGCGATGGCAGCGACTTCAGGAACCAGATGTGCGCGCAGGGTGCGGCCAGGTCGATATGACCCATGCGCTCGCGGCGCACCTTGGTCTGCGTGACTTCGACGCCGCACTTCTCGCAGATCACACCGCGGTGCTTGAGGCGCTTGTACTTGCCGCACAGGCATTCGTAGTCCTTGATGGGACCAAAAATCTTGGCGCAGAACAGGCCATCACGCTCTGGCTTGAACGTACGGTAGTTGATGGTCTCGGGCTTCTTCACTTCGCCGAAAGACCACGAACGGATCTTTTCGGGTGAAGCCATGCCGATGCGGATGGCATCAAAGTGCTCATCCGGCGTGAATTGCTTGAACAGGTCGAGTAGCGATTTCATGGTGACTCTTTCCTTTTCTGCTTAGGAGCGTTCCAGCTCGATGTCCAGGCCCAGCGAACGGATTTCCTTGACCAGCACGTTGAACGATTCCGGCATGCCGGCTTCGATGGCGTGTTCGCCCTTGACGATGGACTCGTACACCTTGGTACGGCCCACCACGTCGTCGGACTTCACGGTCAGCATTTCCTGCAGGACGTAGGCGGCGCCATAAGCTTCCAGCGCCCACACTTCCATTTCCCCGAAACGCTGGCCACCGAACTGCGCCTTACCACCCAGCGGTTGCTGCGTGACGAGCGAGTAAGGACCGGTCGAGCGGGCGTGCATCTTGTCGTCCACCAAATGGTGCAGCTTCAGGTAGTGCATGTAGCCGATGGTCGTTGGACGCTCGAAGCGCTCGCCGGTACGGCCGTCGAACAGGTATGCCTGCGTGCGATTGGACGTCAGACCCTTGCGCTCGGCGATGTCGTCTGGGTAGGCGATCTTGAGCATGTCCTTGATTTCTTCTTCCGAAGCACCATCGAAAACAGGGGTGGCGTAGGGCACACCAGTTGTCAAGTTGGCTGCCATGGACATGACTTCGTCGTCGCTCAGCTGTGTCAGGTCTTCCGTGCGACCACGCGAGTTGTAGA
Source organism: uncultured Gammaproteobacteria bacterium (assembly GCA_963784815.1). Lineage (GTDB taxonomy): Bacteria > Pseudomonadota > Gammaproteobacteria > Burkholderiales > Burkholderiaceae_C > Acidovorax. The sequence continues at coordinate 13,807 of CAWATB010000029.1, read as the reverse complement.
CCTCTTCAAGGAACGTACGCATGTCAGCTGCCTTGGCCTGCTCTTGAAGCATGTTGCCAATGCGTTGGCCAATCCCCTTCCCGGCCCAGCCCAAGTGGACTTCCAGCACCTGTCCAATGTTCATCCGCGAGGGCACGCCCAGCGGGTTCAGAACGATGTCAGCAGGCGTGCCGTCGGCCATATAGGGCATATCTTCGACCGGAACGATCTTGGACACCACACCCTTGTTGCCGTGGCGGCCGGCCATCTTGTCGCCAGGCTGCAGGCGGCGCTTGACGGCCAAGTACACCTTGACCATCTTGAGCACACCCGCTGGCAACTCATCGCCTTGCGTGAGCTTCTTGCGCTTTTCTTCGAAAGCCAGGTCGAAGCTGTGGCGCGTTTGCTCCAGAGCGTTCTTGATGGATTCGAGTTGAGTCGCCACTTCGTCTTCCGCAGGACGGATGTCGAACCAATGGAACTTCTCGACCGATGACAGGTAGGCCTTGTCGATCTTCGTGCCTTTTGCCAGCTTCTGAGGGCCACCGTTGGCCACGCGCCCGCTGAGAAGTTTTTCGATACGGTCAAAGGCGTCGGCCTCGACGATGCGCAGTTGGTCGTTCAGGTCCAGACGGAAGCGCTTGAGTTCATCGTCGATGATCTGCTGAGCGCGCTTGTCGCGCTGGATCCCTTCGCGGGTGAACACTTGTACGTCGATGACGGTGCCTTGCGAGCCTTGGTCCACGCGCAGCGAAGTGTCCTTCACATCGGAAGCCTTCTCGCCGAAAATGGCGCGCAGCAGCTTTTCTTCAGGCGTAAGGGTTGTCTCGCCCTTGGGAGTGACCTTGCCGACCAGCGTGTCGCCGGGCTGTACTTCAGCCCCCACGTAAATGATGCCGGATTCGTCCAGTCGGTTTAGTTGCTGCTCCGACAGGTTCGGAATGTCGCGCGTAATTTCCTCTGCACCGAGCTTCGTATCTCGTGCCATCACTACCAGTTCTTCGATGTGAATCGACGTATAGCGGTCTTCAGCCACCACACGTTCGGAGATCAGGATCGAATCTTCGAAGTTAAAGCCGTTCCAGGGCATGAACGCGATCAGCATGTTCTGGCCAATGGCTATTTCGCCGAAGTCCGTCGATGCGCCGTCCGCGATCACATCACCCTTAACCAGCATGTCGCCCTTCTTGACGATGGGGCGCTGGTGGATGTTGGTGTTTTGGTTGGAACGTTGGTACTTGATGAGGTTGTAGATGTCTACACCAACTTCGCCGGCGAGTGCTTCTGCATCATTCACACGCACCACGATGCGCGTGGCATCCACATAGTCCACGATGCCGCCACGTGTTGCGGTCACGACCGTGCCCGAGTCCACAGCGGCCACGCGCTCGATGCCCGTACCCACCAGAGGCTTCTCAGGACGCAGCACAGGCACCGCCTGGCGCGACATGTTGGCGCCCATCAGCGCGCGGTTCGCGTCATCGTGCTCGAGGAAAGGCACCAGCGACGCAGCCACCGACACAATCTGTGCGGGCGACACGTCCATGTACTGCACACGGTCTGCACCGCACAGGATGGATTCACCCTTCTCACGAGCGGACACCAGCTCACCGGTCAGGCGACCTTCCTTGTCGAGCACGGCGTTGGCCTGCGCGATCACGTACTTGCCTTCTTCGATGGCCGACAGGTAGTCGATATCCATCGTCACCTTGCTGTCGACCACGCGACGGTATGGGGTTTCGATGAAACCGTACTCGTTGAGGCGGGCGTACAGGGCCAGCGAGTTGATCAGACCAATGTTCGGTCCTTCAGGTGTTTCGATAGGGCAGACGCGGCCGTAATGGGTCACGTGCACGTCACGAACTTCGAAGCCTGCGCGTTCGCGGGTCAGACCACCTGGGCCCAGTGCGGAAACACGGCGTTTGTGCGTGATTTCGGCGAGCGGGTTGGTCTGGTCCATGAATTGCGACAGCTGCGAGGCGCCGAAGAATTCCTTCAGGGCCGCCGAGATCGGCTTGCTGTTGATCAGGTCATGTGGCATCAGAGGCTCTTGCTCGGCCTGACCCAGACGCTCCTTCACAGCCTTCTCGATACGCGCCAAACCTGTGCGGTACTGGTTTTCAGCCAGTTCGCCCACGCAACGGACGCGGCGGTTGCCCAGGTGATCGATGTCATCGACTTCGCCGTTGCCATTGCGCAGGTCCACCAGGATTTTGACCACTGCCAAGATGTCCTCGTTGGACAGTACCATGGGGCCGGTGGATTCGTCGCGGCCAATCTTGGCGTTGAACTTCATGCGACCTACGCGCGAAAGATCGTACGTGTCGGGGTTGTAGAACAGCCGCTGGAACAGGGCCTGCACTGCGTCTTCGGTGGGCGGCTCGCCGGGGCGCATCATGCGGTAGATGGCCACACGCGCTGCGAACTCGTCTACCGTTTCGTCAATGCGCAGGGTCTGCGACATGTACGCGCCTTGGTCCAGCTCGTTCGTGTAGATGACCTGAAGGTCTTGCACACCGGCAGAACGCAGCTTCTTGAGCAGCGCTTCCGTCAGCTCTTCATTGGCCTTGGCGATGATTTCGCCAGTGTCTGCATCCACGATATTGCGAGCAACCACACGGCCGATCAGGAAGTCTTCCGGTACGCTGATGTGCGTAGTGCCGGATTGCTCCAATTCGCGGGTGTGGCGCGCTGTGACGCGCTTGTCTTTGGCCACAACGACCTTGCCAGACTTGTCGGTAATGTCAAAGCGTGCGACTTCGCCGCGCAGACGCTCGGACACAAACTCCATTTGCGCACCGCTGTCCATCAAGCGGAAGTTATCGTTGACGAAGAAGTTCGCAAGGATCGACTCTGGGTTCAGGCCAATGGCCTTGAGCAGAATTGTCACGGGCATCTTGCGGCGACGATCCACGCGGAAGTACAGGATGTCCTTCGGATCAAATTCAAAGTCGAGCCAGGAGCCACGGTAAGGGATGATGCGTGCCGAGAACAGCAACTTGCCCGAACTGTGCGTCTTGCCCTTATCGTGCTCGAAGAACACGCCAGGCGATCGGTGCAGTTGGGAGACGATCACACGCTCCGTACCGTTGATGATGAACGAGCCTTTGTCCGTCATGAGCGGCACTTCGCCCATGTAGACCTCTTGCTCCTTCACTTCCTTGACCACCTTTGACTGCGAAGTCGAAGACTCGCGGTCATAGATGATCAACTGAACCTTGGCGCGCACCGCCGAGGCGAAAGTCAGACCACGGGTCTGGCACTCACGCACGTCGAAAGCTGGTTTGGCCAGGTTGTATTCAATGAACTTCATCTCCACAAAACCGTTGTGGGAGACGATAGGAAAGGCAGCGTCGAATGCAGCCTGAAGGCCTTCGATGGTTCTTTTCTGGGGTGCTTTATCAGCCTGCAGGAAAGCGGTGTATGCATCCTTTTGCATCTGCAGCAGATAAGGTACTTCGAGCACGCTATCGCGGGTGCCGAAACTTTTGCGAATTCGCTTGCGTTCGGTGTAGGAATAGGCCATGAGATCTCCGGGCAAAGACATGAGTCCTGGGTCTTCGACGACTGCCCCACAAGGAGAGGTGTCCTTGCGGGCTTGGCGGTTGGCCACTACCAACCATGGCGGACGGTGATGCATTGCACATCACCCGAACCAAGGCGTCTTCTGCTGTCGGGGTTGTCAGAAGACACTCGAAAACCTCTGTTGGGCACCCCTGGACCAGCGGTCTGCGGGAGCCCGGCAATGCCGGCTTTCGGGTGTGCTCTGAAAGCACCAAAGGCTGGAGGCCCGCGAGGAGCACTCCAGCCCTTGAAGGGGACTGAATTACTTCAGTTCAGCCTTGGCGCCGGCTTCCACCAGCTTCTTGACTGCGGCTTCAGCGTCAGCCTTGGAAATAGCTTCCTTGACGTTCTTTGGAGCGCCGTCCACCAAGTCCTTGGCTTCCTTGAGGCCCAGGCCGGTAATTTCGCGCACAGCCTTAATCACGGAAACCTTGGCGGCGCCAGCGTCGACCAGCACAACGTTGAATTCTGTCTGCTCTTCAGCAGCCGCAGCACCACCACCGCCGCCGCCGGCAGCAGGCGCAGCCATTGCAGCTGCGCTCACGCCAAACTTCTCTTCAATGGCCTTCACCAGGTCATTGAGTTCCAGAACCGTCATGCTGTCCAGAGCGGTCAAAAATGCGTCTTTATCGAATGCCATTTTTATTTCCTAACAATTTTGTTGGTTATCTATCGGGCAATCAAGCCGCGACAGGTTCGGCGGCCGGTGCGGCTGCGCCTTCGCCTTTTTTGGCCGCCAATGCGCCCAGCACAACGGCCGTACGCGACATGGGGGACATAAGCAAGCCACAAATCTGAGCCAACAGGACTTCCTTGGAAGGAATGTTGGCCAGTTGCTTAACGCCGTTGACATCCAGGGCTTTGCCACCGAAAGCGCCACCGCGAATCACCAACTTGTCGTTGGTCTTCGCGAAATCGGCCACCACCTTTGCGGCGGCCACAGCGTCTTCGGAGAAGCCGTAGATCAGCGGGCCGGTCATCTGGTCAGCCACCACGTCAAATGCGCTGCCTGCTACAGCACGGCGGGCCAGGGTGTTCTTCAGAACACTCAAGGTCACACCCTTGCTGCGAGCATCAACACGCAGTTTGGTCATGTCGGCGACCGTGATGCCACGGTATTCCGCGATCACAAGCGTTTGAGCTTTAGCGGCGAGGCTGGTCACTTCACTGATGACCGCTTCTTTCTCACTGCGATTAAGACTCAAGGTCTACTCCTTAAAATGCGCACTCGGCAGGTGCCTCGTGCACGCTCTTGTTGCAGCGACCAACTGTTCAGGAAAATTTTCCATCTGCAGCGGGATCGCCATCTGCGTTGGCGTCTCGGTGTCTTTAAGCGCGACGGAATCGCGCACCAACGGTCTTGGATGGCCTGTGGCTACCGAAGCAGCCCCAGCCCACCACATCGGGCCTGCCCGTGAAGGCCGACCCGAAGATTTCTTGCAATTACGCTGCGATGGTCTGTGTATCCACTCGGACACCGAGGCCCATCGTGGAAGACACTGCCACCTTGCGCAGGTACACACCCTTGCTGGTTGCAGGCTTGGCCTTCGTCAGGGCTTCGATCAGTGCAGCGAGGTTGCCTTGCAGCTTGTCGTTGTCGAACGAGCGGCGACCGATAGTGCTGTGCACGATACCGGCCTTGTCGACGCGGAACTGCACTTGACCTGCCTTGGCGTTCTTCACGGCCGTAGCGACGTCAGGCGTCACGGTGCCCACCTTGGGGTTAGGCATCAGGCCACGTGGACCCAGGATCTGGCCCAGCGTACCGACGACGCGCATGGCATCAGGGGCAGCGATCACGATGTCGAAAGGCATGTCACCGGCCTTGACCATGGCGGCCAGGTCGTCCATACCGACGATGTCGGCACCAGCGGCCTTGGCTTCTTCAGCCTTGGCGCCTTGGGCAAACACGGCCACGCGGGTCGTCTTGCCGGTACCGTTGGGCAGCACCACGGCGCCGCGAACCACTTGGTCGGACTTCTTGGCATCGATGCCAAGCTGAACGGCCACATCGATGGATTCGTCGAACTTGGCCGTAGCGGCTTCCTTGACGATCACAACTGCGTCGGCGAATGCGTACAGCTTGTTGCTGTCGACTTTGCCTTGCAGGGCTTTTTGCTTCTTGGTCAGCTTGGCCATATTACAAACCCTCCACCGTCACGCCCATCGAGCGTGCAGAGCCAGCCAGCGTGCGCACAGCGGCGGCTACGTTGGCGGCGTTCATGTCCTTCATCTTGGTCTTGGCGATCTCTTCGAGCTGTTCGCGAGTGATCTTGCCGACCTTGGTCTTCAGCGGGTTCGAAGAACCCTTGTCGAGCTTGATGGCCTTCTTGATCAAGGTCGTCGCTGGCGGCGTCTTGATGATGAAGGTGAAGCTCTTGTCTGCGAAAGCCGTGATGACCACGGGCAATGGCAGGCCTGGCTCAACGCCTTGGGTCTGCGCATTGAATGCCTTGCAGAACTCCATGATGTTGAGGCCACGCTGACCCAGTGCCGGGCCGATTGGTGGGGATGGATTGGCCTTACCAGCTGGAACTTGCAGCTTGATAAAACCGACGATTTTTTTCGCCATGCTTTACTCCTTGCGGGTGATAACGCCTCAACCTTACGGCTTTAGCTCCCCGGGGTTAACGACTCTCTAACACTTACATCCGCACCGAGCCGAAAGGTGCAGCATCCAAATTTTGCTTGGACTTATCCGAAGGTCAGGTCTTTTCGACCTGTCCAAACTCAAGTTCAACCGGGGTCGATCTACCAAAAATCATGACCGAAACGCGCACGCGGCTCTTTTCGTAATTGACTTCTTCCACCGAACCGTTGAAGTCTGTAAAAGGGCCTTCCTTCACACGGACCAGTTCGCCAGCCATGAATTCAATCTTGTGGCGAGGTTTTTCAGTCCCCTCTTGCATTTGGCTGACGATCTTCTGAACTTCTTCTTCAGAGATTGGAGCTGGCCTATTTTTCGCCCCTCCGACGAAACCCGTCACTTTGTTGGTGTGCTTCACCAAATGCCATGTATCGTCGTCCATGACCATTTCAACGAACACGTAGCCAGGAAACAAACGACGCTCAGTCGTCTTGCGCTGACCATTCTTCATTTCGACGACTTCTTCCGTCGGTACGAGGATACGGCCAAACTTATCTTGCATACCCGAGCGACCAATGCGCTCTTGGATATTGCGCTCTACAGCCTTCTCCATCCCCGAATAGGCATGCACGATGTACCAGCGCAGATCCGGATTTGCCGACGCCGAAGCGCCTGCAGGAGCTTCGCCCCCAGTGATTTCCTCAGCGGTTGTCATGACTTTCTCCAACCCAAAATCAAGTCATACAAAAGCCATTCCAGCGTTTTATCCGTAAACCACAAGAACAGCGCCATGACCACAACAAAAGCAAATACGTAGGCCGTCATTTGCAGCGTCTCCTTGCGGGTCGGCCAGACGACTTTTTTCACCTCACGCCACGCATCCTTGGCAAACGCAACAAATTGGCGCCCTGACTCGGACACCAGGAACACGCCAACGGCAGCCAGGAGCCCCACGATGAGTGCAGCCCACTGAACTACGGCACCTTGCTTGCCCAGCAAGTAAAAGCCCGCGACTGCGGCAATGACCAAGGCCACTACCGCCGCGAGCTTGGCCTTGTCAGCGCCTGTATTAACAGTTTCAACCTGTGAGGTGGCCATCTTTAATTATTCCTGCTTCCGATTCACGGCATCACCTAAGACACCGAAGCCCGCCAGGGCCTGGCGGGCTTGTTGTAGGCCACATTCAAGTGGCAGGGGCAGTAGGAATCGAACCTACAACCTTCGGTTTTGGAGACCGACGCTCTGCCAATTGAGCTATACCCCTGTATTACCGTTGCTAGTTACGCGAGGATCTTGGCCACGACGCCAGCGCCCACGGTACGACCGCCTTCGCGGATAGCGAAACGCAGACCTTCTTCCATGGCGATGGGGTTGATCAGCTTCACAGTGATCGACACGTTGTCACCAGGCATGACCATTTCCTTGTCGGCTGGCAGCTCGATGGCACCCGTCACGTCGGTCGTGCGGAAGTAGAACTGAGGGCGGTAGTTGTTGAAGAAAGGCGTGTGACGGCCGCCTTCGTCCTTGCTCAGAACATACACCTCAGCGGTGAAGTGGGTGTGTGGCTTGATCGAGCCGGGCTTGCACAGCACTTGGCCGCGTTCCACGTCTTCGCGCTTGGTGCCGCGCAGCAGCAGGCCAACGTTGTCGCCTGCTTGACCTTGGTCGAGCAGCTTGCGGAACATTTCCACGCCGGTGCAGGTGGTCTTGACGGTGTCTTTGATACCGACGATTTCGATTTCTTCGCCGACCTTGACGATACCGCGCTCGATACGACCGGTCACGACGGTGCCGCGGCCAGAGATCGAGAACACGTCTTCCACGGGCATCAGGAAGGCGCCGTCCACAGCGCGCTCAGGCGTTGGGATGTAGTTGTCCAGGGCTTCGGCCAGCTTCATGATGGCTTCTTCACCCAGAGGGCCCTTGTCGCCTTCCAGGGCGAGCTTGGCGGAACCGCGAATGATCGGGGTGTCGTCGCCTGGGAAGCTGTATTTGTCGAGGAGCTCGCGCACTTCCATTTCGACGAGTTCGAGCAGCTCTTCGTCGTCGACCATGTCGCACTTGTTCAGGAACACGATGATGTAAGGCACGCCCACCTGGCGGGCCAGCAGGATGTGCTCACGGGTCTGGGGCATAGGGCCGTCAGCGGCCGAGCACACCAAGATAGCGCCGTCCATCTGGGCAGCGCCGGTGATCATGTTCTTCACATAGTCGGCGTGGCCTGGGCAGTCGACGTGGGCGTAGTGGCGGTTGGCCGTTTCGTATTCCACGTGGGCGGTGTTGATCGTGATGCCGCGGGCCTTTTCTTCAGGTGCTGCGTCGATCTGGTCGTAGGCCTTGGCTTCGCCGCCGAACTTGGCAGACAGCACGGTGGCAATGGCCGCCGTCAGTGTCGTCTTGCCATGGTCCACGTGGCCGATCGTGCCCACGTTGACGTGGGGCTTGGTCCGTTCGAATTTACCTTTTGCCATTTTTCCGACTCCGAAAAAAATCTATATCAATTCAACAAGATCTCGGCGCAACCAGAATCGGACGCACCCAAAATTGGTGCCCATGGCGGGAATCGGACCCGCGACCTCTCCCTTACCAAGGGAGTGCTCTACCACTGAGCCACATGGGCAACTTGGCGCCACTTTCGCAACACCAAAATTTCAAACTCAACAAACCAGCACTGATAAGCAATGGAGCGGGAGACGGGAATCGAACCCGCGTCATTAGCTTGGAAGGCTAGGGTTCTACCATTGAACTACTCCCGCATCGGCCAACGACCTCCGCGAATCCAACCTCACAACAAAGCAAGGCCAGACATCCCATAACACTACTTACTTACTGGTGGAGGGGACTGGATTCGAACCAGTGTAGGCGTAAGCCAACAGATTTACAGTCTGCCCCCTTTAGCCACTCGGGCACCCCTCCGGAGAATTTCGAATTATAGCACTATTTTCACCCGGCTAAATAGGCACGTACTCAAACAAACACAACAACATGCAAGCACATCTTGCTCAATGCAACTTGGTGCGGCTGGCGGGGATCGAACCCACGACCCTTGGCTTCGGAGGCCAATACTCTATCCACTGAGCTACAGCCGCACTTGCACATCTGAACAGCCTGAGATTATCGCATGCAAGATGCGCCCCACACTCCCACTCGACTGGCACCCTCGCCACAAGTCGTTCTTCGCACTAATCAGCCTCTCACGAACCCGCATCCGACGCCAACTCAGACGGTACAGAAAGCCCCAGACCCAACAAGTAGGCATCGGTACTCACTCGGCCAATGCGAACCAAGTCAAACGCGCCGTCATTCAGTATCCAGTTCTGCATCAAGCCATTGAACATCGCGTGAAGGCCAATTGCAGCCTCCATCGCTGTCATCGGCAGTACCACTTTCTGCATTTGCGCAGCGATCTCGAAGTCACGGGCCAGTTGGCAGGTAAACGCCTCGGAGGCGGCAAGGTGTCGCTCGCGCACACCCGCCAATTCCGTCACGTATTCCACCTTGTAGATGGCAATCTCGAATACGCGACGCGTGCCCTCGTCTGACGCGACCGTTCGCAGAACCAGCGCCATCACGGCCCGCAGACGCTGCACAGGGTCTGGGCAAGTGCTGCACTCAATTTCGCTGTAGCCCTGCTCCAGCGGCAGCGTCCGCCGCTCCATCATGGCGCTGAACAAGTCCACCTTGTCCTTGAAGTGCCAGTAAATGGCACCACGGGTCGCGCCCGCGGCTTGCGCAATGTCGCTCAATGACGACCGTGACACTCCTTTCTCAAGAAACACTCTTTCCGCGGCATCGATTAGGCCGCTACGCGTGGCAATTGCATCTTCTTTGGTTTTACGCGCCATGGCGTCTCCTTACGCTTGTTCAATCCGGCTCGTTAGCGCCACACGCCAAAGCCTCGTCCGATAATTATACATTCATGTTTGTATGTATAATCGCGCACTCACTTGTCCAAGCTCTGGCCTTTAGTTGCTTGTGCACAGCAACCCAATCCCCTAAAACCTTTTCCTTGACGCCCATCAGAAGGACTCCACATGCCAAAATTGCGTGACGCATTTGTCGCTCTACCAGTCCGTCCCTCATCCGCCCCCAGCGTGCTCACCCTAGCGGCACTTGGCGCGGCAGCGTTACTGCTGACCGCGTGTGGAAAACCGGACGGACAGGCGTCTGGTGGCGCACCGAAGATGCCTCCCGTCGAGGTCGGGGTAGTCACTGCCACCCCAGGAGACGTGGGACTCGTCACAGAGCTCCCCGGCCGTGTGGAAGCATCCCGCGTGGCGGAAGTCCGGGCTCGTGCAGCGGGCATCCTGCAACAACGCCTGTTCAAGGAAGGCAGCGACGTCAAAGCTGGCCAGCCCCTGTTCCGTATTGATCCTGCGCCCTACTCCGCGGCCGCCGAGAGCGCGCGCGCAAGTCTCGCCAAAGCACAAGCCAATCTTTCGCAGGCGAGTGCACAGGTAGAGCGTTACCGTCCGCTGGTGAGCGCCAATGCCATCAGCAAGCAAGACTTCGTGAACGCCGAAGCGGCTGAGAAGCAAGCCCAGGCAGATGTCGCGGCCGCCAAAGCGGCAGTGCGTACCGCCGACATCAACCTTGGCTACGCCAGTGTCACATCGCCCATCTCCGGTCGCATAGGTAGGGCGCTGGTGACCGAAGGCGCGCTGGTGGGACAAGGTGAAGCGACGGCTCTTGCCGTGGTCCAGCAGATCGACCCGGTGTACGTCAATTTCACCCAATCGGCCAGCGACGTGTTCCAGCTGCGACGCGCCATGGAGAGCGGGCAATTCAAACGCGCGGGCAGCGCCGAAGCAGCCAGCGTCAAGCTGGTGATGGGCGACGGGACTGAATACGCGATGCCCGGCAAGCTTTTATTCACCGACCTTTCCGTTGACTCCACCACAGGTCAGGTCATGCTCCGCGCTGAAGTACCGAACCCCAAGGGAGAACTCCTGCCCGGCCTGTATCTGCGTGTGCGCATTGAACAAGCACAGGCCAGCAACGCTATCAGCCTGCCCCAGCAAGCGGTCACCCGGACACAGCAAGGCGACACTGTCAGCGTCGTGGGCGAGGATGGGAAAGTCTCCCAGCGCCCCATCAAGATCAGCGCTGCGCAGAACAACCGCTGGGTGGTCCTCGATGGACTGAAAGCGGGGCGAAAAAGTCATGGTGGACGGCTTTCAAAAGCTGCAAATGCTGCCTCCCGGCACGCCGGTGAAGCCGGTGCCGTGGCAGGCGCCGGGCACTGCTGCTGCGCCGGCATCCGCAGCAGTTGCGCCTGCAACAGCTCCTACCGCAGCGGCATCCAAGCCATAAGGGGCGCTCCAGCATGGCCAAGTTTTTTATCGATCGCCCCATCTTTGCGTGGGTGATAGCGCTCTTCATCATGGTGATGGGTGGCGTCGCAATCACACAATTACCGATAGCGCAGTACCCGCCCGTGGCGCCCCCCGCTATCGTGATCAATGCCGCCTATCCTGGCGCTTCAGCCCAGACACTCGAAGACAGCGTGCTCTCCGTCATTGAGCGGGAAATGAACGGGTCACCCGGCCTGATCTATATGGAGTCGGTCGCACAGGCAGACGGCTCCGGCAGCATTACGCTGAGCTTCCAGCCGGGCACCAATGCGGACCTCGCGCAAGTGGACGTACAAAACCGCCTTTCGCGTGCGTCGCCCCGGTTGCCGTCCGCCGTGACGCAGCAGGGAGTGCGTGTTGACAAGTCGCGATCCAACTTCTTGCTGTTTGCGATGCTTTCGTCGACCAATCCGAAGATGGATACCGTCGCGCTGGGAGACTATGCATCGCGCAACATCGTGCCCGAGTTGCAACGGGTCAATGGCATCGGCCAGGCCCAATTGTTCGGCACCGAGCGTGCCATGCGCATCTGGATCGACCCGGCCAAGATGGTCAGCTTCAGCCTATCTGCGGCCGAGATCACCGCGGCCATCCGTGCGCAGAACGCGCAAGTGGCCAGCGGCACGATTGGTGACCTGCCAAACGTGGCCGGCCAGGGCATTGCCGCCACAGTGGTGGTCAACGGTCAGCTGTCCAGCGTCGAGCAATTTGGCAATGTGGTTTTGCGAGCCAACACCAATGGCTCCACCGTGCGCCTGAAGGACGTGGCCCGTATCGAGCTGGGCGGCCAGGCCTACTCCACATCGGCCCGCTTGAACGGCAAACCCGCTGTGGGTATCGGCGTCCAGTTATCACCCAGCGGCAATGCCCTCGAAGCCGCCAAGGCCGTGCGCACCAAAATGGATGAGCTGTCTCGCTACTTCCCTGAAGGCACGGAGTGGAGCATCCCGTACGACAGCTCACGTTTTGTCGACATCTCCATCACCCAGGTCGCGATTACGCTTTTAGAGGCCGTGGGCCTGGTGTTTCTGGTGATGTTCCTGTTCTTGCAGAACTGGCGCTACACCATCATTCCGACCATCGTGGTGCCTATCGCACTGCTCGGCACGTTCGCTACCTTGTTGGCGCTGGGCTTCTCGATCAACGTGTTGACCATGTTCGGAATGGTGCTCGTGATTGGCATCGTGGTGGACGACGCCATCGTGGTCGTAGAGAACGTCGAACGCATCATGAGCGAAGAGGGCCTGCCGCCGCTGGAGGCCACCCGCAAGGCCATGCGCCAGATCTCGGGCGCCATCATCGGCGTGACGGTGGTGCTGATATCCGTGTTTGTGCCATTGGCGTTTTTCGCTGGCTCCACCGGCAACATCTACCGCCAGTTCTCCGCGGTGATGGTGGCGTCCATTGGTTTCTCGGCCTTTATGGCGTTGTCGCTGACCCCTGCCCTCTGCGCCACCTTGCTCAAACCGGTAGAAGCTGGCCACCACAATGAAAAGCGTGGTTTCTTTGGATGGTTCAACCGCAGCTTCTCGCGCACCGCCAAAGGATACGAGGGCGTTGTGTCGCGCATGCTCAAACGCGCTGCGCGCTACCTCATCATCTATGTCGCCATCATCGGCGCCGTCGTGGTCGTGTACATGCGCTTGCCCACGTCGTTCCTGCCCGGTGAAGACCAGGGCAACATCATCGTCAACGTGCAATTGCCGCCGGGCGCGACGCAAGAACGTACGCTGGCCGTGATGGAGCAGGTCGAAGAGTTCATCCTGAAGCAACCGGAAGTGCAGAGCATGGTAGGTGTGCTGGGCTTCAGCTTCTCCGGCCAGGGACAGAATGCTGCACTGGCGTTCGTGACCCTCAAAGACTGGAAGGAACGCCAAGGACCTGGCCAGTCGGCCGCTGACCTTGCCAACCGTGCCTTCGGCGGCCTCTCTGGCATACGGGATGCCTTCATCTTTCCGTTCGAGCCCACCACCTATTCCTGAACTGGGCAATGCCAGCGGGTTCACGTTCCGTCTGCAGGACCGCAGCGGCGCCGGACATGAGGCGCTCGTCAACGCCCGCAATCAGTTACTGGGCATGGCCTCGCAAAGCAAGGTGCTGGCCCAGGTGCGCCCCGACGGCCTGGAAGACGCACCCCAGCTACGGATCGACATTGACCGCGACAAAGCCAACGCCTTGGGTGTCTCGTTCGATTCGATCAACTCCTCGCTGTCTTCAGCCCTGGGATCATCCTATGTGAACGACTTCCCGAACCAAGGTCGCCTGCAGCGGGTCGTGGTGCAAGCCGATGCGCCCGCACCCATGCAACCGGACGATCTGCTCA
>CAWATB010000028.1:0-568724 GCA_963784815.1 uncultured Gammaproteobacteria bacterium | reverse complement strand
TGAGAGAAGGCGCTCAAATAGGTTCGCATTCCAACGGACGATCAGTCATGACTGATCGTGACTCTAGCTACGTAAAGGTTGGAGATAAGGCTAGGGAATCTTCAGACTAAGACCATTACTTTAGATAATATTATTTTATTTTAATTTTAAATATCCTGATACAGGAATATACGACCATCGGCACCACATGTAAAGATCCATGGTTGTGTGGGATGGAACGAGATGTTCAGTACGCCATGTTTGTTACGGATCGTATGGCCACGTAAGATCTTGACGGGGACGATCAAGGGATTACGCATCAAATCCGAGTAGACCATACTATGAAAGATGTGGACAGACCCATCATCGGATGCACTGGCCATTAATGGGTATCGATGATGGTACTCAACGTCTCGTAAGGCACGTTCATGGTACTTCAATGTTTTGTAGGGAGTGTGCGATAAATCCAAATCGAACCAAACGACACGACGGTCAAGACTACCGACGATCAAATGATCTCCCGATGGATGTACATCAAGAGACGATATCCACCGACATCCCGATATAAGACGTTTGACCATTGCTTGCTTCACGAGGTTGTAAATACGAACATGTTGTTGACTAGCAACAAATAAAAATGGCTTGTTCGGGTGGAAACAGGCAACTTGAGCCTCACCCTTAGCTTTATTGAATGGTTGTTGAGAATTTCCCTTGCTCAATTGATGGATGAGTACAGCAGCTGCTCCTGCCTTAGGACTGACAGTAACGAAGTAATCACCCTTGGTATGCCACCGAACATTTGCCATAGTAGTCTTCGTCCGAAGGGTACAAACAGGTCCACTATGAGACGCAAAAGAACTCAAAGGTTTCTCTCCTTTTTCAGAGTTGATGACCCACTGGACTGCCTTGGAGGCCTTGGCAGAACTAACATTGCCTCCACGTTTCGCAGCGGAAAGAAGTACCTCCGTCACTTCAGCATCAGCTTTGCCTTCTGTTCCCGTGGCAATAATCACTGCAGACTTCCCTGCTACAGCAAGGAGACAGTGATGAGAACGGTTCGGGTTCCATTCCAAAGAAACGACCGGTTTCAATGATGACTCAGCTTCGTCAGTTTCTTGGGTTTCAGGATCGGCAGACAGTACAACCTTGGAAATATCCCAACTTCGAAGAAGACGTCCAGTTTCGACTTCCCATAATCGAACATATCCATCCGATGCACCACTAGCTAAAAACTTGCCGTCAGGACTGGCAGAAATACACCGAATGACGGGAGGTGAGTCACCTTCATACGGTGTCTTGTACTCGATACATTTCGCAGTAGGGAAGGGACGCAAATCGCTTGCTTTTGGTAGTTGAGGAACCAAACTTTCTGGATCGATATTCAGACGACGTTTCATGATACGAGGACATAAATACAAATCGAGACATCGTTCGAACGTTTCACGAACAGAATGTTCGTATGCACCAACAGATCGGAGATTTGGAAATTTCTTTGGAATTACCAAACCATGAGGACGATCCTTTGGATCCATTTCTTCCCATTCCTTAATCTCTTCTTCTGTCGGAAGGTATTCATCGGGTGGAATGTACGATTCAGCATGTCCAGGAGGAGGAAGTTTGGGAGCTGCGATATGCTGAGGGCCTTTCTTCATGTTCAATTCATCTTCTTCTCCACCAGTCCAAAGCATGAAAGGCTTATCCTTGTCCTGGTTCTTCTTATGGGCGTCATTCATATCACGGATTTTACCTGTCAAGTAATCCATATTGATTTCACCCTTTTCAAGTTTCTGTAAAAGCCGATCAACTTGTAACTTTTCCCATTTACTTGGTTGGAACTTGGACTTTGGAAGGTATCGGTTGGAATTCAAGCCAGAAATTTCAGGATCGACTCCACTAAAATAATCAATGTAGTCAGGATTACCATCAAATTCAGGATGAGCGTAAGCTCCATTTTGAATTCTTCGAATCAATTCGAGTTGTCTTGCAGAGAGTTCCACATTCTTGTCATTAAGAAGATCGTGGACAACAAATCGTCCCTTTCCAATATTGTCTTCATTGGCAAGGGCTTGGTCGACTCGATCTCCATTGTTCAAACTAGCAGATTTGATAACTTTAGTACCATGCGCATCGTATCCAATATGATCGTATTCATCGTACCAATGAAGTGGAACTCGACCGATACGGTTGGTAGTACCATCATCGTCTTCATCATCAGATGAAAGATCATCGGTGTGCATCCACAGAGCCTCCTTGGAACCTCCTTTACTATTTGTTGAGATATCAAGTTGTTTACCACCTACGTTTCGTTTTCCTGTACTCCATTTTCTAGGAACATCCTCATAGGCTTTAGCCACATCTCCTCCCAAACCTTCCATTTCATCTTCGGACCCTTCATCTTCATCTTGTTGTTTTTCAAGTAAATCCTCATCCTCGTCAGATGATCCTTGATCTTCAAATTCATCTTCTTTCCTCCTCCTCCTCGTCATCGTCGTCATCATCATTCTCGTAATGAGGAATATCTGAATCATAGACACTATCTTCTTCCTCATCATCATCGTCGTCGTCGTTTTCTGATCCAGAATCGACAGGAGAAAGACTAGGTGTGACGTCCTCTTCCTCGTCAGTTTTCTTTCCAGATTTCTTACTAGACTTTGCCATTGTGATTGATTGGTTGGTTTTCTTTGACAATATCAAGTGATGGCAACTTATGATTGTATGCTACTTCTATTAAACAAAGATTGCCGATACGAAACAAACATTCAATGAGACAATGATATGGAACGAAGATTTTCGAGACGAAAACTAGCAGAAAACTCGGTATGGAAGAAAAAATGAATGGAGTGAGATCGAGTGGAAGAGAATTTTCTGACGGATGGACGGATAGACGTCATCATCTGGGTTAACGTTAGTCTAGGTTGACGAAATTTGACTGTGAATACTATTCAAGGGATCAGCTACTAGTAGTAGAATAGCTAAAGACAGGAAATGATAAATTGAAACAGAATATTTTTTTAACTTAATAGAATATAAACAAACAAACTATGTGTTTTATTTTCACTCAAGACATTTTTATCGCCTATGCCGTGGCAGCCTTGGCCTTAGCAAGTGATCCATTCTTGTCCATTGCTTCGGCTACCAAGACAGCATTCAAAGCGGCACCACGCAATAGTTGATCACCACAAACAAAGAATTCAATTCCATAATCCCCAAAGGCAATGGATTTACGCAACCGTCCCACTTCAACATCATACTGACCGGTTGCTGTCAATGGCATAGGGTATTCCAACTTGTCTGGATTATCGACGACCTTAACACCAGGAGCATCTTCCAAAACTTGTCTTGCCTTGGCAATATCGACCTTTTCAATTGTCTCCAACACAATAACTTCAGAGTGTGCACGGATGGTAGGGATACGAACTGCCGAACAGGAAATGGGGACGTCATCTGACAAACCACAAATTTTACGTGATTCCCATGTAACTTTCATCTCCTCCTTGGTATAACCATTCTCTTGGAATTTATCAATTTGTGGAATAACATTGAATGGTAATGGATATGCAAAGATCTTATTTTCAATATTCTTTTCTCCATTGAGCCATGCTCTGGTTCCGTCTTGCAGTTCATCCATACCAGGTTGTCCAGCACCCGAACTAGCCTGGTAGGTACTCATAATTACTCGCTTAACACCGAATTCTTTGATAAGTGGCCAAAGTGCCATAAGACCAATCGCCGTCGTACAGTTAGGATTGGCAATCAATTTCGATTTCTTAGTTTCCTCACCATTAATTTCAGGAACGACCAATGGAATGTGTGGTTCGTAGCGGAAAGCGGACTAAAAAGAAGAACAAGAGGATTATGTGAGTTTTCAAGCTCATGATGTGAATTGTGGATAGCTATATCAAAATGCCAAAGAAAAGCAATCATATCTTACCGAATTGTCAATAACGACAGCACCATCAGGTCCTTCCGCAATTTTTTCAGCATGTTCTAATGCGAAACTACCATCGACCGCCAAAAAGACGACGTCACATTCACGTGCCTTGTCGACATCGAATAATTCAACAGTAATCGATCCATACGATTCCGTTTCCACTGTGGTTCCAGCAGAACGAGAACTACCAAAGATACGTAACTTATCAATAGGTAATGCCTTACGTGTTTCTAAACATTGACGGATTTCTTTTCCAACCGCCCCCGTTGCACCAACAATACCGACTGTATAGGATAATGCCGTACTTGTGGATGCCATGATATTATTAATGTTACTTTGTTGACTTTGAAATTTGTTAGAAGTTCTTTGTGATTGATATCGGAGTGTCGATTTTGAAAAGTGGAAGAAACAGGTGCAAAAGCAGAAACTTGATAGGAAGAGGAGGAACTGAAGGTAGTAGATGCAGCAACAACCAAGGCAGAATATAATGCAGTTTGGGTAAATTTCATTCTATATCAACAAAGGACAGAAGAGGGAGAAGAAAACAAAGCAGGAATGTAGCTGGATTTGGTGTGTGGTAATGGTTTGTTGTTTTGCTTTTTTTATGATGTGTCGGAGGAGGTACCGACGAAGTGTAAAATGTCGTCGAAGACCATACATCAAAGGCATGGATGTCTTTTGATTTTACGATCTGATGGATGATGGACGGCTGTGGATGAGGGATGAGGATGATGAGATCGGATATTGACGAACGAGGTGCAAGTTTGGAGTAGGAGAAGTCCGCTAAAAAATAAAAGGCGAAGCTTTTTCTTAGGAGCAACGAGAGACTACTCCAGTACGTAGCACGAGTGTGAAGCATAAGTATCATAGGTATGAATGGTTGATAAGATCAAGCTCGATGATGACGCTCGCTTTTTTTTCTCACGACGATGACAGCAAACAACACAAGAAAGAAGAATAGTCAAACAACAACAACAACAACAACAAAGAAAAGAACAATTAGTAATACCGTAGTTCTGTCCCTCATTACAACTTGATGTTTGGTTTCTAAATTGTAGCATTTCATTTTCTAGAGTGACGACAGTTTAATATAAAGCAACAGAAGCCGCAAGAACACCTTCAGTTATTATTCGAACGGACGTGAAATAACTGAACACAAATCATTAAACTAAAAAGAGAACACAAGAACCAATAGTACAATAACTATGGCGGTTGTAACATCAAATAATCTTCATACAAATCCAAAATCGTCATCACCATCATCGATATCATATTTTCAATTAGTACGTGGGCCGATCATTGTGTTTGGTGTACTAATTTCATTGATATATCCATATGTATGTGAATATTGTTCATCGAATTTGATTATTCATCTCCTCTTGGGTGTATTTGGATTGCTATGGTTTGTACATGATTCATATAATGCTTTCAAGCAAAGTATAAGTGTAAAATTAAATCATATCATTGATACATTTGTATTAGATGATTTTATGAGAACAATATTTGATCCAGAAACAGGATTAATTGTTCTAGCGGTTGGTACATTTGTTGGTGCATCAACAATGTATGGATTGAATATGACACAAGATCAACGACTTAGATTAATCAAATCGACACTATGTCTGAAAGATGAAAACATTACACGCACAATCTTATTAGAACCTGGTGGATGCAAAGCATTACTACCAAATGAAATACAAAATTGGTTAGTATGGAAAGATGATAATGATAATGTTCGTTAACAAAGAAATCAAGACGGACAGTGGCAGTAGTAATAGTTCTGATCATGATGGAACAGGAGGAGACCGTAACATGGTATTTGGTGATCAAAGTATTGATATGACTTCCTCAGATTGTGATGAAGCTGATATTGATGTTGTATTTGATGAGGAAACAATTAACAATGCAGCAAGAAAGTATAGTAATGCCAATAGAGATGGATATTATGATTCAGACCATCATGAGTCAGAAACCGACGGGCAGCAGCAGCAGCAACAACAGCAGCAACCTGAAACTCCATTACGTGAAGATATCGATCCTCTTGCTGTCTTTTCCAAAATTGTACGTGAAATGGCAGTCCAGCAAATCAAACCGTATGCGGAGAAATTTCCAACAGGGACAGTGGAAAATGTAGGTGTTGCTGCAGCAACAGTGCTCGTAGCACAACTCATCCTAAGGCGGAGTTCCAAAAGGCATGTAGTCTTGGGACGAGCATGTGCTGTACTACTTTCCAGTGTAGCAGGGATATCATTTGGTTCTGTACTAACACGTGAAGCGATCCTTGGGAATGTCCATAACAAGAAAACTCTTGTGTTGGCCTGCAAGGATATTGCATCCAGAGCTTTCGGTAATTTGAAGAGGAAAGTTCTTTCCTCTAAAGCGAAATCGTTTCTTGCTATGACGATCTTGTTGTTGATAAGTCAACGGAAACAAGCAAACACAGGGGGTTCAAAGATAAGATGAGAACTACAATCCAATCAGTCTTTAATAAAGAGGGTAGGCTGTTTTACAAGCAAAGCTAATTTTAGTAGTACATTTTAGTATAGCAAAGCAATTCTTTTATGAAATTTATAAACAGCATTAGGTCACAAGGGTTTGAGTATTATTACATCAGGCTAAAACTCCCATAGCATTATCAAAGGGAGATTGAGAGAAAATTTCTAATGGTCTAGGTGAGGGAATGACGAGTAGCCGCTACCGGGGGAAACGGTGGGTACATCACCACCGTTTATACAAGTTGGATATTCGGAAACCGGGTTGAGCATCATCTTGTCAAGTTCATTTGGTTTGAGGAAATATGATGCCTCCGGTGAAACAATCGATGTATCGTTCACCAAGCGGAGGAACGGTGTCTCTGATATTAGATTCTCAATCGAGACTGTATTTCTTTGGTGAGACTTCCGTCTAACAAAACTAGGCTTGGCAAGAGCGGCATTAATGTCGGGCGTTGAAATGGCTCGACGTGACACCCTATCGGGTCTCTCCGATATCAGCGGCTTCTCGATCAGCGAAACTCGAGGACGTTTCCCGTTGACTACCAGTAGCCCTTGCTCAGAAGCAGATAGAGCTCGTAAGGGACCCCTTTCACCAGTAAAGCGGCAGATGGCTAAAAAGTAAAGAAAAGAAGAGATCGTGTTAGAGACAAGTTTGTTTCTCATTCATGAACATGAAATTGCAATGATGAAGCATTCCTAGAACTTACCAAAACGTTGTCCGCTGGCCATTCCAACATGATGTATTTCTCCATATACCATTAAGGATGTAAGTAATGATTCACGGTCTGTTGACTTGTCAAGATCTCTAAGGATCAAAGTATCTCTTGGGACTGCCATTCGGAGAGGGACACCCAATAAAGTTGCGACGTTCGATAAGATCCTTGCTGCAGCATCTTCTGATAATCTATCATAATGTGCATGCATAAATACTGTATCCATCTGTCTTTGTAAGAAATCTCGCTTTTGTTCAAGAACATCCGGCCGAGGTGCATACTGCACATTCAAGTTGATCCATTCTGTTGTTTCCCATGTAGCATCCGCTTCTATTTGGACGGGTGACATGCAGTAACTATCGATCGAACAGGATGAACCAAGAGAGCTACAAGATGATAGTGTTTCACATTTGTCTTCCGACAATGCTTTCACTATCGATCTTGAGACCATATCTTCTGAATTGGGTATGATGCTTGTTATCCTTCTTCTCAGTGATTCTAATACATTGGTGAACGATGTTGGTGTTAAGTCGTCCATCAAATCGTCTGAAACTTGCGACGGTTGACTGAATCCTGCAGTAGAGAAACCAGCCATCGAAAGACGGAAGCCAACATCTATTGTTTCTTGGTGTGTATCGTACTCCATTGAACAACCACCGTCACTTCTTGTGTCGGGTGTTGCTTCGGATCGATCTTCTCTTCCATTCATGGTATGATGGTTGTTGATCATAGCAGCAGGATTAGGATCTAATTCGGATAAATGTGCTAACGAGAAGACACTAATCCCGTCGATCAAGAAATCGTACTGTGGAGCAAACCTAGCAGGTGATTCGTGGGCTGATATTTGGAACTTTCCACCAGACCGTGACTCCCAACTAATGTTGACTGTTTCTATATTCCTTCGGTCTCTGAATAGGTGGCTAATGTTAGACTTGTTCCAATAGACTCTTGTCTTACCACTTTTCACAGACCAGATCTAAAGAGTAGTATCGTGAAAACAAATGTATGTGAGACTACTGAAACTACAACAACACATCACTTCTCAAACAGCACCTCTACACTAACTACTACTACTACTTCGAAATACTTACCAGAATAACTTCGTGTTCTTCTCCTCTACAATCTACTCCTCGTTTACCTTCTTTTGCAGCTTGTAAATTCGTAAAACCAAATCTCCTATTGGTTGGTGGGGTTGTTTGTTGTTGTTGTTAATGATGATGATAGTGTAGTGATGTGTTGTTGTGTTGTGTTGATAATGTGAAATTCAGAGATGGGAATTTCAAGAATGCCGCGTAAAAAAAACGAAAGAAAATTCAGTTAGTAAAACCAATGAGTAAAAATTAGGCAACAAGGTAGGTAGACGGGCTGTTTAGGCAGTAAACGGTAGGTACAGTATGTTGAAGGAAAGAGAAGAAGGGTACTACCCGGAATAATAGGAACGTCTTCGATGATTGGGTGGTTTACGATCAACACAGCCAGTCCCTCCTTGGCAACCAACTCGCTAGTAGGTATGTGGAGCTTCAATTCGTTCTCCAGAATCGCCTTTGAAACAAACAAACGCATGACTGTGATGTCGTCTACGAAGATCTCTAAAATCTCGTTAAGGCAAAGTGATGTGTTTCTTGCAAATTCAACAGGACGATGCTTTAGAAGAGATAGCATCGGTGGACAACTAAAAACTCTCAAAGAACTGCAAAATATCGAAGGACCAAAAAGACAAACAAACACAAACAAACAGACAACGAAAATTCTCAGTACGTATCTCAACGAGAATTCAACAGTTAGGGAGGGAGGGGCATAATACATATTCGGAGTTGGATTTGCGCGCGGGGTTTGCTATGACCCTCTCCGACGATTTTGAAACGACGACGCCCATCAAAAATCGAGGTCAAGTTTCTTGTTTGTGTGAGACTTTTTTGGTATGGCGATGGCACGGGAAGGTAGTTTCGCCTCTCCTTGTAGCTGACAAACAACCCAAACAAACGAAAAAAAACAAGCGATCGGTAGTGACGATTTTGCCGTGTATTGTTTCGCTACCTTCCGATAAAACTGATAGTAAAAAAGCCCTAACTCTAGTGGTGATGATGAACAGTACAGTGCAGGTGCAGGATAACGAGGACGACGATGATGATGATGATCGATGGAAGATTTCTGGAAATGTTGTTTGTTGTTGTTGTTCCTTTTTGTTGTTTGTTTCTTTGACTACGACCGTTCCTCCACCTACAATTCTACTACAAATCCTCTAAAGTACTTACCATTTTATCTTTCTTTTGGTATAACTACGGTATTTACCAATATGTTCACACGAGAAATGTAAACGGTAGGCATTTGTTTTCATCGATGCATATTGTTGTTGTTGGATCATTTGTCTTTTACGTGTTATTAATGGCTCCATTGTGAATTTTGGTTTTTTTGTATGATATTGTATTGATTGCTACTGTTTTGTATGATTGTTTTCTTGATGTTGATTATATTATTATTTATGATTGTATTGTAATTCTTTCCAGGATCCTCAACACACTCCTTGTCTGTTTCGTTTGTTGTTTTGATTGGAATTTCTGGAATGCACACAAATAATAATAATAGGAAGCATGCAAAGGGTGTGTTCGGCCTTCCTCTTTTTTTGTGAGATGGAGTCGGATGGCTTCCTTGGATTTTCGATATTCCGAGAGATTCAGGCGTTTGGGAACCGTTAAAGCCAAAACATAGTGAAGAGTTCAACCACATACTACCAATGCCTAAACACGAGGTCGACTTGCGAACACCTAGCCAGGTTTTTTGGTTACGATTGTAAGGTAGGTAAGAAATTAAATTGTATTTGTGAGTAATTTTTACTTCCAGCAGAGCTTATGTAAAGATATGGTAGCAAAAAATTATCAACAATTTTACATACTTCACTTGCTATCCCCTCCGTTTGGTACTTAGTGAAATTCTTTGTTCACAACATCCGATACTCCGTTTTGTCCGTTGCACACGAACATGCCGAAACTACCACAACCAGTATCCCCCATTTTGGTCATATATGATGGCTTTAGTAATAAATCTCTATTCTTAATCAATTGCAGACCGACTCACTCCTTCTGTTATTGAGAAGTAGTGGAGCCAACTCCGTCGTGCTTTATTTGCGTGGCCTTGTGAAAATCGCTTGCTTGGGTGTTTTCAATCGAGACTCCAACTGCCAGACAAACAGACGTCGTCGTTGGTGTGAAGGACAGACAACTTGTGAAGCGATGGACAGACGGCCATTGAAAGCAGCTCGATGCCAATCGCAAGAAAGATACAATACAACATACCTCCAACAAACTCTTCTTTTGTTGTACCAAACATCATCAATCTCATAGTATTTATACAACAGGGATAGAAAGAAGACAACAGGATCGTCTTCAGGGTTTTTGTAGATTGTTAGAAATCACTGCCTAGCTATATGATGAGGCGCTCTACCATTATAGCGTTGATTACAACAGTATCACAATTGACAATTCTGTCATGGGGATTCATAATAAAGGCAAAAGCCGGATAGACAACAACAACGACCACACAACCCCAACGAACACCGACTAGTACTTTATTTGTGGGCTCAAAAATACCATCATTGAACAGACAGCAACCATACTATGATGATGAATATAACAACAATAGCATCATTAGAAACGAAGACTGTAAAAACAATAGCCTCACCGCCGTCCAAGAAGAAGAAAACGAAAACGAAAAAAGCAGCAGCACCACCAGCAGCAACAGCAGCAGCAACAAATACAACAACAGAAATCTCCACCACATTATCCCAAACAATAATAGATAGAAACGACCAACAATCTGACAGTTGGTATTGGATAGAAGAAACAGATAATTTTTTATTGGAATCAACAACCGACGCGAATAACAACAGCGACAATAACAATAGAGTCTCTAAAATACATTTTAAAGTACGTGGTAATCCAAGGACATTACAACGACATCGTACATCTCGTGGACGGATGTATAATCCATCATCAAAATATCAAAAATCATTTCAATATGCTGTTGAATATCTTATAGAACAAAAACAAAAACAAAATCAAGAATCATCCCCACACCACATCATTGTATCCTATATTTTCATCTGATGAAAGTTTGATAATGACAATAATATTTCGTATGAAACGTCCCAAGAATCATTTTGTGAATTCGAAACCCGGTCCAGACCGTCTTAAGAAAACAGCACCCTCCCAAGCATCTCCCGTTCGAACCGATGTTGATAATTTAACCAAATTTGTATTAGATTCTATGAATCAAGTTTTGTATGATGATGACCATCAAATTATATCATTACATGTGACCAAACTGTTAGATGATGATGGGATGTGTGATGGATCAATTGAAGTATACTTGCAATCTATTAATGAACAGCATAGTCTTGATCATCTCCTAACCAATTCAATTTCTATATTAGGAAAGAGATAAGAAAAAATAATAATAGTACAAAAGTTTTGGAACATGCATCATATTTAGTTATCGTTTAGAATTTTCTTGCAAGCTTTTCGTCAGATTCGTTTCAAAGCTGCTCGATAATATCGTCTTTCCTATCATTCCTTCCATTTCCTTTTTTATTTTTACGAATCACCGGCGGATGCTGATTCAGCGTCGACGGCATCAATGACTTTTTGAGCTTCGGTCTTGTTCAAGATTTTGTGGACACACTCCCCATGTTCATCCAACGTCATTGTGTACAATTCCATCTTTTCGGCAGCAGCTGCTGAAGTCGTACCGTCCATAGTTTTGTTCAAGACCTTGACAGCAAGTTTGAGGGCGTCGTCGACGTCAGGTATCTTCTCTTCCTCCTCTTCACCGGTCTTGTATTCTGCCTTTAATAATGATTTACCCGCTTGGTTATTAGCACCGATGACGGTTGCCTTCCAACCACTGTAATTACCTGATGGGTCTGATTGGTACAATTGGAATCCATAATGTTCATCGTATCCAGCAAATAAGAATGCAACACCAAAGGGACGTAATCCACCCCGTTGGGTATAAAACTGTTTGTAGTTGCAAACAAATTCCACCAGTTGTTCTACGGGGATCGGTTCTTGATATTGATACGCATACCGTCCTGCTCGTAACCGTGCCTGATCAATTAAAATATTCGCATCTGCTGTCAATCCAGCTACATTACACGATGCATGTGGACAAAGTTGGTATGTCTTTTCAGATGTCTTTGGAGGGGAGAGGAGAGGAGTGATGGCAACATGAATAGGTGTGAGATTAATATTCTACATAACAATGCATTCACACATATTCAATACACTCAACAGATTATTTATCTATTTTATTCTTACCTTGGCGGGGGCTAGTAGACCACTAGTAATACGACGTTCACTAGCCATAACGATACCATCCTTGGCTAAAATGCCAACACATGTTCCTGCGTTATTAATAGCTTCAATGGCATATTCAACCTGTGAAGTAGTGTGAGTGAGTGAGTGGAGTGAGTGAATGAGTGGGTGGGTGGGTGAGAGGCAAATGTGTTGAATGGAGCAAATGATACAGACAACAACAACAACAACAAGCCAAGCGGCGGACGATGATTCAATGATGACTAACATAACATAACACCAACGCCAAACACCAAACATCAAACGTACCTGATGAAGACGGCCTTCAGGAGAAAATGTTGTTGTAGAGGAATCGTAACGACGAGCCATATTGTTTTATGTTAATGGATGAAATAAAGTAAAATCAAGATGAAATCTAGAGCAAAGTATTATCTAATGTTGTTGTTGTTGTTGTTGTTGTTATTATTGCGGTCATGGCTGTTATACACCGTAGCTTGCTGTTATTATTTTATCGCGTGCTTTGATCGCGTAGGATTTCGAAGCTCGAGGATCCAAGACGATTTTGATGGTGATTCCCGAATCAGTCCCGTTAGTCTGTCTTTTGTAGGTCGAGATGAGATTTTCGCTTTTCCGACGACCGATCGATTATTTTGATGGATCTTCATTGTGATCTTATTTTGACGGCCATTGTTTCTATTATTGATGCTACAACAACTTCTGTTGACATCATAACCATATTAGCAGAATGAGTAACCCAACTACTTCTTCAAGCAACAATGATTTGAACGATTCAACAACAGCAACAACAACAACAACAACGAAATGTGGTGGTTGTGGTGTAGAATTTCCATCCAAGAATGCAATATTTAAACATTTGAAAGAAACGGATGGTGTTTGCCTCTCCAAAGAAGATCGTCAAGATTTTATTATCTATCTTCGACGCAACATCAAGTTGCAAAAAACTGTAATCTTATATGGATATTTACCCTTTAATTGTAACGATAATGATGATAGTACGGGGACATCATCGTTATCATCCAATTTGAATGTTTCGAATGGACAAGATGCTGGTCGGATATTGTTAGAAACGATACAAGAATGGCAAGATCAAGCTGACGGAATAGTTGTTAAGGATGACGAAAAGAACGGCAACAAAATGACAACAACCTCCGCATCTTCGTCGTATGAAAGAATTAATCGATCGTATGGGATCCATGGAAGGAATTCAGAATTTCTTCAACAGGATGAGAATACTGGTGCGATTAGTGAAGTTATGGCCGTGAAGTTACGTCCATTACGTCGAGATACAGATGTCGAACAATGGATTGATACAATCCAAGATCATTTAGAACAAAAATACAAATCATTTCTTGTTGCAAATAATGATGGTGTCGTTACAGCAGCACCCATCCGTATCTTGGGACGATTAGATATGCCAAATCCAAAATTTAATGCCGAAAAAGATGTAAGTTGATGATGAAAAGTGAAAATTTGCATTTTTTTTTCCATAATATGAATACAAGTGCTATATTATATCTCATCTCACTTGTTTATTTTTATTTTTCGTTTTACGTTTTATTTACTCAGGTAACATATCGACGTGTTGAGTATATCCTTCCTGTTGATTTTTTGACATGGTCCATAAAGGATCCGGAAGTTAAAGCAAAAATTACCAATTTGACTCCGTTTTCGGAAAATCATAAACACGATATTGATCACGTAGATGCATCAGCCCCGATTCCAGAAAAGGAAGTATTGACGTATATGTTAGAAATGAAGAATATCATGAAATTGTTACGATCGACTGTTGTTTCATTAGATACGAACGATAAAGGCAGTGTCCTGGAAAAGCAGTTTAACATGAGAAAGCGGAAACAACATAAGTCACAAAACAACAAAAAGAAGAAACCAACAACGACATCAAAAGACACAAACGACAATGACCACGAGCAATCTGACGATTTACAGACCTCAAAAGCAATCAGAGAAGATTCATCATCGGCGGATGCAAATTTGACAAATAACTCACAAACAATCCTTCAAAAGATCCAACAAATCCCTCTAAGAAGAATCGCAGTGATCAAAATGTACTCAAAAGAAAACGATTTCATAATTTTTCAGAAAGAATGATGGCACATGATTATCTTGCATATAGACGATTGGATCGGCTGTATCATCGAGCAACACTCAGATTGCCTTCCTCACAAAATGATGAGAAAGCACCATCGTGCGATATCACAGTAACTTCTGCTTTCGTTGTCATTTCCATATCAGGTGACGTCTTTCTTACGGGACAGGCCGAGCGAGTCGTCGGTGTGTTCCTTGCTTTAGTCAATAAACTTATCGATCCTGAATTTGTAGACTGTGTCTTCGACGAAGAGTTTTTGCATTTGGTTCCAACTCCACCGGCCCCGCGCATTGGTGTGGTCGCTGCGGAAGCTCACTATGCAAATCAAGAAGGGAGAACTAAGAGAATTTTAAGTGCTCGAGTCTCTGATCGATACCCGATAGGTTGGAATCAAGAAAGTACAATAAGACGAGTAAAGAGCTGGCAGCAGGTAGTGTACAATCATATTGCAGGAGAGTGGAAGTTGAATTGTAGAGACGACGAGAGTGGAAGACTCAAATCGGAGAAGGAATGGACAGAAAACACACTTCTTCCGTGGGCCGAAAAGGCGCAGCTTCAGTTAGATGAATATAGGATGTGGAAACAGAATAAATCTGAGCAACCGAATGGTGGTTCTGACGAAAAAGCCAAGATTGACAACAGTTTGTCATCTCCTTCCATTTCAGTCATCGACAATCACGTTCCTGTACTGTTTGAGAAAGTCTTGAATTGTTTGGTAAGTGTATAATAATCGTTTGTAATCGATAATTTTCCTGTTCATCCCTTTACTGATCCCGATTCCGATTCTGTATTATGCAATACTACCAGAGAGAAGTCGATTCGAGTGGAGAATGGCCAACAACAACTCCGAAAAGACAGCTCGTTATGGTATCAACTGGAGAAGCTAATGGACAAGATGAGAAGCCAGAATCTCTTTCAGTTGCCTGTTCAAGAGCTAGCTTTAACAAGCAGGAGAGATCGTCTGCTTATTCTTTTACAGAGGGACAAGGTGGTGCAAGTGGATCGTTCTCCGTTGGATGTATGCCAGGAGAAGTTAACAAACAGCCCAAGGCAAATTCCATGTTCCCGGACCTCGTCAAGGCGGCCTTTCAACTCGAAAGAGAGCTTTATCCGGATCGTGAACCTAGCAGTACCATTGCCATAAATCGGAATGCTCAATTTCGGCCTCATACCGATAGTGGAGCAGGAGCTGGACAATCATTGTCACTCATCGTCGGACTTGGCAATTACTCTGGCGGCGAACTGATGGTCGAGGGAGAGAAACACGATATTCGATACAAAGCAATCGAATTTAATGGTTGGAAACAACGGCATTGGACGATGCCATTCAAGGGTGAACGGTACAGTCTAGTTTGGTTCACTCCAAAGGGCTGCGAAGGTATGCGAGGAATCGATTTGGATCTGTAACTTACTCCGAGTACTAGCTAATAGTGAATGTTGTAAGAGCTAGCTATTAATCATCGAATAGATTTTTAGTAAAGGATATCTTGTCTTGAATCGAATGAATCGAATTGCGGTGGTGACAGTTGGATTGAAGGGCATATCTAATTTTCCCATCGCGCACCCGCACAATCAAGCAAGTAGATTTTCTTATTTCCTCACTTTTTTGACGAAAACCAAAAATCAAATGCATGTTGTATTTGATTCCTTGTTTCTATTGTCTCCTCTAAGACAACAAGTACAATTATTATAGCAACCAGAAGCAACAATGGGAATATCAACCAACCGATCCATCTTATGGATCAATGTGGGAATTTGTCTAACGTGGATACATATGTTCTTTGGTACAACAAATTATGACACTCATCGTAGCCTTGTTAGTAATGATTTCGTACAATCATTTTCTAACAATACACGTAAACTGAACAATAGTAGTATCGTCACGAACGATCCATTCAATATCGATAGCATCGCTCAAGATCATCCAAGTTACAAACAATCCACAAAGTTACCACAATGGATGAAACAATATTTCGATTGGCACGCCGAGCAAGTCAAAGGAATGAATGAAACAAATTTTGATCGAAATAAATATCTCATTCTTCGATGCACGAAGAATGAATCAAAATGCGGTACGTACTTGAGTGATGACAAATCTATATATGTTTTGTTCTAAAACTGTATTAAGCTAATCTCTTCATTTTTTACATGATAGGTGGGGTATCCGATCGGTTAAAAAGTATTCCTTTCTTCGTTGCAGCGGCTGCTCGATCGAAAAGAGTATTTTTGATTAGATGGTCTCGTCCAGCAAAGCTAGAAGAATTTCTGGAACCAAATGAAGTAAATTGGTCTGTTCCAGATTGGATGGTAGATAAAATTGAAAACAAAGAAGTCACATCACATATGAGACCATATGGAGGACCGTTGATGAGCATGTACAAGAGAGCGAAATCGGTAGTCTTAGAAAGTTTGATTCAAGATACTCACGGAGCAGCTGCTCTATATCATATTATTGAAGCCGAGTTGGAGAAAAGCAAGGTAACAGCAAATTCAACCAAATCCAAGGAGACGAACGGTCTGGAACGTTACGAGACGATCTTTCATGATCTATTTCGAACTCTCTTCAAGCCGTCGCCTCCTGTACAGAAACTAGTGGAAGAGAAAATGAAAACAGCGAATCTTACGATAGGGAACTACGTAAGCTGTCACCTTCGAGCTTTCTATGGTATTGAAGATAAGAAGCACACATTAAAGAGAGCAAAGTTGAAAAAATATGCAATTAATGCGGTAAATTGTGCCTCGATGATACTTCCCGGTGCCCCCGTCTACTTCGCATCGGATTCACAAGTTTCAATTGACACCGTTCGACGAGTTGCCAAAATACATCACCGACCAATTGCAACGATTCACGAGGATACCAAGGAAGCTTTACATTTGGATAAGGATTGGCAATCGAGAGATGCTTCTGAATTTTATCCTACGTTCGTGGATCTGATGTTGATGGCAAACGGACGATGTACGGCTTACGGTCATGGTGGATTCGGCCGCTTTGGTGCTTTGTTGTCTCATGATGCCAAATGCGTCATTCGTCATAACGTAAGGAGACAGACGGACGCATGTCGGTGGACGGACAACAAAGCAGATATAGAAACATCCTAGATTTGGCAAAAAAATTACAAATAGTAGACAAATTTTCATAGAGGAATCTTGTTTTTGCTTATAGCTGAGGTGTGGCATTGTATGCATGGTCTTTCTTGATTCGACGTTGACTCGTAGTAGTACCACGGTGTCGGCTAGATAGTTTGGACGATATAGATGACGAAGATTGTCGTTGTGGTGTGTATGACATTCGTAATGCCGATCCAAAAGAATCTCGACTCCGTGATGGTACTCCTTTTGTCTTTTCTAACAATGACATTGCAGCAGGTGTCAACGATGATGTCGTCGTCCCTCTTTTCATATTTTTAACACTCTTTATTGACGAAGAAGAAGATCCTTGTTTGGCACGTTTAGATCGCTGTGCTATGTTAGCTTCAGCCTTCCGAGCAGCCAGGTCACGTTCATTTTCACCGGCTAGTTGGAATAACGATGATGATTCTGTTTGTTGTTGATTTGAAGAATATTTCCTGTCCCGACAAGACTAGAGGTGTCGCGTCAACTGTTCCCCATGTTGTAATTGGTGATTGATTACCAGCGCCCGGTATGATTTGTGGTGTCATAGCAACGTAGGATCGTTGGTTTTGTTGTTCTTGTTGCTGTTGCCGAGCAATCTTTTGCCTTCGACGTTCTCTTTCTTCATCCACTGATCGTAAAGGTCCATCCAAGTCAGTGGAGTAGTAGGACGTATCAGTAGCTGACATCCCATCGTTATCGGTATCACTGTATTCTACGAGACCTGTACTATCATTAACATTGTTATTGTTGTTGATAAGTCTTCCAGGGACTGGTATTATCTGTTGCTGGGAAGGGAAACGTGTTTGAGACGGTTCAATCCTTTTTTCCAAACAATGCTTCGGTACATATTCTACCAACTGACTCTTTAATACGACAGATCGGGAGGTGGTGGGTCCTCCAGTAGACGTTCTATTTACCAATGTTCCATCTTTTGTTTGTTGTTGCTTTGGTGGTGGTGGCAGCATAAGAGCTGATGACGAAGAGGATGATGTAGTTTTTGGATTTGAATCGTGTCTTGTTGATGATGAGAAGTAAGTAATTTAGGTTGTCCTTGGTCTTGCAATTCGCTGTTAGAGCCACGTAAAGGAGATGGATTGAAGAAAAGTGAATTTTTCATTCCAGGTTTCTTCCATTCTGATGGAGCAATTTGGTTTGATTCTGGAGCAAAATCATCTGATGCCATTTCTTCCAATAGTAACCAATTTTTGTTTTTAGCATCATTATCGTCATCATCATCTTTTGCCTTTTTTCCGCCCTGAAATACATCTTGTAATCGTTGACGATTCTCGGCAATTTCTTGTTTTAAATTAGAATCAAATTCATGATCATCTTCGTTCGTGGCTCTTGCATGGAATCCTGTTATAGTTTCTTCCTGTAAGGGACGTGGACGTTTACGAATGCCTGTAGTTGTCGTTTGTTGTTCTGTCATAAGATCTTGATCATCTTGTTGACGTTGAACGGCAATAGCTTCTTCATGTTCTAATAATTTACGTGTCGCTCTACGGATAGCAACAGCCCCAGCAACATCACCTCTTATTCGGGCATCTAATAATGCATTTTGAGCTTGGAGACGTTGATTGTCAGGAAAATAATCACGTTCTACGATCGATGACAGTGTTGACGTATAATCTTCCTCGGAAAGAATTAATCGTCTTTGATGATTCTGTTGTTGTTGTCGATTATTCTTGTTATTGTTTATGTTTATTATACTCATATTTGTTGGATTGTTATTTTATTATTGTCTTGTCATCGTCGTTTGTTTCATTTTTTTTGTGTTGTGTTGTTGTGAACAACAACGAGAAATCGACGGGTGCTGAAACACGCGGTCGTGGCTGCTCGATGATGAACCCAGAGTTCGATTCGAACTAGTCGACGACGCATCGTCTAACCGTCGTCCTCCGACGCCCCGACGGCCATCATCACAATTTTTTTTGATCGAGTATCTTTTTGCCAAAACAACAACATCCAAAAGAGGAAGTCGAAGGGATATAAATCATACAATATCATCTAGGAGAATTATTTCTAAAAACTTTCCAACATATCTCAAGCATCTACCTATTGTTGTTGTCACGGTCGTCTCTCCATATGCTAGTAGTAGCAGTTCCGTCAAGGTGTTATCTAGCACTTAATTGTCTTTTTGTCTGTCTTGTTATTTTACCATATTTATCGGAATCATTTCATTATTCAATGTTAGTAAGGATACAAAAACATCGATTACCGTTGACAAGATGGCAATTCCAACAACAAGGGCGGCGGCATCTTCAACAGCATTGTTTGAATCTTAACTATGGAGCATTGTCATCGTCAACGACAACAATACTACAACAACTACAACAATCCACTATCACCACCACGACACGTTTATTTGGTAGTAAACGTAATGTCCCTGGAAATCCACCCGGGACTGTATCAATATATAATGAACAAAATATATTACAAGATATCGACGAAGATGCCATTCAAGATACGATACATCGTATATCGAAAATTTTAGGATATGAGACGTATGATGTGACTCTACTATTGGTTGATGATGAGGAAATGAAAGAAACTAACATGGAAACTAGAGGGATTAATTCCCCAACCGATATTCTAAGTTTTCCATTCCATTTTCATAAACAACCCGGTCTATTAGAAGAACCAGAATTTGATGTTCCTGATTATTATACTTTAGGGGATATGATGGTTTGTGTCCCATACGTTATACGAAGATGTCATGAAGATCAACAATACAATGAAGGGTGGTGTGATTGAAAGTTCAGACGAAGAGACTGATGAAACTGATGTCGATAGCGACGACGATAGCGAGGAAGAAGGATTGGAAGGTGATGATCGAGGTGTTTCTGGTGCAATGTCAACTATTTATGACCCAGAAAAACGTATCCGTATGCTCTTAGTTCACGGAATGTTGCACTTGGTAGGATATGACCATGAAGAAGATGATGAATATTTAGCAATGGTCCAACGAGAAGAAGAAATACTGAAGGAGTTAGGCGAAATTTGAAGTCATATCATCGAGAGACAGACGTTCAATAATGATCGTCACAGGAAAAGATTCATGTAAAATATTAGATTCGTTAGTTCATTTCTAAGCAGGAAGAAACTTTTACTCAATAGATATATTTTTAAATTGTGAAGTGAACTACATCATTCGTAATAAAACTATTCCTCCTCCTCTAGCTACTATCAACTAGCTTGGGCCTTTTTTTTTCAATCGACTTCTGCTTAAACACTAACCTTAAGACTGATCTAAAATCGGTCATAGCGAAGGTCGGGTCATTTACGCGGCAGCAGTACGTGTAGTGGACCGCGTATCGGCAATCCAGCAATAATAAGCGGTTCGATAAAAATTTGGGCGTTTATCTTCTTCGGTGACAGCAGAGAGTGCAGTCGAAACGCTGTTTTGCAACTAACATCCTATCCATCACATCAACAACAAGCAATATATTAAATAATAGAAACAACATCAATTAACTTGTGATTTCGACTCTAATACATTTGATGCCTGATTGTACGTATTGGCAAAAATAAAGACCGGTTTGTGTTTAGAGAGTAGGTCTTTTTCTAGCACCTCTATTGTGAGCCATCGGCAGACCTTCAATTTTTTTTTTGAATACGCGTAATAGAAAAAGAGACATCAATCAAAAAGAGGTCTCTGTGACAAATTCATAAATACACACAACATAATATAATATATTCAAAAAAATCATGGCTTCATCAGATGATTCTGTCGGTGCTGCATCGCGTGACCGTCGTCATCCGGCGTATGAACTCCATCGGAGTTGTGAAAGAGATACGAATGTGACATCTGGTGACACGATGGGGAGTATGAGTGATGGAGATAAGGAAGGTGAAGATTATGCATTAACTCCCGACTTGGCAGAACGTCTCGTGAAACGAACCGAAATGAGAGTAGCACAAGTCGTCGCATCCAGTTCGTACGTCCAAAGGTATTGCACGTTGTATCAGTTACCCCGCTTTGAACGTGATGACTTTGTATTAGGTGATTTGATTGCCTTTGGTGGATTTTCAAATGTATATTCAATTGACCGTTTCACAGTCGACTCGGAACTTACAGAAGAACCGGAAAGTGAAAAGAAACGATACGTCATTAAACATTTAAATCCCAAATTCGCGTACAATCCGAAGAAACTGGTTGTGGGAGCAAAAGATCTTGTGATGGAGGCACATTTCCTATCAGCGTTAGATCATGAAAATATTATCAAGTTACGTGCATGGTCGGCTGCTGGTATTGCAGGATTTTCTGCGGCAGGTCGAGCTGATGGATTCTTTTTGATTTTGGATCGATTAACGATCACGCTTGCCAAAAGAATCTCCCAATGGAGAGAAGAAGATAAGAACCGGAAATCAATGTTGAAAGGACGGGGTACAGAAAAGAATAAGCTGTTGCTAGCAAGGCTCAAGACAGCCATTGATATTGCTTCGGCTGTTACGTACTTGCACGAAAGACGAATCTTGTTCAGAGACCTAAAGCCAGCCAATGTGTACGTAAAAACAAAAACAACCAACTGATACATCTCGTCGTTACCTTTTGTCTCACCTCATTATTTGCTTTTTTCTTTTTTTTCCGTCAAAAAATAGTGGATTCGGATCGGATGACGTTCTTAAAATATATGATTTTGGACTTGCAGTAGAAATTCCTCACCACGAGGACCCAGAAACTACATTCAAACTTGCTGGTAACACCGGTACATCACGATACATGGCGGTGGAAGTAATCCGTAAGGAGCCATACAACCTAAAAGCGGACGTATTCTCTTATTCGATTCTACTATGGGAGATTATGGCATTGTCTAAACCCTATGAAGGACTGTTAGGGCATCAAGTAAAGGAAAGTGTATCAATATTCGGAGAACGGCCATCCGTACCTAGATCCTGGCCTGTTGCCATCCGACGACTATTACGTCGAGGTTGGTCAGAATCTATTTCGAACCGTCCGACGATGGATGAAACATTACAAACTCTCAGTAAGGTATACGAAACATCAACCAAATCAGGCGGTAAATTCTTTTGAGAAAAAACGAGAATCTCTGCGCCGCCGTTGGCCAACATCAAAGAGAGAAACCCTCGGTCTTTCTCTTCATCAAATAATCTTTCCCTATTGGTGTGCTGTCATAGCTGACACCGAGTTCGACTGGCTCGCTCGGATGATTGGCTAGGTAGCTTTACCAAAAATAGATTTATAACTCAAATATTATAATACTGTAGCTTTTTCTATCTTGTTGTCGTCGAATAGTTGTTCTTGGCATTGAGCACTCTTCTTTTTGGAAGCGTTGTGAAACTCTTAACATCTACTATGTGTCTAGAGGCGAAGCAAAATCTATAATATGTATGAGTAGTAAAAGTTAATCTTTTCAGCTATAAATATATTCTTAGCAGTGTAAAAGTTATAATGGGCGTTATGAATTTGGTGATGGTATGTTGTACTGTAAAATTGGAAGTTCTCCCCCCCAACAAAAGAAAAAGGTTTTAATATTCAAAGAGAAAGTCTGCAATGTCAAAGAACGAAAAAGGGTCTTCATTATTTATGCAGCAGATGCTGTTTGAGGATCCTTCAATATCAGTGAAGCAACGGTATGGAAGAAACAATCTGTTTGACAAACATCATCATCCGAGACATGCAATTTTTGTACACACATATTTAGGGCACTCAGTAAGGCTTGGAAACAATTGGTAGCACTTTCCACCATCCCCAAATCTTGATATATATGACCCATATTGTTTAATATAGCACATGTATGGAACGTTAATCAAACCAAGTGATTCACCATTCGTCCAATGGAATCTATATGTTAAATCCCAAAATTTCAATGCTATTTGTAATTTCGAGACATCGAGAGACTCGGCTGAATACAAATGATACGTCAAGGCGAGATTGTACGTTATAACAAATTGACATTGATCCAATGTGAAGTTGTATCCATTGGTTGGGATAAGAAGTGGTGAACGAAAGATTCCTTCGTTGTTGATATTGGTGGTATGGTGTCTCGTTTGGTATTGTCCTTGTTGTTGTCGGTGAAGTTGTGACTGCTGTTGTGACTGTTGGGTATGTTGTCCATCAAGATTGTAATACTTTGGTATTTGTATCTGTTGTACGATTCCACCCTTATTATTCACTGAAGTAGCAGGTACTTGTGTTGATATGTTTGAATGACCGTTAAGGCTTTGGTCAGGACAGCAATAGCTTCTTCATACCTTTGAGATACTATGTAGGCCACGGCCTTGTCACAAAGACAACTCAATACAACAAGATGTTGTTGTTCTTGAGAAGAAGACATCATGGTCTTTTGTTTTTATAATAACATCATCATATAGTAATGCAATAATGGTTAGATTATGATTTTATGAGGAGAGAAGTAGTTATTGTTTTGTTTGTGCACTTTTGGTTTCTCTACTTCTTTCCCTTCACTACTTTACAAGGTCAAGATCAAAATGTCATTATCCTCCGACATTCTTTGTCTTGGTAGGGTGAAAGTAGTAGTGATAATACCGAGTGAGTGATGGAGTTTCTTTTCGGAAAATTTTGTGAGGCCTCTTCTTTTACTTCATGGCCTTCAACCTTTCTTCAACCCGGCGAGTTAATAATTTGGGTTCGGATTGGGCAGCTTGCAATAAGTGTAAACATTCAAAGAATAAAAAATACTGCATAGGATGTCTCAGGCTATTGAATAAATAATTCAACGTGCTAATTGTGTCGGTGAAGTTGTTAATTTTATTAATTGTGCAATTCTGCTTTTCTTTTATTGATCGTACTTCTTCACTCGACTGTTCACATGACCAACATTGCCGATTACTTAATGCACTCAAGGATTTCAAGGTCTTACCAGATTCGAAGAAATTGGGCTACATTCAATACCAGTTCTTCTTTTTTTACAAGATTTCGCCGTTGTGATAGAAGTGCACGTGTTTTTTCCCATTACCAAGCCGCGACCCTCTTCTAAAGTTGCGATCCGAGAACCAGATCCATAAGTAATAGGCGATGAAGAAAGTAAGAAAGTAGTCGAACGACGTGAAAAGACGTTTTGACTAGAGACTACTACTCGCCGGAGTACGAATAGTCTTAGGTACTACAGAGTAGTGATTCTTATTCGCAATACTAGATAGAAATGGAAGCAAGAATAATAATAATATTATTATGAAAAAATAGCTGGTATGGTAATCAGGTCCTCTCGTTATTCTTTTAGCTAGCTACCTGCAAGGTGCTTGTACTAGTTACTTCGAAGTGACTTGTAATTGGCAAACCTACCAGAGTACTCTAATGTAGATAGGATAATGATGATAATATTAGCTTTTACCAGTAATTTTAGCTAGCTGATAGGTTGATTTTTACAAGTTTAAGATTGTTTGATTCGATTCATTCAATACAATTCGTTTACCAGTTACAATACTACCATAAACAT
This sequence comes from uncultured Gammaproteobacteria bacterium, assembly GCA_963784815.1. Lineage (GTDB taxonomy): Bacteria > Pseudomonadota > Gammaproteobacteria > Burkholderiales > Burkholderiaceae_C > Acidovorax. Next base: position 543,634 of record CAWATB010000028.1, on the reverse strand, counting down.
CCAATTTAATTTTTCACTTGATCATAAATATACTTACAATACGTACCAACAGCACCAACAAAAAGTCCAACAGCGACGTATTCCATTGGACCAAACGATTCTCTTGATCGATTCCATAACAATGAGATGTACGATTGTAACAATCCAACGATAGATTTACCGTATCGTTGTCCAGCTTTACCACCACCACTAGCGATACCTCGATTGACGATACTAACCATGGCAGCAACGCCACTCATTGCTAATGAGAATCCTGCTAATCCACCACCCATAAAGTATGCCTTGGTGCCAATCAACCACATAAAACCAAGCATCCCCAAAACGAAATGTGAATTGACGGCAGCCCACGGTAATGCATAATCTCTTTGCAACAAATCCCAAACTGATGCAGCAAGGTCTGGCTTATTTTCTGTCAATTGATTAACTGCAACAGATGAACACATAACAGCTACAAGTAATGATGCTAATGATGCTACCGATGCCATTGGGAATATTTTACGTAGTACTGATGTGTTGACGATGTGACAAACAATGATGTGAGACAAAACTTAATTCAGAATTCAAGACAATACAAAGATTAAGTTCATTCATAGACATTACCTTTACCGAATTTGGATTCATCTGGACTTGAATGAAAATCTAATCCGGATGCAAAACTAATTGGTATGATCGCACCACAAAGAATGGATGCTGGTGTGATCATATTACCGAACAAACTTGCTGCAGCTGGTGCAAATTGTTCCAATGATGCCCTGGGGACTGTCGGTGTGACTTTCTTCCATTCACTTCGACTACGGAACGGTGGTTTTTTCATAACAGATAATTCATTGTTGTTGTCTCTTGTTAGAAATGATGATACTACAGAACATGGTGCTATCGAAAGAATAAGGAAAAATACTTTTCCAATTACTGATTTCATCTTTTGTTTTGTTTAAGATTTGGTTTTACTTTATTGTTGTGTTTGTGGAAGTTGTAGAAATCTTTCTAAAGATTTATGTCCTTGTCGTTGTAATCGGTCTTTGCGGTATCTTTTTCCCCTTTGATGTTGATGTCTTACCTGGTGTTCTCGATGGGATCTTGGCGAAGAGAAGGCGATCTATCGATTGTGTCAAGATTCAAGATAGAGGAGAATAAGTGCCGTTTCGTCGTTAAACAGTGATTCTAAAGAGCCCGGAAGTGCTTCGGCGCTGGTCGAGGGTCGGCGTCAAGTTTTGAAGGTCATTTTGCATTGATGCTCCAGAAGTGGTAGACGACACAACACACATCACAAAAGTTATGCACCTCTCCTCTACCACTCTAGAGATAGTTTCTATCGCCGTCCCTTATCGTCCTCTCTCGATCACATTGAAACCCATCATATAGAATCGTTGTGGATGTTGTCACATGCTACTACCTTGATTGTATGATCATCAAATGCCGACAGGTACAAAGAGATGGGTATCATGTTCAACGACAAAAATTACCTTAAAGCACCAATTATGGATTATCATCTTTCTATTAGGATGTTGTAGTTGTCTTATTTTCTTTATCCCTAACTTATTCTTGTTGACTGATAGTGATAACAACTATGACAACGACAAGTCAATAAGCAAAGAAAGAAGTTTCAATCCACCGTTTCAAACTATGCCACCTAGATCGTCATCACAAAACACAGCAGGATTTGTACATATAGGTAAAACTGGTGGATCTACAATATCGAATCTTCTCCGTAATGGATGTAATTCCTTTGAACAAGGCCCGTGTCGAAATGTCACCCATGAAACGGTTGTGTCAAAACTTGTGGTAAGATGAACGATCATGTTGATGGTGAATAGCATGGCACATGACATTTTCATTTTCATTTTTCTTAACAATTTCTTTTCCTCGTCGCCGTCGTCTTTATAGGAACATTATTATCATGTACCAGATTTTTGGAGGTTACCTGAATCGAATCATAAAATGTTTATTATAACGATACGTGATGTGTACGATCGGACGGTATCAGCATATCTATATCATCATCCAACGAATTTTAAATTTTACAAGAATTTACGACAAACGAAACGAGAAAAACATTATGGACCTATTTCCTATAAATGTTTCCCTACATTAGAATCATTTGCATTGTTAATGAAAACAGATGATGATACGACAACCTCTTCGTCACCATGTAATTATCCGTATCCTAAAAATGTTATTGAAACAGAATAGCAACTACCCGTACGATGGCGGGCTTGGCACTGCACCATGGAGTTTCGATTGCAGACACCCGTCAACCCTTTCAAACAGGCCATGGCCGACGGCCAGGCACAAATCGGCCTGTGGCTCGGCCTGGCCGATGCCTACAGTGCAGAAATCATTGCAGGCACCGGCTACGACTGGCTGCTGGTCGATGGCGAACATGCGCCCAACGATGTGCGCTCCATCCTGCACCAGCTGCAGGCCATTGCCAGCGCTGCCAGCGCCTTGCCGGCCGGTGTGCGCCCGCCCCACCCGATTGCGCGCGTGCCGGTGGGCAACACGGCCCTCATCAAACAGTACCTGGACATTGGCGCGCAGACGCTGCTGGTCCCCATGGTGGACACCGCCGAGCAAGCGCAGGAACTGGTGCGCGCCACGCGCTACGCACCCGAGGGGGTGCGTGGCATGGGCAGCGCCCTCGCCCGCTCCTCGCGCTGGCAGGCCTACCCGCAGTACGTGCACGAAGCCAACCAGCAGGTCTGCCTGCTGGTGCAGGCCGAAACGGTGGAGGCCCTGAAGAACCTGGACGCCATCGCTGCCACCCCCGGCGTGGACGGCGTGTTCATTGGGCCTGCAGATTTGTCCGCGTCCATGGGCCACCGGGGCAACCCAGAGCACCCCCATGTGCAGGCCGCCATCCACGACGGCATCACCCGCATCCTGCGCGCAGGCAAGGCTCCCGGCATCCTGGCCACCACCGAAGCACAGGCACGCCAGTGGCTGGCGGCGGGTGCGCTGTTTGTGGCGGTGGGCGTCGACACCATGCTGCTGGCCAGCGCGGCGCAGGATTTGCTGGCGCGCTTTCGCACCGGCGCGGTGGGCGCACCCGCAGCGGCCTGCGGGCTACTGAAGACCGCAAGACGCCACCCGCACCATTCAGAACAACATTCACCTGAAAGACAAAGGCTCTACAACCATGAAAGCATGTATTTACGGCGCAGGCGCCATCGGCGGCTGGATTGCCATGGCCTTGGCGCAGGCGGGCCACTCGGTCAGCATGGTGGCGCGGGGCAACACCTTGCGCGCCCTGCAAGCCGAGGGGCTGCGCATGCGGCGCGCCGATGGCACGCTGGCGCAGGCCGCAGTCACAGCACACGACGACCCGGCAGCTTTGGGCGTGCAAGATCTGGTGGTGGTCGCCGTCAAGGCCCCGGGCCTGCCTGACGTGGCGCGCGCCATGGCGCCGCTGATCGGGCCGGACACCATCGTGTTGACGGCCATGAACGGCGTGCCGTGGTGGTTCCTCGACGGCTTTGGTGGCGCTGCGCAGGGCCATGCCCTCGAATCCGTGGACGCGGGCGGTGTCATTGCCAAAGCCATCCCTGCGCGCAACGTGGTGGGCAGCGTGGTGCACACCAGCTGCTCGCTCGAATCACCAGGCTTTGTGCGCCAGCACTTTGGCAATCGACTCATCATGGGCGAGCCCGATGGCAGCCGCAGCGAGCGCCTGCAGGCGCTGGCCGACACGCTGCAGCGCGGCGGCATTGACGTAGAAGTCTCCACCACCATTCAAAAAGACATCTGGTTCAAGCTGTGGGGCAACCTCACCGTCAACCCCATCAGCGCCCTCACCGGCGCCACCACCGACCGCATCCTGGACGACGACCTGGTGCGCGGTTTTGTCAGCGCTGTGATGCTCGAAGCCAAGGCCATTGGCGAAAAGCTGGGCCTGCCCATCGACCAGCAACCCGAAGACCGCCACGCGGTCACGCGCAAGTTGGGGGCGTTCAAAACGTCAATGCTGCAAGACGTGGAAGCCAACAAGCCCCTGGAGATCGACGCGCTGGTGGGCGCCGTGCGCGAGCTGGGCCAGATCACCCACACGCCCACGCCCCACACCGACGCGCTGCTGGGCCTGGTGCGGCTGATGGCACGCACGCGCAACCTGTACTGACGATATTTTTAAGTCAAATTGGCCTCTAACGCTTATTCAATAAGCGCCTATAGCTACTCAATTTATAGCAACATCATCCATGACCACCCTCACCCTTTACTACACCCCCGGCACCTGCGCGCAGGCGGTTCGCATCGCCTTGGAAGAAGCCAGCGCCCCGCACCAACTGGTGCGTGTGGACTTTGCCACTGCCCAGCAACGCACACCCGAGTACCTGGCCATCAACCCCAAGGGCCGCGTGCCCGCGCTGGTCACGCCGCACGGCACCTTGACCGAAACCACCGCGCTGCTGGCCTACGTGGCGCAGAGCTTTCCCGCAGGCGCGCCTGGCACCCACCGATGCCCACGGCTTTGCACGCATGCAGGAGTTCCACAGCTACCTCGCATCCACCGTGCACGTCGCCCACGCTCACCGTCCCCGTGCCAGCCGCTGGGCCGATGAGCCTGAAGCCATTGCGGCCATCCAGCGCAAGGTGCCGCAGAACATGACCGAGTGCTTCAACCTCATCGAAAGCCACTACCTGCCTGGCGCGGACCAAGGCCCCTGGGTCATGGGCGAGCAGTACACGGTGGCGGATGGGTATTTGTTCACCATCGGCACCTGGCTGAAAAGCGACGGTGTGGACATCGCCTCGTTCCCGAAGGTGTTTGCGCACACGCAGCGCATGCTGGAGCGCCCGGCAGTGCAGCGCGCGCTGGACTGAATTTCCCAGGAACCAAACATCACCGCCGCTAGAGTGCGCGGCTTGTGAAACTTGCGCGGCCCAGGCCAGGGCCGCCGCGCAAGGGCCGCCCCGCCGCGCTGGCGGCGTCCCCCTTCCCGAATTGCTCAGCAATTCGAGAGAAGGGGGAAGGCACGAAGCGCCTCAGGGGGTTGTCACTCTCAATTCACCTTCAAATACCGCCAATCGATCCGGTTGTCCGCGCGGTGAATGATCTCCACCTTCTTGGTGCCCGCCCACGGAATCACCTGGTTGTAGAGCGGGATGTGCGAGACCAGTTCGTGCTCCTTGATCAGCGCCTGCTCGATCAGGCTGTTGCGCGTGGCGGCGTCCGTTTCCTTCTTCACGCGCTCGATCAGCGCATCCAATTGCGGGTCGGAGAAGCGGCCCAGGTTGAAATTGCCATCGCCACCCGCGCCGGTGGTGCGCACCAGCGACTGCAGGCTGTAGAAGGCATCGAACGTGGGCACGCCCCAGCCCAGCAGGTAGATGCTGGCTTCGTTGCGCTGGATCATCGGGAAGTACGTGGCAAACGGCAGCGAGCGCAGCTTGGCTTTCACGCCCACTCGGGCCCACTGCGAGGTGATGGCCTGGCACAGCTGCTCGTCGTTGATGTAGCGGCCTGCGCTGCACGCAAAGTCCACTTCGAACCCGTTGGGGTAGCCAGCGTCGGCCAGCAGCTTTTGCGCGGCCTTGGGGTCGTAGGGGTAGCGCACATCGGCCTTCTTGGTCCAGCCGTTGACCTGGTTGGCAACCAGTGTGCCCGTGGGCTGTGCCAGGCCGCGCAGCACCACGCGCTGGATGGACTGGATGTCAATCGCCTGGTACAGCGCCTTGCGCACGCGCAGGTCCTTGAGCGGGTTCTTGCCCTTGACGTCCGAGCCGGGTAGCTCGTCGCGGAACTGGTCCAGGCCCAAAAAGATGGTGCGGTACTCCGGCCCCTCCAGCACCTGCAGGTTGGGCGTCTGCTTGATGCGCGCCAGGTCTTGCAGGCTGGGGTCGATCACGAAATCAATCTCGCCCGACAGCAGCGCGGCCGTGCGCGTGGCGTCGGCCTTGATGGGGGTGTAGACGATTTCCGTCAGGTTGGTGGGGTACTTGCCCTTGCCCCACCAGTTCGGGTTGGGCTCCAGCACCACGCGCTGGTCGGGCGACCACTGCTTGAGCTGGTAGGGGCCGGTGCCCAGCGCATTGCGGTGGGCATAGGTTTCGTCCTTGGTCTTGATGTCCTTGGGCTCGACCGACTTGTTCTTCTCGGCCCAGGCTTTGCTCAAGATGCGCAGCTCGGTGAGCTGGTTCACCAGCACCGGGTTGGGCAGGTCCGAGTGGATGTCGATGGTGTACGCATCGACCTTTTCCACGCGGTCAATGCCCTGGGTGTAGACGGCGAAGTTGGAGCTTTTGGCCTTGGCCCGCTCCAGCGAGAACTTGGCGTCGTCGGCCGTGAACTCGCTGCCGTCGCTGAACTTCACGCCCTTGCGCAAGGTCAGGCGCAGCTGCGTGGGCTTGATGAGCTTCCACTCGGTGGCCAGCGACGGTTCGGGTTTGAAGGTCTTGCTGTTGTATTCCACCAGCGTGTCGTACACCGCGCCGTGCATGGTGTTGTTCACGCCCACGTTCTGGGTGTGAATGTCCCAGGTGGAAATATCCACCGAGCGGGACCAGCGGAAGGTGTTGGCCTGCACGGCCATCGGAAGCGCCGCAGCCACAGCGGCTGCGAGCAAAAGGGTCTTGAAACGCATGGGGGGAATCACTCCAGATCAGTCAGTCCCCCACTATGGCCCAAGTTGCTTTTCCGCGTAACGAACTTGTGTTTGTTAGCTTAGAACCATCACCAGTGCCAAGCCCAGCATCATGGCGGCCGTTGCTGCGTCCAGCACCCGCCACGCGCCAGGTGATGCGAACAAGGGCGTCAGCCAGCGCGAGCCAAACCCGAGGGTCAGAAACCACAGGGCGCTGGCCAGCGAGCCCCCGGCGGCAAAGGTGGCGCGGCCCCAGGTGGGGTACGGGGTGGCCATGGTGCCCAGCAGCAGCACGGTGTCCAGATATACATGCGGATTTAGCCAGGTCAGCGCCAGCACCGTGAGGACGGTGGTGCGCAGGCTGGCGCCCGGCCCGTTGGCAGACACCAGCAGTTGGGCGGGTTGGAAGGCCCGGCTGGCGGCCTGCACGGCGTAGGCCACCAGAAACAGCGCCCCCGCCCAGCGCATGAACTGCGCCCACTCGGGCCTCGCCAGCAGCACCCCGCCCATGCCCCACACACCGGCCTGCAGCAGCAACGCATCGGACAAGGCACACACCAGCACCACCGGCAGCACGTGCTCGCGCCGCAAACCCTGGCGCAGCACAAACGCGTTTTGCGCGCCGATGGCCATGATCAACAAAGCCGTGGAAGTGAAGCCGTGGACGAAGGCGGTGGTGCTCATGGACCGCGGATTGTGGAGACCGCACTTCAAGTCACGCCAGCTATACTTTTTAACGATCCGTCAAAATTTCTAACCACTCATGTCCCTCGACTCCGCCCAGCTCAGCGCCTTTGCCACGGTGATCGACGAGGGCAGCTTCGAGCGCGCGGCCTCTGTGCTGCACGTCACCCGCTCGGCGGTGTCGCAACGCGTGAAGCTGCTCGAAGAACGCGTAGGCCAGGTGCTGGTGCGCCGTGCCACGCCGTGCACACCCACCGATGCGGGCCAGGCACTGTACCGGCACGCGCGCGAGGTCGCGCTGAGCGAGGCCGACGCGCTGGCGTCCATCGGCGGCGGGCAGCAAACGTCCACGCGCCTGGCGATTGGCGTCAATGCCGACTCGCTGGCCACCTGGTTTCCCCATGCCATGGCCCAGGCCGCTGAAGGCCAGAACATCACCTTCGACATCCATGTCGAAGACCAGGACCATTCGGCCAACCTGCTGCGCGAAGGCCGCGTGATGGCCGCCGTGACGGCCGACCCGCAACCCGTGCAGGGCTGCAAGGTGCTGCCGCTGGGCACGCTGCGCTACCGGGCGCTGGCCAGCCCCGCGTTCATGCAGCGCCACTTTGCCCAAGGGGTGACCGCTGCTGCGCTGGCCACAGCGCCCATGTTGGTGTTCAACCGCAAGGATGCGCTGCAGGCGCGTTTTGTCGGGCGCATCACGCGCCGCAAACTCGCACCGCCCGTGCACTGGCTGCCCGAGGCAAATGCGTTTGTCATGGCCACGCGCGCCGGGCTGGGCTGGGGCATGACCCCGGACCCGATGGTGCAAGCCGACCTGCGAGCCGGCACGCTGGTCGAGCTGATTGCGGGCAAGCCGGTGGATGTGCCGCTGTACTGGCAATACTGGCGGCTGAATGTGCAGGCGCTGCACCGCATGACAGAGGCCGTGCAGCAGGCGGCGGCGCTGACGCTGGTGCGCTGAGCGCAAGCTTTTCTGTTGTCACGCAGCGCTGGCCAGATCCTCGTGGTGATCGGCAACGCCCCGCTTCCAGTACGCCGCAATGCGCATGCGCTTGGCATCCACCCCCGGTTTGGCCAGCACCGCCTTGCGAACGGCGGCCATGTCGGCATGTTCACCCGCAGCCCAGATGTAGCCGGGGCCTGTCGGGCAGCTGCAAGCTGTCCACCGCGGCCGCCAGATCGTTCACCCATTGCACGTCGATCTGCGCCGCGCTGCTGAACGCGCGCTGGTCGGCAGGGTTGCGCACCTGAATGCGCACGGTGGCAGCAACACCTGTGGGCAGCTCGGCCAGCCTCCTGGCAATGGCGGGCAGCGCGGTGTCGTCACCGATGAGCCAGTGCCACTCAAAACCCGTAGGTATCACCAGGCTGCCGCGGGGGCCGGCGATGCCAATCCACTGGCCTACAAAGGCGTCGGCCGCCCAATCGGATGCGGGCCCAGCGTCGTGCAGCGCCACTTCAATATCCAACTCACCCGCGGCGGCGTCAAAGCGGGCGGGGGTGTAATCGCGCAGCACGGGACGGGGGTCGGGGAACACGGGGCGCCCGTCCACCACCGTTGGCAGCGCGGGGCGCTCTTGCCCGGCTTGGGGCAGGATGAGCTTGAGGTGGTCGTCAAACCCTGCGCTGGCGAAGCCCGCCAACTGAGGCCCCGCCAGGGTCAGGCGCACAAAACCCGGGCTGACTTGGGTGCGGCGCACCACCTGCAGGTGCCTTGCCGTGAGCGGGTGGCGGACACGCTCCACCACGAGGTGTGTGCCGGATGAAAGAGCGGAAGCGGAGGAAGGAGTAATGGTCACGATCTAAAATGTTGATTTAATCAACCAAATCATCCGCCAACAAGTTGACTTTGTCAACCTGTTTCCCCTGTACTCTTGCTGCTTGCCGCTCTGCTATGACCTCCCGCACCCCCACCGATGTTTTCGAGGCCATGCACGACCTGATGCATGCCTACCGGGCGCACATGGTGCGGGCCATGGCGTCGGTCCACCCCGAGCTGACGCTGAACGAGGTGCGCGCACTTTCCTTTGTGGGCCGACACCCCGGCGCCACGCAAAAGGAACTGGTGCACCACAGCGGCGCCGACAAGGCGCAGGTAGCGCGCATGGTGGGCATGCTGGAAGACAAAGGCTGGCTGGAGCGCGTGCCCAACGCTGAAGACAAACGCAGCCGCTGCCTGGCCCTCAGCGAACAGGGCCAGGCAGTGTTCAAGGCCATGCGCGCGTCACGCCAGGCGCTGTCGGCGTCGCTGCTCAAAAACTGCGATGGCGAAACCCAGGCCCAGTTGCTGGCGCTGCTGGCACGGGTGCGCAGCAATGTCGATGCACTGGATACGCAGAGCGGGCTGGATGGCAGCGGTGAATGTGGTCACCGCGCCCACCACCGCTGACCGGTCTTCAATCCTTCTTCCAACCGCGCCTGCGTTGGCATTCGTGCAGGCATCCCCAGCAGGGGCCGCAGCCACCACACGCGCTGCGCGGTGGCCGTCAACCCCCAGCACAGGGCCAGCGTGCCGGTGACCAACACCACCGGCTCGACCACCGGGCCCCACTGCGCCGGCGCCAGCCAGACCACCAGGACGATGATGACCGTCTGGTGCAGCACGTACCAAGGGTAGACCGAGGCATTGGCCCAGCGCAGCCAGGGCCAGGGGCGGTTGAGCCGGTGGTGCGCCCAGCCCATAATGGTGAGCAGCGCCACCCACAGGTACAGGTCCGCCAGCACACGCAGGGGCAGTCGCGCGCCCCGGCTGCCGTGCTGCGACGCCAGGCCCAGCAGCCCCAGGTACAACACCAGCAACAGCACCGCCAAAGCCAGCGTGCGCCAGCGCAGGCGCACCAGCTCGGCCCACAGGCCCGTGTCCAGACCGATCCAGTACCCGTACACAAACACCGTGAAGAACACGGCATGCAGCCACGCGTCGTTGATCAGGTCGCGCGAGGGCGGGAAATGCGGCCACAGCAGCAGCGAATAAACCGCCAGCGGCAGCACGGGCACCAGCACCAGCGCAACACCCCGCAGGCCGACAAACGCCTGGCGCAGGCGCTGCCCCCGGGCGGATTCGGCCAAAGGCAACAACGCGGCCAGCACCAGGGTGTAGACCCACAGATAGGCCAGGTACCACAGGTGGTTCCAGGTGATGCCTGCCTCCCACCCGTCAAAGGCGCCTGCCGGCCAGGTGCTGAGGCTGTAGTACCGCAACAGAAACGCGCCAAACCCCGGCGCGATGAGGCCGTTGGCCACTCCTTGCGCATACGGCTGGTAGGGCACGACCACCGCCATGCCAAACGCCAGCGGTATCAGCAGGCGCAGGCTGCGCTGCTTCATGAGTCCAGGCACGGTCTGCCCGCGCCGCACGAGGCCAAAAGCCAGGCCGGAGATCAAAAACACCAGGTCCATGCGCCACAGGTTGACGGCCCGCATAGGCATCTGCAGCCATTCGGCCGTGTGCGGGCTTTTGAGGTGCCAGTGCCAGTCGGCGACGTAGTACATGCCCACGTGATAGACGATAACAAGGGTAAAGGCGAAGGCCCGCAGCGCATCGATGTCGTAACGGCGGGTTGGCGTGCAAACATTGGGGGATGAAGGCATGGCAAGACAGACTGGTATGTAGTGGAGGCCTGATGCTGTCGCCGCACCCTGGCCCCCAGAGCCCCCAGGGGACGGGCCGGGGCCCTGCTGGGACCAACGGTGGGAGACAGGGACGAAAAACCGCCCTCCCTGCAGAAGCACCCCGCCCGGCAGCTCCCGGCGCTGCCTACACTTGCCATCCATGACCGCCCCCGCACCCGCCTGGATCGACCGCTATCCCCACGACCGCGCCCTGCGCCGCCGCGCGGAAGTCGGCTTTTGGGCGGTGGTGCTGACGGTACAAGTCGCCTTCAATTCCATGGTGACCTGGATCGACCTGCGCGGCGCCCACCGCGTGGTGGCGGGCTGGGAACCGCTGTGGTGGGAGGTGTCGAGCACCCTGGTGGTCGCGGCGCTGATCCCGGCGGTGGTGGCGTTTGAGCGGCGTTTTGTGCTGCGCCGCGACACCCTGCGGCGCCACCTGCCCTGGCACGTGCTGGCCAGTGCGGTGTACTGCACCGTGCACCTGGCGGGCATGTGGGCCCTGCGCCACGCGGGCTATGCGGTGATGGGGCAGAGCTACCAGCCCGGCGGCTGGTGGGAGCAGTGGGGGTACGAATATCTCAAGGATGTGCGCAGTTACACACTGACTGTGGCCGCGCTGGTGGGCTACCGGCATTTGCTGCTGCGCCTGCAGGGCGAAGCCCGCGTGCTGGATGCGCCCGAGCCTCCCGCCCAAACCTCACCAACGGCGGCGCACACCGCCCCACCGGCTGCGCCGCAGCCCTTCATCGCTGCCACGCCAGCCCCACCACAGCCACCGCAACGCCCCGAGCGCTTTCTGGTGCGCAAGCTGCGCAGCGAGTTTCTGATTGCCGCCAGCGACATCGCCTGGCTGCAGGCCGAAGCGAACTACGTGGGCCTGCATGTCAATGGGCACGACTACCTGCTGCGGTCCACCCTTACCGACTTTCTGACCCAACTGGACCCTGCGCAGTTTGTGCGGGTGCACCGCAGCTATGCCGTCAACCTCAACGCGATTGCCGAGATCGAGCCACTGGACAGTGGCGACGCGCGCCTTCGCATGAAGGATGGCAGCACCGTGCCTTGCAGCCGGCGCTACCGCAGCGCCCTGGCGCCGGGAGCCGCTGCGCCGCAGGGCTGCGACCTCGAAAACATGAGTGAAATTGGCCTCTAGCGCTTATTAGATAAGCGCTAACAGCTATCAAATTAGGACTAAGGACACAAAACAGAGCCCGCAGCTCAACGCCCCTGCAGCACCCGCACCGCCTGCGGCAGCGACTGCACGCCGGGCATGAAGTGGTCGATGGTGGCGCCCAGCACCACGGCACAAACCAGCGCGCCCAGCAACGGCTTCCAGGTGAGGCGCACGGCGGCAGAGAGCCAGCCTTCGCGCTCCACACCCACGGCGGCGCGGGCTGTGGCCACCGAGAACGCCAGCTCCACAGCCACCGTCAACAACACGTCCCACCCAAAGAACAACATGGCCAGCGAGCCCGCGCCAAAAATCAGCGCGGCACCGATGAGGAAGATGGCCACCACCGGCACCACCACCACGGCGCCCTCGTCGGCGCTGCCAATGGCGTCAGCCGCGCCGCTGGCCAGGTCGCCCAACGCGCTGGAGTCGCTGCTGCTGCCCGAGCCCGCGTCGGACAGGCCCGATGTCCAGCCCCCGCCAAAGTCGCCCGACGCACCACCGCCTCCAAAGTCGCCGCCGCCGGCGCGCGGCAGCGGCACCTGCCCGCCGCCACCCGACGAATTGCCGCTGGGCCACGAGAGGTCGGGCAAGTCCCCGCTTCCGCCGTCACTCCCCGCGTCGTGTCGCCGTACCAGCCGCGACGCCCAGGCGCGCAGCAGCAGCAAATACCCCAGGTATCCCACCGTCAACGTCACCAGATAACGCAGCGCCAGCGTGTCCACCCCCAGCAGCAGTTGCACGTGGGAGGTGCACCACATCAGCGCCAGGGTGAAGCTACCAATCAGCAGCCCGTGCAAACGCAGGCTGTAGCGCTGCTGCAGCGTGCGCGCCACGTGGTGGTGGGGCATGCGCACAGAGCGCCAGTTGGACGTCTTGGGGGTGCTCTTGGACTTGCTGTTGCTGTTGCGCTCGCTGCGGGATGTGGCCATGGAAGGGACGCGGTGCGGTTGAACAAAGAAGCGCAGGGGAAGGGACGTTGGGCCCATGGGACGTTAAGCCAAACGCCTACCGCCAGCGCAGCGCCATTTCACACCAGTTTGTAGCCCCGGCCGCGCCACATTGCGGCGTGGTCCGTGACGTTATCGACGCCAGAGGCACCCGTCTTCGCCCCTGGGACTAAGCAGAGCCAAGCCAAACCAAACCCAACTCACTTTCACGCAGCGCCATCCACCACCGTGGGCACCCGCTGCGCCAGCGCACACATCAGTTCATACCCCACCGTGCCCGCTGCCTGCGCCACCTCGTCAATGGACAGCACCGCGCCGTTGCTGGCGCGGCCCCACAGCGTGACCTCGCTGCCAAAGCCGACATCTGCGCCCAGCTGCATGCCGCTGGCGATCAGCGGCGTGAGGTCGATGGTCACCATGTCCATGCTGACCCGGCCCACAAGCCGCGTGCGCACGCCGTTGACCAGCACGGGCGTGCCGGTGTCGCAGTGGCGGGGGTAGCCGTCGGCATAGCCGCAGGCCGCCACGCCAATGGTCAGCGGGCCATCGGCCGTGAAGCGCGAGCCATAACCCACCGTATCGCCCGCCTGCAGCTGCTGCACCGCCAGGATGCGCGTGGACAGCGTCATGGTGGGCTGCAGTCCCCAGTGGCTGGCGTTGTTCTCCGGAAAATCGGGCGCGCTGCCATACATCACGATGCCCGCACGCACCCAGTCGGCACGCACCCCGGCAGCGGCGGCGTGGCGCAAAGTGGCGGCGCTGTTGCTCAGCGTGCGTTCACCGGGCAAGTCCTCGGCCGCGGTACTGAACGCTGCCATCTGGTGCGCAATGCCACGCGGGCCGTCGGCGTCACTGAAGTGGGTCATGAACGAGATCTCATCGACCTGCGGCAGCGCGTTGAGCCGCGCCCATGCGCTGCGGTAGCGCTGCGGCGTAAAGCCCAGCCGGTTCATGCCCGGAGTTCATCTTGAGGAACACGCGGTGCGGCACCTGCGTCTTGTGAGCGGCCAGCATGTCGATCTGCTCGTCGCAGTGCACGGCGTGCCACAGGCCCAGGCGCGAGCACAGCTCCAGGTCGCGCGGCTCGAACACGCCCTCCAGCAGCAGGATGGGGCCGCGCCAGCCCAGCTGTCGCACGCGCTCGGCCTCGGCCAGGTCCAGCAGCGCAAATCCATCGGCGCCGCGCAGCCCCTCAAACACCCGCTCAATGCCGTGGCCATACGCGTTGGCCTTGACCACCGCCCACACCTTGGCGTCGGGGACCGACTGGCGAACGCGCTCCAGGTTGTGGTGCAGCGCGGCGGTGTGGATGGTGGCTTGGATAGGACGGGGCATGGAGAAGGACCAGGTCGATGTCAGTGAAATACCGGGGGAATACGCGGAGGATTCTGGCACTGTGGCCGTTTATCCGCGTGATATAACCGCCTGTCCCCCGCTACGATTCCTCACATTTACCAGGGCATCAGCCCAACTGATGCACCCACCAGCCATTCGATGAAGCGCGGCTTTTACACCATCATGTCGGCGCAGTTTTTCAGCTCGCTGGCCGACAACGCGCTTTTCGTCGCCGCCGTTGAACTCTTGCGCACAGGGGGCGCCCCCGAATGGCAACGCGCCGCCCTGGTGCCCATGTTTGCGCTGTTCTATGTGGTTCTCGCGCCCTTTGTGGGCGCGTTTGCCGATGCGCTGCCCAAGGGCAAGGTGATGTTCGTCAGCAATGCCATCAAGGTGGTGGGCTGTCTGATGATGTTGTTTGGCTCGCACCCGCTCATGGCATATGCGGTGGTGGGGCTGGGGGCTGCGGCGTATTCGCCCGCCAAATACGGCATCCTGACCGAGCTGCTGCCCGCCTCGCAGCTGGTCAAGGCCAACGGCTGGATCGAGGGGCTGACCATCGCGTCGATCATTCTGGGCGTGTTGCTGGGCGGCCAGCTGGTGGGCATGCACCTGTCGGGCATGCTGCTCAACATCGACATCCCCTGGCTGGACACCGGCGTGGACACACCGGCAGAGGCCGCCATTGCAGCGCTGATTCTGGTCTACGCCCTGGCCGCATGGTTCAACACCCGCATCCCCCACACTGGTGTTGAAATGCGCCCGCTGCGTGCGGACGGGTCGCGTTCGGTGCTGTCCAACGCGTTCAGCCTCCTCCCCGATTTCTGGGCGTGCAACGGCCGCCTGTGGCGCGACAAGCTGGGCCAGATCTCGCTGGCCACCACCACGCTGTTCTGGGGCGCGGGCGGCAACCTCAAGTTCATTGTGCTGGCCTGGGCCGGCGTGGCGCTGGGGTACAACACCACGCAAGCCTCGGCGCTGACCGGGGTGGTGGCCATTGGCACCGCCGTGGGCGCCGTGGTGGCGTCGATGCGCATGCGCCTGGACATGGCCACCAAGGTCATTCCGCTGGGCATTGCCATGGGCCTTCTGCTCATCTTGATGGTGTTCATCAGCAACATCTGGGTGGCCATCCCGTTCCTCATCGTGCTGGGCGGCCTGGGCGGCTATCTGGTGGTGCCCATGAACGCATTGCTGCAGCACCGGGGCCACAACCTGATGGGCGCGGGCCGGTCGATTGCGGTGCAGAACTTCAACGAGCAAGCCTGCATCCTGGGGCTGGGCGCGTTCTACAGCCTGTCGCTCAAGTTCGGGCTGTCGGTGTTTGGCGCCATCATCACGTTTGGTCTGGTGGTGGCGGGCATCATGTGGATCATTCGCCGCTGGCACCAGCAAAACTGCATTCGCTACCCCGACGAAGTCAATCACCTGCTGCAGATTGCGCGGCACGATACGCATCACTGAAGCCCCCCTGTGCGGCTTCGCCGCTTCCCCCGAGGGGGACGCACCCGGTGGCCTGGCAGAGCCAGTTCCACGGGTGCACTGGTAGGGGGGCGCGCCAGTATCGACCGCTGTACTGCCGCACCGTTCGCTACGTAATTTATAGCTGCTAGCGCTTACTCATGAAGCGCTAGAGCCCATTTTTTCTTCTCAATGCACTCCCCCCTGCCTTTTGCTGCCCTGCTGTTCAACGCCTTCGTCTGGGGCCTGGCCTGGTGGCCGTTTCAGCTGATGCACCGCGCGGGCCTGCATCCGCTGTGGGCCACGGCTGCCATGTACGCCGTGGTGCTGCTGGCGCTGCTGGTCTGGCGGCCGGGCCTCTGGCGGCAGGTGTGTGCGCACCCGCAGCTGTGGGTGCTGGCGTTGGCGTCGGGGCTGAACAACGTTGCGTTCAACTGGGCCGTGACGATTGGCGATGTGGTGCGCGTGATCTTGTTGTTCTATCTGATGCCTGCATGGGCCGTGCTGCTGGCGTGGCGCATTCTGGGCGAGCGCCCCACGCCTGCAGCGCTGCTGCGCCTGGCCCTGGCGTTTGCGGGGGTGGTGCTGGTCCTACTGCCTGAGGGTGCCCCTGCCGCGCGCCTGGTGCAGAACCTGTCGCTGGCCGACGCGCTGGCCCTGCTGGGCGGCTTCATGTTTGCGCTCACCAACGTCACGCTGCGCCGCCTGCACGCTGTGCCGGGGCCGGCGCGCATGGCCACCATGTTTGGCGGCTGCATGCTGATGGCGCTGGCGGTGGCATGCGTCGGGTTGCAGGTGGGGGTGGTCGAGCCCTTCCCGCCGCTGAACAGCACCTGGGTCATCACCGGCCTCGTGCTGGCGGGGCTGCTGATGCTGGGCAACTGGGCTCTGCAGTTCGGCGCGGCCCGGCTGGCGGCGGGCACCACGGCGCTGGTCATGCTGTCGGAGGTGATGTTTGCCAGCGTGTCCTCGGCCCTGCTGGGCGCATCCACGTTGAGCACACGCACCGTGATCGGCGGCGCGCTGATTTTGCTGGCGTCGTTGCTTGCCGCGCTGCAGTTTCGCCGCCCCCGTGCCGCCGCGCACTGAGCCGCACGCCGCGGGAAGGCAACGGCTACCATGGCGCGTCATCCCAACCCAGGAGCTTTCTCATGCCCACCAGCATCTACGACTTTGACGCCCAGCAGATGAACGGCCAGACCGTGCCGCTGGCCCAGTACAAGGACAAGGTACTGCTCATCGTCAACACGGCAAGCGCCTGCGGCTTCACGCCCCAGTTTGGGGGCCTGGAAGAACTGCACAAGCAATACGCCGACAAGGGGCTGGTGGTGCTGGGTTTCCCGTGCAACCAGTTCGGCAGCCAGGACCCGGGCAGCAACGACGAGATCGCCAGCTTCTGCCAGCTGAACTACGGCGTGAGCTTTCCGATGATGGGCAAGATCGACGTCAATGGCGCCAACGCCTCGCCCCTGTACAAATGGCTGTCCGCCGAAGCCCCTGGCCTGCTGGGCAGCAAGGCCATCAAATGGAACTTCACCAAGTTCCTCGTCGGCAAAGATGGCCAGGTGATCCGCCGGTATGCGCCGCAGGACGCACCGAAGAAGCTGGCGGGCGACATCGAAGCAGCACTGGGCTGAGCGGCTGCAGAGTGGCTGCGCGGAGCACTCATGCAAGCCAAATCGGCCCGGTTCAGAACCGCGCTCGCGCAGTGTGCAATTGCACTGATCTGTTGTGATTTGTTAAAGGTGATGCAAGCGGTTGCCAAACCCCGTCCCTGAGACCAAACCGTAAAAAACTGCGGCGACACTCCACGTCACTTCAGGGTGACGCCAGATCACCCTCTCGCTCACTTTGCTGCTCGGGGGGACTCCATTGACATTGATGACACCTGCCACGCGGGCGCTTGTGCGCTCGCCATTGCTGGCCTGCGCCCTGCTCACCTTGCCTGCCGCACCCGCTCTGGCGGGCAATGACTTCGTCACCGTGGCTGCGGCCCAGTGCCAGGCCGTGGATGCCACCGTTGCCCTGCCCGCAGACATGGAACCGTACCGGTCTGCGGTCAGGGTCTGCAGCCTGGCGCGGCCCGCACAGCCGGTCAAGGTTCGGTTGGTCAGCGTTTTCACCGACGACTACTACAAGCACCTTCCAGCGGACGCCCCTTGGCAGCGCTTTCCGTTGCCGGTGTTGTTGGATGACACCGGGCGCTGTCTGGGCCGCATTCCCCACCTCTTCCCCGTGGATCCACCCCAAGAGTTGGTGGTGCGCGCGGGGCAATGGCGCCGCGGCATCCCGCACGAACTGCGGCTGACCGTGCTGTCACCCGCTGTGGGCGGCAACTACCGCTTGCCCAGCCTGCGCTGGAGCGCCAAGGCCCAGACCTACCAGTCCACTCCACCTCCAACGTCCACTCCAACCCCTTCAGAGGACAAGACCCCGTGCCCGTAGACGCCAACTCTGTCAGCAAACTCAAACAGGCCTGCGACGCGGCCTATGCACTGCACCCGCATTCGTGCAGCCATGCGGTCTGGCACGTCATCAAGCAGTACCTGCCCAACCAGCCATGGATGAACGCCAACGCACTGGTGGAACACCTGCGCGGCCAGGCCCACTGGAAGGTCGTCGCCTCCGGCCAGGTCGGCCGCCTTGCACGTGAGGGCGTGCTGGTGGTGGGCGGCAAAACAGAGTCTTCCAACGGCCATGTGATCGTGGTGTACCCCGGCGGCGACCTACCCGCTGGCGGCTACACGTACACCAAGAACGGTAAGACCGAAACCCTGCGGACGCGAGGCAGCTACGCCCCCGCCATGTCCACGTCGCAAGGAGCATGGCCCGGCGCCATGAGCAAAGGCGACAAGACCATCTGGGACCCCTGGGCCAACGACGCCAAGTTCGCGCAAGTCACCTTCTGGCAGCTGTCGCAATAGCAGGCAGCGAGCGAGCCCCAGGTACGCCCCTCTTCCTTTTGTCCACTTCGGAACCTTCTCATGACCACCACTCCCCGCTACTTCTCCGTGACTCTGCTGGCCGCCAGCATGGTTGTTGTTTTGGCAGGATGCGCCTGCGCGCCTTCCAAGCCGCCTGAAACAGACGGCACAGCAACGACCACAGCTCCCGCCGAAGTCGCGCCCCAACCCGTAGAAGCCGCAGCGCCCCCCGAGCCCGTGGCCCAGCCGCCGCGCCTGCCCGACGATGGCATGGTGGCGCAGTTCACCCCCGCCCAGGTCAAGCTCTCGGCTGAAACGCTGGCGTTGCTGGCCCGGCTTGCCGAAACCAGAACGGCCGACGAACGCCTGGAAATTACCGGCTACTGCAACCGCAAAGACGCCCCCGTCGACGCAAAAGACATCGCCCTCATGCGCGCCATGGCCGCACGCAACGAGCTCGTGCGCCTGGGTGTTCCCGCCAAAACGATTCGGGTGAAGTTCAACACGATGCAGGGGCTACACGCGCTGAAGATCGTGGCGAAGTGACCTGACTGGACAAGCGGCCGAGGCGCCGAAACTCGTAGAAACAGACCATGAACACCACATTCAAAATTCCAACGGCGATTCCGTCAAAGAGCAAGTCGTAGCGACATTCAATTTCAAGGCGGATTTGAGCGGTATTGCCTGGCAAGACATGGAAATCGCCATCGGGCCGAATGCCGACAAATACCGCCCTTTGTGGGATCGCATCAGCAGCAATGAAAAGAAAAAGCCTTTTGCCCACTTTAGCCCCTGCTGGACAAGCATCCCCTTCATGGGAATCAGCTGGGCGATATCCCGTCGCATGTATCCCCTGGCCGTCATGCTGTTGATCGCATTGCTGGCGTTCAACATCTTTTTCCCCGCTGAGAGCGAAACTCCCCGCGTGGTGGCCCTTGCAATTCTTATGTCGTTTACGCACAAGAACACATATCTGCGTTGGCTTGCCCATTGCATCCATCGCATCGACCAACAGGGGCTGACAGGGCCGGAGCGTGAGGCGGCACTGCGCGAAACTGGTGGTCTTGACCAGAAGTCCGGATGGATTGCTGCTGGGGTGTTGCTGGTGATCGTGGCCCTACCGGTCATCGTGCTCGGATAGGGGTAGCGCGGCAGTTTGGCGGTCTTGCCATCCAGGTGCTTTGGATGTCGCTCCATCCGTTCGGGGGGCAACTGGAAGCAGTGAGGGAATAGTTGGCTCGATGCTGCGGGCGACTTCACAAACGCCCAATGTCCGCATCGCAGTAACGGAACGTGTTGTAGTGCAGCCCCGTCTCTCGGTCCAGGTACTGGCCCTGGAAGCGCAAGTTCTGTTCTTGTCGCTCTCCCTCTGGGATGTCTCCATCCGTTTGCCCCTGCACCTTCGCGCCGTGCAGACGGCGTGCTTCCCAGCGTTCTTCTACGGTTGAGCCCCAGGTCTTGTACTGCGCTTGCCAGATGATCTGGCCTTGGGCGTTGCTCAGCTCTTCGGGCAGGCCCACCTGGTCGGTGTGGAAGTAGTACACCTCGCACAGCTTGGCGTTTGCGCTGGGGCCGTGTGTGCCGGTGCTTTGTACTTTTCCTTTGGGATCGAGCGCTTGCCAGTAGCGGGCTTCCAGCGGGTCGTTAGCCGGCTGCTGGGAGTATTTTTGGTGTTTTTGGCCTGTAGCGCTTATCTGGCCTGCGCTAGCAGCTATGTTTTTTGATGTTTTTGGCTGCTGCGCATCTTGGGTGGTGCCAAGTCCGCCTTGTTCTGTGTTTTCTCCATCGGTATCCAGGCGAGCCAGCGGTACATAGCTGTCCGGCTCGTACACGTAGCTGATGGCGGCGCTTCCCCGTCGCTCTTCGATGAGGCGCATGCCTTCCCAGATGAAGGTGGTGGTGCCAAAGCTGTCGTGTTTGGCTACCCGGCGACCGATGGCGTCGTAGTCAAACCGGGTGGTTTGCGTTGTTTCGTGCTCTGTGCCGGGGCGTCTTGTGGTGGTGACTGCCGTGAGGCGGCTTTCTTCGTCCCATTCGAATGTCTGGGCGGTGTGCTTGCCGCTGAGTTTCTGGTCAGAAAACTAGCCTAAGAACTCTTCACCAATATATTTCCGCAAAGGCTTCAACCCTCCATGAAATCATCATTTTCCCTGTAGTAATTTATCGCATTAATGAATTTCTCTTCATCAAAATGATCATTTTTCACATGAGCATTCTCAACCACCCCCTTTAAAACATCAATTTGCATCCAGGGATGAAGATCAAGATTCTGGACTGCGATGGGCAAATATGGCCCGGCATCAGACTCGTAAACCTGATCATCGGCCAATGCATCCACCTCTTCTTCGGAAATAATATAAAAACTACAAAGCTTAGGATTAGCCCGCCAAGCTCCAAGGCTAACATAAACCCATTCATTATCCAACGCTGAGATAGTATTGCGATACAAATCAAATAGAGAATTTATTTTTTCCATGATTTCATCCAAATAATTAACGACACCCACTACCCCCGCCCCAAGCACCGCGACCACCTTTTCCCGAAGGGTGAAAATCTTTATGTCGCGAATTATGGTCGTTTCTATCAACCAACTGCAGCAATCCTCCTACCCGCTCGTGGTGGTGCCATGTCAGGCTTGCTGGAGGCTTTCCACTAAAAGCGCCACGCTTGCCAGGAGATACATGATCGTATGTGCCCGGTTATTTTGCTTCAATTTTCGCTCGTAAAGCAGGATCATTTTTCATTTGATAATAGAGCTGCCTATTGGACTCTTGGAAATGCTTATAGTCAGACATGCGGTACATGCCTCTCCCCACCCTCGCTTCACCATGAACGTCATATTCTCCAACAGCGAAAGTACTAGCCCAACCCCAAGGATCAATCCAACCAATGGGATTAGGAGAATAACTCCCCAGATTAATCCCCCCTCCAACCCAATCGGGTCCGGGCTTATAAACCTCCCAATGTCCGCATCGTAGTACCGGAACGTGTTGTAGTGCAGCCCCGTCTCTCGGTCCAGGTACTGGCCCTGGAACCGCAGGTTCTGTTCCTGCCGGTCTCCGTGTGGGGTATCCCCTTCGGTCTGGCTCTGCACTTTGGCTCCGTGCAGGCGGCGTGCTTCCCAGCGTTCTTCTACGGTTGAGCCCCAGGTCTTGTACTGCGCTTGCCAGATGATCTGGCCTTGGGCGTTGCTCAGCTCTTCGGGCAGGCCCACCTGGTCGGTGTGGAAGTAGTACACCTCGCACAGCTTGGCGTTTGCGCTGGGGCCGTGTGTGCCGGTGCTTTGTACTGTTCCTTTGGGATCGAGCGCTTGCCAGTAGCGGGCTTCCAGCGGATCGTTAGCCGGCTGCTGGGAGTATTTTTGGTGTTTTTGGCCTGTAGCGCTTATCTGGCCTGCGCTAGCAGCTATGTTTTTTGATGTTTGTGGCTGCTGCGCATCTTGGGTGGTGCCAAGTCCGCCTTGTTCTGTGTTTTCTCCATCGGTATCCAGGCGAGCCAGCGGTACATAGCTGTCCGGCTCGTACACGTAGCTGATGGCGGCGCTGCCTCTGCGCTCTTCGATGAGGCGCATGCCTTCCCAGATGAAGACTGTGGTGCCAAAGCTGTCGTGTTTGGCTACCCGGCGGCCTATGGCGTCGTAGCTCAAACCGGGTGGTCTGCGTCGTTTCGTGTTCGGTGCCGGGGCGTCTTGTGGTGGTGACTGCCGTGAGGCGGCTTTCTTCGTCCCACTCGAATGTCTGGGCGGTGTGCTTGCCGCTGAGTTTCTGGATGAGGCGGCCGTGGCCGTCGTAGGCGTAGCGTTTGTCCTCATACACGCGCACGAGGTTGTCGCGCACGTAGCCTTCTTGCACGTGCTGGGTGCGGTTACGCAGTGCCGCCTGGGCTTGGTTGTCCAGGATGTTGCCTGCGGGGTCGTATTGGAAGGTTTCGCTGTTGGCGGCGGGGTCGCCTTGCCGGGTGGGCGTGTTGGCGAAGGGCTGGCGAAGGGTTTGCTCGACGCGGCCTGTGGCGTCGTAGCGGTGGCCCAGGTCTCCTCGCAAACTGTGGCGGCTTTGGCGCAGTTCGCCCACCCTGTCGTAGGCGTAGGCTTTCATCAATCCGTCCAGCGGGTTTTGATCAGGCGTGCCTGCGCTCAACACGGCGCGTTGCCAGTGGGTGTCGCTGGCTTGGTAAGGGCTGGGTGCGCTGGTCTAGGGGTTGGCTCCAAGCGCCTTGCCTGCGGCCCAGGGGGTCTAGCGCGTAGCGGGTTTGCACTTGGCCTTGGGTGCGGTGGACTTCGCGGTGCAGGGCGTCGCGTTCGATGTCGCTGATGAGCTGGTGCACGGCCAGGGCGTCGGGGCCTTGGGTGTTGTTTTGGGTTTCGCGCTGGCTGTAGTTGATCTGGTGCAGGTGGCCCGAGCCGTAGTGCAGGTAGTTCAGCGCTCTTTGCAGGTGGGGCTGGCCTGGCAGAGCGGGCAGCTGGGTTTGGGTGCGGTTGCCCAAGGCGTCGTGGCTGTGCCGCAGGGTGTGGCTTTGGCCGGTGGTTTCGTCGGTGGCGGTTTCTTCAATCAGGTTGCCGACGTTGTCGTAGGCAAAGGTGCTGGTGTGCAGGGGTTTGAGGCTGCCGTCCGCTTGCACTGCCAGCTTTTGGGCTTGGGTGAGCTGATCGAGGGGGTCGTAGGCGTAGTGGTAGTGGTGGCTGGCGGTGCGCTTTTCGACCAGCCGGCCTGCAGCGTCACGGATGAGCTGGGTGCGCAGGATTCCGTCACTTGATTTTGGGTCTGCAGGAAGATCGCTGGCGCCGGGGTGGTGGTTAACGGCGATGGGCCAGCCGTTGGCGTCGTATTCCACAGTGACGCGCTGCCCGCCCACGCGGGTTTCTTCCACCATGCGGTCGGCTGCGTCGTACTGGAAGCCGAAGTGCTGGCCGTTTTCGTTGACGAGGGTGCTCAGGCGCTGGGCAATGTCATAAGTCAGCTGGACTTGTCGGCCTTCGGCATCGCGGCGGGCGGTGAGCTGTGAGTGGGCGTTGTAGGCAAGTTGGGTGACTCGGCTTAGCGGGTCGCTGGCCTGCACCAGTCGGTTCGCTGCGTCGTAGGCAAAGGTTTCATGCGAGGCGTCGGGCAGGCTGCGGGCGCGCAGACGGCCCAGGCTGTCGTGGCTGAGCTCTGTGACTTGGCCCAGCGCATCGGTGACGCGGGACAGGTAGCCCCTGCCATCGAAGGTGTAGCGGGTAATCTGGCCCGAGCAGTCGGTATAGCTTTGCAGCAGGGCGCGTTCGTCCCAGCTCAGCTGCTTGACGCCACCCTTGGCGTCGGTGATGCGCAGGGGCAGGCCGCGAAGGTCGCGCACATATTGGGTGATGGAGCCGTCGGCCGCGGTTTCTGCCAACAGGTTGGACTTTTTGTCGTAGGCCCAGCTCAGTTGGGAGCCATCGGGCAGTCGCATCTGGGTGGGCAATGCCCTGAAACCGAGCCAGGTGGTGTGGGTGGTGCGGCCTAGGGGGTCAGTTTCGGCTGCCAGGTTGCCGTGGGGGTCGTAGCTGTAGGTGGTGGTGTTTCCGTTCGCGTCGGTAACGCTCAGTAGCTGGCGTTGCTCGTTCCATTGCTGTTCGAAGCACTGGCTCAGGGGGTCAACCCCTAGCAGGATGTTGTAGCCGGTGTCCCAACGCCATTCATAGCGCCGACCCAGTTGGTCGATGACGCGGGTGCCTCCGGCGGTGAGCCCGCTTTCAGGCTGGGGGTTGTCGAGCTTTCTGTATTCGAAGTGGTAGTCCTGCCCGGCGTCGTTCCATTGGCGAACCACACGGGGATGGTCATCAAACTGCGTCCATTCATAGTGGCTGGTCAAACCGCTGGGGGTGCGGTGCTGCGACATCAGGCCTACTTCGTTGTACGTGAAGGCGCGGCTCGTCACGCCTTCTGCATTGATGACTGCGGCCAGTTGGCCTTGGGCGTTGTATTCATAGCGCACCAGCACGCCGGGCGTCTCGCCTGGGGCTGGCACGGCAATGGCGATCTGCGCAATGCGGTGCGCAGCATGCGCAGCGCCAACGCTGGCTCTTGCGGAAGGGGCGTACGTCAACTCCAGCAAGCGGCCGGTGGAGTCGGCGATGTTCTGGATTTCGAAGCCGCTTCGGTAGCGCAGAGCGACGTAGTTGCCATTCTCGTCTTCCAGGCGCGCGAGCCGGTAGATGCAAGGGTCTGCGGGAACCTGCCCAATCGGCAGAGGCGCCGCTGGCTCGAAAAGTCGATACAGGCCGTCGCCGCTCTGCACTGCATATTGCCCATCTTTGGACCGGTGCAATACATAGCCTTCGGCGATGTTCTCTTGCGCAAAACCTGGTTCGAGCGGCTCCCACTCCACAGGCCGGCCTTGCTCGTCCATGAAGGTAATGTGGCCGTCGGCTGCGGTGTCAAGCTGAACGAACAGCTCCCCGCCCCAACCCTGCCCGTGGCCCGTAGTCGTGCGGGTGTCGAGGCTGTTGTAGAAGCGCAGCCAGCGCATGGGAAGGGGGCCGGGCAATTCGAAGTCGGTGTCGATATCACCGCTCAAGATCTTGGCTCCCGTGGCTGCGTGCACGGGGCCGCCCACGGCCCCGGCCAGCACCCCGATGCCTGTACCGAAAAGCATGCCCCCGAGGCATGGAAGCTTGGATGCCAGTGTGCCTGGGGCTTTGAGCAGGGTGCGCAGGCCCAAGCCGCCCGTCACAAGGCCAATAACGATGCCAGCGTAGCGCGAGTACCAAGGAACCTCATCGGCAACCTCGCGCACGCGGGCCGTTGGCCCACCTACAAAAACGTTGGGCGAGCCTTCGTGAATGATGGCGCCGCACTCGACCGCATCACCCTGGCGCGCGAAGCACGCCGCGTTCACATAAACAGTCTCTGCGCCTTCGGCGGTGAGAATCTTGGGCGAGTGATTTGAGCATTCGACCTCATCAATCGGCACTGCAGGCGTGGCGCGGGCGGCCCCCCGACTCTTGCTGTTGACAAAGACGTTGGGAGATGCAGTTTTGATCTTGCCGGTCACCGTGTAGGTGACCGGCACCATCGCATCGACAAGTTCCGCCCCTAAATAGCCTCCAGCCGCACCGCCGACAGCGGATATCGCCCCACCGGCGGTCAGCAGCGTGGCCCCCGCAACCGCAACCAAAGGGGTGGCCATGCCCCCAGTGCCAATGATGAGTGCACCGGCCGCACACGCCAGCGCGCCCACAACGATTCCACCCACGATGCCGCCGGCAACTTTTGCCCAGAACCTGGAATGCGCATTGCTGTGCGCGATAGGGTCGCGAAGTCTCGCGGCTGCTTGGCCTGCCATAGCGATTTCCGGAAAAAGATGCGCTCGGACTAAGAGCGGGGCACAGCGGGCTCGTAGCTCGCGAGCATGTGCGTCCAGTCGGCTTCTTCAGCCGCGGTGAACTTGCGCAGGGCCGTCGCGGTGACGATGAGCACCTGCGTGCCATCGTCGAGCAGCAGAATTGCCTGGCGCTGGTGCACCTCGTTGCCGTGCTGCTTGAAGGTGGACTGAATCTGCACCCCCGTCTTGCCATGGCGCACATGCCCAAACAGAGCGTCTTCACGCGACAGTTCCTTGAACTTGCTGACCTGGCGAGACAGGTCTTTGAACTGCCGCTGTATGAACTGCTGCAGGTCTTCCCCTTCCTGAAGACGATCCCGCGTGATGACGTAAGAGACGCTGGCGCCGTCGCGTGACATCAACATATTCACGGACCGGTCTGTCAGATCGTTCGGAAACTCGAACGACGCTTCATTCGTTGCGTACTTCATTCTTTGATCAACAATTCAAGAAGATTTTTGAGCCCTTCTGATCGAACTCGTCATCGAACTCGAAGAAGCCTTTTTTGCCTTTGATGATCACGGTCCCGTCCGCCAGCAACACAATGGACGACTTACCGCACACCAGGGCCACGCGTTCGCCGCCGATGACGAATGCATCCTTTTCCTTGCCCTGTACGAGCACTGACTTTTCACCCACCACGTTTGCGTTGGCAGTAGTCGAAGTGAGTGAAGCGTCTTGTTGCGCCAAAAGGTTCATAGCGCCCGCGCGCGCATGGGACACGACATCGCCTTCTGACACGGTGTTGACCTGACCACCCGTGCTCACTTGCGTCACCATGCCGGCTTTGACCAGTTGCGTGAACTGCCCGCCTGAGGTGAGCGTCATCGGTGTCTGCGATCGGATCGAAACGCTTTGGCCCGAGCTGACCACCACAGGCTTGGGGCTGATCAGGGTCTGCCCTTCTGGACTGACGATGGAAACGATGGGCTTGTCGATCTTGCGCGATAAATCAAGCATCGTCTGCGCGTCGGGCATGGCCGGATCCATATCGCCGGAGACGCCACCCTCCGCAGGCCCGGAACCTCCGCCCGCAACAGCTGCGGCGATGGCCTGCACGGCGCCTGCAATCGATGGCAGACCTTGGGTCAAGGCGCTCATGACCCCGCCCTTGCTTTGCACTATGTTGGCAAGAGTGTCTTTGGTAGCGTTGACGGCCTGCTCCGTCTCTTGCACCAGCGCGCTGCTCTGTGCAAGCGTAGCCCCCATGTACTCATGACCGTCCGGGCTGTCGTGCGCGATGCTTCTGCTTGAAATTCTGCGTATACGTCGTGATCAACAACCCCTTGTCCGCCCGAATCGCCCCCCACTCGTTGGTGCGCAGCTCAAAGCCATAGCTGCGCTTGGCCTCGCTGCTTTGGTTCATCAGGTAACCCATGTGCAAATGCGTATTGCCATGGTCGGTGGACAGCTCGATGTGCTCGATGCCCTTTTGGTCTTCAAACCGCAGCATGTGCTTGCCGCCGCCGCCCTTGCTCCAGTTGGTTTGAAAGCCGGACTGCGTCTTGTGCTTGGGCAACTCCCACGGTGGCATCTGGTCTGCGTTGTAGACGCGGCCGGTGATGATGGGGTAGTCGGGGTCGCCGTTGAGAAAGTCGACGATGACCTCCTGGCCGATGCGGGGCGTGAAGATGCCGCCGTATTTGGCGCCGGCCCAGGGGTGCGATACGCGGATCCAGCAGCTGGAGTTTTCGTCCATAGCGCCAATGCGGTCCCAGTGGAACTGCACTTTGACGCGGCCGAATTTGTCGGTCCAGATTTCTTCGCCCGGCGGGCCCACCACCACAGCCGTTTGCGGGCCCTGGCTGCGGGGTTTAGGGGTAACGCGCGCTGGCGTAAAGGGCAGGCTGGTGGGCTGGGCCTTGAGCACCAGGCGCTGGATGGAGCCGACCTCGTCCTTGGTGGTCTTGGGCGTGGGCTTGGCGACGCTGCTGACCTCGGGGTTCTCCTGAAAGTGGTACTGCACCGAGGTGATGAGGTACTGCTGGTTCTGGTCGCCACGCGGGTAGTTTTCTAGGCTGAAGGTGTAGCCGGGCGCTAGTGCGCGGCAGTTGGATTTGCCCTGCACCACACTTTGTTTGGTGAGGTTCTCTTGCAGCCGCACCCGCACATAGGCTTCGCCGTCGCCATATTCGGTATAGCCCCCTGGCCATTCATATATCTCGTGGCTGTCGTGCGCATGGCCGGGGGGCGTGGTGCGCATGTTCGACAAATCGGCCTTGGGCTTTTTGAAATCGTAATCGTCGTTGAAATGGCGGCCGGGCTTGATTTCTTCGGCCAGCTCCCAGGCCGAGACACATTCGCGGTCGGAGATGGCGGCTTTTTCTGGTGGGTAGAACGGGATGGATGCCGCCCCGGGCAGGGGGCTGTGTGACCCGACGATGTCGTCTGCCAGGGTCAGTATGTGTTGGCCTGCTGAGTGCTGGTGGTAATAATAAATACCCTCATGCTCCATGAGGCGGGATACAAACTGGCAATCTGTTTCGTTATATTGAACACAATAATCCCAGGTGCGATAACTGCGACTGAGTTTTTTGTCCAACGGGTAACCGTATTTACCCAGAACCTCTTCAATAATTTCTGGAACGGTTTTGTTCTGGAATATCTTGAAATCGCTTTTGCGGGTCGCCAGCCATAACCAGGGGCTCAGCCGCGCCCGGTACGAAAACATGCGGTGGTCCTGCCCCTGCATGCCAAAGCGGGTGACGATGCCGTCGATGTACCGCTTGCCTCCGCCTTCCGTCTCCACCACCACCGTGGCGTTTTTGCCCAGCAGCGCCTTGGGATCGATGCTTTTGCTCTCGCTGAGCAGGTCCACATCGAGCGTGAAAAGCTGGCTGATTTCTTCGGTGCCTTGAAGCTGCCGGAATTTAAGCTGGTCGCCGAGAGGCGTTTGAATGGTGACGCGACGGTTCATGTGCTGCAGACTGTCTGGCCGGTTAGTGCAAATTGGTGGGCATGATAGCGGGCAGCCCGGCATTTTCTGTTGACAATCAGCACCACTAATCGAACGAAATTACCGCAAAAAGTAACTTGAGTTACCAATATCGATATTTCGATAGAAATTGCAACATTGCGAGAATATTTCGAAATATTCAGGTAATGCGCAAAAATGGACCGGCGCAGTGGCGGTCCGCTCGGTCAAGCCCTCTGCGCCCAAGGGCTGTGCAGTGCCAGCGGGACGAGCTCGTGGCTGAGAGTCACGGTGCGGCCATTGGGGCTTGCACACCGGCGCCAGGCACCGGCTCACATTCCGCCATCTCTGCCTCCACCTTGCGCAGCAAATCCGCCAGCGTTTTGCCTTCTTCGTGCTGGAACCGTTCGTCCAGCACGGCCACGCTGACGATGCGGTCGATGCGAAAGCCCCGAAAATCGCCGCGCAGTTCGCACCAGGCAGACAGCGTCCAGACCTTGCCCCAGTAAAAACACCCCAGGGGACGCAGGCGGCGCACGGTGGGGCGGCCGTGGACGTCGGCGTAGTCGATGTGCACCACGTGGCGGCTGTGGACGGCTTCGCGCAGGGTCTGCAGGGTGGCTTGTGCGCGGGCGTCCAGGCCCACCGAAGGAGCGTAAAGCGCCTGCGCCTCTGCGGCGGCGCGCGCGGCGGGGGGCAGCACGGAGAGGATCTTGCCCAGCGCGCCCTCTGCTTCGCGCGCCAAGCCGGCGTCCAGCCAGGCCTGCGCCAGCCGGGCGGCGGCCACCAGCGCATTGGCCTCTCCCTGGGTCAACATCAGCGGCGGCAGCTCAAAGCCTGCGCCCAGGCGGTAGCCCACACCTGCTTCGCCCTCAATGGGCACGCCCTGGTGCTGCAGGTCGGCCACGTCGCGGTAGATGGTGCGGGCGGACACCTCCAGCCGCTCGGCCAGAAAGGCGGCGGTAGACAGACGCCGCCCGCGGATGAGCTGCACGATCTGGAACAGGCGGTCAGCGCGGCGCATGGGTGCTTTGGTTTTAAGTGTTTTTGGCCTCTAGCGCTTATTGCACAAGCGCTAGCAGCTATCAAATTGATACTTCTGGTGATCTTGGTGGTGCGGGGCGGGCAGCGCAGGTGCGTCGGGCGATGTTCACTCCACCCACCGCGCAGGCAACACGCACAACACGTCAGGCAACGATACCAATGTGGATGGCGACCTGGTCGGGGCCATCGTAGGCTTCAAAGTCGGTTGCAAAACAGCGCTGGACCTGGGGGTTGGCGGCAAAGTAGCGCCAGATTTCGCCCCAGGTGTCGATCACCATCTGCGGCATGGTGCCCTGCCCGTGGAAGACGAGATAGTTGCCTGCCAGCACGGACACGACGCGTGGGGCGTCTGGTGCGCGGACTGCACCGTCAGCGCTGGCCGCCTGCACGGACACGCCAGCGGTCACATCAAACGCGCCGTGCTCGTTGGATTCATAGGCGCTGTACACACCAAAGATGCGGCGCTCATGGTCGGCGCTGGGCAGTATGCGCTCCCAGCTCTGGCTGAAAAAGGCGTCCCACAGCGCGCCGAGGCGAGCGGCGGCGGGGTCCATCTCGTCGCGATTGCTGGTGCGTACGGAGACGCCGGAAACGTGGAAAGCGGGGATGTGGAGGGCTACAGGGGGCGTTGGCATGGTTCTCTCAATCGGTGAAACACGAGGGAATCGGTGAGAGAAGGATGCTGCTGCCGGGCTACTGACAACCTGGTGTCAGTAGTCTGCGGAGGTGGCCAGCCGTTGGCTCGTTGACGAGGTGAAGCGACAACGCGCTACGTGCTCGCACCGCACGCTACCTTGGGTGCGAACAGGCGTCCGCCTTGTTCGCACCGCCGAGTTACTACAGCTGCGGCGCTGGGGCTTCTGCAGGGGTTGGCACGTCGGCCGCTGCCTCGGCCACGGTTTCGCTCACGACATCCGTTGCCGCATCTTCTGGCGTTGGGGCCGCAGACGCTTTGGACTGTGCCAGGGCCTCGTCCGCCTGCCGACGGCGTGCGCGTTCAAGCTGCTGGCCCACGGTGCGCGCCACCATGCCGTACATGTCGGCAAAGGCCTCCAGGGTCTGGCCGCTGGCTTCGAAGGCGCGCAGCAGCGCTTCGTCCTTGGCGTTGCGGGCCGACCATTCGGCAAAGGCTTCTTCCAGGATGGCGTTGGCAGTCTCGTCGCGGCCCTGCACCAGTTGGGTGTAGGCCTCGCGGGTCAGGCCCGAGGCTTCGAACGCGGCGATCATGCGGTTGCGCAGCTTGGGCAGCAGGTCGTCGGTTGCGCGGGCTTTGCGGCGGCGGTACACCTCCAGCAGTGCATGGTGCACATGCTCGGGGGCCATGTCTTCCACGGGCTGGCCTTGCAGGTCGTGGCGCTTGTCACCGGCGGCCACGCTTTGCAGATAGCGGGTGGAGCGGGTGTGAATGCCCAGCGCCACCTTGAGCGCGTCACGCTCAAAAACGTCCGGGTGGGCGGCCAGCAGGTCTTGAAAGATGCCGCGCTTGAGCGGGCGGAACACCGCGCCAAACAGCACCGGGTACAGCGCCGCCAGTTGCTCCAGCATGGGATGGACGCGCTGTGGGGCGCGAGGGGCTGCGTCGGTGACGGCGGCAGCGCCTTGGGCCGCATCTGGCGCAACGCCAGGGGCTCGTGGTTTGCTGCGCGGCGATCGGCGACGGTCAGAACCGCTGCGGCGTGGGCTGTCATCGCGCTGCCGAGGGACCCCGGCGCGTACAAACGCTGCAGCCACTGCGGAAACCGCTTCGGCCTGTGCGGCGGGGGCTGCGTTCGATGGTTCGGGGGCGGACGCGGAATCGGTCATGGCTGTGCGAATGGAGGGCAACAAAACCCTCGATCATGCCAGTGTTGAGAAGAAGGGCGATGAACAGCCCTCGCTGCCGTGAGTTTGCTGCGCTGCAGAACGCGCGCTGCGCCCCGGAAGACAGCGCTACGAAGGCACCCTCAGCGCCTCGTCCAGCACCTCCACCCAGTGCCGCACGGGCGTGGGCGTGCCGCTTTGCAGGTGGGTGATGCAGCCGATGTTGGCCGACAGGATGGCGTCGGGCGGTTGCTCGCCAAAGGCCTCGCCCAACGCGCCCAGTTTGCGGTCGCGCAGTTGGTACGACAGGTCGGGGTTCAGCACCGAATACGTGCCGGCAGAGCCGCAGCACAGGTGGGGTTCGTTGCGCGCCACGCGCAGTTTGAAGCCGAGTTGCGCCAGGTGTGCCTCCACCCCGCCGCGCAGTTTTTGGCCGTGTTGCAGCGTGCAGGGCGGGTGATAGGCGTACAGCACGTCGGCGGGCTGCACGCGACCGCGCAGCTTTTGCGCCAGCTCGGGCAGTAGGGCGGGCAGCAGTTCGGACAGGTCACGCGTGAGGGCGCTGATGCGTTCTGCCTTGGCCGCGTACTGAGCATCGTCTTGCAGGATGTGGCCGTACTCTTTGACGGTGACGCCACACCCTGAGGCGTTCATCACGATCGCCTCCACACCGCCCTGCTCCACCAGTGGCCACCAGGCGTCGATGTTGGCGCGCATCTCGGCCTTGCCGCCGTCCTGGTCGTTGAGGTGGAACTTGACGGCGCCGCAGCACCCGGCTTTGGACGCGATGACAGCCTGTATGCCGACTGCGTCCAGCACCCGGGCAGTAGCGGTGTTGATGTTGGGCATCATGGCCGGTTGCACGCACCCGGCCAGCATGAGCACCTTGCGCGCATGCTGGCGTGTGGGCCAGGCGCCGGCGTTCTGCACGGGGGGCACCTTGGCTTTGAGCGCGGCGGGCAGCAGGCCACGCACCATTTGCCCGGCCTTCATGGCGGGCGCAAATAAGGGCGACGGCAAGCCTTCTTTCAGTGCCCAGCGCAGGGCTTTCTCGCCCAGAGGGCGGGGCACTTTTTCATCCACCAGCTTTCGGCCAATGTCGACCAAGTGGCCATACTGCACGCCGCTGGGGCAGGTGGTTTCGCAGTTGCGGCAGGTCAGGCACCGGTCCAGGTGCATCTGGGTCTTGCGCGTGGGGGTCTCGCCTTCCAGCACCTGCTTGATGAGGTAGATGCGGCCCCGCGGGCCGTCCAGCTCGTCACCCAGCAGCTGGTAGGTGGGGCAGGTGGCGGTGCAAAAGCCGCAGTGCACACATTTGCGCAGGATGGCTTCGGCGGCCAGGCCATCGGCGCGGGCAGCGTATTCGGGGGAGAGTTGGGTTTGCATGGGGTGCAGCCTGGACGGAGAGCCAAATTTTTGAACGAAGGGTGTCAGCGCGCTGCCGGAGGGTCAACGGGTTGGGCCAGTGCAGGGGCCTTGCGCAGCGGGTGCCGCAGCCGGGCGCGATCCGCCCACAGCGGCGGCAGTGACAGGGCCAACAGCACCAGCGCGAGCGGCACCACAAACACGAATCCCACGTGCTTGAAGCCCGCCGCGCCCGCAATGCCGCCCACCAGAAACATGGCCAGCAGCCCCGCAAACAGCCGCAACCGGGTGTGGTTTGCGCGCACTTGCGATTCGGGCGCGGTGCCGGTGCGGTTCCAGTACAGCAGCTTGCCCAGCTCTAGCCCCAAGTCCGTCACCACGCCGGTCATGTGGGTGGTGCGGATGGTGGACGAGGACATCTTGGTCACGGTGGCGTTTTGCAAACCCATGATGAAAGACAGCAGCAACACGGTGGTGGGCACGGCAAACGGCGTGCGCCAATTGAGCGTGATGGCGCCCACGAGGCCAAACACCAGCATGAGCGCAGCCACCACCAGCAGAGGCAACGCATAACTGCTGTGCAGCTTGCGCTGGCGCGCCCAGTTGACCATGACGGCCGTGGTAGCCGCGCCGCTGATGAAGGCCAGCAGCGCGCCGACGGCGCCCAGCACCAGGGCCATGTTGCCCAGCACCAGGTGGTCGGCCAGCATGGACACAAAACCGGTCATGTGCGAGGTGTACAGGTGCACCACCAGAAAGCCCCCCGCGTTGACGGCCCCTGCGTTGAACGCCAGCAGCAGGCCCAGCACGCGGTTGCTGGCCACCGTGCGGTGGTGTCCGGTGAGGTGGCGCAGGCGTCGCATGCGAAGGGGCCATCGGATCGCGGCAGCCGTCACCAGCCCAGAGCCATGCGGCCGGGGTTGAAGATGCCAGCCGGGTCAAAGCTGTGCTTGAGCCGGGTGTGGATCTGTTCCAGCGCGCGAGATTTCAGGTCAAATTGGCCTCTAGCGCTTGCTCCACTTGCGCTAGCAGCTACAAAAACAGAAGCATTTCCACCCACTGCATCGGCAGCGGCGCGCAAGGCCTCGCCCGCCGCCTCGGGCGCTTGCACCCAACGCAAAGCGCCGTGCCACTCCACCAGCGGCTGCGCGCCCGCGGGCAGCGTCAACACCGGGGCGGTGGCGGGCACCGACAAGCGCCACAGCGCATGGTCAGGGCGCTCGGTGCGGGCAGCAAACCACGGCAGCGTCTGCTCGCGGCAAGCCGCCCAGTCCGGCGCGACGGTGGCGTTGTCCAGGCGGGTGCCTCCCATGCTGCGGCAGGCGGCCTCCACCGCGGCCAGGGCGCCGCGCAGGCGCACATACAAGGTGCCAGACCCTGCCTCGCCGTTTTGCACCCAGCAGCTGGCGTTGAGAGGCAGCGGCTGGCCGCCCCAGGCGTGCAGCTTGCGCAGCGCATCGGCCTGGTTGCATTCAAAGCGCAGCGTGGCTTCGCCGGGCGCCACGGGCAAGACCTTGAGGCTCACTTCGGTGATCAGCCCCAGCGTGCCCCAGGCGCCCGCCATCAGGCGCGATACGTCATACCCCGCCACGTTCTTCATCACCTGCCCACCAAAGGTCAGCAGCTCGGCCCGGCCGTTGAGCAGCGTGACGCCCAGCATGTAGTCACGCACGGCGCCCACGCTGGCACGCGCCGGGCCCGACAGGCCCGCCGCCACCATGCCGCCCACGGTGGCGCCGTCCGTAGGGGTTTTGGCGAAATGGGGGGGCTCAAAGGGCAGGCATTGGCCCTGCTCGGCCAGGGCGGCTTCCAGCTCGGCCAGCGGGGTGCCCGCTTTGACCGTCACCACCAGTTCGCTGGGTTCATAGCTCACGATGCCGCTCAGCACCCGGGTGTCCAGCACTTCACCGTGCAGCGCCAGGCCAAAAAAGTCCTTGGTGCCACCGCCCCGAATGCGCAAAGGGGTCTGGTCAGCAGCGGCAGCGCGCACGCGATCCGCGATGTGGGCAAGGGAAGATTCCATCCGCGCATCCTAGCGGCAGCAGTGCGCGGCCAGGCGGGCAAGCCGCGTGAATTTTTTGAACAGCGCGCGTGCAAATGACCCGTGGGTGGGCCTATGCACGGCTTGCGCAGGACTGGGGAACGACTGACGAACGGCGGCTGGATGGCTGGTGGAGGTGCTTGAACGATCCGCCAAAGCAGAAAACCAGTTTTTGCCGGAGTCAAAAAAAGCCCGCCGTTTTTGACGGCGGGCTCAATAACCAGGAGGAGTAACTCGCTTGTTCTTTTTGCAACGCTACGGTGCCACCAGACACCGCAGCGTGTTGGGCGCAAGGCCGAGGATCAGCGGTTGTACGCTGTCTCGCCGTGCGAAGTGATGTCCAGACCTTCGCGCTCGGCTTCTTCCGATACACGCAGGCCCACCAGCAGGTCAGCGATCTTGAACGCGATGAATGCCACCACACCAGACCACACCATGGTGAACAGCACGCTCTTGATCTGGATCCAGACTTGCGCACCCATTGCGAAGGTGTCAGGGGCCAAACCGCCCGTACCACCCAGGCTTTGTGCGGCAAACACACCGGTCAGGATGGCGCCGACGATACCGCCCACGCCGTGCACGCCGAACACGTCGAACGCGTCGTCCACGTTCAGCATGCGCTTGAGGCCGCTCACGCCCCACAGGCAGACGATGCCGGAGATCAGGCCGATCACGATGGAACCCATGGGGCCGACAAAGCCTGCAGCAGGCGTCACGGCAACCAGGCCAGCCACCGCGCCGGAGGCGGCACCCAGCATGGAGCCCTTGCCCTTGTGCAGCGCTTCACCGGCAATCCAGGCCAGCGTGGCAGCGGCCGTGGCCAGGATGGTGTTGATGAACGCCAGGCCGGCGTTGGCATTGGCCGCACCGGCAGAACCAGCGTTGAAACCAAACCAACCCACCCACAGCAGCGAGGCACCGACCATGGTCAGCGTCAGGCTGTGAGGCGTGAGCGCTTCCTTGCCGTAGCCGATGCGCTTGCCCACCATGTAGGCACCCACCAGACCGGCGACACCGGCGTTGATGTGCACCACGGTGCCGCCCGCAAAGTCCAGCGCGCCGTCAGCAGCCAGCAGACCACCACCCCACACGATGTGGGCCATAGGCACGTAGCTGAAAGTGAACCACAGCACCGAGAACACCAGCACGGCAGCGAACTTGATGCGTTCTGCGAACGAGCCCACGACCAGCGCCACAGTGATGGCGGCAAACGTGCCCTGGAACGCGATGAACACGTACTCAGGAATGGTGGCCAGCGCGCCAAAGGTTTCCTGGTTCACGCCCTTGAGGAAGATCTTGTCAAACCCGCCAAAGAACTTGCCTTCGCCCGAGAACGCCAGGCTGTAGCCGTAGATGGCCCACAGCAGCGAAACCAGCGAGAAGACCACGAAGACCTGCATCAGCACAGACAGCATGTTCTTGCTGCGGCCCAGGCCGCCGTAGAACAGTGCCAGACCGGGGATGGTCATCAGGATCACCAGCATGGTGGAGGTCAGCATCCAGGCGGTGTCGCCGGAGTCGATCTTGGGTGCCGCAGCCGCAGGGGCTTCAGCGGGTGCGGCTTCGGCCGCAGCGGGCGCAGCAACAGGTGCGGCTGCAGGCGCTTCGGCCGCAGCCGGGGCCGCCACTGCGGCCTCAGGGGTGGCGGGGGCCTGTGCCAGTACGGCCGAGCCGACGGACAGCAGACTCAGCCCGAGAATGAAGGAAGCAAGCAATTTTTTCATGGCTTTTCTCTTGTGTCTTATGCGGCCAGCCCTTAGAGGGCTTCCTTGCCGGTTTCGCCGGTGCGGATGCGCACCACCTGCTCCAGGTGGGTCACGAAAATCTTGCCGTCGCCGATCTTGCCGGTACGGGCTGCGGTTTCGATGGATTCGATCACGCGGTCGACGAGGTCGTCAGAAACTGCGGCTTCGATCTTCACCTTGGGCAGAAAGTCGACCACGTACTCAGCGCCGCGGTACAGCTCGGTGTGGCCCTTTTGACGCCCGAAGCCCTTGACCTCGGTCACCGTGATGCCTTGCACGCCGATGTCGGAGAGTGCTTCACGCACCTCGTCCAGCTTGAAGGGCTTGATGATGGCTGTCACCATTTTCATTTTTAGATCCTCCAGGATGGGCGCCACCGGCGCCCATTGAGACTTACAGGGTTTTGGTGAGCGTGACGATCACGCGCGACTTGTTGACGTGGCCGAAGAAGGCCTTCTTGTTGGCACCCACCACGGCAGCACCCAGCGACAGGCCACCGCCGAAGTCATAGGCACCGCCTACGCTGTAGTCCATGTAGTTAGGCACGCCCAGGTCCTTGATGTCGCTGGCAAAACGGGTGAAGCCCACCGAAGCCTTGACGGTGATGCTGGGAGCCACTTCCTGTGCAAACGAAAAGCCCAGGTAACCGGTGTTGCGACCCTTCAGGCCGGAACCGGCCTTGGCGCCAGCAAAACCGAAGTAGTCCTTGGACAGGGTGTGCGAGTACTTGGCAGAGATCGGGCCAAAGCTGGTGCCGATGTAGGCTTCGGTGGTGTTGCCGTTGCTGTTGCCAGGGTAGATGTAGGTCAGCGCACCCACGTCCAGATCCAGGCCACCAGCCTTGAATTTGTAGCCGCCGTACAGGTCGGATTCGAGCGAATTGTTGGCCAGCCAGTCGACGCTGGAGTTCCAGTTGCCGACATACCAACCGGATTCGCCGAAGGTGTAGTCAAAGCCGCCTTGCAGAGCGGGCTTGATGGCCTTGGCCTTGGAGGCGTCCTGGTCCTGGCCGCGGAACTTGTAGTTCGTGGTCAGGCTGACGTTGCCGGTGAGCTGGGCGCTGGCCAGCATGGGAAGGGCTGCGACAAGGGCAACGCCCAGGGACTTGATGATGGCACGGGTCATGTTTCCTCCGGTTGGACAAAGTAGGGACAAGCGCTTTAAGCATGGACCGTGCCATCTCCCCGTCACAAACCTCCACACCGTTGCGTTGCGTTACACCGATCCCCATTACAGTGGCGGTGTGCGCGCAGGTCACGATGCACCCAGTTGGTGCGCAACACAAGTGATTGGCACAAAAAAACCATAAAACGCACCCATCTGGGGAGAAATCGCTTCATGAGTCTTGCTTTGGTGCAAAGCCGCGCCCTTCTGGGGCTGCAGGCGCCCTCGGTCACCGTCGAAGTGCATCTGGCCAATGGATTGCCCAGCTTCACACTGGTCGGGCTGGCCGAGGTGGAAGTGAAGGAAGCGCGTGAACGGGTGCGCTCGGCGCTGCAGAACGCGGGGCTGGAGTTTCCGCACAACAAACGAATTACGGTGAACCTGGCACCGGCCGATTTGCCCAAGGATTCGGGCCGGTTTGATCTGCCGATTGCGCTGGGCATCCTCGCCGCCAGCGGGCAGGTCGATGCCAGCCGCCTGGCGGGCTACGAGTTTGCAGGCGAGCTGTCGCTGTCGGGCGAGTTGCGCCCGGTGCGCGGCGCGCTGGCCACCAGCCTGGCGCTGCAGACGCAGCAGATCACCGCGGTGCTGGTGTTGCCCCCCGGCAGCGCCGAAGAGGCCGCCCTGGTGCCCGCCGCCCAGGTGGTGCGCGCCCGGCACCTGCTGGATGTGGTGCGCGCCTTTTTGCCGCCGGGCAGTGCTGCAGCGGGCGATGCCGATGTGCCCAACGACGGCTGGACGCGCCTGCAAGCCACTCCCATGGCCACGAGCACCACGGGGCCGGACATGGCCGACGTGAAGGGCCAGGCCACCGCCAAACGCGCGCTGGAGATCGCCGCAGCAGGCGGCCACAGCGTGCTGATGGCCGGGCCACCGGGCTCGGGCAAATCGATGCTGGCGCTGCGTTTTGCGGGGCTGCTGCCCGCCATGACGGTGGACGAGGCGCTGGAGAGCGCGGCCATTGCCAGCCTGGCCGGGCGCTTTCGCACCGACCGATGGGGGCAAAGGCCCACGGCAGCGCCACATCACACTGCCAGCGCGGTGGCCTTGGTGGGCGGAGGTTCTCCACCGAGACCTGGCGAGATATCGCTGGCGCACAACGGCATTTTGTTCCTCGACGAGATGCCTGAATTTCCCCGCGCCGCGCTGGAGGCTTTGCGCGAGCCGCTGGAAACAGGCCACATCACCATCTCTCGGGCGGCGCAGCGCGCGGATTTCCCCGCGCGGTTCCAGATGATTGCGGCCATGAACCCGTGCCCCTGCGGTTACCTGGGTTCCACCCAGCGCGCGTGCCGCTGCACGCCGGACCAGGTGAACCGCTACCAATCCAAGCTGAGCGGCCCGCTGCTGGACCGCATCGACCTGCATGTGGAGGTGCCCGCCCTGCCCGCCGACCAGCTGGTGCAGGCGCCCCCTGGCGAAGCGACCGCCGCCATCCGCGAGCGCGTGGTGCGCGCCCGGGCATTGGCCCTTGAGCGGCAGGGCAAGACCAACCAGGCGCTGCAAGGGCAAGAGATCGACACGCACCTGCTGCTGGACGATGCGGCTGCCAAGTTCCTCAACACCGCCGCCGCACGCCTGGGCTGGTCGGCGCGCAGCACACACCGTGCGCTGAAGGTGGCGCGCACCATTGCCGACCTGGCGGGCGCACCCACCACGCAGGTCAGCCACGTGGCAGAGGCGGTGCAGTACCGCCGGGTGTTGCGCAGCCCGATGTGATCGCAAGCGCAAACCGCTCTGGTATCAAATTGATAGCTGTTAGCGCTTATCAGATAAGCGCTAGAGGCCAATTTGACTCATATTCTTGTCTTTGACCGGCTGCTGTAAGTCCGGCAGCCGCGCTCAAGCCACAGAGCGGCGCGCCCTGCCCCGGCACAATCGCCCCATGTCCAGCGTACGCACCCGCCTGAAATCCGCGCCGTCCACGGCCCTTGTCGAAACCCTGCCGCCGGTTACCACCGAGTCGGTGGACACCTGCTTTTTGCGCACGCTGGTGGGCTACAACACGCGCCGCGCGTCGCTGTCCATCATCGAAGTGTTCATGGAGCGCATGGCGGTGTACGACCTGAAGGTGGTGGATTTTTCGGTGCTGTCGCTGGTGGCGCACAACCCCGGCATCACCTCGCGCCAGCTGTGCGCCACGCTCAATGTGCTGCCGCCCAACATGGTGGGGCTGATTGCCGCGCTGGAGCGGCGCGGCTTGATCGAACGCCGCCCGCACCCGAGCGACGGGCGCGCCATGGGCGTACACCTGACGCCCGCAGGCGGCGACCTGACGGTGCAGGCCGAAGCCACGGCGGCGCAGCTGGAGCTAGACGCCACCGCCCGCCTCACCGCGACGGAGCGCAAGACGCTGATTCGCCTCTTGCAGAAGGTGTACGACTGACGGTCAGGCGGGGGTTTGCGGCATGGGCGCCGGTGCCGTGGCAGGCGCTGCGGCGTTCTTGGGTTTGTCCAGCCCCAGCAGACGCACCGCGTTGCCCTTCAGGATGCCTGGCATCACCTCGGGCTTGAAGCCCGCTTCCTGAAAATCCTTCATCCAGCGCTCGGGCGTGATCAGCGGGTAGTCGCTGCCGAACAGGATGCGGTCCTTGAGCAGCGTGTTGGCGTACTGCACCAGTTGCTTCGGAAAGTACTTGGGGCTCCAGCCCGACAGGTCGATCCACACGTTGGGCTTGTGCGTGGCCACGCTCAGCGCCTCGTCCTGCCACGGAAAGCTGGGGT
Source organism: uncultured Gammaproteobacteria bacterium (assembly GCA_963784815.1). GTDB lineage: Bacteria > Pseudomonadota > Gammaproteobacteria > Burkholderiales > Burkholderiaceae_C > Acidovorax. The sequence continues at coordinate 502,772 of CAWATB010000028.1, read as the reverse complement.
GCGCCATGACGATCTGCATGTCGGGGAAGTCGATCGCCACGTCGTCCAGGTGCATGGGGTTGCTGTATTCCAGCCGCAAGCCGCCGCCGCAGCGCATGCCGCTGCCGATGCCGCTGTGGCCGGTGTGGAAGATGGCGGGCATGCCGTATTCGGCGATCACCTCGTAGATCGGCCAGGCCATCTTGTCGTAGGGGTGGTAGGCCTGCACCGTGGGGTGGAACTTGAAGCCCTTGATGCCGTGCTCTTCGATCAAGCGGCGCGCCTCGCGTGCACCCATCTTGCCCTTGTGCGGGTCGATGCTGGCAAACGCAATCATCATGTCGCTGTTGGCCTTGGCGGCCTCGGCGATCTCTTCGTTGGGAATGCGGCGGCGGCCCATCTTGGACTCGGCGTCCACGGTGAACATCACCAGCCCGATCTTGCGCTCGCGGTAGTACGCCATCGTCTCGGCAATGGTGGGGCGGCGGCTGTTCTTGAAGTACTTGTCGGCGGCGCGGTCGTATTCCTCGCCGTAGTTGTCGAACGGGTTCCAGCAACTCACTTCGGCGTGGGTGTGGATGTCGATGGCGATCAGGTTTTCGTGGTCCATGCGTGTCTCCTGGGTTAGCGCCCTGTTTTGTGGGTCCATGCCGCCAGCATGCGCCACGGGAGGTGACGCAGGTCAAGGGTAAACACCAATAAAAAATGGGCTTTGCTTGCTTGAATTGGTTATGATTTATAACCATAATTCAACTCAACACGAAAGCCTCCATGACCCATCCAGACATCCATTTCGAACTCCCCGGCGACCAGCAGGAAGTTGCCGTCATCCGCCTGACCCGCGGCGCCAAGCGCAACGCCCTGAACGACGGCCTGATCCTGGCCCTGCGCGACCTGTTCGAAAAAATGCCCGCCACCGTGCGCGCCGCGGTGATCGACGGCGAAGGCGAGCACTTCTGCGCCGGCCTGGACCTGTCGCGAACTCAAGGAGCGCGACGCCGGCCAGGGCCTGCACCACTCGCGCATGTGGCATGCCGCGCTGGAGCGCGTGCAGTACGGCCCCGTGCCGGTGATCGCCGCGCTGCACGGCGCCGTGGTGGGCGGCGGCCTGGAGCTGGCCAGCGCCTGCCACATCCGCGTGGCCGACGAGATCCACCTTCTACGCGCTGCCCGAAGGCTCGCGCGGCATCTTCGTCGGCGGCGGCGGCTCGGTGCGCATCCCCAAGCTGATCGGCGTGGCGCGCATGACCGACATGATGCTGACCGGCCGCGTCTACAACGCGCAGGACGGCGAGACGGCTCGGCTTTGCCCAGTACCTGGTGCCCGAAGGCCAGGCCTTCGACAAGGCGCTCGAGCTGGCCACGCGCATCGCGACCAACGCCCCGCTGACCAACTACGCGCTGATGCACGCGCTGCCGCGCATTGCCGAGCAGCCGGCCGACCACGGCTTCTTCACCGAAGCCCTGATGGCCGCCATCGCGCAGAGCGCGCCCGAAGCCAAGGAGCGCGTGCGCGCCTTCCTCGAAGGCAGCGCCGCCAAGGTCCGCAAGCAGGACTGAGCCGTCGCAGCCCCACTGCAGCCGCATCCGCTGCGCAGCCCACGCAGGATCCACACCATGAGCGCACAGACCCCATCGACAGCCCCACCGTCACCCCGCCACCCTGCCCGCTACCGCCCCCTGACCTTCGGCGTCACCCGCGTCAGTCTGCGCGAAGGCGCACCGGGCGTGCGCTACCTGCAGGCCGACCAGCCGCTGGGCGCCTACGCCCGCGCGCATGACCGACCGCCTGGTGCACTGGGCGCGAGGCCGCGCCCGACCGCAGCTTCATGGCGCGGCGCGAGCAGCTCGGTGGCGGCAGCACGGGCGACTGGCAGCATGTGACCTACGCGCAGGCGCTGGACGCTGCCCGCAGCATCGGCCAGGCGCTGCTGGACCGCGGCCTGAACGCCGAGCGCCCGGTGGTCATCCTGAGCGAGAACACGCTGGAACACGCGCTGATGGCGCTGGGCTGCATGTACGCCGGCGTGCCGTACTGCCCCGTATCGCCCGCCTACGCCACCGTCAGCCAGGACTACGACAAGCTGCGCCACGTCCTCGACACCCTGACGCCCGGCCTGGTGTTTGCGGCCGACGGCGCGCGCTACGGCCGCGCCATCAACGCGACCGTGGCCGCCGATGTCGAAGTGGTACTGGCCGCGGGCACCATCGAAGGCCGCGCGACCGGCACCTTCGACAGCCTGAAGGCCACCGCCGCAACCCCCGCCGTGGACGCCGCCATGCATGCCACCGGCCCCGACACCATCGTCAAGTTCCTGTTCACCAGCGGCTCCACCAAGATGCCCAAGCCGGTCATCAACACCCAGCGCATGTGGTGCGCCAACCTGCAGCAGATCACGCTGTCGCTGCCGGTGCTGGCCGAAGCCGCGCCGGTGCTGGTGGACTGGCTGCCGTGGAACCACACCTTCGGCAGCAACCACAACGTCGGCCTCACGCTGCAGCACGGCGGCACGCTGTACATCGACGACGGCAAGCCCACGGCGGCGCTGATTGGCGAGACGCTGCGCAACCTGCGCGAGATCGCGCCCACGGTGTACTTCAACGTGCCCACCGGCTTTGAAATGATTGCCGACGCCATGAAGACCGACGCCGCGCTGCGCGACAACCTGCTGTCGCGGGTGCGCATGTTCTTCTACTCCGGCGCGGGCCTGGCCCAACCCATCTGGGACAGCCTGCACGCCACGCAAGAAGCCGCAATTGGCGAGCGCATCGTGATGTGCACGGGCCTGGGGATGACCGAATCCGCCCCATCGGCCATGTTCTGCAACAGCCCCGACGTGCGCTCCGGCCACATCGGCGCGCCCGTGCCCGGCATGGTGCTCAAGCTGGTGGACGTGGACGGCAAGACCGAGGTGCGCTACCGCGGCCCCAACGTCACGCCCGGCTACTGGCGCTCTGACGCCGCCACGCGCGACGCGTTTGACGACGAAGGCTACCTGTGCACCGGCGACGCGGTGAAGTGGATCGACGAGAACGACATCCACCGCGGCCTGCGTTTCGACGGCCGCATTGCCGAAGACTTCAAGCTCTCCACCGGCACCTTTGTCAGCGTGGGCCCGATGCGCGCCAAGATCATCGTGGCCGGCGCGCCCTACATCCAGGACGTGGTGCTCACCGGCCTGAACCTGAAAGAAGTGGGCGCACTGCTGTTCCCCTCGCCCGCGTGCCGCGAAGTAGTCGGGCCTGGGCCCCGATGCACCGCTGGCCGACGTGGTGGCGCACCCGGCGGTGCGCCAGCGCATCGAAGCCGTGCTGGACCAACTGGCGCGCGAGTCCACCGGCAGCGCCAGCCGCGTGGCCCGCGCGCTGCTGATGGCCGAGCCGCCGTCCATCGACAAGGGCGAGATCACCGACAAGGGCTCCGTCAACCAGCGCGCCGTGCTCAAGCACCGCGATGCGCTGGTCACCGCACTGCACGACAACACGGCCCCCGGCATCCTCAAGCCAGGCGCTTGAACCCAACTTCTACAGGACACACACCATGCAGATTCAAGGACAAGCCGCCCTCGTCACCGGCGGCGCATCGGGCCTCGGTGAAGCCACCGCACGCGAACTGGCCCGCCTGGGCGCCAAGGTGGCGGTGCTCGACCGCAATGCCGAGCTGGCCGAAAAAGTGGCGACAGCCATCAACACCGAATTCGGCGCAGGCAGCGCCGTGGCCTGCGCCTGCGACATCACCGATACCGACAGCGTGACCGCCGCCATCGACCAGGCCGCCGCCGCCCACGGCCCGGCGCGCATCCTGATGAACATCGCGGGCATCGGCAGCGCCAAGCGCGTCGTGCAGCGCGACGGCAGCGCCGCGCCGCTGGAAGACTTTCGTTCGCGTGATCAACATCAACCTGATCGGCAGCTACAACATCAGCCGCCTGTTTGCCGCCGCGTGCGCCAAGCTGCCGGTGCTGGACGACGGCGAGCGCGGCGTGATGATGTTCACCGCCTCGGTCGCCGCCTTTGACGGCCAGGTGGGCCAGCAGGCCTACAGCGCGTCCAAGGCAGGCCTGGTGGGCATGACGCTGCCCATGGCGCGCGACCTGGCGCAGCACGGCATCCGCGTGTGCACCGTGGCGCCCGGCCTGTTTGCCACGCCGCTGATGAAAGAGCTGCCCGAAGCCGTGCAGCAGTCGCTGGCCGCCAGCATTCCCTTCCCGCCGCGCCTGGGCAAGCCCGAAGAGTTTGCCGAGCTGGCCTGCCACATCGTGACCAACGGCCACCTCAACGGCGAAGTCATTCGCCTGGATGGCGCTCTGCGCATGGCACCGCGCTAGGCCCCTCCCCCTCATTTCTCACCCGTCATCGCACACCACAAAACCACCAGGAGACAACCATGACGACGACTCGACGCCACTTTGTACAAGCCCTCGGCTCTGCCGCCGCGCTCGGTGCGCTTTACCCCTTGACCGGTTTCGCGCAAGCACTGGAACAGGTCAAGATCATGTACGGCTTTCCCGCCGGCAGCGCGGGCGACAGCGTGGCCCGCCGCGTGGCTGAGAAGCTGGGCGGCAGCGCCTACAGCAAGAACCCTGGCTTTGTGGAGAACAAGCCCGGCGCGGGTGGCCGCATTGCGGTGGAGACGCTGAAGAACTCGCCCGCCGACGGCTCGGTGCTGACGCTGGCGCCCGTGTCGGCCCTGTCGGTGTACCCGCACATCTATCCCAAACTCAGCTACAAGCCTGAGGACGTGACGCCCGTTTCTATCGGCGCGATCATGCACCACGGTCTGGCTGTGGGGCCTGCTGTGCCTGCCGAAGTGAAGACGCTCAAGGACTTCCTCGCCTGGGCCAAGGCCAATCCGGACAAGGCCATGTACGGCTCGCCGGGCGCGGGCTCCATGCCGCACCTTCTGGGCGCCCTGCTGGGCATCCGTGCAGGGGTGGACCTCAAGCACGTGCCCTACCGCGGCACCGTGCCCAGCATCACCGACCTGGTGGGCGGCCAGATCTCTGCGGCCGTGAACCCCAGCGGCGACTACCTGCAGTACATGAAGACCGGCCGCGTGCGCGTGCTGGCCACCTCGGGCAAGAAGCGCTCGCCCTATCTGCCGGACGTGCCGACCTTCACCGAGCTGGGCTTCCCTGATGTGACGTCTGAGGAATGGTTCGGCTTTTATGCCCCGGCCAAGATCGCGCCCGCCACGCTGGCCAGCGCCAATGCAGCCATCACCGGCGCGCTGAAGGACAAGACCGTCGTCGACGCACTGGGCATCGTCGGCCTGGTGGCACACGGCAGCACCCCGCAAGAAATGCTGGCCGACCAGAAGGCCGAGTTCGAGCGCTGGGGGCCGCTGGTCAAGCAGATTGGGTTCACCTCAGAAAGTCTTGGACTCCCCCCTGAGTCGCTGCGCGCCTTCCCCCCTGAGGGGGGACGCCGCCGGTGGACTGGCGAAGCCCTATCCACGGTGGCGCTGGCGTCGGCCGCGCCAGTTTTGGAGAGGGTCGACCCTGCCCGCCTTGGGCGGTCCGCTTGTCGCAGGTCCATCCCACCCGTTCGGGCTGAGCCTGTCGAAGCCGGGGCACGAAGGGCCACCACGTTTTGTCGAGTGGATTTTGACTAAAAACAGGCTCTAGCGCTTATCCAATAAGCGCTGATAGCTACCAAATAGTGAGCAACCAATGCAAGCACGCCAGGCCCTCGCCGACATTCAGCACCTGCTGACGAACGTGCTGCAGGCGCCCGCACAGTGGCAGGCGCTGGCACCGTTTGCCGACACCGACGCCGAGCTGGCGGTGCAGGTGCTGGACGAAGCGGCCAAGTTTGTGGACAGCGCCATCGCCCCGCTGCAGCGCAGTGGCGACGAAGAAGGCTGCCGGTTTGACGCGGGCCAGGTGCACACGCCCGCCGGCTTCCGTGATGCGTACCAGGCCTTCTGGCAGGCGGGCTGGCCGTCGCTGTCTTGCGCGCCCGACGATGGCGGCCAAGGCTTGCCTGCGGTGCTGGAATGTGTGTTGTTTGAATGGCTGGCCGGTGCCAACCACGGCTGGACCATGGCGCCCGGCCTGCTGCACGGCGCGTATGAGTGCATCAAACACCACGCCAGCGACGAGCTGAAAGCGCAGTACCTGCCCCAAATCGCCAGCGGCGAATGGCTGGCCACCATGTGCCTGACCGAAGCCCACGCGGGCAGCGACCTGGGCCAGGTGCGCACGCGCGGTGTGCCGCAGCCCGACGGCAGCGTGCGGGTGAACGGCAGCAAGATTTTTATCTCGGGCGGCGAACACGACCTGACCGACAACATCGTGCACCTGGTGCTGGCGCGCTTGCCCGATGCGCCTGCTGGGCCCAAAGGTCTGTCGCTGTTCCTGGTGCCCAAGATGCTGCCGAACGGAACGCCGCAATGCCGTGGTCTGCGAGCGCATCGAAGAAAAGATGGGCCTGCACGGCAGCCCCACCTGCGTGATGCGGTTTGACGACGCCACCGGCTGGCTGGTGGGCGAGCCGAACAAGGGCCTCAACGCCATGTTCGTGATGATGAACGCAGCCCGCCTGCACGTCGGCCTGCAAGGCATTGGCCTGCTGGAGGCCGCATGGCAAAAGGCCAGCGCCTACGCCGCCGAGCGCCGCCAGATGCGTGCGCCCGGCGCCACCGACACCAGCCTCATTCAAGACCACCCCGCCATCCGCCGCATCCTGCACACGCAGCGCGCGTGGATCGACGGCGGGCGCGTGCTGGCGTACCACACGGCCTTGCAACTCGACATTGCCAAACACAGCACCGACGCGGGCGAACGCGCCGCCGCGCAGCGCTGGTGTGCGCTGGTCACGCCGGTGCTGAAGTCTGCGCTCACAACCGAAGGCTTTCATGGCGCCAGCGCCTGCCTGCAGGTGTTCGGCGGCCACGGCTATGTGCGCGAATGGGGCATTGAGCAGATCGTGCGCGACGCGCGCGTGGCCATGATCTACGAAGGCACCAACGAGATCCAGGCGATCGACCTGCTGGTGCGCAAGGTGCTGGCCGATGGCGGCCAAGGGCTGGCGGCGCTGTTGGCATCGCTGCCCGGCAAGGCCCCTGGCGCTGCGGCCCGCGCGCGCCGCCACACGCTGATCGAGATCACGCAGACCCTGGCGATAGCCGCACAGACCGACCCCGAGCTGCCCTACTGGGTGGCCGACGACTACCTGCGCGCCGTGGCGCTGGTGCTGCTGGAGTGGGCCTGGGGCCTCATCAACGCAGCGAGCAAAGGCGAACGGTGGGCAGCGCCCGCCCAAGCCCTCACCCAGTGGGTGCTGCCCGAGTTCGACATGCGCGCGGCCATCCTGCGCCAGCGCATTGCACAGGCACTCGAAATCAAAGCCAAATTGGCCGCTAGCGCTTGATGGATAAGCGCATACAGCTAGTTATTTAATAGCAAACATCCTTTTCGTCGATCTCCCTCCTACAGCGTGTTGAGGCCACGCTGCGGGATTCCTTGCGCCTCTGAAAATCAGGAGACAACACCGTGAACTTCAAAAGAAAAGCGAGAACGCGCACCAACCCCTATGCCCTGACCGCGCTGTCGGCCCTGCCGATTGCGCTGCTGGTCGGCTGCGGCGGGTCGTCTGAACCCGTGCTCCCCCAGTTGGCAGCGGCCACGCCCGGCACGCTGCAGTCGTGCAGCGCGCTGGCAGCCCGCATCAACTTTGCCAACACCACCATCACCGCGGCCAACACCATTGCAGCCGGAACGCTGATGGTGGCGGGCCAGCCCGTGCGCGAACACTGCCAGGTCACCGGCAAGATGTTCGAACGCGTAAGCACGGTCGACGGCAAAAGCTACGCCATCGGCTTTGAAATGCGCCTGCCCATGGCGTGGAATGGCCGGTTCTTCTACCAGGCCAACGGTGGCATTGACGGCAGCGTTGGCACCGCGGCTGGCCCCGTCGGCGGCGGTGGTCCGCTGGACAACGCATTGAACAAAGGGTTTGCCGTCATCAGCTCAGACGCTGGCCATGTGGGCTCGATGGGCCCGAGCTTTGGCATCGACCCGCAGGCACGGCTGGACTATGGCTACCAGGCCGTGGGCAAGCTCACCCCCATGGCCAAGAGCGCTATCCAGACGGCGTATGGCAAGGGCCCTGACCGCTCGTACATCGGCGGCTGCTCCAACGGTGGGCGCCACGCCATGGTCGCCGCAGCGCGATACGCAGACCACTATGACGGCTTCCTGGTGGGTAACCCCGGCACCCAGTTGCCCAAGGCGGCCATTGCCAACATTGCGGGGGCACAGGTCTACAACACCCTGGCCAGCACGCCGGGCGACATCTCCACGGGGTTCACGCAAGCCGAGCGCCAGTTGGTGTCGAAAGCGGTGCTGGGCAAGTGCGATGCGCTGGACGGCAGCACCGACGGACTGGTGCAGGACACCACGGCCTGCCAAGCCGCTTTTGACCTGAACCGCGACGTGCCCACCTGCACGGGTGGACGTGACGGCACGTGCCTGAGCACGGCGCAAAAAACCGGTATCGCCAAGCTCTTTAGCGGCGCCACGACCAGCGCAGGTGCCAAGGTGTATGCCTCGTTCCCTTACGACGCTGGGTTGGATACCAACGGCTGGGCGGGTTGGAAGTACAACAACTCGCTGAGTCTTGACACGGGCGCGGTGGCTTACATCTGGCAGGTTCCGCCCACGACCGATTCGCTGGCAACCTTCAACGGGCGCAACTTTGCCTTGAACAGCAACATCGACAGCCTGGTCAGCCTGATCAACGCCACCAACGCGACCTACACCGAGTCGGCCTTGTCGTTCATGACACCGCCCAACCCGAGCAACCTGTCCAAGCTGAAAGACCGCGGCGCAAAGATGATGGTCTACCACGGCACCGCCGACCCCATCTTCTCCAGCGACGACACCACCACCTGGTACGACAACCTGCGTAGCGCCAACAACGGCGACGCCAGCAACTTTGCGCGCTTCTACCGCGTGCCCGGCATGAACCATTGCTCCGGCGGCCCCACCACCGACCAGTTCGACATGCTGACCCCGCTGGTGAACTGGGTAGAAAAAGGCGAAGCACCTGACAGCGTGGTCGCCAAGGCACGCGGCGCAGGCAATGTCGGCGGAGTGAACGCCGATGTACCTGCTGGCTGGTCGGCAGACCGCACCCGCCCCCTGTGCGCCTACCCCAAGGTAGCCCGCTACAACGGCACGGGCAGCATTGAAAGCGCCAGCAGCTTCAGCTGCAAATAAGCAGGCAGGCAGCACCCGAAGGGGCCATGGCGGCACTGGTTGGCCGTGGCCCTTCTTCTGTTCTGCTCCTGTCCGCCTTTTCTTGTTGTCTTCTTTTGCTGGTGCAAACCGGCACTCCTACCCCCAACCGCGCGCAGACCGCCCTCAAGGCACCCGGAGACTCCGCATGAAAACCTTCACCCCTGTGCCCACACGCCCCCTGGCCCTTGCAGCCGCCGTGGCGGCCTTGTTGGCAGGCTGCAGCACCGCGCCCCGCACCAACTTGCCGCAACTGGCCGCCGCTACGCCCGCCACCCTGCAGTCCTGCACCGCGCTGGCCAGCAGTCTGGCGTTGCCCGATACACGCATCACGTCCTCAGAGCTGGTGGCCGCAGGGCCGATCACGCTGCAGGGCAACACCACCCAGGCGCCCGCGCACTGCCTCGTCAAAGGCAAGATGAAAGAACGCACCAGCCCCGTGGACGGCGCCAGCTACGCCATCGGTTTTGAGATGCGCCTGCCGCAGAACTGGAACGGCCGGTTTCTGCACCAGGCCAACGGCGGGCTGGACGGCAGCGTGGTGACCGCGCTGGGCGCAGTGAGCGGCGCCGCACCCGTGGCCCCGGGCCTGGTGCAAGGCTTTGCGGTGCTCAGCTCTGACGCGGGCCATGGCGCGCCCACGCCCGTTCTTTGGCCTGGACCCGCAGGCCCGCCTGGACTACGGCTACCAGGCCGTGGGCACCTTGACGCCCATGGCCAAGAACCTGATCAAGAGCGCCTACGGCAAAGCGCCCGACCGCTCGTACATCGCAGGCTGCTCCAACGGCGGCCGCCACGCCATGGTGGCCGCATCGCGCTATGCCGACCAGTACGACGGCATCCTGGCGGGCAACCCCGGCTTCAGCCTGCCCAAGGCCGCCACCGCCCAGCTGTGGAAGGCCCAGCAATACGCCAAGGTATCCCCCGCCGGAGCCAACGGCCAACCCGACCTGACCAAGGCCGTGAGCCCCGCCGAGTTCCAGCTCATCGGCCGCAAGATCGTGGAGCGCTGCGACGCGCTGGACGGCGCCACCGACGGCCAGGTGAACGACGTGCAGGCCTGCCAGGCCGCCTTCAACCTGCAACGCGACGTGCCCACCTGCACCACGGCCAACACCGCACGCGACGGCACGCTGCATCTCTGCCGAGCAAAAGAACGTGCTGGCCAGCGTCTTTGCCGGGCCCCAAGAACAGCAAGGGCGAAGCCCTGTACACCGGCACCTGGTTCGACCCCGGCGTGGCGGGCAGCAACTTTGCGTTCTGGCACTTCAACGCCCCCACCACGCGCGACGCGGGTGCCGTGGCCTTTTTGTTCACCACACCGCCGTCCACCATGGACGCCTTCAAGGCCACCACCGGCCTGCAGTACGCGCTGAACTTCAGCCTGGACACGGACTACCCCAAGATGTTCGCCACCACGCCGGTCTACACCGAGTCATCGTGGTCGTACATGACGCCCCCCAACCCCGCCGACCTGAGCGCCCTGCGCAACCGCGGCGCCAAGATGATGGTCTACCACGGCGTGGCCGACGGCGTGTTCTCGCCCATCGACACCGCGAACTGGATGGACCGCGTGCAGGCCAACCACGGCGGCAAGGCCGACGACTTTGCCCGCCTGTACCTGGTGCCCGGCATGAACCACTGCTCCGGCGGCCCCGCCACCGACCAGTTCGACATGCTGGCCCCGCTGGTGGCGTGGGTGGAGCAAGGCAAGGCGCCCGACAGCGTGACGGCGAATGCGCGCGGCGCGGGGGCCAAGGTGGTCAATAACGAGCTGCCCGCCAGCTGGTCTGCCAACCGTACGCGGCCGCTGTGTGTGTACCCGAAGGTGGCGCGGTACAACGGCGACGGGGGATGTGGAGAGTGCGGGCAGTTTTAGCTGCAAGTGAGGGGGGATTGAAGTTGCGAAGCCCGGCCTGTGCCGGGCTTTTTTGTTGGCCAGAAGTGGTAACCAAACGCGCTGCCTCGTGCGGCCCTGGATGCTCAAGACTTTACGACCCGAGCTACACACCAATGAGAAGCGATTTACGCAGATTCATTGGCAGCTTTGCAGCGATTGCAGCCGCTCGATTCCCGGAACAGAATGTCGGCAGTCTGTCTTAAGCAGACATCGAACATCGCGAAGCGATTTTGAGCTTATAGCCCAGGAAAATTCGTCTTGATGGCTGCCGTATTGGAAGGCGATGCCACTGATGTTTGAGCAGCGATGTCGCGGCACGCAGCTTCAGCGTACACCAAGTAAGTCCTCCCGCCAGCCCCTAAGAAACTCGGCCTCCAGTCAATCATCGAAATCAGAAAAGATTGTGCCGAAGCCTATCGAAACGTGACTGCGCTTTGAAGACAGGGCCTGCTCAAAGTGCAGCTCACTCTTCCTTCACTCCTCATAGTAGTTTCTCCGGCGTGATCGGAAGGTCGCGCACACGTTTGCCGGTCGCATGAAAGATCGCATTGGCGATGGCGGCCGGAATGCCCACCATGCCCAGCTCACCCATTCCCTTGACCCCCAGAGGATTGACGATGGTGTCATTTTCCTCGACGAAGATGGTCTCGATGGAATGGATGTCGGCATTCACAGGCACGTGGTAATGCTGCAGGTTGGCGTTCATGATGCGGCCGTAGCGGTGATCGACCTCGGTTGCTTCCTCCAGCGCCATGCCGATGCCCCAGACCACACCGCCGATCTCCTGGCTGTGCGATGCCAGAGGATTCAGGATCTTGCCGCAGGCCGTGACTTCGACCACGCGCGTGACCTTCACCGTGCCGAGATCGGGGTCCACCTTGACCTCGACGAACTGCGCGCCATGGGCGAGTGAGGCGTACTTGGCGCGTTCGGGAGACGGCGTCGAGTCGTAGATCTCGGCGATTTCGCTCGTTCCGGTGCGGCGCATGGCATCGGCAACAACGACCGAGCGCGACGTATCGCCCTTCAGGCGCAAGACGACCATCGAGCATTTCCACGTCAGCTGCATTCGCACCCTTGAGCGGTGACGCGGCATCGCGGTTCGCCAGGTCCAACAGCTTCGCGACGATGGCTCAATGCTGCTCCGCGCACGGCTGAACCCACGCTGGACGTGGTCCATGAGCCGCCTTGCGGCGGGGCCTTTGGCTGGCGCGTGTCGCCGAGCTCGAACTGCACCTGGTCCAGCCGAAGCCCGAGAAACTCTGCCGCGATCATGGTCATGACGGTGTAGGTGCCCGGCCCGATGTCGCTGGTCGCGCTGGTCACCCCGACCGTGCCATCGGCCCGGAAGACGATGCGCGCACTGGCGGGCATCTGCATCGCGCCCCACACGCTCGAAGCCATGCCCCAGCCGACCAGCAAGCGGCCATCGCGCATCGAACGCGGCTCGGCCTTGCGATTTTTCCAGCCGAACTTTTCCGCACCGAGGCGGTAGCACTCGCGCAGTGCCTTGCTGGAGAACGGTTTACCGCTGACTGGATCGACCTCCGCGTAGTTCACCAAGCGCAGTTGAAGCGGGTCCATCTTCAGTTTGTAGGCAAGCTCGTCCATCGCGCTCTCCAGGGCGAACATGCCGCTGACAGCACCGGGTGCACGCATCCATGTTGGGGTAGGCAGGTCGGTGGCCGCAATTTTGAGCGGCATGTGCAGGTTCGGGCAGGCGTAGACCTGCTTGATAAAACCCGTGGTGTTGTCCGAGAACGACTCGAACGACGAGGTATTGTGAAACGCCTCTTGGACGATGGCCTTTAACTTGCCGCTGCGATCTGCACCCAGCGTGACCTTCTGGATGGTCTCTGGTCGGTAGCCGTGGGCCGTAAACATCTGCCCGCGCGTCATGACCAGCTTGACAGGACGCTTGATCTCGCGCGCCGCCATCGCCGTCAACGATGGGTAGTAGTTGGGCTTGAGCGAGGCGCCGAAGGCGCCACCGACAAAGGGCGACACGACACGGATTTTCTCCGCAGCTACGCCCAGGCCTTCGGCCAAGTGCTTCTGCACGCCGTAGACGTTCTGGGTCTTGTCGAAGATCGTGAGTTGATCACCCTCCCAGAACGCGATGGCCGCATGAGGCTCAATCGGATTGTGGTGGTTGATCGGGATGTGGTATTCGGCTTCGACCTTGATGGGTGAGGACTGCAGCGCCCCGGCCGGGTCGCCGTGCGGCGGTGTGTTTTGTGGGGCGGACGTGGCACGCCCCAGCACTGACGCCAAATCGGTGACGTACGGTTCTGTCTGGTAGGAGGTCTTGACCAGCCGCGCAGCGTGCCGTGCCTGTTCGTAGCTCTCCGCAACCACCAGCGCAATGGGCTGGCCGTTGAAGAACACCCTGTCTGACTGCAGAGGCCAGGCCCACTGCGGCGGTGCACCGACCGCTGGCGCTTTCCCCAAGCGCCCTGCGTTGAGGTGGGTGAAGACCCGAACCACGCCTGGGGCCTGCTCTGCTTCACGAGTATCCATCGCGGTGATCCGGCCCTTGGTGACCGTGCTCAACACGACGAAGCCGTAGGTGATATGCGGAATCTGGAACTCAGCCGTGTACTTGGCCTTGCCCGTGACCTTGGCGATCCCGTCCACACGGGTCGTTCCTTTTCCGAGATAGCGTGCCATGGTGATACTCCTTGCGCTCAGGCCAGTTTGGCGGCGCGCATCAGCGCACGCACGACGGATCGTTTGCCCAGTTCCACCTTGAAGGCGTTGTGAGCCAGCGGGCGGGCATCGCGCAAAGCGACTTCTCCCGCCTGGCGGAACGTGTCCTCGCTGGCACGGCGGCCCACCAGTGCGGCCTCCGCCTCGGCGCTGCGCCAGGGCTTATGGGCGACGCTTCCCAGTACCACGCGCGCCTGGCGAATGGTGCCGCCGTCCAGCTGCAGGGCGGCCGCGACGGAGACCATCGCGAAGGCATAGGATGTTCGGTCGCGAACCTTGAGATAGTGCGAGTTGCGCGCGAACTCCGCGGCAGCCACCGGCAGCTCGATAGCAAGGATCAACTCCCCGTGCTTGAGGTTGTTGTCTTGCTGCGGTGTATCGCCCGGCAGCCGATGGAAATCGGTGATCGGGATCAGCCTTTCCTCACCGTCCGTTCCCCGCACCCGAACATTGGCGTCCAGCGCGTACAGCGCGTTGGCCATGTCACCGGGGTAGGTCGCCACACAGGCTTCGCTCCAGCCGAGAACTGCGTGGATCTTGTTCAGCCCATCGCGCGCTCCGCAGCCCGTTCCAGGCTCGCGCTTGTTGCAGGGCGTGGAGGTGTCGTAGAAGTAGTTACAGCGCGTGCGCTGCATCAGGTTGCCGCCGTTGGTCGCCATGTTGCGCAACTGACCGGAAGCGCCCGCAACGATGGCTTGGGTTAGCAGCGGGTAGTTCTCGCGGATCAGCGGGTGGTTGGCGGTCTCGGTGTTGGTCGCCAGGGCCCCCAGGGACAGGCCGGCGCGGGTACGCTGAATCTGGCGCAGCGGCAACTGGCGGATGTCCACCACGCGCGTGGGCCGCTCGACGTCTTCCTTCATCAAGTCGACGAGGTTCGACCCACCTGCGAGAAACTTCGCGCCAGGAACACTGGCCACTGCAGCGGCACCGGATGCGGCATCGGCCGCCCGGACGTACTCAAACGGTCGCATGGCCATCCTCCAGACGTGCCGACGCCAGCTGCGTCTCGGTGGCGAATTCCCAGGTCTGGGCGGTCGGGCGGCCCGAGTGCACCTCTTGCACTGCGGCCACTATGCCGGGGTAGGCGCCACAGCGGCAGATGTTGCCACTCATGCGCTCCTTGATCTCCTCGTCGGTCAGGCGCGTGGTGGTCTTTCGCACGTCGGCGGTGACGTGGCTGACGTCGCCCCGGCGGGCTTCACTTAACAGGCCGACGGTCGAGCAGATCTGACCCGCCGTACAGTAGCCGCACTGAAAGCCGTCATGCTTTATGAAGGCGGCCTGCACCGGATGCAGCTGATCGCCCCGGGCCAGGCCTTCAATGGACGTGACCGTGCGCCCTTCGAGGGTCGCTGCGAGCGTGAGGCACGACAAGACGCGCTGCCCATCGACCAGCACCGTGCAGGCACCGCATTGGCCTTGATCGCAGCCCTTCTTCGAGCCCGTTAACCCCAGGTGCTCTCGCAGCGCATCCAGTAGCACCACGCGCGAATCGAGCTCCAAGGTCTGCGGCACGCCGTTGACCTGGAAGGCCACCCGGACGACGTTCTGCGCCTTGACCGGAGCCACGGCCGCGCCCGCAGCAAGCGGCATCTGGGCCAAAGCGGCCTCCTGCGCCAGCAGGTTCGCGGCGAACATACCGACGCCGCTGGCGGCGGCGGAGCTGATCATGAAAGTGCGCCGTGACTGGCCGACACCATCCAACGCGGGCATCTCACTCAGGAGCGCCGCTTCGTCAGCGCTCAGCTCGACCGAGGGTTCGGTCTCGATGGGGTTCTTCATCGTGGGGTCCTTGCTACAACGCGCAACGCGTCAGTGGTTCGGCATGGCCGGGGGCGAGGCGTCTGATGCGGCATCAGCTGCTTCGGGGGCTTGGGAGGTGTCGGATCGAATGGGGTGTACGGATGGACTCCTCCTGGTGAGGGGCTTCTGCAATCAGGCGGCCAACGACGCGTTGTCGATCACTAAGCGGTACTTGACATCGCCCTTGAGCAATCGCTCATAGGCGATGTTGATCTCGTCGGCGCGGATCATTTCGATGTCCGAGACAATGCCGTGCGCAGCGCAGAAGTCGAGCATCTCTTGCGTTTCAGGAATCCCGCCGATCATCGAGCCGGCGATCGCCCGGCGCTTGAGGATCAGGCTGAACACCTCGGCCGATGGATGGGGCGAGGCCGGTGCGCCGACCAGTGTCAAGGTGCCGTCGCGCTTGAGCAGGGCCAGGTACGGGTCCAGGTCGTGCGGCGCCGCGACGGTGTTGATGATCAGGTCGAAGCTCTTGGCGTGCCGCGCCATCTCCTCGGCACGGTGCGACACAACCACTTCATCGGCACCCAGGGCCTTGGCTGCTACTTGCTTGGATTCTGAGGTGGTGAAGGCCACCACGTGCGCGCCCAGGGCGTGGGCGAGCTTGATGCCCATGTGGCCCAGTCCCCCGATGCCGACGATCCCTACCTTCTTGCCGGGGCCCGCGTTCCAGTGGCGCAATGGCGAGTAGGTGGTGATACCGGCGCACAGCAGCGGGGCCACGGCGGCCAGCTGTTCTTCGGGATGTCGGATGCGCAGGACATAGCGTTCATGCACGACGATCTGCTGCGAGTAGCCACCCAGCGTCCACCCCGGTGCGTCCGGCGTCGGAGCGTTGTAGGTGCCGACCATGCCGTCGCAGTAGTTCTCCAGGCCCTCGTCGCAATCGGCGCAGTGCTTGCAGCTGTCAACAATGCAGCCGATGCCCACCAGATCGCCCGCCTTGAATGTGTTCACGTGCTCACCGACTGCAGCCACGCGGCCGACAATTTCGTGACCGGGCACGCAGGGGAACTGCGTGCCCGCCCATTCGCCTCGCACCTGGTGCAGGTCGGAGTGGCACACGCCGCAAAACGCGATGTCGATCTGCACGTCGTGCGCGCCCACCGCGCGCCTGTGGATATCCAGAGGTTCGAGGGGCTTGTCGCCGCTATGCGCACCGTAGGCTTTGACTTTCATGGGATTTCCTTCAGGCTGCTGACCTGTTCAGGTGCTTGTTGAAGAACGTGGTGATGGCGTCGAAGGGAATCTTGTCCATGCGGTCGTACAGATCGACGTGGGTGGCGCCCTTGACGATCAGGAGTTCCTTGGGTTGCGCAGCGGCGGCATAGGCCGTCTCAGAGAAGTAGCGCGAATGGGCCTTCTCACCGTGAACGAACAGGATGGGCCGCGGCGAGATCTCCTGGATGTAGCTCAGGATCGGCATGTTCATGAACGACAGCGGCGTGGTCTGCGTCCATGCATTGCCAGAGTTGACTGCCCGTACGTGATAGCCGCGCGGCGTCATGTAGTAATCGGCGTAATCGACCAGGAACTGCGGCTCTCCGCCCTTGAGCTTGTTGTAGTCGGGCTGGTAGGCCGGCTTTCCTTTGGCCGCATCGTCCCAGCGCTGCAGGCTCATCTGTGTCAATGCCTGCGTGCGCTGCTCTGGGGTCACGCTGTCGTTGTAACCCCGGGACATCACGCGCGTCATGTCGTACATGGTGCTGGCGACCACGGCTTTGACCCGCTTGTCAGCCGCCACGGCATTCAATGCGAAACCGCCCCAGCCGCAGACACCGATGGCGCCGATGCGCTCGCGGTCCACGTAGGGTTGCAGGCCGATGTAGTCCACAGCTGCCATGAAGTCCTCGGTGTTGATGTCCGGCGAAGCGACATTGCGTGGCTCGCCGCCGCTTTCCCCGGTGTAGGAGCCGTCGAAAGCCAGTGTGGCAAACCCACGCTCGGCCATGGTCTGCGCATACAGACCCGAGGACTGCTCCTTCACAGCACCGAAAGGACCGCCAACGACGAGAGCCGCCAGCCGCTGGTTTGCACGATTCTTGGGCAGGTAAAGGTCGGCCGCAAGGGTGATGCCGTAGCGGTTCTTGAAAGTGACCTTCTGATGATCGACCTTTTCGCTCTTGCGAAAGACCTTGTCCCAGGCCTGCGTCAGCCGCAGGCCGCCCACCTCGGAGGTGGCCGAGGGCTGTTGCGCCAGCGCTGTGGTTCCGCCGAGGGTCGACGCCAGGCCGACCAGGGTCGAGCCCTGGACGATGCCCTGGAGGGCTGTCCTTCGTTGGATGTTGGCGGGCTTTTGGGTAGTTTCGTTCATGACTTTTTCCGTAAGGTGGTTGGATGAATGTGACGCTCAGCAGTGCGCTGGCATCGCGCGACGCGTGCAGCGGCTACTGCCTGGAAAACGTGATCCGCGCGGTGCCGCTTCCAAGCACCTGAGCTAGGTCTGCGGGGTCGTCAACACGCCCCAGGCGCGAGTACGAGTAGACCGAGTCGAACGTGAGGTAGAAGACCACGAGGGTCTGCGACCCGTACAGCATGAGATCGCCGTTGCGGATCGTGCCGGGCCGAATGGTGGTGGTTGGCAGCGCCTGCGGCAGCGTCGCGTGCTTCTCGTTGTTGTTGAGATCGGGCATGTCGATCGTGAGCGGCAGCATGGCCGCGAAAGTACGCGCTGCTTCGGTGTTGGCCAGGGTGATGGCGAAGCGGCGTTCACCGACGGTCATCCACATGCGAGATTCCTTTGATTGGACAGGGGCCGCCGCAGCGACGGAGGCAGCTGCAGAAACGCCGGGCTGCGCAGCTTCACAGCCGCCAAGAGCCACCAAACCGCAGACAAGCCCCAGCACGCGCACGGCGCGTAACGCTCGCACCGAGCGGCAAAGCATGGCGGCCTTGTCAACGCCGCCGGCAACAGGCACGAAGTCCATGCTCATGAGGTTCTCCGGGTTGGGTTCACGACTGCGGCAGGGATTTGCCGTGCATGCGAACGCGATGTGAGAAAGGCAAGCCCCGCTGCCAACAGAAGCACGGCGGCACTGACCACGAGGGTGCTTTCGTAGCCCTTTGAGTCGAACAGCAGGCCGCCGACGGTCGAGCCCAGTGCGATCGCCAGCTGTACCACCGCCACCATCAGGCCACCGCCCGCCTCTGCGTTGTGCGGCATGGCCCCCGCCACCCAGCTCCACCAGCCCACCGGGGCCGAGGTGGCCATCAGGCCCCACAGGCCCAGCAGCACAGCCACGGCTGAAGCCCAGGCGCCCAAAGGAATCAGCGCCAGCGCAACGACTGCCATGAGAACGGGAATGAGGACCAGCGTTCCGTACAGGCTGCGCTTGAGGACGGCACCGATCAGCGCCGTTCCGATCAGACCAGTGACACCAATCACCAGCAGGATGAGCGACACGGTCGAAACATCCGCATGCGTTACGGTTTCGAGGAAAGGTCGCACATAGGTGAATAGGGTGAACTGCCCCATGAAGAAGGCGCCGCAAGCGGCCATGCCCAGGGCGACGGGCCTGCTTGCAAGCACTTTGAAGACGTTGGCAGCGCCCACCGCACGTTCTTGCACCTGCATGGCCGGCAGACTGATCCATTGCCAGACCAGGGCGATCGCCGCCACTGGCAGCAGACAAAAGAAAGCGCCGCGCCAGCCGATCACAGCGCCGAGATAGCTGCCCAGCGGGGCGGCGATGACTGTCGCCAGCGCGTTGCCACCATTGAAGATCGCCAAAGCGCGCGGGACCTGTTCGGCAGGGACCAGGCGCATTGCTGTCGCCGCCGACATGGACCAGAATCCACCGATCACCACACCGATGAGCGCCCGCCCGACCATGTAGGTGAGGTAGTTGGTGGCAAGCGCCACCACAAGGCCCGAGGCCGCCATCAGCGCGGTTAACGCCAGTAGCAGCGTCTTGCGGTTCATGCTGCCAGCGATCGCAGCGATAAAGAGGCTGGTCAGCACTGCGAACGCGCCGGAGATTGCAATCCCCCGGCCGGCCATGCCTTCGGTGATGTGCAGGTCTGCCGCAATCGGCGTCAGCAGGCTGACCGGCATGAATTCAGACGCGATCAGCGCGAAGACGCATAGCGACATCGCGAATACGCCGCTCCAGCGAGCGGATTGTCTGCCTGCGTCGCGATTGATGACTGCCCCCATCGGGGCATTGCGGGTTTGTGTAGTCATTGCAACTCTCTGTCAGGCGTGCTCAAGATCGGTACACGGCACGCACACGGGTCAATTGGGTTGGCGCTCGATCGTGACCTTCAGTGGCCCGGGGCGTTGCAGCGCAGGCAAACCCGTGTCCACTACGCCGAGGCGCATCAGATCGCCTGTGTAGTTGTCAGCGCCGTCCTCAACAAAAACCGCAAGGTTGCCCCAGGGTGCGTAGTAGGCGAGGTCACCGGCTTTCACAGGAATCGAGCCCTCGGCGCGGCCCCGGGTAAGGCGTTGAGGAAGATCGGCAATGCGCTCGATGCGTGCGTAGTCGGTCAGCGTCAACGACAAGGGCAGCAGCGCCGCGAAATCGCGCGCGGTAGGGTTGTCGTAAAGGGTGGCGGTTGCCACCTGCCCATCGACCGTCAGGCGGATCTTCATGCGGGTCTCCTTTGAAGGTGCAGGCGCGCCGCCGACCGGCGACGCAGCTCCTGCAGCACGGCCACCATCTGCCGCAAGGACCAGGGCTGAGGCAGCCAGCAACACCAGGCTCATGCGCTTGAGCCAATTCAGGGATATTTGCACTGCCTTCTCCATGCCCTGAATGTTCGCGTGGCGATGTCAATCTGACTAGCTAATGAAAACTTCTAGATCCTATAAGTCAGACTACTTAATCGTAGGGCTGCCAAGTGCGCGTAATAGTCAAAAAGCGAGCAGATGTATCGAGTCGAGCTCTACGCGCTGAGCCTCAGGTGTAGGCGAGCAGCCGACCGCCGAAGATCACGCCTGTCCATGCGGTCAGTGACACGCTCGCGCCAATGCGGGCGGCGAGAGGCGCCACAGCTGCCTCGGCCCACTCATTGACACGACGATAGATGCCGAGGTGAAACACGAGCACGTTGACGCAAGCTAGAAGCAACAGTCCGAACTTCCACGGTGCAGCGCCGGTATCAGCGACGACAACCGCCTGGGCGCTCAGCAGTGCTATGCCCGTGAGCATGGTGATGGCAAAGCCGACGTGGGAAACGGGCAGCAGATGACGCGCTGCCGAGGATACGGAAACAAAGCCATGCCCCACCCCCAGCAACCGGAGGTCGAAGGCGAAGGCTGGACCGACAAGAAGAGCGATTCCAAGGATATGGCTGGCTTCAAGCAGGGCGTACAGATACTCTGCGCTGCGTACCGCCTCGCCTAGCGCAGAGTTCTGCAACAGCTTTAGTACAAAG
Organism: uncultured Gammaproteobacteria bacterium; assembly: GCA_963784815.1. GTDB lineage: Bacteria > Pseudomonadota > Gammaproteobacteria > Burkholderiales > Burkholderiaceae_C > Acidovorax. The sequence continues at coordinate 481,757 of CAWATB010000028.1, read as the reverse complement.
TTGAGGAAATCAGGCATGTCATCAATTCAATTACGTTCGGGACAGGGGCGTAGGCGGTGTCAGCCTGCCGGCATTTGGTGCTGCGACGCTGGTCCTAAACGAGGTCCACAGCGTCCAATCACTGGCTTCTAGCCTTGCGGCTTGTGACTTTGGTAGCTGCGGTGATGCTCGCGCCTGTCGCGCGTACCTTATTTCGGCAGCGGCGCTCGTACCGGAAGGGCGTTGCCAAGGACCTGGTTAACGGGCACTGCGTCGGGCCCGTACCAGAACACGACGGGTCGAAACAGGTGGTCGTCGCTCCGATTGATATAGCCGACCGCCTGGAATCGCTCCCCGATCTTTAACGCGCGGTCAAGCCCCCACCTGCCCGACCAGGCCGGCGGCGCGATGATGATTTCCAGATCCTTGTGTCGGCCCTTGTATGAGGGCGCGGCATTGACCCTAGTGCTGTCCTCGGGCGCTTGCAATTCCTTCGGGATTGCAAGCTTGGGAGTGCGGGCAGGTAAGTTCACGTCCAGGGTGACATCGAAGAGCGAGTGCGGATTGCCCCAGACGCCATCCGAAGAGACTGCTCCCGCGATGTAAATGAGACGGTCGGTTTCGAAGCCGGGCCACCCGTGATGCGCGTACGCCCGGTGGATTGGCAGAAGTGCCGCCAGTGGCGCACCCGCCAGCGCTGCAGCGTTCACGATCACGCGCCGACGGCTGCGCGACAAGCCGCTATCCCCATGGATGCGTTTCCGTTCGGTAGTTCCCATGTCCTAGTTCCCTAATATCTTCGGTTGTGCCACGAAGCCGGTACGACTTGGCCTGGCCTTTTGACCCACCAAGACGTCGGTGTCGGCTGTTTTCTTTGCCTCGAATGTTGGCTGTGGGCGTCGAATGTGACTAGCTAATGAAATCTTAAAGAGCCTATTAGTTAAACTAATCAATAGCAGATGAGAAACTTGCGCCATGGTGAAACGGAACCTCAACGATCTCCTGTACTTCGTGACCGTGGCGCGGGAGGGCAGTTTCACGCGCGCGGCGTCGCTGCTGGGCGTCACGCAATCAGCCCTTAGCCAAGCGATCAGTGGTCTGGAGGCCCGGCTAGAGATTCGACTGCTAACGCGCACCACGCGCAGCGTGTCACCTACAGCCGCTGGCGAGCGACTTGTTAATGCAATTGGGCACCGCTTTGACGAGATTGACGCGGAACTCGATGAGCTGACTGACATGCGGGATAAACCCGCAGGCACAGTGCGAATTACTTGTGGCGAGCACATTCTTCGTACAACGCTGTTGCCCAAGCTAACACCATTGATGCTTGAGTATCCCGACATCAAGGTCGAGTTCGACATCAACTACGGTTTTCGAGACATCGTGGCCGACCGGTTTGACGCTGGCGTGCGGCTGGGAGACACGATCGATAAGGACATGATCGCGATGCCAATCGGTCCGCAGTTACGTATGGTGATCGCGGCTTCGCCCGCCTACTTCGAGACGCATCCCATTCCTAAGACGCCTCGCGATCTGCTCAAGCACAACTGCATCAACATGCGTATGCAGTCTGCAGGCGGTCTTTACACCTGGGACTTCGAACGCCGAGGCCAGCCCTTGACCGTACGGGTGGATGGCCAGCTCATCTTTAACACCTCACCCAGCATGGTGGACGCAGCGGTGGCGGGCTTGGGAATCGCGTCCCTGCCGGAGGACGAATATGCACCTCACCTTGAAGAAGGGCGGTTAGTACGCGTGCTGGAAGATTGGTGTCCACCGTTTCCAGGCTACTACCTGTACTACCCGAGTCGGAGACAGCCTTCTCCGGCGTTCTCGCTGGTGCTCAATGCGCTGCGGTTCACGCACTTGCCCAGTGCAAAAAAGTCTTAGATCAGCTTACCCCTCCCTTCATAGTTCTCGCTGGTTTTACGCCAGTACCAGGCGCTTGAGCGCGCCCCGCCCAGACTAAGCGCCAAGGCCGTTGACCGCGATGGCGGTCACGCCTACTCGCAGGACCTTGCGTGCGGGGGCCATTCAAGCCAGACGGCAATCAAAGACCGGTTATGGAGATTGCTGCCGTTCAGACACTGCGTCGCGAATGATTCAGATCAGCCTGAAGCAGTCACTCCGCGATACCTGCTTCGCCGCGCACATTGCCTAACTATCGCAGTGGCTCTATTCACACTTTCGATTGCTAGCCGATCACGATACCTTGGTCCGGTCAAACGATGACTTGGGAAGGGTTGTGCGCCTGGGCTGTGGCGATTCGCACGCAGCCCGGTGGCAGCCCAGACCGTCGTCTGAAATCAGCTACTACTCCGACGCGCCCGGCGTGCGTTCAGTCAGCATTTGCGATTTTCTGGCTTCGTTCTTCGCCTTCTTCCCTTGGTCGTAATGCCACTTGATGGCGAAGAACATGCCGGTGCCGAACACGGCCACCTTGAAGGTGATGAAGACTATCGGGACCCAATCCATCTTTGAAATTTTCCTGGCTTTTGATTGGCACTATCTGACGTGAAGTGCGCTGCCTTAAAACGCTGCGTCAGCAGCTTCACAGTGTTCAAGCCATCGTCGAATTTCACATCGAAAGCGCTGGGAAAATGATCTGAAAACATGCTTCGATGCTATCGAGCCTGCTGCCCGGGCGTAAGCGTCAGTTTTACTTAAATTTGCCGTAGCAGATGGAAATCACTGCGCAAGGCAGTTGCCAGGAAAGCGGCTTTTTCATGGGGCCGTATGTGGCCCCAATACGCGGTTTTAGATGCGGATGACGGCATCGAGTCCCCTGCCACTGCGCTGCGATCCACGCGCCAGCCTGCTGACACTCCGCTGTCAGTAGCCCCCGCTCACCATCCAGGCTTCTTTCTTCATCCACACACAAGGAGCCCTTATGAAAAACGCCATCACCTGGTTTGAAATCCCCACCACGCAACTTGACCGCGCACAGGCTTTTTACGAAGCCGTGCTGGGCCGCCCCATGCAGCGCGAAATGATGGGCCCCAGCGAAGGCGCTGTGTTTGCATACGACCGAGCTGCAGACGGTGTGGGTGGTGCGCTGTTGATGGGCCCCACAGCGCCGCAGGTGTCGGGCAGCGGCACACTGGTGTACCTGGATGCATCGCCCTCGCTCGACGCTGCGCTGGAGCGCGTGGTGGCGCACGGCGGCAAGGTGGCGCTGCCCCGCCAGGCCCTGCCGCCGGGCATGGGGTTTTTTGCGCACATCCATGATCTGGATGGCAACCGCGTGGGTCTTCACGCACTTTCTTGATGAACGAAAGGACAAACCCATGGAAACACAAGAACTGCACCGAGGCAGGTTGATTGACCACATTCAGCTCGTCGTGCGCGACCTGGCGGCCAGCCAGGCGTTCTACACCGCCGTGCTGGGCGCCTTGCAGGTGCCGATGGGTGGCGCGGACGAGGGCTACTTCTGGGCGGACGAGTTGTTTGTGTCGTCTGCCGACAGCCTGGCCGCGCAAGGCCACCTGACGGGGCGCACGCACCTGGCTTTTCAGGCGCAGAGCCGGGCGATGGTGGATGCGTTTTACCAAGCCGCGCTGGCCCACGGCGGCACCGACAACGGAGCGCCCGGTGAACGCCCCTACCACCCCGGCTACTACGCGGCGTTTGTGCTGGACCCGGATGGCAACAACATTGAGGCCGTGTTCCATGGCGATGCGCTGCGCAGCGCGCCGTCGGTCAAGGTGACGTTTTGAGGGGCTGATGGCCCGGGCCGGGCGGCAGTTGCCGGGCCCTGGCGCCGTTCCGCATCAGGCGGACTCTGGCCGGACCAGGCCGCGCAGTGGGATGGGTGTGGAGAACACGATGGAGGTGCGGGTCTCGCCGTAGCCGTTGATGTCGCCCAGAAACTGTTCCAGGTCTGGCAGGTCGCGGGCGACCACCTGCAGCACATACGAATCGTTGCCGCTGACGTGGTGGCACTCCAGCACCCGGGCCGATTTGCGCAGCTTGTCGATCAGCGCGGTCTTGCCGGGCTGCGGCACGTTGATGCCCACCACGGCCCGCACACCGTAGCCGACCTTGGCCGGGTCGATGTCGGCATGGACGCCGCGCACCACGCCCGCCTCTTGCAGGCGGCGCAAGCGCTCCAGCGTGGCGGGCACCGACAGCCCCACCGTCTGCGCCAGGTCTTTGAGGGAGGCGCGCCCGTCAGCCTGCAAAGCAGTGAGCAGCCGCCAGGCCTTGTCGTCAACGTCCATGAACGGCCTTTTAGTAGATATGCAGAAAAATACGAAAGCAAAACCGGAGAACGCCTAATTTTTAGCATTCTCCATCGGCAAGCGCGGTTCTAGCATGGGTGCATGGACTTTGCCTCGCTCACTTTGTTTCTTCAAGCCGCCGCCATCGGCGTTCTCATTGCTGCCCCCGTGGGGCCCATCGGCCTGCTGACCATGCAGCGCACGCTGGAGCGGGGTTTGGCAGCGGGGCTGGCGACCGGCCTGGGTGCGGCGGCGGCAGATGCGGTGTATGGCGCCATCGGTGCGTACAGCGTGCGCTGGTTGATCGACCTGCTGGCCAGCGCCAAAACACCGCTGGCGCTGGGCGGCGGTGCCCTGCTGCTGGTGCTGGCCTGGCGCACCTGGCGCGCCCCCGTGGCCGACACGGCCGCCCCGGCGCGCGACGCGAGGGGGCTGCTGGGCCTGGCCGCGGGCACGTTTGCACTGACGCTGGCCAACCCCGCCACCATCATTTCGTTCATCGCGGTGTTTGGGTCGCTCGGCGGCGGGCAGCCGAGCAGCCAGCTGTCGCCACTGTGGATGGTGGCTGGCGTGCTGGCGGGTTCGGCCGCCTGGTGGCTGCTGCTGACAGGCGTCATCGCGCACCAGCGGCGGCGCTTTACGGCCGCATGGCGCCAGCGCATCAACCAGGGGTCGGCACTGCTGCTGGGCGGCTTTGCGCTGTGGCAGTGGGTGCGGTTGGCCTGAGCGAGTCGTTGCGCCATGGAGCCGCTGCAGCCATTGAGCTGCTTAGCGGGCAAACTGGCCGTGGGCAAACAAGACCCGGGCCACTGCCGGTTTGCAGGCACCCTACACAATCGCCCCATGCCCCACTACCCCACCGGCCGCAAGGCCCGCCCCCTGAACCCCGACAAGCTGCCACTGAGCAAGTGGACCGCCGTGGTGGCTGTGAACAAAGAGAAGCACTTTTTGGTCGCCCGCATCGTGCCACCGCCCAGCCCGGAGTTGCCGCTGGAGGCTGTGGAGCTGGAGGCGGTCATTTCGGGCCGCACGCTGACCGTGCCCTGGCGGGAGTTGCAGGATGCAACGCGGTGGCACGAGGGCTGGGTTTGAGAGGTTGAGGCAATCCACCCACCCCGGCGGCGTGCAACGTGGACCGGCCGTGGTCAGCGGTGTTTGTATTGCGTCGGGCAGTAAGCCCGGTCTACCGCAGGTGAGCGCAGCGCCTGGTGTTTGGTGGCACGGCCGGTGACCCGCTGGCGCCACATGCGAAACGAGCCGGGCTTGAGCTGGCGGCGCATGAGGGTGATGACATCGCCTTCGCTCAGGCCGAACTGCAGCGCTATGGATTCGAACGGTGTGCGGTCTTCCCAGGCCATTTCGATGATGCGGGAGATGTCTTCGTCTGTGAGCGCGGTGGGCTGGGCAGGAGCGGGGTTCAGGGCGTGGGTGGTGTGCATGGTGGGTGAACGCGCGCGGCAAAGATGGTGGCCGCACAACGGCTGTATTGAACACCGTCCCAGCAAAGTCCGCGTGCACCCGCGCAAAGCCCTGATGCTATGTTTGTAATAGCTGCGAGCGCTTGTCCATCAAGCGCCAGGAGCCAAAAATCATCGAATCAGATCGCTATCTCGCATGAGGACAACAGCCTGTGCACTGCCAGCAGCACGAGGGTGGGGTCCCTCAGTGGCTCAACACACGGCCATGAGCGAGTCCACCACTTTGCGCTGGGCCGAGTTCAGCGCGGAATAGCCTTCGCGCAGCAGGCGCAACACGATGCGATGGATTTCGGTTTCACTCGGGGTCATGGTGTTCTCCTTGCAGGGTGACAAAACAAGAGCAGCCACGCGGTGGTGGCGGGCCAAGGCACTCGGACACTCCCAACGGCCCGCAACGCCCGGGCCTGCTCCCCCATGGACCAAGCCCGCTGCCACTGTGCCTGCGTGGCGGCAGGGGCAATGCGGCGATGTGAGGGGAATTAGCAGCGCTGTTCAGGCCGCGCCACGGCTGGCGACTGCGCGCAGGCGCGGTGCTGGGCACGCCCGCCACACCCAAAACTCCTGTTTTGATAGCTGTCAGCGCTTACCCAGCAAGCGCTAGCGGCCTAAAACACTTCAACAATTGATGCTCAAGGATGTGCTGGCCCTGCGCGCACGCGGGCCAAGGCCTCGGGCACGTTGGCCCACGCGGGGCGGCCGGGTGCGTAGCGCTGGCGCATGTAGCCCGCAAGCTCAGTGATCTGCGCATCGCTGAGCGCATCGCCAAAGCCGGGCATGAAGCCGATGTCGCGCGTGGCGGGCTCGCGGATGCCGTGCGACGATGACCTGCAGCAGGTTGTCGGGCCGGTCGCTGTGCAGGTTGCTGTTGAGCGCCAGCGGCACGTTCACGCCCAGCAACTTCGGCCCGTCGCCGTCGTGGTGGCAGGCGGCGCAGGCGCCGTTGAACAGGCGCTGGGCCTGGCCGGGTTGGGGTGCCATCGCGGCGGCCTGGGCCACGGCGGTCTGGGCGCGCTGCTGCGGGTCAGGCGCGGCCTGCGTGGTGGGTTCCGCAGCGGTGAACGATGCCAGGTAGCCCGCCATGGCGCGGATGTCGTCGTCGGGCAAGTGCGCCAGCTCGCGCACCACGGGTGCCATCGGGCCGGAGGCGCTGCCGTGCTGCGGGCTGTGGCCGTGGCGCAGGTAGCGATACAGCGCATCGGCCGTCCAGGGCACGGGCGCTTTCGACAGGCCGGTGAGCGCGGGCGCCTCCCAGCCGTCGACCATGGCGCCGGACAGGAACGCCGCGCCGCCCAGCTCGGCGCCCAGCGCATTGCGCGGCGTGTGGCAGGCGCCGCAGTGGCCCACGCCCTGCACCAGATAGGCGCCGCGGTTCCATTCGGGCGGGCGGGTGGGGTCGGGCTTGAAGGGCGTGGCGTCGTGGAACAGCGCGTTCCACCCGGCCATCAACGGGCGCACGCTGAACGGGAAGGCCAGCTGCGGTCTTGGGCACGTCGGCCCGCACCGCAGGCTGCGCCATCAGGTAGGCGTACAGCGCGGTCAGGTCGTCGTCGCTCATCTTGGCGAACGACGGTGTAGGGGAACGCGGGGTACAGGTGGTTGCCATCGCGCGAGATGCCTTCGCGCATGGCGCGCTGGAAGGCGCTGAACGACCACTGGCCGATGCCGGTCTCCGGCGTCGGGCGTGAGGTTGGTGGTGTAGACCTTGCCGAACGGCGTGTCCATGGCGCGGCCGCCGGTGTTGGGCGTGCCGCCCGGTGCGGTGTGGCAGACCACGCAGTCGCCAGCGGCAGCCACGATGCGGCCCCGCTCGATGGTGGCGGCGTTGTAGACCGACGCGCTCGCCGTCTGCACCACCGGCGCGATGGACGGGCGCCAGCCGAGCAGCGCGGCGCCCATGGCGAGGCCACCGGCGGCCAGAGCCAAGGCGCGTGCCCAGGGGCTGCGTTTTGTGGGCCATGTGGCACTGGCGGGCACGGTGGGCGCGGGCAGTTCCAAAGTGGGCAACACCTCGGCTTGCTCGGTGGGCGGGCTGCTGCTGCCCGCTGCGGCTTCGCCCGCGCCACCGGGCAGGGGATTGAGCCCGGCGCGCACCACCTCGGGCGTGAACGGCGGCGCGCGAAAACGCACGCCGGTGGCGTCGAAGATCGCGTTGGCAATCGCCGCCGTGCCGGGCACCGACGACGACTCGCCCGCGCCCAGCGGCGGCTCGTCCTGCCGCGGCATCTGCATCACCTCGATGACCGGCACCTCGCGGAAGCTCAGGATCGGGTAGCTGCCCCACTCGCGGTTGCCACCGGCGCTGCTTGCGGGATCGAACGTGCACCTGTTCCTTCAGCGCGCGGCTGGTGGTCTGCAGCACGTTGCCGTGCACCTGGTGCTCCACGCCGGCCGGGTTGACCATCAGGCCCGCGTCGTGGCCGACGACCACGCGGCGCACATGCACCTCGCCGGTCTTGTGGTTGACCTCCACATCGGCCACCCAGGCGGCCCAGGCGGCGCCGAAGCCGGGCCACTTGCTGTGCACGTAGCGGGCGTAGGCGAAGCCCTGGCCTTGCACCCAGTCGCCGTCCAGCTCGCGCTGCTGCGGGCCGGTGCGGCGCAGCCAGCCGGCCTTCTCGGCCGTGGCCTGCACCAGCTCGGCCGCGCGCGGGTCGTTCAGGTAGCTGCAGGCGAAACTGCGACCGGGTCGACGCCGGCGGCAGTCGCCAGCTCGTCGACATAGGACTCGTGCGCGAACGAGTTGGGCAGCGCCGACACGCCGCGCAGCCACGAGGCGCGCACGATCGGCGCCATGTCGTTGACGGCGACGCGCAGGTTGTCGTAGCTCGTAAGGCGGCCGCGCGGTGCGGTCGCCCATCTCGTAGGCCTGGGCCACGGGCTCGATGGTGCGCGTGAGCAGCAGCGCCAGCGTGGGCGCGCCGTTGGACGGGTACGAGGTCTCGAAGTCATAGGCCGCCACGGTGCCGTCGGCGTTGAGCCCGCCGCGCACCTGCATCAGCTGCGCCGCGCCCTTGGGCTCCCACAGGTGCTCCTGCTCGCGCGTGAGCTGCACGCGCACCGGGGCGCCGACGGCGCGCGACAGCAGCGCGGCGTCGGCGGCCACGTCGTCGGCGCCGTTGCGGCCGTAGCAGCCGGCGGCCTCCATGCGGACGACGTCGATGTCGACGTCGGCCAGGCCCATCAGCGGGCCAGGTCGGCGCGCAGCACATGCGGGTTCTGCGTGCCGGCCCAGACGGTCATGCGCGGGCGGCCGTGCTGCCATCGCTGCGCCAGTCGGCCACCGCGCACGACGGGCCGATGGACGCGTGCATCTGGTACGGCCACACGTAGGTGCGCGGCATCGGCTGCGCGGCGTGCGGCGAGGGCGGCATCCACGTCGCCTTCGTCCACCAGCGGCGCTGGCGTCGACGGGTTGGCGCGGAGCGCTTGCTCCAGCGCTCGGCGATGTCCTGGCGCGGCAAGCCGGGCCAGGCCTTCCAGCGCACCTTCAGCTCGCGCAGCGCCTGCTCGGCCTGCTCTTCGCGCTCGGCGACGATGCCGACGAAGTCGCGGATCGACCACCACCGCGCGGATGCCGGGGATGTGGGCGATGGACTGCTCGTCGACCGATTCGAGCGTGTTGCCGATGAAGTCGCCGTGGTCGGCGCCGGCATACGGCGGGCGCACCACGCGGCCGTGCAGCATGCCGGGCACGCGCATGTCGTGCACGAAGACCAGCTCGCCGCTGACCTTGGCCGGGATGTCCACGCGCGGCACGGACTGGCCGACGAGGCGATAGTCCGTCGTCGGCTTGGTGGGCGTGGCGTCCACCAGCTCCAGCGTGGTCTGTGCGCCTGCCAGCAGCGCGCCGTAAGACACGTGGCGCGTCGGATCTGCGGTGACCTGCACCACGCCTGCCTGCACCTGCAGGGCTTCAACTGCTACGCCCAGGTGCTCCGCCGCTTTGCGCCACCAGCCAGTGCGCGCGCCTGCGCGGCTGCGGTGCGCAGCGGCTTGGCGTGGATCTGGATCGACGCACTGGCAATGGTGGCGCCCTGGTTGGGCGCGCGCGTGGTGTCGCCCAGCACCATGTTCACCTGGGCCAGCGGCACATCGAGCTCTTCGGCCACGATCTGCGCGAGCGCGGTGCGGATGCCGGTGCCCAGGTCGACGTGGCCGCTGAGCGCGGTCACGCTGCCGTCGTCCCACACGGCGATCAGGATCTCGACGCCCTCGGCCGGGTTGCCCGCCACCAGCGCGCGGCTGGCCCTTGACCGGAGGCGGGGCGGGCGGCGGGTTGCGCACGACCAGCAGCACGCCGTCGGCGGCATGGAAATCGGCACGGGTCAGGGGCGCGTGGGCGCGCAGCGCTGGAGTGTCGCTCATGCCTGGGCCTCGCGCATCAGCACTGCCGCGCGCAGCACGGCGCGGATGATTTCGACATGGGTGCCGCAGCGGCACAGGTTGGCCGACAGTTCACGGCGCACTGGCGGCTTCGTCAGGGTCGGGGTTTCGCTCCAGCAAGGCCACGGCCATCATCACCATGCCGTTGAGGCAGTAGCCGCATTGCGCGGCCTGCTCGTCGATGAAGGCCTGCTGCACCGGGTGCAGGCCTTGGCGGTTGCCGCACCGAGCGGGCAGGCCTTCGAGCGTGGTGACGTTACGCCCCTCCACGCCGTGCGCCGGGATGACACAGGAGCGGGCCGCCACACCATCGACCAGCACCGTACACGCGCCACACTGACCCAGGCCGCAGCCGTATTTGGGGCCGTTGAGCGCCAAGTCATTGCGCAGCACGTGCAGCAGCGTGGCGCTGGGAGGGTTGCCCAATGGCGGCGTACAAGGCTGGCCATTGACTGTGAAAGCGGCGGTCGCGGTGAACATGTCTCGTGGGTTCTTTTCTTCTTGTCTCTTCAAGGATTCATGGCGCGGCGTATTCCCTTGCCCTTGGGCGTGATAGCCGAATCATTGCGGCCGCGTCATCGCATCAGGCGGCCGGTGCGCGTGTACATCTCCAGGTCCACAAAGTTGGAGCCATTGTGGTTGTTGGGCCCATATTGCAAAGGGAAATCGCCGATTTTGGTGGTGCCCATGTCTTCCATGGCCTTGATGAAACCTTCTCGCGTGAGGGCTCGGCCCGCGCGCTTGAGGCCTTCCACAAACACGCGTGCGGCGATGTAGCCCTCCAGCATGGTGTAGCTGTCGATCTTTTCGCCCGCGTCGGTGCGGTCCTTGCGGTAGTCCGAAACGATGGGCAGACGGCTGGCCTGCGGCGAGGGCACGATGCTGGCGGTGACCAGCCCTTCGATGCCGCCGTTCAGCCGCTGCGCAGAGCCCGGTGCATCGGTAATGCCGACCGAGATGGTGTACAGCGGCGAAGCGCCGCCACCCGCACGGTAGTCGCGCAGAAAGACTTCGACCATCTTGCCGGCCATGATCATTACCACTGCGCCGGGCTGGGCCTTGGTGAGGGTGGTGACCTGGGCTTTGGCGTCGGTGGCGGCGATCTCCAGGGGCACGGACTCAACCACCTTGACCTTCAGGTCCTGCGCAATCTGCAGGCAGGTTTCGAGGTTGGACTTGCCGAACGCGCTGTTCTGGTAAACCACCGCAATGTTGTGAATGCCGAGGGTGGCCAGATGCCCCACGATCTTGCGCAGCTCGGTTTCGTAGCTGGCACGCACGTGAAAGAGGTAGCGGTTGTGCGTGGTACGAAACGAGGTGGTGCCCACCAGCGGCGCAAACATGGGCACGCCGGCCTTCTCGGCAATGGGCATGGCAGCGATCAGATTGCCCGTGGCCACGTAGCCGATGAGGGCAAAGACCTTGTCCTCATCGATCAGCTTGGTCGTGTTCTCGGCCGTTTTCTTGGGGTCGTAGGCGTCGTCGTGGGACACCAGCTCCAGCGTGCGCCCCTGCACACCCCCGGCTTTGTTGACCTTGTCGAAGTAGAGGGAGATGCCTGCCTTGTAGTCCACCCCGAAATCCTTGGCGGGCCCGGTGAAAACAGCCGACTGGCCCACCTTGATGCGGTTGTCCGTCACACCGGTCTCGGCAAAGGCCGGGCCTGCAACACCCAGAGCGGCGGCAGCCAGGGTTGTCAGTACCGCACGGCGGTCGATGCCTCCCTCTTCCATCCCACGACATTTCATGAAACGCTCCTTACATCAAATGCGCAAGTTTCACTTTAAGCGGAACCGCTGCGCAACCTTTTCTGCGGGGTGTTGTGACTCTGTCAAACCCCGGTGGCGAGCCACCGGGGCGGTGCGCCATTCAGGCCACGTCAATGTCAGCGGACTGGATACGCTTGACGCCTTTGGCCTTCATGTTCTTCCACGCAGCGTCGAGCGACCCGTTGAGGTCGATGGCGCGGGTGGCATCTTCGACCACATAGGTTTCAAAGCCCAGACGCTTGGCGTCCAGCGCCGTCCAGGCCACGCAGAAGTCGGTGGCCAGGCCGGTGACAAACACCGTCTTGATACCGCGCTGCTTGAGGTAGCCCGCCAGGCCGGTGGAGGTCTTGCGGTCGGCTTCCTCAAACGCCGAATAGCTGTCTACATGCTGGTGAAAGCCCTTGCGCAGGATCACCTGGGCCGTGGGCAGCTTGAGGTCTTTGTGCAGCGCTGCGTCGTCGGTGCCTTGCACGCAATGGTCGGGCCACAGCACCTGCTGCCCGTAGCTCAGCTTGGTGGTTTCAAACGGCTTCTTGCCCGCATGGGTGCTGGCAAAAGAAGCGTGGCCTTGGGTGTGCCAGTCCTGCGTGACCACGACGTTCTCAAACGCCGTAGCGATGCGGTTGATGACAGGCACCACCTCGTCACCCTTGGCCACCGGAAGCGTTCCACCGGGGACAAAACAATTTTGCACATCGACCACGATGAGCGCAGCGCGCTCACTGGGTTTGATCTTGCCTGCCGCCCACGAAGCGGGAAGGCTGGCACCGGCCAGCGAGAAGGCTGCCGACTGAAGAAGAAAGCGACGACGCAGGGCTGTTTGCATGGTGAACACTCCGGTTGGGAACGCACTGACACATCGGCCACGGCCCGGTGGGGCCAGGGCCGGGGGAACTCATTCAAACGCTGAGGTAGGCGCGGCGCACTTCTTCGTTGGCGGCCAGCTCGGCCATCGTGGCCTGGTAGCGGATCTGGCCTTTTTCGAGCACATAGGCGCGGTCGGACACCAGCTCGGCAAAGTGCATGTTCTGCTCGGACAGCAGAATGCTCACGCCCTGCTCTTTCAGCTCCAGGATCATCTGCGCCATCTGCTCGACGATGACCGGGGCCACACCTTCAGAGGGCTCGTCGAGCAGCACGACGATAGGGGTTGCCCATCAGCGTGCGCGCCACGGTCAGCATCTGCTGCTCGCCACCGCTCATGCGGCCGCCGGGGCGCTGGGGCATTTCGCCCAGGTTGGGAAACAGCTTGAACAGGCGCTCGGGCGTCCACACCGGGGCGGCGGTGCCGTCGGGCCAGTGGCGCGCGGGCTGGTGGCCGACTTCGAGGTTCTCCATCACCGTGAGGTCGGTGAACACGCGGCGGTCTTCGGGCACAAAACCCAGGCCCAGGCGGGCCGCGTCGTGCGGGTCGGTTTTGGACAGGTCTTTGCCCATGAACTGGATGGTGCCCTTGCGCTTGGACAGCATGCCCATCAGCGTCTTGAGCGTGGTGGACTTGCCCGCGCCGTTGCGGCCCATCAGGGCCACGACTTCGCCGCGGCGCACCTCCAGGTCCACGTCATACAGGATCTGCGCCGCGCCGTACCAGGCCTGCAGGCCCTTGGCCTCGAGCAGCAATTCTTTGGGTTCGTTGGTCGTCATGGTCATGCCGCCTCCGCAGGGGCTGCGGCTTTTTTCTTCTCGAAGGTCTTGCCGGTGCCGAAGTAGACCTCCTGCACCTTCGGGTGGTCGCGCATCTCCAGCGGTTTGCCCTCGGCGATCAGGCGCCCGCGCGCCAGCACGATCATGCGGTCGGCGTAGGCAAACACCACGTCCATGCTGTGCTCGGTGAACAGCACGGCCATGCCGCGGTCGATCACGAGTTGCTTGGTCAGCGCCATCAGGTCGTTGCGCTCCTTGGGGGCCATGCCGGCGGTGGGCTCGTCCATCAGCAACAGCTTCGGGCTGTTGGCCATGGCAATGGCCAGCTCCACACGCTTCACATCGCCATAGGCCAGCACGCTGCAGGGGCGGTCGGCCTGCGACTTCATGCCGACCTGGTCGAGCAGCGCCAGCGCCTCGTCGCGCTTGTGGTCGGCCGCCCTGCGCCACATCGAGAACAACTGGCTGTCGTTGGAGATCAGGGCCATCTGCACGTTCTCCACCACCGTGAGCGAGGCAAAGGTTTCGGCGATCTGGAAGGTGCGACCCACGCCCATGCGCCAGATGTCGCGCGGCTTGCGGCCCACCAGCTCCTGGCCGTTGAGCTGGATGGAGCCCGCGTCGGCAGGCAGCTGGCCGTTGACCATGTTGAAGGTGGTGGACTTGCCGGCGCCGTTGGGGCCGATCAGCGCCAGCAGCTCACCCGCCGCCAGCTCGAAGTGGATGCCATCCACCGCCTTGACGCCGCCAAACGACTTGCCCAGACCGGTGACTTTGAGGAGGCTCATGCCTTGCCCTCCTTGGTGTTCTTGGCGTTGCGCATGTTGTCGAAAAGCTGCTTGAAGGTGCCCGCGATACCCTGCGGGAACAGCAGCACCAGAATCAGGATGATGGCGCCCAGCATGGCGCGCCAGTAGTCGGTGTTGCGCGCCACGGTGTCGTGCAGCCAGGTGAAGGTGACCGCGCCCACCACCGGCCCCGCCAGCGTCTGGATGCCGCCGAGCAGCACCATCACCAGCCCGTCCACCGACTTGCCAACGGCCATCGATTCCGGCGAAATGCTGCCCTTGGAGAACGCATAGAGTGCGCCCGCCAGCCCCGCAGCCGTGCCCGCCACCACAAAGGCCGCCCACTGCATGCGCTTGACGTCGATGCCGATGGCGTCGGCGCGCAGCACCGAATCGCGCCCGGCGCGCAGCGCATAGCCGAACGGCGAGAACAGCACGCGGCGCAGCCACCACACCCCCGCCCCCACCAGCAGCCAGCGTGAGCCAGTAGTACATGCGCTTGTCCGCCAGCCATTCCGCGGGCCAGACACCGGTGAGGCCGTTGCTGCCACCGGTGAAACTGTCCCACTGGTAGGTGATGGCCCAGGTGATCTGGGCGAAGGCCAGCGTCAGCATGGCCAGGTAGACGCCCGACAGCCGCACCGCGAACCAGCCGTAGACGAACGCGCCGACCGCCGCCACCAGCGGCGCCACGACCAGTGCGATCTCCATCGGCAGCCCGAGCGATGCGCACCAGCAGGGCCGCGCCATAGGCGCCCAGGCCGAAGTAGGCGGCATGGCCGAAGGAATGCATGCCTGCAGGCCCCATGATGAAGTGCAGGCTGGCCGCGAACAGCGCTGCGATCAGCAGGTCGATCAGCAGCACCGTGGTGTAGGGCGACTGCGCGGTGAGCAGCGGTGCCGCCGCGAGCAACAGGCCCAGCACGGCGGCGGCCACCAAGTAGGCCTTGCCCGGTCGACGCAGCGGCTCCTCCTGCATGCCCACGTATCGGCTGGGTGCCTGTGGCCGGCCAAACAGCCCCCACGGGCGCCAGACCAGCACCACGGCCATCACCAGAAAATCGACCACCAGGGTCAGCTTGGAAAACGAAACACTCACGCCGAACACGTCGACCACGCCCAGCCAGATGCAGATGGCCTTGATCTCGGAGATCAGCAGGGCCGCCGCGTACGCGCCCGGGATGGACCCCATGCCGCCCACCACCACCACCACGAAGGCGGCACCGATGGTGTGCAGGTCCATCTCCAGCGTGGCGGGCTCGCGCGGCAGCTGCAATGCGCCGCCCAGCCCGGCCAGCATCGCGCCCAGCGCAAACACAGCCGTGAACAGCCAGGCCTGGTTGACGCCCAGCGCGCTCACCATCTCGCGGTCCTGCGTGGCGGCACGCACCAGCGTGCCGAACCGGGTGCGCGTGAGCAGCAGCCAGACCGCGCCCAGCACCAGCGGACCGACCACGATCAGGAACAGGTCGTAGGTGGGGAACTGCCGCCCCAGCAGGCTCACAGAACCCGAAAGGCCCGGCGCGCGCGGGCCCAGCAGTTCGTCGGGGCCCCAGAGCCACAGCACCGCGTCCTTGATGACCAGCACCAGCGCGAACGTGGCCAGCAGCTGGAACAGCTCGGGCGCCTTGTAGATGCGGCGCAGCAGCACCACCTCGATCAGCGCACCGAGCACGCCAACGATCAGCGCTGCGAGCGGCAAGGCCACCCAGAAGCCGAAAGCACCGCTCAGGCGCTCGACCAGCGAGTACGCGACGTAGATGCCCACCATGAAGAACGAGCCATGGGCAAAGTTCACGATGCGGGTCACGCCAAAGATCAGCGACAGACCCGCCGCCACGAGGAACAGCGACGACGCGCTCGCCAGCCCATTGATGAGCTGAACGATGAAACCCGAAAAACTCATGTTCGATAAACCCTCAAGTCATCACCACCCGTGTTGCGCACCACTCGCAGCACATGAAAGAAGCCGACACGCCCCGACCAGCGCCACCGCGAATCCGGCTGCGCCGGACTGCCAGTAGCGTCTGCTGGGACAGAGGCGCTGCAGGGCGCCTCAGAGGGAGGTCAATCAGCGCTTCGTGACTTCTTCACGTCGGCAGCGGAGGGCTGGTACTTGGCATCGGCGCCGTCCAGGTAGACGTAGTCCACCATCACGCCCTTGCCGCCTTCGTTCTTGGTGCGACCGACAAACGCGCCCATGGTCGCCTGGTGGTCTTCAGGCGCGGTAGGTGATCTTGCCGAATGGGGTGTCCACCTGCAGGCCCTTGAAGGCTGCCACCAGCTTGTCGGTGTCGGTGCTCTTGGCTTTGGCAATGCCGGCCGCAGCCGACTTGATCATGCTGTAGCCCACCACCGAGCCCAGGCGCGGGTAGTCCTTGAACTTGGCCTGGTACGCCTGCTCGAAGGCCTTGTGCTGCGGGCGTCTTGATGCCGTACCAGGGATAGCCGGTGACGAGCCAGCCGTTGGGCGCCTCGTCTTTCAGCGGGTCCAGGTATTCCGGCTCGCCGGTCAGCACGCTGACGACCTCGGTGCCCTTGAAGAGGCCCCGCGTGTTGCCCTCGCGCACGAACTTCGACAGGTCGGCGCCGAACAGCACGTTGAAGATCGCGTCAGGCTTTGCGTCTGCCAGGGCCTGCACCACGCTGCCGGCATCGACGCGGCCCAGTGGCGTGGCTTGCTCGGCTACAAACTCCACATCAGGCTGAGCGGCCTTGAGCAGTTGCTTGAACGCAGCCACGGCGGACTGGCCGTATTCGTAGTTGGGGTACACCACCGCCCAGCGCTTTTTCTTCATCTTGGCGGCCTCGGGCACCAGCATGGCGGCCTGCATGTAGGTGCCGGGGCGCAGGCGGAAGGTGTACTGGTTGCCGCCCTGCCAGGTCATCTTGTCGGTCAGCGGCTCGCCGGCGAGGAAGAAGAACTTCTTTTGCTTGGCGAAGTCGGCCACCGCCAGGCCGGTGTTCGACAGGAAGGTGCCAGCCAGCACGTCGATCTTCTCGCGCGAGACCAGCTCTTCCGCCACCCGAACGGCGTCGCCGGGGTTGGCGTTGTCGTCGCGCGTGATCAGTTCGATCTTCTTGCCGTTGACGCCGCCCGCTGCGTTGATCTCATCGACCGCCAGCTCCATGCCCTTCTTGTAGGGCTCCAGGAAAGCGGGCTGTGCCTTGTAGCTGTTGACCTCGCCAATCTTGATCACGCCCTGGGCAAAAACAGGGGCCAGGGTAAGGGCCAGTGCAGCCGCAGCCGTGGCACGCATGAGGTTTCGTCGCATCGTCATGGGGAGACTCCTGAAGGATGGTTGGAGAGAGATCGAACGGGGTGAGACAGAACAGAGGCGGGTTGTGCGCGTACGGGGTTCAACGCAGGCCGTCCACACCTTGGATTTCGGAGACCGTGAGGCCGCCGACACGTGGTAACGGCCGCCCGCTGTCGGTCACGACAACGGCCACCACGATTTCGTTGGCACGCGGGGCATCGGCCACACGCGCTTCCATGGCGTCGAAATGGCTGCGCACGTAGGCGGCATCCTTGTGTCCCAACGGCACGTCGATGGCCGTGCCAAGGCCGCCCATCTTTTTGCTAGATGGGACCAGGGCGGCGCCCTTTTCGACGGCCACACGCAGTGGCGCGCCAAGCTTGGGGTGCAGGATGGCCGCAGCATGCTCCAGCTCGCCAGCCTCGCCCACAATGGCCGCCTTGCCGTAGCTGTGCGCGTCGCCCGGTGCAATGCCCAGAGCCTGAACGCAGCGGTCACCCAGCAGGCCACCCAGCTCTTCACCGATGGCGATGAGCTCATCGAGGTTTTCTACATAGCGGCCAGCGAACGGGTTTTCGATCACGGCCATGGCCAGCGCCTTGCGCACGGGAGGTTGCACATCACGCCCCATCTCTACGCGGACTTCGTCTGTCTGGACGATGATTTTGCGAATCTTGGCAGGCATTTTGGCTCCTTGAAATCTTGTACTTGTGCAATGGTGAAAGTGCGTGTGGCGGCCTAGCGCAGACCGTTCCACTGGCTGATGTCCGCCGCCTTGAGCCCACCCACGCGGGCATGAATGCGGGAGCCGGTCGTCATAGCCAGGATGAACACGATCTCATCTGCGGCAGGTGCGCCAGGCACACGCACCTCCATGGCATCGAAATGGCTGCGCACATAGCTGGCGTTGATATGCGTCAGGGGCACATCCAATGCAGCGCCGGGCCCACCTACCTTCTTTGTGGAGGGAACGATAGACAGGGCGTTTGCGGGCTGCCCCGTTTTTTCTTCGGCTTGGCCTTTGGCGTAGGCATTGCGGTCACCTTTCCAGCCCAGCAGTTCGCGCATGGCGTAGCCGCCCGGCACATGCCAGAGCGCCCCATGCTCCAGTTCTCCGCCCGCGCCCACAATTGCGCCTTTGCCGTAGGTTTCGATGCGCTCCGCGGGTACCCCCATAGCCTTGAGCAGGCGTTGTGCCATGTCCAGACCCACGTCCTGCAAAGCCTCCATCATCGGAAGGATGTCGGCCTCGTAGCGGCCCGCGTAGGGGTTGGTCAGCACCGCGCCGATGGCACCACGCAGCAGCGGAACCTCTGCCACCGGCCCAAATTCGTGCCTGATTTCCTCAAGATGGGTGAAAACGCGTCGTATCTGAATCATTTAGAGACCTGTGCAATTCATTAAGCAAATACTGAACCAACTTCAACTTCCGCTTCATTCTTTTCGCCTGATGGGGCGTGCCCCAGTGCCGCGGTGTCGGCTGTCGCCGCATATTGCCCCTGGCAGGTCAGCAACGCAAACCACAGCAGCCCACCAGCCTTCAATTCTTGCGCCTTGTGCAAGCCGCGCTGCAAGCGCAGTTTGTACCTGCGCCAACGGCAGCGCAGGCACATCGACGGTCACGTGCAGCCCACCCAAGTCGCTGTCGTCGCGCACCAGCCAGGCGGGCATGCGCGATATGCGGGCGTCCTGCACGTTGACAGCGTTCGCCACGATGGTCGCCGCAGCATCTGCCTGCGCGGCAGTGTGGGCCAACACCGTGACACTGTCTGCAATTCCCATCGACTGGCTGCGCCCCCGCCAGCCACTGGTGGCAACACCGCGCACCGGCATGGTGCTGGTGATGTGAAGCTGTCCATCCACCACAAGGCCTCCGCGCAATGTCTCCAAGTCGAGCGCTGCAATGTCGGACACCACGCCCACCGACGCGGAGTACCCTGGCGCGAGATGCAAGGCGATGTCTCCACCATTGTTCACCCATGCGCGGTCAATGCCGCTCTCCTCATAACAACTCAGTATCTCTTGTGCTACCGAACCGGCGACTGCAGCCATCGGAGTGATGAAGCCTGACCCATACGGCGCGCATGCGGACCACATTCGCCGCGCGACCACGCCCTGCACGGGACAGGCAACGCCCACGGGGGCTCGCAATGCGGGCAGTTCATCCACCAGCTCCTGCAACACGCTGGTGAATCGAATCCAGGCGCGCTCATGCGCTTGCGCAACGATGCCAGCATCGCCTTCAGCCCGTATGACAAGGTCGATGGGGCCGTGCTGAAAATGCCATCGGCTGTCGGACAACCAGTTGCGGCAGGCGTGCATGCTGTGCATCCGTTCAGCCCAGCAAGGGCGGCTGGCCCAGAGGCCAGGGATTGACGGAGGGCAGCGTCTGCCAGCGAATCGCCTGCGGTGCGCCATCGTTGTGCCAGGCGCCGCTGGACAACACCTCGCGCAGCCCGCGGATCTGGTCAGTGTGCCCCCCCAGCGCCTCATAGTCAGCACGGCGCATGCTGAATTCAATGGGCGCAACGATGGCGGGCGTGGGCACAGTGCCAAAGCTGTTGTCTGGCATGCGCAGCACATCCGCCATGACGGTGATGCCACCACCCGGCCACACATAAGCGGGTGCACCGCCACAGGTCACATTGACCAAGGCATTTTTGATGGACCGTGTCAGCAACACCGGGTTCTCGGTGACACCAGCGCGCAGGCTGCCCCCAGCGCCGCCCAGAAACAGCACCGATGCCAGCGAAGGCTCGCAGTTCTCGCCGATGCGATCCACGATTCGGCGCACCTCAGTGGGCATCTGCGCTTCCACCGGGTGTGAGTTGCTCATCCAGAACGTACCAACTGGCATGCTCACCCGTCGTGGACGTCATGAGCAGACGCAGACCAGGCCAAGCCACATCGGCATTCCAGCCTTCAATGATGGACAGAGGGTCGGCAATGTCGGTGCCGCCCCAGCCTGTTCCCGGGTTGGCCACCTGAAAGTAGCGGCCGGGAGTGGATTTGCGCCCGCGCATCTGAATGCCCGACGACTTCATGTCGAGGCAACGGCCCGCCTGGTGCTCGGTCAGCACGCCCGTGATGTGGTCGTCCACCACGACCACCTCATCGGCGTGGCCGAAGAACTGGCGCGCAAAGATACCGATGGCCGCCGATCCGCAGCCCACGCGCATGCGCTGCTCTGCGACACCGTTGACGATGGGCGCGCGACCCGCCTGAATGATCAGCTGCGAACCACCGTCGATGGTGAATTCGACCGGCCTGCTTGTTGCCCAGCAGTTGCATCATCTCGGCGGTGATGCGGCCTTCCTTCTTCGTACCACCTGTCAGGTGGTGCACTCCGCCGAGCGACAGCATTTGCGACCCATATTCCGCGGTGGTCACATGGCCAACCACCTCGCCCTTGCATCGGACATTGGCCTGTTCGGACCCGAGGAATCGGTCCGTGTCAATCTTCACTTTGAAGCTGCAATAGCTGAAGATGCCCTCGGTGACCACCGTCACCATGTCCACACCATCCACCTTGGAGCCCACAACGAACGGCGCGGGTTTGTAGTCGGGGTACGTGGTGGACGAGCCCACGCCGGTCACGAAGACCTCCTCGGTCAGCAACAGGTCTCCAGACCATGTAGGAGGCTCATCTGCAGCGACAACACTCGCATTCGCCTCCACGCCATCGCTGGGGGCTACCCGGCCGGCAAATGGCACCAGCGTTGGCTCTCCCGCCTCCAGCGTCTTGCGCAGCAGCACAACGGGGTCCACCCGCACGAGCACACCTGCCTGATTGGCATAGCGGTCGCAGGCACCCGCGCGGCCCTCCGAGATCTGACACAGCACGGGGCACGCGTTGCACTCCACCTTGGCGGCGTTCATGCGCTCGTTGCGTGGTCGCGCCCGCTCAAGGACCTGCGGCAACTCGGGCATGTCCATGCCCGGAAGTCCATCGGTCTTTGTGTGTTCAGTCATCGTAGAGGCCCGTCCATTGCATCGTTTCAAACGCTTGTACGCTCATTGCATTTTGTGTAGCATTCACTTAACTTAAATGTTGTGTTCACTACATTTCATGTCAATGTAGCGCAATCAATCCCGGTCTGCAATAGTGTTTTCTCGCACCCTGAAACGGTGCACAAGGAGCCCCAAAATGACGCACGTTGTGACAGACGCATGCATTCGGTGCAAATACACCGACTGCGTCGATGTATGCCCGGTGGATTGCTTCAAAGAGGGGCCAAGGAACCTGTTCCCCCGGTCATCGACCCAGACGAGTGCATCGATTGCGCAGTGTGTATTCCAGAATGTCCGGCCAATGCCATCTATGCAGACACGGACCTTCCCGCCGAGTTTGAATCCTTCCTCGAATTCAATAAAAAGCTGGCTCCGGGCCTGCCCACAATCACCAAAAGAAAGCCTCCGCTCCCAGATGCGGAACAATGGAGGGTTGTGAGCCACAAGCTTTCCGGCCTGAATCTGAGTCCCTAGGGGCGTTACACACCGGACTTTCAGCCAGCTTTTCACCCGTTTTTTCAACTTTGCCGACTAAAACACCATGAGCGCCTTTCTAGAAGAACGCGTCCTGACCGTCCACCATTGGACCGACCGCCTGTTTTCTTTCACCACCACGCGCGACACCGCTCTGCGCTTTTCCAACGGCCATTTCACGATGATTGGCCTGCGCGGCGAAAACGGCAAGCCCCTGCTGCGCGCTTACAGCATCGTGAGCCCCAACTACGAAGAACACCTGGAGTTTCTCTCCATCAAGGTGCCCGATGGCCCGCTGACCTCGCGCCTGCAGCACATCAAGGTGGGTGACACCATCGTGGTCGGCAAAAAGCCCACGGGAACCTTGCTGATCGACTACCTGCTGCCTGCCAAACGCCTGTACATGTTGTCCACCGGCACCGGCGTCGCACCATTTCTCAGCTTGATCCGCGACCCAGAGACCTACGAAAAGTTCGAGGAAGTCATCCTGGTGCATGGGGTTCGCGAAGTGAAGGAACTGGCCTACCACGACTACATCACGCAAGAACTGCCCCAGCACGAGTTCTTGGGCGAAACCGTGAGCAAGCAACTCAAGTACTACCCCACCGTGACACGCGAAGCATTCAAACACCAGGGCCGCGTCACAACCGTCATCGAAAACGGTCAGATGGCGAAAGATTTGGGCTTGCCCGCGCTCAACCCGGTTGAAGACCGTGTGATGATCTGCGGCAGCCCCGAGATGCTGCGCGACCTCAAGCACATGATGGAAGAACGCGGCTTCAAGGAAGGCAACACCACCAAGCCCGGTGACTTTGTGATTGAACGCGCCTTTGCAGAGCAGTGACCCCGGCTGGCCTTGAGGACCTGTTCTGAAAGGCCCGCTCCAACCGACTGGATCCGCCATGTCTGCCACCCCCACCAAAAGCCGCACTGCAGCCACCCGCTCCTCTACTGCTCGCAAAACGGGGGTGCGCGAACAGGCGGCGCAGACCACGCGCGACAACATCCTGAAGGCGGCGACCAAGGTGTTCGCGCGCTATGGCTACGAGGGCGGCAGCGTGGAGAAGATATCGAAGGCCGCCAAGTCCTTCGACAGGATGATCTACTACTACTTCGGCAGCAAGGAAGGTCTCTTCATCGAGGTGCTGGAGGAGATCTACCGGCGCATGAACGAGTCCGAAGCAACGCTCGATATCCGGCTGGGCGAACCCATCGAGTCATTGAAAGCGGTGGTGCGGTTTGTCAGCCAGTACTACCGCAAGCACCCTGAGTTCGTCACGCTGCTCAACACGGAAAACCTGCACAAGGGCAAACACATCTCCAAGTCGCTGCGGGCACGCGAATACTCGTCGCCCGCGGTGTCGGTGATTGAGCAGGTGCTGACCAGCGGTGTTGCGCAAGGGGTGTTCCGCCCCGACATGCGCGCGCGCGACCTGTACCTGCTGATTGCATCCATGGGCTACTTTTACCAATCCAACCGCTACACACTCTCTGCGTTTCTGGGTGAAGACATCGATCTGCCCGAAGCCGTAGCGCATTGGGATAACTTCATGATTGATGTGGTGCTGCGCACCGTGAGGGCTGAGACAGCGCCCTGACACGCTTTGCAGGTGACTTACAGGGCGCATCGCTTTTCATGTGCTGGGCCCCTGCACTATGGACAGCCTGGGTTCTATCTCCCGCGCGATTCCATTGCTATATGCCTTGCGGCAGGCTTTCTCCCACGCTGCACGTGGCCTTGCGTCGTTGAACGTCAACACTCCGCAGCGCCTTTCCTTATTGCGTGAACACGCCCTCTTATGTAGTATTCCCTACACGAATTGCAATTTTCACGCAGCGCAGCGTGCTTCCTTCTTCTACCCGACTGGTACCCCATGGCAGACATCTCCACCCAGGCCACCTCAGGCAAAGTCGTTATCAAAAACATCGGCCTGCTGCTGTCGGGCGATTTGGACCACCCCATCCTCGACGCCGACACCATCGTGGTGAACGATGGGTTGATCGTGGCCGTGGGCCGCGAGAAGGACTGCGACACGGAACATGCGCGCACCACCATTGACGCCCGACAAACCTGCGTGGCGCCCGGCCTGATTGACAGCCACGTGCACCCGGTCTTTGGTGATTGGACGCCGCGCCAAAACCAAATTGGCTGGATCGACTCCACCATGAACGGCGGCGTCACCACCATGGTGTCGGCGGGCGAGGTGCACTTGCCCGGCCGTCCCAAGGACATTGTGGGATTGAAGGCCTTGGCCATCACGGCGCAGCGTTCGTTCGACAATTTCCGCCCCGGCGGCGTGAAGGTCATCGCGGGCGCCCCGGTCATCGAAAAAGGCATGGTCGAGCAGGACTTCAAGGACCTGGCCGACGCCGGTGTCACGCTGCTGGGTGAAGTGGGGCTGGGTTCCGTAAAGGCTGGGTACGAAGCCAAACAAATGGTGGACTGGGCGCGCAAGCACGGCATCCAGAGCACCATTCACACGGGGGGGCCGTCCATCCCTGGCTCGGGCCTGATCGACAAAGACGTGGTGCTGGAGGCCGATGCCGATGTGATCGGCCATATCAACGGCGGTCACACATCCCTGCCATGGAAGCATGTGTGCGAGCTGTGCGAGAAGTCCTCCCGTGCCATCGAACTGGTGCATAACGGCAACGAGAAAATCGCCATTCAGGCGGCACGCGCGGCCATCGAGTTGAAGTGCCCCCACCGCGTGATTCTTGGCACCGACGGGCCCGCCGGATCGGGCGTGCAGCCCCTGGGCATGTTGCGAATGATTGCGCTGATATCGAGCTTTGCCGACATCCCCGCAGAACTGGTGTTCTGTTTCGCCACCGGCAATACCGCCCGCATTCGCAACCTCAACTGCGGCCTGATCGAAGTGGGCCGTGCCGCCGACTTCGTGTTCATGGACCGGGCGCAACACACTGCCGGCGCCACGCTGCTGGAAAGCGTTCAGTTGGGCGACATCCCCGGCATCGGAATGGTGATGATCGACGGCTTGGTGCGATGTGGGCGCAGCCGCAACACACCGCCTGCCACCGAGATTCCAGTCGTTCTCTAGCCTCCTTCTCCAGGTAATACGCGTCAACGGGCCTGCGGCAGTCGCTCCTTCATCATGCGCTCACGCTCCTCCTGAAACGCCCGGGCGCAGCTGGCCGAGAACAGCAAAACAGCTGACGAGAAGAAGATCCACATCAGCAAAACGACCAGCGACCCCGCCGCGCCATAGGCAGACACCACGGCGGCCGTGGACAGATACCACGCGAGCAACTGCTTGCCCACGGTAAACAAGGTGGCGCCCACCACAGCGCCCGCGACGATGCAACGCATGGGTGGTTTGGTGCCCACTCCAATGCGCATGAGCCCCACGAACAGCGCCACGGCGAACCCGAACGCCACGGCCTCGTTGACGATTTGCATGATGGGCGCCAAGGGCGCAAACGCAAAATGGGTGCCCGCCCAGGCCCCCACCAAGTTGATCACCGTAGACATCGCCAGCGACACCAGCAACAAAAACCCGAGCGCCAGGACATACGCCAGCCCCCGCAGCCGCAGCGATGCCAATCGCCACCACGCCGCACCTTGCGGGGCAGGGCCTTCACCGCGCCACAGTTGCCCAAATGCCGACTGCAGCTCTACAAACACCCCGGTCGCCCCCGAAAGCAGCACCACAAAACCGATGATGGATGCCAGCCGCCCCTCAGAGGGCTCCTGCGCACTCTGCATCGCCTGCCGGATCACGTCCGCCACTTGCTGGCCCATCACTGCTTGCACCTGGCTGATCAGGCTGGACTCCAGGTAGCTGCGGTCCATCCACCAGCCCAGCACACCCACCAACAAAATCAACAATGGCGCCAGGCTCAACATGCCGTAGAAGGACATGGCAGCACTCATGCGCAAACCCTCTGCGTCCAACCACATCTGTGCCGCACGCACAAACGGCATGACCGGACGCCAGAAAGCCGCGAGAGACTGCACGAAGCGCTGAAGGCCTGAAGGGGGTTGTTGGGGCTGTGGAGTTTGTGGGGAATCTGCGGCGTTCATCGCCCAAGCCTACCTGTACTGGGAAAATCTGGCCACGCTCCCTGGGCTCGTTCCGAAGTAGGCGACATCCCACATCAGCGACCGACGATGCCAAGGCCGTCATACACCTACTTGCGCCCACGGTGACAACCGGTCCCGTAGGGCGTCGACATAATGCGCCCATGCCATCGTCCCACCGTGCACCACCATCATGCGCAGCCGCACCGTCAGCGGATGTAGACCGGCATTTTGTGACCGCACTGGCGCGTGGCCTTGATGTACTGGCGTGTTTTCGTGCAGGCGACAAACTGCTGGGTAACCAAGAAATCGCACAGCGCTGCCACCTGCCCAAGTCCACCGTGTCGCGCCTTACCGCCACCCTGACCCGGCTGGGCTACTTGATTCACGTGGAAGAAAGCAGCAAGTACCGGCTGGGCACAGCCACCCTGTCGCTCGGCAGCGCCATGCTGGCGCGACTGGACGTGCGCCAGGTGGCCCGCCCGCTGATGCAGGAGCTGGCCGACTTTGCGCGTGCCGAGGTGTCAATGGGCACACGCGACAGGCTGTCGATGATCTACGTGGAAAACTGCCGCAGCCAGGCCCTGCACACCCTGAGCCTGGACGTGGGTTCGCGCATCTCGCTGGCCACCTCCGCGATGGGGCGGGCGTGGCTGGCGGCGGCGCCAGCACGCGAGCGCGGCGCTGCCTTGGCAAACCTGCAGGCACGCGACGAGGCGGCTTGGCCGCAGGTGCAAACAGGCATCGAGCAGGCCTTGCAGGACTACCGCAACCTGGGGGTCACCACCTCATTTGGCGACTGGCAGAAAAACGTGAACGCCATTGCCCGCAGCTTTCAGCCCGGTGGGGGCCTGCCGCCCATGGTCATCAACTGTGGAGGCCCCTCTTTCAACGTCACACAAGATACGCTGCTGACAGAAGTGCGCCCCCGCCTCATTGAAATCGTGGCGCGCATTGAAACGGCGCTGTACCGCTGACCCCTGGGCGCTCGTGAGTGGGCTCGCCAGGGAGTGTCCAAAGTGACAGCCTCTGCGACGCAGCGTCGCTAGCATGCGATGGCATACAACGACCCGCATACCCAGGAGACAACACACCATGAGCGTCAAACAACTCTTCGATCTCACCGGCCAGGTGGCTTTGGTCACCGGCGGATCGCGCGGGCTGGGCCTGCAGATGGCAGAAGCCCTGGGTGAGATGGGTGCCAAGCTCGCCATTTCGGCGCGCAAGGCCGACGAATTGGCCGAAGCCAAAAAATACCTGGAAGGCCTGGGCTACGAGGTGCTGACGGTGGTGAACGACCTGCAAAAGACCGCTGAGATCCCCGGCCTGGTCGACCAGGTGCTGGAGCGTTTTGGCACCATCGACATCCTCGTCAACAACGCTGGCGCTACTTGGGGCGCCAAGGCCGAAGACCACCCTGATGCCGCATGGCACAAGGTGATGGACCTGAACGTGAACGCGCCGTTCTTCCTATCGCGCGAAGTCGGCAGGCGCTGCATGATTCCCAACGGCAAGGGCAACATCATCGTCACGGCGTCGGTCGCAGGCATCAAGGGCACGCCGCCCGGCATGAACACCATCGCCTACAACACCTCCAAGGCTGCGGCCATTCACTTTGCGCGCACGCTGGCTTCGGAATGGGGCCACTATGGCATTCGCGTCAACGCAATCTGCCCCGGCTTTTTCCCGAGCAAAATGGCCAGCGGCCTCATTGAAAAACTCGGCCCTGCGATGATCGAGCGCACACCCCTGCGCCGCATCGGCGGCGAGGAGGACCTCAAGGGCGCCGTGGTGTTCCTGGCCTCCGATGCCTCTCGCCACATCACCGGCCACGCCATCGTGGTGGATGGTGGAGCGAGTTTGATTTGAAGCCCCCCTGAGGCGCTGCGCGCCTTCCCCCCAGGGGGACGACGCCCTCGCTGCGGGGTGGCCCTTGCTTGGCGTCCCTGGCGTGGGCTGCGCTCATTGTGCAGAGCGCGCCCTGAATTATCGAAGAAAGAGCCTCAAGTCCCATGTCTGACCGCCACCTCGCTCACTGGCCTCCCGGCCTGTCGCGCCACCTCACGCTGCCGCAGACAAATCTTTTTCACAACGCAGAGGTGTCGGCCGCGCGGTTCCCAGACAAGCCGTTTCTGGTGTTCTACGACACGCTCGTGACGTTCCGCCAGTTCCAGCAGCAAGCCGAGCAGATTGCGGGTTTTTTGCAGCAGGTGTGTGGCGTGAAGGCGGGCGACCGGGTACTGCTGTACATGCAGAACAGCCCGCAGTGGATTCTGGCGTTCTACGGCATCTTGCGGGCCAACGCGGTGGTGGTGCCGGTGAACCCGATGAACATGACGGAGGAGCTGCGCCACTACGTGCACGACAGCGGCGCCACCGTCGCGTTTGTGCCGCAGGACCTGCATGCGCAGGCGCAGCCGCTGGTGGATGTGGCAGGTGGTGCTGGCACGCTGCAGCACCTCATCGTGGCCGCCTACAGCGACTACCTGCAGGTGCCCACCGACCTGCCCGTGCCCGCCTTTGTGTCGGCACCGCGCCAGGCCATTGATGCGCCCGGCGTCACGCTGTGGAGCGACATGCTGGCGCAGCGGCGCTCGCCCGGCCCGCTGACCGCCGGGCCGGACGACCTGTGTGTGATGCCCTACACCTCGGGCACCACGGGCCATCCCAAGGGCTGTATGCACACGCACCGCAGCGCCATGAGCACGTTGGTGGGTGGTGCACAGTGGTTCTCTCGCACACAAGACGCGACCTATCTCGCCGTGCTGCCGCTGTTCCACGTCACCGGCCTGTCGGGCAGCATGAATGGGCCGCTGTTTGTGGGCGCCACCGTGGTGGTGCTCCCGCGCTGGGACCGCGACGCCACCGCGCAACTCATGCAGCGCTACCGCATCAGCATCTGGCAGGCCATCTCGACCATGGTGGTGGACTTTCTGGCCAACCCTCGCATCGCCGAATACGATATCTCCAGCTTGCAGGCGATACGCGGTGGCGGAGCGGCCATGCCCAAGGCGGTTGCGCAGCGCCTGAAGGACCTGACCGGGCTCGACTACGTGGAGGGCTACGGCATGTCCGAAACCATGGCCGCCACCCACATCAACCCGCCACACCGGCCCAAGCCACAGTGCCTGGGCATTCCGGTGTTTGACGTGGACGCGCGCGTGGTGGACCCGGCCAGCTTTTCCGAACTGCCGCCCGGCGAAATCGGCGAAATCGTGGTGCACGGCCCACAGGTCATGCAGGGCTACTGGAACAACCCGCAGGCCACCGCCGACAGCTTCATCACCTTGGACGGCAAGCGCTTTCTGCGCACGGGTGATCTGGCGCAGGTGGACGAGGACGGCTACTTCTTCATGGTGGACCGCCTCAAACGCATGATCAATGCCTCAGGCTACAAGGTGTGGCCCGCTGAGGTCGAAGCCATGATGTACGCCCACCCCGCCATTCAGGAGGTGTGCGTGATTGCGGCGCACGACGAGCGCCGGGGTGAAACAGTCAAAGCCCTGGTCGTGCTGCGCGACGCTTTCAAGGGCCAGGTCACCGAGCAAGCCATCATCGACTGGGCCCACGAGCACATGGCGGCATACAAGAGCCCGCGCATCGTTCAGTTTGCAGACAGTCTGCCCAAGTCGGGCACAGGCAAGGTGCAATGGCGCGAGCTGCAAGAGCAGGAAAAGAGCCGGTCAGCGCCATGACCCAAGACCCTGGTATGAACCAATCCTTGGCCACCCCACTCCCTTTGTCGGAGTTGACCTATCGCACCGTTGCCGATATGGTGCGCGACCACGCCCAAACCCGCCCCGCACACCCGGCACTGGTGCAGGGCGATAAGGTCATCAGCTACGGCGAACTTGACGCATTGATGGACCGCATCGCCGCATCCCTGCAGCGCGATGGCCTACAACCCGGCGACTGTATTGCGCTGTGCGGAGCCAGTTCCCCACTGCAGGCGGCCATGTTCCTGGGCGCGCTGCGCGCGGGCGTGGTCGTCGCGCCCATGGCTGTCAGCAGCACGCGCGACGGTCTGGACTCCATGCTGCGCGATGCGCAGGCGCGGCTGATCGTGGTCGACGCCAGCGCCACTGACGTGCTACCTGCCGAGAACGCTGCACCGTGTATTGCGCTGGAGGCCAACGCGCGCGGCGTGCCACTGCATGACTGGCTGGAACCCGAAGGCAGCAAGCCACGGCCGGTGGTCGTGCCGCCCGAGGCGCCTTTCAACATCATCTATTCGTCGGGCACCACGGGCACGCCCAAAGGCATCGTGCAATCGCACGGCATGCGCTTCATGCACGTGGTGCGCGGCGCGCGCTACGGTTACGGGCCGGACACCGTCACGGTGTTGGCCACGCCGCTCTATTCCAACACCACGCTGGTGGTGTTCTTCCCTACCCTGGGCTTTGGTGGCACGGTGGTGCTCATGGGCAAGTTCGACGCCGCGCAGTACCTGGCGCTGGCACAGGCCCACGGCGCCACGCACACCATGCTCGTGCCAGTGCAGTACCAGCGCATCATGGCGGTGCCCGCGTTCGGAGATTTCGATCTGTCACGCTTTCAGGCCAAGTTCTGTACGAGCGCCCCGTTTTCGGCGGCACTGAAGGCCGACGTGCTGGCCCGCTGGCCGGGCGGGCTGATCGAGTTTTATGGCATGACCGAGGGCGGAGGCACCTGCATCCTGGAAGCCCATGCCTTTCCCGACAAGCTGCACACCGTGGGGCGCCCGGCGGACGGGCACGACATCCGGCTGATCGACGACGCGGGCATTGAGGTGCCGCTTGGCGAGGCAGGCGAAGTGGTGGGCCACTCGGGCGGGATGATGACGGGCTACCACGGCCAACCCGAAAAAACCCGCGAGGCCGAGTGGTATGCGCCAGACGGCAAACGATTCATCCGCACGGGCGACATCGGCCGCTTTGATGCCGACGGTTTTCTCACGCTTTTTGATCGCAAGAAGGACATGGTCATCTCGGGCGGTTTCAACATCTACCCCAGCGACCTGGAAGCCTTGCTGCTAAAGCATCCCGCAGTGACCGAAGCGGCCGTCGTGGGCGTGCCCTCAGTGCAATGGGGCGAAACGCCCGTGGCCTTTGCCGTGACCCGACCCGGGGCATCGATAGACGCCGACACGCTGCGCGAATGGCTCAATGCCCAAGTCGGAAAAACGCAGCGCCTGGCCGATCTGCAGTGGGTAGAGGAGCTGCCACGCAGCGCCATTGGCAAAGTGCTCAAGCGCCAGCTGCGCGACACCTACACCGGACCTGCAGCCTGAACCATAACCACCAGGAGACATCGATGAACGCCTTTTCCAAGCTCCAGCCACAGACCAAGGACAACGGTCGCCCCCAGGCATCGATCAACCGACGCCGATTCTCGGCGAGCCTTATGGCGGTCGCGGCGGCCGGAGCCGTCGTGGCCGCACCGGCCGCGTGGGCGCAAACCTGGCCCGCCAAGCCGATCCGCATCATCGTTCCCTACACCCCCGGCGGCTTCACCGATGTCACAGCGCGCCTGATCGCGCAAAAGCTGCAGGAGCGGCTGGGCCAGACGGTGGTCATCGACAACAAGCCGGGGGCCAACAGCATCATCGGTGTGGACGCGCTGGCCAAGTCCGCGCCCGACGGCCACACCTTTGCCGTGGTGATTGCCGCCTATGCCGCCAACACCACGCTGTACCCCAAGCTGCCCTACGACCCGCGCAAGGACATCAGCGCTGTGTCGCTGATCGGAATTTCGCCGCTGGTGGCTGCCGTGGGCAACGACGCTCCATTCAAGAACGCGGCCGATCTGGTGGCGTTTGCCAAGCAAAACCCCGGAAAGGTGAGTTTTGGCTCCAGCGGCAACGGCTCGGCTGCGCACTTGTCGAGCGAGCTACTCAAGGCGCTCACGCAGACCTACATGGTGCACATCCCGTACCGGGGCGCAGCGCCTGCGCTGACCGACCTGATGGGTGGGCAAATCCAGCTGTTCCTGGACGCCGCCTCGGGCCTCATCCCTCCGGGCAAGGCGGGGCGCGTGCGCCTGATCGGCGTGGCCAGCGAAAAGCGCCTGCCCGCCCTGCCCGACGTGCCCACCTTCATCGAGCAAGGCATTGCGGGCTTCACCGGCAGCACCTGGGCCGGGCTGCTGGCGCCTGCAGGCACACCGCCCGCCATCGTCAAGCGCGTGTCCGACGAGGTGGCTGCCATCGTGAAGCTGGAAGATGTGAAAGCCAGGCTTGATGCCATGGGCACCATTCCGGTGGGCAGCTCGCCTGCAGAGTTCGAGAGCTTCATCACCAGCGAAACAGCCAAGTGGGGCAAGGTGATCCGCGATGCCAAGGTCACGATGGACTGACGGACTGACGGACTGATGGACTGATGGACCGAATGGCAAAGCCTGCCCCGTCTGCACCCCATCTATTGCTACATTATTTATAGCTATTAGCGCTTATTGGATAAGCGCTAGAGGCCAAAAACACCCGTATTTTTAACTACACCACGGGGCTCGATGGAAATCGGGTTTGCACGGCGTGATCCGACACGCCACCCCGCCCCCACACGCCGGGATGTGCCCTGCGGGCCAACGCGACCTGCAAGAACACCACCGGGCCGAGCAAACAAAAAGCCCGTCGGGATGTCCGAGCGGGCTTTTTGTTTTGGGCTGCCAACAGGGCTTTCCGCCCTGCTTCGGTTTACTTGGCCAGGTCAGCCAGCTTGATTTCCTTCACCTTGCCACCCTCCACCACCGCCACGCGCGTGTTGGCGGTGGAGCCGCCGCGTTCGTCCACGCCGTTCATCTCGTGCGGGTTGTGTTCGCTGGGCAGCGACTTGAACGCCTTGTCCAGTTGCGCGCGGATGGCAGCTGCGTCGGTCGTGCTGCCCGCCAGCTTCATGGCCATGGCCGTGGCGTGCACGGCGGTGTAGTTCAGCGACACCTCTGAGCTGGGGTCGCGGCCGGGGTTGGCCTTGCGGAAGCGCTCCACAAACGCCTTGGTCACGGGCGAGCTGTCTTCCACCACCGGCAGCACGCCGATGGAGCCTTCCAGCGGGCCGTAGCCGCCGGTGATCTTGCCGATCTCATCCATCTTGGCCTGGTCAATGATGACAAAACCGCCCTTGAAACCCAGCTCGCGCGCCTGCTTGATCACGAGGCCGGTGGGCTCAGAAGCACCACCCACAAACAGCACGTCAGGCTTGGAGGCCAGCACGCGGCTCACGCCGCTGTAGAAATCCGTTGCGCGGTTGTAAGACATCGGGTTCTCAGCCACCACCTTGCCGCCTGCGGCTTCCCACGCGGGCTTGAACGCGGCCGTCCAGGCCTTGGCGTAGTCATGGTCGGCGTTGGCAATGGCCATGTTCTTGCCGTACTTGGTCATCGAATGGTTCACAAACGGCTTGATGTACGACGTGAACTCGGGCGGGATGCGCAGCGTGAGCTTGTTGTTGCGCTCGGTGATCTGCGGCACGCTGGTGTACGACAGCAGCAGCACCTTCTGCGCCTCGTTGGTGGCCATCACCGCAAAGCTGCCGCCCGAATGCGGCACCAGCACGGCGGGCGCCTTGTGCTCTTGCACCAGGCGCTGGGTGTTGATGGCGGTTTCGGACGGGTTGTACTTGTCGTCCAGCGCCACGATTTCGAGCTTGACCTTCTGGCCAGCCACTTCCAGGCCCTTGGCATTGATCTCTGCCACCGCCATCTCCATGCCGCTGAGCACGTTCTTGCCATACAGCGCGGCGCCGCCGCTCAAGGGGCCCGAGTAGCCGATCTTGACGACCTGCTGGGCAAATGCGCTGTGGCTGGCGCCCAGCAGTGCGGCCACGGCGAAGGCGCTGGCACCGAGTCGAAGAATGGTTTTGCGTTTCGTGATCATGTTGTCTGTCTCCTTGGGTTTAGGAATGAGGCTCTCGTGAGCCAGGGTCGTCAATCAGTGGCGTTGCCGTCGTACAGGCGCGGCCCAGGCCAGCGGCCACCGTGCAAGGGCCGCCCCGCCGCACTGGTGGCGTCCCCCTTCCCGCATCGCGCAGCGAGGCGAGAGAAGGGGGAAGCGGCGCAGCCGCTCAGGGGGATGCGCATGCTCATGCGCCTATATACGCCCGGCGCACTTCGTCGTTGTTCATCAGGCTTTCAGGGTCGCCTTCCATCACGATGCGACCGCTTTCGATGACATACGCGCGGTGCGCGATCTTGAGTGCGGCAAACGCGTTCTGCTCGGCCAGCAGCACGGTGGTGCCCGCCTGGTTGATGCGCTGAATCACCTCAAACGTCTGCTTGATGACCAGTGGCGCCAGGCCCAGCGAAGGCTCGTCCAGCAGCAGCACCTTGGGCCGGCCCATCATGGCGCGGCCAATGGCCACCATCTGCTGCTGGCCTCCGCTGAGCGACCCAGCGGGGTCGTCCTTCTTCTCGGCCAGGATGGGGAACAGCGCAAACACTTCGTCGAGCACCTTCTTGCTGCCCGCCGTGTCGCCGCGGTGCACGTAGGCGCCCAGCATCAGGTTCTTCAGCACCGACATGCCAGGGAACAGCTTGCGCCCCTCGGGGCACTGCACCACGCCGTTGGCCACGATCTGCGAGGGCTTCATGCCCACCAGCTCCTTGTCGCCATAGCGAACACTGCCGCCCGCTGCGCGGTGGATGCCGCTGATGGTGAGAAAGATGGAGCTTTTGCCCGCACCATTGGCCCCCAGCAGCACCACCAGTTCGCCTTGTTTGGCGTGCAGGCTGACGCCGTTGAGCGCCTGGAAGCTGCCGTATTTGAGCGAGAGGTTGTCAAGCTGGAGCATGGTCGCTCCCCAGGTAGGCGTCGATCACGGCCGGGTTGGCGCGGATCTCGGCAGGGGTGCCTTCGGCTATTTTTTCGCCATAGTTCAGCACCAGAATCCGGTCGGCCAGGCTCATGATCATGTTCATCTTGTGTTCAATGAGGCACACCGTCAGACCGTTGGCCACCATCTTGCGGATGAGGTTGGCCAGGCCTTCAGTTTCGTCGGGGTTCACGCCGCCTGCGGGTTCGTCCAGCAACACCAGGCGCGGCCCGGTCGACAGCGCCAGCGCAAAGGCCACGCGTTTGCGCTCTTCTTGCGAGATGTCGCCCGCCATGCGGTTCTCCAGGTGCGACAGGCCCACAAAGTCGAGCGCCTCGCGCGCCTTCTCGCGGCAGACGCGCTCCTCCTCGCGCAGGCGGGCCGAGTTGCGCAGCACATCAAACAAGCCCGACTGCGTGCGCAGCCGGTGGCCCACGATGAGGTTGTCCAGCACGGTAGCCATGTCAAACAGCGCCGTGGTCTGAAAAGTGCGCGCCACGCCCAGGCGGGCCACCTGGTCGGTGCGCAGCGACGTCACATCACGCCCGTCCAGCGTCACCGTACCCGACGTAGGCCGGTGGGTGCCGCTGATGAGGTTGAAGAACGTGGTCTTGCCTGCACCGTTGGGGCCGATGATGGCGTTGATCTTGCCCGCCTCGATGGTGGTGCTGACGTCGTTGACCGCCGCCAGGCCCCCAAAACGTTTGGTGAGGTGTTCGATCTTAAGCACGGTCACCTCCCGCCGCGGTGGCTGTAGCGGTGGTGGCGGTAGCGGTGGGTGTTGTGCCCGGCCGCTGCGGCGCGGTGCGTTGTGCAGCACGGCGCGCACGCCAACCCAGGTACGTGCCCACAATGCCGTGGGGCACAAAAATCACCAGCAGCACCAGGATGGGACCAAACACCAGGAACCGGTACTCCTGCAAGAACTGCAGGTACTGCGTGAGCCACGGCATGGCCAGCGCACCCAGCAATGGCCCCAGCAAGGTGCCCAAGCCGCCGATGAGCATGTACATGGTCATGTCAAACGTGTGCTCCACCCCCGCCACACCGGGCCCGATGAAGCGCACGTAGCCCGCATACAGCCCACCCGCCAGGCCCGCGTAAAACACCGACAGCATGAACGCCAGCACCTTGTTGCGCATGAGGTTGATGCCCAGCGACTCGGCCAGTTCGTCACTGTTGCGAATGGCCATGAAGGTTCGCCCCAGCAGCGAGTTGACGATGCGGCGCATGGCCCACATGCCCACCACCAGCCAGAAGAACGCCAGGTAATACAGCGCCAACGGCGTATCAAACGCGATGCCGACAATGGGCGATGGCGCAGGAATGCCGATGATGCCCACCGTGCCGTGCGTGAGGCTCTCCCACTTCTCGATCACCAGAAACATGATGTAGCCCACGCACAGCGTGAAGATCGAAAAGTAGTGCCCCTTCAGGCGCAGCGACAAGATGCCGATGAAGAACCCCAGCACCGTGGTCACCACACCCGACAGCGCAAACGCCACCCAGAACGGCACCTGGTGGTCTACCGTGAGGATGCCCACCGTGTAAGCCCCCACGGCCATGAAGCCGCTGTGCGCCAGGTTGAACTGCCCGGTGTAGCCCGTGATGAGGTTCAGCCCAATGGTGGCAATCGCAAAGATATAGGCAGTGCCCATCACCGTGAGGTGGTAGTCATTGCCCGCCATCAGCGGAAACGCCAGCCCCGCCGCAAACAGAAGGGCCCAGCCCCACTTGCCTTCAAGGTATGCCATGTCAGTGCGCTCCCTTGGTGAACAGGCCCTGCGGGCGCACCGACAAAATTGCCACCAGCAGCACGAAGGCGATGATGTCCTTGTAGTCGGTGGAGATGTAGAACGCGCCAAAACTCTCGGCAAACCCAATGATCAGCCCGCCGATGATGGCCCCCGGCACACTCCCCATGCCACCCAGAATGATGATCACAAACGCCTTGGTGATCACCAGGTGCCCCATGGCCGGGTACACCAGGTTGATGGGTGCATACAGCGTGGCCGCAATGGCCGCCAGGATGCCCGAGATGGCAAAGGTCAGCATGGCGACGCGGTTGGCATCGATGCCCACCAGCGATGCGCCGTCGCGGTTTTGCGCCATGGCGATGATGGTCGAGCCCATCACGGTTTTGGTCAGGAACAGGTGCAGCACCACCATCAGCACAAATGCCGCCGCAATGATCAACAGGCGCTGCACCGGCGCCGTGACGCCCGCCAGATCGATGATGCCGTTGTACGGCGTTTGCATGCGATGAAAATCCGCGCCCCAAATCGCCTGCGCCCCAGCCTCCAGAAACAGCAGCACACCGATGGCCGCAATCATGGGGTGCAGGCCCGAGGCCTTGCGCAGGGGGTGGAACACCAGCCGCTCTGACAGCACCCCGATCAGGGCCACTGCAGCGGCAGAGCCCGCCATGGCCACCCAGTAGTTAAAGCCCCAGGCGGCCATCAGGTGCCACGACACAAAGGCCCCCGCCATGTAAAACGCGCCGTGCGCAAAGTTGGGCACGTGCAGGATGCCGTACACCAGGGTCAGGCCCAAAGCCACCAGGCTATAGATGCCGCCGAGCGTGAGCCCGTTGAGCACTTGCTGCAGAAACAATTCCATCAGCCGCCCCTCCCGGTGCACCGTGCGCTGCCAACGCGCAGCGCTGGTCGCAGTAGGGCCTGTGGCCGGGTGATTGGGGCGTCCCCGCGGGGGCGTGTCTCCATCGTCTTGCTCCTGGTAGGTTTGCAGACAGGCCACTTCACTCGCAGTGGCCCAGCATGCCGCGTGTGCTGATGAGCCCGCTGGCCCGGCCCAGTGGCTGGGGGCGTGGCGCCATCGCATTCAAGGCATGTTTAGCTTAGGTACGAAGCCCCACAACCCCAACCTTCAATTCCGCTGTGCAGAACATTTCAGGGTAATCACTCAGCGTTTGGCAGCCGTGCAAGTCATGTGTGCGACTTTGCACAGCCGCTGGCAGACACAGACTGAAACACCTGTCGCCATGCGCCCGGTTCTGCACTGCAAAATGAAATGTCCGTCCTCGCCAACCCCTGGAGCCCCATGCCAACGCCCCCACTTGCCCGCCTGCGCACCGTTCTTCAAACCCATGTAGACCAAGGCCTGCTGCCCGGCGCGGTGGCACTGGTGCACCACCAGGGCCGCACCGTGCTGCACGAGGCCGTGGGTGCGCAACACCCAGGGGCCGATGGCCAAGCAGGGCCCGCCATGGCCGTCGACACGGTGTTTCGCATCTACTCCATGACCAAGCCCATTGCCTCACTGGTGGCGCTGATGCTGATGGAAGAAGGCCGCCTGCTGCTGTCGCACCCCGTGTCGCACTATCTGCCTGCCTTTGCGGGCCAACGGGTGTTCGACGAAACCACTGGGCAAACCGTGCCCGCCCAACGCGAAGCCACCGTGCACGACCTGCTGCGCCACACCGCAGGCCTGAGCTACGCGTGGGAGGCGGGCACCGTGCCCGACGCCTATCGCGCCGCGCGCATCGGGTCACGCCGCCAGACCAATGCCGAACTGGCCACCGCGCTGGGCCCGCTGCCCCTGGTGCACCAGCCTGGCAGCCGCTGGGAATACAGCCGCGCCACCGACGTGCTGGGCGCGGTGCTGGAGGTGATCGAAGGCGAACCCCTTGGGCGCCATCCTGCAGCGCCGCGTGTTTGGCCCGCTGGGCATGCGCGACACCGGCTTCTCCATCCCTGCGCACAGCCAACACCGCCTGGCCCAGCCCTTTGCACGCGACCCGCAGACGGGCGCCGATGTGGCGCTGATTGATGTGTCGGCGCCTCCGGTGTTCGAGTCCGCAGGCGGCGGGTTAGTGTCTACCGCCGGCGACTACGCGCGGTTCTTGCAACTCATGCTGAGGCGTGGCACAGCCCCCGGTATCGACGGACCCGTGCGCCTGGTCAGCCCTGCCACGGTGGACTTCATGACCGCCGACCACCTGGGCAGCATCGGCGCAGCGGGCGACATTCTGCCCACCGGCTACGGCTTTGGCCTGGGAGTGGCCGTGCGCAAAGCCGCAGGCCTGGCTGCCAGCCCCGCATCGGCAGGCACCTACAGCTGGAGCGGACTGGGCGGCACGTTCTTCTTTGTGGACCCTGCGCAAGACCTGTTTGCCATCCTGCTCACGCAGGCGCCCGGGCAACTGCGTTATCTGTGCGAGCTGTACCCGGCACTGGTGTACGCGGCACTGTGATCGGATTCACGTTCGATACACCCCATCCGTTCGGGCTGAGCTTGTCGAAGCCTCGGGCGGCGCTTCGACAAGCTCTGCGTGAACGGGCTTCTATTTTTTGAAACCCTATCGGTATGACCAGCCCTACCGCGCCACAGGCCGCCCCGCGGTGGCTGGCACCATAGGGCTGGCGCACCCCTCCGGCTTACACTCGGCGTCCAGTCACGGCACGCAGCAGCAGGCCCACCGCCCCACTCGCAGGCCCCGTCCACCAGACCTCATTTTCTTTATCTATGCAGATTCGCTGCGCACTGGTCGGAATGCCCGGCTCGGGCAAATCCACCATCGGCCGCCAGCTGGCCCACCGGGCCGGGGTGCCGTTCATTGACCTGGACCA
The DNA here is from genome assembly GCA_963784815.1 of uncultured Gammaproteobacteria bacterium. GTDB lineage: Bacteria > Pseudomonadota > Gammaproteobacteria > Burkholderiales > Burkholderiaceae_C > Acidovorax. The sequence continues at coordinate 442,337 of CAWATB010000028.1, read as the reverse complement.
CCGGCTGGAACAAACCATCGGTACCAGCATTCGCAGCTATTTCGAGGCCGAAGGCGAAGCCAGCTTTCGGGACCTGGAAGCCCAGGTGCTGGCGGACGTGTCGAACGAGCCCGGGGGCATGGTCCTGTCCACCGGCGGCGGCGCCGTGCTGCGTTCAGAAAATCGCGAGGTGCTGCGGCAGTTTGGCAACGTGCTGTACCTGCGCGCGGCGCCTGAAGAAATCTACCGGCGCGTGAAACACGACAAGACCCGTCCGCTGCTGCAGGGCGGCAACCCCATGGACAAGCTGCGCGAACTGTATGCAGTGCGCGACGTTCTGTACCGCGAAACCGCGCACTTCGTGATCGAGACCGGGCGCCCGTCGGTGAGCACGCTGGTGAACATGATCATGATGCAGCTGGAGATGGCGGCGGGGGCGCAAGGTGCACCCGCAGCGGCCTCGCCCCTGCAAGACTGAAGGGCGGAACGGCGGCCGCGGCGCCCGATCAGGATTTCGCTTTCTCGCGCAGCACCGCATTGATCTCCGCACCATAGATCAGCGTGCTCGCGCTGATGTACAGAAACACGAGCGTGGCGACCACACCCGCAAAACTGCCATAGATCAGAGCCAGCTTGCCCGCTGTGCGCAGCGTGTACGACAGCGTTGCCGCAGCCCCCACCCAGAGAGCGGCGCCGACCAGAGCGCCAGGAAGTACAGTGCTGACGCGCTGTGGAATATCGGGCAGCCAACCGTACAGCAGCGCGTAGAGCGCCACCAGCGTAAGGTAGGCAACCCCGTAGCGCACACCGTCGTAGAGCCAGATCACGTCTGCACCGTCCGCTGCCACATTGGTCACTACAAAATGCCAGATGCGGGGCATGACGATCACAGAACTGAAGATCACCAACAGCCCCGAACCGACCACCACGGTGAACAACGTGGACTTGATGCGGGCCTTCCAAAACGGCAAGCCCCTGTCGATGCCGTAGGAGCGATTGAGCGCCGAACGCACCGCCTGCATGCCGGAGGACCCGGTCCACAGCGTGACGGCCAACCCCACCGTGACCAATGCCTGGTTGCGCTGGGCCAGCACTTGCTGCACCACCGGTTGCATTGCCTCGCGCACCAGTCGCGGCGCATAGCCCAGCACCCGCTCGGCCAACGCGGCCGCGTCCCCCGGCTGGCCGATGTACGCCGCGGCGGCGGACAAGAGAAGCAGCAGTGGGAACATCGCCAACACCGCCGAAAATGCCAAGCTACCGGCCTGGTTGGCGCTCTGGTGCAAGACGTAGTTGCGGACCGCCAATACCAGTACGCCCACCACCGGGAGATCGGTGATGGCGCGGCCCAGGCGCCGCAATCCCTGCATCATGGGTGAAGGCGCCCTTCCACCGAGTCGTCCAGCGTTTTGCCAATCGCAGCGCCAATCACCATCTTGGTGGCCGCCACCAGGCTGCCATGCTTGGTGTCCCAGTAGTAGCCCGAAACCGGTGCAACCTCAATCACCGTCACGCGCGGGTCGTCCTTGCCTTCGGTGAACCAGGTTTTCATGATGGGGTCCCAGAGTTCATCGATCAGCGCCCGGTCGCGGTGGATGCTTGCGGCGCCATCCAGCACCAGAAAGCCCGAATGCTTGGAGCCCTGCATAAAGATCCGCACCTGGGGGTCGGCCTCAATCTCGCGGTTCTTGTGGCTATCGGATGCGCTCAAAAACCACAAATGGCCCGCCTCGTCCACCTTCTCCACTCCCATCGGACGCGTGCCGCGCGTTTCGCTGTGGGGCGCGTTGGTGCAGAAGAAACAGGATGAGGCATCTTCGGCCATTTCGCGGATTCGCTCGGTGGCGTCAGTGCCGCTCAGGTGCTTGTGCGTGTCTTCGGGCTGGTTCTGGTTGATTGAATCCATGGCGCGATCTCCGGTTGTGCCTGAAAAGATCGATTGGGCCTGAATCGTCTGGCGAGCCCTGTAGGAACTCGACCATTGACATTGCCCTCACTTGTGGTCTCCGGCACTGTGGCGCCTCCACCCCCTGGCTGTTCGCATCACACGCGGGTCGAAGTCTTACCGGATCATGCCGAATCAGTGGCGGTTGAAAAACTCTAGCGACGTCCCCGCGGACCGCGAAGCAGCCATCTGCCTCTGGTTCAATGGCATGGCCTTGCAAGCAGCGTTTTACGCCGCCACTCAATTCTTTGCTCAAATTGGCTTCTAGCGCTTATTTAATAAGCACCAAAAGCTATGTATTTGATAGCAAACTCAGGCCACTTCCAGCATTGCTTCCCGCGATGCTTTTGCCGTTTTCAGGTCAAAACCTAGATTTCGGACCTAAGGGCTGGCAGAGGGTGGTACGTTGGGCGCCGAGGGATTGCCCTGTACGCCCTTCTCCACCGCCGCTTCCTCAGACATTGTTTCTGCGGGGGGGGTGCCCGGGGATTCCGAGGGCGATTGGGGAGCCGCTGGCGGCAGGGTGCTCAGCATGTACAGGGCCAGCGTTTCATACAGGGGCCTCGCCAGCATGCGCGACACCAGGCTGGCCAGCATGGCAGACGCCATCAGGCTCAACACCATGGCATGGCCGTCCACCATCTCCATCACGATGATGAAAGCCGTCATGGGTGCCTGCGTGACGGCTGCCAGGAAAGCGGCCATGCCCATGGCGATGAGCGCAGGCGCAATGTCGCCGCTGCCCATCAGCGTGGCCACGTTGTGGCCAACGCCCGCGCCAATCGAAAGCGACGGCGCGAAAATTCCGCCCGGAATGCCCACCCATGCGGACAGCCAGGTGGCCACGAACTTGAGGGTGACGTAAAACGCTGGCACATCGGCCTGGCCCTCCAGCATGTGTTTGACCGCCTCCGATCCGGCGCCAAATGTGGCCCCTCCGGTGACCAGCCCGATCACCGCCACCGCCAGCGCACCCACCGCAGCGAACCGCACCGGGAACCGCGCCCGCAGAAAGTTCAGTCGCTCCGGCGCCGCCGTGAGCGAGGCCGCCATCAGCTTGGCAAACAGCCCACCCAGCCCGCCACACACCAGCGTCACGCACAGGCCGGGCAACACCGCATCCCACGACAGGCTGGGCACCTGGATGCGGCCAAAATAGCTTAGGTTGCCAAACGCGGACACGCCTATCAGCCCCGCCAGCACGATGCCCGCGATCAACAGGCCGCTGGAGCGGGACTCCAGCTTGCGCGACAGCTCCTCAAACGCAAAGATCACCCCGGCCAGCGGCGCGTTGAACGCCGCCGCAATGCCCGCCGCGCCCCCCGCCACCAACAAACCGTGGCTGGTGATGCCCGAATGCGGCCCGAACCAGCGCCGCGCGTGGTGCATGACCCCCGCAGCCACCTGCACCGACGGCCCTTCACGCCCTATCGACAACCCGGCCAGAAACCCGGCGCTGGCCAACACCATCTTGGAAAACGACAGCCACAGCGACACGAACCGCCCGCGGTGCGCGCTGTCGAGCCCAGGCTCCAGCGCCACCATCACCTGCGGAATGCCCGAGCCCGCCGCCCCGGGCGCCCAGCGGCGCGTGGCCCACACCGCTCCCGCCGTAATGGCTGGCGTCCACACCAGCACTGCCCAGCCGCCCTGCCAATGGAAGACGCGCTCAAACAACCCGAACGCACCTTCGGCCATCAGCGTGAACACCACCACACACAGCCCGGCAGCCGCTGCGTAGGCCAGCACCACACTGCGCTCCAGCCAGCGCCTGCCGTTCTTGAACTCTTGATTCAGGTTGTCGAGAAAGTCAGGCTGTTGATGCAGGTGCGGCATGGACGGCAGGGCAGTGAGAACGAGGCAAGGGCAGCGCACGCGGCGACTAGCAGCGTGCGGGCGTTGGGCCATTTTGCATGCGTGTGCTCGCTCATGAGACACCACACCCCCGACCGGGCCTGAAACGCGCTTATCGACACCCCGCGAAGCACCGGTGCGCGTGCCGGACTGGCCTACAGAATGAAACATTCCCAAGGGTCGACGGCAGCACGTGCCGAGAGTAAATTTCGCCCCTCTGCACCGCGTTTGCGCCCCCTTCAATCGCCCCACGCTGCCATGTGCCGCTGCACGCAAGTGTCGGCGGGGCGCACATATCGGCTTCGCCCGCGCTTGAAGACTTCATCCCCCCCGGAGGCCTCCATGCCCAGCAAAAACACGATTTGCCTTTGGTTCGACGGCACCGCACTGGACGCGGCCACGTTCTACGCCAAAACCTTCCCAGACAGTGCCGTGGGCCGCGTGATACACGCGCCGGGGGACTACCCCGACGGAAAACAAGGCGACGTACTGACGGTGGAGTTCACCGTGATGGGCATCCCGTGCCTGGGGCTGAATGGAGGCCCGACGTTCACTCACAGCGAGGCGTTTTCGTTTCAGGTGGCGACGGACGACCAAGCCGAGACGGACCGCCTGTGGAGCGCCATCGTCGACAACGATGGCCAGGAGAGCGCGTGCGGCTGGTGCAAAGACCAATGGGGGCTGTCGTGGCAGATCACACCACGGGTGCTGACAGAGGCCATCAACGACCCAGACCGCGCCGCGGCCAAGCGCGCCTTTGAGGCCATGATGGAGATGCGAAAGATCGACGTGGCGGCGATTGAGGCGGCTTGGCGCGGGTAAGTGACGCTTAGCTTGCGCAAGCCGATTGGCTCAGAGTTTTTGAGCCAAAGTGACCTCAAGCGCTTATCTATAAAGCGCTGGCAGCTATTTTTTCAATAGCAAACACCCTCAGCAGATGCTGCCCTCAATGCCCTTTCCGCTTTTCAGATCAAAACCAAAGTAGCAGCTGTAGTCCGACTTGGAATACCGCAAGCACTGCAGTCGCTCCTTCACCCGAACACGGACCTTATCGCCGGAACTGCACTCGTTTTTCACATCCGGCCCCATGTGGTCGAATAAGTCACGGGCGGCTTTTCCTTGTACGTGAAAGGACACCTTGGCCTCTTGCGCGGTTGGAATGCCAGGATCACCCAAACCACCGGAATAAACAACCATTTGAGATTTAATAGGCCGGTATTCAAAAATCCAATCTGCGGCAACGGCCACCACGCAAATAGCAAGAAGCCACCCGGCAATAATGATTTTTTTCATGCCAGCCATAATTTTTTAATCAACAATTTTCACTAAAAATACAATTGCATTAGGCAACGCTTAGATTTTTACTTCGACATGCAAATGATCGTCGTGCCCATTCATGTACGTAGCGTTAGCAATTTTGGGATCATTAAATCCGACCTTTTTCACCATACCAGTCTGCCAAATCAGATCTACCAACTTTTGTGTTGCAACGTGATCGTAATCCCGGCTAGACCAACGAACGGGAAGCTTGGAACCATCTTTACGGATCGGTCGAATATCGACCTCCAAACCGCTGCGATGGCTCCTGTGCGGCGGAAACTGCTTCCCCTCAGCCAAACTGATATTTCCTATACCAATCTTCCGTTCTTCGCTCATACTCCAGCCATGTTCAAGTTTAAAAATAAAATTTAACATCTGAACATGTGCATATTGCGCTCGACCTCCAGGAGGAGTTCCATATGTGTAATATCCAGATTCTTCCGGCATTTGCGGAAGCATAAAGTACCCACGTTTATCTTGAGGTAGCGGAGAAGAAGAGGCGGTCATATTTTCACTTATTCCTTTGCGCGATTGTATGAATCCTGCAAACAAAAAAATTGCTTGTTTCCAACTATTACAGCCAACCCGTGAATTACCTTCGCACAGCACCTCTCACCTCGTCACCACCGGTGCATGCACCGCCATCAACCCCGCCACCCAATCCATAAACACCCGCAGCTTGGCGCTCACGTGCCGTTGGGGCGGGTAGGCCACGTACAGGGGCATGGGGTCCATCGTCCAGTCTTCAAACAGCGGCACCAGTTCGCCGCTGGCCACGTGGGGGCCCGCCATGTAGTCGGGCAGCCACAGCACGCCCATGCCGGCCAGGCCTGCGGCCAGGTAGGCGTTGCCGTCGTCCACGGCGCACACGTAGCGGCCCTGGGCTTGCACCTGCTCTGCGCCTCGGCGCATCGAAAACGGCAGCGGTTTGCCGGTGCGTGCCCACAAGAACCCGACGGTGTAGTGGTGGTCGCCGTCTTCCAGCACCTGGGGGTGGTCGGGCACACCGGCGCGCTGCAGGTAGCTGGGCGCGGCGTACACGCGCAGAGCCAGGTCGCCTACGTGGCGGGCGATGAGGGCCGGGTTGGTCAGGGTGCCGCCGCGCACCACGCAGTCGACGTTGTCGCCCACGATGTCGACCACGCGGTCGCTCACGCCCAGGTCGAGCTGGATGTCGGGGTACTGCGCGTGGAACGCGGGCAGCGCGGGGATGAGGATGAGGCGGGCCAGCGGGCTGGGCACGTCGACCCGCAGGTGGCCCCCGGGTACGGCCGATGCGCTGGAGAGGCTGGTTTCGGCATCGTCCACATCGGCCAGCAGGCGCACCACGCGCTCGTAATACGCCGCGCCGTCTGCCGTGACCTTGACCGTGCGTGTAGTGCGGTGGAGCAGCTTGACGCGCAGGCGTGCTTCGAGCTGTTGCACCAGCTGCGTGACGGTGGTGCGGCTCATGTGCAGGGTGTGGGCGGCTTTGGTGAAGCTGCCGGACTCCACCACGCGGGCAAAGGCCTGCATTGCGTCAAAACGGTCCATGGTCGGCCCTGTGGTTCTTGGATTGTTTGGATTTTAAGAACAGTGGTGAACAAGCTTGCTTGTTTATCCGTCGGGTGGGGCGCCCTAAATTCGACTCATCGCCAACCCCGGGCCGCCAGTGGCCCACCCATGTATGAAGGACTTTTTATGACCCAACGCGACGTTGTGTTTCCACCCGGCCGCCGGGCCCTGTATGACCTGCACCGCTATTCACCAGCCGTTCGTGCCAATGGATTCTTGTTTGTGTCCGGACAGGTAGGCAGCCGCGAGGACGGTTCGCCCGAGCCTGTCTTTGAAGCGCAGGTGCGGCGCGCGTTCGACAACCTGAAAGCCACCTTGCAGGCGGCAGGGTGCGGACTGGACGACATCGTGGACGTCACCACGTTCAGCACCGACCCGGAGAAGCAGTTCGAGACCGTGCTGGCCGTGAAGGACGAGATTTTTCCGCATGCGCCGTACCCCAACTGGACGGCGCTGGGGGTGAACTGGCTGGCCGGTTTCGACTTTGAGATCAAGGTGATTGCGAAGCTGCCGTGATGCAGTGAGGCGGTGATGCATTGAGACTGCCATTGGGCCTCGGAAAGTCCGGTCGAGCTGATCGGTTCGAAGGGGTCTTCGCAGGGATCGCGCCGGATTCGACGAGGTTCAATCGAATCGATGGGGCCGGTCGCTCAGGATCTCCAGCATTTAATCCAAACTGCCTGACTAGCTACATGCCTCAGATTTGCCCCAAGCCGTTCGGGCTGAGCCTGTCGAAGCCAGGGCGCTTTTGCAAACAGCCCTTCGACAAGCTCAGGGCGAACGGTCTCTCTGAGGCAGGGACGCAATAAAGACAAATTGGCCCCTAGCGCTTATCCATCAAGCGCTAGCAGCTATTAATTTGATAGCCTCGACGATAGAGCCCACGGGCGCTTCGAGGCGGGTGCCATCCGCAGCGCAGCGTGGCTTGCGCGTTTTCGTGCACGCGCCCAATTCCCCCGTGGCACACCGTTCAGCACCTGGATGCTGCATGCGGATTTGCGGCCTTGGCCTACAAACGCGAGAGAAATGGCCGTCCGATACTGGACGGATGAACACGCAAAGCCACCTCGCTCCCTTCTCTTATCGCCCCTGGTGGCCGCTGTTCGCGGCACTGATTGCAGGCACCACCGTGGGGGCGTCCGCACAGCAAGCTCCGGGCGTGGGCGCCAATCCGCAGTTGCCACCCCCGGACATAAACCTGCTGCTACCCACCGTCAACATTGCGCCAGCCGAGGGTTGGCCCCAAGGCAAGCAGCCGCAGGCGGTGGCGGGCTTTCGGGTCACGGCATTTGCTACCGGCCTGGACCACCCACGCTGGGTTTACACCCTGCCCAATGGCGACGTGCTGGTGGCCGAGAGCAACAAGCCCGAGCCAGAGCCGGGTGCTAAAAATGTGCATGCCGAGGGCCTGCGTGGCAAAGCGATGGGCGTGGTGATGAAACGCGCGGGCGCTGGCACGCCCAGTGCCAACCGCATCACGCTGCTGCGCGACGCCGATGGAGACGGCGTGGCCGAAACCCGGTCGGTTTTCATGAAGGATTTGGTATCTCCGTTCGGGATGGCGCTGGTGGGCAACCAGTTGTACATCGCCAACGCCAATGCCATCGTCAAAGTGACGTATGAAGCAGGTCAGACCTCCAACACCTCGGCGGTCACCAAGGTCACCGACTTGCCTGCCGGGGCCAACCACCACTGGACCAAAAACATCCTTGCCAGTGCCGATGGCAGCAAGCTGTATGCAACCGTGGGGTCCAACAGCAACATCGGTGACAACGGCATGGAGTCTGAACAAGGCCGCGCCGCCATTTGGGAGGTGGACCTGGCCAGCGGCAACAAGCGGCTGTTTGCCACCGGCTTGCGCAACCCCAACGGCCTGGGCTGGGAGCCCCAAAGCAAAGTGCTGTGGACGGTGGTGAACGAGCGCGACGAACTCGGCAACGACCTGGTGCCCGACTATCTGACCTCGGTGAAGGACGGCGCTTTTTATGGCTGGCCCTGGAGTTACTTTGGCCAGAACGTCGATACCCGCGTCAAACCCGCCAACCCGGACATGGTGGCCAAAGCGATTGCGCCCGACTATGGCCTGGGCGCACATGTGGCGCCGCTGGGTTTGACCTTCTCTGACGCGCGCATGCCTGCGGCGTATGCCAGCGGCGCGTTTATCGGCCAACACGGCTCGTGGAACCGCAAGGACCTGGCAGGCTACAACGTGGTGTTTGTGCCGTTTGCAGATGGCAAGCCGTCTGGCCCGCCGGTGGAGTTTTTGCGCGGGTTCTTGAACCCGGAAGGCAAGGCGTATGGCCGACCCGTGGGCGTGGCGCTGGATGGCAAGGGCGCACTGCTGGTGGCGGACGACGTGGGCAATGCCATCTGGCGCGTGGCGCCGAACTAAGCCGGCGCCACGATACCGTGTCAGTTCGCGGCGAAGCAGTAGAACTTGCCCGAGCCGCCGGTTGTAGCCAGCGCCTGTTGGCTGCAACCGGAGGTCTGGTGCGAAGACCCCCACGACTTGGCCCACACCTCCGACGTCGGGCCCATGCGGTCGTGATGGCCAACGATTGCCGATCCGTCCGTGCTGGACGTCCAGGCCTTGCAGGTGGTGTCGGTCTGGGGTGCAAACGCCGTGCCATCTCCGCGCGTCCCGGTCAGGATGTCGTGCTCGTTGGGCGAATCGCCCCGGCCACGCACCGACATGCCACGCTCGTCGATTGCGGTTTCCTTGGTGATGTTGTTGCCGTTGTGCAGGTGATCCACATCACGCGCGATCATCACGCCCTTTGCGTTGAACCAAGGGCCCTTGCCAATGCGGTCGCGGGCGTTGACGGCGGGTGTCCAAGCGGCTGGTGCAGCCTGCGGCACCGGTGCCACGCTCAGATAGGCGCGCCAGCTTTTGCCGCCGTGCCCGGCTGCAGATGCCAGCTTTTGGCAATGCGCATCCGCGCCTGCCAGGCCGCCAAGGTTGCCCCCCTGGCCGCTGCCAACGCTGGTAACGAAAAAATCCCATGGGGCCGGACATGGGCTGCGTGGATGCGCAGGAGGCGAGCAAGGCCGTGGCGGCCACGGCCGCGAGGAGTGTCTTAGCAAATCGCATGGTTACTTCCTTTTCCTGGTAGGTTCTGTTCGCCAGAGTTGGCTGTTGATTCGACTGCAACGCGTCTGCGCCCACGAGGGGGCATACCCTGTATTCAGAATGTCCCGCTGCGCGAGCGCCCCCGCGCTGTGACATCGGCCACCCGTGGAATTTCCAAGCTTTTTAAGCCTCTCGCGCTTGACTATCAAGCGTTCATAGCTATCGTTTTGTGCTGCCAGTGTTCCGTTAGTGCCGCCGCCGCCTGCAGTCCTGGATGCTGCTCGCGCCCTCACACCCATTGACCCCGGGATCTCCGCCGATGTTGCCTCCGCCAGCCCTCTCACACCGTAGCGCAACCGCCGTCGTCGCTTTTCTTTGTTTGTCAGCAGCCCAGGCCCAGACAACACCAGCGCCTGCGCCCCAGCGACACGGTAGCCGTCCCGACACTTGGCTCGGTGGAGGTGATTGGCAACGCCGAGGCGCAGCGCCGCTTTGACAGCGCCGCCAGCCACACCAGCGTGGCGGTGGACGGGTTTGCGGCCACCACGCCGCTGGTGCACTTGTCGGAAATCCTGGCCGGGCAGGCGGGCGTCGTGGCGCAAGACCGCGGCAACTACGCGCAAGACCTGCAAATCGCCGTGCGCGGCTTTGGCGCCCGGTCTACCTTTGGTGTGCGCGGGGTGCGCATCCTGGTGGACGGCATTCCGGCCAGCATGCCGGACGGCCAGGGGCAGGCGGCCACCGCGCATCTGCCATCGGCCGCGCAGGTCGATGTGCTGCGCGGTCCGCTTGCGCAGCTGTATGGCAACGCGGCGGGGGGCGTGGTGCAGGTCACCACGCGCGACCCGCGGCCCGGCGGTGCGGCCCAGGCGGGCGTGGCCCTGGGTTCGTACGGCCAGCGGCTGGTCGATGCGTCGCTCGACTTTGGCGATCAGCGCCTGGGCGGGCTGGTGGACCTGTCGCACTTCGAGATCGACGGCTGGCGCGCGCACAGTGCGGCGCGGCGCACCCACTTCAACGGCAAACTGGTGGCGCGCCCCGATGGCCGCACCCGCATTACGGCGCTGCTCAACCTGTACGACCAGCCGCTGGCGCAAGATCCGCTGGGCTTGAACCTGACCCAGTTTCAGAGCGACCCGCGGCAGGCCGTTGCCGTGGCCACCACGTTTGACACGCGCAAGTCGGTGGGGCAAAACCAGCTGGGCGTGGTGCTGGACCACCAGCTCAACACCGCCGACAGCCTGCAACTGCGCGCCTATGGCGGTACACGCCAGCTGACCCAGTACCTGTCCTTCAGCGGCGCGGCGGCCAACAGCGCCGGTGGCGTGGTCGACCTGGACCGCGGCTACCACGGTGTCGGGCATGGCCTGGACGCGCGCGCTGCGCATGCAATCGGGCCTGCCCCTGACGTGGACGGTAGGCCTGGACGCCAACCGCATGTCCGAACACCGCCAGGGGTTTGTGAACCAGTCGGGGGTGCAGTGGCGACCTGCGCCGCAACGAAAAAGACCGCGCCACCAACACCGACCTGTATGCGCAACTCGACGCCTGGATTTCGCCGCGCTGGCGTGCGGTGGCCGGGTTGCGGGCCAGCCAGGTGCGCGTGGAGGTGGACGACCGCTTCATCACCCCCGCCAACCCCGACGACAGCGGTGCACGCACCTGGCGCCACACCAGCCCGGTGGCGGGGCTGGTGTGGAGCGCCACCGACACGCTCAACCTGTACGCCAACATCGGCCGCGGTTTTGAAACCCCCACGCTTTCCGAAATGGCCTACAGCAGCGGCAACTCCGGCCCCAACTTTGGCCTGTCTGCCGCGCGCAGCCGACAGTGGGAGGTGGGCGCCAAATACAAGGGCGAGAACCAACAACTGGACGTGGCCTGGTTTGACACCCGCAGCCGCGGCGAGATCGTGCCGGTCGAAACCGTCAACGGCCGGTCGGTGTTTCAAAACGTGGACAACGTCCGCCGCCGGGGCCTGGAGCTGGCGTGGCGGGCCGAGATCGGGCGCATGGACCCCGCGTGCCAGCTACACCTACCTGGACGCCTACTTTGGCAACCCCTACACGGGCGCGGGCGGTGCCGCCATCGCAGCAGGCAACCGGTTGCCGGGCACCGCGCGGCATACGGCGCAACTGGCCGTCGACTACGCCCCCACCACGCGCTGGCGTGTGGGCGGCACGCTGAACCTGGCCGGGGCGGTGTTTGCCAACGACACCAACACCGCCTCCGCGCCCGGCTACGCTGTGGCGGGCCTGAACGCGGGGTATCAGCTCGGCGACGCGGCACCCGGCAGCACCCGCTGGCAGCTGTGGGCGCGGCTGGACAACTTGTTCAACCGCCGCTACGCGGGCACGCTCATCGTGAACGACGGCAACGGCCGCTTCTTCGAGCCCGCAGCGGGCAGGCGGCTGATGGTGGGTGTGCGCGCGCAGTTTTTGTAGGCGCGACGAGCGCCTTTGCCGCTGGAAATGCCGAGCGCCGCTGCCTATCGGCACTGCAGGGGCAGGACAACCGAAAATATGATTCAAATACGGCTCTAGCGCTTATCCAATAAGCGCTAGCAGCTATAAATTTAGTAGTTTCAAAGGTTGGGCGCCAGCAGCCTGGTCAACACCGCCTCGTCCATTCCCCGGCGCTGCGCCATGTCGTGCAACTGGTCTTCGCCGATCTTGCCGACGTTGAAGTACACCGCATCGGGGTGGCCGATGTAGAAGCCGCTCACGCTGGCGGCGGGCATCATGGCCAGGCTTTCGGTCAGGGTCATGCCGACCTCACCACACTGCAGCACGTCGAACAGGTCGTTCTTGGCGCTGTGGTCGGGGCAGGCGGGGTAGCCGGGCGCGGGGCGGATGCCCTGGTACTTCTCGGCAATCAGTTCGTCGCTGCTCAGTTGCTCGCCTGCGGCGTAGCCCCACAGGTCGGTGCGCACGCGCTGGTGCAGGCATTCGGCAAACGCTTCGGCCAGGCGGTCGGCCAGGCTTTTGAACATGATGGCGGAGTAGTCGTCGAGCGCGTCAATGAACGCCTTTTCCTTCTTCTCGATCCCTAAGCCCGCCGTCACGGCGAACATGCCTGCGTAGTCAGCGATGCCGCTGCTCTTGGGGGCCACAAAGTCGGCCAGGCAGCGGCTGGGGCGGGTGATGCCGTCGATCACGTGTTTTTCAGCCTGCTGGCGCATGCCGTACCAGGTCATGGCGACCTCGGTGCGGGTTTCGTCGGTGTAGAACTCGATGTCGTCGTCGTTCACGCTGTTGGCGGGGTACAGGCCCATCACGCCGCTGGCGGTGAGCCAGCGGCCTTCGATGATTTTCTTCAGCATGGCCTGCGCATCGGCAAACACGCGCGTGGCTTCCACGCCCACCACCTCGTCGCTCAGGATGGCGGGGTACGGGCCGGCCAGGTCCCAGGTCTGAAAGAACGGGCCCCAGTCGATGTACTTGGCCAGTTCGGCCAGGTCGAAGTTCTTGAACACGCGGCGGCCCAGCGCACGCGGCGCCGTGGGCTTGAAAGCGGCCCAGTCGATGGGTGTCTTGTTGGCGCGGATCTTGGCCAACGACCACAGCGGCGTGGCCTTTTTGTTGGCGTGCTGGGTGCGCACTTTGTCGTAGTCGGCGTTCAGCTCTTGCACATAGGCGTCCACGCCGTCGCCCAGCAGGCTTTGCGCCACGCTCACGCTGCGCGAAGCATCGGGCACATAGACCACGGGGCCTTCGTAGTGCGGCGCAATCTTGACGGCGGTGTGCACGCGGCTGCAGGTGGCGCCGCCAATCAGCAACGGGATTTTCTTGATGCGAAAGTGGTCGTCCTTTTGCATCTCGCCAGCCACGTATTGCATTTCTTCCAGGCTGGGGGTGATGAGGCCCGACAGGCCCACGATGTCGGCGCCCTCTACCTTGGCGCGCGCCAAGATTTCATGGCAGGGCACCATCACGCCCATGTTCACCACCTCGAAGTTGTTGCACTGCAAGACCACCGTGACGATGTTCTTGCCGATGTCGTGCACGTCGCCCTTCACGGTGGCGATGATGATCTTGCCCTTGCTGCGCACGTCGCGCCCGGCCAGTTCGTCCTGGCGCTTTTCTTCCTCGATGTAGGGAATCAAATGCGCCACGGCGGACTTCATCACGCGTGCGCTTTTCACCACCTGCGGCAAAAACATCTTGCCCGCGCCAAACAGGTCGCCCACCACGTTCATGCCGTCCATCAAGGGGCCTTCGATGACGTGCAGCGGACGGCCGCCCTTGGCCAGAATCTCCTGGTAGGCCTCTTCGGTGTCTTCGGTGATGAAGTCGGTGATGCCGTGCACCAGCGCGTGGGAGAGGCGCTCGCTCACCGTTCTCGGGTTTTCGGGCGTACCGCGCCATTCCAGCCGCTTGCTCTCGTCCTTGGCGCCGCTCTTGGCAGTTTCGGCGATTTCGACCAGGCGCTCGCCCGCGTCAGGGCGGCGGTTGAGCACCACGTCTTCCACGCGCTCGCGCAGCACGGGTTCGAGGTCGTCGTACACGCCCACCATGCCCGCGTTGACGATGCCCATGTCCATGCCCGCCTGGATGGCGTGGTACAGGAACACGGTGTGGATGGCCTCGCGCACGGGGTCGTTGCCGCGAAAGCTGAACGACACGTTGGATACGCCGCCCGACACCTTGGCGCCCGGCAGGTTCTGCTTGATCCAGCGCGTGGCCTCGATGAAGTCGACGGCGTAGTTGTTGTGCTCTTCAATGCCGGTGGCCACGGCAAAGATGTTGGGGTCAAAGATGATGTCTTCGGGCGGAAAGCCCACCTCATCGACCAGCACGCGGTAGGCGCGTTCGCAGATCTCGATCTTGCGCTCGTAGGTGTCGGCCTGGCCTTTTTCGTCAAACGCCATCACCACGGCGGCGGCGCCGTAGCGGCGCACCAGGCGCGCCTCGTGCTTGAACTTGTCCACGCCCTCCTTCATCGAGATGGAGTTGACGATGCCCTTGCCCTGCACGCAGCGCAGCCCGGCCTCGATCACCTCCCACTTGGAGCTGTCGACCATGATGGGCACGCGCGCGATGTCGGGCTCGGAGGCGATCAGCTGCAGAAAGCGCACCATGGCGGCCTTGCTGTCGAGCATGGCCTCGTCCATGTTGATGTCGATGATCTGCGCGCCGTTTTCCACCTGCTGGCGGGCCACGGCCAGGGCCTCTTCGTACTGGCCGTTCAGGATCATGCGGGCGAATGCCTTGGAGCCCGTGACGTTGGTACGCTCGCCAATGTTGACGAACAGCGTGCCCTCGCCGATCAACACCGGCTCCAGGCCGGACAGCTTCATGGGGGACGACTCAATAGCGGACATAGGGCTTACTCACCTGTGCAGGAACGGCAGAAAAACAGGTGAGCGTCGTTGCGGAAGGGTGCACGCGTTTTTGCGCATTGCCCAAGCCTGACGGCCGATCCTGTGATGGGGCCGCTGCAACGCTCCTTGGGCGAACCCGGCATTTTACCGGCCCCGCGCCAGCAAACCGCCCTCCATGGACGGTCAGCGCACCGGCAGAAACTGCAGGAAGCTGCCGCCCACAATGCCGTGCACGTAGCTGATGGCTGCCCGGCGGTATTTTTCGGTCGTGAAGTTGGCCAGCAGATCCAGCCGCGCAATGATCTTGCCGAACTCGCGCTCAAAGCTCAGGTTGCGGCCCTGGGGGCCCATTTCGTCGGCCAGCAGCAGCGGCTGGCCTTGGGCATTGCGGCGCTGGGCCAGCAGCCACACGGCGACCTCCACATTGCGCGCGGCGTTGTACAGGTGCTGAGCATCCACGCCATCGAGCAGAAAGAACTCCGTCTTGCCGCCATGCGCCGTGATGATCATGTCTGCCGTGGCATGGATGAACGCCGCCACGCGGTCGCCCGCAAACTCGGGAGCCAGCGCCAAGCCCATGGCAGCAATATCGCGGCGCCCCTGCAGCGGAGCCCAGGGCTGGCGCTGCGTGATGGATGTGCGCACTTGATCGATGGCGTGTTCGCGACTGGCCGTGCCACTCTTGCGCCACTCGGCCGGGTTGCGGCGGTAGAGCTTGTCCATCAAGCGGTACAAGCCCTCCAGGTTTTCCTGCATGCCAAGGGTCGCGATGCGATTGGCGTCGGACTGGGCCAGCTCGGTCGCTGCGGTCGGCGCGCCCTTGACTTCACCGCGTGGCGCCGGGGCCGTGCTGACGCAACCCGATAGCAAGGCGCACCACAGCATCGCGGTCAGCGCAGCGCTGAAACTCAAAGGTACTGAACGGCATAGAGGCCCACGCATCGTGGGTTCATTATCTGCAGCCTCCGGGCGCAAACAAGCCAGCTGTGGGCTGCATCACACTGTTGACGATTGCGCAATCTACGGGTTGCTAGCTCGACACATCTGGCTCAGCGTTGATTGGGTCGGGCCAGATCAGGCAACGACAGCCTCTTGGGCCGCCATGGCCGACGCAGGCAGGCCGAACAAATGGTCGAACACCCAGTTGAAGACAAAGGTGTAGCAAAGGAAAAACACGATCAGCCCGAGGTCCATCACGAACGCGTGCCACAGGGTGATCTCAAACCACCACGCAAACAGCGGCACCAGCGTGAAAACCAGGCCGCCTTCAAAACCAATCGCATGCGCCACACGGCGCGCCACACTGCGGCCGCGCACGGGCTGGCGCGACTCCCAGCGCTCAAACGCCCAATTGAAGACGATGTTCCAGACCACAGCGATCACTGAGGCGGCCACGGCCACGACGCTGGAATGGCCCGCGCCCTGGCCCGACAGCAGCGCCAGCCCGGCGGTGGCAGCGGCAATGGCGATCAACTCGTACAAGCTCACATAGATCACGCGGCGCTTGACGCCCTGGAGGCTGAAGAGAGAAGGTTTCTTGTCCATGGGCACGACTTTATGTGTGCACAACTGATATATAAAGTCAGCTTGTTTCAGTTATTTTGATAGATCGGCACCGCCATGGCCTTCTCTTCTGACAGCGTGCAGGTGTTCCTTGCCGCGCTGGACCACGGTTCGTTTTCGGCCGCCGCGCGGTCGCTGTCGCGGGTGCCGTCGGCCGTCAGCATGACCATTGCCCACCTGGAGGCCGAACTGGACGTGCAGCTGTTTGACCGCAGCGGCCGCGAGCCCCGGCCCACCGCCGCCGCGCGCGCGCTGGAGCCGCAGGCGCGGCTGCTGGCAGGGCAGTTGCAGCAGCTCAACGCCCAGGCGCTGGCACTGACGCAGGGACTGGAAGAACGCCTGACCCTGGCGATCGCCCCCGAGTTGCTGGCAGCGCGCTGGACCGGGCCGTTGGCGGCATTGGCGCACGACTACCCGCTGCTGCAGGTGGAGGTGCTGACCGCGCCGCAGGTGGATGCGCTGGCGCTGCTGCACAGCGGCCGCGCGCAGCTGGCGCTGGTGTTCGAGCGGCCCAGCATCGACGGACGCGAGGGGTTTCAGGAAGTGGGCACAGAAACGCTGGTGGCGGTGATGGCGCCCGACCACGCGGTATTGCTGGACGCGCGTGCGTCGGCCCTGGCCCGCGGTGAGCCCCCCGAGCGCGCCATGCTGCGCGAAGAACACCTGACCACCACGCGCCAGATCGTGGTGGCCAGCCGCGACCTAGGGCAAACCGACCCGCGTTTTGTGTTTGCCCGCCACCACTGGCGCACCGACAACCACCTGGCCGCACTGGGCCTGATCGAGGCGGGCCTGGGCTGGGGTTGGCAGCCGCGCGCACTGGTGCAGCCGCGCATCGAGGCCGGGCGGCTGGTGGAGATGCCGTTTGAAAACCTGAGCAATGGCACTGCGCTGTGGGTGGATGTGGTGTGGTCCAAAGAGCGGCCCCTGGGCTTGGGCGCCGCGCGTTTTGTGGCGCTGATGCGCGACAGCGCCGCACCGCGCAACACGCCGCATGCAAAGGCCAGCTGAAGCGAAAAAATATGAGTCAAAATGGCCTCTAGCGCTTATCCATCAAGCGCTAACAGCTATTGTTTGAGTAGCATCTCTATCCATCGTCCCGCGCAGGTATGCCCTGCGTTCGCCGTCCTCCGGCACCCACAGGCGATGCGCCCACCCGCCCTGCTGCGCCAGCGCCCGCACCGATTCACGCGTGGTGGGGCAGTGGTCCAGCGCCTCCAGGTGGTTCACCACCAGCGCGCCGTGGGTCAGTTGGGCTGCCTCCGCCATGTCGGCGGCATCCATCAGGATCTCGGCGCCCAGGTCAAACCGGGCGCCCCCGGCGGGTAACACAGACACATCGGGCTGCAGCCGCGCCAGGCCATCGCGCACCGTGGGGGTCAGCACCGTGTCGCCTGCCAAGTACACGCTGGGCTCACCCGGGATGTCGATCAGGTAACCGTGGCCGTGTTCCATGAGGCGGCCCACCCAGCCATGGCCGTGCACACAGGCTATGGGCGTGATATGGCCGCCCAGTGCAAACCGCTGCCGGGACGGGCTTGCGAGCGGCGTCACGTTCAGCCCCCGCTGAGCAAGGTAGCCGGCATCGCGCGGCATGCAGAACACGGGGATCTGGCGGTCGCGCAGAAAACGCTTGCCGGTGCGGTCCAGGTGGTCAAAGTGGCCGCGCTGACAGTGCGTGATGAGCGCGTGGGTCACCCTCGCCAACACCTCGTCGGCGTGCAGTGGCAAGTCCACGATGGGGTTGCGCTGGCGCCCACTGCCCAGGTAGCGCAGCGCGGGCAAGGTGCCACGCGGGGCCAGCATGGGGTCGACCAGCAGGCCGATGGGGCGGCCCTGGGATTCAAACTCCAGAAGGAGGGTGGCGTTGCGCAAGTGGGTGATGTGCATGATGGGCTCCGGGGCGCTGCAGGCCCCTCGGTTGTGGTGGACTGGGGTAAAGATGAGGTGAAGAAGTCGATTGTTGAAAAATCGCCCCAGCCTGAAAATGGCCCATTCAGACAATTTCTTGCCATTTGCTGCCACGTCCTGCAGATCACACCCACATGCCCCGTCGCCCATTGCCGCCCCACACCAACCCGCCTTTGCGGCTGGCCCTGCTGCTGTACCCAGGCTGTATGCCCGCAGGCCTGTTTTCGGCGGCCGACATGGCGCGTGCCGCCAACCTGCG
Source organism: uncultured Gammaproteobacteria bacterium (assembly GCA_963784815.1). Taxonomy (GTDB): domain Bacteria; phylum Pseudomonadota; class Gammaproteobacteria; order Burkholderiales; family Burkholderiaceae_C; genus Acidovorax. The sequence continues at coordinate 423,559 of CAWATB010000028.1, read as the reverse complement.
CGCACAGGCGCCAGTCATCCACACATGCTGGGTGGGGGCAGACCTGCAGCCCGTGCCCACCTGGCAAGGCCCTGCCCTGACACCCGCCGTTCCGCTGGCCCAGGCCGACGTGGACGCCGTTCTGATCCCCGGCCTGTGGCTGTCGTCACCCGATGGTCTGGAGGCCCCGCTGCAGCAACTGGCCCCCACCGTGCAGGCGCTTCAGGCCCTGCCTCGGCGCGTGCAGATGTGGAGCTATTGCGCCGGCGTGGTGCTGGCCGCCGCCAGTGGGCGCCTGCGCGCGCAGCCTGCTACCGCCACCTGGTGGTTGCGCTCGGCCCTGGAGCAAAAGTTTGCCAGCGTGGACTGGCGCTTTGACGAGCCGCTGGTCGCCGGCAACACCGCCACCACGGCAGCGGGCGCCAACGGCTACCTGCCGCTGATGCTGCACGCACTGGCCGCGCGCCTTGAGCCCGACGCCTTGGCCGACCTGCAGGCCCTGCTGATGCTGCCCCGCCCCCGCACGGCCCACCCAGCGTTTGCGGGGCACGACCTGATGACATTGACCGACCCTGACCTGCGTCACGCGCTGCTGTGGGTGCAGCGCAGCCCGGCCGCCGCGCTGCGGCTCGACGCATTGGCGCAGGCGCTGGGCGTTTCGCCCCGCACTTTGGCGCGCCGCGTGCACGCCCATACCGGGCTGTCAGCCGCGCATTGGATGCGACGCATCAAGCTGCGCCAGGCCAGCGAGGCCTTGTGCGACACGCCCCTGCCCCTCAAGCGCATTGCGCAAGACCTGGGTTTTGCAAGCGAGGCGGGCCTGCACCGCGCGTTTCGGCAGGCCACGGGGCAAACGCCCCTGGCCTACCGCATGGCACACGGTGTACGCTGACAAACCGCGTGCGCTGTAGCAGGATGCCGCACCGCCCACCATTCCAAGGAGCCCTTGTGCCAGACACCGTCTCACCAGCCACCATTTTTTCTGCCCGCGACAAGACCACGGCGCAACGCTGGGCGCGCTGTCAGCCCGGCACCCCGCGCATGCCCAGCCAAGGCGCTGCGGGCAAAGCGTTTTCTCTGGAATCGCTGGACCCGGGTGACAAGCCTTTCGCCGCAGGCAACAAGTCCGAGGACAAAGCCGCGGTAGAAGCGCTGGCCGTGGAGCTGGACGCGCTGCAGAACCTGTTTTACGCCGACCGCCGCTACAAGCTGCTGGTGGTGCTGCAGGGCACCGACACCTCAGGCAAGGACGGCACCATCCGCGGCGTGTTTGGCCGCATGAGCGCTTTAGGCGTGCACGCCGTGGGCTGGAAGGCCCCTACTGAAACCGAGCGTGCGCACGATTACCTGTGGCGCATTCACCAGCAGGTGCCGCAGGCAGGCGACATCACCGTGTTCAACCGCAGCCACTATGAAGACGTGCTGGTGCCGGTGGTCAACGGCTGGCTAACACCCGAACAGCAACAGCAGCGGCTGGCGCACATCAACGACTTTGAACGCATGCTCAGCGAGACGGGCACCATCGTGCTCAAGTTCTTGCTGCACATCGGCTTTGATGAACAGCGCGAGCGGCTGCAGGAGCGCCTGGACGACCCGGCCAAACACTGGAAGTTCAGCATGGGCGACATCGAGGTCCGCAAGCAATGGGACGAGTACCGAGGCGCGTACGACGCGCTGCTGAATGCCACCCACACGCCCTGGGCGCCGTGGACCATCGTGCCCGCCAACTCCAAAACCCACCGCAATTTGATGATTGCCACCGTGCTGCGAGAGGTGCTACAGAACCTGGATTTGCGTTACCCCACGGGCGACCCGGCGCTCAAACATTTCACCGTGGAATGAGCGGTTTGGAAGTCCCTGCTGGGGGCACAAACCAGTGCATTTTCAGCACCTGCATTAGCCATGCTTTTGCTGCAGTGCGGCACCAGGCGGTGTTTTCCCATGGTTATGCATCAAACACATAACCCGCAAACACTCCGGCCTTAGACAGCGGGAAGCGGCAGGCATAAGCTTCGCGGCTTGAACTGATCCCACAAGGAACTCAACCATGTCTTCACCCGCCGGCGCTGCCAGCCCCACCCATACCCTGCCCTCGTACCTGGATGCCACCCACCTCGGGCCCTGGGGCAACTACCTGCAGCAGGTAGACCGCGTCACCCCTTACCTGGGCAGCCTGGCGCGCTGGGTGGAAACGCTCAAGCGCCCCAAGCGCATCCTGATCGTGGACGTGCCGATCGAGCTGGACAACGGCACCATCGCCCACTACGAAGGCTACCGCGTGCAGCACAACCTGAGCCGTGGCCCCGGCAAGGGCGGTGTGCGTTTTCACCAGGACGTGACGCTGTCGGAAGTGATGGCGCTGTCGGCCTGGATGTCGGTAAAGAACGCGGCGGTGAACGTGCCCTACGGCGGTGCCAAGGGCGGCATCCGCGTAGACCCCAAGAAGCTCTCGATGGGCGAACTGGAGCGCCTGACGCGCCGCTACACCAGCGAGATCGGCTTGCTGATCGGCCCCTCCAAAGACATCCCCGCACCCGACGTGAACACCAACGGCCAGATCATGGCCTGGATGATGGACACGTATTCGATGAACACCGGCGCCACCGCCACCGGCGTGGTCACCGGCAAGCCCGTGGACCTGGGCGGCTCGCTGGGCCGCGTGGAAGCCACCGGCCGCGGCGTGTACACCGTGGGCGTGGAAGCCGCCAAGCTGACTGGTCTGGCGCTCGAAGGTGCCCGCGTGGCGGTGCAAGGCTTTGGCAACGTGGGTGGCATTGCGGCCAAGCTGTTTGCTGAAGCAGGCGCCAAAGTGGTGGCCGTGCAAGACCACACCGGCACCGTTTTCAACAGCAAGGGCGTGGACGTGCCCGCGCTGCTGGCGCATGTCAAAACCCGTGGCGGCGTGGGCGGCTTTGCAGGTGCCGATGTGATGAAGCCCGAGGAGTTCTGGGGCGTGGACTGCGAGATCCTGATCCCTGCCGCCCTCGAAGGCCAGATCACCAAGGACAACGCAGGCCAGATCAAGGCCAAGCTCGTGATCGAAGGCGCCAACGGCCCCACGACCACTGAGGCCGACGACATCCTGCACGACAAGGGCGTGCTGGTACTGCCCGACGTGATCGCCAACGCTGGCGGCGTGACGGTGAGCTACTTTGAATGGGTTCAGGATTTTTCGAGCTTCTTCTGGAGCGAAGACGAGATCAACGCCCGCCTGGTGCGCATCATGCAAGAGGCCTTTGCGGGCATCTGGCAAGTGGCGCAAGAGCACAAGGTGAGCCTGCGCACTGCGACGTTTATCGTGGCCTGCCAGCGGATTCTTCATGCGCGCGAAATGCGCGGGCTGTATCCGTAACCTAGATCTCCGCACCGAAACAGATCGGTTCGGACGTCGCGTTCGGTCACGCTTGTTCGCGGTAGATGCGCCCTAGAAAGACCGCCTGCGCCCGAAATACGGTGCGGGCGGCTTTTTTATTTCTGGGTTGAAACAGCGCGCCTGATGCGGCTATGTCAGCTGCTCGCTCTCTACAGGCACAGGCATCGTGGGCGGCCTGACCAGCCCCATGGCAGAGCTGGCCATCAGCACCTCAATGTCCAGCAAAAGCAGTGTACGGTCCTGCAAAGAAGCAATACCGTTGATTGAGCGCGTTTTCAAATCCGACGTCATATCGGGGACCGGGCGAATAGCCGCCGCTGGCAAATCCACGACGTCGCTTACGGCGTCAACGATCCCACCGATCAGTTGGTCACACACGTTCAGCACGATGACGACAGTGAAAGCGTCGAGGTCAGCGTGCTCACACCCGAACGCAATTCGCAGGTCTGCCACTGGCATGATGACGCCCCGTAGATTGAGCACGCCCTTCACCACCGGCGGCGCATTTGCGATCCGCGTGGGCGCCTCGTATGAGCGGATTTCCTGCACCTTGAGAAGACTGATGCCGTACTCCTCAGCGCCCAGCCTGAAGCTCAGATACTCGCCCTCGGCTGGCAGTGAAGCCGCAGCCGCATTGCTTCGGGAAAAGCTGGTGTCTTTGATCATTGAGAACCCTTGTTCTGTGGCATTCAGAAAGACGCCCATTCGCCGCCGCTTTCCTTGGCTGGCCTAGGGGAAGCCAGGGCTGTTTTCGTTCCGATGGACTTTCTGGGGGAAGCAATTGCGCTAGATTGCGGTACCGAGGCAACGGGCCTGGCGCCGACGGCGTGGGTTTCTCCAGGGTCCAGCCGGAAGATCCCGACCGCCTCAACCAGCCGCGCTGCCTGGTGGTTAAGGCTGTCTGCAGCGGCCGCGCTTTCTTCCACCAGCGCCGCGTTTTGTTGGGTGACTTGATCCAGCTGATTGACAGCCTCGCCCACTTGGCTGATCCCTTGGGTTTGTTCGTGGGTTGCCGAACCGATGTCACCGAGAAGATCATTCAAACGCTTGATCTGCGTCACGATGTCGTCCATGGCGACACCCGCCTTGCCTGCCTGATCGCTGCCGGCCTCGACCTTTTCCACGCTCTCGGTGATCAGGCCTTTGATCTCTTTGGCCGCAGCCGCCGAACGCTGCGCCAGCGTGCGGACCTCGGTGGCCACCACAGCGAACCCGCGTCCCTGCTCTCCGGCTCGGGCGGCCTCCACCGCCGCATTCAGCGCAAGAATGTTGGTTTGGAAGGCGATGCCGTCAATGACGCCGATGATGTCGGCGATCTTCTTGCTGGAATCGGTAATGCCCTGCATTGTGCGCACCACCTGGCCGACAACCACCCCACCCTGGTCAGCTGCCGCCGTAGCAGATCCTGCAAACTCGGTGGCCAGGCGAACACTGTCTGCATTGGTTTTGACGGTCGCCGTGAGCTGTTCCATAGAAGCTGCCGTCTCTTGAAGATTGCTCGCCTGCTCCTCGGTTCGCTGGCTGAGATCTGCATTGCCCACAGCGATCTGCGAGGAGCCAGTTGCGATACTGTCGCTGCTCGCCCGCACCTGGCTCACCACACTGCGCAGCGACTGCTGCATGTGATCGATGGCCGCCACCACGCTCCCCGGGGTCGCGCGCGAGGTGTCGATGCGGCTGGTGAGGTCTCCCGCAGCGACTGCATTGGCCACCACAGCAAGCGCGCTGGGCTCGCCGCCAAGCGCGCGGGTAATGCCGCGGGTCATCAGCATGCCCACCACCAAACCGGTCACCGCGCTGGTCAGGGTGAGCAGCACCATCACCCAGCTCACTGTGGTGAACAGGGTCGTGCCATCCTTAGCCGCCTGCGCGCCGCTCTCTTCCTTGAGCTTGCTCAGCAACGTGAGTTGGTCATCGACCTGCTTGTTGGACTGACGGACCGCCAGATCAAGCCGGGCCAGTTCCGGGTCACTCGCGGCCAGCGCCTGGCCTGCGGCTGCCGCCATATAGGCGTCCGTGGCCGGCACCCAGACCTTGATCAGCGCGTCCAGCTTGTCCAGTTGCTCGCGCCCTTGGGCGGTGTAGAACATGGGGCGAGCCTTGTCCAGCCACGACCTCATTTCGTCCACTGAGGCTCTGAGGGTCTGGCGCGCAGTTTGTCTCTCTGCATCGGTGGTTGCGAGAGCGAAGTGCCCGCGCGCCCGCGCGGCATAGATGAGATTGATGTTGGCCTCTTTGACGAACGAGATGCCTTGCAACTCTTTGTCATAAAGGTCGTCGTTGGCGTCGTTCAAGCGCTGCAGCCCGTAGATTCCAAAGCCAGCCGCTACTGCGCCAAGGACTACTAAAAGCGTAAAGGAAAGAAGGAGGCGGGAGCCAAGGCGGAGATTCTTGAACATGATGACCTAACCACAAGATCGTTGAACCACATTGCGTCGCGCCCTCGAAGGTAAACCTCTGCGTGTTTGCGCTGGATCATTCTTTGAAATACAGCTTTGCCAATATTCAAACGATCCGCCAGCGCAAGTTCGCATGGGTAGCGCCTTCTACGGCTGCGGGCCAAAACCAAGAAATTGGTCACAGCTGTTTCAATTTTCGCCATCGAGGCGCTCAAGCTGAATCAGGCAATTCGACACCCACCCCCGCCAATTCCTTAGTCACCAGGGTTTACCCCGCTTGAACAACCCTATGAGCGACACAACGGCGGCCAGTGCCGGTTAACGTCCGCAAAGTCACAGCCTCAGTGCAGCATGTTGAGTCCCGCAAGAACGCCCATGAACACTTCTTTTCACAGACTGGTTTACGTCAGCAAGGCCTGCATTGATCCATGCGGGGACGCGCCACGGGAGATTCTGAAAGTCGCTACGGAGCGCAACGCCGCCTTGGGCGTTACGGGGGTGCTGTGCTTTTCGGGGGATCACTTTGCCCAGTTGCTCGAAGGCGAAGCCGATGCGCTCGAACAGCTGATGCAATCCATCCGCGGTGACGCGCGCCACCAGGTGGTTCGGGAATGGCCCGTCGAAGCCGCATCGGGTGCACGGTGGTTTGCCGGATGGGCCATGGGGTATGTCTATGACGAGCGTCTGGAAGCGCTGGTGCACGATCTCTTCGCCGCGCCCCAGGAAACATCGCCGATTGCAGAACTGTCTGATCGGCTTTTCACACATCTGGATTTATATCGCGGCCAATACTTGTAAGAGCGGATACCCGATGAAGGCAGTGTGGACAAAGTGCGTCCTCTGCGCGTGCCTGTGGTACGGTATTTCGGTCAGAAGTTGATGCCATGTATTCATTGACCGACCTTTTGGACCACATGCGGAGCAGTGCTCCGCCTACCCAACCCAGCAACGCGCCTTCTGCGGGTGCGCTGCCAGTGTGTGATCGATTCAACTGGCTTGACCAATTGCCTGAAGCAGTGCTGGTGTCACTCGATGGGTGCATCCAGTATGCAAATGCGCATGCCTGTGCACTCTTTTCTGTGAAGGCAGAAGATGGCGTGCTGCATAGCGTGCCGCTGACCGAGTTGCTTCCTGGCGCCTCGGGCTCTACCGCTGCAAGAATTGCATATCGGATCAACGGAGAACGGTTTCATGCCGCTGTGAAATCACAGCCGACGACGTTCAACGGGCGTTGTGCATGGCTGCATGTGGTGCGCAATATTGACCATGAATACAGCGTGGAGCAGCGACTTCAACGCAACCAGAATGCCCTGCTGCAGCTATCGGGCCGGTTGATGGAAACCCAGGAGCGGGAACGCAGACACATAGCCCGAGAACTGCACGACGAGATCGGCCAGTGCCTGAGCGCCATACGCGTGCAATTTGCCAAGCTCCAGCGGCGCTTGCAAACACCGGAACTACTGCATCTGATTGAAAGTGCCTCTGGCCTGACAGAAAGAACATTGGGGCGCGTGCGCAGTCTCTCTCTGCTTCTGCACCCGCCGCAGCTGGAGACACTGGGGCTCCGTGCAGCGCTGCGGTGGCACCTGAAGGAGCAGGAGCGTCTGCACGGCTGGCACATCGACTTCGTGGAAGGCGACCTAGGCAACGAAGTGCATCCCGATGTGGCCATTGCGGCGTACCGCATCGTGCAGGAGTCCCTTTCCAATGCTTTTCAGCACGGCGGTGCAACCCATGTCACCGTGAAACTGACCGCGGGCCACCAGGCAATGACGCTGGAAGTCATCGATGACGGGTGCGGTTTTACACCCGAAAACATCTTTGCAAGCGAAAGACCCAGTTTGGGGCTGATTGGAATGACGGAGCGGGCCCGCTTGCTTCACGGCGAGCTGTCAGTGACCAGTGCCCCCGGAAAGGGCACCCACATTTCCGCGGTCTTTCCGTGGATCGACGGAGCACTAGCATCATGAACTCACAGACCGTTATCCTGGCTGACGACCATGCACTGTTTCGAGCGGGTATGTGCTCTCTGATTGACGACATGGCGGGCTACGAAGTCATCGCGCAAGCACAAAACGGCGACGAAGCCGTAGGGTTGGTAACGCAGCACCTTCCGGACCTGGTGGTGTTGGACATTTCGATGCCGGGCCTCAATGGAATCGAGGCACTGCCGCAGATCAAGCAAGCCAGCCCTGACACCCGTGTGTTGATGGTTTCGATGTACGGCACTGCAGACTTTGTCATGCAAACGCTTCGGGCCGGGGCGGATGGCTTCCTGCTGAAGGATGCCGCCGCCGTTGAATTGCAGTTTGCACTGTGCTCCATTTCTCTGGGCCGCCACTACCTCAGCCCTGCCGTCTCGTCGGCTGTAGTGGATGAAGCGCTGGCCCCCCACCCGCGGCAGGCGGCTTCACCACTGCCAACGCCCGCAAGAGCCGACATTCCGTTGACTGCACGGCAAAGCGAGATCCTGGAACTGTTAGTCACCGGATACAGCATCAAGGAAATTGCCCACCAGCTCGACATCAGCGCCAAAACGGTGGAAGCCCACCGCGCTCAGATCTTGAAGCGCCTCGACGTCCGAAATGTCCCGCAACTGGTGTTGTACGCAGTGCGCCACGGATTGATAACGGCAAATTCCCCCGGCACCTGAGCATTGCGCCTTTGCGTCTGGACCATCCGCAGCGCTGCTGCACGGCCGGGAATCGTGGGAGGGAAGAACGCGCAGCCTATTGCTTGCGCCGGTGCGGACGGGCTGAGTTTTCAAGGCGGCTTGCAAAAGTCTCATGGCTCTACGCAAGATCGCTGAATATCTTTTTTGAGTTGCTGTGGTTGTCAGGTCGAGGACACTGGGCCTACGGGCTCGGGCGGCAACACACCTCGTTGGGCCAGGCAAAACGGCTGCACGCACGCAGCGCGCGCGGCATAGGGGCAACCCACCGTTTCGCACAGGCCCGATGCGCCATTGCGCGCACGCTCGTCCTCACGCGGCACCTGGCCGCTGGCCTGTAGCACGGCCATCTGGGTCCACGGGTCCAGGCGGCCTGTGGTTGCTTGCTGCAGCATCTCGCGCCCGTACACGGCGGCGGCGAGTTGCGGTTGGAGGTCCATGACCAGCAGCGCGCTGGTGCGCGGAGCAGCCGCATCCATGCCCTGCAGCACCAGGGCCATCACGCCCGACTGCAGCACCTGCCCGCCCCCGGCAAAAGGCACTTGCAGCGCACCGGCAGCGATTGCCGGTGTACCGCCCCCTGTTCCTGCTGTCTGCGCCTGCTGCGCAGCCAGCCACGGCACCGGCGCACGCAAGGTCAGCGCCATGCCACGCGGCCCCTCGGGCGTCAGCACGACGCCCTGGCGCACCAGCCAGGTTTGCAGCGGCGGCTGGTCTGCGTCCAGCGCGCCACTCTCCAGCGCCTGGGCCATGCCGATGGACCAGGGCTGTGCAGCCACCACTCGCTGCGGAACGCCTGTTTGTGCCGTCACCTGCGCCACCAGCGCGCTGACCAAGCGCAGCAGCGGTGCGCCCAGCCCCGATGTGGGCCAAGCCGCCCCGCCCACGCCCGAAGAAGCCGCTGATGCCGCCGCACTGCCGGGTGCTGCCGGGGTGCCACTGGGCAGCGCCGGTGGCGCAACGCGCGACGCACCGTCACCCCGCGCGCCCTGCAAGCTGCCATTGGCGGCGCCACCCCGCGGGTCAAAACCCGCCGCCAACTGTTCACGCGCCTGCGGCGAAATGCTGGCCTTGTCGGCCGGTGCGGGCAGCGGCCCGGCGGGCGGACTGGGCGATGAAACCGAAGGCGGCGGTGCACTGGGGTCGGCCCCTGGCAACGGTGCTGGCGCAGCGACGGGTTTGGATTTGTCCAGCCCCAGCAAAGCCGACTGCCGCTGCAACGCCGCCTCGGCCAGAAACTGGGCGACGGGAGGGAGGGCGCTGCGGGAGGGGTCGATGGGGAGGGACATGTGGGGTCTCTCAGCAGGTTGCTGATTCTGGAGGGATTCCTTCGGCCTGAACAGCGTGGCGCACCGCTACCAGTTCGGGCCTGCGGGCTACAACTTGAATCGCATCCCGCGCTCGATACATTTCGGCTATATCCCTTTTCTGACGCTCAGCTCCTGAATATGTGGTGCGCGCTGGCTGTAGCGCGGCTGGCCTGCGTACACGGCGTCGGCGCCAAAGTCGTAGGCTGCGCGCATCTTGTCGAGCGAGCCAGCGGGCAAGAGCAGTTCGGGGGCGTTGAGGGGGGTCAGGGGGTACCTCTGAATCTGAGTGAGGGCATCAATCAACCAACAACGGTTAGGCCTGAGCTTGCCCGTCCTGAGCCCTGTCGAAGGGTCGAAGGCTGGCACTGGGCTTCGACAAGCTCAGCCTGAAGGGTAGGGGTAGAGAAACGCTTGGTCCAAACGGACTGCGGGATCGCACCCCCACCCACCGTTCGGCGTGAGCCTGTCAAAGGCTGGCACCCGGTTTCGACAGGCTCAGCCCGAACGGAGTGGGTAGAGAAACGCTCAGCCTGAACGGTTGGGGGACAGCGCGGGTTGTGGAACCATGGTTATGAAAGGAATGGGCTGCTTTCAGCGGGGCATCAGCGGCAAGCCCGCGAGCATGCCGACGGCTTGGGCGGGGAATTCTTCAGCGTCAAACGCCTTGTCGCCATCCGCGTCGGCCACGCCGTTGGGCACCATGCCCTTGAAGTCGAACTGGCGCGGGTCCATGAAGTGCGAGGGCACCAGGTTGCGCAGGGCCACGGCCATGTTCTCGATGCGGCCGGGGTACAGCTGCTGCCAGTCGCGCAGCATTTGGCCGATCTGCTTGCGCTGCAGGTTCTCCTGGCTGCCGCACAGGGTGCAGGGGATGATGGGGAAGTTGCGGACATCAGCCCAGCGCGTCAGGTCGTCTTCGGCAACGTAGGCCAGCGGGCGGATGATGAGGTGGTCGCCCCGGTCACTTTGCACCTTGGGCGGCATGCCCTTGAGCTTGCCGCCGAAGAACATGTTCAAGAAGAAGGTCTGCAGCATGTCGTCACGGTGGTGGCCCAGCGCGATCTTGGTGCAGCCCAGTTCGTCGGCCACGCGGTACAGAATGCCCCGGCGCAAGCGGCTGCACAGGCTGCACATGGTCTTGCCTTCGGGGATGTGCTCCTTGACGACGCTGTAGGTGTCTTGCGTTTCGATGTGGAAGGGCACGCCCACCTTGGCCAAATACTCGGGCAGCACATGGGCCGGAAAGCCTGGTTGCTTCTGGTCGAGGTTGACGGCGATCAGCTCAAACTTATGGCCGTTGCGCTGCTGCAGCATGCGCAGCACATCCAGCATGGCGTAGCTGTCTTTGCCACCCGAAACGCACACCATGACCTTGTCGCCGTCTTCGATGAGGCCAAAGTCGGTGATGGCCTGGGCCACCTGGCGCACCAGGCGCTTTTCGAGCTTGAGCGCGGCGTGGGCGGCGGCTTTGTCAGCAGCCGCTGCGGCATCAACGGGATCGGGCAGTGTGGCGGTATCGGGCATGGTGAAGAGAAGGCTGTGGGCGGCCAGCGCGAGGGGCGCTGGCGCCGCTGAAGAGCGCTAGATTGCCGCAGGGGCGGTGGGACGGCAATGGGTTGCCGCACTGCATTCGTGTGGCAATCACGGCATTTACTACTATTTTTATAGCTACTAGCGCTTACTGGATAAGCGCTAGAGGCCAATTTGACTCATATTTCAGGCTTCAGCCGGGTAAAACATCTTTCGCGTCGGCACGTTTTCCACCGCCTTGGCGATGGCACCAATGTGGTCCGGCGTGGTGCCGCAGCAGCCGCCCAGAATGTTGACCAGCCCCTCGGCCGCGAACTCGTGCACAAGGCGGCTGGTGATCTCGGGCGTTTCGTCAAACCCGGTGTCGCTCATGGGGTTGGGCAGGCCGGCGTTGGGGTAGCAGCTGATGAAGGTGTCTTCGGCCACGCGGTTGAGCTCCTGGATGTAGGGGCGCATCAGCGTGGCGCCCAGGGCGCAGTTCAGGCCGATCGCCAGCGGGCGCGAATGGCGCACGCTGTGCCAGAAGGCGGTCACGGTCTGGCCCGAGAGGATGCGGCCCGAGGCGTCGGTGACGGTGCCGCTGATGATGAGCGGCAGGCGCTGGCCGCTGTTTTCAAAAAACTCATCGATGGCAAACAACGCGGCCTTGGCGTTCAGGGTGTCGAAGATGGTCTCGACCAGCAGCACGTCGCTGCCGCCTTCCACCAGCGCTTCGACCTGCTCGTAATACGCCGCGCGCAACTGCTCAAAATCGACATTGCGCGCGCCGGGGTCGTTCACATCGGGGCTGATGCTGGCGGTTTTGGGCGTGGGGCCCAGGGCGCCCGCCACAAAGCGGGGCTTGTCGGGGGTGGAATATTTGTCGCAGGCAGCGCGGGCCAGCTGGGCGGACTTGAGGTTCATCTCGCGCGCCAGTTCGGGCATGTGGTAGTCGTCTTGCGCCACCGTGGTTGCGCCGAAGGTGTTGGTTTCGATCAGGTCGGCGCCAGCAGCCAGGTAACGCTCGTGGATGTCGCGGATCACGTCGGGGCGCGTGATGCTGAGCAGCTCGTTGTTGCCCTTCACATCGCGCGGGAAATCTTTGAACCGGTCGCCCACCGCGCCAGGGCCCGTGTAGCCCTCACCCCGGTACTGCGCCTCGCCCAGCTTGAAGCGCTGGATCATGGTGCCCATGGCACCGTCGAGGATGACGATGCGTTGGGCGAGGATGTCGGGCAATTGCGCGGCGCGGGTGTAGTGGAGGGCTTGCATAGCCCGCTATTGTAGGAAAGCGGGTTCCGCGAATGTCTGCAACCGTCGCCTGCAACACCACAAGCGGCTACGGGACGCCCATGGTGCGGGGCCCTAGGAGCCTGTCGGACTTGTTCGCCCAGAGCACGGCGCAGTGCCAAGCGCACAGAGCGTCAGCCGTTGTCCCCGTAGCCACAAACCCGGTTGCGGCCGCTCTTCTTTGCCTGGTACAGCGCCTGGTCGGCCTGGTCGAGGAGCCTTTGCAGGGGTTCCTGGGCCTTTGACAGAGTGGTCACGCCCATGGAGACGGTAAATCGCAGCGAGGGGCCTTGCGGTAGCGGCACGCTTGCGGCGTCGATCGCCTGGCGCAGGCGCTCTGCAATCTGCATGGCCTGCGCATAGTCGGCATTGGGCATGGTGACTGCAAATTCCTCGCCCCCGATGCGTCCGATCACATCCAGATCGCGCAGCTCCTCACGACAGATGGCTGCCAGCAGCTGAATCACCGAGTCTCCCGTCTGGTGCCCATGCGTATCGTTGATCTGCTTGAAATGGTCGATATCAAGCATCAACACAGACAGCACGCCGCCGTAGCGGGAAATCCGCGACAACTCCGTTTCTGATAGCTGTAAATAGTGGCGCCGGTTGTTGAGGTTGGTCAGCACATCGGTGTGCGCCATGCGCGCCAGTTCCAGCTCCATCATTTTTCGGCCCGTGACATTGCCATGCGCCACCAGCACATTGCCGCTGCCGCCCGCAAAGCGCTTGACCCGGGCGAAGTAGAAGCGTTTTTCGGTCGGGCTGTCACACGGGTATTCGACAGAAAATTCCTCGCGCTCACCAGCCAGAACGGCTGCCAGGCCCTGGGCCATTTCTGCAGCGCCCACATCGGCGCTGGATGCCAATTCACACACCTTCAGGTAGTTGGCGCCCAAGGCGTAGTTGACCGATCGGGGATCTTCGCAGTTGGCATCGTAAAAATCTCGCCATGCCTGGTTGACGGCGATGATGACTCCGGCGTTGTTGAGCACGCAGATGGTTTCGGGCACCGTGTCGATGGTGGTCCGGACGAACTGCTCGGACTCGGCCAGCGCAAGCTGTGCACGCTTGAGTTCGGAGATGTCTGAAATGAGCACCGTAAACCCTTGCACGCGTCCGTCCTCGATATCGGGGATGTACTGCACCCACACAAACACCATGCTCCCATCCCACTTGGTCATGGTGCGCTCGAACTGTTGCGACTGGCCCTGCAACGTAGCCTCGATGAACTTTTTACTCTTGTTAAAGAGGCTATCGCCCATCAATTCGCGCGGAGAGATGCCGACCATCTGCGCTGGCGTTCTGCCGTAATAGTCCCGGCAGCTCGCGTTGGAGAACGTGCAAACCAGATCCACATTCCAGTAGGTAATGAGCGCCGGAACACTGTCCGTCAGCGTGCACATGAACCGTTCACTGGTGCGCAACCGATCCGCCTGCAACTTCTGCACGATGTGGGTTTGCACTCGGGCGCGAAGAACGGTCTGGTTGAAGGGCTTGGTCACATAGTCGACCGCGCCCAGCTCAAAGCCACGGGCTTCATCGGCTTCGTCCCGTTGGGAGGTAATGAAGATGATCGGTATGTGTTCTGTCTTCGGGTCCGCTTTGAGGCGACGGCACACTTCATAGCCATCGATGCCGGGCATCACCAAATCCAGCAAGACAAGATCGGGCAATGTGGCCTGGCATTGCGCAATGCCCTGTTCGCCGTCCATGGCCATGTAGATGTCGCAGTCGCCCTTGAAAATCTCGCCCACCAAGCGGATGTTGATGGTCTGGTCATCGACCACCAGAATCCTCGGCCGAACCGCCAAGCTGGGCAAGGTGTGTGGGTAGGCGGTGTCCATTTATCGCCACCTTGCTAACAGTGCTTCAGCGGACTTCTCGGCAGCGCTGAACTGCAATTGCTCGGTGATATCGAGCAGCTGCTGCACGCAATTTTTATCCTCGCCAGCCGTTAACGACAAAAGCTCTTGGGTCATGTCGATGGCGCGTAAATTACCCGCACGCAGCAGGGTCTGAATCTCCAGCAGCCGCGCGACCAGCTGGTCTGGCGTAGCGGCAGTGTTGCTGGTGTCAGACGTTGCAACCGCATTGGCAAGATCGTCCGGAAAGTGAGCGGCCAGCGCCGCGTCACTGCGGTGAATCAAATCCGTGAAAGCCGCAATGATTCGGTCAGAGAAAAGCGACTCCAGAACAATACTCGGCTCGGTTTTGATGCGGTGCTCCAGGTCTGCCGCAAGTCTGGCCAGCGCCGCTGCGCCCACGGTGGCGGCCACGCCCTTCATCGCATGCATGGCCGCTCCAGCCTGCGCCGCATTGTTGTTGTGTACCTGCTGCTGCAGCTCGGCGACCAGTCGCAGGCCCTCGGCACTGAAGCCCGCGAGGGTTGTGCGGTATACGTCGGCACGTTGAGCAAACCTCGCCAAGATGGTGGCGGGTGCCTCGACCAGCGAATCCGGGCTCGGTGGTGTCGCGCCAGGCAGCCCCATCGCACCGTCCATTTCGCGGCCTAGCAGTGTCAGCAGCCTTTGCACGACGATGTCAATGTCTATGGGTTTGGCAATGTGGTCGTTCATTCCAGCTGCCAGACATTCTTCGCGGTCAGCCGTTGACGCATTGGCGGTCATTGCCAATATGGGCAGCCGCCGCCCCTGCGCGGTAGCGCGAATGCGTCGGGTGGCTTCGAGGCCGTCCAGGTCGGGCATTTGCACATCCATGATGACTACATCGTAGGCCGCAACGGGCCGCGTGGCCAAGCTGACACCTTGCAAGCCGCCATCCGCAACGTCCACTTCAGCGCCCTCCGCCCGCAGCAATTCGGCGGCGACTTGGCGGTTCAGCGCGTTGTCGTCCACCAGCAGAATGCGCGCGCCGTGCAGGCGCAACGCCGGCGCTACTTTGTGTGCGAATGGGACGGCCTGTGGTGTGGGGTCGGCCAGGGCCTTTTGTACCGCGTTGACCAGTTGCTGCGGCGTCACCGGCTTGGTCAAAAAGTCTACAAACGGCGCATTCGGCAAGGGCGCAGCATCGGCCAGAACCTCGCGACCAAAAGCAGTCACCATGATGATCACAGGCGGTTCGCTGCCCGGAAGGTCTTTTTTGATCTGCGCCGCGGCGGCCAAACCATCCATGCCCGGCATGCGCCAATCCATCAGCACCACGTCGTAAGGAGTTGCCATTGCCTGAGCGCGTTGAACACGCTCTACACCTTCTGCGCCAGTGCTTGCATCCTCAGCCACCCAGTCCATACCCGCCAACGTCTTGACCAGGATTTCGCGACTCAATGGGTTGTCGTCGACCACCAGAATACGCAGCGCCTTCGGCAACGGTGCGGATGCGGCTGCCAATTCAGGGACTTGGCCCACTGCCAATGGGATTTCGAACCAGAAACGACTGCCCTTGCCCAGCTCGCTGTCGACCGACAAATGGCCGCCCATCAAGGACACCAGCCGCTGGCTGATGACCAAGCCCAAGCCGGTGCCACCAAAGCGCCGAGTGGTAGACGCCTCCGCTTGCGTGAATCCGTCGAAGATGCGCGTGAGCTGGTCGGGACTCATGCCGATGCCGGTGTCATGGACCTCTACCCGCAACCTCAAATCGCCTTCCCCACGCGCCATCTGAACAAGCCTTATGACGACTTGTCCATGTGTCGTGAACTTCACGGCATTACCGGCCAGGTTTATCAAGATCTGCTGCAGGCGCAGTCGGTCGCCCTGCAAAGTTTGCGGCAGCGCCGGATCTATCTCGTAGATGATTTCAACGTCGGTGGTGCCCTCTGTGCCACTGAGCACTACTGCCAGGTCACGCATCAGTCCTTCAAGCTCAAACGGGTGCACATCGAGCTGCAGCTTGCCCGCCTCCATTTTTGAGAAATCCAGAATATCGTTGAGCAGGCCCAACAACGATTTCGCCGCGGATTGCGCTTTGTCCACGTAGTCTTTTTGCCGAGCGTCCAACACGGTCTTCTGCAGCAAATACAGCATGCCCAACACCGCGTTCATGGGGGTGCGAATTTCGTGGCTCATATTCGCCAAAAACTGACTTTTGGCGCTGTTCGCGCTCTCAGCGTCGGTCATGGCCAGTTGCAGTTGTGCGGTCTTTTCCTGTACCCGCGTCTCCAGGTCTTCGGTGGACCGCAAGATGGACTGAGACATGGAGTTGAAAGCGCGGGTGGCCTGGGCGATTTCGTCATCGCCCACCACTTGAAGTTGAGTTCCGGCTTTGCCTTCGCTGATCTGCTGTGCCCCCAGGGTGAACTGTGTCACCTGGCGTATCAGGTAGCCCCCCAGAACGTAAGAGAAGAAGGCCACCAAGATAATTTCAAGCCCTGCAATCCCCCAGCTCCAACGTTGTGCGGAGGCCTGTGCAGTCTGTAGGTCTCTCACGTCAAATCCAACTTGCACCGTACCAAACAAGGTGTCCTTCACGGCAATGGGCGCGTCAACCGAAAAAACGAGATTGGGAGCGTCGGCCACGCTGGATGAGCGCGCATAAGGTGTGCGCAGGATTTGCGGGTTGCCGGCTTGCGCCAACACTTGCTGCTTGGCGTCCAGAATGCGGGCAAACACGATGCCGCGGCTGGAACTCAACAAGTCGGCCGCAGACTGTAGGCGCTCCAGGTCAGAGCTGATTACCCCATCCCGGGCCATGGCCGCAAATGTGCCGGCGGTGACTTCTGCATGCAACGATAGTTGCCTCTCGTTGGAGTCGCTCAGAAAACGCGTCACACCGACGATCAATACCGCCAGCATGACAATCTCGATCAACGCAATGCCGACGATGGTTTTGGCGCGAAATGACAGGACCATGCTTGTCCCCCGCACCGTCAAGGATCCGATTTCAGTTGCGCGTCTTCGGGACGAATTTTGAGGCTGCGCACATCGTTCCAGTCTTCGTCGCGCGCCTGCTCGAACCCCATAAAGCCGATTGGTTTGAGCAACGCCTGGCCCCGCGGATCATCCCCCATGTCGCGCATGGCTTTCAAGATTCGCGTTCGCACCGTAGCGTCCAGGCCGGGGCGGCTGGCAATCGCATGGGGCGTGAACTCTCGGGTTTCCCACAGAACCCGCAGGTCGCTGCGAACGTTTTCGTCCAGCAACTCCAGCGTCCGCGGGATGCCGCCTCCGGCGGGAAACAGGCCTTTGGCAACGCTGCGATAGACCGAATTGTGCGAGTTGACAATCTTGGGGGTGAAGGTAATCCCACGCCCCCGCAATTCGGCTTGCACCATCAGGCTGGCCGCAAACGCCGCGGGGGTCGGAAACGCGAGCGTCTGTCCGTTCAAATCGCTCAGGCTCTTGATGGCGCTGTCTTTCTGGACCACCACAATGCCTTTGATCCGGTCGCCCTTGGCACGCGACAGCGCTCGATATCCGGGCTGCGCGTTGAAGACGGTGAAGTGGTACGGGTTCATGTATGCGATGTCGTACTCACCGGCGGCCATGCGTTTTTCAAAGCTTGGCACATCGGGCGCGGTCACAAACTGCAAGGGCACGCCCGAGCTTTGCGAGAGCCAGGCCAGAACGGGCGTCCAGGCTTCAGCAAGCTGGGTGGCAGATTGCTGCGGAACGATGGCGAAGGTCAGCGCCTGTTGGCTCCACGCGGGCGATACGGAGATGAAGTGGAGCGCCCAGAGCAATGTGCAATGGTTTGCAACGCGAAAGAGAAAGCGCATGGTGAATTTCCCTGTTGCTCTGACTCTAGCTGCTATGGATGCAAACAAGCAGACCGCCATGACCCCAAAACGGGCACTGGACCCGTAGAAAAAAGGCCCCGTGCATGCCCGTCGGTATTGCTAGCTGCGGTGCGCTGCAGGAAGAACCCTTTTGCCGCATGAGCCGAAGTATGGAACCGGAGAGCGGTCTAAAACAAGGTGTTTAACCCCCATAAACACCGTATTTTTGACAACGGGTCTGTCAGCGGATCTCCCGCGCACGGGTGCCGTCGCTTCAAAGGGACCGGGGTTGGCGCGCACAATACGGCCCTTCGTCACCAGGTACGCCAGCGCGCTGGCTCTGCTGCAAAAATATTGATCAAATTGGCCTCTGGCGCTTTATTTATAAGCGCTACCAGCTATCAAATTCAGAGTATTCGTTTGTCTTCACGCCCGTCCCCCGCTTTGTCCCCCGCCCACACCGTCCTGCACGACGTTTTTGGTTACGAGCAGTTCCGCGGCCCGCAGCAGGACATCGTCGAGCATGTGATTGCGGGCGGCGATGCGTTGGTGCTGATGCCAACGGGCGGGGGAAAAAGCCTTTGCTATCAGGTGCCCGCCATCGTGCGCCAGCAGCAGGGGCGCGGGGTGACCATCGTGATCTCGCCGCTGATTGCGCTGATGCACGACCAGGTGGGCGCGCTGCACGAGGCGGGGGTGAGCGCGGCGTTTCTCAACTCCACCCTGAGTTTTGACGAGGCCCAGGACGTGGAGTTACGCCTGCAAACGGGCGACATCACGCTGCTGTATGCGGCTCCCGAGCGGCTGAATACGCCGCGTTTTCTGGGTCTGCTCGACAGCCTGTACCAGGACGGGCACCTGTCGCTGTTTGCGATTGACGAGGCGCATTGCGTGAGCCAGTGGGGCCACGACTTCCGCCCCGAGTACCGGGCGCTCACGGTGCTGCACGAGCGATATGCGGGCGTGCCGCGCATTGCGCTCACGGCCACGGCAGACGACCTCACGCGCGCAGACATCATCGAGCGGCTGCAACTGGAAGACGCGCGGCTGTTCATCAGCAGCTTTGACCGGCCCAACATCCGCTACCGCATCGAAGAGAAGAAGGATGTCACCACGCAGCTGCTGCGCTTCATAGAACGCGAGCATGCGGGCGAGGCGGGCGTGGTGTATTGCCAGTCGCGCAAGCGGGTGGAAGAGCTGGCGGCCACGCTGAGCGACGCGGGTTTGAATGCCCTGCCCTACCACGCGGGGCTGGACACCAAGGTGCGCCAGAAGAACCAGGACCGCTTTCTGCGCGAAGAAGGCATCGTGATGGTGGCCACCATTGCGTTTGGCATGGGCATCGACAAACCCGACGTGCGTTTTGTGGCCCATGTGGACATGCCCAAGAACATCGAGGGCTACTACCAAGAGACCGGCCGCGCGGGCCGCGATGGCCTGAATGCCGACGCCTGGATGGCCTATGGCCTGAACGACGTGGTCAACCAGCGCCGCATGATCGATGAAAGCCCGGCGGGCGAAGAATTTAAAGCGGCATTGCGCGGCAAGCTGGATGCATTGCTGGCTCTGGCCGAAGCTACCGACTGCCGCCGCGTGCGGCTGCTGGCCTACTTTGGCGAGCAGTCCACGCCTTGCGGCAACTGCGACAACTGCCTGAACCCACCGGCGGTGTGGGACGCCACGGATGCGGCTCGCAAGCTGCTGTCCACCATCTACCGCGTGAACCAGGCCAGCGGCATCAGCTTTGGCACCGGGCACATCATGGACATCTTGCGCGGCAAGAAGACCGAGAAGGTAGAACAGTTCGGGCACGAAAAGCTCTCCACCTTCGGCATTGGCGCGGACCTGTCAGAGCCCCAGCTGCGCGGCGTGCTGCGCCAGCTGATCGCCACCGGTGCCGTGGGTCTGCAAAAGGTGATGCTCGACAGCGGGTTCAGCTTTGACACGCTCTGCCTGACCGAAGGTTCACGCGCCGTGCTCAAGGGCGATGTGCCGGTGCAGTTGCGCGAATCGGTGTCGTCTGCACCCGCCAAACGCACCCGTACACGCAAGGGCACTGGCAGCGCCCCCCCCGCCGCGGCCGCCAACCTGGGGCCGGACGCACAGGTGCGCTTCATCAATCTCAAGGCCTGGCGCGCCGAGGTGGCGCGCGAACACAACCTGCCTGCGTACGTAATCTTTCACGACGCTACGCTGGCAGCCATTGCCGAGCGTGCGCCAGGCACGCTGGACGATCTGCAAGGCATCAGCGGCATGGGGGCGAAGAAGCTGGAAGCCTATGGGGCGGAGGTGCTGAGGGTGTGCACGAACGCCTGATCGCCCGGGGTTGCTGCCCTGATGCCGCGTTTGGTTTCATCGCCCGGTGCCGGGCATTCCGCAGCTTCCCCTGCCGTTGCAGGCAGAGACTGTCTTGCGGATCGGCTACAACCTTCATCGCCTCGGCGCCTGGCATTCCCTCGGGCGCTTCTATCGCTACACCCACGGCCAGACACCGTGCTCAATTACTTCAAGAGTCTCTTCCACCGCCCCCTTGGCGCAGACAAGTTCGCCGACATCGCGCTGGATGCACTGCGGCGCGCTTGACCAGAACACACCTTCACGCTGGACGGAGAATAGTTCCAGATCCGGCAGTCCGAGGGGCTGTTGATCAATCTGCACAACATCTTCACGGACTATCGACGTGCCCACCCGGCGACGAGACAGCAGCAGCTGGACCGCTCCGTCCGGGGCATGGTGCCTGCAGGCAGCTCGGAGGATGTCTACGAGGAGGTCAAGGACCGGCTGCTGCCCGTGCTGAGAAACCTCTCGGGCGTGGATCTCATGCGCATTGATGCAGGCGATGAAAAACACTGTCGGACATCATGTGCTTTCGCCCCTTGTCGGACCACCTGGGAATTGCCTTGGCCATCGACAGCGAGCTGAACATCAAGCAGATCGGCGACGTTGCATTAAAGCGCTGGAACAAGACATTCGACGAAGTTCTGCTGGTGGCCGTCGACAACCTTCGCCACCAAGCGGCTCCCGCGTTCCATGAGATCAGCTGCGGGCTGTTCGGGTCGCACTATGGCCATGGACATCGCGCGCGAGACCGCAGGCACGGATGGGTTCGTCGCCACGCAAACGCTGCTGGAAAGGTCTTCAGACGGACAACTTATCAGCTACGCCGTCCTGTCCCGGGACGTCCACACCTGGCAGCCCACGGCGGATGTGGTGCTGGTCCATGATGAGGAGGGCGCGGCCCCCCTCATCGTGGCGATGGCGGACTTTCTGGAGATTGCGGGCACCCTGGCCCAGCAGATGTCGCATGTGCTGCCGCGGTATGAGGTGGTGGAGTTTCCGGATGCGCAGTGCATGGCAAGGCTGCGGGCCAGGGCCACCAGCATGGACGCGGTCAACGTGTGATGGCGCACCCGCCCTGCGGCCACTGCGCCCCGGGCTGCGCCACAATCGCGCCATGCTCACCCTCCAAGACATCCGCGACGCCGCCGTCCGCCTGCAAGGCCATGTGCTGGACACCCCCTGTGTGGAATCCAAGACGCTCTCGCAGATTGTGGGCGCGCAGGTTTTCCTCAAGTTCGAGAATCTGCAGTTCACCGCTTCGTTCAAGGAGCGCGGTGCCTGCAACCGTCTCACGCTGCTGTCGGACGAGGAGCGCGCGCGGGGAGTGGTGGCCATGAGTGCGGGCAACCACGCGCAGGGCGTGGCCTACCACGCGCAGCGTCTGGGTCTGCGGGCGGTCATCGTGATGCCGCGCTTCACCCCTGGCGTCAAGGTGGAGCGCACGCGCGGATTTGGAGCCGAGGTGGTGCTGCATGGCGACACGCTGGAAGAAGCCCGCTCACATGCCTATTCACTGGCCGACGCGCAGGGGCTGACCTTTGTGCACCCCTACGACGATGAGGGCGTGGCCGCAGGCCAGGGCACACTTGGACTGGAGATGCTTCAGGCGGTGCCCGACCTGGATACGCTGATCATTGCTGTGGGCGGCGGCGGACTGATCTCCGGCGTGGCCACGGCGGCCAAGGCCATCAAACCTGGCATTGAGATTGTGGGGGTGCAAACCTCGCGCTTTCCAGCCATGGTGAATGCGGTGAAGGGCACGCATCACCCGCAAGGCACATCCACCATTGCCGAAGGCATTGCCGTGGGTACCCCGGGCAAGATCACGCAAGAGATCGTCAAGCGCCTGGTGGACGACTTGGTGCTTGTAGACGAGGGGGACATCGAGCAGGCGGTGTTGATGCTGCTCGAAATCGAAAAGACTTTGGTCGAAGGTGCAGGCGCTGCCGGCCTGGCTGCGCTGGTGCGCTACCCAGACCGCTTTAAAGGCAAACGCGTGGGCCTGGTGCTGTGCGGCGGCAACATCGACCCGCTGCTGCTGGCGGCCATCATCGAGCGTGGCATGGTGCGCTCGGGGCGGTTGGCGCGCATCAAGGTCAGCGCGCGCGACGTGCCCGGCGTGCTGGCGCGCATCACGGCCACCGTGGCCGATGCCGGGGCCAACATTGAGGAGGTGCACCACCAACGGGCCTTCACCATGCTGGCCGCCCAGAACGTAGAGATAGAACTGGTACTGCAAACCCGCGGCAAAAGCCACGTGGACGATGTGTTGCAGCAACTGCGCTCTGCGGGCATGGAGGCCGACCTGATCTGAGACCGCGCAGGGGTTTTGGCGCTGCGCCTTGCGGCGGCAGCTAGAATTGCGCAAGTTTTAAGCATCTGGAGACCACCCCATGTCCGACCACAATACCTCGCACACCCCCGAAACACACACGGTCGACGCCGTGGAAAACGTGGTGCACTTGATGCCCGTGGTTCTGCCAGTGGTTGGCGGCGTCATGATTTTCTTGCTGGCGTTTATTGCCGTCTACATGGCCTGATCGTTTCGATCATCGTCACAACCCCGCATTGCGGGGTTTTTTTTTGCCTCGCGCCCTTTTTCAGGAGAACTCCATGAGACCCGGACACGCCCTTGTTCTTTTTTCTGGTGGGCAGGACTCCACCACGTGCCTGGCCTGGGCGCTGGAGCATTTCGCCCATGTAGAGACCATCGGTTTTGACTACGGCCAGCGCCACCATGTCGAGCTGCAGGCTCGCCAGAGGGTGTTGTCGTCCGTGCGTGCGCAGTTTCCACACTGGGCCACCAAGCTGGGGGAGGACCACATGATCGACCTGGCGGTGCTGGGCCACATCAGCGATACCGCACTGACCAGCGACACCGAGATTCAGATGACTGCGGCAGGGCTGCCCAACACCTTCGTGCCAGGGCGCAACCTGTTGTTCTTTAACCTGGCAGCTGCCGTGGGCTACCGGCGTGGGCTGCACACGCTGGTGGGCGGCATGTGCGAAACCGACTTTTCCGGCTACCCGGACTGCCGTGACGACACCCTCAAGGCCTTGCAAGTGGCTGTGTCGCTGGGCATGGGACAACGCTTTACCTTCGACACGCCGCTGATGTGGCTGGACAAGGCGGAGACCTGGGAGATGGCCCGGACGCTGGGAGGGCAGGCGCTGGTCGATGTCATCGTGAAGGATTCACACACCTGCTACCACGGCGTGCGCGACACGTTGCACGCGTGGGGCTACGGCTGCGGCACCTGCCCCGCCTGCGCCCTGCGCAAGGCAGGCTACGAACGGTGGAAGGCTGCCCCAGAGTCGGTGTGACTTCCAAACACGCCATCTCGTGCGCGCTTGGATGGCATAAAGTCATGCTTTTTTTGCATGATTTTGGCCCTAGTCTGACAGACAAGTGGGCGGCAGATTCATAAAATTGACTTCCCAGCCGACCCGCGGAATCCGTGGAACCAGCCTCCACCCGTGGGGCTGAAACACGCTCCCGCCCGCCGACTGAGCACGAAAGCCGTTTTTTCAAAGGCAGCGCTCAGCATCCGCATATTGCGCAAGGCCTTGCCGCGATCCGCTGGGTCCGCTTCCTTTGAAAAAACGATTTTTCAACTTAGGAAGCTCCCCGATGAACGCACCCACCATGCAGGGCCTGAATCTCAACGCCCCCAGTTACGTCAAGAATGCCCGGCTGCTCGCCTGGGTAGCCGACATGGCCGCCCTGTGCAAGCCCGACACCATTTACTGGTGTGATGGTTCTAAGGAAGAGTACGACCGCCTGTGCCAGCAACTGGTGGATGCCGGTACCTTCAAGAAGCTCAACCCTGCCAAGCGTCCCGGTAGTTACCTGGCTTGGTCCGATCCATCGGACGTGGCCCGCGTGGAAGACCGCACCTACATCTGCTCAGCCACCAAAGAAGATGCAGGCCCTACCAACAACTGGATGGCGCCCGCAGAGATGCGCGCCACGCTGCAGCCCTTGTTTGACGGCTGCATGAAGGGCCGCACCATGTATGTGGTGCCCTTCAGCATGGGTCCGCTTGGCAGCCACATTGCCCACATCGGCGTGGAGCTGACCGACAGCGCCTACGTGGCTGTGAACCAGCGCCTGATGACCCGCATGGGCAAGGCCGTGTACGAAGTGCTGGGCGTCGAAGGCGACTTTGTGCCGTGCATGCACACCGTGGGCGCACCCCTGGCCGAAGGCGAAAAGGACACCACCAGCTGGCCTTGCAACCCCAAGGTCAAGTACATCGTTCACTACCCCGAAACGCGTGAAATCTGGTCCTACGGCTCGGGCTACGGCGGCAACGCGCTGCTGGGCAAGAAGTGCCTGGCGCTGCGCATCGCATCGAGCATGGGCCGCGACCAGGGCTGGCTGGCCGAACACATGCTCATCCTGGGCGTGACCAACCCGCAGGGCAAGAAGTACCACGTGGCGGCTGCCTTCCCGAGCGCCTGTGGCAAGACCAACTTCTCGATGCTGGTGCCGCCCGAGGCCGGTTTTGCGGGCTGGAAAGTCACCACCATTGGCGACGACATCGCCTGGATCAAGCCCCATGCCGACGGCAAGATGTACGCCATCAACCCCGAAGCGGGCTACTTTGGCGTGGCGCCCGGCACCAACATGCACACCAACCCCAACTGCATGTTGTCGCTGAACAAAGACGTGATCTTCACCAACGTGGCACTGACCGATGACGGCGACGTCTGGTGGGAAGGCATGGAGAAAGACACCGGCAAGCTGCCCGATCACCTGATCGACTGGCAAGGCAAGGACTGGACGCCCCAGATCGCCAAGGAAACCGGCGCCAAGGCCGCCCACCCCAATTCGCGCTTCACCGTGGCCGCACACAACAACCCGGCGCTCGACCCACAGTGGGACGACGCCAACGGTGTGGCCATTGATGCCTTCATGTTCGGCGGCCGCCGCTCCACCACGGTGCCGCTGGTGACCGAAGCGCGCACGCTGGACCGAGGGCGTGTACATGGCCGCGACCATGGGCTCGGAAACCACCGCCGCCGCCTTTGGCGCCCAGGGCGTGGTGCGCCGCGACCCGTTCGCCATGCTGCCGTTCTGCGGCTACAACATGAGCGACTACTTCCAGCACTGGCTGGACATGGAAGGCAAGATCGCCGCCACCGGCGCGGCGCTGCCCAAGATGTTCTGCGTCAACTGGTTCCGCAAAGACGAGGCGGGCAAGTTTGTCTGGCCGGGCTATGGCGACAACATGCGCGTGCTGAAGTGGATGATTGACCGCATCGAAGGCAAGGCCCAGGGCGAGGACACCATGTTTGGCATGGCGCCGCCTACGCCGAAATCAACTGGACCGGTCTGGACTTCAAGCGCCGAGCAGTTCCAGACCGTGACCAGCATCGACAAGGCCGCCTGGCAAGGACGAGTTCAAGCTGCACGACGCCCACTTTGACCAGTTGGCGTACCACCTGCCCAAAGCGTTGGTGGCCACCAAGGCGCAGCTGGAAAAGCGGCTGAGCGCCTGAATAACACTCTGCCGGTAGGCGAATGAAAACCGCCCCACGCAATGTGGGGCGGTTTTTTTGTCTCCATGGGCTGGGGCGGGTATCTGTCCAGATCGTTGCCAGCCCTGCTTTTTGGCTGTCCCACTCCCAACGAAAAAGCCGTGGCATGACCACGGCTTTTCTGTTTCTTCACGATGCGCAGTCTGGCTGTGCACCGGCCGTCCGGGTTTCTTAACGGTAGCCGCGGAGATCGTTCACAGTGGCAATGCCCATGGCATGGTTCAGTTCGGCCATGATCCGCGGATCCTTCAGCGCGACTTGCCAAGTGCGCTCGTCCTGCGCCGCATTGCGTCGGTTTTGCGCCCAGTTCTGGGCCGCCACTAGCAACACAACACCGGCACGGCGTGCGGGGGCCGTCAACAAAGCCAGGGCAGCGAACGCTACCAGCCACAGCACCATCCAGGCAGCCAGCAGGTGGCCTTCACTCCACGTGTCAATCATTTGGTTGGCTACCACCAGCAGCGCGGAGACCACGGCCGCCAGCAAAAGCGAGGCAGCGCCGCGGGCGCCGTCAAAGTTGGCAGCAACGCTCTTCAAGGCGGCGGCCGCGTTTTCGGCGCGTACAACGCCGGCATGTTCAGTGGGGTGGTCTACGTGTGCAAAGCTGGTCATGGTGATTCCCTTGTCTAACGCTTGTGGCGAAAATGCCGGGCGATGGGGTGATATTAGGGTTAACCCTTGATATCTTCAAGTTTATATTTTGAATCTCAAACATTCATTTTGGTGATGTTTGCTTTGACGACACTCGGGGGCGCTTTTTCAGCCCCTGCAAACAAAAAAGGCCCTGACATTCACTGTCACAGCCTTTGTTGCGATGCGACCCGGCTCATCCGGGCTTGTGCCTCAACGGTACTTGCGGATGTCGTCCACGGCGCGGCGGTCCAACGCGTGCGAGATGTCAGCCATCACACGCAGATCCTTCACGGCCAGTTGCCAGGTCTTTTCGTCTTCCATGGCCAAACGGCGGGTTTCTGCCCAGCGCGCACCGGCAGCACGCAGTGCCACACCAGCGCTTCGCGCAGGGGCGCTGAAGATTGCGATTCCAGCAAAGGCGATCACCCACAACACCATCCAGGCGGCTACAAAATGCCCGTCGACCCAGGTGTCCACCACCTGATTGGCCACGACCAGCAGTCCGGCCACACCAGCTGCCAACAAGAGCGAACCCGCGCCCCGTGCTCCATCGAAACGAGCCATAGCCCGGTGGAAAGCCGCCACCACGTTTTCAGCGCGTTCCACGCCAGGGTGTTCGGTGGGATAGTCAACGTGTGCAAAGGCGGTCATGAGGGGTTCCCTTTCAAACGCTTGTGGCGAAATTGCCGGGGCGATGGCGCAATACTAGGGTTTACCCCTTGTACATTCAAATTTATATGTTGAATCATTAACATTCACGCTAATGATGACTTCCTCATGGGCCCTTTGAACTTCCGCTCCCTCGATCTAAACCTCCTCCGTGTTTTCGACGAGGTCATGGCAGAGCGCAGCCTGACGCGTGCAGCGCACAAGCTGTCTATCACCCAACCTGCGGTGAGCAATGCCATGCGGCGGCTGCGCGAGGTTGTGGGCGACGAGCTTGTGGTCCGTAGCGGCCAGGGTGTGGAGCCAACGCCCCGCGCTCTGGCACTTTGGCCTCCCGTTCGAGAGGCGCTCACCCAACTGCAGGAGTCCCTAGCCCCGGGGCGCTTTGAGCCACTGACGGCAGAGTCCACGTTCGTACTCGCCATGGCAGACGCGACGGCCGCGACCCTGATACCTGCGCTGGTCGAAATCATTGAACGCGAGGCGCCAGGCATTTCCGTGCGGGTGTTGCCGCTGACCACACGTGACCCGCGCCGCCTGCTGGAGGAGGAAGCGGCAGACATGGCCGTGGGCTACTTTCCTGCGGCGCTGGCAGATCTCACTGCGCGGGCACAGTCGGGTGGTGTAGTGGCGTACGAGAGCCGACGGCTTTATGACGGCGAATATGTGTGCGTCATGCGGCGGGGTCACCCCCTGGCCGCTGCGACCTTGACTCTGGATGCCTATTGCGAAGCCCGCCACATGCTGGTGAGTTTTTCCGGACGACCTTTCGGGTTCATCGACGAGGCGCTGGCATCGCTTGGCCGAGAGCGCCGGGTAGTGCTCACCGTCAACCAGTTTTTCACCGCCGGGCGCGTGGTGTGTGGTTCGGACCTGTTGACCGTATTGCCCCGGCATTTTGTGCCGGTCACGGGTATCGAGGATGCATTAGTGCAACGCACCCTGCCCCTGGACGTGCCCGCTGTGCATGTGGACGCCTTGTGGCGCAGGCGCGGCCCACAGCAAACGGCGATGACCTGGCTGCTGGGTGCGCTCTCGCGCTCGGCGCGCAAAACGTTCCCGTGAGTAGGTGTGAAATTTCGCAAGGCGAAGGAAATGAAAGGCAGTCGGAAGGTGCCATCGCCACACGCCTTAGACTGCGCGGTCCATGCAAATTCAACTGCTGTCAGACCTTCATCTGGAGGCGCATCCACACTTCGTGCCCGAACCCGCTCCGAAAGCCGACGTTCTGGTGCTGGCCGGTGACATAGGCTCGTACCAGGAGGGTTCGCAGCTTGGTGACGACGACTTCGGCTTGGCGCGGTTTTCACCGCTTCCGCAGTACGCGGCGTGGCCCACTCCTGTACTGTTTGTACCCGGAAATCATGAATACGACGCGCAGGATTTTGACGCGGCGCACGAGCGCCTGCGCGCTACCTGCGACCGCCTGGGGATTGCATGGCTGGAGCGCGAGACCCTGGAACTGCAGGGCATTCGATTTGTGGGAACCACTCTTTGGACCGACTTTGATGTGCTCGCAGACCACGAGGGAGTGACTGATCTGGGTCGACGGTTGAAGCTGCGAGACAAGGCGTTTCGGGCCGCCAACTACTATCTGCGCAAGACCGACGGCACCCGCCATGCTGAACCTTTCTTGGCTGAACCCATGCGCGAGCAGGGCCTGATCTGCCAGGACTGGTTGGCCAATGCTCTGGTCAAGCCGTTTGCTGGAGACACCGTGGTGGTGACCCATTTCGCGCCAAGCCTGCGCAGTGCCGACCCACGCTACGGACTCGTACCTGGCACCGCGGGCTTTTGCAATGCTCTGGATCACATGCTGCCCCACGCAACGCTGTGGCTCCACGGGCACCTGCACGCACCCAGTGACTACACGGTGCAAGGGCACCATGACAACGGCACGCACTGGGCATGCCGTGTGGTGGCCAACCCACTGGGGTATGCCCGAAAAGGCGAGCAGGCAACGTTCCAACCGCAGTGCTGCATCACCGTATGATGGCCACACGGGAGTTCCCATGCCCCGCCGCGCGCAGGAGAAAAACATGACCCAGGTCAAGACAACACAGACCGGCGCAGAGTAGTCTGAGTCATCCTTTTTCGGAGAACACCATGAAGATCCTGCTTGCTGTCGATGGCAGCGCTTACACCAAAAAAATGCTGGCTTATCTGGCCACCCATTCCGAGCTTTTGGGTGAAACCCACGATTACACCGTGCTCACTGTGCAAGCCCCTCTGCCTGCCCGTGCCCGTGCGGCGCTGGGCAAAGAGGTGGTGGACAGCTACCACGCCGATGAAGCAGAGAAGATCCTCGCGCCGGTGTGCAAGTTTCTGGCTCGCCACGCGGTGCAGGCTAAGCGCAGCGTCAAAGTAGGCACCGTCGGCGAAAACATTGCCAAGGTGGCTGACACCGGCAAATACGACCTGCTGGTCATGGGCTCGCACGGGCACGGCGCACTGGCCACACTGGTCATGGGATCCGTTACCACCCAGGTGCTGGCTCACAGCAAAGTGCCCGTTCTCATAGTTCGCTAAGCCATTTATTGGCACTGGGGCCCTGTCTTAGCACAGGGCTTTTTTACGCCCAGTTACGACCAATCAGTTATTTAAAGACCGATGTGTTTACATTGAAACCAAACGGTTATATATTACGTACACGCCCATCTTGGCGTGTCCTTTCCATCTCAATCAAAGAGGAACGACCCATGAAGAAGACTCTGATCGCATTGGCCCTGACCGCTGGCGCCACCTTTAGCGTTATGGCTCAAGACATCGTTGACACTGCCGTCAAGGCCGGAAACTTCAAGACCCTCGTAGCCGCAGTACAAGCTGCCGGTTTGGTCGACACCCTCAAGGGACCCGGCCCGTTCACCGTGTTTGCGCCCACAGACGAGGCATTTGCCAAGATCCCCAAGGCCACGCTGGATGGTCTGCTCGCCGACAAGGCCGCGCTGACCAAGGTGCTGACCTACCACGTGGTTCCCGGCAAGGTGATGGCGAAGGATGTGAAGGCGGGCAAGGTCAAGACCGTGCAGGGCCAGGAAATCACCGTGTCCACCAACATGGGTGTGATGGTGGATCAGTCCAAGGTGATCGCCACCGATGTGGCTACCAGCAACGGCGTGATCCACGCCATTGACACGGTGATGATGCCCAAGTAAGGCGTCACCGCACAGGTCTACCCACCTCACTCACCACCGAAACTCATCCATTCGCGAGGAGACGCCACCATGAACACCGCCTTCAACCGCCGTACCGTTTTGCTGGCTGCAGCGCTGGGCGCCAGCACTACCCTGCTGCAAGCCTGCGGGGGCAGCGACGATGGTCCCGAACGGAACATTGTTGAAATTGCGCAAAACAACCCCGACCTGAGCATTCTGGTGGAAGCTGTGGTCGCAGCAGGCCTGGCGCCCACTTTGAGCACTGGCACGTTGACCGTATTCGCCCCCACCAATGCGGCTTTTGTCGCGCTGCTGGGCGAATTGGGCGTCACCAAAGATGCGCTGCTGGCCAACAAGCCTCTGCTGACGGCGGTGCTGACGTACCACGTGCTGGGTAGCAAGGTCGTGCGCAATGACGTGCCTCTGGGCAAGGCGATTACGCCGGTATCGGGTGGCTTCTTCAAGATCGAGTCAGCCAGTGGTCTCAAGATCACCGATGGGCGCAACCGTGTGACCACCATTACGGCCACTGACATCCAGGCCAGCAACGGCGTAGTCCACTTGGTCGATCGCGTGTTGCTGCCTGCGGACAAGGACATTGTCGCCACAGCCATGGCACTGCCGGATTTCAGCATCCTGGTAGAGGCCGTTGCGGCTGCAGGGTTGGTGAGCACCTTGCAAGGAACCGGGCCGTTCACGGTGTTTGCGCCTACGAATGCCGCTTTTGCCGCGCTGCTGGCAGAGCTGGGTGTGACCAAGGAAGCGCTGCTGGCCAACACGGCATTGCTGACCTCGGTGCTGACCTACCACGTGGTTCCTGCACGGGTGTTGAAGGCAGAAGTGCCTGTCAACACGGCGATTACTACCGTGCAGGGGCAGACCTTCACCGTCAACTCCAGCTTGGTCATCACCGATCAAAACCAGCGCACCAGCAATATCGTGGCTGCCGATGTGTTCACAAGCAATGGCGTCATCCACGTCGTAGACAAGGTGATACTGCCCAAGTAACGGCACCCATTGGCCCGAAAAAAAGCCCGGCATGCCGGGCTTTTTCTATGATGACCTGCGTACCAGCCAGGGGCCGTTAACGTGCGGCCAATCCGTCAAAACAGGTTCGCACGACCAGGTCCACAATTTCTGCGTCCGAATACTGACCGCCTTCTTTCAGGAAACTCACCACGGGGTCGCAAGCCCGGGCATACAAGGTGTAGAGCACCACCAGAGGCGGCAATGTGGGGCTGATCACGCCCTGAGATTGCGCCTGGGTGATCCATTCACCGATCTGGTCGCTGACCGCCACCAGACCGTTGAGATAGTCTTTATTGGCCATCAGCACCGCGCGCAGGGTGGAGTTACGACTGGGCAGCAGTGGCATCTCATTGGTCAGCAGTCGCTCCAACGACCAGCGGACCAGCGCGTGCAGCTTTTCTACCGGGGGCATTTCTGCGGGCAGGCTCGCCAGATAGGTCTGGACGCGCCCAAGAATCTGCACCATCGCTGCGCTGCAGAGCTCTTCCTTGCTACAAAAATGTTTGTACAGGCTGGCTTTGGCTATGCCCACAGCGTTGGCGACGTCGTCCATGGTCATGGCGTCGAAGGCTTTCTCGCCCAGAAGACGGCAGGCGGACTGGAGGATGGCGTCCTCGCGGGCCTGGTGCATCTGTTCTTTGAACGAAACTTTGGGTTGCGGCGTTTGCATGGCGTGTATTTTATACATTGCAGTAAAAAAATAAATGCCTAAGTTGCAATACAACTACGTCGTTCACGTTTTGGACTGCAGGAATCGTGCCGTGGGCAACGTCTGCCCGAGCCGTGTCACGGGACCAACGAAACCGCTGCTGCGCCGGTGAGCGCTGCGGATAGCACATCCAGCAATTCGGACTCCAGGTTCCAACAGTGCCAGTACAGCTGAATTGGCAGCGTCCGGCCCGGCGCCAAGTCCACCATGCTGCCATCGGCAATGGAGGTGCGCGCCATCAGCTCTGGCACCACACCCACTGCCCAGCCCGCGGCCACCGCACGCATTTGGGCCTCGGTACCGGGCACGAACAAATGGTTGAGCGCCACACGCTTCAACCCGAACGCGCGCGCAACGAACTCAGCCGCCATGTCGTCCTTGCGGTTGAAAGACAGAAACGACACCTCCCGAAAGTTGTGCGGGGTCAGCCCCTGCGGTAAATATTGCTGCGCAAAAGCGGTCGACGCGACCGCCACATAGTGCATGGCCCCCAGCGGCACCATCTTGCAGCCGCGCAACGCCTGCTTGAGGGTGGTCACGCACCCCAGAACCTGGCCCGAGCGCAGCCACTCCTGCGTGAAGTCCTGGTCATCGGCAATGATCTCCAGCGGCAGGCGCTGGCGCACGAGGTCGTGCAGCGCCCCCATGGCCCAGGTGGCAATGCTGTCGGCGTTGATGGCGATGGAAATGCGCTCGTCCTCGCGCGTGCTTCCCGGTGCGCTGGGCGCCAGTTCGTGCAGATCGCGCTCCAGGTCAGCACGCAAAAGACGCAGTTGCTTGGTGTGCTTGAGCAGCAGTTGCCCGGCCGATGTGGGCCGCAACGGACGGCTGCGCACAATGAGCACAGAGCCCACCTGCGCTTCCAGCGCGCGCAACCGCTGCGAGACGGCGGACTGTGTAACGTTGAGGCGTTGGGCGGCGCGCTCGAATCCGCCTTCTTCCACGATGGCGGCAAGGCATTCCAGGGCAGCAGGGTCGTAGGTGCTCATGGTCTTTCGCTCGAACAAAAGGGGTGTCTCCAAAGCGCGCTTTATTAGGTGCGCTGATGTTTTTGGAGTAAGTTTAATTTTGCTTTTAGTTGCGCGCAATGTCGCGCACACTCCGCGCCATGAAAACCATTGTTTTGGGCGCCGGCATTATCGGCATCAGCACGGCCTGGCACCTGCTGGAGCGCGGTCACGAGGTCATCGTGGTCGACCGCCAGCCCGATGCGGCACTCGAAACCAGTTTTGCGAACGCTGCGCAAATCTCGGTGAGTTACTGCGAGCCCTGGGCCAACCGCGAAGCTCCGCTCAAGGCGCTCAAGTGGATGTTCGACAAAGAGGCTCCGCTGCTGTTTCGCCCACAGATGGACTGGCAACAATGGCGTTGGGGCCTGCAGTTCCTCGCGCAGTGCAACGACGCCGCGTTTGAGCGCAATGTGCAGCAGATTGTGGCGCTGGGCGCATACAGCCATGCGGCCCTGAAAGACGTTGTCGCCACCACCGGCATTGACTACAACCGTCTCGAACGTGGCATTGCCCACTTTTACACCGACCAGAAATCGTTCGACGCCGCTGGCCACGCGGTGGAGTTGATGCGCAAACACGGCGTCCAGCGCCGCCTGGTCAGCCGCGACGAGTTGCTGCTGATCGAGCCCGCCTTCAAGGCCTATGGCGACCACATTACCGGCGGCACCTACACCAGCACCGACGAAAGCGGCGATGCCCGTGTGTTCACGCAGGAACTGGCCCGCCGATGCGTGGCGCGCGGCGCGCAATTTCTGTACGGCCACGATGTGCTGCGCTTGAACAAAATCGGCAATGCTATTGATTCAGTAGCTGTCATGGCACGCCAGTCAAGCGCCGGAGGCCGAAAAGACTTCATTTTGAAAGGTGACGCCATCGTTGTGGCATGCGGCTCTTACAGTGCGCCGCTGTTGCGCAGCGTGGGTGTGGATTTGCCGATTTACCCCGGCAAGGGCTACAGCGCCACTTTTCCATTACTCCGGCCCGAGGCAGCGCCTCAGGTCTCCACCATCGACGATGGGCGCAAGATCGCCATGAGTCGCCTGGGCAACGTGCTGCGCGTGGCGGGCACCATCGAGCTGGGTGGGTATGACTTGTCGCTGGACAACGCGGTGGCCAAAGCCCGATGCCACATGCTGTCCCGCCGCATTGAAGAAATCCTGCCAGGCGTGTGCGACACCCGCACGCCCGAACAAGGCGGCGACCCGCAATACTGGACGGGTCTGCGCCCCGCAACGCCGACCAACATCCCCTTCATCGGTCGCACACGCCTGGGCAAGCTGTGGGTCAACGCGGGCCATGGCACGCTGGGCTGGACGCACGGCGCAGGCTCTGGCAAAGCCTTGGCAGAGCTGATCAGCGGTGAACAACCAGCGATGAACTTCGGCTTTCTGGGCGCCGAAGCGGTGCGAGCACCGCGGACCTTCGCGGCCACCTGAACACCCGCAAGCACTGGCTGGGGCCGTTACGATCCCTGTCATGTCCGCACACCACACCCTCTTTCTCACCACCTCCACCCGCGAGGCCGGCCACGTCGGCAACACCGAATGGCTGGCCCGCCAGGCAGCGGCCACCCTGCCAGCCGAGGCTACACAAACCTGGCTGCATCTGGCACGCATGGAACTGCCACCCTTTGTGGACCAGCGCCACACCGCAGGCACCTATGCGCCGCCCGAAGGCGACATGAAAACCTTGCTGAATGCCACGCTGGCGGCCGACCATATCGTGTTTGTGGCACCCGTGTACTGGTTCAGCATTCCCTCGCCGCTCAAGACCTATCTGGACCACTGGAGCGCCTGGATGCGCGTTCCGGGCCTGGCCTTCAAAGAACCCATGGGCAGCAAAACACTGTCGCTCATCACCACCAGCGGCGACCGCACCAAGGCGCAACCGATGATCGACTCCGTCATGCTGTGCGCCCAGTTCCTGAACATGCGCTGGGGCGGCGCGCTGTGGGGCAAAGGCGGGCCACCCGGCGCAGTGCAGGCCGACGCGCAAGCAGTTGCGGCAGCGGCTACACATTTCACGGACGCCGGGGTGCCAGCGACCGTTCCGCTCCGCTAACGCGCTGACGACAGAGCAGTGTCTACCTGTGGCCAGTGCTGGCCCATCCAGCGCAGCAGGTCTTGCCACATCGACTGAATTTCCGCTTCCGGCGGCATGTCCAGCGCATGCGGCAACTCGATGGTCACCACCGGCATGCCCCGATGCACCCCTCCGTAGTGCCCCAACGACCCCGGGAAGATGCCCACCTGGTCCAGCCACAGGCGTCCCAACCGCGCGGGTGGCGCCTGTGGCCCGTCAAAGTCCAGCACCCCATAGGGCGCATGGATGCTGACGATGAGCTGCGGCTGAAACTTCGCCATCTGTGCGTGCAAAAACGCGGTCTCCGGCTCCGACAGCGGCACAGGCCCCGGCCAGCGCCGCGGATCGCGACGGGTGCGTTTTTCCCAGTAGCGGGGGGCTTCCTGCGCCCAACCAGGCGTCGGGAAGTTGCGGTTTAAATCAACCCCGCTCGCATTGACCCGGCTGGCCGGCTTGGCCAACAGACCATCGGGATTGAGCACCGGAATAAACCGCCAGTGGACCGGTCGACCTGCCTGTTCGGCCAGCGCAATCCAGCGCAGCGCGAGCGAGGCTGCGGTTAACTCATCCCCGTGGATTGCCCCCACCACCATCACACGCAGCGGCTCCTCGGTCGCGTCCTGGCGGACCACCGCAGGCGGCACATCGCGCCAGAACAGCGGCGTGCCCTGTACCGAGCTGGCACCACTGGGCGCAAGACGGGCTTCATTGCACTGCGTGCGTGAAACCATCGGCATGCGATGCAGCAACAACTCACACGCCCCTGGTCCAGAAACCTCCACCGCGTGAGGGGCCGCGGTGGCAACCGGTAGCTCTGACGCGGAGCTGGGCTGCGGTGCGTCAGAGGAAGGTGGCTTCAAAGCCCCTGCACCTGTACTTTGCGCCGTCACGCCACGCTCCAGATCCCCGCCGGCCGGTGCAATCCACACGCCGACCGCGGCCAGAACCGCCAGCACGGCTCCGGCCAACGCGGGTGCAACCCCTACTGAGGTCAAGAAACGGGTGCTGCTGCGCAACGATGTCGGCCCCTGCACCGACTGGCTCGGGTCCTCGGTCAATGCAGTACCCGCCGGGTGGCCAAAAAGTCCAGCAGCGCACCATCAAAGCCCTCGGGGTCTTCCAGCTGCGGCCAATGGCCCACGTGGGGAAGGCTCACATGCCGGGCATCCGGCAGCACCTGGGCCAGCGCCTGCAGGGCGATAGTGGGCGTGCAACGATCGTCTTCCCCGCCCACCAGCAAAGTGGGCACATGCAGGCGCGCCAGCGCCTCAGCCCCGCGGGCAAAGGTGGACATCGCCTCCAGCGCGCGCCGGTAGCTGCCCGCGTACACCTTGGACAGCGCGTGATTCGCCAGCAGCACGCCTTCTGGCAGGGCGCCAGTGCCGATGAACTGTGGCACCAGCGTTTGCGCCAGTGCCTCCATGCTGCCGCCTTCAGCCAATACCGCGTCCAGCGCCTGCAGGCGGGGCGACTACCCAGTCTTCGGTGGCTTGCGCATCCAGTGCGGGCCCGCCCGCGCAGAGCACCAACCGCCCCACGGCCGACGGTTTGCGCACCGCCACCTCCAGCGCCACCATGGCGCCCATGCCGTGCCCCACCAGGGTGACGGGGCCACCCTGCAACGCGTCGATCAGCGTGAGGCAGCTTTCGGCAAGGCTTTTGAAGGTGTAGGGCTCAATCGGCGCGCTGTAACCATATCCCGGCATGTCCCAGGCTACGGCGCGGTAGCCCGCACTGGCCAAGGTCTCGACCTGAGGAGCAAACGTAAGGTGGTCGCCGTCTGCGTCATGCAGCATCAGCACGGTCGGGCCAGAGCCCAGGGTGGTGAAGGTGGGAAGAAGAGCCATGCGGTGACAAACAGATGTAAACCCCGCAACAGCGCAGCTGCGGGCAGCGCTCCATAATAGTTCCATCCCCTGCTGATGGCGGCCCCGCCCTGCTTTTTGTGAACCGTCCCCTGCCCCGCCCTTCCCT
This sequence comes from uncultured Gammaproteobacteria bacterium, assembly GCA_963784815.1. GTDB lineage: Bacteria > Pseudomonadota > Gammaproteobacteria > Burkholderiales > Burkholderiaceae_C > Acidovorax. The sequence continues at coordinate 386,212 of CAWATB010000028.1, read as the reverse complement.
TGCCCGCCCGCCCAGTTTCTCCACCCGCGAGTTTCGCGATGCGCTGGGCATGTTTGCCACGGGCGTGACCATCGTTACCGCACGCGATGCGCAAGGCGAACTGATCGGGCTCACAGCCAACTCTTTCAACTCGGTGTCGCTCGACCCTCCGCTGGTCTTGTGGAGCCTGGCACGTGCAGCGGCCTCCATGCCGGTTTTTTCCAACGGGTCTCACTACGCCATCAACGTGTTGGCCGCCGACCAGAAAGCATTGGCCGAGCGTTTTGCCGCAAGGGGGGTGGACCGCTGGAGTGGCGTGGAACACAGCCCCGGTATCAGCGACGCGCCAGTGCTGGCGGGTTGCGCAGCCACGTTTGAATGCTTCAATCGCAGCCGCTACGAGGAAGGCGATCACGTGATCTTTGTGGGCGAGGTCGAGCGCTGCAGTCACCGCGCAGGCGTGCCACCGCTGCTGTACCACGGTGGCCGTTTTTACACCGAGCATCCGCTGTAGTCTGCAAACGGCGCACCACATAACCATGCAGTGGGGTGCGGCAAGGTACGCACTTTGACAAGAAGGCTGAGGCTGAAAAAATGCGGGGGCTGCCGCTGCGGTGCGCGATGGGCGCGCGCCGGGCGGTCTGCCTGTATTGAACTGGAGCCCCATGCTTTTGCCCCGACGCCTCCCCGAACTTCTGATTGCCATCACCCTCGCCGTTTGTGGCGCTGGCGCGCACGCCCGAGAGATGGTGAGCGTCGCCAAACCTGAAATCAACATGCGCTCAGGCGCAGGCACCCAGCATCCCACGCAATGGTCGCTGAGCCAAGGGTTTCCGTTGCAGGTGACGGGTCGCAAGGGCCAATGGCTGAAGGTGCGAGACTTTGAGAACGACACTGGCTGGGTTTACCGGCCGCTGGTCAACAAAACTCCCCATCACATTGTGAAGAGCCGCGTGGCCAATATTCGCAGCGCACCCGGCACCCGCAGCCGCGTGGTGGGGCGGGCAGAGCACGGCGAGGTGCTGCGCACGCTGGAGCGGCGCACGGACTGGGTGAAAGTGCAGCAAGACGGCGGGGCCAAGGGCTGGGTCGCCAAGCGCCTGCTCTGGGGCTGGTAAGCCCACGCAGCATTCGCTGGCTGCGGGCTACCGTTTTCGCTAGCCCGTTGAGCCAACTGGCGCCATGGCACCTGCAGGCGGCGGTGATGGAAGATTGATCGCCCGCTGTTAGAAATCCCGCGGGCGTCAAAAAGCCCCACACCGCAACGACGGGATGGGGCTTTTAGCCGTCGTTCTGGGGCGTTGCTTCAGCGTACCGTGTCGGGCAACTCGATCTTCACCTCCAGCACTTCCAGGTTGTCCTGGCGTTCCAGGTGCACCTTGAGGTCTTCGGGGTTGATCTTGACGTATTTGGAGATCACCGCCACCAGCTCTCGCTGCAGCGCGGGCAGGTAGTCGGGCTCGGACGCATTGCGGCCATTGCGCTCGTGCGCCAGGATGATCTGCAGGCGCTCTTTGGCAACACTGGCGGTTTTCTTCTTTTCGCCGAGGAGGAAGGACAGGAAAGAAGCCATGGCTTATTTGCTCCCGAACAAGCGCTTGAAGAAGCCGGGCTTTTCCGCTTCGATGAAACGCAGGGGTTTGTCGGTGGCACCGAGAAAGCGATCGATCACGTCCTTGTAGGCCTCGGACACATCGGTGTCCTTGGCGTGGATGGCAGGCGTGCCCTGGTTGGACGACTGCAGCACCACTTCAGACTCCGGAATCACGCCAATCAGCTTGATGCGCAGAATGTCCTGAATGTCTTCCAGGCTCAGCATCTGGCCGTCCTGCACGCGGCTGGGGTTGTAGCGCGTGATGAGCAGGTGTTCCTTGATCGGCTCGCCGCCGTCGATGGCACGCTTGGTCTTGCTGCCCAGCATGCCCAGGATGCGGTCGGAGTCACGCACGCTGGACACTTCGGGGTTGGTCACCAGCAGTGCCTCGTCGGCAAAGTGCATGGCCATGAGCGCGCCGCTCTCGATGCCAGCGGGCGAGTCGCAGACGATGTACTCAAAATCCATCGCCGCCAGGTCCTTGAGCACCTTCTCGACGCCGTCCTGCGTCAACGCATCTTTGTCGCGCGTCTGGCTGGCGGCCAGCACGAACAGGTTGTCGCACTGTTTGTCCTTGATGAGCGCCTGGTTCAGGTTGGCTTCGCCCTGGATCACGTTGATGAGGTCATACACCACGCGGCGTTCACAGCCCATGATGAGGTCGAGGTTGCGCAGACCGACATCAAAGTCGATCACGGCAGTTTTGTGGCCGCGCAGGGCGAGGCCGGTGGCAAAGCTGGCGCTGGTGGTGGTCTTGCCCACGCCACCCTTGCCGGAGGTCACGACGACGATTTTGGCCATGTGTTGCTGATTCTCTGTGGGGTTGATACGAATGAAATAACGTCAGACGAGCGGCTCGATGATGAGCTTCTCGCCGTCTAGCCGCACCTGGGCCGGCTTGCCACGCACATCCGCGGGCAACTCGGTCTCGGTGGTGCGGTAGATACCCGCGATGGAGACCAGTTGTGGCTCCAGGCAGGTCGAAAAAATGCGGGCTTCGGTGTTGCCACGCGCACCGGCAATGGCACGGCCGCGCAGCGGGGCATAGACGTGGATGTTGCCATCGGCGATGACCTCGGCACCAAAACTGACCACGGCCATCACCACCAGGTCACCGCCGCGCGCATACACCTGCTGGCCCGAGCGCAGCGGCTTGTCGACGACCATGGTGCCGGGTCCGGCCACAGGCACTTCGCGCACCACTTCGACCTCGACTTCACGCACCACCTCGCGCACCTCTGCGGGGGCTGCGGGCGTCTCCGCTCTGGCGGGGGGCGCGTCAGGCGCGGCGGCCAGGCCTGCAGCACGGGCCGCTTCCATCTGCGCAGCGTTGCCGCCGCGCACCGCCACGGGCAGGGTGCTGTGGCTGCGCAACAGGGCCACGATGGCGGCAAAGTCGATGGATTCTTCGGCCTCGCGCACGGAGGCCAGGTCAATCAGCACCGGGTCGTTGTCGAAAAAGCCCGGGGCGTCGGCCACGCGGTCGGCCAGATCGGCGGCAAACAATGCAGCGTCGGTGGTTTTGAGCACCACGGCCACCACGGGCAGCGAGGCGCTTTTCAGGTCAAAGCTGGTACGGGCCTGGGCCGACGTAGTAAGGGCCATGGATAGGGGCTTGGAATGGAGCGCGGGAACCGTTTCAGAAGGCGCAAAGTGTACCGTGGGGCAACGTAAGCGCTTGTTCATCGCCGCTTCAGGGACTTGCCGGTCCGCCCAGCGTGCGTGAAGCACGCTCAAATGCTCGCCCCCCAGGAGATGCGGTGGTCTGCAACGGTGATGAAGGCCAGCCGCTCCAGCCGACGCTCGGCTTTGACGTTGGCACGCACACAGTGGATGGACACCGCCGCGTCGTGGTCCATCCACACCGCATGCTCGCTGTTTGCGTTCAACCCGACTTCCGCGACGCACCGGCCTGCCGCTGAGGTGCGCTCTCCGGGCGCACCTGGGCAACCGGTTTGTCGCCCACACCGGGAACGCTGTGCTCACCGATGGCCTACCGCATCAACGCGGGTTCAGCCCCCTGAAGCACGCCGTCGCGGTCACGCACCAAAACCTTTGCATCCGTCTTGTCGACCACCACTACCCCACGGTTGTGGTGGCGCACCCCATCGGCGGCACGCCGGCGACTGTCCGCGCGAGGCGTCCCTTTGATAATCGCCCGATGTCCCTGTCCTCCCGCAAAACCCATATCGATTCCCTTGCCATCACCTTGCTGCTGGCCTGCTGCATGTTCTGGGGCTTTCAGCAAGTGCTGGTCAAGGCCACGGTGGCCGAGGTGGCGCCCGCGTTTCAGGCCTTTGTTCGGTTTGCGATCGCCACGGTGGCGGTGGCGGCTTGGTGCCTGTGGCGTGGCGTGCGGCTGTCCAGCGCAGCAGAGCCCGCGGGCGCCTTGCGTGCTGGCCTGCTGGCGGGCGTGCTGTTTGCGAGCGAGTTCGCGTGCATCTACCTGGGGCTGCAATACACCACCGCGTCGCGGCTTACGGTATTTTTGTATGCCGCGCCGTTCTGGGTGGCTGTGCTGCTGCCGCGCTTTGTTCCGGGCGAGGGGCTCAAGGGCTGGCAGTGGCTGGGCCTGGCGGCTGCGTTTGTGGGCGTGGGGCTGGCGCTGGGCGACGGGCTGTTGGGCCCCGCCAACGCCGCACTGCCCCAAGCCTGGCTGGGTGACCTGCTGGGATTGGCGGGGGGCCTGATGTGGGCGCTGACCACCGTGGTCATCCGCACCACACCGCTGGCCCGCGTGGCGCCAGCCAAACAACTGCTGTACCAGGTGGGTGTCAGCGCCCTTGCGCTGCCCTGGTTGTCGCTGGCGCTGGGGGAAACCTGGACGCTGCAGTTCAGCGCATTTGCCTGGGGGTCACTCTTGGTGCAAGCGTTGGTGGGGGCGTTTGTGAGCTATCTGGCCTGGATGTGGATGCTGGCGCACTACCCGGCCACCAAGATTTCGGTGTTTGTGTTTTTGACGCCCGTGTTCGCCTTGCTGTTTGGCGCCTGGTGGCTGGGTGAGCCCATCACCCCCGGGCTGGTAGCTGCGCTGGTGCTGGTGGCGGCGGGCATCGTGCTGGTGAACCGGCGGCCTGCGGCGGCAGCCTGACGCAGCGCATGACTCAGAATATGAGTCAAAACAGGCTCTAGCGCTTATTCAGCAAGCGCCAGCAGCTACTATTTTCATAGTATTCACAATATCTATTCATCGCTGCGCATCCACCGTGCCGTGCCCGACACGCGGATGGAGCTGCCGGGCACCGGCCCGATCTCGGCCCGCAGGCGCGAGCGCATGCCCATGTCTTCACCCTGCACCACGTCGATGGCGCCGCCATGGGGCCAGCCCAGGTCACGCAGATAGCCTGCGAGGGCGGCCGTCGCAGCGCCTGTGGCCGGGTCTTCCAGCACGCCGCCCGAGGCGAACGCATTGCGCGTGTGCAGCCGCTGGTCTGACTCCACCACCACCAGCACCACGGTGACCAGCCCGGCCTCCAGCATCAGCGTGCGGCCCGCGTCCAGCGCGTAGTGCATGGCCGCCAGAGTCGTGCGGCTGCGCAGGGCCAGCACGGCATGGTCCGCGCCGCCATGGATCAGCGCGGGCGGAATGCGCGGGTCGAGGTCGGCTGGCGCGATGCCAAACAGCGTGAGGAGTCGGTCCAGAAGCGCGTCAGGCAGCGGCCCGCTGCGTGTGGGCGGCGACTGCAACGCGGCTTGCACCAAATCGCCGTCGCGGCGCCCCTCCACCGTGATCTGTGCGTGCGCCAGCGACAGCGCGAACACCCCATCGCCCTCGCGCTGGGCCAGCGCGGCACCCAAGGCGATGGTGGCGTGCCCACAAAACGGCACCTCGGATTCTGGCGAAAAGTAACGCACCCTCCAGCCGCTGCCCTCTGGCGCGGCAAACGCGGTTTCCGAAAAACCCACGTCCGCCGCGATGCGCTGCATCTCGGCGGGCGGTGGCAGGGCCTCGCCAATCCAGACACCGGCGGGGTTGCCACCCACAGCGCCGTCAGAGAAAGCAGCAATTTTTTGGAGGGACATGGCGGGAAAACCCAAAGAAGACCAAAGAGGAAAACCGATTCTGCGCACAGCCGAAGCCCCGCGTGAACCCGAGGGTCAGAACTTCGGTATGCGAATCCGGCTGATCATCAGCGACCCCGATACCGCAAACACCAGCACCAGCGGGTGCAGCGTGAAGCCGCCCAGCACCACCTGGCCAAACCACAGGTTTTCGCGCACGGCGCCCATGTAGCCTGCCAATGCCATCAGCGCCACCAGCACGATGGAGGTGGGAATCGGCGTGCCTTCAAAGTATTTGACCTTGCCATCGTCGCCCGACAGCGTTTCGGCGGTGACGTTGTAGCGCGCCAGACGCGATACGCCGCAGGCCACAAAGTAGGCCAGCACCACACGGTCATACAGCCCCTGCATGCCGCAGCCATAGGCAATGATGGCGGGCGCCACACCGAACGAGATCACGTCGGCCAGCGAATCGAGCTCTCGGCCCATGGCCGAACTCTTCTGGCGCCAGCGCGCTATGCGGCCGTCCAGCACATCAAAAATCAGGGCCGCCAGCACCAGCCCACAAGCGAAGTACACGTGCAGCACGTCGTTCGTTTCCAGATACGACATCACCGAAAACAACGCGCCTACACCGCAGACGGCATTGCCCAGCGTGAACCAGTCAGCCAGATGGAACTCGCGGATCATCGAAAAACGCTTGGGATGGGAGGGTGTGGTCATGGGCAAGTTTCTCCTGCAGGGCGCGTGGCGGGGTCGCGCATTATGGGGGCCGCGCGGGCAAATCACCCCACAGTCTGCCCCGTGATCCACTGGTCGGCTGTAAGGAATGACCGTCTCTTGGTACCCGGACGACCGCTGCGACCCGCAAGCAAGACATCGCCATTGCGTGCAGAGCAACAATTGCGCAGTGGGGCGCATGGGGATTGCAGTCGTCAGGGGTCTTGCGCTATGGTGGGTTCATCCCTGTGACGAAACCGCGCCGGTCGTGCCCCACCGACGGCAACACGACCTACCTTCATGCGCCAGAACCACATCGCGACACCCGTTATTGCCTGGACAGGTGCCACCTTAATCCTGGGCGTGCTTGCCAGTGCGCTGCTCACCTGGTGGCAGGCCGATACCAACTTCCGCACCGCGCAGACCGCGTTTGAAACCCATTCGCTCGAAGTGGTCGGGCGACTGCAGGATCGGATGCGGCTGTACGAATATGGCCTTCGTGGCGCCCGCGGCACCGTGCTTACAGCTGGCGAAAACGACATCACCGACCATTTGTTCAATCAGTACAGCAAAAGCCGGGACATTGCCACCGAGTTCCCGGGTGCACGCGGCTTTGGCTTTATTCGCCGGGTGCCACGGACTGAGACCGACAGATACCTGCAAGCGAGGCGCGCAGACGGCCGCCCTGACTTCTCTATCAAGACCTTGAAGGAGCACGAGGGCGAACGCTTTGTGATCGAGTACATCGAGCCTTCCGAGCGCAATCGGGTGGCCCTTGGGCTCGACATTGGCTCCGAAACCAACCGCAGGCAAGCAGCCCTGGCGGCTTTGCAGTCCGGAAAAGCCGCCATCACCGGCCCCATCACGCTGGTACAGAGCAGCGGGGACCCCCAGCGGTCCTTGCTGTTTTTGCTACCCATTTATCGCGGCGGCACCACACCGGACACATTGGAGGCCCGGGAGTCCAGCGGCTTCGGATGGAGCTACGCGCCCCTGGCACTGAGCGAAGTCCTGGCCGATTTCGGCCTGGGACAGCTTCACTACAACCTTAGCATCACCGATGTCTCGGACCCTGCGGTGCCGGACGTGGTTTTCAACAACCAAATAACCCGTCCCCAGCCGACGGCCGCACTGAGCCAAACGCTGGAGCGCGAGGTGTATGGCCGACTGTGGCGCATGGACCTGTCCGCGCGGCCTGGCTTTGTAGATCAACTGCACCTGATACCCGCGCAGACCGTGCTCGCTGCTTCGCTGGCCACCAGCCTGCTGCTGGCGATGCTGGTGGGCGCTATCCAGCTGGGCCAGGACCGCAAGCGCAAAAACCTTTTGCAGCAGGCCCAACTTGCCACCATCGTGGAGAACTCTGCAGACGCCATCATTGGCGAATCCAACGATGGCCGGGTGATCATTTGGAACCGGGCTGCTGAAAAGCTGCTGGGCTACCCGCGCAGCGAAGCGCTGGGCGAGCCCCTGCTGGAAAGGATGACGCCCGCAGATGAACGCAACACGGCGGAGCTACTGGTACGCCAAGTGCACGCCAACGCAGAAATTTCACCTACCGACACAGCGTTGCTGACCAAAGAAGGGGCCCTCGCCCCTGTTTCCATCACCGCAGGCGCCATCCTTGGAGCCCATGGCGAAATCATTGGTATTGCACGTCTGGTGCGCGATATCAGCGAGCGGTTGCGCGCTGAGCAAAAAGTGCGTGAACTGGCCAGCAGCCTGGAGCAGCAGGTCAAAGACCGTACAGCTGAGCTGGAGACGGCTCGCCACGACCTACAGACCGTTCTGGACTCCGTGCCCTCCATGATCGGCTACTGGGACAAGAACCTGTGCAACCGGGTGGCCAACCGGGCTTACGGCGATTGGTTTGGCATCGATCCGGCTGGCCTCGCTGGCAAACACATGTCTACGTTGTTGGGCGGCGAACTCTTCGAGCGCAACCGTCCTTATATCGAGGGCGCACTGCGCGGTGAGGTGCAGAGGTTTGAGCGCGCTATCCCACGTGTAGACGGTAGAGGCAACCGGCATTCGCTCGCCAACTATTTACCCGATGTGGTGGACGGCAACGTCCGGGGCTTCTATGTGATCGTGCACGACATTACCGACGTCGTGGAAAGCCGCTTCGCCGTCGCCCGGGAACGCGAACGCCTGGAACACATCATCGAAGGCACCAATGTGGGTACGTGGGAATGGAACGTACAGACCGGCACCATCAACATCAACGAACGGTGGGCGCAGATCATCGGCTACACCATCGCAGAACTTCAGCCCACCCGAATTGAAACCTGGACTGAACACAGCCACCCCGACGACTTGACCCAGGCGCAAGAACTGCTGGAGCGCCACTTCCGCGGTGAAGATGCCCAGTACCAGAGCGTGGTGCGCATGCGCCACAAAGTAGGGCACTGGGTGTGGGTCCAGTCCCGGGGGCGCGTTTCTACTCGCACACCGCACGGAGCGCCGCAATGGATGTATGGCACGCACCAGGACGTAACGCCGATGAAGGAGGCCGAGGAAGAACTTCAGCGGGCCGTGGCCACGCTGGGCGGCGTTCTGGATGCGGCGACCCAGCAATCGATCATCGCTACAGACCCTGACGGCATCATCACCTTGTTCAATTCCGGCGCGGAAAAAATGCTGGGCTACGCGGCCCACGAGCTTGTTGGCGTCAGTTCACCGGCCCCACTCCACTTGATGGAAGAGGTCGAAGCCTACGGACAAGAGCTATCCCAGCGCTATGGATACCCAGTGGAAGGCTTTCGGGTTTTCGTGCATGAGGCAGAAAGGCAGGGGTTCGAAACGCGGGAATGGACCTACGTGCGAAAAGATGGGCAACGCCTGCCTGTGCAGCTGTCGGTCAATACCATTCGCGATACACACGGCAATATCCTGGGGCACCTCGGCATTGCCCAGGACATGACGGAACGCTACCGCCAGGACAACGCATTGCGCCAAGCCAAGGCAGCCGCCGAAACCGCAAGCGCAGCCAAGAGCATGTTTCTGGCCAACATGAGTCACGAGATTCGCACGCCGATGAACGCCGTGCTGGGGGTCGCGCATCTGCTAGCCGACACCCCGCTGAACGACGACCAGCGGCAACTGCTGGGCAAGCTGCAGATTGCCGGGCGGTCCCTGCTGGGCATCATCAACGATGTGCTGGACATCTCCAAGATCGAAGCCGGAGAAATGACCACCGAAACTGTGGCTTTCAGCCCAACCGCACTGGTGTCTGAAGTGGTGCAGTTGTTTTCGCCGCAGGCGTCGGGCAAAGGCATCGCCCTGGACATGCAGGGCCTGGAGGCTTGCCCTGCGACCCTGCTCGGCGACCCGACACAACTTCGCCAGGTGCTTTCAAACCTGGTGAGCAACGCCATCAAGTTCACGCAGCGGGGCTCTATATTGCTGCGGGTGGAGCGCCACCTGGCCGTACAGGCCAGCGATGACCGCACTTGGCTGAGGTTTTCGGTGGTGGACAGTGGTACCGGCATTTCAGATGCCGTGCTGAAAAATCTCTTCATGCCTTTTGCGCAGGCCGATGCCTCGACCACCCGCCGCTTTGGCGGCACCGGCCTGGGGCTGTCCATCGTCAAGCGGCTAGCCCAGCTGATGGGAGGGGACGTGGGAGTGACCAGCACTGAGGGTGTGGGCAGCACGTTTTGGGTGGCGTTGCCGTTTGCAGTTCCGCACGAGGACAGTGAGCCCTTGCAGGCAACAACCCGCCAGGACCGGATCACCATCTTTGTGGCGGACGACAACGACATCGATCTGAAGGGCCTGGTGGCGATGTGCCAGGCATTTGGCTGGCGCGCCATTCCCATGGCGTCCGGCACGGAGTTGGTCCACAAAGTGCAAGACCTGGTCGATGCCCGCAAGCCACTGCCCGACGCGTTGCTGGTGGACTGGCAAATGCCAGGAATGAGACGGCATTGAGGCTCTACAGATGTTGGCCGAGCGCCTGGGTACATCGCCCCTGCCCGCCACCTTGGTGGTGTCGGCACACGAGCGGGACAAAGTGGTCAGCGCCGATATCCATGGCATCGTTAGTCGGATCCTGACCAAGCCCGTGGAGCCATCCACCCTGTTCAATGCGGTCAATGCCTCAGTGGCTGTGCTGACAGGTCAGTACGGCCACGTCATCGGGGCGTCCCGCCTGGATGCGCTGCAAGGCCAATGGTTGCAGGGGGTGCGCATTCTTTTGGTGGATGACAGTGACATCAACCTGGAAGTCGCGCGAAGGCTTCTGGAGAAGGAAGGTGCGCAGGTGGAAACCTGTGTGAACGGTCAGGAGGCTGTGCAAGCGCTGGCGGCTACGCAGCGCCCCGGCGCCACCCCTTTCGATGCTGTGCTGATGGATGTGCAAATGCCCGTGATGGATGGCTATGAAGCCACGGCGCGCATCCGCCAGGACCTGGGCCTTGCCGACCTTCCCATCATTGCGCTGACCGCGGGTGCCTTGTCCGAAGAACGGCGGCGTGCTGAGGCTGCGGGCATGAATGCCTTCCTGACCAAGCCACTGGACCCCAGCCTGCTGGTGCGCACGGTCCATGCGCACGTGGGCAAGGCACAGGGTACGCCCCTGAAGGCGCCCGACATTGTTGCGCCGCGCCTGCAGTCGACCGACACTCAGTGGCCCGAGATGCAAGGGGTGGACACCGCAACCGCCATGAAGCTGCTGCAGGGCAATTCAACCTTGTTTCTCGAACTGATGCAGCGCATGGTGCACGACCATTGCAGTGCCGGGTTTCTATTGAGCGACGGCGATTCGCCAGAAGCCTTTGCCACGCTGCTGGCGCGCGTGCACAAGCTGCGCGGATCAGCAGGCATGCTGGGGGCTAGCGGCATCAACGCACTGACAGCTGACCTGGAAACACAGCTGCGGGGTATCCAAAACAATTGGCATCCGGGAGCGACCGTCCCGCCAGGTGTCATGGACCTGCTGCAGTCGCTGAACGAAATGCTCAGGCAATTGCAAGCCGAGTTTGAAAGCGTGCTGGCCATATGGGGCAAGGCCAACGAACTGGCTCCCACCGCGGAGGAACCCGCGCAGCCGCCAGCAACCAGCGACCTTTCAGACGCCGACCTGCAACGCATCGATGCGTTGTTGCAATTGCTGGGCCGCCAAGATCTGGCGGCCCTGACGGAGATGGAAACACTGGCGCCAGAACTGACGCGGTGGGCGGGTCGCGGGGCAGTCCACACCCTGCAACAAGCGGTCAATCGTCTGGATTTCGCCGAGGCAAGCCGAATACTGTCGGACCTGATCTCCTCGACAGAGAGTCATGGCGCTTTTGGTGGACACTCATGAGTCTGAAGACGGGCCCAGTCAAGAAATAAATGGCGCCTGCCACTCGATTCACCGCACAACAAATTTCCATGTCCTCCCTGTTTGATTTAGGCCCTGCCAGTCTACTGATCGTGGACGACGACATCACCGTGGTCCAGGTCTTGGCCAAAGCGCTGGCGGGCATCGGCAGCATCCGCTACGCGCTCAGCGGCGCGGATGCCCTGCGGCTGCTGGAGCAAGAGCCCCCGGATGTGGTGCTGCTGGACGCGCACATGCCAGGGATGTCGGGCTTTGACGTGTTGGGTGCAATGCGTGCCCAGCCGCAGTGGGAAGATATTCCGGCGATATTCATCACCAGCGACAACAGTCAGGGCATGGAAGAAGAAGGGCTGGCCCAGGGCGCTGCAGACTTCATTGGCAAGCCCTTTCATCCCGCCATTGTTGCGGCACGGGTCAAAACCCAGCTGCGGCTCAAACGGGCGCTGGACAGGCTGCGCCAGTTGTCATCCATCGACGCATTGACGGGCGTAGCCAACCGCAGAACGCTGGATGAAACCTTGCTGCGGGAATGCAAACGTTCGCAACGCAGCCACAGCCCCATTGCCGTGCTGATGCTGGATGTGGACCATTTCAAGCGCTTTAACGACACCTATGGGCATGGCGCAGGAGACGATGCCTTGGCCCAGGTAGCGCGTGCCATGCAAAAAGCCACCAACCGCCCAGCAGACTTGGTCGCACGGTATGGGGGCGAAGAATTCACACTGGTGCTGCCAGACACCGATGGCGACGGCGCTATGGCGGTGGCATCGACTCTGATGGCGAATGTGGCCGAGTTGAAGATCCCGCACAGCGCCTCTGAAGCAGGCTTTCTGACTGTGTCCATCGGAATCGGCTGTTTTGACCTAGCCTCAGCCCACTGGAATCAAGCCCCCTCGGGGTTACGGGAAACCGCCGCCACCACACCCCCTGTGTGCGCCATGGCCTTGCTCGCCACCGCAGACCAGGCGCTGTATGCGGCCAAACAGGCCGGGCGTGCACGGGCCGTCCTGGAGCGATGCAACCAGGTCATGCCCAGCTGATCTGCGAACTCTGCAGGGCACCACAACGGACCTGCGTCCGGTTTTTTCAGTGCGTTACGGAGCGCTGCGTACCGCGGCTGTGCTGGCATGCTCGGCCGCAAACGCCACATACCAGTCCAGGCAGGCCGGATTCGCCATCGCGTCCTTGTTCACCACCTTCTCGATGGGCTGGCCCAGCAGCAGTTTCTTGATGGGCAGTTCCTGCTTCTTGCCGCTCAGGGTGCGCGGCACCTCGGCCACGGCAAAGATGTCGTCGGGCACAAAACGCGGGCTTAAAGCGGTGCGCACGGCGCCGTTGATGCGCGCGCGAAGGGCGTCGTCCAGCACGCTGCCGGGGCGCAGCACCACAAACAGCGGCATGTAGCTTTCGCGGCCCAGGTATTCCAGGTCCACCACCAGGCTGTCGAGCACTTCGGGCAGTGATTCGACCGCGCTGTAGATCTCGCTCGTGCCCATGCGCAGGCCGTGGCGGTTGATGGTGGCGTCACTGCGGCCGTAGATCACGCAGCCGCCGTTGGCGCCGATCTTGAGCCAGTCGCCATGCCTCCACACCGCGCCCATGCTCGTGGGGCCGTCGCCACCGCCGGGTTGGCGGCCGTGGCCCGGCGGGTACATGTCGAAGTAGCTCGACAGGTAGCGGCTGCCGTCCTTGTCGCCCCACAGGTAGAGCGGCATCGACGGAATCGGCTGCGCGCAGACCAGCTCGCCCACCGCGTCCTGCACGGGGCGGCCCTCGGCGTCCCACGACTCCACCGCCGCGCCCAACATGCGGCACTGCATCTCGCCGGGCACCTGCGGCATCTCGCGGTGGCCGCCGATGAAGGCGCCGCAGAAATCCGTGCCCCCAGAAATGTTGTTCCACCAGATATCGTGCGTGCCGATGGCCTCGAACTGCGCCGTGCCCCATTGCTGCACCTCGGGCGACAGCGGCGAGCCGGTGGTGCCCAAAGCGCGGATGCGCGTCAGGTCACCATAGTCACTGAGGGTGATACCCGCCTTCATGCAGTTGGCAAAAAACGCCGCGCCCGCGCCGAAAAAGGTCACGCCTGTCTCGGCCGCAAAGCGCCACAGCACGCCCCAGTCGGGGTGGTCCTTGCTGCCGCCGGGGTTGCCGTCAAAGATCACGCAGGTGGTGCCCGACAGCAGGCCCGAGAGCTGCGCGTTCCACATCACCCAGCCCGTGGAGCTGTACCAGTGGTAGCGCTCGCCAAAGCTGTTGGGCTCGTAGCTGCAGCCGATGTCGTTGTGCAGCACCTTGAGCTGCAGCGCCACCAGCACCGTGCCGCCATGGCCATGCACGATGGGTTTGGGCAGGCCGGTGGTGCCACTGGAATAGACGATCCACAGCGGGTGGTCAAAGGGCAGCCACATCGGCTCAAACGCTGCGGTTTCAGCATCATTTCGGGCCGTAGCGCTTATCCAGCTTGCCCAACCAGCTATCGAAACAGAAGCATTCAAGTTACCCAACAGCACGGCATGCTGCACGCTGGGCAAGGCGTCGCGCAGCTCGGTCAGCACGGTACGGCGGTCGTGGTCGCGGCCGCCGTAGCTCACGCCGTCCACGCCGATCAGCACCTTGGGCTCGATCTGGCGAAAGCGGTCCAGCACCGCAGCCGTGCCCATGTCGGGCGCGCAGATGCTCCACACGCCGCCGATGCTCACCGTGGCCAGGAAGGCAATCATGGCCTCGGGCACGTTGGGCAGGTAGGCGGCCACGCGGTCGCCGGGCTGGATGCCCTGGGCCTTGAGGTGCAGCGCCAGCGACGCGACCTGGCGGCGCAGCTCGGGCCAGCTCAGCTCGCGGTGCTGGCCCTTTTCATTGCGGCTGATGATGGCGGGCAAGCCTGCGGCGTGCGCGGCATCCACATGCCGCAATGCCTGGCGCGCGTAGTTGACCTGGGCGCCAGGGAACCATTGCGCGCCCGGCATGGTGTTCTTGCCCAGCACGGCGCTGTGGGGCGTGGGCGATTCCAGCTTGAAATAGTCCCACACGCTTTGCCAGAAGGCGTCGAGATCGGTGGTGGACCAGCGCCACAGGGCGTCGTAGCTGTCAAACGTGAGCTTGCGCTCATTGCGCAGCCAGTCCTGATACAGGCGGATTTGCGGAACGAAGGGCGGGGTTTTGTGGGGGGTTGTCTCCATGGCGACGCAGCGTACCAGCGCGCTCCCTGGCTGACCATGGGCACCCGTCTCCGAATTGACAGCATGCATAGCATCCCTTCGCTTGACTGCGGTATTCCACGCAGCTTTACACAGTCGTTACATACACTTGCACCCCTAACCCATCTGCGCGCGGCGTTTTTTGTGCCGACTTTCGTCCGAAAAGAGCGCGGTGCAGATGTCTCTCCTTGCCTTGCCGCGCCGCTGTGCGCGCATCGGCTGGGGCCACGCCCCTTTCGGGATGCCCTGCTTCGCAACGCTGCCTTGCCAGTGCACGCGTTGCGGTTTGCAGTGCGTGGCCCACCTCCTGTGATGTGCAAGCGGAACGCTGCGGTACCACCGGTCCTGCTGCTACCCAGCCCCGCTTTTCGCCGCCTTTTCGCCATGGCTGAAAAGGCGCGGCGGCTTGTGCTCCACCGTTTTTTGGTGCCTCATGGTTGCTTCGGCGCCTTGAACACAGCCTGCACATCCCTTTTTTGATCTTCCGGAAAGGTGATCCCATGGAACTTCTCATATCGGCGGGGCTGATCCTCGCCATCGTGCTCTGGGGCGTGATTGCCCCCAGCACTCTGGGCACCGTGTTTGACACGGCGCTGGCTGCCATCACGCGCAACTTCGGCTGGTTCTACCTGTGGGTGGTGCTGGGCCTGGTGGTGATGGCGATCATCCTGGCCTTCAGCCGCTACGGCGACCTGAAACTGGGCCAGGAGGACGACGAGCCCGAGTTCTCCATCGGCGCGTGGTTTGCCATGCTGTTTGCGGCGGGCATGGGCATCGGCCTGGTCTTCTGGGGCGTGGCCGAGCCGATATCGCACTACGGCGCGCCGCCACCCGGCATTGCGGCCAACACCCCCGAAGCGGCCAACGCCGCCATGCGCTACAGCTTCTTCCACTGGGGGCTGCACCCCTGGGCGGTGTACAGCATCGTGGCGCTGTCGATTGCGTTCTTTCAGTTCCGCAAGGGCGGCTCGGCACTGGTCAGCACCGCGGTGATGGCGCTGCCCTGGGCGCCGCTGCAGCGCATTGGCCCGCTGGTCAACATCCTGGCGGTGATTGCCACCGCGTTTGGCGTGGCCGCATCGCTGGGCATGGGTGCGCTGCAGATCAACAGCGGGCTGCATGCGGCCTTCGGGCTGCCCGTGGGGCCAGCGTCGCAGGTTGGCATCATCGTGGTGACCACGGTGCTGTTTCTGGCGTCGGCCGTGACCGGCGTGACGCGCGGCATCAAGTGGCTGTCCAGCATCAATCTGGTGATGGCAGCGCTGCTGGCGCTGGCCGTGTTTGTGCTGGGCCCCACGGTGGCCATCATCGACACGTTCACCAACACGCTGGGCAGCTACCTCACCGAGTTTGTGCGCATGAGCCTGCGCATGACGCCCTTTCGCGACAGCGGCTGGGTGGGCGGCTGGACGGTGTTTTACTGGGCCTGGTGGGTGAGCTGGTCGCCGTTTGTGGGCCTGTTCATCGCGCGGGTTTCGCGCGGGCGCACCATTCGTGAATTCATTTTGGGCACCGTGCTGGCGCCCACGCTGGCGGCGTTTGTGTGGTTCTCGGTGTTTGGCGGCACTGCGCTGCACATGGAGATCATGCAAAGCATCCCGCTGGCCGAAGCCGTCAAGGCCGATGTGTCGACCGCACTGTTTGCCCTGTTCAATGCCTTGCCCTGGGGCGCGGTGATGTCGTTTGTGGCCACGCTGCTGGTGCTGGTGTTCTTTGTCACGTCGGGCGATTCGGCCACGCTGGTGCTGGGCATGATGAGCACCGGCGGGCAAGAGAACCCGTCGGCCCGCGTCAAGATCGTCTGGGGCGTGCTGGTGTCTGGCATTGCCATCAGCCTGCTGCTGGCGGGCGGCGTCAAGGCCGTGCAGACCGCCACCATCGTGTTTGCGCTGCCGTTCACTGCCGTCATTTTGTTGATGGCGCTGTCGTTGTGGCGCGGCGTGAAGGCCGACTGGGAGGCCGACGACCGTCGGGACCGCGCCCTGCGGCGGCGCATGCGCGAGATGGTGGGACCCGTGGTGGGGACAGGTTCTGTTGCTGGTGCGGCATCTGCGCCAGCTGCCGACGCTGCACACACGGCAGCATCCACCCGCAACGCACCCGGTCAAAAGCCGTAAGGTCGCCCTGCATGCAGCCTTGCACGCTGCGGGGCGGACGGCTGAAGTTTTAGGTGTTTTCGGCCCCTAGCGCTTATTGGATAAGCGCTAGTAGCTATGTAAAACATAGCTATCAAGACCTTGAAACCAACGCACGCGGGGCACCGAGCACGCCCCCGCGCTTGCGGTTCACACCCGCAGAAGCCCACGGAAGCCCCGCGCCGCGTAGTGCGACTGCACACCGTTGTGATAAGTGAACACGCGGCCGTAGCGGCGGTCGCCAAACAGCGCGCCGCCCAGTGCGCGCACCTCGGGCGGCGTGGTCAGCCAACTGGACGTCTTCAGATCGAACTCGCCCAACGCCTGCAGTGCGCGGTACTGCGCCTCATCCAGCAGCGCAATGCCCATCTCCGCAGCCATTTGCTCCACGCTGCCCTGTGGCTTGTTCTCCTTGAGGGCGGCAGGGTTGCCATCGAGTTTGGCCAGCACCTCGTCCCAGGTGAGGGCCGGGTGCCGTTGGGGGTGTTGGGTGAAGCGGGCTTTCAACAGGTTCAGCAGTGCGCGCGTCTTGTCCCTTGGGTTTCATGGGCGCGATCCTTGTGCAATCTTTCAATCCTGGTATTGGCGAAGTCGAAAGGCTTGGCCATCCGTCAGCGGCCCATCGTCGTCCAAACCGCCGCGCTGAACAACCCGCTGGGGCGACTCAGAGCCGCACGCTGATGCGTCTATGATCCGCAGCCACATCCAAGCGCACCGCCTTGCACCCCGAGGCGCGCGCACCCCACCCGGCCCCGTAGAACCCACCCTTGCCCATGCAAATGCTCCAATCCGCCTGGCCCGTACTGGTCTGGCTGCTCCCCGCACTGGCGCTGGTGTCGGCCCTGTACTTTTTGGCCAAGGGCGACCGCCGGGCGCTGGGCCATCTGATGGTGTTGCTGGCGTGTTTTGTGGTGGGCGCGCTGCTGATGGAGTTCTTTGTCTTCATGGCCGCACGCATGGCGCGTTCGGGCAGCGCGCAGGCCAACCCGATGCTCGGCACGGGCACGCTGCAATTGCTACAGACCCTGGCCAACCCGCGCTCCCTTACCGCAGCGCCGGGTTCGTTGGCGTGGGTGGCGGCGTACAGCGTGCTGCTGTCGTACCTGTGGCTGGTGGTGGCTTGGGGCGTGCGTTTGCGCGGCAACAAGAAGTCTGGCCCTGCGCGCAAGAAGGCGGGCAAGGCCCCGCGCAAAACAGCCAGGGTCTGAGAGCCTGAGAGGTTGCCCCTCGGCTGTCTGGCGGCCAAAATTCAAGTGTTTTTGGCCTCTAGCGCTTATCCATAAAGCGCTAATAGCTATTTAATTTATAGCACCACTCCCCTGGCGTGGCAGGTTGACGCAGGGCAAAGCCCGCCAGAGCCCACACGCCCACAATGGCACGCGCCCCTTTCTTTGCGTTGTTCTTGCCATGACCCTTCACAGCGACGTTCTCATCGTCGGCGCCGGCCCCGCGGGCCTGTCGCTGGCCATCTCTCTGGCGCAGGCGGGCTTTACTGCGACGGTGGTGGAACAGCAACCTGAAGCCGCCCTGGCCCACCCCGCGCCCGACGGCCGCGAAATCGCGCTCACCCATCCCAGCCGGGCCACCCTGCAGCGGCTGGGCACCTGGGCACAGCTGGCGGACCCCGAAGTGGGCACGATCGGCGAGGCGCAGGTGCATGACGGTCCGCTGGGCCACCGCAGCGCGCTGCAACTGAGTGCATCACGAAGCGCGCCGGGCATCCAGCGCGGCGGCACTGCTGCAACGGGTCCTTTGGGCTTCATCGTGCCCAACCACGCACTGCGCCGCAGCGCCTACGCAGTGGCGGCACACACGCCGGGCGTGCGCATCGTCACCCGTGCCCAGGTCACCCGCGTGGCAACACTGGGCGCGCGGGCCGAGCTGGAGTACATGCCCGCGTCAGCCGACAGCGCCACCCCCGCCACCAAGCCCGAGCACCTGCACGCCCCGCTGCTGGTGGCCGCCGACAGCCGCTTTTCGGCCACGCGCCGCCAGTTGGGGATTGGCGCGCAGATGACGGACTTTGGTCGCACCGTCATCGTCTGCCGCATGCGCCATGCGCTGCCCCACGGCGGTGTGGCGCACGAGTGTTTTGGCTACGAACGCACACTGGCCGTGCTGCCCCTGCCCGATGACCCGCAAGACGGTCACGCCTTGTGCTCGGTGGTGGTCACGGCGGCTGCGGCCGACGCGGCAGCGCTGATGGCGCAAAGCCCCGAAGCCTTTGCAGCCCAGGTGCAGGCGCAGTTCAACGCGCGGCTGGGGCCCATGCAGCTGGTGGGAGAGCGCCACGCCTACCCGCTGGTCGCTGTGTACGCCCAGCGCTTTACCGGCCCGCGCTGCGCGCTGCTGGGCGACGCGGCCGTGGGCATGCACCCGGTGACGGCCCATGGCTACAACCTGGGCCTGGCAGGTGTGGAGCGACTGACCGCAGCGCTGGTGGCCGCCCGCCAGCGCGGGCAGGACATCGGCAGCGCCGACGCGCTGGCCCCGTATGCCCGCGGCCACCACCGGCACGCCTGGCCCATCTACCAGGGCACCAACGCCATCGTGCGGCTGTACACCGACGCGCGCCCGGTACCGCGTCTGCTGCGCCAGTGGGTGCTGCAAGGCGCGCGGCGCCTGCCGCCGCTGCAGGCGGCCATCGTGGGGCAGCTTACGGGCCAGCCGCCACGGTGGATGTGCGCACTGGCGCCCTGGTCATAGCACCCCTTTTCAGCCGGTGCATCCAGCGGCTCAGGGCACGCCATCCTCCACCCCAAGGGTGGCCATGCCGTACAACGGCGCGCCCAGCCAGGGCCGCCACAGCATGTCCAGCGCAATGCCCGTCCAGCCATAGCACTCCGACACGCTCTGCTCGCGCAGCAGTTGCAGCCGCGGATGCACCTGTTCCAGCTCGGCCATGCGGCCCACGCCCCAATGAAACTCTGCCCCCGTGGGGCCCACGCTGGCGTGGGTGGATGCCCGGCCTACGGCCTGGCGCGTGAGCACATCGAGCACCATGCGCGAGCCCGGCGGCGCGCTTTGCGCAAACTCGGCCAGCACGGCGTGCACCTGCTCGGGCTGCAGGTACATCAGCACGCCTTCGCAGACCAGCAGCACGGGTTGTGCGTCGGTTTTCTTTGGCAGTCCCAGCCGTTTCCACCAGCCAGGCTGCGAAAGGTCGACGCGGGCATGCCGCGCTCGCGGGCAGTGCAGCGGCAGCAGCTGCTCGCGCAGCGCCATCACCTCGGGCAGGTCTGCATCCAGCCACTGGTTGGCGCCGGTGTCGAGCCACTGGAAATGGTGGGTCAGACCGCAGCCCAGGTTGACGCCCAGCGCCTGGGGGTGCGCTGCAAAAAAAGCCTGTCCTGCCTGCTTGATCGCCCGCGTGCGCCAGAGCACGTTGAGCACGGTGGGCAGGTCGTCCAGATACGCATTGATGTCCGCCCCCAGCTCGGCCAGCAGCTGGGTGGCGACCGCATCCTGGCAGGCCAGCCACGCAAAGTAGCGCCCGCCATGCGCGCGGGCGGCCAGGGGGATGAGCAAGGTGCTGGGCACGGCGTGCAGTTGGGCGCGCTCCAACAGGCAGGGTTGGTCGGTGTCGCCGTCTTCGCGTTGGTGCACGGGGGCGGCCTGTGCGGTCCGCTGGAGGGCTGGGCGTCGTCGGCTCGGGGGCGGCGGCTGGGGCATGGGGCTCTCCTCGGGTGGCGAGGAAGCGCCACGGTGGGTGGGATGCGGGAGGCCCAGGGCACAGGCCTGCCGCATTGTGGACGCATCACCCTGCCCGCGGGGCAATGTCCGCGCCCGGCAATCATGTATGGGGCGGCCCACGCTGCGGTTTACTGCAGCGTGAGCAGAGTCAGTGGCTTCGGGTCTTGATCAAAGCCCAGACCATCTCGACACCCGCGGTCAGCAGGTCGCCGGTGAAACCGGCATCCGCAGCGCTGGCGGTGTGGCCGAACGCATTTTTATGCCGCTCGCGCTCTGCCCGCGTGCGGTCGCGCTCCAGCGCAACCAGGGCGTCGCCAATATCGACCGGCGGGGACGAGCGGCGTGCCCGCTGGCACTCGAACGCCGGCCTGCGCGTAGCCCTCCAGGGCGCTGACCACGGCCTGCGGGTCGATGAGGGAAAAAGCGGCACGGCAGTAGGGGCAGGCGTGGTCCTTGCGGATGTCTACCGGTGCGCCGCAACTGGTGCAGTAGATGGCGCCCACACGTTTGGCCAGGTCGTCGATCTCGGGGCGCGTCATGTGGCGCACAAAGCCTTTTTCGACCATGAAGGACGAGAACGCGCTAAAGCGCCCGTGTTGGCGCCCGCAGCGGTAAATCATGTACCGACCACTGCGCACCACGTCAAAACCTTTGGCCAGGGTGGTGTTGCAGCGCGGGCAGGCCATGGGGTCGGCCAGGGGCTGGTGCTGGTCGGTGCGGTGTTCGTGCAGCACGCGGAACAGCTCCACCACCGAAGCGGGCGATGAGCTTGAGGTTCTCGTGCCGGTCAAACCACAGGCCCTGGCAGGCAAAACAGATGTCCAGCTCCAGAGGCTCGCCCTGGTTGCTGGTGAACCGGTGGACCTGCATGGGCTGGCGGCAGGAGGGGCAGGACGGTGCAGAGGTCATGGACGGATCAACTTTGAAGAAAGGGGGCGCAGAATGCGCCAGCCCCGCCGCGCACTTGCCACTCGCGCCGATGCTAACCGGTGGTCCATCGCACCGACATGCGATGCGCGTTCTGTCGCGATGCGCCAGGCAAACATCAGGGTAAACCCGTATTTCGACGTCACGGGTTGGTACGATCAAAGGCTTTGCTACATCCCCCACGGAGCGCGCACACATATGTCTTTGGCCGATCGGGTGCTGTACCCAGACTTTCTTTCCCGCACCATGTCGGCCGATGAGGCGGCAGCGTTGATCCCGGCGGGTGCGCACGTGGGCATGAGCGGTTTCACCGGCGCGGGCTACCCGAAGGCTGTTCCGGGCGCCCTGGCGCGCCGCATCGAAAGCCTGAACGCGCAGGGCAAGGGTTTCAAGATCGGCCTGTGGACGGGCGCCTCCACCGCGCCGGAGCTGGACGGCGCACTGGCCCAGGTGGACGGCATCGAAATGCGCCTGCCCTACCAGTCCGACCCCACGGTGCGCCGCCAGATCAATGCGGGGCAGATGCAGTATGTGGACATCCACCTGTCGCATGTGGCGCAGTTTGTGTGGTTCGGCTTTCTGGGCAAGCTCGATGTGGCGGTGGTCGAGGTGGCGGGCGTGCTGCCCGACGGGCGGCTGATCCCCTCGTCCTCGGTGGGCAACAACAAGACCTGGCTGGACCAGGCCGACAAGGTGATCCTGGAAGTGAATGCGTGGCACAACCCGGGCTTGGAGGGCATGCACGACATCTACTACGGCACCGATGTGCCGCCGCACCGGAAGCCCATTCCGATGACGCGGCCCGACGAGCGCATTGGCGAGCCCTACCTGCGCTGCGATCCGTCCAAAGTGATCGCCGTGGTGGTAACGAACCAGCCCGACCGCAACAGCGTCTACGCCGCGCCCGACGACACCTCGAACCGCATCGCGGGCCACATCATCGAGTTCTTGCAGCACGAGGTGAAGAAGGGCCGCCTGCCCAAGACCTGCTGCCGCTGCAGTCGGGCGTGGGCAACATTGCCAACGCGGTGCTGGCGGGGCTGAACAACGGCCCGTTCGAGCACCTCACGGCCTACACCGAGGTGCTGCAGGACGGCATGCTGGACATGCTGCGCTCGGGCACGCTCGCCAGCGCCTCGGCCACGGCGCTGTCGCTGAGCCCGGCGGCCATGCAGGAGTTCAACGAGCGCATCGACTACTACAAGCAGCGCATCGTGCTGCGCCCGCAGGAGATCAGCAACCACCCCGAGCTGATCCGCCGCATGGGCCTGATCGCAATGAACGGGATGATCGAGGCCGACATCTACGGCAACGTGAACTCCACGCACATCATGGGCTCGGCCATCATGAACGGCATCGGCGGCTCGGGCGACTTTGCGCGCAATGCCTATCTGTCGATCTTCATGACGCCGTCGCTCGCCAAGAACGGCGCCATCTCGTGCATCGTGCCCATGGCCTCGCATGTCGACCACACCGAGCACGATGTGCAGATCCTCGTCACCGAACAGGGCCTGGCCGACCTGCGCGGCCACTCGCCCACGCAGCGCGCCGAGATCATCATCGACCGCTGCGCGCACCCGGACTTCCGGCCCGCCCTGCACGACTATGTGACCCGCGCCAAACGGGGCGCCGTGGGCCAGCACACGCCCCACCTGCTGGGTGAGGCGCTGTCGTGGCACCAGCGGTATGTGGAGACGGGAAACATGCGCATGCCTGCGCAACCCGCACCAGCGGCTGTAACGGGCTGCAGGTCAAAGGGCGACTTCGTCGCCCGTCATGGTTCCACGCTGCTTGACAGCCAATTGCCAGCCTGGGCGGATAAAATCAGGGTTTTCCCTAGGTTTACCGACCTCCCGTCTGTCCACCCCCACCAGCCCCGACCCGGGGCTGGTTGCTTTTTGTCTGTGAGTTTTTGCCATGCAACGTCGCCAGTTCACCCAATCCCTTGTGGCCGCCAGCACCGGCCTGCTTTGGGCCACCTCGTCCCGCGCCGTGGGTGTGCAAGACCCGATGGACGCCAAGAGTGTGACCATTGGGTGCTCTATCGGCGCCACGGGCGCGCTGGCCAGCTTGGGCAAGGAGCTCAAGCAAGGGCTGGACGCCGGTTTTGCGCAGGCGAATGCCAAGGGCATCCACGGCCGCGAAATCAAGCTGCTGGCCATGGACGATGGCTACGACGCCGCGCGCTCCGAAGACAACGTGCGCAAGCTGATTTCTGATGCCAACGTGGTGTCACTGATCTCGTGCATGGGCACGGCCAACAACCAGCGCATCATGCCCCTGGTGGACGAGGCGCAGATCCCGTACGTGGCCCCACAAAGCGGCGCCACATCGCTGCGCAAGGCCGAGTACCGCTCGGTGTTCCACGTGCGCGCGAGCTACGCCGACGAAGCCCAGCGCCTGACGCAGAAGTTGGTGTCCATGGGCATGACCGACCTGGCCATCGTGTACCAGGACACCGCCTTTGGCCGCGAGTTTCTGGCCGACGTGAACAAGGCGATGGCCGCCGCCAAGCAGCCAGTGCCCAAGGCCTTCAAGCTGGATGCGCAAGGCGCACAGGTGGCCGATGTGGTGGGTAAGGCCGTGGCTGCGAAAGCCACTGCCGTGCTGCTGGGCACGGCAGGCGACATCACCGCCACAGCTGGTCAACGAGTTCAAGAAAGTCTCACCCAGCACACCGCTGGCCGCCACCAGCGTGGCGCTGTCGGGTGACAACCTGCGCCAGTTGGGCGGCAAGGCATCGGGCATTGCGCTGTCGATGGTGCTGCCCGATGCGGCACGCACCAGCGTGGCCGTGGTGCGCGACTACCAGAAAGCCATGCGCGCGCTGGGCTTTCAGGAGTTCTCGGCACGCAGTTTTGAAGGCTATGTGAACGCCCGTGTGCTGACCGAAGGTTTGGAACGCGCAGGCCGCGACCTGACACGCGCCAAGCTGCGCACAGCCCTTGCGGGCATCCGCAGCAATGACCTGGGTGGCCTGTCTATCGACTACGCCAGCGGCGCGCCGTACGTGGGCTCGCGTTTTCTGGACCTCGGTGTCATGGGCGCCAACGGAAAGTTTGTCGGCTGAGGCCAGGCACCTGTGGCACAGGGCGGGGCCACGGGCATTGGCACAATCAGCAGCTTGCACTGACTTGGCCTTGACCCGTGAACACCATGCCCATCTGGAAAAAACCCATCGATCTGGCCCTGCTGAAGGCCGCCAACCGCAACACCGCCGTAGAGCACCTGGGCATTGAGTTTGTCGAGGTGGGCGACGACTTTCTGCGCGCGCGGGTGCCGGTGGACCACCGCACCATCCAGCCCTTTGGCCTGCTGCACGGCGGGGTCAGCGTGGTGCTGGCCGAGTCGCTGGGCTCCACCGGCGCCTACTACACCCTGCCCGAGGGCTACCGAGCCGTGGGTCTGGACATCAACGCCAACCACCTGCGCTCGGCCACCAGCGGCTGGGTCACCGGTACGGCCAAGCCCGTGCACATCGGGCGCACCACACATGTGTGGCACATCGACTTGCACAACGAGGCGGGCGAGCTGACGTGTGTATCGCGTCTCACCATGGCCATCCTGGCACCCCGCTAAAGCCGCGCCGCCTACTCAGCCGGAATTCGGAGGGTACCCCGCCGCTCTAGACCCCGGCGCAAATACCGTCGGCTCGGGGGTCGGTCGCGCCTTCAATGCGGCCATCGGGGTGAACGGCCACCGCCCCCGCGTGGCCCATCATGTCTTCGAACGCACCCACCACCTGCACATCGTGGCCTGCAGCCCGCAGCTGCTCCACCAGAGCCGGGTCCACCCGCGATTCGACCTTGAGGTTGGTCGAGTTTTCGCCCCAGGTGCGGCCCAGCAGCCAGCGCGGCGCGGTCACTGCGGCCTGCATGTCGTGGCCGAACAGCACATGGCGCGTGAACACCGCCGCCTGGGTCTGAGGCTGGCCTTCACCACCCATGGTGCCGTAAGCCAGCACGCGCCCGTCTTTCAGATGCGCCAACGCCGGGTTGAGGGTATGGAACGGCAGGCGCCCGGGCGCGAGCTGGTTGGGCCCGGCGCCGAGGGTGAACGAGGCGCCGCGGTTCTGCCAGTGCAGGCCGGTTTCGGGCAACACGATGCCGCTGCCGAACTCCCAGTAGATGCTCTGGATGTAGCTGACGACATTGCCCTGCGCGTCGGCAGCGCCCATCCACACCGTGTCGCCGGGCTCCGTGGGTTCGGGCCAGGGCGCGGCGCGGGCCTTGTCGATGCGGGCGGCCTCTGCATCGAGTGACGCTGCGTGCAGGAAGGCCACTGGGTCAGCCTGCATGAAGGCCGGATCGCCCACATACCGGTTGCGCCAGGCAAAGGCCCGTTTGGTGGATTCCACCAGGCCATGCACATGGGCAAAGCCCTCGGCCTGGTCCACGCCCAATCGGTCGAACAGGCCCAGGATGGCCAGCGACGAGACGCCCTGCGTGGGCGGTGGCTGGTTGAACACACGACCGGCAGAAAGATCCACCGCCAGCGGTGCAACCTGTGCCGCACGCCAGCCCTCCAGGTCGGCCAGCGCCAGCGGGCTGCCCAGGGCCTGCAGGTCGCGCGCCATGCTGCGCGCCAGGTCGCCGCGGTAGAAGTCGTGCAGCCCGGCCTCGGCCAGGCGCTGCAGGGTGGCGGCGATGCGCGGCTGGCGCAGGGTGTCGCCACGGCGCGGCTGGCCTTCGGGTGCAAAGGCGGCTGCAAAGCCGGGCACATGCTCCAGTTCGGCCCACTTGGCGCGGGTCAGCTCCACCTGCGAGGTGGTGACGGGCATGCCATCGCGCGCGTGGCGGATCGCGTCCTCCAACAGACGGGCCAGGGGCAGCGGCTTGCCACCCCAACCACGCGACACCTCCAGCGCCTCGGCCCACCCGCCGACCGCACCGGCGACGGTCAGCGCTGCGCGCGGACCGCGCGTGGGGATGGCGGCATCGCCATGGGCCTGGTAGAAGGCCGCGTCGGCCGCACGGGCAGCGCCGCCGCAAGCGCGCACCGCCACAGGCGCTGCCGTACCGGGCCTGTGGATCAGCCAGAAACCGTCGCCCCCCAGGCTGTTCATGTGCGGATAGACCACGGCGATGGCAGCGGCTGTGGCCACCATGGCCTCGACGGCGTTGCCGCCCTCGCGCAGTACAGCGGCACCCGCCTGGGCGGCCAGGTGATGGGGGGCGGTGACCATGCCACCGCGGCTTTGCAAGCTGTGCAACATCGGGAAATCTCCTGTCTATCCGTCGATCAATCCATCAACGATACATGGGCCGCAACCACACACCAGCCCTGGCAGGGCATGCGCACCCAGGTCTGCTGCTGGCGGCCGGTGCGGGCACTGCCGTCGCGCGTGAATTCGGTGCTGGCAGTGGCGAAATCGCGTCCGTAGGTGGTGATGCGGGTATGGCGCAAGCTGCGCGCCAGCCCCGCGGGTGAGCGGCCGCTGCGGAACTCTCGGATGGCGTCGATGCCGTAGAGACATTCTGTTGCGCCGTAACGCACGGTGTGCGGGCTGTGGAAAAACAGGGCGTCGAGTTGGTCCACCTCGTTGTGGACCAGGGCATGCTCGTAGCGCGCAAACGCAGCGGTGACTTCGGCCAGGACATCGGGCAGGTTGATCCCTGTCGTGTTGTCGTTCATGTCAGTGCCCTCCCCCCAGATAGGCCCGGGTCAGGGCGTCATTGGCCGCGATTTCCGCCGCCGTGCCCTGCGCCACCACGCGCCCGCCCTCGAGCACGTAGGCGCGGTCGGCCAGCGACAGCGCGAGCGCCGCCATCTGGTCCACCAGCACCAGCGTCATGGACTCGTCGCGCAGGCGCGCCAGCGAGGCGAACAGCTCTTCGATGACCTTGGGTGCCAGGCCCAACGAGGGCTCGTCGAGCAGCAGCACGCGCGGGCGGCTCATGAGGGCGCGGGCGATGGCCAGCATCTGTTGCTCGCCGCCCGAGAGCAGGCCGGCGCGCTGGTGCAGCCGCTCGCGCAGACGCGGAAAGCGCTGCAGCATCTCTTCGACCCGCGCCTCGCGGCCTTCGGGGTGGAGGAAAGCGCCCAGGCGAATGTTGTCGAGCACCGAGAGTTCGGGGAAAACCTGGCGTCCCTCGGGCACCAGCACCAGGCCGCGCGCCACAATCTGCTCGGCGCGCAGCGGGCCCAGTTCCACGCCTTGCAGATGGATGCCGCCTGCCACAGGCCGGTGCAGGCCTGCCAGGGTGCGCATCAGCGTGGACTTGCCCGCGCCGTTGGCGCCAAGCAGGGCCACCATCTCGCCCTGGCGCACGCGCAGGTCCACGGCCTGCAGCACGGGCTCGGCGCCATAGCCGGTGGTGAGGCGGCCCACGCCCAGCACTTCAGGGGCATCGGCCAGCAGGACTCGCGCTGCGGCGGCATGCACCGCAACGGCACCACCGGCGCCATCGCCCAGGTAGGCCTTGCGCACGGCGGGGTGGGCCTGCACCTGCGCGGGCGTGCCTTCGGCGAGGTGGCGGCCCGACTCCATCACCACCACATGGTCCGACAGTCCCATCACCAGCGCCATGTCGTGCTCCACCAGCAGCACGCCCACGCCCTGGTCGGCAATGCGGCGTAGCAGGGCAGACAATTGGTCCTTGTCCTCGGCAGACAGGCCCGCGGCCGGCTCGTCCAGCAGCAAGACCTGCGGCCGCAGGGCCAGTGCGCGAGCGATCTCGACCAGGCGGCGATCTACGTGCGCCAGGTCGGCAGCCGGCACCTGCACGGCGCCCCGGTAGCCGCACCAGGCCAGCAGGGCACGCGCTGCGTCCCGGGCACCGGGCGAACACACGCGACCATCGCCCAGCAGGGGCCCAGGCCACCGCGCGCCAGCGCCAGGGCGACGTTGTCCAGAACGCTCAGCGAACCGAAGAGCTGCGAGGTCTGGTAGCTGCGCGCCACACCGGCCCGGGCGATGCGCCAGGCGCCCCGCCCCTGCAAGGGCTCATCACCCAACAGTGAACCGCCGCTGGTGGGGGTGTAGAAGCCGCTGAGCATGTTGAGCACCGTGCTCTTGCCCGCGCCGTTGGGCCCGATCAGGCTGGTGACGGCGCCGGGCCGCACGGCGAAAGACAGCTCGCTCACCGCGCGCACGCCGCCAAAGACCATGGACAGTCCCTGTGCGCTCAACGCACTGCCACCCTCGGGCTTCAGCGCGGGCAAGGCGCCGCCCGATGCGGTGCCCGCATCCACACGGGGGGGTACGCTGCGGCGCAGGCGCGCCATCAGGCCTACCAGGCCCTGCGGCGCCACCCAAAGCACCACCAATAGCAGTGCGCCGAAGAAGAGCAGCCGGTACTCCTCCAGGCTGGACAGCAGCTCGGGCAGCAAGCCGACGATGACCGCGCCCACCAGCGGTCCGGCGATGCTGCCGGCCCCGCCGATCATCACCACCAGCACGAACAGGATGGACTGCAGGAAGGAGAAGCTGTGCGGCGTGACGAAACCCGACAGCGGCGCATACAACCCGCCCGCCAGCCCCGCCAGCAGGGCCGACACAGCGAACGCCACGGTCTTGACCACCAGCGGGTTCAGGCCGATGGACTCGGCCGCCGTCTCGGAGTCACGCACCGCGCGCAGCGCGGCGCCCCAGGCGCCACGCGAGAGCCGCACATAGGCAATCAGAGCCACGGCCACGGCCACGATGGCCAGCACGGCAATGCCGCGCTCACCACGCAAGGCGTCTATGCCCAGCATGGGGGCGGCAATGCCCATGATGCCGTTCTGGCCACCGGTGAGGTCGCGCATCTCCACCGCGCTGTGCTCCACGATCAGGCCGAAGGCAATCGTCACCATGGCCAGGTACGGTCCTTTGACGCGCAGCGCCGGCAAGGCGAGCAGCGCGCCCATGGCGCCCGCCAACACGGCAGCGACCGGCCATGCGGCCCAGAAGCTCCAGCCCGCCTTGGTGGTGAGGATGGCCACGGCATAGGCACCGATGGCGTAGAAGCCCACGTGCCCGAACGAGACCTGGCCCGACAGACCCAGCAGCACATTCAGACCGATGCCCACCAGCGCCAGCAGCGCAACGTTGGCCAGCACGAAGACGTAATAGCCATTGACCTGCGTGGCCAGCGCCAGTCCCGCGGCCACCCCCAGCGCCGTGAGCACGAGCAGGGTGGGCATGGCCAGCCCGCGTGCGGACGAAGCAAAGGAGGGTACGTTCTGCATGGAGGAGAAAATCGTCTTCATACCTTGCGCACCAGGGCACGCCCGAAGAGCCCGTTGGGGCGCAGCGCCAGCGCCACAATGACGAGCGAGAAAGTGAGAATCTGCGTGTAGCCCGAGCCCAGCGTGGAGGTGATCAGCGCCTCAGCCACGCCGAACAGCAGGCCCGCAGCCATGACGCCCCAGGCACTGCCGATGCCGCCCAGGATGGCGACCGCAAAGGCTTTGAGGCCGAACAAGGTGCCCATGTCGGACTGCACGTTCACGAGTGGCGCGATGAGCACGCCGGCCACGCCCGCGAACACGGCCGACAGCGCGAACGCCGCCGACACCACGCGCCCGATGGGAATGCCCATGAGCCTCGCCGCATCACGGTTCTGCACCACGGCCAGCATGGCCGTACCCCAGCGCGTGCGCCGCGCCACGAAATGCAGCACCGCCGCCAGCACCAGGCCGATGGCCGGGATGAGGAGCTGCAGCGGGTACACGCCCAGGCCGATGTCGCCCAGCGTCATGGGTGCCTGGGCCAGCGGCGAGGGAAGGCTGCGCGGCTCCTTGCCGAAGGTGAACATGGCCAGGTTGTCGACCACGATGCCCAGCGCCACGGTGGCCATGAGCCAGGCGTCGGAGCCCCGGCGCGCGAACGGCCGCACGGCGAAGAACTCCACCGCCAGGCCGTAAAGCGCGCACAGCAGCAGCGCCAGCAATACCGCCAGCGCCATGGGCCAGCCCAGCACCATGGCAAAGCCGTAGGTGAGCACGGCGCCGAGCATCATGGAACTGCCCTGGGCGAAGTTCACGGTGCCGGAGACGACGAAGGTGACGTGAAAGCCGAGGGCCATCAGCCCGTACATGCTGCCCAGGCCGATGCCGCTGATGAGGGCGGAGAGAAAGAGCATCGTGGTGATCAGAAATTGGAAGAGCAGGGAACGTCCCGCGCCGGCTTGGGCGCAGGACAGCGTGGCGTGGCGTGGCGTGCTTACTTTTCCAGGCCCACCGGAAGGATGCGGTTGCCGATGAACTGCGCCCACACATAGTCGTTCTCGCTCAGCGCGTCGTGGTTGGCTTCGCTGAAGGGCTTGTCATAGGCCTTGATCAGGCCCTCGTACTTGCCAATCTTGTAGAAGCCCTGGCGCACGGCGTCGCCTTCGGTGCTGCCTGCCTGGGTGATGGCCAGGGCCGCCAGCTGCATGGCGTCGTAGGCATTGGCCACGCCCACGGCGGGGGTGATGTTGTCGGGGCCCTTGATCTCGGGGTACTTGGCCTTGAGGGCCGCCAGCACCTTCTCGCCCACCGGGCCCTGCTTGCCGAAGAAGCTGTAGGTCTGCACGAAGTGCACGTTCTTGGCGTTGGGGCCGGCCAGTTCGGTGAAGCGGCCGCCCGCAGGGCCCCAGTGCGAGACGATGGGCACCTGCCAGCCCATCCGGTCCAGCGACTTGACCACCTGGGCCGAGGGACCCACGTTACCGACCAGGAACAGCGCGTCGGCGCCCGCCGCCTTGAGACGCGTGAGCTGGGGCACCACGTCCACGTCGCTGTCGCCGAACTTCTCGATGCCGGCGGCCTTCATGCCCTTGGCGGTGAGCGCTGCGGTCAGGCCCTTTTCGTTGGACTCGCCCCAGGGGTTGTTCACCAGGATCATGCCGGGGTTCTTGGCATTGAAGGTCTTTTGCGCATAGGCCAGCATGCCGCGATCGACGATCTCGTCCACGGCGGAGACACGGAACGCGAAATTAGGCTTGGCGCCGTTCTTGGTCACCGGCGTGCCTGCGGCCCACGGGCCCATGAAGGGCACCTTTTCCTGGTTGGCCAGCTGCACGATGGCAATGGAGACCGGCGTGTCCAGCCCGCCGAAGAGCACGGCCACCTTTTCCTTGTAGATCAGTTCGCGCGCAGCCGTCACGCCCTTGGCAGGGTTGGCCTCGTCGTCGCGGCGCACCAGTTCGAGCTTGCGGCCACCGAGCAGGCCGCCCTTGGCATTGATCTCCTCGATGGCAATGGTCAGGCCGCGCGTGATCGCATCGCCCGCCAGCGCCGACTGGCCCGAGAGGGCGGTGACCAGGCCGACTTTGATCGGATCGGCCGCGTGGGCGGGCAAGGCACCCAGGGCAGCCCAGGCTGCTGTGGCGAGCGTGGCGGCGGCGAAGCGGCGGCGGGTGGTGAAAGGCATGGCGGTTCTCCTGCAGTGGCGGGTGGACGGGGATGAACGGATCGGTGGGCGGGTCTCAGCCCGCCTCGGGAGGCTCCACCAGCAAACACCGTGCCAATGTCGACAATCAAATATATATATCGGCAACTTCACTGATATTTGATTGTCGACAATCTGGCACAAGCTTTGCTGACAACACAGACCAACGGCAGTTCACCGCGTTCCGCCCCATTCCGAGGCAGCCCCCGCAACATTTCGCACTCCAGTGGTGCGATCAGGAGCACCAACATGCAGCAGCAAGCACATACACCACCCACCCAGGATGCAGGCGCCATCGTCGAAGAGTTCCTGCGCCTGGTGATGATTCCCGACCCCGTGGCCGCCAGCCGCTTCGTTGCGCCCGGCCTGGCCATCCGCTTCACGGGCGGGCGGCCGATGCGCCAGCCGGCCGAGTGCAGCGCCTTCAACGCCACGCGCTATGCCTGGGTGAAAAAGAAGTTCGAGAGCACCGACGTCGTGGCCGGTGCCACGGACGAAGAGGCCGTGGTCTACAACACCGGCACGCTCTACGGCGCCTGGCCCGATGGCACGCCGTTCGAGGGCAACCGCTATGTGGACCGCTACGTGCTGCAGCGCGGCCTGATCGTGCGCATGGATGTGTGGAACGACAGCGCCGAATGGCTGCTGGTGCGCGCCGGCCTGGCCACACCCTGGGCGAGCGAAGGTGCTGGCGCATGACCACCAGCATCTACGGCGACGGCCCCCTGCCCGCCCATGGGCGCTTCGGCTACAGCGCCATCACGCGCCGCCCCGATTACACCTGGCCGAACGGCGCGCGCCTGGCGGTTTACCTGGGCTTCAACCTGGAGCACTTCGCCTTCGGCGGGGGCCTGGGCGCGCGCATCGGCCCGGCTTCGCCCGAGCCCGACGTGCTCAACTACAGCTGGCGCGAATACGGCAACCGCGTGGGCGCCTGGCGCTGCCTGGAGCTGTTCGACCAGTTGGCCCTACCGACCGGCTGCATCCTGAACACGGCGCTGTACGACCACTGCCCCGAGCTGCTACAGGCCTGCGCGGCGCGGGGCGACGAGATGATCGGCCACGGCCACACCAATTCCGAGCGACAGGGTGACTTCGCCGAGGCGGAGGAGGCCGTGCTGCTGACCGCCTGCGCCCAGCGAATCGCTCACGAGAGCGGCACCCGTCCGGGAGGTTGGCTGTCCCCCTGGATTTCGGAGAGCCCCACCACGCCCGACCTGTTGGCCGAAGCCGGCTACCGCTACACGCTGAACTGGGCGCACGACGACCAGCCCGTGCCCATGCATACGCGCAGCGGTCAGCGCCTGTGGTCCATCCCCTACCCGCAGGAGCTCAACGACATCCCGATGATCATTGCGCGCCAGCTCGACGGCAAGGATTTCGCGCAGATGATTGTCGACAATTTTGACGAGATGCTGCAGCAATCGGCCACACAGCCGCTGGTCATGGGAATCGCCCTGCACCCCTACCTCGTGGGCCAGCCCTACCGGCTGCGCCACCTGCGCCGCGCGCTGGAGCACGTGGCGCGCGAACGCGATGCCGGTGCCATCTGGGTCACCACGCCCGGCGCCATCTGCGCGCACGTGGATGCCCTGTTCCGTTCTCCCTGAGCCCGCCCCATGCAACACCCCATCGCTTCCCCCGGCCTGCCCTTCACCGACACCGTCCAAGCCTGGGTGCCCCACGGCCACTTCGTGATCGAAGGGGCGCCCGACGGCCCCCTGGCAGGCCTGCACTTTGCCGCCAAGGATGTGTTCGACGTGGCCGGCCAGCCCACGGGCGCCGGTAACCCCGCCTGGCTGGCCAGCCACCCGGTGCCCACGCGCCACAGCGCGCTGGTGCAGCAAGTGCTGAACGCCGGGGCCACGCTGTGCGGCAAAGTCATTTCCGACGAACTGGCCTACAGCATCCACGGCCACAACCTGCACTACGGCATGCCGCTCAACAGCGCGCGCGCGTGATCGCATCCCCGGCGGCTCGTCCAGCGGCTCGGTAGCGGCCGTGGCCGCACGGCTGGTGGACTTTGCGCTGGGCACCGACACGGGTGGCTCCACTCGCGTGCCTGCCAGCTACTGCGGTGTGTGGGGCCTGCGCACCACGCACGACCTGGTTTCACGCGAAGGTTTGGTGCCTCTGCACCCGAGCTTCGACACCGCCACGTGGTTTGCCCACGATCCCGCCACGTTCGAACGGGTCACCCGCGCCCTGTTGCCCGCCACCGACTTCAAGCCCACCCGCGCAATGCTGCTGCAAGATGCGGCGGACCAAGCCGACGCCGAAGTGGCAGCGCTGTTACCGTCGGCCCTGCAAGCGTTGCGTCCCTTGATGGGCCACGGCGTCACAACGACGGTGGCGGCCCAGGGCGCCACGCTGGAAGATTGGCGTCGCCACTACGTGGCCTGGGGCGCGCATGAGGCTTGGCAGGCACATGGCAACTGGATCACACAGAACACGCCGGGCTTCGAAGACGCGATTGCCAGCCGCTGGCAGACGGCTGCGCAGGTGAGTGACGACATGGCCCAAGCAGCCCGTACGGAGGGGCTGCTCGCCCGCGCCAGAGTGCGTGCAATCGTCGGCGCTGACAACGTGCTGGTGCTGCCGTCGGCTGCCAGCGTGGCGCCACTGCGCAGCGCGGCAGGGCCGGAGATCGACGCCGTCCGCGTCCGCACGTTGCGCATCTGTTGCATCGCTGGCCTGGCGGGACTACCGCAGGTGAGCCTGCCGCTACTGACAGCCAGCGGCTTGCCAGCAGGCGTGTCGCTGATCGGCCCCGCGGGCAGTGACGTGGCCCTGGTATGCCTGGCGATACAGCTCTGGCGCGCGCTACATGCGCAGGATGCCTCCCGCTGAAGGCGCGACAATCTGGGCAAACAACATCCGCCGGACTGTGCAACGACGACGTACCGGGCGAACTCTATGGCCACCCAGAAAACCCTTCGCGCTTCCCCAGCCCCCACAACGCGCGCCAACGCCACGCGGCCCGCTGCACCGACGCCTGCCCGACGCAAAACAACCACGCCCCTGCAAGAAAACAAGCTGCCGGGGCTACCGGGACTGCGTACCGGCGACGACGTGGAGACACGCATCTACAACACCGTGTACGAAAGCGTGATGACCCAGCGACTGACGCCCGGCACCAAGCTACCCGAGGCCTCGCTGTGCGAGCTGTTCGACGTGCGCCGCGCCACCGTGCGCAAGGTGCTGCAGGCGCTGGCACACGACCACATCGTGGACCTGCGTCCCAACCGCGGCGCCATCGTGGCCGAACCCACGCCCGAGGAGACGCGCCAGGTGTTCGAAGCACGCCGCGCACTTGAAGGCTCCATCGTGCGCCTTGCAACGCGCCACGCCACACGCGAAGACATCGCCTCGCTGCGCCGCCAGCTGCAGGAGGAGCACAATGCCATGCACCGCTTCACCCAGCCCGCCTGGGCACGGCTGGCCAGCGCCTTCCACCTGCGCCTGGCCGAGCTGGCGCGCAACCCCGTGCTGCAGCGCTACCTGATGGAGCTGGTCTCACGCTGTTCGCTGATCGTGGCGCTGTACGAGCCGCCCGGCAAAGCCTCGTGCGAGCACGAGGAGCATGCACGCGTGGTGGACCTCATCGCCCAGGGAGACGCCGACGGCGCCGCCCGGGAGATGGAAGCGCACCTGCTGGCGCTGGAACACAGCATCACGTTGCAGCAAGAGCGCAGTGACAACAATCTGGCCCGCATGCTGGGGATGGCTTAGCGTCACCGCTCGCCAGTGCGCTGAGCTCTACTGCAGCCACGAAGATGGGGCACGCCAGCGAATGTTCCAGCACAAGGAACCCGCCCAAAGGCGGTATATACAGCCCTGACGCCGGGGGTCTCCCACCCCCGATTGCGCACCAATACGAGGAAGCAAACGCGAGAAAGGACTCAGGCGGTGTTCTCTGCCGCCTGCGAACGCGCCATGCGTTCACTCTTCCAGTACACGTCATCGCCGCCGTCCACACGGTTGAGCACGCGGGCAAGCACAAACATCAGGTCAGACAAGCGGTTGAGGTACTGGCGGGGCGCGTCGTTGAGGGCCTCTTCGTTGCCCAGGGCCACAACCACCCGCTCGGCCCGCCGCGCAACGGTGCGGCACACATGGGCCTGCGATGCACCCCGGGTGCCTGCGGGCAGGATGAATTCCTGCAACCGCGGAAGCGCAGCGTTGTGGTGAGCCAGAGCTTCGTCTAGTTGAATGACCGCCTCGGCTTTGAGCAGTTCATAGCCCGGAATCGATAGTTCTCCGCCCAAGTTGAAAAGCTGGTGCTGAACTTCCACCAGCAAGTTACGCACTTCCTCGGGCAGGGGCTCGCACAGCAGCAGACCTATGTGGGAGTTGAGTTCATCCACATCGCCCATGGCATGAATGCGCAGGCTGTTTTTGGAAACGCGCTGGTCATTGCCCAGGCCGGTGGTGCCAGCATCGCCCGTTCGGGTGGCGATTTGTGTGAGTCGGTTGCCCATGGCTGTGCCTCAGAGAGTGGGAAGTGGATGGGGTGGAAATGTCACGAAGGTATTTAGCACATGGGAGATTTTCCATCACAGTCGCTACCGACCTCGTGCCTAGTGGGAATTGGAGACAGTACGGTTTGCGACCACAAAGAAAACACCCCTGCACACAGAGTGAAGGGGTGTTTATCGGACCTCGTTAGGTCCTCGTGCGGCGAGTGAAGCACGACTCGTCAGGCAGCCCGATCAGTTCGTCATCGGCGTGCGGTTGAGCTTGTCAATGTCCGCTGTGGACACCCCCGTGTTGGTGGGTCGCATGCTGTTCCACGCGCTGGTATGGTAGGTGTCCCATTCCTGGCGCGACACCATCCCATCACCGTTGTTGTCCATCAGGCGTGCATTGACGCGCGACTGCGCCGTAGCTGCCGCCTTGCCGCCTGCAGCGCTGGGGTTGATCTCCGCAACGGGCGCAGCGCGGCCACTACCGGCAGCAGGATTCGCTGGTGCGATGCTGCTGTGGCTGGTACGTTGATCAACCTTATTCTGGGCGTTAGTGGCTGCAGCGCCGCCCGAGGCGGCCGGATTGACTTCGGCTGCGGGTCGCACATTAACGCTTGCGGGCGCTTGCGCCAGTGCGGCTGTACATGCGAGTGTGGCCAAGGCGGTGAAGATGGTTTGCTTTTGCATGGAAGGCTCCTTCAATAGTCAGAATTTGAGAACAAGCGAAATGCTTGAATTCATTGTTTTGGCGCACAAAGCCTTCGCTTGTAGGACTTGCACCGGCATGCCGGTCAGCCAGCGCACATTTGAGGCGGTCGGGGAATACATCGTCACGGTCCATGTGGAACCTGTACTTCCGGTGAAGAAGCGCCTGCTTTTGGAAAACCTCGCTGCTAACAGCCGTATGGCGCCCCGTGCGGGTTACACAGCGCAGGTAAATGTAGACAAGGGAAACAGCAGGCAAGAGTGCTGGCCTTGAGGGCAATGCTGCGGTGCAATGCAAGCCTGTTCAACTTCGAAGGAGCTTAGCTTCCATGAAAGCACAGCAACGACGCACCCTGTTCGACACACGCAGCGTGATGCTCTTCGCTGCCATCTCTTTAGGTGGCGCGGGCGCACTGCAGGCACAGGGACAGACCTCCTCGCCTTCACCCCAGTTTGGGCCTGCTGAAAAGTCCGCACCGCAGGCGGGATCGAATTACTCCATTGGTCCTGGCTCAAATTCATCTTCAGTTGCATCAGCCGAAGCGTTTAACCGCGCTGACACCAACAAGGATGGACAGCTGAACGCAAAGGAGGCCACCACACTTCCCGCTATTGGCCAGCGTTTCAAGGAACTCGACACCGACCAGAACGGCACGCTGTCCCGCGATGAATTCGCGAAGGGCGCTAACTCCTGATCGCCTACTCACACACTACCCCTAGCATCCACCTTGCTGAGGTGCTAGCCGCTGTGTTGTAAGGGCCTCACAGGCCCGAAAGCCTGCCCGCGCTGGAACTCCAGGGCGCAGGCAGGCTTTTCTTCGTGCGCGACTATATGGACGGGACCGTCAGGTCAATCGTGCAGCGACGACAAAAACTGCTGCAACTCCGGCGTCTGTGGGTTGCCAAACAACTCGGCAGGTGTCCCTTGTCTCATGCACGCGGCCCTGGTGCATGAAGATCACGCGGTCGCTGACCTTGCGGGCAAACGCCATCTCGTGCGTGACCATCATCAGCGTCATGCCTTCCAGCGCCAGCGACTCCACCACGCGCAGCACTTCGCCTACCAGTTCCGGGTCCAGCGCGGACGTAATCTCGTCGCACAGCAGCACCTGCGGCTCCATGGCCAACGCGCGCGCAATGGCCACGCGCTGCTGCTGGCCGCCCGAGAGCTGGTCAGGCATGGCATCAAATTTTTCTGCCAGTCCCACACGGTCAAGCAGCTTGCGCGCCTGCTGCTGCGGCCGTTGTCGCATCGCGCGCTTTGACCAGCGTAGGGGCCAACATGATGTTGCGGCCCACGCTCAGGTGTGGAAACAAGTTAAAGCTCTGAAAGATCATGCCCACCTGCTGGCGCAGGTCGCGCATGGCGGTAGCGCTTTCGTGCAATAGCTTCTTGCCGTTGACGCTGAGCGCGCCTTCCTGGAACACCTCCAGCCCATTCACGCAGCGCAGCAGCGTGCTCTTGCCAGAGCCGCTTTTGCCGATGATGGCGATCACCTCGCCCTTTTGCACCTTGAGATCGATGCCCTTGAGCACCTCGTTTGTGCCGTAAGACTTGCGCAGCGCCGTGATGTCGACAATGGGCCGCCCAGAGGATGTGGCGTCCGGGGCAGATGCGGTGGTGGCATTTGTATCAGTGGCGGTTGCCATGGAGTTTCCTTTCAAGGGACTGCGCCACCAGACTCACCGGGAAGCACAAAACAAAGTACAGAAGTGCGACACAGGCATACACCAGAAACGGCTGGTACGTGGCGTTGGAGATCATGCTGCCCGCCTTGGTCAGCTCCACAAAACCGATCACCGACGCCAGCGCCGTGCCCTTGATCACCTGCACCAGGAATCCCACCGTGGGCGGCACCCCGATGCGCAGCGCCTGGGGCAGCACCA
Source organism: uncultured Gammaproteobacteria bacterium (assembly GCA_963784815.1). Lineage (GTDB taxonomy): Bacteria > Pseudomonadota > Gammaproteobacteria > Burkholderiales > Burkholderiaceae_C > Acidovorax. The sequence continues at coordinate 347,221 of CAWATB010000028.1, read as the reverse complement.
CGTGGCGCAGCTGCTCGCCAAAGCTCAGCGCCAGGCTCTGGGCTGCCTCCCACTGACCCTTGGGAATGGAGGCCACGCACCCGCGCCAGATCTCGGTGAGGTAGGCGCTGGTGTACAGCGTGAGCGCAAAGGCAGCCGCCGTCCACGGCGAGGTCTTGATGCCAAACAGCGCGATGCCAAAGTACGCCAGAAACAGCTGCATCAGCAGCGGCGTGCCCTGAAACACCTGCACATAGGCGCCCACGGCGCGATCCATGCCCCGCAGCTTGGAAAGCCGCAACACCAGCAGCAGCAGTCCCACGAGCCCGCCGCCGATGAAGGCGATGAGGGACAGGGACACAGTCCAGCGCGCGGCAAGCAGCAGATTGCGCAGGATGTCCCAGAGTGAAAAATCAACCATGGCGATTTACCTTCCCACCAAGAATCGAGCACCCACCCACATGAGCAGGCGACGGGTCAGCATCGACAACGCCAGGTACACCAGCGTGGCGAGAATGAACGCCTCGAACGCGCGGAAGGTGTTGCTGGAGATCAGGTTGGCTGCGTAGCTCAGCTCGGGCGTGGAGATCTGCCCGCACACTGCAGACCCCAGCATCACGATGATGATCTGGCTCACCATCGCAGGCCACACCTTCATCAGCGCTGGCGGCAGCACCACACGGCGAAACGTCTGGCCGGGCGTCAATGCCAAGCTCTCCGCAGCCTCGATCTGCCCTCGGGGCGTGGCTTCAATGCCCGCGCGGATGATCTCCGCCGAATACGCGCCCAGGTTGATCACCATGGCCAGCACCGACGCCAGCTCAGGCGACAACTTGACCCCGAGCGCTGGCAGGCCGAAGAACAAGAAAAACAGCTGCACGATGAAGGGCGTGTTGCGCACCAGCTCCACATAGCTGGCCACCAGCCAGCGCAGCGGCAGCGCACGCGGCCCCAGGTTGCGGGCGCGCGCCCAGGCGCACAGCGTGCCCAGCAGCAGACCCAGTACCGTGCCAACTACGGTCAGCCCGATGGTCCACACCACGCCGCGCACCAGCAACGGCCAAGAGGACAACACGGCAGAAAAATCAAGCGCAATCAGCATGGTGCGTTTGCCCCGCAGCGCTTGTCGCGCCGCGGTCCCGTTGGTTCAGCGGACAAAGGACAGTGTCATCACAGGGGCAGGTCGCCCGCGGGGCGGCCCAGCCACTTGCTGGACATCTTGTCGATGTCGCCCGATTTGCGCGCTTCGGCAATGATCTCGTTCACGCGCAGGCGCAGCTTGTCTTCGCCCTTGGCCACCCCGATGAAGTTGGGGCTGTCCTTGAGCAGCAGCTTGTACTCGGTGGCCAGGTTCGGGTTCTTGACCATGATGGTCCCGGCCGTCGATGCACTGGTGGCGATCGCCTGTGTCTGGCCCGAAACGAAGGCCGAGATGCTGGCGGCATGGTCTTCAAAGCGTTTCACGTCCACGCCGGCGGGCGCGACCTTGGCCAGCTCCTGGTCTTCCATGGCGCCGCGTGTCACGGCCACCGACTTGCCGGTCAGGTCGGCAAAGCTTTTGATGTTCAGGCTCTTGCTCGCGAACACGGCCTGGAAGAACGGCGCGTACGCGGCGGTGAAGTCGATCACCTTCTCGCGCTCGGGGTTCTTGCCCAGCGTGGAAATGACGAGATCTGCCTTCTGTGTCTGCAGATAGGGAATGCGGTTGGCGCTGGTCACCGGGATCAGTTCGACCTTCACACCCATCTTGGCGGCGATGTAGTTGGCCATCTCCACATCCAGGCCCTGGGGCTTGAGGTCAGTGCCGACAAAACCGTAAGGCGGGTAGTCGGTAGGAATGGCGATCTTGATTTCCTTGGCCTTCATGATGTTGTCCAGCGCGTTCTGTGCGTGCGCGGCGGGCGCCATGAGCGCGGCCGACAAGCCCGCGGCGGCCAGCACGCCCAGGGTCAGACGGCGATTGGAGGAAGTCGAAGCAGAGGCGCGGAGGGGGGTCATAGCAAGGCTCCTAAGTAGGTGGATGTGTCGTCAATTGACGCGGGCGGGGTGGAAACGGAATTGCGGGGTAGGCGGGGTTTGCGCGAGGCCTTGGCGGCGGCAGTCGCTGCACTGCCCTGAACAGCTTTGGACTTGCGCGGCAGGGGCTGGGCAGGTGCGCCAACAGGCCCGGGACTTTTGCGCACCGGTGCCAGCGCATCGCGCAACTCGGCCAGCGGGTCGCTGCTGGCCTGCAGGCGCAGTGCCGATTGCACGGTGCCGATGTGGTCCGACATGAGCGACTCGGCACGTGCAATGTCACCCGCCTCCAGCGCCTCAACGATGCGCACATGGTCGGCACACGACTGCGCAGCATCGTGCGAGGACTGGTACAACATGGCGATCAGGGTGGTGCGCGCCGTGAAGTCGCGCAGCGTGTCGGCCAGCAGGCTGTTGCCCAGGCATTCGGCCAGGCAGACATGAAAGTCGCCCAGCAGAAAGCTGCGTGCACCTATATCGCTGCCAGCCAGCGCGGCTTTTTCACGCTGCAGGTGGCTTTTGAGCTGGCGCACGGCCGCCTTGTCCACCGTTTTGAGCTGGTGCAGCAGGCCCAGCTCGATCACACGGCGTGCCTCGAAGGCCTCGCGCGCCTCGTCTTCCGACGGCTCGATCACGTACCAGCCGCGCCGCGCGCTGACGGTGACGATGCCGCGCGTGGACAGCCGTGTGAGCGCTTCGCGCACGATGGTGCGGCTGCAGTCGAACAGCATGGCCAGCTGCTGCTCGCCCAGGCGCGAGCCGGGCGCGAGCTTTTGCGCCATCACGGCTTCGATGATGCGGTTGCTGATCTCGGTGGAGGTTGTCATTGCATCAGCTGATGCAGTTTCTATGCCAACTGGTATACAAGCTGGATGCACCACGGTGGAGCAATGTCGCGTACCTCAAACCCACGGTTGAATCTCCTGCGGGACCACCGCGATGCCGGGATTTACCCAGCTGGCACGGGTGGCGGCCGCCCCTTGCAGTCATCTGACTCTGGTCGCCGTCGGGAACGTATCCGCTGGCAGCGCCAAGACCCTGGTGGTATTCTTTTCGGCTGACCTCGGAGACACACCATGAACGCCCCCACCGCCGCTGCCCACCTCTTGCCTGAAATCAATCTGCGCGATGTGCCTCAGGCACTCATCGACGCGCTGCAAGCCCGCTTTGGTGCGCAGTGCTCGCTGGCGCAGGCTGTGCGCGAGCAGCATGGTCGGGACGAAGGATCGTTCCAGGCACCGCCGCCGTCAGCCGTGGTGTTTGCCCAGAATACCCAGGACGTGGCCGATGCCGTCAAGCTGGCCAGCCAGTACGACGTGCCGGTGATTCCCTACGGCGCAGGCTCGTCGCTCGAAGGCCACTTGCTGGCCGTGCAGGGCGGCATCAGCATTGACGTGAGCCGCATGAACCAGGTGCTGATCGTGAACGCCGAAGACCTGACGGTGACCGTGCAGCCCGGCATCACGCGCAAGGCATTGAACGACGCGATCAAGGACACCGGCCTGTTCTTCCCCATCGACCCCGGCGCCGACGCCAGCATCGGCGGCATGGCCGCCACGCGCGCCAGTGGCACCAACGCCGTGCGCTACGGCACCATGCGCGAGAACGTGCTGGCGCTGGAGGTGGTGACCGCCAGCGGCGAAGTCATCCACACCGGCACCCGCGCCAAGAAGAGCAGCGCGGGCTACGACCTCACGCGCCTGATGGTGGGCAGCGAGGGCACGCTGGGCATCATGACGCAGATCACCGTGCGCCTGTACCCGTTGCCCGAGGCGGTGTCTGCCGCTATCTGCTCGTTCCCCAGCATCGAAGCGGCCGTGCGCACCACCATCCAGACCATCCAGCTGGGTGTGCCGATTGCACGCGTGGAGCTGATCGACCACCACACGGTGCGCATGGTCAACGCCCACAGCAAGCTCACCCTGCGCGAAGAACCCATGCTGCTCATGGAGTTCCACGGATCGCCATCCAGCGTGAAGGAACAGGCCGAAACCGTGCAAGACATCGCCAGCGAATTTGGCGGCAACGCCTTTGAATGGGCCAGCACGCCCGAAGAACGCACCCGCCTGTGGACCGCGCGGCACAACGCCTACTTTGCCGCCGTGCAAAGCCGCCCCGGCTGCCGCGCCATCAGCACCGACACCTGCGTGCCCATCAGCCGCCTGGCCGACTGCCTGCTCGACTCGGTGCAAGAGGCCGAAGACAGCGGCATCCCCTACTTTCTCGTCGGCCACGTGGGCGACGGCAACTTCCACTTCGGCTACCTGCTGGACCCCAACATCCCCGAAGAACGCGTGACTGCCGAAGAGATGAACCACAAGCTGGTGGCCCGCGCGCTGAGCATGGGCGGCACCTGCACGGGCGAGCACGGTGTGGGGCTGCACAAGATGGGCTTTTTGCTGGACGAGACCGGTGCGGGGGCCGTGGACATGATGCGCGCCATCAAGCGGGCGCTGGACCCGAAGAACATCTTGAATCCCGGGAAGATTTTTGCGCTGTAACCTGCGACTTGCTGCATGCAAGCGCTGATCAAAAACTCCTACTTTGATAGCTGCTAGCGCTTATTGAATAAGCGCTAGAGGCCTTTTTATCCATATTTTTTTGCGTGGGTGGCGGTGTGCCGACCTGCTGAAGCCCTCACCATGCGCATCGCCTTCGTCTCCGACATCCACGGCAACCTCGCGGCCCTCGAAGCCGTGGCGGCCGACATCGCCCGGCATGGTGCCGACCGCGTGGTGAACCTGGGCGACAACCTCTCGGGCCCGCTGCTGCCACGCGAGACGGCGCAGTGGCTCATGGCCTCGGACTGGCTCTCGCTGGCGGGTAACCACGAGCGCCAGGTGCTGCAGCTGCGGCCGGGCCATGGGGGCGCGTCGGACCAGTACACGCATACACAACTGACTGAGGCGGAATTTGCCTGGATGCGCAGCCTGACGCACACCCTGCGCCTGGACCAAGACGTACTGCTGTGCCACGGCTCGCCGCGCAGCGACCACGAATACCTGCTTGAAACGCTGGACGGCCCCACGCTGCGCGCCGCCACGCCCGCCGAAATCGACGAGCGCCTGGCGGGCCACTATGCCCCTCTGGTGGCCTGTGGCCACACCCATGTGCCGCGGCAGGTGCGGCTGGGGGCGGGCGTCTTGCTGCTCAACCCCGGCAGCGTGGGCCTGCAGGCCTATGGCGACGACCACCCTGTGGCGCACAAGGTAGAGAACGGCACGCCGGATGCGTGTTACGCCATCGCGGAGCGCACAGCCCAGGGCTGGCAGGTGGCGCACCACCGGGTGCCTTACGACCACGAGCCCATGGCGGTACTGGCGCAAAGGAACGACCGGCCGGAGTGGGCCCACGCGCTGCGCACGGGCCTCATGCCGGTGTGAGAGCCTGTTCAAAGAAACTGCGCGCGTTCAGCCATGCGCCGCGCGGGAATCGGCAGGCGCCTGCGTCCGGTCGTGCAGACCATAGTCACGCACAACCGCCGCCACGCGCAGTCGGTAGTCGGCAAACACATGGTCGCGCCCTGCCGCCTGTGTGCTGCGGTGCGCCTCCTGCTGGCGCCAGCGGGCCACGGCCTCCTCGTCGCGCCAAAAGGACAGCGACAGCAGCTTGCCAGGCGCGCTCAGGCTTTCGAAGCGCTCGATGGAAACAAAGCCGTCGATCTGCGCCAGCAGCGGCTTGAGCGCGGCGGCAGCATCCAGATAGACACCGCGCTGGCCCGGCGCGGGTGTCACCTCGAAGATCACCGCCATCATGTGGCGGCCCCCTGCGGGTGGGCGGGCAGGTCCAGCGTGCCTTCCACGCCCTGGGTGAAGGTGCGCTCCTCGCGCAGGATGAAGCGTTTGTCCTGCGCCATCGCAAAGTTGGCGCGGCCTTCGGGGTCGGCGCGCAGGCGCGCGCGGTAGGCCTCGTACGCGGCCAGAGAGTCAAAGCCGATCAGGCCCCAGGCCTCGTAGTTGCTGCCCTCGTGTGGCAAAAAATAGCCCAGCAGGTGGCCGCCGCAGCGGGGAATGATCTGGCCCCAGCGGCGCGCATATTCGGCAAACGCCTCGCGCTGGAAGGGGTCGATGTCGTAGCGGATGAAGCAGGTGAGCACGGTGTTCAGAAGTTGTTGGTGGACAGGGCTTCACGATAGGCAGTTGACGGGCAGCGATGGTTCGCCCAAGATCGAACCATGAAAGACGGCCCCCACATCGCGCGCATTGCCGCGCTCATCGGCGACAGTGCGCGCGCCGAAGTCCTCACCGCCCTGATGGCCGACCGCGCGCTCACGGCCACCGAGCTGGCCGACATCGCCGGCGTGACCAAACAGACCATCAGCGCCCACCTGGCCAAGCTGCTTGAGGCCGGTTTGCTGACGGTGGAAAACCAGGGCAGGCACCGCTACTTCCGGCTGGCGGACCGGGACGTGGCGCAGCTGCTGGAGTCGCTGATGAACGTGGCCTTCCGCGCCGGTGCTGTGCGCCTGCGTAGCAGCCCGCGCGAACCCGCTCTACGGCGCGCCCGCATGTGCTACGACCACCTGGCGGGCGAGGTGGGTGTGCAGCTGCACGAGGCACTGCTGCGCCGGGGCTATCTGCACGCTGCCGATGACGGCCTGGCCGTGACGCGGGCGGGCGCCGAGTGGTTCGCCCATCAAGGTATCGACACGGAGGTGGTGGCACGCCAGCGGCGCATGCTGTGCCGCCCCTGTCTGGACTGGAGCGAGCGGCGCCACCACCTGGGCGGCGCCCTGGGCGCGGCATTGCTGCAGCGCCTGCTGGAACGCGGCTGGGCCCGGCGCGACAAGGATTCGCGTGTGCTGCATTTCTCCGCCGAGGGCGAATTGGCCCTGCGTGCATGGATCGCACCCGCTGCAGGCGAGGTCGCCAGCAATGAACCACCCCGCACCCTTGCGGCCCGGGGCCGGTCCGGCCGATGAAAACCTTGGCACTTTTTCTGGCCACCGCCTTGGCCGAGATCGTGGGCTGCTACCTGCCGTGGCTCTGGCTGCGCCAGGGCAAGCCGGTGTGGCTGCTGCTGCCTGCAGCCGTGAGCCTGGCGCTGTTTGCCTGGCTGCTCACGCTGCACGACACAGCGGGTGCAGGCCGCGTGTATGCGGCCTACGGCGGCGTCTACATTGGTGTGGCCCTGGCATGGCTGTGGGCCGTGGACGGCATCCGGCCCACGCCGTGGGATGTGGCGGGGGTGCTGGTGGCGCTGGCGGGCATGGCAATCATCATGCTGCAGCCTGAGCGCTGACGCAGATTTCCGCAGCGGGCGCGGCGCAGACCAGCGCCCCTGCGCCAGCGCCGCCAAGCCGCATGTGCTGAGCTTCGCCTGCGTGCGCCCAGGGTGCCCCCTTTGGGAGAAGGCGCGCAGCGACTCAGGCGGTCAATTCATCTTTATCAGGCGCCAGTCAATGCGGTTGTCCGGCCGCTGCACCAGCTCCACGTTTTTCTTCATCGCCCAGGCCAGCATCTGGTTGTGCAAAGGGATGTGGGCCACGGTGTCGTTCTGCAGTTGCAGGCCTTCGGTCAATAGGCGGTTGCGCACCGGCAGGTCCGTCTCGGTCTTCACACGGTCCACGACGTAGTCCATGCGTTCGTTGCTGTACCGCCCCAGGTTGTAGTTGCCGTCACCGCCGGTGGTCTTGGTGCGGGTGAGCGACTGCAGGGTGTACAGCGCATCGAACGTGGGCACACCCCAGCTGAGCAGGGAGATGCTGGCCTCATGCCGCTGGGCCATGGGGTAGTAGGTGACGGCGGGCAGCGTGCGCAGCTTGGCCTTGACGCCAATGCGGGACCACATGGAGGTGATGGCCTGGCACAGCTCTTCGTCCTGCACGATGGCGTTGTTGCTGCAGGCAAAGTCCACCTCGAAGCCGTCCTTGTAGCCAGCCTGGGCCAGCAGGTCCTTGGCGGCATTGGCGTCGTAAGCCAGGCGCTGGTCCACAGCGTCCGTCCAGCCGTTGACCAGGGGCGACACCATGGCGCCCGTGGGCTTGGACATGCCGCGCATCGTCACGCGCTGCAACGTGGCGCTGTCGATGGCTTGGTAGAGCGCCTTGCGCACGCGCAGGTCTTTGAGCGGGTTCTTGCCCTTGATGTTGCTGCCGGGCAGCTCGTCGCGGAACTGGTCCATGGCCAGGTACACGGTGCGGTTTTCCACCATCTCCATGACTTTGAGGTTGGGATTGGACTTGATGCGCGCCAGGTCCTGAATGCTGGTGTCGCGCACCATGTCCACCTCGCCCGACAGCAGCGCTGCGATGCGCGTGGCTTCGGACTTGATGGGGGTGTAGGTGATCTCGGTCACGTTGCCTTCGGCCTTGCCTGCGTTCCACCAGTTGGGGTTGGCAGCAAACACGATCTTCTGGTCGGGCACCCATTCCTTGAGCACAAACGGCCCGGTGCCCATGGCATTGCGGTGCGAGAAGGTCTCGTCCTTGGCCTTGATGTCCTTGGGCTCTACGGCGTTGTTCTTTTCAGCCCAGGCCTTGCTCATTACCCGCAGCTCGGTCAACTGGTTGAGCAGCACCGGGTTGGGGTTCTTCAAAAAGATGTCAATGGTCTCGCCATCGACCTTGGCGATGCGGTCCATGCCCTGGGTGTAGATGGAGTACGTGGACGTTTTGCTCATCGCACGCTGCAGCGAATAGACCACGTCATCCGCTGTCATGGCCGACCCGTCGCTGAACTTCACGCCCTGGCGCAGCTTGATGCGCAACTGGGTGGGCGTTACCTGCTGCCACGACGTGGCCAGCAGCGGCTCGACCTTGAGGGTGCGGCTGTTGAACATGACCAACGATTCGTACACCGCCGCATGGATGCCGTTGCCCAGAGCGCTGTTTTGCGAGTGGATGTCCATGGTCTGGATGTCGCTGGAGCCTGCCCACTTGAACGGTTTTGCCGACACAGTGGGTGACACCACGGTTGCCAGGGCCAGGGTGGTGGCCGCCAGCAAGGAGAGCTTGAATTGCATGAAGTGGTCCTTCGTGAATTAAGAACAATGAAGAATCGGCAATATGCAGCAGGACGCGTGCCGGCCCAAGCCCCTGGCAGGTTCTGTGTGGTGCCAGTGATTCATCAGCCACCGGGGCGATTGCGCAATCACTGCGGCTGCAGTAAGCGCAGTGACACGGGCAGGCGTGCTTACTACGGCACCGCCAGCGGATACCGCGCCGCACCACGCGCCGTACCCACCTGCAGCAGGTTGATGACGCCCATCACGTCGCCCAGCACCCACACGCTGGTGTCGTCAAAGCGGCCGTCTTGCTGGATGTAGCGCTGAACGCGCGGGATGATTTCTGCGTCGTACAGGTACGAGTTGGGCAGACGGCAGCGCCCCACGCGGTGGCAGCTGCCGCCGTGCTGTGAACGCACATGGGCCAGTTCGCGCACCTCGGCCTCGGTGTACAACGGGCCTTCCGGCACGGGGCATTGCGGGAGCGCAGTGGTGACCTGCACGAACGGGTCGTTGAAGGCGTTGGTGCGCTGGGTTCGGACTGCCGGCGACCTGGGCAGACGCCAGAGACGGCGCCATGGCGGCCACCACCCCACACGACAGGAAAAATCGGAAGGACCGGAAGAACACACCAACACGACGCATGCATTGCTCCTTGGGTGGAGGGCCGCAAAACGTGGCCTACAACACGATCTGGTACCGCGCAAACTCTCTGCGGCCTTTGAACACACAGTCGTGCAGGGTAAAACCAAAGCCTTCGTACAACGTGCGCAGCGCTTGCCGGTCGGCCACGCAGTCCAGCCGCAAATAGCGCAGCCCCAGCTTGCGGGCATGCTCGCTCGCAAACGCCAGCAGAGCCGCAGACACCCCCTGCCCCGCCCAGGCGCGCCGCACCGCCAGCTGGTGCAAAAACGCGGAGGTGCCTGGCTCTGCATCCGGCCAGAAGGCCAGGTCCTCACGCTGAAAGCGCACCACGCCTGCCACCTCGTCGCCCGCTCTGGCAACCACATACAGTCCGCCATCCACATCCTGCTGCACGCTGGCATCGCTGAAATCAGACACGGCCCACAGCGGCTGCTGGCGGTCTACCAGCCACTGCGCGGCCTCGCGCAGCACCGCGGCAATAGCGAGGGCGTCTGACGGGCGGGCGAATTCGGTGTGCATAGATAAGCGGTGTTGGCCTGCAGACAGGGAGGGTATGCGCAGGAAGATGGACGAAGCGATGCCATTCGGCTCGAAACGAATGGGATCAGCAAAACACTCACATATTAATAGCTAGTAGCGCTTATCAGATAAGCGCTAGAGGCCATTTTCATTCAAATTCTAGTGACAAATTCTGTCTCCCAAGTCCTAGCCCGCTCTCCGGCTTTGGCTTGCCGCCTACGATGCCGTTGTGCCCATGCCTAACAGCGACCTCATCGTTCACCGCCCCGAGGGCCTGTACTGCCCGCCCGGCGACTTCTACATCGACCCCTGGCGGCCGGTGAGCCGGGCCGTGATCACGCATGCGCATTCGGACCATGCGCGCATGGGCTCGGCGCACTACCTGGCGCACCGGGACAGCGAGGGCACGCTGCGCAACCGGCTGGGCGCAGAGATCGATCTGCAGACCCTGGCCTATGGCGAGGTGGTCGAGCACCACGGCGTGCGCGTATCGCTGCACCCTGCCGGCCATGTGCTGGGATCGGCCCAGGTGCGCATCGAGCACGGCGGCCAGGTGTGGGTGGCCTCGGGCGACTACAAGCTGGAGGACGACGGCACCTGCACGCCCTTCGAGCCCGTGCGCTGCCACACCTTCATCACCGAATCGACCTTTGGCCTGCCCATCTACCGATGGCCTTCGCAGCCTGCGCTGTTCGCCGACATCAACGCCTGGTGGGCCGCAAATGCAGCGGCGGGCAAGGCCAGCGTGCTGTATGCCTACGCCTTTGGCAAGGCGCAGCGCCTGCTGCATGGCGTTGACGCGGGCATCGGACCCATCGTCGTGCACGGCGCGGTGGAGCCGCTCAACGCCGTGTACCGCGCGGCCGGTGTGGCGCTGCCGCCCACCCTGCGCGTGACAGACCCGGGCGTCACCAAGGCGGACCTGAAACGTGCGCTGGTGCTGGCGCCGCCCTCGGCCGCGGGCACGCCGTGGCTCAAGCGCTTTGGGGAGCATTCCGACGCGTTTGCCAGCGGCTGGATGCTGGTGCGTGGCGCGCGCCGGCGACGGGGCGTGGACCGGGGCTTCGTGATGAGCGACCACGCCGACTGGCCCAGCCTGCAGAAGGCCATCGGCGCCACGGGGGCCGAGCGCATCATCGTCACCCACGGCAGCACCGACGGTGATGGTGCGCTGGCTGTGCGAGCAGGGGCTGGACGCCCAGGTGTTCGCCACCGAGTACGGCGCCGACGACAACGAGGACGATGCAGGGGCTGCGCCCGAGCCAAGCAGCGAACCCGCACCCAAGGCGAAGGCATGAAGGCCTTTGCCGAGCTGTTCCAGGCGCTCGACGCCACCACCGCGCAGTCGGCCAAGCTGGCGGCGCTGGTGGCCTACCTGCGCGTGGCACCGCCGGCCGATGCGGCCTGGGCCATCTACTTTCTCGCGGGCGGCAAGCCGCGCCAGATGGTGCCCACCAAGCGTCTGAAGGCGCTGGCGCAAGAGGCTGCGGGCCTGCCCGAATGGCTGTTCGAGGAAAGCTACCAAGCCGTGGGCGACCTGGCCGAAACGCTGGCGCTGCTGCTGCCCCCGCCCGCCCAGCCCAGCCGACCTGACACTGGCCGAATGGATGGCCCAGCTGCTGCCCCTGCGCGCCCTGCCGCCCGATGAGGCCGACGCCCGCCTGCGCACGCAGTGGGACATGCTGGCGCCGGAGCAGCGCTTCGTGTACTTCAAGCTCATCACCGGCAACTTCCGCGTGGGCGTGTCGCGCCTGCAGGTCACGCAGGCGCTGGCCACGGTGAGCGCGCTGGACCCCAAGCGCATCGCCCACCGGCTGATGGGCTACACGCAGATCGGCCGGCAGCCGCAGGCCAGCGACTACCAGCGCGCTGATCGCGCCGGTGGACGACGCGATGCCAGTACGCAGCGATGCCGGCCGATGCAGGCCAGCCCTACCCGTTCTTCCTGGCCCACCCGTTCAACCAGCCCGTGGCCGAGATGCCCGCGCTGCTGGGCACGCCCGGCGACTGGCTGGTGGAATGGAAGTGGGACGGCATCCGCGCGCAGATCGTGCGACGCGGGGGCGCGGTGTGGCTCTGGTCGCGCGGCGAAGAACTGGTGACCGACCGCTTTCCCGAGCTGGCCGAGGCCGCGATGGCGGCCGCTGCCCGACGGCACGGTGGTCGATGGCGAGATCCTGGTGTGGCTGCCCGATGAGCCCCAGTCCCGCCCGTTTGCCGACCTGCAAAAGCGCCTGGGCCGCAAGACGCTGGGCCCCAAGCTGCTGCGCGAGCTGCCCGTGGTGCTGGTGGCCTACGACCTGCTCGAGCACGCAGGGCAGGACCTGCGCGCGCAGACCCAGCAGGAGCGCCGCGCGCTGCTGGAGGCCACGCTGCAGCAACCCGATGACACCACCATCGCACCCGCACCGCACAAGGCCCTGCGCCTGAGCGAGTTGCTGCATGGCGCCGACTGGCAAGACCTGGCACGCCAGCGCGAGGCCGCGCGCAGCATGGGCACCGAGGGCTTCATGCTCAAGCACCGCCAGCGCGCACTACGGCGTGGGCCGCACCAAGGACGTGGGCGTGTGGTGGAAGTGGAAGATCGACCCCATGAGCGTCGACGCCGTGCTGATCTACGCCCAGCGCGGCCATGGCCGCCGCGCCAGCCTCTACAGCGACTACACCTTCGCCGTGTGGAACGGCCCGCCGGACGACCCAGACCGCCAGCTGGTGCCTTTCGCCAAGGCCTATTCGGGCCTGACCGATGCCGAGATGGCGCAGGTGGACGCCATCATCCGCAAGACCACGCGCGAGAGCTTCGGCCCGGTGCGCAGCGTGGATGCGACCATGGTCTTCGAGCTCGGCTTCGAGGGCATCGGCAAGAGCCCGCGCCACAAGAGCGGCATCGCCGTGCGCTTTCCGCGCATGCTGCGCTGGCGCAAGGACAAGACGGTGGCCGAGGCCGATACCCTGCAAACGCTGATGGCCTTGCTGCCGGGGCAGGACGCCACCGCATGAGCACGGCCCGCCGTCCACGCAAGCCGCTGCCCACGGTGGCCGCCAGTGCCGCTGCGGGCTGGATGGCGACGCGCGGCTGGCAGCCCTTCGGCTTTCAGCAGGAGGTGTGGCGCGCCATGGGCGAGGGTCGCTCGGGCCTGCTGCACGCCACCACCGGCGCGGGCAAGACCTATGCCGTGTGGCTGGGCGCGCTGCAGCACTCTGGCGCGGGCCGATGCTGCACCGCCGCCCGAAGAAGCCCACGAAGTCCCCAACGCCCGCACCGCCCTGCGCACGCGCCGCGCGGCGGCACCACCGCTCACCGTGCTGTGGATCACGCCCATGCGCGCGCTGGCGGCCGACACGCTGCGCGCGCTGCAGGCGCCCCTGCCCGACCTGGCGCCCGACTGGACCAGCGGCATGCGCACCGGCGACACCGCCAGCGGCGAGCGCGCCGCGCAGGACCGGCGCCTGCCCACGCTGCTGGTGACCACGCCCGAGAGCGTGTCGCTGCTGCTGGCCCGGGCCGACGCGCACGAGCGCCTGCGCCATGTGCGCCTGGTGGTGGTGGACGAATGGCACGAGCTGGTGGGCAACAAGCGCGGCGTGCAGGCGCAGCTGGCGCTGACGCGCCTGTCGGGCTGGAACCCGGGCCTGCAGGTGTGGGGCATGTCGGCCACGCTGGGCAACCTGCAGGAGGCGCTGGACACCTTGCTGCCCCGGCCGGTGGAAGGCGCCCCCGCCGCACCGCCCGCCGCGCTGGTGCAGGGCCGCATCGACAAGGCGCTGCAGGTGGACGTGATGCTGCCGACCAAGGCGGACCGCTTTGCCTGGGCCGGCCACATGGGCCTGGCGCTGCTGCCGCAGGTGGTGCAGTCCATCGAGGTCTGTGCGTCCACGCTGGTCTTCACCAACACCCGCTCGCAGGCCGAACGCTGGTACCAGGCGCTGCTGGAGGCACGGCCCGACTGGGCGGGCACCATTGCGCTGCACCACGGATCACTGAGCCAGGACGTGCGGGCCTGGGTGGAAAACGGTCTGAAGATCCGGCGCGCTCAAGGCCGTGGTGTGCACGTCCAGCCTGGACCTGGGCGTGGATTTTTTGCCCGTGGAGCAGGTGCTGCAGATCGGCTCGGCCAAGGGCGTGGCGCGGCTGGTGCAGCGCGCGGGCCGCTCGGGCCATGCGCCGGGGCGCACGTCCAGCATCACGCTGGTGCCCACGCACAGCCTGGAGCTGGTGGAAGCGCGCCGCCGCGCGCCACGCCCTGGCGCTGGGCCGCATCGAAGACCGGCACACGCCGCGCGCGCCGCTCGATGTGCTGGTGCAGCACCTGGTCACCGTGGCGCTGGGCGGCGGCTTCGTGCCCGATGCGCTGCTGGCCGAGGTGCGCCGCGCGCCGGCCTACGCCACGCTGGCCGACGACGACTGGCAGTGGGCGCTGCAGTTCGTGCGCCAGGGCGGCGCCTCGCTGGCCACGTACCCGGACTTTCACCGCGTGGTGCCCGATGAAGAGGGCGTGTGGCGCGTGCCCGATGCGCGGCTGGCGCGCCGCCACCGCAGCAACATCGGCACCATCGTGAGCGATGCCAGCATGCAGGTGCAGTTTGTCAGCGGCGGGCGCCTGGGCGTCGGTGGAAGAGAGCTTTATCGCCCGCCTGCGCAAGGGCGACGTGTTCATGTTCGCCGGCCGCCTGCTGGAGCTGGTGCGCACCGCAGCAGATGACGGCCTATGTGCGCATCGCTCCCAAGGGCAGCGCTGCACTACCGCGCTGGAACGGCGGGCGCATGCCGCTGTCGAACACGCTGGCCGACGCCATGCTGGAGATGCTGGAGCAGGCTGAGCGTGGCGTGTTCTCCACCCCCGAAATGCGCTGCGCCCAGCCGCTGCTGGCGCTGCAGGATGCATGGTCGGCCCTGCCCACCCCCAGCCGCCTGGTGGCAGAGACCCTGCACACCCGCGAAGGCTGGCACCTGTACCTGTACCCGCTGGCGGGACGGCTGGTGCACATGGGTCTGGCCGGGTTGCTGGCGTGGCGCGCGTCGCAACAGGTGCCCAACACCTTCTCGATCGCGGTCAACGACTATGGGCTGGAGCTGCTCTCGGCCAAGCCGGTGGACTGGTCAGCGCTGCTGCCGCGCCTCATCGGCGAAGGCACGCCCACCACCCTCGGTAGCGGCCTGGAAGACGAAGTGCTGGCCAGCCTCAACGCCACCGAGATGGCGCGCCGGCGCTTTCGCGAGATCGCGCGCATTGCGGGCCTCATCTTTCAAAGCCACCCGGGCGAACAGCGCAGCAGCCGCCAGCTGCAGGCCTCGTCGTCGCTGTACTACGACGTTTTCGCCCAGTACGACCCCGACAACCTGCTGCTGGCCCAGGCCCGCGCCGAGCTGCTGGCCAACGAGCTGGACATGGAGCGCCTGGCCCGCACCCTGCGGGGCATGCAGGCGCAAACCCTGTCCATCCATGCCCTCGACGCGCCCCACCCCGTTTGCCCTGCCGCTGATGGTGGAGCGCTTTCGCGAGCGCCTGAGCACCGAGACCCTGGCCGACCGGCTGGCGCGCATGGTGCAGGCGCTGGAGAAGGCGGCCGACGAGACCACCGGCACGCACCTTGCCGATCAATCCCGTGGCGCCAGCCGACATGGCCTGGGACCTGCCCGACGGAGCCACCGCATCCCCCCGCCGCGCACGCCGAGGCAGCGCTGCACGACACTCCCCGCCACTCCGCGCAGACGCCACGGATTCTGAGCACGACGACCGCCTCTCCCCGGTGGGTACATCCCCCGCCGCACCACCAGCCGGCGCCCATTCCATCACCCTGCCCGATGGCACCACCCTGTGGCTGCTGCCCCAGCGCGCTGTGTGGTGGCCTGCCGCGCGCACCGCCTTCGTGGCCGACGTGCACTTCGGCAAGGCCGCCACCTTCCGCCGCGCAGGCCAGCCCGTGCCGCATGGCACCACGGCGGACAACCTGGCGCGGCTCGACGGTGTGTTGGCCGCTGACGGGCGCAACACATCTCGTATTTTTGGGCGACTTCTTGCATGCACGCAGCGGTGCGCGCGATGCGTTGTGGCAGCAGATCGCACCCTGGCGCGCGCACCACGCTGCGGTGCAGATGACGCTGGTGGCGGGCAACCACGACCAGCACGCGGGTGCTCCACCGCCGGGGCTGAACATCGCCCCTGCCGAAGAGCCCTGGCAGCCCGTGGCGGGGACATCGGTGCTGGCGTGCCACCACCCGCAAACGGTGGCAGGTGCGTTGGTATTGGCGGGTCATTGGCACCCCACAGTCACGCTGCAAGGCCTGGCGCGCGACGTGATGCGTGTGCCCTGTTTTGCCAGCATGCCTGGTCAGTTGGTGTTGCCCGCCTTCGGTGCATTCACCGGCATGTCGAGCGAATCGATGCCGAGCACGGCCCAACGTTTTGCGATTGTGGGAGACCGTGTGCAGGCGGTTCCCCGCGGCGTTAGGCGTCGCTGATGGGGATATCGCGGATATCGCACTTTTGCTCACGAATTGATAGCTATTAGCGCATATATATAAAGCGCCAGAGGCCAATTTCATTCAAATTTTACGCCGCATCGCGCTGAAAACGCTGCCCGGTGAATTTTTCACAAGCGGGGGCCGGGAGACATCACCGCTGCTGTCCAGCCAAAGGCGAGTGGCGCCCTTGTTTTGTTCTGTTGCAGCGCACAAAAAACGCAGAAGAGGCGGAAAAAAACGGCCCGACCCACCGGCAAATTTTGCATTATGAGATTCGATTGCCAAAACGGCGGGCACGGACATCCCCAAGCGGGGAGAATCGAGAGCATCCGCGTTTGGCCCCGCTGTGATCACCAGCGCAGCCGGGGGCATTTACCTACTCGTTTCGTGAGACAAGCCATGACGACCCAGCAACCGACCATCATCTACACCCTGACCGACGAGGCTCCTCGCTTGGCCACGGCTTCCTTCCTGCCCATCATCCGCACCTTTGCGGCGCCCGCGGGCATCAACGTGACCGAGAGCGACATCTCGGTGGCGGCCCGTGTGCTGGGCGAGTTTCCCGAATCGCTGACCGCTGAGCAGCGCGTGCCCAACACCCTGGCCGAGCTGGGCAAGAAGACGCTGCAGGCTGACGCCAACATCATCAAGCTGCCCAACATCAGCGCCTCGGTGGGCCAGTTGCAAGCCTGCATCAAGGAACTGCAGGGCAAGGGCTACGCCATCCCTGACTACCCCGAAGATCCCAAGACCGACGAAGAAAAAGCCATCCGCGCGCGCTACGCCAACTGCATCGGCTCCGCCGTGAACCCCGTGCTGCGCGAAGGCAACTCCGACCGCCGCGCGCCCAAGGCCGTCAAGGAATACGCACGCAAGAACCCGCACAGCATGGCCGACTGGAGCCAGGCCTCGCGCTCGCACGTGTCGCACATGCACGCTGGCGACTTCTACCACGGCGAAAAGTCCATGACGCTGGACCGCGCCCGTGACGTGAAGATGGAGCTGATCACCAAGAGCGGCAAGACCATCGTGCTCAAGGCCAAGGTGTCGCTGCTGGACCGCGAAGTCATCGACAGCATGTTCATGAGCAAGAAGGCGCTGCTGGAGTTCTACGAAAAGGAAATCGAAGACGCGCGCAAGACCGGCGTGATGTTCTCGCTGCACGTCAAGGCCACGATGATGAAGGTGTCCCACCCCATCGTGTTCGGCCACTGCGTGAAGATCTTCTACAAGGACGCGTTCGCCAAGCACGGCAAGCTGTTTGAAGAGCTGGGCGTCAACGTGAACAACGGCATGGCCAACCTGTACGACAAGATTGCCACGCTGCCCACCGCACAGCGCGAAGAAGTGCTCAAAGACCTGCACGCCTGCCACGAAGGCCGCCCCGAGCTGGCCATGGTCGATTCGGCCAAGGGCATCACCAACTTCCATTCGCCCAACGACATCATCGTGGACGCGTCGATGCCCGCGATGATCCGCAACGGCGGCAAGATGTGGGGCGCCGATGGCCGCCTGAAGGACGTGAAGGCCGTGATGCCCGAGTCGACCTTTGCCCGCATCTACCAGGAGATCATCAACTTCTGCAAATGGCACGGCGCGTTCGACCCCAAGACCATGGGCACGGTGCCCAACGTGGGCCTGATGGCCCAGCAGGCCGAAGAGTACGGCTCGCACGACAAGACGTTCGAGATCACCGAAGACGGCGTGGCCAACATCACCGACCTGGCCACCGGCGAAGTGCTGCTGAGCCAGGACGTGGAAGCAGGGCGACATCTGGCGCATGTGCCAGGTCAAGGACGCTGCGATCCGCGACTGGGTCAAGCTGGCCGTGAACCGCGCGCGCAACTCCGGCATGCCCGTGGTGTTCTGGCTCGACTCGTACCGCCCGCACGAAGCGCAGCTGATCACCAAGGTCAAGATGTACCTGCACGAGCACAACACCGCCGGCCTGGACATCCAGATCATGAGCCAGGTGCGTGCCATGCGCTACACGCTGGAGCGCGTGATCCGCGGCCAGGACACCATCAGCGCCACCGGCAACATCCTGCGCGACTACCTGACCGACCTGTTCCCCATCATGGAACTGGGCACCTGGCCAAGATGCTGTCCATCGTGCCGCTGATGGCCGGTGGCGGCATGTACGAAACCGGTGCGGGCGGCTCGGCGCCCAAGCACGTGCAGCAGCTGGTGGAAGAAAACCACCTGCGCTGGGATTCGCTGGGCGAGTTTCTGGCGCTGGCCGTGTCGCTGGAAGACCTGGGCCTCAAAACCGGCAACGCCAAGGCCAAGGTGCTGGCCAAGACGCTGGACGCCGCCACCGGCAAGCTGCTGGACAACAACAAGAACCCCTCGCCCAAGACCGGCCAGCTGGACAACCGCGGCAGCCAGTTCTACCTGGCGCTGTACTGGGCGCAAGAGCTGGCGGCGCAGACTGACGATGCCGAACTGGCCAAGCTGTTCGCCCCGCTGGCCCAGCAGCTGACGGACAACGAGCAGACCATCGTGGCCGAGCTGGCTGCCGTGCAGGGCCAGCCCGCCGACATCGGCGGGTACTACCTGCCCGACGTTGCCAAGCTGGACGCTGTGATGCGCCCCAGCGCAACGCTGAACAAGGCGCTGGAGGCGATCGCCGCGTAAACGACAAGCCTTACGATCCGAATCAGGCCCCGCTAGTCGGGGCCTTTTTCATGGCGCTTTGCATTGGCACGGCGCAGACCGTGCTGCACGACTCAAGGCCGCTCGCGATCTGCCACGCGGGTGTTCAATGCCGCAGGCACATAGTCCGGCAAGAACGCGCAGCCTTTGCCAAATTCGGCCTCCATGTCCACACACTCCCGGGCAATTCCCTGCGGCGTGGGCTTCACGCCCTCATTCACCCACCGCAGCAGCGCCGTCATGAGCGTGGGGTACGTGGGGTCACTCAGGTAGCTGTGGGTGTCGTGTCGGGTGAAGGTCTGCACCAGCCGGGAGGCGCTGCCCCCACGCTCCATGGTGGTCTTGAAGTACGCATCGAGTTCGACCAATGCCGTCGGGTCGTCCACCCCTTTGACGGTCAACACCGGCACCGGAATACGCCCTGTCAGATCAGTGTCCTCGGCGAACCGGGCCACGGCAGCGGGGTCTGCGCGGTAGCGCAGCACGGCGGCGTTGAGCGCTGCGTCGTCCTGCGATCCCTTGTAGTTCACCCCCATGTTGCCGAAGGGGCTGGCGCCGCCTGTGCGGTGCTGCACCACGTCCCGGTAGTGGAACGTGGCCCAGTTCATATGGCTGCGAATCGAACTGGCAGGCACGCGGATCACGTCCACGAGGGTCTTCACTTTGCGTTGCTGCTCGGGCGTGCGTTCTGCTGCCGGTTTGTTCAGGCCCAGGCATTCGTTCAATCGGGCCTGCAGATCGGCTTGCGTCATCGTCGCGTCTCGGGGCAATCCGATGTTGAGCGGGTAGGCGGCCTCTGTAGGCCGCGGGTGGTTGTTGCACAGGTACTGGTAGACCACGCGCAGATCGGTGCGGAAGTCGTACGAACGCGAGCCCCCCGCCAGCACGCCGCTGGTCAGCAGCACCGCGTCATACGGCCGCTTTCCGTCCGCCGTGCGCTGGAACATTTCCGCCCCCTTGGCAGCCACGCCCGCACCCCACGACTGGCCGTGCAGGATGGTGCGCTGGGGCTGGGCCACATGCTGCACAAAAATCTGCCGCAAACGTTCGGTGTCTTCCGCTGCCGCGCGCACCTCCACCCCGCCCTGGCGGAAGGTGCTGGCCGCCCACGCATACCCCGCGCGCACCATGATCGACCAGCGCTGCAAATCCTCCACCGCACGCTCAGCCTTGGGGGCGCCCAGCGTGGGGCCACCATGGGCATGCACCACCAGATGGCCGTTCCATGCCTGTGGCATCACGATGAGGTAGTAAGCACCCGCGGAATCCTGGCCCGACAGGCACCGGGCGATGGCCGCGACATCCTTGGGGCACGCCGTGGCGGCAGGGGCTGCCTCTGACACGCGCTGGAGCTGCGCTGCAGAGGGTGGTTGTGGGGGGATGGGCGCACAGGCGGCGGCCAGCAGAGTGGCCGTGGTAGCGACGGTCAGGCGCAGCGGCGCTGCAAGGGACTTGCGTGCAAGCATGGTGTTGTCTCCGGGACGGTTGCGTTGTTGTTCTCGGAGTGGATCGTAGGAACCGCGTTTCAATACGTCAAATAGGTAGATTGTCAAAGTTCGATACGATTTCGATATGCCACCTGCTTTCGACGCGTTCCGCCTTTTCCCCGATTTCATCCGTCGCCGGGTTCTGGGCCTTGGGCGTGGCTGACATGGACATCCGCCAACTCCGTTACTTTCTGGCCGTGGCCGAGGCCGGGCACATGACCCAGGCCGCGGCGCAACTGGGCATGGCGCAACCACCGCTGAGCCAGCAGATCAAGGCCCTGGAAAACTCCACCGGCCTGGCGCTGTTCAAGCGGCACGCCAAGGGCGTTGCACTGACCGACGCCGGGCGCGCATTGCAAGCCGACGCCACACGCGTGGTGCATGACTTTGATGCGCTGAAAATCCGCATGCAGCTGCTGGCCGACGGCAAGACCGGGCGTCTGGCGATTGCCTTCACCAGCTCGGCGGCGGCACATGCGTTCACGCCGTTTGCGCTGCGCGAATGCCGTGCCCGCCACCCCGGCCTGGTGCTGGAGATTGGCGAGAACAATGCCGCCGAGATCACGGAAGCCGTCGCCGAAGGGCGTGTGCACTGCGGCCTGCTGCGGGTGCCGGTAGCGCGGCCGCCTGGCCTGGTGTTCGTCACCCTGCTGCACGAGCCCGCCGTGGTGGCCATGCCCATCGACCATCCGCTGGCGCTGCGCCGCCACCGCAGCCTGCCGACCCCCGTTCGCATGCGTGACCTGCAGGACGAACCCATGATCCTGGTGCGCCGCCCCGGCGCACCGGGCCTGTACGCCAACTTGCTGGCGCTGTGCGACGCGCAAGGCGTGCGCCCGCGCGTCGTGGCCGAGGTCGCACGCATGCTGACCAACCTGAACCTGGTGGCAGCGGGTACCGGCATTTCGGTGGTGCCGTCGTCCATGCTGGGTGTGCACCCCCATGCCATTGCGTACCGACCGTTGGCCGACCGGGGGCGCCTGGACGTTCCGTTGACCCTTGTCTACCGCGCCGACGACAACGTGGGCCCCACTGCCACGTTCACCACACTGCTCCAATCGCTGGCACGCGAACAACACCCAACCGCGGGCAAACGCGGGCGGCGCGGGGCGGCAGATCGCGGATAGATGCGGGGTTTCGCAGTCTCTTACCTGTCGCGCACAATCTGCCTTCCGCGCTCTCTCCATTCAGATCCCACTGGATTTTGTTAACCATTTAGTGAACTATCGGGCATGACCAAAGACACCGAAGCCCCCGCCAAAGAGCGCGTGCGCGACGCAGATCGCTCCCAAGGCGCCATCTTCAGTGCCGCGCGGGATGAGTTTGCCGAGCACGGCCTTGGCGGCGCTCGCATGGACCGCATTGCCGAACGTGCGGGCCTGAACAAGCGGCTGATCTACTACTACTTCGAAGACAAGGAAAAGCTCTTCCAGGCCGTGCTGGAGCAGGCCTACCGGCACATCCGCGAAGAAGAGCGCAAGCTGAACCTGCTGGAGCTGGAGCCCGCCACTGCCATCCGCCGACTGGTGGAGTTCACCTGGACCTACTACCTGGACAACCCCCAGTTCCTGACTCTGCTCAACAGCGCCAACCTGCACAAGGCACGTCACCTGCAGGAATCGCAACCGGCGCGCGAGATGAATTCGCCCCTGATCGCCACCCTGGGCGACGTCCTGGAGCGAGGACGGCGCGAGGGCAGCTTCCGGGGCGGTGTCGACCCGTTGCAACTGTATGTGTCCATTGCAGGCCTGTCGTACTTTTACCTGTCCAACAACCACACGCTGTCGGCCATTTTTGCGCGCGACCTGATGTCGCCCAAGGCGCGCAATGAGCGGCTGACGCACATGTGCGATGTGATCCTGGGCTACGTGTTGAAGTGAAGCCCACTTGAGTCGCCTCGCGCCATCCCCAAGAGGGGGGACGCCCCCAGCGCGGCGAGGCGGCCCTTGCGCGGGGGCGCTGGCATTTGGCCGCGCCGGTTTCATGCGCAGCGAGCGGCGTTACCCACCCTAGACACCTGTGATACGCCAAGTCCTGGATGGAGGTCTCTCTCCTCGATGGGAGCGCTCGCGCTGCAAGACCGTCCTCGCGCAAGCCCGCTTCAACGCCACACACGGGTAAACCCCTAATTCCAACCCTGGGAACGGCGTTGACGCGCGCCAACGGTTCTTGAAAAATACGCTCTATTCACCAATCAGTGAATTAAGAGCAAGTTCAAGCCTGCCACCCTCGGAGACAAATCCATGCCTACTACGCGCCTTGCCTGTTTTGCCCGCACCGCTGCACGCGCCGCACTTGCGGGTGCCGTTCTGTCCACCCTGCCCTTCGCCACGCTGGCGCAGGGCGCCTACCCCACCAAGCCCGTTCGCGTGGTCGTTCCCTTTGGGGCGGGCAGCACCACTGACATCATTGCGCGCGCCATTGCCGACAAGATGGGGCAAAGCATGGGGCAGACACTGGTGATCGAAAACAAGGGTGGCGCCAGCGGCACCATTGGCCAGCAGGCGGTGGCCACGGCCGCGCCGGACGGCTACACGGTGCTGATCCATTCGTCGTCGCACACCGTGAGCCCATCCACCTTTGCCAAGCTGCCGTTTGACACGGTGGGCGACTTTGCGGGCGTGACGCCGATCTCGTCGCTGCCCAACGCGCTGGTGATCTCGCCCAGCAAAAACATCAAGACGCTGCAAGACCTGGTGACCGCCGCCAAGGCCAAGCCCGGCACCATCAACTTTGCATCCGCCGGCCAGGGCAGCGCCACGCACCTGAATGCCGAAAAATTCAAGATGGCCGCCAAGATCGACGCCACCAACATCCCCTTCAAAGGCTCGGCCGAGGCCGTGACCGAGGTGCTGTCGGGCCGCGTGGACTACTACTTTTCGCCCATCGCACCCGTCATTGGCCAGATCAAGGACGGCCAGCTGCTGGCCCTGGCCGTAGGCTCGCCCAAGCGCGCAGCCGCCCTGCCCGATGTGCCCACCACCACCGAGGCCGGCGTGCCCGGTTCGGAGTTCAACTTCTGGATCGGAATGATGGTGCCCGCCAAAACTCCGCGCGACATCGTGAACCGCCTGCACGACGAGGTGGTGAAGGCGCTGGCCACGCCGGAGGTGAAGGAGCGCTTTTTGAAGCTCGGTGCCGATGCGTGGACGCTCAAGCCCGAGCAATTCGACGCCTACATCAAGGACGAGATCAAGAGCAACGCCACCCTCGTCAAGGCCGCAGGCCTTCAGCCCACCCAGTAACCGATTCCCACGCTGCGACGACATCGCCAGCCGCTGCCATGGCAGCGGCCAGGCCGCGCCTTTGTCCTCAATTTTGCAATCCTTAGAACTGAACGAAAGCACCCCCGCCATGACAACCCAACGACTCGGACTCATCATGCACGGCGTCACCGGCCGCATGGGCATGAACCAGCACTTGATCCGCTCCATCTGCGCCATCCGGGCGCAGGGCGGCGTGGTGCTGTCCAACGGCAACCGCGTGATGCCCGACCCCATCCTGATCGGCCGCAATGCCGAGAAGATGGAGGCCCTGGCCAAGGCGCACGGCATCGCGCGCTGGGGCACCGACCTCGACGCCGCCCTGGCAAACCCCGAGGACACCGTGTTCTTCGACGCCGGCACCACGCAGATGCGCCCCACCCTGCTTGCCAAGGCCATCCGCGCGGGCAAGCACGTGTACTGCGAAAAGCCCATTGCCACCAACCTGAACGAGGCGGTGGAGATCGCGCGCCTGGCCTCGGGCTCGGGCCTCAAGCACGGTGCGGTGCAGGACAAGCTCTTTCTGCCCGGCCTGCGCAAGCTCGACATGCTGCGCCGCGCGGGCTTCTTCGGCCGCATGCTGAGCGTGCGTCTGGAGTTCGGCTATTGGGTCTTCGAAGGCGACCTGCAGCCCATTCAACGGCCCAGCTGGAACTACCGCACCGAAGACGGCGGCGGCATGATCCTGGACATGATGTGCCACTGGCGCTACGTGCTGGACAACCTGTTCGGCGAGGTGAAGTCGGTGTCGTGCATCGGCGCCACGCACATCCCGCAGCGCTGGGACGAGGCCGGCCAACCCTACAAGGCCACGGCCGATGACGCGGCCTATGCCACCTGCGAGCTCACGGGCCACAACGGCGAGCCCGTGATTGCGCAGCTCAACATGAGCTGGGCCACACGCGTGCGGCGCGACGACCTCGTCACCTTCCACGTCGACGGCACCGATGGCTCGGCCGTCGCGGGCCTGTCGAGCTGCCGCGCGCAGAGCCGCGTGGCCACGCCGCGCCCGGTGTGGAACCCGGACGAGAAGCAGACCATGAACTTCTTCGACCAGTGGCAGGAAATCCCGGACTCGCAGGTCTACGACAACGGCTTCAAGATCCAGTGGGAGCACTTCATCCGCCACGTGGTGGAAGACGCGCCGTACCGCTGGACCCTGCCCGAAGGCGCCAAGGGCGTGCAGTTGGTGGAAGCCGCGCTGGAAAGCTGGAAGGAACGCCGCTGGGTCGACGTAGCGCCACTGAAGGTCTGACCCAAAAACTACCAATTTGATAGCTACTAGCGCTTGATAGATAAGCGCTAGAGGCCAATTTCATTCATATTCTGCGAGTACAACATGGCCCTTGCCTCCCCTTGCCCACGGCCGACGGCCGCATCAGCCCCTACACCCTGCAAGGCCGCACGCCGGTCGTGCCGCAGCAGGGCGCCGCGTTCAACCGCATCGCCTACTCGGCCGCCCACGTGGTGGCCGACCCGCTCGCGGCCATCGACCCGTGGCTGCAGTGCGCGGTGGACTGGGACGCGACCATCGCCTACCGCCAGCGCCTGTGGTCGCTGGGCCTGGGCGTGGCCGAGGCCATGGACACCGCCCAGCGCGGCATGGGGCTGGACTGGCCGACCTCGCTGGAGCTGATCCGCCGCTCGCTCGACGCGGCACGCGACTTCGGGCCGGGCGCGCTCGTGGCCTCGGGCTGCGGCACGGACCACCTGGTGCTCGACGAGGTGAAGATCGTGGACGACGTGATCCGCGGCTACGAAGAGCAGATGGAGGCCATCGAAAAGCTCGGCGGCAAGCTCATCGTGATGGCCAGCCGCGCGCTGGCCCGCGTGGCGCAAGAGCCCGGCCGACTACGAACGCGTGTACGACCGCATCCTGAGCCAGGCGAAGCAGCCCGTGGTGCTGCACTGGCTGGGCGACATGTTCGACCCGGCGCTGGCGGGCTACTGGGGCTCGCGCGATGCGGATGCCGCCATGGACACGGCCCTGGCCGTGATCGCCGCGCACCCGGACAAGGTCGACGGCATCAAGATCTCGCTGCTCGACAAGGACAAGGAAATCGCCATGCGCCGGCGCCTGCCCGCCACCGGCGGGCCGACGGCCAGGGCGTGCGCATGTACACCGGCGACGACTTCAACTACGCCGAGCTCATCGCCGGCGACGGCTCAGGCAGCGACGCCGCGCCACGGCCAGAGCGATGCGCTGCTGGGCATCTTCGACGCCATCGCGCCCGCAGCCAGCGCGGCGCTCGCCGCATTGGCTGCGGGGCAACGCGAGCACGTTCCACGCCATCCTGGGCCCCACGGTGCCGCTGTCGCGCCACATCTTCGCGGCGCCCACGCGCTTCTACAAAACCGGCGTGGTCTTCATGGCCTGGCTCAACGGGCACCAGAGTCACTTCACCATGGTGGGTGGTCAGCAGAGCACACGCTCGCTGGTGCACTTTGCGGAATTGTTCCGCCTGGCCGACGCAGGCCGACCTGCTGGAGCAGCCCGAGCTGGCCGTGCAGCGCATGGGCCACCTGCTGGCACTGCACGGCGTGGCGGCCTGAGTCGCGCCCCCGATCAACCGCCACCGGTCAGGCTGAGCTTGTCGAAACCCTGCAGAGCCCACCAGCGAAGCCCTAACCCCCAACTGCCACCACCATGCGCGATTTCACCCAAGACCACCGCTGGCTCTCCATCAACACCGCCACCGTGCGCAAGCAGCAAGGGGCTGAAGTGCCGCTCGCGCGCATCATCGACCAGTGCGCCGAGCGCGGCATCCGCGCCATCAGCCCCTGGCGCGATCAGGTGGCGGCAGCCGGGCTCGATGCCACTGCGCGCCAACTGCGCGCCCATGGCATAGAACTGTCCGGCTACTGCCGTGGCGGCTTCTTTCCTGCGGCCGACGCGGCCGGGCTGCGCGCCGCGCTCGACGACAACTACCGCGCCATTGACGAGGCCAAGACGCTGAACGCCGCCTGCCTGGTGCTGGTGGTGGGCGCCCTGCCCGGCGCGCTGGACGGGACGCCGCACTACACCGACCTATCCCGCGCGCGCAGCGAGGTGTTTGACGGCATCGCCGCCTCGCTCGAATACGCGCGCCAGGTGGGCATGCCGCTGGCCATCGAGCCGCTGCACCCCATGCAGGCGGCCGACCGCGCCTGCATCAACACGCTGGAGCAGGCGCTGGACATCTGCGACAAGCTTGATCCGCAAAAGTCTGGCGCGCTGGGTGTGGCCCTCGACGTCTATCACGTCTGGTGGGACCCCAAGCTGGAGCAGCAGATCGCGCGCGCCGGCAGACAGCGCCTGCTGGCCTTCCACGTCTGCGACTGGCGCCTGCCCACGCGCGACCTGCTCAGCGACCGCGGCATGATGGGCGACGGCGTGATCGAACTGAAGAAGATCCGCCAGTGGGTCGAAGCCGCCGGGTTCGACGGCTATTCAGAGGTAGAAATCTTTTCGGCACTGGACTGGTGGCAGCGCACAGGGGATGAGACGCTCGACACTTGTATTGCGTCGCCACCGCACAGTGGTCTGAGCCGAACCGTTGGCGCGAGTGCCGCTGCGCCGGTGGAGCCCCGCCGCGGTGTAGAAGTTCTGTGGGCGCGTCACGCTGTGCAGGCTGCTGCGCGCCAAATTAGCACGCAGCGTTGCCAACAGGTAATCACGTTCGGCCTTCTGGCTCCAACGCTCAGCCCCAGCATCCCCCTGATCTCAAATGTCGAAGCGGCCAAGAACCGCATGAACGGGCCCATTGCGCAGAGCTTCCCGGTTGTCACCACCTGGAGCGCGTACACCACCCACCGCGACCCGGCGCTGGGCTTGTATGCAGGCTACGAGCTGCCCAACGCCAAGGAGCCCGAAGACACCGTGTGGGGCAGCCGCACCATCGACCCGCGCGCGGGCGTATCGTTGCGCGACGGCCACCTCAAGATCGGCAGCCAGCACCCCCTGCACGAGCTGCATGAAAAACACGAGGCAGCCGAAACCGGCCTGCCCCACGACCGCGCCAACGTGCCCGGCCCCCTGGCATCGGTGGACACCATGGTCACCGATGCCCAGCGCCGCCGGGCCGCGCATGGCATGGCATGGCATGGCATGGCAGACGATTTGGGCTTTCTGGTGGTGCGGCATGTGGGCGACGCCAATGCCTACGTCAGCATTTACCGTGCAGGTACCGATCGCATTGCGCTGGTGGGCAACGGGAAATAGCGCTTTACAGGTAAGCGCTGGAGGCGAATTTGACTCAGAAGCGCTCGAATCTCACGTGCGACAACTCTGCCGCCAACGATGGATCGCAAATCGTCATCGCTAGCCACAGCACTGTGCTTGCTTTTGCTTGCTGGGCCAGCAGCCATTGCGCAGACGCATCCCGTGTTGTCGTCCAACGCAACCGTCCGCTGTGGGGTGAACAGCCCGGTGGCAAGCGCCAGCATCGGCGTCCCTGCAAGCTGCCAAGACACTGCGGTGGACGAAGCCCGCAGGCCTACTTTCCGAAGCATGCCGCAGCGAGCACCGACACCCGCTACGGCCGCACCCTCCTGCAGGGCGACTGCTCAGCCGATGGATTTGTGATTCTCAATGAACTTCAGCGCGCAGACCGTCAGCGCGATACGCGTGGGCCACACCAGCGATGGACCCAAGGTCACGGCCTCACCGAAGCGGCGCTCCGTTTAACGGCACGCGTATCACCTGGAGTGCAAACGCTGCCCGAAACGCGCTGCTGGCGCACCCTCGCTCAATACTTGCCCATGTAGTCCCGCTTGCCCAGTTCCACCCCGTTGTGGCGCACCAGCGCATAGGCCGTGGTCACGTGAAAGAAGAACTGCGGCAGGCCGTAGTGCAGCAGGTAGTGCTCGCCCACAAACTGCTTTTCACGCGGTGTGCCGGGCTGGATGGTGACCTGGCGCGTGGCGGCGTCAGCGAACGACTCCACCGGCAGGCCTTCGATGAACGCAAGCACCACATCGATGCGCTCATTGAGGTCGGAAAAGCCTGGGCGTTCAGCGTCAGGGAAGGACGGCACCTCAGCCCCCGCGAGTCGTGCCGACACGCCCTTGGCAAAGTCGCAGGCAATCAGCACCTGGCGGGCCAGCGGGAACATGTCGGGGAACAGGCGCGCCTGCAGCAGCGCGTCCGGGTCCAGCTTGCGCGCCGTGGCGTGCGCCTCGGTCTTGGCCAGGATGTCCTTGAGCGAGCCCAGCATCTGGCGGAAAACGGGGATGCTGGCGTTGTAGATGGGTGAGGTCATGGGGAATGTGTGCAGGTGAAAAGGCTTGGGAAACGTCGGCGCGGTAATGGCCAACTAGGCGACGGGCCGCGCGGCGCCAGAGGATTGCAACACATTCGAAGATGCCCTGCTGCGGCACCGGGTCCTGCGCACCATCATTCGGGTGTGCTGGGGTCGCCGTCATCTCCAGGAGCGCTCAGGGCCTGCCTGGCAAGCTCTTCGTCTGAGAGCTCTGGCGCGCTCTGGATCACGTTCCATTCTTCAAGGAACTCGCTGGTCGGCTCCTCGCCGTGCACCACAACGTCTTCGATACTTTGTTCTCGGCCACCGGCTGAATGGTCAGCGTTCTCAGGAATCTCCTCTCGCAGCTGTGATGTCCGATCGGATGACTTTTGCACACCCTCCACGTAGGAGGCGAAATCTCCATCGTTCAACGCGTTTGTGCTGCTTCGATTGTTCATCGGGCTTTCCTTCGGTGTCGAGGTTGATTGGATCCCGCAAATGTAGCTCTGGCTTGCGCAGCGCACGCTGGTCGGACGTACCCGCGCAGCCCATAATGCCCAACAACCGCTGGCCCATTTGTGCATCAGCGCTGCTGTTCCTCCCTACGCATGAACACACCGGCCCTCCCGTCCCGTGAGCACTTGCTGCACGACGAGCTGCGAGCCATTCAGGAGCGCCGCATCCGCATGATGCTGCTGGCCATCGGGGTCTTGCTCGCAACGATCACGGTGGGTTGGGGCCTGTTCTTCATGCGCATGGGCTACTGGACGGTCGTATTGATAGACGCGGGCCTGGTGGCTGTGGGCCTGGCAGTGATTTGGTTGGTGCGGCGCGACCGCCCTCGTGCAGCCGCTTTTTTGCTGCTTCCGGTGCTTTACATCAACTTCGTCGTCATGGCGGCGGTGTTTGACATACCCACGGCCGAGGTCCCTCGTTCAGCGCATATGTACCTGCTCACGCTGGCCATTGCGTCGTATATGGTGCTGCAGCACGAACGCCCTTGGCTGCGCCACAGTGCGCCCATGCTCTGCCTGCTGAGCTTTCTGATTCTGGCCAGCAGCCCGGAGGGCATTGCCAGCCCCTACGCCATGCCCGATAGCGTGCGCGCTGGGGGAACCTGGGTGAACAACCTCCTTGCGCTGTTTTCCATGGCGGTGCTGCTGGTCATCATGCAAGCCGACGTGACCCTGCGCACCAGCCTGGAGAACGACCTGCAGAAAGCGCTGCTGGAACAACAGTTTTTGCTGCACTACCAGCCGCAGGTAGATCAGGATGGCCGGGTGACCGGTGCGGAAGCCCTGGTGCGCTGGCAGCACCCCGTGCGGGGCATGGTGCCCCCAAGTGCTTTTATTACGCTGGCGGAGCAGACCGGCCAAATCCTGCCGCTGGGGCTGTGGGTGCTGGAGACCGCCTGTCTGCAGCTGCGGCAATGGGCCACCCACCCCACGTTGGCCCAGATCAGCTTGTCGGTCAACGTGAGCGCCCACCAGTTTCGGCAAGCCAATTTTGTCGAGCAGGTCCTGGCTACGTTGCAGCGCACGGGCATTGACCCCCACAGGCTCAAGCTGGAGTTGACCGAAAGCATGCTGGTCAACGACATGGGCGACCTCATCACCAAGATGACCACACTCAAGGCGCGTGGCGTCGGGTTTTCGCTGGACGACTTTGGCACAGGCTATTCATCGCTCAGCTACCTGCGGCGCCTTCCGCTCGACCAGCTCAAGATTGACCAAAGCTTTGTGCGCGATGTGTTGTCTGACCCGCACGGTGCCGCCATTGCACAGACTGTGATCGCGCTGGGCCAGAGCCTGAACCTCACCGTGATCGCCGAAGGGGTGGAAACCGAGGGCCAGCGCGCCTTTCTGGCACAGGCCGGGTGCCACGGGTTTCAGGGTTACCTGTTCAGCCGACCGCTGCCGATAGCGGCGTTCTTACGCGCTGGTGGCGCCCACCGGGACCATCTTCCCGCCCGATACGGCTGGCCAAAGCAGCCTGCGCGAAGCCTTGGCCTGACGTTGCATGGCATGGCGCGTGATGCCACATCAGGCGTGGCAGCGCGACAAACTTCCCTCAGGCCACCGCAGGCGTCGCCGTTCTGCGCACCCGCCGCACATTGAACGCACTTGCAATCAACACCCCCTGCACCACCGCCAGCCCCAGCAGCACGGCGCTGAAGCGGCCCTGGTCCAGCAGCACACCGAACAACAAGGGCGACAGCGCCTGTCCAATGTCGAGGCCCGAATACACGATGCCGTAGACGCGGCCGGTGGAGCCCTCGGGCGTAGAGCGCTTGACCAGCAGATCGCGCGACGGGCCTGCAATGCCGGCGCAAAAACCCATCACGCCAAACAGCACGGGCACCAGAACGCCGGGCAACTGCATGAACGCCAGGGCTACGGCCACACAGGCCGCCAGGCCAAAACCGACGCCCACGATGCGTTCACAGCGGCTGGGGTCGGCGGCCAAAAAGCCGCCCAGCACCATGCCACCCGCGCTGGCCACCATGTAGACGGTGAGGCACATGGCCGCCAGCGCCACGGGCACCGCGTGCAGCTGGCGCGCGGCTTCGGGTGCGAACGCCTGCACCACGTTCAGCGCCACAGCGTAGAAAAAGAAGAACGCAAAACACATCCACACGGCGGGGATGCGCAAGAAGGCGAAGTTGCCCTGCGCTGGGGCTGCAGCGGATGCGCCTTGGGCCGCGGGCGCTGGCAGGGGCGGCAGCGCCAGGTGGCGGCGGCTGAACAGCAGCACCAGCAGCACCGAAAACGACAGCACGCCCGCACACACCAGCGCCACGCGCCACGACGTGGCAATGGTGATGGGCACCAGCATGGCGGGCGCCAGCGCCCAGCCCAGGCTGCCGGTGATGCCGTGCACGCTGTAGGCATGCCCCAGGCGCGGCGCACTGACGCGCCGGTTGAGCAAGGTGTAGTCCACCGGGTGGAACACGCCGTTGCCAATGCCCGCCAGCACGGAGAACCCGGCCAGCATGGCGTAGCTGGTGCTGGCTGCAAAACCAAAGGCCGCCAGGCCCAGCAGGGTGAGCCCCGCAAACAAAATGGGGCGCGGGCCGAAGCGGTCCACCACAAAGCCCGAGCCTGCCTGCACCGCACACGACACCACAAAGAAGATGGTCATGAGAAAGCCCAGCTCGGTATAGCCGACCTGGAATTCGTCTTTGAGCCATGGGAATAGCGGCGCCAGCAGCAGCTGGCTGTAGTGGCTGATGAGGTGGGCAATGCCCACCAGGCCGATCACGCTGGCGTCAGCGCGCAAAGGGGTGGGTGACGGGGGGCTGGCAGCGGTTGCAGAGGTCATGCGGGCATCGTAGTATTGCGGCCGGTTTTCTGGAATGCGACAGAACGACAGCTTTCAGCGAATTTGCGCCAACCCCTGCTTGCATGGAGCGCCCACCCAATCACCTTATGTCGGCTCCGCGCTTGGATACCCACCAAGCCGCCCCTTCATCCTCCATGTCCCTGCCCCGCAAGCTGCACCCTTCTCCACTGGGTGACACCGATCCGTTCACGCCCAACCCGGTGCGCCCGGTGCGGGTGCGGGCGCGCGAGATGCCGGTGGACAGCCATTTCGAGCCCCACCGCCACGCCTGGGCGCAACTGGCGTATTGCGCCAGTGGCGTGATCCAGGTGAACCTGCACGCACCCACCGCCCCCACGTCGTACATCGTGCCGCCCTCGCGCGCGGTGTGGATTGCGCCAGGCGCGTTGCATGCGGTGGCGGTGCTGGAGACAGCGGCGTTTCGCACGCTGTATATCGACCCCAGCGTGGTACCGCCGGACTGGTCGGGTTGCCGCGTGATGGCGGTGACGCCGCTGCTGCGCGAGCTGGTCTCAGCCCTCGACCCGGTGGGCGGGCCTGCGCCGGAGCCCGCCCGCGAGTCCGCCCTGACCGCGCTGGTGCTGGATGAGATCGGCCGTGCCGAAAGCCTGGCGCTGGGTGTGCCGCTGCCCGGCCCCCACAGCGACAAGCGGCTGCGCGCGGTGTGCCAGGCCGTGCTGGATGCGCCGGGCCGCTACGCCACGTTGCAGGACTGGGCCGCCGACAGCGGCGCCAGCGAGCGCACGCTGGCACGGCTGTTCCGCGGCCAATTCGGCATGGGCTTTGCGCAGTGGCGCAAACAGGCCGTGCTGGCCCACGCTCTGCCCCGCCTGGCACGCGGCGAGCCGGTCGGCCAGGTGGCAACGGCCAGTGGTTACGCCAGCGAGAGCGCGTTTTCTGCGATGTTCAAGGCCGCCATGGGGCAGCCGCCCAGCTGGTTTATTGGCAAAAATAGCCTCTAGCGCTTATCCAGAAAGCGCTGACAGCTATCATTTTTGTAGGTTTTGGTGCTCGCCGTTCGGGGCATGCATATCTCATTCAACGCACCAAGCACGGGCGCTTGGGATCGAACTTCCAGCCAGGAACGAGAAATTGCATCGCCTGCGCGTCGTCTCGCGCTCCCAAGCCGTGTTGCAGGTACAGCTGGTGCGCCTTTTCCACCTCCGCCATGTCCAGCTCCACACCCAGGCCCGGCTTCTTGGGCACTTGCACGTAACCCCCCTGGATCTGTAGCGGCTCCTTGGTCAGACGCTGGCCGTCCTGCCAGATCCAGTGCGTGTCGATGGCCGTGACCTTGCCCGGGGCAGCCGCACCTACGTGGGTGAACATGGCCAATGAAATGTCGAAGTGGTTGTTGGAATGCGAGCCCCAGGTCAGGCCGAAGGCCTGGCACAGTTGGGCGACCCGAACGGAGCCCGCCATGGTCCAGAAATGGGGGTCTGCCAGCGGGATGTCCACCGATTGCAGCGCCAGGCTGTGCGCCATCTCACGCCAGTCGGTGGCAACCATGTTGGTGGCCGTGGGCAGGCCGGTGGCGCGGCGAAACTCGGCCATCACTTCGCGGCCGCTGAACACCCCCTCAGCACCACACGGATCTTCTGCGTAAGCCACCACACCGCGCATGCGCTGCCCCAGACGGATGGCGTCCTTCAGCAGCCAGCCGCCATTGGGGTCCAGTGTGACGCGGGCGTCGGGGAAGCGTTCATGCAGGGCCACGACGGCATCCACTTCTTCGTCGCCGCGCAGCACACCGCCCTTGAGCTTGAAGTCCTGAAAGCCGTACCGCTGCTGGGCCGCTTCTGCCAAGCGCACGATGGCTTCGGGCGTCATTGCCTTTTGGTGGCGCACACGGAACCAGTCGTTGTCGGCCTCCGGCTCGGTGCGGTAGGCCAGGTTGGTTTGCGCACTGTCACCCACGTAGAACAGGTAGCCCAGCATCTGCACGGCATCTCGCTGCTGGCCTTCGCCCAGCAGCGCTGCGACAGGCACGTCCAGGTATTGGCCCAACAAGTCGAGCAAAGCAGATTCGGCGGCTGTGACCGCGTGGATGGCCACCCGCAGATCAAACGTTTGCTGCCCGCGCCCCCCGGCGTCGCGTTCGGCGAACTGCTGTCGCATGGTATTCAGGAGGGCCAGGTAGTTGCCGACGGGCTGGCCGATGAGGAGCGGCCGCGCGTCCTCCAGCGTCTGGCGAATCTTCTCGCCGCCGGGCACTTCGCCCACACCGGTGTGGCCGGCATCGTCCGTGAGGATCAGGATGTTGCGGGTGAAAAACGGGCCATGGGCGCCCGAAAGGTTCATCAGCATGTCGTCGTGGCCGGCAACGGGCACGACACGCAGGGCAGTCACGCGGGGAGTGGAGGAGGTCATAGAGGTTGTCCGTCGAAGCGCCAGACAGCGCCGTCGAATGAAAAATTGTGATGGCGAAGCCCGTCGAGCCGTTGCCCAACCCTGCTTCGCCAAACAGCGGGTGCTGCCTGTGAAAGATGAAATGGGCGCCACGCGTTGGTGCTGTTCGCCCGGGCGCCAAGTCAGTCCGCGGTGATTTTGCGCGTTTCGATCAGCGTCTTCCAGCGAGCCCATTCGCGCGCCTGGAAGGCCGTGAACTCGGCCGGCGTGCTGGCCACGATCTCCAGCCCCTGGTCCAGCATGCGCTTTTTGACCACCGGGTCGTTGATGGCAGCAATGGCGGCTGCGGAGAGTTTGTCCTTCACTGCGGCGGGCAGTCCCCTGGGCGCGGCCAGCCCTTGCCACGAGTACACCTCGGCGCCTTTGACACCTGCTTCGGCCAGCGTCGGCACGTCAGGCAACACCGGGGACCGTTTGTCTCCGGTCACGGCGATGGCATGCACTTTGCCCGCCTTGATGTGGGGCAGTACCGCATTGACGTTCTGGAACGAGAAATCCACCTGTCCACCCAGCAAGTCGTTCATTGCTGGAGCACCGCCTTTGTAGGGCACATGGAGTCCTTCCGTGCCGCTTTGTTGCCAGAACACCTCTGCCGAAAGGTGGTCAGACGAGCCGTTGCCCGAGCTGGCGAAACTGACCTTTCCAGGTTGCGTCTTGAGCAAGGCGATGACCTCGGCGACTGTCCGCTCCTTCTGCTTGAAACTGGCAACGAGCACATTGGGAGCCTGTACCGGGACGCTGATGTAGTCGAAGTCCTTGGTGGCGTCGTAAGCAACCCCTTTGAGCAAGTGCGGGGTTACGACAAATGCGCCAAGCGACGAGACCAGCAGCGTGTAGCCGTCAGCAGGGGCCCGCTTGACCAAACCTGCGCCAATCGTGCCAGTGGCTCCGGGCTTGTTGTCGACCACAAAGCTCTGGCCCAGCGCCGTGCCCATTTGCAGCGCCAGCGCACGCGCCACCATATCGGTGGAACCACCCGCCGGGAACGGCACAACGATGGTCACGGGCTTGTCGGGCCACGCTGTGGTCTGGGCACCTGCCGCCAGTGAGATGGCGCAAGCGAACAGGGTGAGCAGTTTCTTCATGGGGATCTCCAGACAACAAGAAAAGGTATCGATAACAAACTAAGTTAACGATAACAAATTGATTCTTGCGAGGCCCTAGTAGTTACCCCAATTAGCTTTTAATTTTCTGCACTGCCGCAGATTCTTGAATTCGGTATCGATATCTCTACCGCAGCATTTCGCCGACCATCCGCGAGCAAACCTCTGGGCCTCCAGATGTGCAGGCGAAGCAGCGAATGAACGAAAATAAACAGGTTGCCGCCTGCCACCGCAACAGCATTCCTTAGCCATCGATTCCTCTTCGCCCCGCCTCCCCATGTCGCAAACCCTGACCGTCCACGATATCGCGCGCCTTGCTGGCGTGTCTGCCATGACGGTGTCGCGGGCGCTGAATCACCCTGAACAGGTGTCACCCGCCATGCGCGCCAAAGTGCAGGTGGTCGTGGAAAGCACGGGTTTCGTGCCCAATGGCATGGCCCGTGGGTTGCGGTCTTCGCGGGCCAAGCTGGTCGCGGCGGTGCTGCCCACACTGGTGGGCCCCGTTTTTCAGGAAACGACCCGTTCGCTGAATGCTGCGCTCGACGCCCAGGGCTACCAGTTGATGATCGGCCAGAGTGGGTATGACGTGTCGCGCGAGGACTCGCTGCTGGACGCGATCATCCGGCGCCGCCCGGATGGCATTGTGCTCACCGGCATCGTGCACACGGCGGCAGGGCGCCGCCAGTTGCTGGCGTCTGGCATCCCGGTGGTAGAGACCTGGGACCTGACACCCACGCCCATCGACATGCTGGTGGGGTTTTCGAACGAGGAAATTGGCGCTTCGGTCTGCACCTGGTTGTACCAGCGCGGCTACCGGCGCCTCGCCCTCATCAGCGGTCAGGACGAACGCGCTCAACGCCGCAACAACAGCTTTGTGCGCCAAGCGCGCAGCTTGGGGCTGGCAACAGACATTCCCATCTGCCTTACGCCCTCGCCCACCACGCTCGGCGCCGGGCGGGCCACCCTGGCGAAGCTGCTGGAGCGGCCAGGCGGCGTGGACGCCGTCTTCTGCAGCTCCGACATGCTGGCACTGGGCGTGCTGGTGGAAGCCCAGGCACGTGGCCTCAAGGTGCCGGGCCAGTTGGGTGTTGTGGGCCTGGGGGATCTGGAATTTGCGGCAGACCTGGAGCCTGCGCTGACCACCGTGCGCATCGACGGCACCCGCATCGGCGAGACGGCCGCGCGCTATATCGTCGACCGAGTGGAGGGCCGTCCCATCGAGCATCCCATTCTCGACGTCGGCTTTTCAATCATTGAGCGCGAGTCTGCTTGAAGGGGCCTTGGTGCTGGCGCAGGGTCAACCCCCTGCTGTGGGCACCCCAAGCGGCGCGGGGCGGCCAAACAGATAACCCTGGCCCTGTGTGCACCCCAGCTCCATCAGCACCCGCTGCTGCTCGGCGGTTTCAATGCCCTCGGCCACCACGCTCAGCCCCAAAGACCCCGCCAGCGCGAGCACGGCGCGCACCACGGCCGCGCTGGGGTTGGGGGCGGGCGAGCCAGTGGCCCCGGGCTGGCCGTTTTCGGCGCTGCCCGCCAGGTGGGTGCCCAGTGGCTCCACAAAACTGCGGTCGATCTTGAGGGTGACCAGGGGCAGCCGGTGCAAGTAGCCCAGCGATGAGTAGCCGGTGCCAAAGTCATCCAGCGCCAACGCCATGCCGTGGCCGCGCAGCGCGTGCAGCACGGCGCTGGTGTGTTCGGGGTCTTCAATGAGGGCGCCCTCGGTGATCTCCAGGCAAAGGCGCTGCGGCGGCAGCCCGGCATCGGCCAGCAGCTGCAGCATGCGCTCGCAAAACACGGGGTTGCGAAAATGGCGCGGCGCCACGTTCACGCTCAGGTAGCCGGCAAAGTCGGACATGCGCGCCATGGTGCTGCAGGCTTGCTCAAAGATCTGCCAGTCGATGGCGTCCATGCTGCCGCTGTCTTCCGCCACCTGCACGAAGGCGCCAGGCGCCAGCAGCCCATCGGTGGGGTGGCGCCAGCGGGCCAGGGCTTCATAGCCCAGCACGCGGCCATCCACCAATGAAACGATGGGCTGGAAGTAGGGTTCGAATTGCTTTTCTTTGACGGCCACCCACAGCGCGTTTTCCAGGTCCAGCACCCGCAGCGCGTCGCTGTGCAGGTGCTCGTCATACAGCTCAAAACGGCGGCGGCCGTTGACCTTGGCCCGGTACATGGCGGTGTCGGCGTTGCGCAGCAGGTCAGCCGCCTGCGGCTGGTCGCGGTTGCACAGCGAGATGCCGATGCTGGCCGACGCGAACAGGCGCTTGCCCTCAACCAGCATCGGTTCGTCCAGCACCTCCAGCATGCGGCGCGCAATGCGCACCACGGGGTCGGCAGCGGGGGCATCGGCCACCAGCACGGCAAACTCGTCGCCACCCACACGCGCCACCATGTCGGGCGCACGCAGCACGCTGGTCAGCCGGCGGCCAATCTCTTGCAGCACTGCGTCGCCCGCGTGGTGGCCCATGCTGTCGTTGATGAGCTTGAAGCGGTCCACGTCGATGAACATCACCGCAAAGCGCTGGTCGGGCTGGCGGTGCAGGCGGGTTTGCAACCAGTCCAGCCGCTCCAGCAGATAGCTGCGGTTCGGCAGACCGGTCAGGGAGTCGTGCAGCGCGTCGTGCTTGAGCTGTGCTTCCACGCGGCGGCGCACGCCAATCTGCTCTTGCAGCTCGGCCGTGCGCTCGGCCACACGCTGCTCCAGTTCGGCATTGGCAACGCGCAACGATGCCGTCGTGCGGCGACGCTCCAGGCTGCTGGCGATCTGGTGCGACACAAACCCCAGCAGGTCGCGGTCGCGTTCGGTGTAGGTCACGTCGGGCTGGTAGCTTTGCACCGCAACCACGCCCAGCGAGCGCCCCTCGATCACCAGTGGCACCCCCACCCAAGAGAGCGAACGGGGCCCGCTTTTGCGGATGGTGCCCTCAGCGTCCAAACGCTCGATCTCATCGCCCGTCGTGAGCAGCGGCTGGCCGTTGCGCAGCACGTATTCCGTCATCCCGTTGCCCAGCGGGCGCGACTTGGTGCCCACCTGGTTTTCGTCGACGTAGTAA
The DNA here is from genome assembly GCA_963784815.1 of uncultured Gammaproteobacteria bacterium. Taxonomy (GTDB): domain Bacteria; phylum Pseudomonadota; class Gammaproteobacteria; order Burkholderiales; family Burkholderiaceae_C; genus Acidovorax. The sequence goes on along the minus strand of CAWATB010000028.1, from coordinate 308,117 downwards.
GGAAAGTGCAACTCGGCGCCATCGTCGGACAGCAGGGCAATGTAGAAATTGCGGGCGTTGATGAGCTCGCCCACGCTGTGGTGCACGGCGCGGTAAAACTCTTGCACTGGGCCCAGGTCGTTGGCGCGTTCGGCAATGCGGTACAGCGCCGCCTGCAGGCGTTCGCCCTTCTGGCGGCGCGCCACTTCGGCCTGCAAGGCCTGGTTGGTGCGGGCCAGCTCGGCAGTGCCCTGGTTGACGGCGCGCTCCAGATCCTGATGGGCCTGCTTGCGCCGCAAGGCGGTCAGTACGTGGGTAGCCACAAATTCCAGCAGCGCCTGGTCTTCTGGGCCATACCGCCCGCCTTGGTCATAACTTTGCACCACCAGAACACCCCGCACCTGCGCACCGTCGCGCAACGGCACGCCCAGCCAGTCGGGTGCATATGCGCCCAGGGCTTTCAGCTCGCCTTCCACCTGTTGCGCGAGGGCCTGCGTCGATCCACGCAGCGTTTTACCGCCGCGCACCAGGTGCCAGGTGAGCGACTGGTGCATATCGGCCATGGGGATGGGCACGCCCTGCAGGGGCAAGTCGGTAGTCGCTTCATCCACAAAGTAGATGAACTCCAAGGTGTCGGCGTCGGGGTCGTGCAGCGCCATGAAGAGATTGCGCGCGTACATCAGCGTGCCCACAATGGCGTGCAGCTGCTCCAGCATGGCACGCATGCTCAGGTCTGCACCGGCCAGATCGGCAATGGCGAACAGCGCGCGCTGCAGGCGCTCGGCCTGGGCCAGTTGGTGCACAGCACTGCGCAGGCGGTCCAGCGTCCCGATGGACGGAGGCAAGGGCTCGGCAGTGGGCAAAACAGACAGGCTCATGGTGCGGTGGGTGGTACGACGAGCATTGTTGCCGAATGAGACAGGGTTGGAGGGGCCTTGTCAGGGTTCTGACACAAGGGGGCGATTTTGTCCTTCAGTGGTGTGACAACCCCTGAAAGACCTGCACCCGCCTGCACCCTCTCACCGTTTTTGAATTAAAACAGCCTCTAGCGCTTATCCATAAAGCGCTAGCAGCTATTTAATTGATAGCATACATATCGAAGCACCGTTGCCTGCAGCCAAATCCATCCCCGCTAAGGTGCAAGATTGCGAGCATCTTGTGTATCCATCTCCCAACGCAACCGCCCATGACCACTGTTCCCACACCCCGCTCCATCCACAGCTACGAGCCCCGCCAGGGCCATGGTCTGCCCCACGACCCATTCAACGCCATCGTCGGGCCACGTCCGATCGGCTGGATCTCCACACAGAGCGCCGCAGGCGCCACCAACCTGGCGCCGTACAGCTTTTTCAATGCCTTCAACTACGTGCCGCCCATCGTGGGCTTTGCGAGCATTGGCTACAAAGACACTGTGCGCAACGTGCAGGAGACCGGCGAGTTTGTATGGAATTTGGCCACGCGCGACCTGGCCGATGTGATGAACCAAAGCTGCGCCGCCGTGCCGCCCGAGGTGAGCGAGTTTGAACTGACCGGCTTGACCCCCCTGCCCTCCACCAGCGTGCGCCCGCCACGGGTGGCCGAAAGCCCCGTCACGTTCGAATGCCGCAGCACGCAGATCCTGCAATTGCAGGGTGTGGACGGCGCGAAGGTAGAGACCTGGCTGGTGCTGGGCGAGGTAGTGGCCGTGCACATCGACCAGAGCTTGCTGAAAAACGGCGTGTACGACACGGCGGCCGCGGGCCACATCCTGCGCGGCGGTGGCCCGGCCGACTACTTCACAGTGGGGCCTGAGCAGTTGTTCAAAATGTACCGGCCGCGCTAAGCCTCCGCACCACTGACCACTGGCCTGACTTCACAGATCCGACAATTCCCCACGCTGGCGGCGCTTGGCGCAGCGCAGGCAAACTCCGACACCCCACACCAACCCCAACCCTGTCGAGATAAGGTACTGACATGCTCAATTTCCTGATGTTTGCCGCCGGCCTGGCGGCGCTGGTGGCAGGTGCCGATGTGCTGGTGCGTGGCGCGTCCAAACTGGCCTTGTCGTTTGGCATATCGCCGCTGGTAGTGGGCCTGACCATCGTGGCCTTTGGTACCAGCGCCCCCGAGATGGCAGTGTCTGCAGGGGCCGTGCTCAACGGCCAGACGGATCTGGCCATAGGCAACGTGGTGGGCAGCAACATCTTCAACGTGCTGTTTATTCTGGGCATCAGCGCACTGATTGCGCCGCTGGTGGTGCACATTCAGCTCATCCGGCAAGAGGTGCCGATCCTGATCGGCGCGTCGCTGTTGCTGCTGGTGCTGAGCCTGGACGGCCGCCTGGGGCTGCTCGACGGCGCGCTTTTCTTTGGTCTGCTGGTGGCCTACACGGTGTTTCTCATCGTGCAGTCGCGCCGCGAAACCCGCGCGGCGCACGACGCCCACGAAGCGCCCAACGAGTACGAGACCGAGCTGCAGCCTGCACAAAAGGGTGCCTGGGACTCGCGCCTGTGGGTGCAGCTGGTACTCATCGTGGTGGGCCTGGTCCTTCTGGTGGTCGGGTCGGACTGGCTGGTGACCGCCTCGGTGGTGTTTGCCAAGGCCCTGGGCGTGAGTGATGTGGTGATCGGCCTCACCATCGTGGCGGCAGGCACGTCGATGCCGGAAGTGGCCACGTCCCTGGCGGCGGCGTTCAAAGGTGAGCGCGACATTGCGGTGGGCAATGCGGTGGGCAGCAGCACCTTCAACATCCTGGGTTGCCTGGGGCTGTCTGGCCTGCTGGCGGGCAGCGCGGGCCTGGTGGTGGCGCCATCGCTGCTGGCGTTTGATATGTGGGTGATGCTGGCTGTAGCGCTGGCCTGCCTGCCGATTTTTCTGTCCGGCCGCGAGATCGCGCGCTGGGAGGGCGGCGTGTTTCTGGGCTACTACGCGGCCTATGTGTCGTACCTCATCCTGGCTGCGCAGGACCACGCGGCGCTGCAAACCTACTCGACCGTGATGATGGGCTTTGTGATTCCACTCACGGTGGTCACGCTGGTGGTGTCGCTGATCCGGAGGCCACAGCCACCAGCAGCGCCCAGGAGCTGATCAACACTGCGCTACCACGAGCCGGGGTCCGGGGTCATGCAGCTGCGCCGACGGCTGCAGACACCCCGACGGGTCAATTGCCGTGGGTGATTTTGGGGCAGCAGCAGTCGGAGCCATTGCGATAGAAGTGAGCACCGGGTGCCAGTACCATGGGGACAGCATGACAGCCATCAGCACTCCACGCGCCCTTCTTGCTGTGCTCTTCGCAGCTCTGGCATGCGCCACCACCGCGCTGGCCCACGCCGCGCCGCTGGACGTCACACCAGACACACTGATCGAGCGCGCCAAACTGCTGCGCGACACCCGCGAGCGCCCCTGGGACCCCGCCACGGGCAGGCTGGGAAACTTGCGGCATGTACACATCATCGCCAACGACTGCGCGGTGCGCGTGGTGTCGGGTGCAGAGAACCGGCTGTTCCTTGGGCGGGGCACGTTTCAGGTAGCCGACACCACCTACAGCGCGGACCGCCAAGGCGGCACCCGCCCCAGGCCGTACGACGTGACGATCAGCGCCGCCCAAGGCGCGTCGGCCATCCCGCGTGTGGGCGCTGACAACTCCGCCGTGTGCTTCACGCTGCAGTTGGCCACAGCCCACGAACTGCTGCTGCGCGGTGACAACCTGAAGGTACTTTTTGACAGGGTGGACCTGCCGGTGTTGCGTGTGCGTCTGAACCCCAGCCACGGCATGAGGCTGTGGTTCCACGAGGTGCGCCTGGGCCTGCTGAGCGTGAGCTCGAACGCATCGGTGGTCGCAGGCGGCACGGGACAGGCCCAGTGGCTGCAGCTGGCCAGCTCGCAAAGAAACACAGCGCTGCTGTTCCACGACATGGACGCGCGCCACGCGGGCGTGACTGCCACCACCACCCGGGTACGGTTTTCCATTCGCATTGGCTCAGACACGGACGCAGGCTACTACCAACCGGCAGGCGCGCCAGGCCAGATCGCACTGGAGTATCCGATCTGGATTGATGGCCCCATCGGCGCGCTGAAAGTGCCTGCTGGGCGCGTGAACCCCATGCCCCTGACCAGCGCCCTGCGCGATGAAACCCGCGCGTTGCAACAGGACGTGATGGGCCTTGCAGGCCCCCGGCCGGTGCTGCCAGCGCCCGACCCTGGCGCTCCACCCCTCTCTGGCGCACAGGCGGCAAGCGGTGAGCCCGTCTCGCCGCGCCAGCGGATCAGCGATGTGCTGCAGCCACTGCTGCCAAGGGGCATGACCCTGGGCAAGATAGACCTGTGGAAGGACGGTGCGGCGCTGGAAGGGCGCGCACCCGACGACATGACCGTGCGCGAGTGGGCGCAGGCGCTGGAGCGATCGGGTGAGGTGCGCAACGCGCAGGTCGCCCGGGTCCGACGCGAAGCTGACCAGGTGGCTTACCGCGTACTCGTCACCTTTCTGTGCGCAGCGCCGGGTGAACGCAGCGTGTGCCTGCCAGCAGCGGGCAGCGCCTACACCCAACAACAGGTGGAACACGCGCTGCGCCCGGTGCTGGGCAACGGGGTGACACTGACAAAGCTGACGCTGCGCGATGGCAAGCGTGGGCAGCTCGTCGAGCTGGAGGGAAGCGGCAACGACGCCGAGGTCCGCGCGGCGCTGGAGCGCGTGCGCCAGCAAGTGCCCTGGTTGACGGCGTCGAGCTACGGCATCGGCCAGGGCACGTTCACCGCCCGGCTGCGCATGGTGTGTGCCGCGCCGCCACGGCCGACTCCCGGCATCTGCGCAGCGCCCGGTCAGCCACGGTGACACGGCAGAGGGACGTATGGGAATCTGCTGCTATTGCCGTCGCAGCGGCGCACACAGCCCCGCGGCCGGGTCACGCGCCCATTGTTCGGCCCAGGCCCACACCTGCTGCACGCCGTCCACAACCTCCCCACCGTCTGACGAGCGCTGCAGGCCGTGGTCGGCACCCTCCATGCGCCGCGCACAGTAGGGCGCAGCGCGCCGGGGGCCCAGTTCCTCAAATAACGCGTAGGCACCGGCGGGCACCAGCGCATCGTTAGCGCCCCACACCTGCAACAGCGGCCAGGGGCTTCGCAGAAGCGGCAGGGTCAACGGCCAGTTCCGCAGGTCGCGCCAGTAGCCCAGGCTGCGCCCCTGCACCACCACGGAGTCGGGAGGAGCGCCCGCCACGATCTGCGCCAACGCGGCCCAGTCGGCCTCCGCGCCCAGGCGGCGGGCCTGCAGTGCGCCAACCTCCTGAGGGTCCAGCCCGCTCGATCCGATGACCACCAGGCCCGCCAGATGCGGTACCTCGGGGGCGAGTGCGGGCAACAGTTCTGCGCCTTCCGATATGCCGACCAGCAGTTGTGGCAACGCAGGCTGCCCTTGGCGCACCGCCGCATCGGCCCGCAAGGCTGCACGCGCATGTTTGAGCCAGGTCGAATGCCGGTCCCGCGCCACAAACGGATAGGTGCAATCGGCGGGAGCCGTGAGGGCTTGCGGGTCTACCCACGGCTTGTGCAGCACCAGCACCTGGGCATGCAGCAGGCCTGCAAAGTAACGGTCTGCAATCTGCCCCATGCCCGCGCAGCCGGAGCCTGGAATGACGATCACCCGGTAGCGCAGCGGCGGGGTGCGCTCGCTGCGCAGCAACGTATGGAGGGTGGCGCCGTCGGCACCTGGCAGGCGCTGCGGCGCGAACTCTTGCGCAGGGCTCTGTGTCGGAGCCATGGGGGCGTGTGCAACCAGCGCAGGCACATTCAAAGAAGGCCCCAGCGCCTGCGCAACGGCTGGCGGCGCAACACAACCACTTAGCACCGACCCAGCAGCAACAGCAACGGCAGCAGCCACGAAAAAGGCCAGCGCTGGGCTGGCCTTGCGATACCGCTGAGTGGCAACGGATGGCTGCGTCACTTCGGGCACGAGGGCGTAATCCTCACTTGAGGATCAACACCTGCTCAGGCTGCTGCGGCTGGGGCACAGGCATGGGCTGGCCGCCCTGCTGGTACACCACGGGCGGACGCACGCCGCGGGCCAGGTGGGCATCGGTGTAGCCCAGCTGCGTGGCGAGCTGCGCATACACGTCTTGCGCCAGTGACTGCGAGGTTTCGCGCATCACCTTGGCGCGGTTGGGCGGAGCGATGTCGCCACGGACCGACAAAATCTTGGTGTCGTTGCCTTCGCCCTGGGCAGAGAACGCGGCCTTGATCTCGTAGGTCTTGGTGTTGATCAGCGAGAAGTCTGCCAGCAACTGCAGACCGTACTGGCGCGTGGCGCTGGTGGTGCCTTGCAGAGGCGACAGCGCATCGGTGAAGTCGATGCTGGAGACCACACCAAACAGCACGTAGTCGGCACCGGCGAACTCGCCCTTCTTGATGCGTGCGATCACGTTGCCGACTTCGGGCTGCGCCTGCGGAGTGGCCATCTTGCCGCCCTGCACCTGGTTGAGCACCTGCTCGGCCTTGCTGGCTTGGGGCTTGCCCGCGTCAAAACCTTTGCCCTGCACCAGACGGAAGTACGTGCCTTGCAGCAGCGCGCCCTTGATGTCGTTGGTGTAGCCGCCCAGTTCGCGCTGCTCGATGTAGCTGTAGCGTCCGGCCACATAAGTGCCGCTGGCCTGCTCGGACGCCTGCATGGAGTGGCTGCCCGAGTGCGAGCCCGAACCGCCGTACGGCCCGTGGCTGTAGCCGCCGCTGTGGCTGCCACCCGCGCTCATCTGGCTGCTGCGCTGGTAGGTGCCGGCCATGAAGTACTCGGACACTCGCTGCGCGTACGCGAGGTCGGTCACAGCGATCTTGGGCGCTGCGTTTTGCTGCGCGTGGGCGGTAGCGCCCCAGGCCACAGCGGTGGCGGCGATCACGGCCAGGGCCGCGTTCAGGGTAGTTCTGCGTTGCATGGTGTGCTCCTCAGCGCTTGCTGGTTTTGCGGATCTCTTTTTCGTCCTGCCATTCGATCGTGCCTTCCTGCACATCAAACAGCTTGAGCGTGAACTTGTAGTACACGTCCTTGGTGGCGTTGTTCTGCTTGACGATGCTGGTCAGCTCGCCTTCCATGCTGTACTTGGCAGCCGTCATCTGGCCGACCTTGGCGGTGGTGCCCTGCTTGTACAGGCCGCTCTGGTTCTGGCGCTGCAGCTCGTCCACACCGGCCTGCATTTCGTTGATGGAGCGCACAAAACGCACCTTGCCCGACTTGACCAGCGAGGTCTGGATCGAGTTCATCACGTTGGTGGTGTCGATGTACTCGCTGGTCTTGTTCTTCACGGTGGAGATCGTCACCGTGGGGCGGCCCTGGAAGATGCCGGTTTCGAGCAAACCGCCAGTCATCTTCTCGGCAATCATCTGCAGGTCGGTGGAGCCGAATTCGTTGGTCACCAGCTCGACCGCCTTGGCGTCGCCGTAGTTGACCTGGCGGTCAAAACGCACGGTGGGTGACGACAGGTTCTGGCAGGCCGACAAGGCCAGGGTGCTGGCCGCGAAGGCCAGGATGAGCGCGCTGCGCTGGATGGTGTTCTTGGTCATGGTGTTGATTTCCTTAGTGATACATAGCGGTTTGCGCTACCAGCAACGCTTGAGACTGGCCTGCCCCAAGCGCGGGCAGCCGCGCAAGGGCCGCCAAGCCGCGTATGCGGCGCTTCGCTAGCGTGCGCTGGCTGCGTTCCCCTCCCACGCGAAGCGTGAGAGAGGGGGAAGGCGCGCAGCGACTCAGGGGGTACTTCATGTCTTCAGCGCGGCTCGACGTTCATTTCCAGGCGCAGATCCACGGCGGCGCTAGTCGGCGCCACGCTCTTGACGGTCTGCTGGCCGAGGCCCAGCACACTCATCTGCTTCCACGACTCGCCGTCGCCCACCTGGTTGCCCACGTTGTCCAGCCACTTGAAGCGGTAGAACACGGTGCGGTCGGTGCGGCCCATGTTGGCCATGTCGGCCTGCACGACGAGGATGTCGTTCTTGCGCACGATGCGCATCTCGCGCACGGCGATGCTGTTGGCTTCGCCGCGCAGCGCGACTTTGGAGGCCACGGCGAGCGGGGTGGCCGGGTCGTGCAGCTGGGCACTGGCATTGCTGGCCAGCGTCATCAGCGCTGCGCACACCGCGGCGGGGATGGCGGCCGTCATGCGGGCAGGGGTAAAACGGATGCTCATGCGGGAGGCTCCTTGAAAAGTGTCAAAAGAGGGTGGGTTCAGTTCTTGGCAGCCGCCGCAGGCTTGGTAGCTGCCGCTGCAGCAGCTGGCTTGGCGGCCGTGGACTTGACGGCAGACTGGGGCACTGAGCGTGAACGGTTGTTGGTGGTGCGCACCGGGGCTGCAGGCGCCACAACCACGGGGGCTGGCGGGGAACCGCGGCCACGGTTGGCAGTTGGCCCAACATGGCCACGTCACCCGTCAACACGCTGTTTTCATACAGGCGCAGGGGCACCAGCGCGTACTGTCCGTCGATCTTGATCGGCACTGGCAGTGCGCGGCCATTGACCGTGATGGTGTGTTCGCCAGGCGGCAGGTAGCCACGGGCCACGTACACGCGACCGGGCAACATGCGCCACAGGCGGTCGTCGGCCTGCTCCGTGGCCACCGAAGCGGCAGCACCGATGATCCCGCCAATCAGTCCTCCACGCTTTTGCAACTCGTTCTGCAGCACGCCCTTGGCCACAGCGCGGGTGAAGCCGCGCAGCACCATGCCAGGCATTTCGTCCTTGAGCGCACGGCGCGCCATCACGTTCACGTCCACCACTTTTTCCAGCTTGAGGTCGGTGCCAGCGGCAGAGATCGTCGTCAGCAGCGGGTCAGTGGACGGCTCGATCACAGGGTACGAAATGCTGGCCGTAACCATGCCGCGGCCGGTGGGCACGGGCAACGTAAAAGCCTTGGGTTTGCGGGCAGGCGCATCGCCGGCCTCGACCACAAACAACACGTCGGTCATGCGCTGGCGGCGCTTCCAGGTGAAACCGGTGCGGGTGTCCAGGCCGCGCAGGCCTTCTTCCAGCACAGGGGTGTCGGGCTTGAGCTCAATCGCCTTGCGGTAGCCCGGCGCGGCCAGGCCGGGTTCGTTGAGCATCTCGTACAAAAAGCCCGCCAGGTAGTGGCTCAAGGCGTTGGAGTAGCCGTTCTTGAGCGCCAGCACTTCGGGGTCATTCAGCGTCTCGACCGGGTAGCCGTTCAGCTCCTTGCCGCCGGACGTGGCGCCCTTGGACTTGGCTTCTTCTTCGGCCGCCAGGGTTTCCTTGGCTCGGAACTCGGCAATGATGGCTTCGCGTTCGTGCGTGCGCTTGATGTCGACCCGGGCGTTTTCCAAGTCTCCCACGGCCACGCGGTTCAGGGCCAGGCGCGTGGTGAGCCACACCTTTTCGTAGTCCTGGCCTTCATAGACCTTCAGTCGCTCACTGATCAGCGCGGCACCCACAGTGCCCATCAGCTTGGACGGATTGGTCTTGGCGGTTTCTTCCCATTCCTTGACCTTGTTGTCGGCCAGCAGGAAGGCGTTGGTGCTGTCAGGGTAGCGGCGGTCCATGCGCAGCAGTTCGCCACGTTCCATGTTGTAGAGCAGCGCGGTTTTTTCCTCTTCGGACTTGGCGGTGCTTTCCAGGCTGGCCAGCGCGGCAGGGATGCCTCCCGTGCGTCCCGCGCTTTGCATGTCGGTCGCCAGCTTGTCATGGCTTTGCATGGTGGCGCAGCCGGTGAGGGCTGCGCTCAGCGTCAGCACCCACAGAAGGCGCGGGCGAACGCGCAGGCGGGAACTAAAGGCCAGTGTGGGCTGGTGGGTGGTCATGAATGCTCCTTGCAGATCGGACGGTTGAGCACCAGAAAACCCCGGCCCTACTCACGTGCGCGGCCACACCACACTGCAGGCACACCGGTCAGGGGGTGCCGCGCTGGATGCTGCCGATGGCTGTGATCGAAGACCGGACAAGGATGTTGCTGGCAACCCATGCGCCCCCTCCCGGCGCCTTGACGTGCTGCTTGCAACCTCCTCAGGCTGTGTGTTTCTTGGTTGTTTTGTGTAGGTTTGTAGCCTGGGGCGCAATGTAGCAAAAGCTTGTATCTTTTCTGTAACCGAGCGGGTCTGCCGAAACAGGTGGAAACACAGCGCATGTCATTCCTCCACCCGGTTCAGCGGTAGCCGATACAGCCACACCACTCGCCCGCCCGGCGCGCGCAGTTGCGCGCTGGGCAACACATCGGGGATCGCAAATTCCAGACTGACCAACCACGATCCAGGCGCCAGCTCAGCCTCGGCCTTGGCTGCGGCACGGGCCATGCTCTCGGGCCGTTGAAACAGGTAGACCATGCGGTAGCCGCTCCAGTCAGCCGCCCACATGTCGCCACGCCGGACAAAGGCCCAGGGGCACCGCAGTGCGCACAGCAAGCGCAGCGGCCAGCTCCATTCCACGCCTTCCAGCTGCGCGGCCGGGTAGGCATGGCGCAGCGCCTTCAAACCGTCGCCCAGGCCGCAGCCGGCATCCAGCACCCGCGCGCCCAACGGCAGCGGCGCCTGCACCGCCAACGCCTGCAGCGCATAGCGTGGCGTGGGGAAAAGCGGCGCGTCACGCCAGGCATTCAAAGGGTAGACGAGCAACAGCAGCGACAGGGGTACCAGCCATGCCCAGGTGGGCAAGCTGGCCACCCCCAACAGGGCCAGAGACAAGGGAAAGCCAATGGCAATCAGCCCCCGGCGCCACCAGTTGCCCCCCAGCACACTGGCGACCGTGCCCAGCAGACAGGCCGCCAGCAGCGCTGCCACGGGCGGCAAAGCCCGCTGCAACATCACAAAGAGCAGCCACGCAAATGCCCACGCCACCAGTGCGGGCAGGGGCCAGGGCATGCGCAAAGCCATAAGCGAGGGGGACCTAGCCGCCTAGCTGGGCAGACCTGTTCGGCCTGTCAGCGGGCATGCGGGGGTCAGAACAGAATGCAAGGGGGTCATGCGGGTCAGCTCCAGGAGATGATCGATCACCCGGCGAACCACAATAGGCCGCAGAACAGCGCTTTCGCCGCCCTGTGAAGAGGCCTTGCGGTCAACCCGGGTGTGTTGAACGCAGCGCAGTGTAGGCCCCGCACAGACGCATTTTGCCTGCGCAAGTTACTTGTGGAAACCGTTTGTGTGCGCTATTTCACGCATGTTTGCGCGGCAACAGCGTCGCGCGCAGGACCGACGGCTGTTCAGCCCCGCAGGCGGTCGATCAGCCCATTCAACGCTTCGAGCGACCCGAACTGGATGGCCAGTTCGCCCATGTCTTCCACACGGCCGTGGCGCTTGACGCGCTTTTTCACACGCACCTCGACCTCGGCCATCAGCAGGTCCGAGAGTTCTTCTTCCACGCGCTTCAGGTCGCGCGACTTTTCCTTCTGGGGCTTTTGCGGCACCAGGCTGAACTCTGCGCCGATCTTCTTGACCAGCGCCTCGGCCTCACGCACCGACAGCTTTTTCGCCGCGATCTGGTTGCCCGCCGTGATCTGCGCGGCGCGGTCCAGCGACAGCAGCGCACGTGCATGGCCCATGTCGATGTCGCCCGCCATCAGCATGGTCTGCACCGGCTCGGCCAGGTTCAAGAGGCGCAGCAGGTTGCTGGCGGCGCTGCGCGAGCGGCCTACGGCCTGTGCAGCCAGTTCGTGCGTCAGGCCAAACTCCTTGACCAGGCGCTGCAGCCCGTGGGCTTCTTCCAGCGGATTGAGGTCTTCGCGCTGGATGTTCTCGATGAGCGCCATGGCCGCCGCCGACTCGTCGGGCACGTCGCGCACCAGCACCGGCACCTCGGCCAGGCCCGCCAAGCGCGAGGCGCGGAACCGCCGCTCGCCCGCAATGATTTCGTACTTGCCGGCGTTGTCGCCACCCGTCAAGCGCCGCACCAGGATGGGCTGCATGATGCCCTGGGCCTTGATGGATTCGGCCAGCTCGTACAGCGCGCCTTCGTCCATGCGCGTGCGCGGCTGGTACACGCCGGGCACCAGTTCGGACAGCGGCAGGCTGCTGGGCAGCCCGGCCTCAGCCGCCTGGGCCTGCTCCACTTTTTCTTCGACCTTGGGGCCCAGCAGGGCTTCCAGGCCGCGGCCAAGGCCCTTGGGTTTTTTGGTAACCATGTTCTTGTTCTCAATCGTTCAAAAGTGTGTGCAGCAGCGTTTGGCCCTCGGGCCAGTCTCCAAGGCCCGACTCGGCATTGATATGCCCGCGCTCGCCGTAATCGACAAACCGCGCGCCCCAGGCCTGGCCCAGGGCTTGCACCTGCTCAAAGCTGCAGTACGGATCGGTGCGGCTGCCCACCAGCACGGCAGGGAACGGCAGCGGCTGGCGCGCAATGGGTGCCCAGCCGTGGATCATGGCGGCGATGTCGGGCCGCTCCACGTCACCCGGGGCCACCAGCAGCGCACCCACCACGCGGTGAGCGTTGGCCGAATGCGCCGCCCACCAGGCGGTCAGGATGCAGCCCAGGCTGTGCGCCACCAGCACCACGGGGCCGTCGGCATCGACCACGGTTTCTTCCAGGCGCGCCGACCAGTCGCCGCGCAGCGGGCGCATCCAGTCGTGCTGCTCCACGCGGTGGTAACCGTGCTGGGCCTCCCACAGGCTTTGCCAGTGGTCGGGGCCGGAGTTCTGCCAGCCGGGCAACAGGAGGATGTTGGAAGACTTCATAACTACTATATTGATAGCTACTAGCGCTTATCTATCAAGCGCTAGAGGCCATTTTGGCTATGGAAGCGGCGGCAGCGGGCATGTTTTTTACACGGTCCACCATCTCTTGCGCAAACTCGACAAAGGCCTGGCTGCCCTTGGCGGCCGGGTCAAACACCACGCCGGGCAGCCCGTAGCTGGGCGCCTCGGCCAAGCGCACATTGCGCGGGATGACGCTGTTGAACACCTTCTCGCCAAAGTGGCCCTTGAGCTGGTCGCTGACCTGCTGCTGCAAGGTGATGCGCGGGTCAAACATCACGCGCAGCAGACCGATGATCTGCAGGTCGGCGTTGAGGTTGGCATGCACCTGCTTGATGGTGTTGACCAAGTCGGTCAGCCCTTCGAGCGCGAAGTATTCGCACTGCATGGGCACGATCACGCCGTGCGCGCTGCACAGGCCGTTAAGTGTGAGCATGCTTAAAGACGGTGGGCAGTCGATGAGCACAAAGTCATAGTCGCCATCGGCCTCGGCCAGCGCGGCCTTCAGGCGCTTTTCGCGGTGGTCCAGCGCCACCAGCTCCACCTCGGCACCCGCCAGCTCGCGGTTGGCGCCCAGCACCCAGTAGCCGCACTTTTCCGACAGCACAGCCGCCTCTTTGACCGAGGCGGATTCGAGCAGCACGTCGTACACCGTGAGGTCGAGGCTGCGCTTGTCCACGCCCGAGCCCATGGTGGCGTTGCCCTGCGGGTCCAGGTCCACCATCAGCACACGCTGGCCGATCTTGGCCAGGCCCGCTGCCAGGTTGACGGTGGTGGTGGTCTTGCCAACGCCACCTTTTTGGTTGGCAACGCAGAAAATTTTGGCCATGTGGGTGATGCAGTCCGTGTTGTTGTTGTCGTTGTTTTATTTGGAGATGGCCAGCTTGATGCCAAAGCCGATCAGAAAGACGCCCGCCACTTTTTCGAGCACGCGGCCGATGCGGGGGTTGGCGCGCATGCGCTCAGCCAAGTGGTGCGTGAGCAACGTGGCGACCAGCCCGTAGATGAAGGTCAGCACGGCGACGGTGGCCGCCATCACACCAAAGGTCAGCAAACCCTGGTGACGGGCCGGGTCCACAAACAGCGGGAAGAACGCCATATAAAACACGATGGCCTTGGGGTTCAGCAAGGTGATCAGCCCAGCCTGTTTGAAGTAGTGGCGAGGTTCGATGTTGAGAATCGGTTGGGCTCCGGGCTTGGCGGTCAGCATCTTGAAGCCCAGCCAGGCCAGGTAGGCCGCGCCCAGCCATTGCACCGCGTTGAACGCCGCGGGGTACGTGGCCAGCAAGGCTGCGACCCCGGCCACCGCCGCCCACATCAGCACCTGGTCGCCCGCAATCACGCCCATGGTGGCCGCCAAGCCGCCGCGCACGCCACCCTTGCTGGTGGAGGTGATGAGCGCCAGATTGCCCGGGCCTGGAATGAGCAGGAACAACACAATGGCGGCGACAAAGGCGCCGTAGTCTGCGATGCCGAACATGATTTCTCCCGGTGCGCTGGATGGGTGCGGCGAGCTGCGCACCTGAATTGAGAGGCCGAGTTTAAGCGACCACCCTGCCCTGGCCTCGCGCTGACCGCTGAAAAGTCAGCGCGAAGCCGTCAGGCAGGCTTCATCCAGATGATGCAACGCTCGGCATCAAGGCCTGGAACGGCAAGCTGTTCCACGTGAAACACCGACACATCGGCGGGCAATGCCGCAATTTCATCCTCAGGGTGTTTGCCCTTCATGGCCAGCCAGACCCCGTGCGGTGCTACCAGCGCAGCCCGCGACCAGGTCACAAAGTCGGGCAGCGAGGCAAAGGCGCGGCAGCTGATGATGTCAAACGGCGTGGTCAACGTCTCGACCCGCGCATGCACGCCGTGCAGATTGCGCAGCTTCAGCGCTACGGCCGCCTGCTGGATGAACGCGGCCTTTTTGCCCACCGTGTCCACACAGCTCACATCCACCTCGCGGGCAGCAGATGGCAAACACCACGCCGGGCAAGCCGCCGCCCGAGCCCACATCGAGCAAGCGCACAGCGCCCTTGCCCTGCTCCGCAAGCACCGCGATATGGCGACGCAGACGGCGCCACTGCCGCCAGGCTGTCCAGCAGGTGGTGCGTCAGCATCTCCTGCGGGTCGCGCACAGCCGTCAGGTTGTAGACCTTGTTCCACTTCTGCAGCAGGGCCAGAAAATCCATCAGCAGGGTGACCTGGGTATCGGTGAGGCCGAGGTTCAAAGCATCTGCGCCCGCCTGCAACTGCTGGCGCAAGGTGTCGTTGTTCACTGCCGTCGTCATGCCGTCACTTCCCCCTCAGACTTTGCTGCAGCTGCAGGCGTCAGCAGCAAACTCCTTGAACCCGCCCCGCTTCAAATGCACCATCAGCAGCGAGATCGCTGGCCGGGCGTGATGCCCGTGATGCGCGAGGCGTGGCCCAGGGTTTCGGGGCGGTGGCGGCTGAGCATCTGGCGCGCCTCGATGCTCAGGGCCGTGACCTGCATGTAGTCCAGCTCGGCTGGCAGGCGCAGCTTTTCAAAATGCGCGGCGCGCTCCACCTCATCCTGCTGCCGGTCGATGTAGCCCGAATACTTGGCCGCAATCTCCACCTGCTCCACCACGGGCTCGCTCAGTTCACCCAGCGTTTCACGTGAAACATCGCGTGGTCGCGTACTTGCCGCCATCCATCGACATCAGGGTGGCGTAGTTCACATCCGGGCGGCGCAGCAGCTCGAACAGGTTGTATTCATGCTCGATGGCTCTTGCCCAGCACCCGCTCAGCTCTCGACCGGCGGCAGGTTGCGCGGGTTCACCCAGGTGGCCTTCAGGCGCTCTGTTTCACGTGAAACAGCATCGCGCTTGCGGCTGAACGCATCCCAGCGCGCATCGTCCACCAGGCCCATGCTTGCGCCCGGCTTCGGTCAGGCGCAGGTCGGCATTGTCTTCGCGCAGCTGCAGGCGGAACTCGGCCCGGCTGGTGAACATGCGGTAGGGCTCGGTCACGCCCTTGGTGATCAGGTCGTCCACCAGCACACCCAGGTAGGCCTCGTCGCGGCCGGGCAGCCAGGCGGCCTCGCCCCGGCATTGCAGCGCGGCATTGATGCCGGCGAACAGGCCCTGGGCCGCCGCTTCTTCGTAGCCGGTGGTGCCATTGATCTGCCCGGCAAAGAACAGGCCCTGGATCTGCCGGGTCTCGAAGCTGCTCTTGAGCGAGCGCGGGTCGAAGTAGTCGTATTCGATGGCGTAGCCGGGGCGCAGGATGTGCGCGTTCTCCAGCCCCGCCATGCTGCGCACCAGGTCGTACTGGATGTCGAACGGCAGGCTGGTGCAGATGCCGTTGGGGTAGAACTCGTGCGTGGTCAGGCCCTCGGGCTCCAGAAAGATCTGGTGGCTGTCCTTGTCGGCAAAGCGGTTGATCTTGTCTTCCACGCTGGGGCAATAGCGCGGGCCCACGCCCTCGATCTTGCCGGTGAACATGGGGCTGCGGTCAAAGCCGCTGCGGATGATCTCGTGCGTGCGCTCATTGGTGTGGGTGATCCAGCACGGCATCTGGCGCGGGTGCATGGCCGCGTCGCCCATGAAGCTGAACACGGGCACCGTGCCCTCGGTTCATGCCACCGGGCATGCCGTCGCCGGGCTGCTCGGTGCACTTGGAGAAGTCGATGCTGCGCCCATCCAGCGCGGGGCGGTGTGCCGGTCTTCAGGCGGCCCTGCGGCAGCTTCAGCTCTTTCAGCCGTGCCGACAGACGACACCGCCGGCGGGTCCCCTGCCCGGCCCGCCGCGTAGTTGTTCAGCCCCACATGGATCTTGCCGTCCAGAAAGGTGCCCGCCGTCAGCACCACCGTGCGGCTGCGGAACTGGATGCCGACCTGCGTGACGGCGCCCACCACGCGGTCGCCCTCCACCATCAGGTCGTCCACCGCCTGCTGGAACAGCCACAGGTTGGGCTGGTTTTCCAGCATGCGGCGGATGGCCGCCTTGTACAGAATGCGGTCGGCCTGCGCCCGCGTGGCGCGCACGGCCGGGCCCTTGGAGCTGTTGAGAATGCGGAACTGGATGCCGCCCTCGTCCGTGGCCAGCGCCATGGCGCCGCCCAGCGCATCCACCTCTTTCACCAGGTGGCCCTTGCCGATGCCGCCGATGCTGGGGTTGCAGCTCATCTGCCCCAGCGTCTCGATGTTGTGGGTCAGCAGCAGGGTCTTGCTGCCCATGCGCGCAGCGGCCAGCGCGGCCTCGGTGCCTGCATGGCCACCGCCGACAACGATCACATCAAATTCTTGGGGGTACAACATGGGGAACACTCCGGGGCCTGGCGGGCCCGATAATCAAAACACCCGGCACGCTAGGGCGCCCTGTCAAAGGCGCCGCATACCGGCCCTGCTGGTGGTGGGCGCACTCGGCGCCCCAGCAGGCAACCCGCGATTTTCCCACTTTGCGCAGGCCGTGTCTGTTTCTACGCCCCTCACCCTCTTCCTGACCGAGTTGCTTGGTGCTCCACCCCCGGCCGCGGAGGCCTGGTGGGCACGCGCCGAACGGCGCTTGCTGGAGCGCGGCCAGCCCCTGCTGCGCGCGGGCGAACACTGGCGGCACCTGTGGTGGGTGGAGCGCGGCGCGCTGCGGCTGTACTACCTGGACCGCGACGGGGCCGAGTCCAACAAGAACTTCTTTCTGGACGGCGCCCTGTGCTGGCCCATTACCCCCACACTGCGCCAGCAGCCGGTGATGTTTCACGTGGAACCACTGGAAGACAGCGTGGTGTGGGCACTGCCCTTCCCCGTCGATCCAGGTGACGCCGCTGCCCAGCGCGGGCTGGGCACCCTGGGCCGCGCTGGAGCACCGGGTGCTCGGCGCCCTGCTCGACGGCAAGATGCAGCGCGAGCAGGAGTTTCTGCAGCTCAGCGCCCGCCAGCGCTACGCCCGCTTGCTGGAGCAGCACCCGCAATGGGCCGAGCGCATCGCCCTCAAACACCTGGCCTCGTACCTTGGCGTGACCGATGTTTCGCTGTCGCGCCTGCGCAGCGAGATGGGGCTTATCAAAGGATAAGGCGCGGGGTGCGGGCGTTCGGCAGAGTGCGGGCATCTCCCAAAAGGCCCGCCCATGACCGCCACCCCACACGCCCACAACACGCCCGCCCCGCTCTCTCTGATCCCCCACGCCCTCGCCGTGTTGTGGCTCGGCCTCATGGCCGGGTTCTTCGGCACCTACAGCGCCAACGTCAACCTGGCCATGCTGCAAATGGACGGCGCCACCTACGCCACCGTGCAGTCCGCCTTCAATCGCAACGTCCGGCACGCCCTGTTCTTTGTGCTGTTCTTTGGCCCACCACTGTGGTGCGCGCTGGCCGTGGCCACGGCCTGGCGTGAACACCGCACACTGTGGTGGCGCCTGCTGGCCCTGGTCGGCGTGGCCTACCTGCTGGGCATCGTGTTCTTCACCCAGCAGGTCAACCTGCCGCTCAACCACACGACCGAAGCCTGGAACCCCCAGGCCCTGCCCGCCGACTGGGCCCAGGTACGCGACCAGTGGAATGCCGCCAACCTGTGGCGTGCGCTGCTCAGCCTGGGTTGTTTTGCCACGGCGCTGGGGACGCTGGTGGGGCGGCTTGCGGGGCGCCGCACGTAGTCGTCGCTGCACAGCCGCGCGCCCATCACGGCAGCAACACCACGGAAAACCCTGCCCGGCACGCCTCGCTTGCAGGAATCCTGCCGCACGCCTGTGATTCAATCGCAGGCACCATGCCCCAGACCACCACCCCTCCTCCCTCCTCATCTTTGCCGGCAGCACGCGCCAGCAATCCTTCAACCGCAAACTGGCCCACGCCACCGCCGCCATCGCGCGCGACGCGGGTGCCACCGTCACGCTGCTGGAGCTGTCCGACTTCGACATCCCGCTGTACAACGCCGACCTCGAAGCCCAGGGCACGCCGGCCGACGTGATCCGGCTCAAGGAAATCCTGTGGCAGCACCCGGCCTGGGTCATCTGCTCGCCCGAATACAACGGCAGCTACACCGCCCTGCTCAAGAACACCATCGACTGGGCCTCCAGCCCCGTCAAAGGCAACCCCGACTGGCAAGACGGCGGCAAGAGCTTTCGCGGCAAGGTGGTGGGCATGCTCAGCGCCTCGCCCGGCGCCCTGGGCGGCCTGCGCTCGCAAAGCCACCTGGCCCCCTTGCTCATCAACGCCGAATGCTGGCTGGCGCCCAAGGCGTTTGCGCTGGGCTCGGCCGGCAGCGCGTTTGACGACAGCGGCGCCCTCATCCAGCCAGCCCACCGCGACCGCGTGCGCGCCGTGGTCGACCAGGTGCTGTGGGCATCCAGCCGCCTGCACGGCGATGCTGCCGCTGGCCATTGACCGCCAAATTTCAAGTCAAAATGGGCTCTAGCGCTTTATGGATAAGCGCCAACAGCTATATAAATAGTAGCAATCATCTATGAACTGCCGCCCCGGCTGCGGCGCCTGCTGCACCGCACCCTCCATCAGCTCGCCCATCCCGGGCATGCCCCAGGGCAAGCCTGCGGGGGTGCGTTGTATTCAACTGGGGGACGATGCGCGCTGCCGCATTTTTGGGCAGCCTGAGCGGCCAGCGGTGTGCGGGGGGCTGATGCCGTCGGTGGAAATGTGTGGAACCAGCAATGGGCAGGCGCTGGCGTATCTGACGCGGCTGGAGCGGCTGACGCAGCCCGGAAGTATTGGCGAACCGGTGGCGTAGCCGGTCCGC
This sequence comes from uncultured Gammaproteobacteria bacterium, assembly GCA_963784815.1. Classification (GTDB taxonomy): domain Bacteria; phylum Pseudomonadota; class Gammaproteobacteria; order Burkholderiales; family Burkholderiaceae_C; genus Acidovorax. The sequence goes on along the minus strand of CAWATB010000028.1, from coordinate 288,791 downwards.
TTTCCATCGGGCGGGGTACCCACTACTTCATCGAGTGCAGCCCAACCTTGTTGCCCTCGGTATCCACAAAATGGGCAAAGAAGCCAAAGTCATTGCCAATCTCCGTCTTGGGCACCACCACCGCCCCACCCGCCTGCTCCACGCGCGCCAGCATCGGGGCCAGGTCGTCTCCGCCGTTGAGGTACACCATCGTCCCGGTTTGCGACGGCACACTACCCTCGCCCTGCACAATGGCACCGCCCACCGCCGTGGGGTCGGTGGACAACATGCCCATCGTCGTCGGGCCCATTTCCATGGGCGCAATGGTGATGCCCAACACCGTCTCGTAAAAAGTCCTGGCGCGGGCGAAGTCGGTCACGGGAATCTCGAACCAGTTCAATGCGTGGGGCATGGCGTCTCCTGGGTGGGGGAAATAAAAAATCCTCAGCCGAAGTTTTGCGCAGAGTGGCGCCGCACGACAAGCCAATTTTTCGGGCGCCTCACGCAAAAAAGCAGCGCCGACAAGAACGCCACCCCAACATGCCCACGTTCTCCCCACCCCCGCGCTGGTATGCCTGCGCACTCCGGGTTGAGTACAACGCTTCCGTCTGCGCATCCGTTAGATTTTGGATAGAAACGGTCTATAGCGCTTTCACAGCATGCGCAAACAGCTATCAAAACAGAAGCAAATGATGGTCGTTGTCACAAATCAAGGGCCACCAACGTCTTTTCAAGATCCAGCCGCACGCCGCCCAATGCCAGCATGACCACACAGCCCGCATCTACCGCCCCACCCGCCACCGACCCCTTCACCGCCCTGCGCCCCCGCCTCTTCGGCATTGCCTACCGCATGCTGGGCGTGCGCGCAGATGCCGAGGATGTGTTGCAGGACGCCTGGCTGCGCTGGAGCCGCCAGGACGTCACCGTGCTGCAGTCGGCCGAGGCCTGGCTGGTGACGGTGGTCACGCGCCTGTCCATCGACCGGCTGCGCGCGCTCAAGGCCGAGCGCGAGGCCTATGTGGGCTGGTGGCTGCCAGAACCCCTGGTGCAGCTGCACCCCGACGGCAACGACGCGCAACACCACAACACCCCCGAGTCGGCGGCCGAACTGGCGGGCGAGCTGTCGGTGGCGTTTTTGTATGTGCTGGAGCGGCTGGGTCCAGAAGAACGCGCGGCGTTTTTGCTGCGCCAGGTGTTTGACTACGACTACTCCGAGATCGCCGCGCAGTTGGGCAAAACCGAGGCCAGCTGCCGCCAGATGGTGCACCGCGCCAGCGAGCGCGTACAGCAGGCGCGCACGCGCTTTCGAGGTGCCGCAGTCCGTGCACCAGCAGCTGCTGCAGCGCTTCATGCTGGCGGCCAAAAGCGGCGACCGCAACGCCATCGAGGCGCTGCTGAGCGACGACGCGCAACTGATTGGCGACGGCGGCGGCAAGGTGGCCTCCTTCCCCAAGCCGCTCATCGGCGCATTTCGCATTGCCATGCTGTACTGGGCGCAGCAACGCCGCCTGGGCGAGCAGCTGGTCTACCGCACGGCGCTCATCAATGGCGAGCCGGGGCTGCTGCACTACGCCAACGGCCACCTCGACTCGGCGCAGGCGTTTGTGACGAATGGAGAGCGCATCGTGGCGATTTATGCGGTGCGCAATCCGGACAAGCTGGCGGGCATTCCGGCCACGCTGGACTGAAGGCGTTGGGTGGGCGTTGGTGGTGGCGTTGGCAGCGGTGCTGGCTGTTTTTTCTGCCGCGCTGTCACAGGTATTCGCGGCAGCACGTCTTATCGATATGAGCGGTCGCGACACGTTGGCGACGCTCATCACCAACCTTTCGAACCAAACTTTCATCCAAGGAGCCTTGCCATGTCATCCAACCAACACACCGCCCGCCTGCCGTACCACAAGCTGTCGTCCAAGGCCTTCATGGGCCTGGTGGGCGTGTCCGAAACCATCAAGAAAGGGCCGCTGGGCACGCGCTTGGCCGAGCTGGTGTTTTTGCGCGTGTCGCAAATCAACGGCTGCGCGTATTGCATGGACATGCACTGGCATGTGCTGGTCAAGGAAGGCGTGGAGCCGCGCCACCTGAACGCGGTGGCGGGCTGGCGCGAGGCGCCGTTCTTCAGCGATCGCGACCGCGCCGCACTGCGCTGGGCCGAAATCATCACCGCCACGCCCCACAGCGATGCCAGCGATGAGGAGTACGCCAAGCTGCAGGCGGTGTTCTCTGAAGCCGAGATCAGCGACCTGAGCTTTGCGATTGCCGTGATCAACGCCTGGAACCTGCTCAACGCGGGCATGCGCGCGCCGATTCCAGAAACGCCGATGGCTTGAGCCATTTTTTGGGTCAAATGGGCCGCTAGCGCTTATCCATCAAGCGCTAGCAGCTATCATTTTGATTGCAAATGACCACACGGCCGAGCGACGCCTGTGTAGCCTGCCTGACAGTCGCCAGCGCCGCTACGGCCTACAGTGGTGCCTCCCACCCCACACACCAACGGAGACACCACACCATGCTCAACATCCCTTCGCTGCAGGGCAACGTCACGGCCGAAGAATGGCAACTGCGCTGCGACCTGGCTGCCTGCTACCGGCTCGTCGCGCTGTACGGTTGGAGCGACCTGGTCTTCACCCACATCAGCGCCAAGCTGCCCGAATCGGTCTCGGGCGCGGGCGAGCACCACTTCCTCATCAACCCCTACGGCCTGATGTTTGACGAGATCACGGCGTCGAGCCTGATCAAGGTGGACATGGCGTGCAACAAGCTGCACGACTCGCCCTTCCCGGTGAACCCCGCAGGCTTCGTCATCCACAGCGCCGTGCACGAGGCGCGGCCCGAAGCGGGCTGCGTGCTGCACACCCACACGCGCGCCGGCGTGGCGGTGAGCGCGCAAAAGGGCGGCGTGCTGCCCATCAGCCAGCAAAGCACGTTTGTGCTGGGCTCGCTGGCGTACCACGAGTACGAGGGCGTGGCGTTTCGCGACGAAGAAAAGCCGCGCCTGCAGGCTGACCTGGGCGAGGCCAACTTCCTCATGCTGCGCAACCATGGGCTGCTGACGGTGGGCAAGACCATTGCCGATGCGTTCCTGTCGATGTACACGTTTGAGAACACCTGCCGTATCCAGATCGACGCGCAGGCCGGTGGCGAGCTGACCCAGGTCAACCCGAAGATCGTGAGCGGCGTGGCACAGGCCATGCGCGTGCAGACAGGCGGGCTGGGCGGCGCATTTGCCTGGCCTGCACTGCTGCGCAAGGTGCAGCGCGACCTGCCTGGTTACGACACCTAACCCCCTGTGTCGCCTTCGGCACCTCGGTGCCGCCGCCAGAGGCGCCAGCCCTTCGGTCACGTCCAAGCCTGCGCAGGCAGGCTTGGAGCCGCGGCCCTCAGCCCCCAGGGGGACGCCGCCCGTGCGGCGGGGCGGCCCTTGCACGGCGGCACTGGCTCAGGCCGCGTCAGTTTCCGCCCCCGGAGCCCGTCAAGCATTGGCCGTCAGCAAAAAAACAGCACAGCGCATAGGATGCGTTTCCTCATGTTTTCTGAAGGACTCCCATGAAGCTGTACTACTCCCCAGGCGCCTGCTCCCTGTCCCCGCACATTGCTTTGCACGAGGCTGGTTTGGCCTTCACCCCCGTGCTGGCCAGCACCAAGAGCCACAAGCTGCAGGACGGCACCGACTACTACGAGATCAACCCGCTGGGCTATGTGCCCATGCTGGAGCTGGACGACGGCACCCGCCTGCGCGAAGGCCCGGCCATCGTGCAGTACATCGCCGACCAGGTGCCCCTCAAGATGCTGGCCCCCGTCAACGGCTCGCTGCAGCGCTATCGCCTGCAGGAATGGCTGACGTTCATCGGCACCGAGATCCACAAGGGCTTCAGCCCCCTGTTCAACCCCGCTACGCCTGAGGAATACAAAACCATGGCGCGCACCAAGCTGCTGGAGCGCCTGCAGTGGGTGGACAGCCAGCTGGCTGAAAAACAGTACCTGATGGGCGACCAGTTCACCGTGGCCGATGGGTACCTGTTTACCGTGACCAACTGGACCAAGCCCACCAATGTGGACATCTCGGGACTGGCGAATCTGGCGGCGTACCGCGAACGCGTGGGTGCGCGCCCTGCGGTGCAGGCGGCTATGAAGGCCGAGGGTTTGCTGAAATAAAGCGCACCGCTACTGACGCGGACTGCAAAGTAAAAATCCGTTCACGCTGAGCTTGTCGAAGCGCCACGCAAGGCTTCGACAAGCTCAGCCCGAACGGCTTGGATGATTCCAACGCCAATCCGTATGACCGCGCAGGCATTGCGCGCCGCTAAAGCGGCTTCTGCCGCCACGCCACCAGCGCCCCCACCCACAGCGCGCAGGCCGAGAACACCAGCCCGCGCGCCAAGCCTCCCGGGCCGTCAGCGATCCAGCCCACCACCGTGGGCCCCACGATCTGCCCGGCGGCAAATACGATGGTGAACGCGCTGATGCCACTGGCCCACAGCACCTGCGGCAGGTTGTGGCGCACCAGCGCGGTGGTCGATGCCACCACCGACAGAAACACCCCGCCAAAAAGCAGGCCCGACGCCAGCATCACCGGCCAGGCCGACGTGACGTGCGGGCAGCACCGTGGCCACGCCCAGCAGGCCGTTGAGCAGCGCCAGCGCCTGCCCGCCCCGGCTGCGGTCCAGCAGGCCGGCCCAGACGCGCGATGACAGCACCACCGCCAGCCCCAGCAGCGCATAGAACCACGTCACGGCCGTACCGCTGGCGCCCTGTTCGCGCAGCAGCGCCACCACAAAGGTCATGTAGCCGATGTAGCCCACCCCAAACAAGCCGTAGCCCAGCAGCGCGGGCGCCAAGTGCCCGCCAGCGCACCCGCGCAGGCGGCGGGGCCGCATTGAACGCCGTGGGTGGGGGCGCGGGCGGCGCCAGCACCTGCAACGCACGTGCGGGCCACCACAACACCAGGGTGGCCGCAGCGCAAGCCAGGCCCAGCGCCCACCAGGCCCAGGTCCATGCGTGCGGCGCCGGGGCAGCTGCCAACACCGAAGGCACCAGCACCGCTGACAGCGTGATGCCCCAACCGGTACCGCCGTAGTACAGCCCCAGCAACAAGCCGCCCCGACCGGGTTGGTGCGCGCCCAAACGCGCCGCCAGCAGACCACCGGCCACAAACACCAGCGCACTCGCCACACCGGCCAGCAAGCGCTGCAATAGCAACGGCGCAGCCTCGGTAAAAAACCCGCTGAGCCCCATGAACAGCGTGGCCAGCACAGAGCCTGCCACCAACACCGTGCCGGGCGCCAGGCGCCGCAACAAGAGGGGTGTGGCCAGCGCGCCCAGCAGGTAGCCCAGCGCATTGACGGTGTTCATGGCCCCGGCCAGCGTGTACGACCAGCCCAGGTCTTCCCGCATGGGCGGCAGCAACAGGGCATAGGCAAACCGCGTGATGCCCAGCGAGATCGCAGCCCCCATCGACAGCGCCACCGCCAGCCACAAAGCCGGGATGGCAGGCGGCGTGGAGAGGGAGGGGGAAGCAGGGGGTGGTACGTGAGGGCGTGCAGGCATGGCAGCTTTTGATTCTGCCCCACCCCCCAACAATGTGCTGGGCGCTACGGCCCGACACAGCCCAGCACAGCTTTTTCGCACGCGCAGTTATCACAAAACCAGAGCCCTTGTTGACGCATGTGCGCTGCACGTTTTGCGTTGCAGCATTAACCTCCGGGGCTTGATTGATTGTGTGCAACCCGTTTTCTGAAAGCTGATCCATGCCATTTCTGTCCGACCCCGTACAAGCCGGTGACTTGCAACTGGCCAACCGCATTGCCATGGCGCCGCTCACGCGCAACCGCTCGCCCAACGCCGTGCCCACCGACCTCGTGGCCACGTACTACACGCAGCGTGCCAGTGCCGGGTTGTTGATCTCTGAGGCCACCGCCATCACCCAGCAAGGCCAGGGCTATGCCGACGTGCCCGGCCTGTATGCGCCCGAGCAGATTGCAGGCTGGAAGAAGGTGACCTCGTCCGTGCACGCCGCAGGCGGCAAGATCGTGGTGCAGCTGTGGCATGTGGGCCGTGTCTCGCACACCGACCTGCAGCCCGGCAACGCGGCGCCCGTGGCTCCGTCTGCCATCCAGGCCAAGACAAAGACCGTGCTCATCAAGGACGGCGTGCCCACCTTTGTGGAAACCTCCATGCCCCGCGCGCTGGAGCTGGCCGAGATCCCAGGCATCGTCGCCGACTACCGCCGCGCAGCACGTGCCGCCATCGACGCAGGCTTTGACGGTGTCGAAGTACACGCCGCCAACGGCTACCTGATCGACCAGTTCCTCAAGACCGGCAGCAACACCCGCACCGACGCCTACGGCGGCAGCATCGAGAACCGCGCCCGCTTGCTGGTCGAGGTGTTGACTGCGGTTTCGGCAGAAATTGGCGGCGGCCGCACCGGCATTCGCCTGTCGCCCGTCACCCCCGCCAACGACGTGATCGACGCCGACCCACAACCCCTGTTTGAGTACGTGGTGCGCCAGCTCGGGCCCCTGGGCCTGTCGTACATCCACGTCATCGAAGGCGCCACCGGCGGCCCGCGCGAAGTGGAAGGCCGCCCGTTCGACTACGCCGCCCTCAAAGCTGCATACCGCACCGCAGGCGGCAACGGCGCGTGGATGGTGAACAACGCCTACGACAAGGCCCTGGCAGAAACCGCCCTGGCCAACGGCGCCGACATCGTGGCCTTTGGCCGCCCCTTCATCGCCAACCCTGACCTGGTCACCCGCCTGGAACGCAACGCGCCGCTGAACGAAGTGAACCGCGCCACGCTGTATGGCGGCGGAGCCGAGGGGTATACGGACTACCCGGCCCTAGCAGCGGGCTAAACAGCCCCTTGTCGCATCAGCGGCAGTCTCGCCACACAACGGTGGATACCGGCGCTCCCCAGGCCAGGGCCGCCGCGCAAGGGCCGCCCCGCCGCGCTGGCGGCGTCCCCCTTTGGGGAGAAGGCGCCGCAGGTGACTCAGGGGGGTGCTACCAAGCCCTATCGGGCCCGGCGCCCGCATCACGATGCGGGTGAACAACCGGTCATACACTGCATCCCGGGGTCTGCCCGGTGCCAGGGGGTTGATGTTGCTGGCAAACGCGGCATCCAGCGCCACCCAGTCTGCCGCCGAAAAATGCTTCTGCGCGGCGGGCAACACCACGGCTTCTTCCATCCGCATGTGGTCCAGGTAAAACTGGATGTAGCGCCGCAGCGCCTCGCCAAACGCCTCGCGGCGCACGTCGCCCATCAGCTCCCACCCCAGCAGCAGATGCTGTAACTCGCGCACGGCGGCTTCGCCACCCACGTGGTCGCGCTCCAGCTTGGCAATGACCTCTGCCGCCTCTGGCGCGCGCTCTGCCACCTTGGGGAACAGCCAGCGTGACTCCTTGGGGTGGTGTTGCCGCTCCGGAAACTCGTCGATGTAAAACAGCATTGCCCGCATCACATCAAAAAACGCCGCTGGCTCGTCACCCGGCCCCTGGTCCAGCATCAGGCGCAACGAGTGAAGCATGGCGGCCAGCGACGCATGCTCTTCGCGAATGGTTCGCAGACTGATCGATGGCATGGCGCACGCTCCCCAAGTTGGACGAGCCTCAAGGGTGCCATGCGATACCAGTCCAGGCCATGACGCAGGTCAACCTTCAGACACGCCACAGTCACGCTGAGCGGTGGGCCGCACCACAGCGCGAGCGCCCACAAAAAAAGCCCCGCAAGCAGCAACGCTTGCAGGGCTTAGATGAGTACAGCGCCCGGTTGATCAGCAGCGCTGCAGCAGTGGCTCTGCGGTGGATCAGCGCGTCAACCGCGCCTGGCCGGGGCCTGCCGCCAGAACCTGCGACGCGCCGTGGTGCGGTGCAGCCACCGGGTGAGATGCATGGTGACCATGCGCGGCCATGGACTCGGCCAGCTGGAACTGCTGCACCACCTGCGACAGGCGCGCCGCCTGCTCGCGCAGCGACTCGGCGGCGGCGGCGGACTCTTCCACCAGCGCGGCGTTCTGCTGCGTCATGCGGTCAATCTCACCCACCGAGCTGTTCACCTGACCGATGCCGGCCGACTGCTCCGATGCCGCCGCCGTGATCTCGCCAATGATGTCGCCAACGCGCTGCACGCTGCTCACGATGTCCTTCATCGCCGTGCCCGCTTCTTCCACATGGCGCACGCCGCCGTCCACCGCGGTCACGCTGTTGCTGATCAAGCCCTTGATGTCGCTGGCCGCAGCGGCCGAGCGCTGGGCCAGGCTGCGCACTTCGCTGGCCACCACGGCAAAACCGCGGCCTTGCTCGCCCGCGCGGGCGGCCTCTACCGCGGCATTCAGAGCGAGGATGTTGGTCTGGAACGCGATGGAGTCGATCAGCCCGATGATGTCGCCGATCTTGCGGCTCGACGTAGAGATCTCGTGCATGCTGGCCACGGCCTGCTGCACCACCCCGCCGCCATGTGTGGCCATTTGCGACGCCGATGCCGCCAGCTGATTGGCCATCTGCGACGACGATGCGGTTTGCTGCACGGTGGAGGTGAGCTGCGTCAGCGACGAAACCGCCTCTTGCGCATTGCTGGCCGTCTGCTCGGTGCGCTGCGACAAGTCCTGGTTGCCCGTGGCGATCTCCTGGCTGGCCGTGGCGATGTTGCCGCTGGCATCACGCACCTGCGCCACCAGCGCACCCAGGCCCTGCTGCATGTCGCGCAGCGCGCGCTGCAGGTCGGCTACTTCGTCCTTGCCTTCGGCGGCTATGTTCTGCGACAGGTCTCCCCCGGCAATCGCCTGCGCCATCTTGCGTGCGTCTTCCAGCGGGCGGCAGATGGAATTCATGTTCATCAATGTGGTGGGCACCACCACCAGCACGGTGATCAGCACCGCCAGCACAAACAGCCACTTGGTCTCGTTGGACACCTGGCCCTGCTGCTCCACCGACTTGGCGACCTCGGCACGCAACACGCTGTCCAGCTCGGCCATCAGCTTGTCAGCCTCATCAAACTCGGCCACGGCCTTGCCGCTCATGCGGTTAGCGATGGTGGCGGTGTCATAGCCGCTGGCCTCCAGCTGGCGCGCCACATGCGCAAACAGCTCGCGGTAGCTGTCCAGGCGCTTGACGATGTTGCGCACCACGGGGTTGTCAGAGTCCTCTTCGCCTTCCAGAAACTTGCTCGCTGTGTTCTTGGCCTTGTCCTGGCTTTCCAGCCATTTGGCATGTGCGGCTTTCACGGCCTCAGGCTTTTCGTAGCCAATGATCATGTCTTTCTCGAACTGGCGAATGGCACCCATCTGGCCCCGCAGCTCGGCCATATAGCCCACTTCGGCAAACGAATGGTCCATGAAGTCCTGGCTCATTGCGTGAATGCGGAACATGCCCAGCATGCCCGCGCCGCCCAACAAGCCCAACAGGCCCAGAACCACGCCAATAGCCCCCAGCATTCGAAAACGTATGGTGAACTGCCGCATGAGCGAGAAGAGATTCATGATCTGTCGTCCTTCATATTGGTATGTGCGCGCAGGCCGCTCGTCCCATGGACGCCGCGGACCTGCAACAAAACGTTGCAGTTTGCCAGACAACCGTGACACAGTCGTACGTGTTTATCACATGCGCCACCGCTTGAGTAAGAGGGCATTCGCCATGACGCTGACCGAACTCAGCGCCATGGCCGCCCCCGCCACCACGGGGCTCAGGTAGCCCAGCGCCGCCAGCGGAATGCCCGCCACGTTGTACGCAAACGCCCAGAACAGGTTCTGGCGAATCTTCATCACCGTGCGGTGGGAAATGTCCAGCGCTGCAGCCACCAGCATCGGGTCGCCGCGCATCAGCGTGATGCCCGCCGCGTGCATGGCCACATCGGTGCCATTGCCCATGGCCATGCCCACATCGGCCGCTGCCAACGCAGGGGCATCGTTAACGCCGTCGCCCACCATCGCAACAACGTGGCCCCCACGCTCCGCCGCTGCGCTGGGTCGCTGCCCCCCGAGGGGACCTTCGCGCCTTGGGGCGGCCCGGCGGCGCTCATGGCGCTGCCCATCAGCGCCCTGTTGCAGCGCCACCACCTTGGCGGCCTTGTCACCCGGCAGCACCTCGGCCATCACGTCGCCTGCGCCCGGGTCCAGCCCCAGGCGCTGGGCCATGGCCTCGGCCGCGCCCCGGTTGTCACCCGAGATCATCACGGTGCGAATGCCACGCGCCTTCAGCGCCGCCAGCGCCTCGCGTGCGCCGGGCTTGGGTTCGTCGCCAAAAGCCATCAGCGCTTGTAACTGCAGGCCTTGCCCGGTGCGCCGTGCCACTGCCGACACGGTGGCGCCTTCGCGCTGCAAGGCGTCTGCACGATCTGCCAGCGGGCCCATGTCCACGCCCAGCTCCTGCATCCAGCGCAGGCTGCCCACCAGGGTGATCTGGCCGTCCACTTCGCCCTCCGTACCACGTCCGGGCACAGCGCGCACATCCTGGGCCGTCGTCACGCGGATCTGCCGCTCGCCCGCAGCCGACACCACGGCGCGGGCGAGCGGATGTTCGCTGCCGCTTTGCACGGCCGCCACGGCTGCCATCACAGTGGCGTCATCCAGCCCTTGCACCACCTCAAACGCGGTCAGCCGCGGCTGCCCCACCGTCAGCGTGCCTGTTTTGTCAAAAGCCACTACATCCACCTTGTGGGCCAACTCCAGCGCCTGCACGTCCTTGATCAAAATGCCGTTCTTGGCCGCCACGCCCGTGCCCGCCATGATGGCCGCCGGTGTCGCCAGCCCCAGCGCACAGGGGCAGGCAATCACCATCACCGCCACGGCGTGGATCAGCGCGGTCTCCATGCCCACGCCCATCCACAACCAGCCCAGCATCGTGACCACCGCCACCACCAGCACCACGGGCACAAACACGGCCGACACCTGGTCCACCAGCCGCTGGATGGGCGCCTTGGCCGCCTGCGCGTCTTCCACCAGCCGGATGATCTGGGCCAGTACCGTCTCGGCGCCCACGGCCGTCACGGCCATCACGATGCGGCCATCGCCGTTGATCGAGCCCCCCGTCAGCGCAGCCCCCACATCGCGCGCCACGGGCAAGGGCTCGCCGGTCAGCATGGATTCGTCCACCTGCGTGTGGCCCTCGTGCACCGTGCCGTCCACCGGGATGCGTTCGCCCGGCCGCACCACCAGCTGGTCGCCCACCAGCACCTCGGCCACCGGCACATCCACCTCGCCAGATTTGGTCAGCAAATGCACCACATCCGGCCGCAGCGCGTGCAGCGCACGGATGGCCGCTGTGGTCTGGCGGCGGGCAGCGGCCTCCAGCCACTTGCCCAGCAGCACCAGCGTGACCACCACGGCCGAGGCCTCAAAGTACAAGTGCGGCATATGCCCTTCGTGTGCGGTCAGCCACAACCACACCGAAAGGCCCCACCCAGCACTCGTGCCCAGCGCCACCAGCAAATCCATGTTGCCGCTCAGCGCCTTGGCCGCATGCCAGCCCGCCTTGTAAAACCGTGCACCCAAAATAAACTGCACCGGCGTGGCCAGCACAAACTGCACCCAGGCGGGCAGCATCCAGTGCTGGCCAAACAGGTCACCCACCATGGGCAGCACCAGCGGTGCCGACAACAGCAGGCCAATGCCCACTGGCATAAAACCAGCCCAGGGCGATGCATCTTCTGGCGCGTCCTCCTGCCCTGCTGCGCGGGGCTCATAACCCGCATTGCGCACCGCACGGCGCAGCAGCGCCTCCATGCCCGCCGCATCGGCGCCCACGCTGGTGGCAAAGGCAATGCGTGCAGATTCGGTGGCCAGGTTGACCGACGCCTCCTGCACGCCCGGGCACCTTGCGCAGCGCACGCTCCACACGGCCCACACAGCTTGCGCAGGTCATGCCAGAAATTCCCAGGTCCAGCGAGTGGGCTGTCTCTGGCGCAGTGATGGGGGTTGGGGTGGTGGTGGTGTTCATGGCGGGGATAGTGATCCTTGACGTGATGGCAAGGTCAAGCATTGATATTGATCAACCCTCACATGATGAGTGTCTTGAAAACCATTTGACTCTGCCATGGTGTCAAGCTTCACCATTCGTGTCGGTCAACGCAACGACCTCTTCGCAAACCTTTCAAGGACACCCCATGGCAACCACCCACCACCACGACTTTTCAAGTGCAAGGCATGACCTGCGGCCACTGCGAACGCGCCGTCACCCAGGCCGTGCAGCAAATCGACCCAGCCGCCCAGGTCCGCATCGACCGCGCCAGCGGCAAGGTGGACGTGGACAGCACCGCCCCCCGCGAGGCTCTGGCCGCAGCCATTGCGGAAGAAGGCTACACCGTCGCGGCTTGATGCGGGTATGCATTCACAAATCTCAACCCGTTCACGCTGAGCCCGTCGAAGCGCCGCGCGAGGCTTCGACAAGCTCAGCCCGAACGGTTGTGATGGATGAACGCGAACACAAACTGCCACCACCATGACCACGCCCCATTCCCCGATACAGCACAGGCCCCGCGCACCCGGGCCACAGCGCCCCGCACCACCTCCTGGCCCGTGCCCATCGGTGTCGCCGCCCGGCGCGCAGGCATCTCCGCACGCATGGTGCGGCACTACGAATCGCTGGGCCTTATCAACGGCGTGGCCCGCACCGACAGCGGCTACCGCCAGTACACCGAGGCCGACGTGCACGCCCTGCACTTCATCCGCCGCAGCCGCGACCTGGGCTTTTCGATGGAAGAAATCGCCGAACTGCTGGACCTGTGGCACGACCGCAGCCGCGCCAGCAGCCAGGTCAAGCGCATCGCACAGCAACACATCGACGACCTGAGCGAACGCATCGCGCAGATGCAGGCCATGCAGCGCAGCCTGCAAACCCTGGTGTCCTGCTGCAAGGGCAACGACCGGCCCGACTGCCCGATATTGGACGACCTGGCAGCGGGTAAGGCAGAACCCGTCAGCCACAAGACGCCCCGCAAAACACTACCAAATCAATAGCTACTGGCGCTTATACATCAAGCGCTAGAGGCCATTTTGGCTTGAATTCTGGCCAAAAAGGCGCATCAGCCCCCATTGGGCCGGACAACGGTCCTGGTTTTGCCGCTCGCCGCCCTGCGTTTGGGGGCGGGCACGGGAGCGGTGTCCAGCGCGGTGTGTTCCGTAGGCCGCCGCAACACCCCATCACACAAGGTCGCAATGCACTGCTGCGCCACCTGCTCGGGCGTGTACTCACCGCCCGGCTGATACCAGCGGCCGATCCAGCTGAGAGCACCTGCAATCACAAACGCCGTCATCTTCGGGTCGCACGGCTGCAGCGATCCTTCTGCCACGCCCTCGGCCACCAGACGGCGGAACTCCTGGTCGATGGCGGATTTGAGGCGGCGCAGCTCCTTGCGACTTTCGGGCGGCAGTTGCTCGTCGCCCACGCGGATCAGGCACATGCCGAAGTCCATGGTGACGATGCGTGCGTACACCTGCATGCAGGTCATGAGCTGGTCGATGGCCTTTCCGCCCGCTGCGCGCGAGGCGGCTATGCCTTCGAGCATCATCTCCAGCCCCTTGCTCACACACTGCAACAGGATCTCGTCCTTGTTCTTCACGTAGTAGTACAGCGTGGGCTTGGTCACGTTCAGCCGTGCGGCGATGTCGTCGAGCGAGGTGGCATGAAAACCGCGCTCGTTGAACAGCTGGGCCGCCGCCTGCAGAACGGCGTTGCGCTTGGCTTCGCGCTGCTGTTCACGGTGCGAGACAGGGGCCCAGGGCGACGCGCTGGCGGGCTCGGACTCTGCCGCGGGCGCGGCGGACGGGGTCGATGGCGCCGCGCGTGGGGCGCTGCGTCGGGACGATGCCGCTTTGGCAGGGGGCATGGGGGGTGATTCCTCGGGAAAGTACGGATGCTGAATGGGGTGGCGGCTTCCAGAATCTACTCACGAGTAAACAGTTTACGCACAAGTAGGAAATTTCGGCAGGTCAGCGAGAAATTTCTGTTCAGAAGCTGCGAACAACCCGTATTAGAAAGCCAATGGAGACAACCCCTTTCGGCACTACCGCTGCGTCGCCCCTGCTTCAGGTGGACGGCGTGACCCTGGCGTTTGGCGGCGTCAAGGCGCTCACCGGCGTGGGGTTTGATGTGTTGCCGGGCTCCATCACCGCCGTCATCGGGCCCAACGGTGCCGGCAAGACCTCGCTGTTCAACACCATCTCGGGCTTTTACCGGCCCAGCCAGGGCTCCATCCGCTTCCAGGGGCAGGACATCACGCGCATCCCCGCGCCGCAGCGCGCCAAGCTGGGCCTGGGCGCGCAGCTTTCAGAACATCGCGCTGTTCCGTGGCATGACCGTGCTCGACAACATCAAGCTGGGCCGCCACGCGCACCTGAAGACCAACGTGCTCGACGCGCTGTTCTACCTCGGCCGCGCGCGCCGCGAAGAGGCCGAGCTGCGCCGCGACATCGAAGAACGCATCATCGACTTCCTCGAAATCGACCACATCCGCCACGCGCCCGTGTCGGCCCTGCCCTACGGCCTGCAAAAGCGCGTGGAAATGGCCCGCGCGCTGGCCATGCAGCCGCAGGTCCTGATGCTCGACGAGCCCGTGGCCGGCATGAACCGCGAAGAGACCGAAGACATGGCGCGCTTCATCCTCGACGTGCGCGAGGAATGGGGCGTGACGGTGCTGATGGTCGAGCACGACATGGGCATGGTGATGGACCTGTCGGACCACGTGGTGGTGCTCAACTTCGGCCAGGTCATCGCCCAGGGCACGCCGGCGCAGGTGCAGGCCGACCCCGAGGTCATCCGCGCCTACCTGGGCGCAGGTGACGTGGGCGATCTGCGCGCCAGGCTGCGGGCCGGTGGCCAGCCCGCAAGCACGCAGGGAGCCGCGTGATGGATTGGGCCTACCTGTTCGAAATCAGCCTCACCGGCATCGCGCGGTGGCGGGCTCTACGCACTGGCGGCGCTGGCCTTCGTCTGGTCTACAAGGCCACGCGTGTGGTGAACATTGCGATCGGCGAGATGCTGATGGTGGGCGCCTATCTGTTCTTCACCTTTGCCGCCACGTTCGCGCTGCCGATCTGGCTGGCGATTCCGGCCGCGGTGCTCGGCACGGGGCTGCTGGGCGCGGTGATCGAGCGCACCATGATCCGCCCGCTGCTGGGCGAGCCGCCGATCTCGGTCTTCATGGTCACCGTGGGCCTGGCTTCGGTGCTGGTGGGCCTGGTCGAGATGATCTGGACGGCCGACCAGCGCCGCCTGCCCGACTTCATGCCCACGCAGCCCATCATGGTGGGCGACGCCTTCCTCGCGCCCAAGGTGTTCTGCGGCTGCGGTGATCGCCGTCGTGTTCATCGCCGCCGTGCTGCTGGTGTTCCGCTTCTGGCGCGGCGGCGTGGCCCTGCGCGCCACGGCCTGCGACCAGGCGGCCGCGTATTCGGTGGGCATCAACGTGCCGCGCGTGTTCTCGCTGGCCTGGGTGGCATCGGCCATGATCGCCGCCATCTCCGGGATCATCGTCGGCTCGATCGGCGGCATCTCGTCGCAGCATGGGCGTGTTCGGCCTGTCGGTGCTGGTGGTCGTCATCGTCGGCGGGCTCGACAGCGTGCTCGGCGCGCTCGTCGGCGGCATGCTCATCGGCCTGATCGAGGCACTGGCCGGGGCCTACCTGGGCGGCGAATACAAGCTGCTGGCCACCTTCATCGTGCTGGTGGCGGTGCTGCTGGTGCGCCCGTATGGCCTGTTCGGCACCCATGAGATACGAGAGACTCTAGATGCGCATCGGAACCCTCAAGGAAACCTACATCGCCGACGCGGCGCTGTTCGACTCGCGCACCCAAAAGGTGTGGCTGGCCGTGGGCGCTGCGCTGCTGGTGCTGTTCCCGTTCATCGCCAGCGACTACTGGCTGTACCTGGCCTGCCTGGTCAGCATCAACGTCGCCAGCGCCACGGGGCTCAACATCCTCACCGGCTACACCGGCCTGGTCAGCCTCGGCCAGGCCGCGTTCATGGGGCTGGGCGCCTACACCGTGGCCGTGCTGGAAACACGCGTGGGCACGCCGTTCCTGCTGAACCTGCTGGCGGGCGGCTTTGTGGCCATGCTGGGTGGCCTCATCGTGGGCATTCCGTCGCTGCGCGTCAAAGGGCTGTACCTGGCGATCGCCACCATTGCCGCATCGTTCATCGCGCACTTCATCTTCGCCAACTGGAAGTTCACCGGCGGCACCGGGGGCCTGAGCGTGCCGCCTGCCAAGCTGTTCGGCACAGCCGCTGGACACCTCGTTCCGCCTGTACTGGCTGATCGTGCCGGTCACCCTCCTGATGCTGCTGGGCGCGGCCAACCTGTTCCGCACCCGCGTCGGCCGCGCCTTCATCGCCATCCGCGACCGCGACATCTCGGCCGAGGTGCTGGGCATTCCGCTGCTGCGCTACAAGCTGCTGTCGTTCGGGCTGTCGTCGTTCTACGCGGGCGTGGCGGGCGGGCTGTGGGCCTACTTCTTTCGCGTGGTCACGCCCGAGAGTTTCCCGCTGCTGATGTCCATCTTCTTCCTGGCCGCGATCATCGTCGGCGGCATGGGCACCATCCTCGGCGGCATCCTCGGCGCGGTGTTCATGACCCTGGTGCCCGAGGTGCTCAAGCTGGTGGTCGGCCTGCTGCCCGGCGGCAGCGAGCTGACGGTGTTTCTCTCGCCGGTGCGCACCATCGTCTTCGGCCTGCTGATCGTCGGTTTTCTGGTCTTCGAGCCGCACGGCCTGGCCGAAGTGTGGCGGCGCATCCGCCGTTTCTTCCACCTCTGGCCGTTCCGCAACTAAATCCATAGGAGACAACATGGACACACCACACACTTCCATCCAGCGCCGCCATTTGCTGCTCGGCAGCCGCTGGGCGCCGCAGCGCTCACCAGCCCGCTTGTCGGTGCTGGCGCAGGCGCAGCGAAGACATCGTCATCGGCGGCTCGATCCCGCTGACCGGCGTGTTCGCCTTCGCCGGCATCGGCATCAATGCCGGCATCGGCGACTACGTGAAGATCGTCAACGACGCCGGCGGCATCAAGGGCCGCAAGGTCAGGTACGTGCCCGAGGACACCGGCTACAAGGTCGACGTGTCGGTGGCCGCGTTCAAGAAGATCACCAGCCAGAACAAGGTCAACCTGTACTACGGCGACTCCACCGGCTTCTGCCAAAACCATCAACCCCGAACTGGACCGCGTCGGGCACCATCCTGATGGCCGGCGCCTCGTTCGCCACCGGAGATCAACGACCCGCAGAAGTACCCGAACCAGTTTCTGGTCGGCCCCGACTACACCGAGATGATCGGCATCCTGCTGCAAGCACATCGCCAAGGAAAAGCCCGGCGCCAAGGTCGCGTTCGTCTACTCCGACACCGAGTTCGGCCGCGACCCGATCGAGAAGAAGCGAGGCCGACAGCCGAAGAAGCTCGGCCTGATCGGTGCCCGTCGAGATCATGACGCCGCGCCGGCAGCGTCGACGTGTCCACCGAGGTGATCAAGCTGCGCCGCGCCGCTCCCGACTACACCATCTTCCACGGCTACATCCTCGGCGCCCATCCCCGAGTTCGTCACCCAGGCGCAAGCAGCCCGGCATGAAGAGCCAGTTCATGGGCACCTTCTGGACCATGGACAGCTCCACCGTGATGAAGATGGGCGAGGCCGCCGACGGCTTCATGGGCGTGATGCCCTACCGCTACTACTACGACACCGACGCAAGGCGCCGATGCTCGAGAAGATCCGCGCGATGCGGCCCGAGTACCAGAGCACGGCCTACCTCCAGGGCTTCCTGACCGCCATGCTGTTCACCGAAGCGGCCAAGCGCACGCTGGACGCGGGCAAGCCGCTCGACGGCAAGAACCTGAAGGCGGCGCTGAACTCGCATCAAGGACTTCGACACCGGCGGCCTGATCGGCGTGCCGATCACCATCAAGGGCAACTCCATCCCGGTCGGCCGCATCTACCGCGCCGACATGAAGGCGCAGAAGATGGTGGCCGGCGTCGGACTGGATCATGCTCGAGTCATGCACAGCGTGCGCCTCCCTCAGGGACGCCCCGAGGCGGCGCCGGCCACGGTGCGCGCAGGGCGAACCGCCGTCACCCTCGGGCGGGGGCGCGGGCGGATGGCATGATCCTCGAAGTCAACAACATCGAGGTCATCTACAACAAGGTCGTGCAGGTGCTGCGCGGCCTGTCGCTGGCCGTGCCGCGCGGGCAGATCGTGGCGCTGCTGGGCAGCAACGGCGCGGGCAAGACGCACCACGCTGAAGGCCGTCTCGGGCCTGCTGGCGCTGGAGGACGGCGAGGTGACCGGCGGGCAGCATCGCGCTTCGACGGCCAGCGCCACCGCGGCAGCTGCGCGCCGCACCAGCTGGTGCGCGCCGGCCTGTTCCATGTGATGGAAGGCCGGCAGCGTGTTCGAGGACCTGACGGTCGAAGAAAACCTGGTCGCCGCCACCTATGCGCTGACCGGGCGCAGTGCGCGCAGCGCCGACTTCGACCTGGTCTACGGCTACTTCCCGCGCCTGCACGAGCGGCGCAAGGGCCTGGCCGGCTACCTGTCGGGCGGCGAGCAGCAGATGCTGGCCATCGGCCGCGCGCTGATCGCGCAGCCGCAGCTGATCCTGCTCGACGAACCCTCGCTGGGCCTGTCGCCGATGCTGGTGGAGGACATCTTCGCCATCATCGCGCGCATCAACGCCGAGCAGGGCGTCGTCGATGCTGCTGGTCGAGCAGAACGCCTCCGTGGCGCTGGCCGTGGCGCACTCGGCTACATCATGGAGACCGGCAAGGTCGTGATCGACGGCACCGCCGAGAAGCTGGCCGCCGACCCCGACGTGCGCGAGTTCTACCTGGGCATGGGCGGCGGCGGCGAGGCCAGAAGCTTCCAGCGACATCAAGCACTACAAGCGCCGCAAGCGCTGGCTGTCATGAGCATGCCACCTGCCGAGACCTCGACCGCTGCCCGCAGATGCTGCGCGAACGCGGCGCGCACCGCAGCGCCGCAGCGCATCGCCATCCGGCAGAAGGACTTCGGCATCTGGCAGCCGGTCACCTGGGCGCAGCTACTACGAGCGCGCCAGCCACTTCGGCCTGGGCCTGCGTGCGCTGGGCCTGCCCGCGGGCGGCCATGTCGGCGTGATCTCCGAGAACCGGGTCGAATGGGTGCTGGCGCAGATGGGCGCGGGCCTGGTCGGCGCCGTCACGGTCGGCGTCTACCCGACCAGCCCCACCAACGAGGTGGCCTACGTGCTGGGCCATGCCGACGTCGAGATCGTCGTCTGCGAAGACCAGGAGCAGACCGACAAGGTGCTGGCCGCGCTGCCCGAGCTGCCGCGCCTGAAAAGCATCGTGGTCATGGAGACCAAGGGCCTGCGCCAGCTTCGCGCCCGACGGTGCGCGCAGTTCATCGCCACGTTCGCCGAGGTCGAAGCAGCTCGGCGCCGGCATCGCGGCCAGCAGGCCGCTGCATCGACGACGCGCTGGCCGCCAGACGCTCGACGACGTCGGCCTGATGATCTACACCTCGGGCTCCACCGGCGCGCCCAAGGGCG
Organism: uncultured Gammaproteobacteria bacterium; assembly: GCA_963784815.1. GTDB lineage: Bacteria > Pseudomonadota > Gammaproteobacteria > Burkholderiales > Burkholderiaceae_C > Acidovorax. The sequence goes on along the minus strand of CAWATB010000028.1, from coordinate 269,307 downwards.
CGATGATGTCGTACGCGCAACATCCGCGGCGTGGTGCCCGGCATCGTCGACCGGCTGGAGCTCGGCGCACGACACCACGCACCTGTCGTACCTGCCGCTGTGCCACGTGGCCGAGCAGATGCTGACCAGCTTCGTGCCGCTGTACCTGGGCTCGCAGGTGAACTTCGGCGAATCCATCCGCACCGTGCAGGAAGACCTGCGCGAGGTGGCGCCCACCATGTTCCTCGGCGTGCCGCGCATCTGGGAAAAGCTGCACGCCGCCATCAGCATCAAGCTGCACGAGACCGGCGGCCTGCGCCGCGCGCTGTTTCACGCGCGCCTGGCAAAGCCTGCGCAGCCGCTGGCCGAAAAGCCGCGCAGCGCGCTGGAGCTGGGCGAACGTGCTGACCTACGCCGCTTGCTACTGGCTGGTGTTCCGCGCGCTGCAAAACTTCATCGGCCTGCGCGAGCCAAGGTGGCGCTCACCGGCGCCGCGCCCATCCCGCCCGATGTGGTGCGCTTCTTCCGCACGCTGGGCGTGCCGCTGGTCGAGGTCTACGGCCTGACCGAGTCCACCGGCATGGTCACCGGCCACCGGCTGCGACGATGTGCGTGGTCGGCACCGTCGGCGTGCCCACGCAGCGGCGTCGAATGGCGCATTGCCAAGTCTGGCGACGACTGGGCGGCGAGCTGCAGATCAAGCGGCGACATGGTGTTCGCGGGCTACTACAAGAACCCCGAGGCCACGGCCGCGCAGCATCATCGACGGCTGGCTGCACACCGGCGACGTGGTGCGCCTAGGTAGGACGGCCAGATCAAGCATCGTCGACCGCCTGAAGGACATCATGATCACCGCGGGCGGCAAGAACCTCACGCCGTCCGAGATCGAGAACACGATGAAGGGCAGCCCCTTCATCAAGGAATGCATCATCGTCGCCGAGGCCCGCAAGTTCGTCGGCGCGCTGGTGCAGATCGACTACGAGACCGTCGGCAAATGGGCCGAGGCGCGGCGCATTGCCGTTCACCCACTTCCGCTCGCTGGTCGAGCACGCCGCGAGGTGCGCGGCCTGATCGACGCCGAAATCGACCAGGGCAACGCAGCGCCTGGCGCAGGTGTCGCAGATCCGCAAGTTCCACCTGCTCACCAAGGAGCTGGACCACGACGACGGCGAAGTGACCGCCACCATGAAAGTGCGCCGCTCCAGCATCTACAAGACGTATGCGGCAGAGATTGAAGCGCTGTACCACTAGCCACTGCCCTGTGGCTGGTCAAACGATGCAACCACTATCAAAACAGGAGCTATCAGCGCTTTACCAATAAGCGCTAGAGGCCAATTTGACATGAAAACCAACGCCACCGACCCTGCGGCCCCCTTGTTTTTGGAACGCGACGGCGCCATCGCCACGCTGCGCTTCAACCGGCCCGAGTCCCTCAACGCCATTGACGTGCCCATGGCCAACGCCTTCCTGGCCGCCGTGCAAACCATCGCCGCCGACCCCGGTGTGCGCGCCGTGGTGCTGTGTGGCAACGGCAAGGGCTTCATGGCGGGTGGCGACTTGGCCACCTTGCGCGCTGACCCGGTGCAGGGCGCCCTCGACATCCTCACGCCGCTCAACGCCGCCCTGATGCTTCTGACGCAGATGAACGCGCCGGTCATTGCCCAGGTGCACGGTGTGGCTGCGGGCGCCGGGCTGAGCCTGCTGCTCATGGCCGACTACGTCCTCATGGCCGAAGGCACGCGCCTGAACCTGGCCTACATCAACCTGGGCACCAGTTGCGACGTGGGTGCCTCCTGGGCGCTGCCGCGCGTGGTGGGGTTGCGCAAGGCGCTGGAGATTGCACTGTTGGGCGAAGCCTTCACCGCTGACGACGCGCTGCGCCTGGGACTGGTCAACCGTGTGGTGCCTGCGACAGAGCTGGGAGCAGCCACTACCGCCCTGGCCCAACGACTGGCCGCCGGGCCTACCGTGGCCTACGGCGCGATGAAGCGGCTGATGCGCGCGTCGCTGGACAGCAGCCTGCCCGAACAACTGGCAGCCGAAAAAGAGGCCTTTGTGCACTGCGCGGGCACCGAAGATTTCCGCGCAGGGGTGGAGGCGTTTCACCAACGCCAATCCGCACAATTTGCCGGGCGTTGAACTCCCTGCGGTCACGCCCCCATCAATGCGGGGGGCACCGGTTGGCGACGGCCCCCAGGTAGGCGCCCATGTCTTCACGCGCTGCGGGTTCCAGCACGCCGACAGAAACGTCCACCCCGGCTGCCCTGAGGATCTCGATGCCCGCCCCTGCGTTGCGCGGGTCAGGGTCCAGCGTGGCAACTACCACCCGCTGAACGCCACGCGCCACCAGCGCCTTCGCACACGACGGGGTCCTGCCGTGAAAAGAACAGGGCTCCAGCGTGACGAATGCCGTGACGCCTGACAGATCACCCGACACCTGGGCCAGCGCCATGGCCTCAGCGTGGTGCTGCCCCGGCGGCTGCGTGAAACCGCTCGCTATCACCTTCCCATCCTTCACCAGCACACAACCAACAGGCGGATTCGGCAGGCACGCTGGCAACGCCTTTCGCCCCTCCACAAGAGCGAGGTGCATGAAGTCTTCAGTGCTGAGGGTGGTCATCTTTTTCAAGGCGCGATGAAGCTTGCAAAGCGTGCAAATGAACCCGCTAGAACGGCGCGGACTCCGGGTCCGTATCCACCGGAACCTCCTTGGGCCCGGTGACCACACCACCGCCAGCACTTTTGCGCGCAGGCGCAGATGGGGCTGAAGCGGCGGTAGAAGACAGCTTGGGCACACCGGGCGCGACAACACCGTCTGCAGCAACGGCCTGCGCCGCGCTGGCCACGCCACTTTCCGCCTCGCCCCCCAGCGCCTCGATCAGGTCGGGAATCAGCTTGACGAGTTCACCCGTGGCAATGGCCACATCGGTGTCAAAGCCGCCGTCGTCCGCCTTGGTGCCTTCAAACACCGTGTCCAGGAACGTCACCTTCTTGAGCTGCAGCCCTTCGGTCAGCATGAACGACACCCGGTCGTCCCAGGTCAGTGCCAGCTTGGTGGGCAGCTTGCCGGCGTCGATGTGCGCCTGCACTTCTTCGATGTCCAGCGGGTGGCGGGCATAACGGACCACCGCTTTTTCTTCGCTCGCACTTTTCAGTTCACATTCGCGGTCGACCGTGAAGCCCACGGGTGGCTCCTGTTCCTTGAGCCAGTGCGACATCGCGGCCTGCGGGCTTGTCTGGGTGTTGATGAGAGACACCGACAGCCCCGGCAACGCTTCGACCAGCAAGGTCACCACTTCATCCGCGCGGCCCTGGCTGGACGTGTCGAGCACCAGCAGGCGCGATGTGGTGTCGATCCACACCCACATCGACCCTTGTTTGGTGAACGCCATGGGCAGCAGGTCGAGCTTGGCCTCGTCTTTCAGCTCCTTGCTTTCCTTCTTGCCGGGCTTGCGACCAGTTTCCTGTTCGATGCGTTCGGCCTTTTCCTTCACACGGCGGGCCAGCACGCTGCCGGGCAGCACCTTGGATTCGACCATGAAGCGCAGGATCCACTGGCCGCCGACGGACTCTGCCAGGGGGCCATGTGGTTCACCGCGCGGCGGCACCCAGCCCAGGGATTTTTCTTGCGTGGCGCCACATTCCAGAAACGGCACCTTGGCCAGGGCTTCTTCCACTTGCGTCAGTTCGACCTGCCATTGCGGGGCAATGCGGTACACGATCATGTTCTTGAACACGGAAAACCTTTTGTTGCGGTCGTTGGTGGTGATGGGGCGGCTGGCTGCGCTGCACTGCGCAGACAAACAGACAGACCCCGAACACGCCATTGTCGGGGGTCACCGGCGAAGGCTCTGTGGCCGCTGTGACTTGATGCAGCTCAAGGCACCGTGTTCACTATTATTTAGATAGCTATCAGCGCTTATCCAATAAGCGCTACCGGCCATTTTTATATAAAAATTTGCGCTGCACACCCACAGCTTCTTGTCACAACTTTACACAGCCTCATCCAACACGCACGGGGGCGATACATGCGGGGCGGACACTGACTCTCAATCGCTGGGACAACCGTTCCAGCGAGTTGCTTGTTCAACCCCTGTGAAAGGACTCACACCATGGCTTTCCATTTCCACCGCCGTTTTGCCGCCACCGCTGTTCTGGCCGCCCTGGCCCTGCCCGTGCTGGCCCAGCAACCCCCCGCCGCACCCAGCACCCCCACGGCGGGTGCGATGGCCCAGGATGGCCGCCACCAGGCCGGCGAACGCCACCACGGCCACAAAGGCGGTGGCAAGCACCACGGTAATCGTGCCGAGCACCGCGCCAAGCACCTGGCGGCGCTCAAAAGCGATCTCAAGCTGACCGCTGCTCAAGAACCCGCGTGGACCACCTTCACCACGTCCATGCAACCCGGCGAGCGCACCGCGCGCCTGGACCGCAAGGACATGCACACGCTGACCACCCCCGAGCGCATTGACCGCATGCGGGCCCTGCGTGCCCAGCACGCCGCCGAGGCCGACCGCCGTGGCGAGGTCACCAAGACCTTCTACGCCGCCCTGACGCCCGAGCAGCAAAAGACGTTTGACGCCAAGGCCCACCGCGGTGGTCACCGCATGGGCGGCATGACGCGCGGTGAAGGCGGCGGTGAGGGTCGCCATGGCCACCACCACGGCAAACGCGCTGGTGCCGAAGGCAAACCGGCTGCACCGGCGCCAGCCCAGTAATCGATCTGTACGCCAGGCCCACAAGCACCTTCACCCGGTGCTGGGTCCCCAGGCCCGGAGTTCTTTGATGGACTCCGGGCTTTTTTGCGTCGGATTCCCAACCACGAACAAGAAATTGTGGATAACTCTGGTGAAAGTTCTGGCACAACAAGGTAGTTATCCACACAAAAAGTCCGATCCCCAAAGTTGTTGTCTGCGAGCCCCGCGTTTTGTGCAGACCGCCACACATACTTTGCAGCGACGTAAACCCTTGCAATCATTGAAAAAAAATGGCTTGTCCACAGAAACAGGGCTGCTCTACTACTACTGCTATTTATATATATAAAGCTATAGAAGAATAACCAGAGCCCAAAACCGGGGGTTGAAAACGGGCCTGTGGACGGTGCGCGGGCCAAGATTGCGCCGCCGATACGTTGCCGAAATCAACAGGCAGGGGTGGTTGCAACGGTGCACAGCACACTCAGCAGAGTGATCCGGTGCGTACAAGCCATGTCTTTGCAGTGCAATTTGCTATTGATAGAAGAGCTAACAGCGCTTTATGGATAAGCGCTAGAGGCACTTTCCATTGAAATTCCTGTGGGCAAACACTTCGGTGGGTAAAACTGGGGATAGTTTTGGCACAACCCATGGGTTATCCACAGAAAAGGCCGGCGACAGGTTTTTGTCCCCGTCGTGAAGACAGCGGCGCGAGGGATCGGTGCACAGGGTTCTGGCGCACGCAAGTGCTTGATTCGCAGGGCAAAAAGTCAGTTGTGCACACAAAAACCTGCCTTCTACTACTACGACTATGTATTTATAGAAAACATAAGAAGAAGACAGAGGGACAACTTCAGCGCCCTGAACGCGAAGTCTTGTCGGGGCGGAGGTAATGGGTGAGCGCCGAGCCGCACGCACTCCCCGCACCCTCTTGAGCGAAGCACGCCAGAAGGAAAGTAGTGCGCGTGGCGGCGCGAATCCTGCAAATCCGCCCCAGGCCGCTTGGCGTGCCCCACAAACGGCTCCCTCAACCTCTGCAGGCAAAAAAAACCGCAGGCGATGCTGCGGTGAGGGTGACTGGCCGGGGGGCGCTTCAAGGCCCTCAGGGTGTTCTGGCAGCTTTGAACTGGCGTTCAGGGAGCCGCAGGGCGCAGGAAGGCCTCCAGAAGGTCCACAGACAGGGGGCGGCTGAAGAGGTAGCCCTGGTAGTGCTGACAGCCTGCGCGGGCCAGCAGATCGCGTTGCTCGGGCGTTTCCACCCCTTCGGCGATCACTTCCAGGCCCAGGCTGCGCGACAGGCCGATGATGGTTTCCACAATGGCGGCGTCGTTGGGGTCGGTCAGCAGGTCGCGCACAAAGCTCTGGTCGATCTTGAGCTGGTCCAGTGGCAGGCGCTTGAGGTAGCTCAGGGTCGAATAACCGGTGCCAAAGTCGTCCAGCGAGAACCCCACGCCATGCGAGCGCAGGGCCGTCATGTTGGCGATGGTGGTTTCCATGTCGTCCACCAGCAGGCTTTCGGTCAGCTCCAGCTTGAGGCGCCCGGACGGCGCGCCGGTGATGGCCAGCACCGGGCGCACCTCGTCCACAAAACTGGCGTGGCGGAACTGGCGCGCGCTCACGTTGACCGCCAGGGTCAGGTGGGCCAGCGCGGGGTCGTCCTGCCAGCTGGCCAGCTGCTTGCACGCGGTGTGCAGCACCCAGTGGCCCAGCGGCAGGATCAGCCCGGTCTCTTCGGCCAGCGGAATGAACTGCGCGGGCGACACCATGCCGCGCTGCGGGTGGGGCCAGCGCACCAGCGCCTCCACCCCCACGCAGCGGCCCGACTGGTGCATCTGGGGCTGGTAGTGCAGCAAAAACTCGTCTTGCGCCAGGGCCGGGCGCAGGTCGGCCTCCAGCGCCGCGCGTGCCGTCACCACCGCCTGCATGTCGGGGTCAAAAAAGCGCAGCGTGTTGCGGCCCGCCGTCTTGGCCTGGTACATGGCCAGGTCGGCCTGTTTGAGCAGTTCGTCCACGCTGGTCTGCTCGCCCGTGAACGGCGTAATGCCGATGCTGGGCGTGCTGCGGTACTGGTGGCCGCCAGTGCATACGGCACGGCCAGCGTGGACAGGATTTTTTCGCCCACGCCGCGTGCGTGCAGGGCCAGCTCGTGGCGGTTTGGGGCTCAGCTCTTCCAGCATCACCACAAACTCGTCGCCGCCCAGGCGTGCCACGGTGTCGACCTGCGCACGCAGGTGTTCAGGCGCTGCGCCACCTGCTGCAGCAGCAGGTCGCCCTGGTCGTGGCCCAGGGTGTCGTTGAGGGTCTTGAAGTTGTCCAGGTCGATGAACAGCAGTGCGCCGCCCAGCTGGCGCCGCTGGGCGTTGGCCAGCGCCTGGCCCAGGCGGTCCATCAGCAGCATGCGGTTGGGCAGACCGGTCAGCGCGTCGTAAAACGCCAGGCGCTGGATTTCGCGCTCGCTGGCCTTGCGCTGGCGGATGTCGGTGTTGATGGCCAGGATGGACTGCGGCTTGCCGTCGTCCCCCCGCACCAGTGTCCAGCGCCCCTCCACCTCGATGGAGCTGCCGTCGCGGTGGCGTTGCTCGATCTCGCCGGTCCACTCGCCATGGTCCAGCACCGTCTGCGTGGCATGGCGAAAGTGGGTGGGGTCTTCGTACAGCAGGGTTTCGATCGACTGGCCCAGCGCCTGCAGCTGCGACCAGCCATACAGGCGCTCGGCGCTTTTGTTCCAGAAGATGATGCGATGGTTCAGGTCGCGCACCAGGATGGCGTCTTGCGCTTTGTCCAGCAGCGAGGCCTGATGGCGAATGCGCGCATCGGCCAGCTGCCGGTCGATTTCGGCCGACGCCCGGGCTGCAAAAATCTGCAAGGTCGAGGTGATGAAACCTGTCTCGTCCACGGGCTGGCGGAACAGCACAAAAACGATGCCCACCACCTCCCCGTCGCCATTGCACAGCTGGTGGCCCACATACCCCTGCGCGCCCACATGGCGCAGGATGGGCGCCTGCGGGTACATCTGCTGCACCCGCTCCGCCACCACAAACTCGCGCTGCGACATCAGCTGTAAGCTGGGGGTGTGCTCCAGGGTGTATTCGTCGTTGGGCAACATCTGCCCATCCAGCACCGCTGCCAGCGTGACCACGCGCGGAGGTTGGCCTTTGACCTGCGGCAGCAGCCGCACCACACAACCCCCCTGGGCGCCCAGGGCATCCGCCATGTTGCGTACCAGCTGCACAAAAAACTCGGTTCCGGTGCTAGCCGACACCGCCGCCGCTACCTTGAGCACGGATGCCTGCAGGCGTTGCTGCGACTTGTGGGCGCGCAGGCTGGTGATGCCAAAGGCCACGTCGTTAGAAAGCTCCTGCAGCAGCGCGGCTTCTTCGGGGCTGATCTGCAGGATCTCGGGGGCGTACAGGTACAGCAGGCCAAAAGTGCGGTCGTGGTCGCGGTCGCGCAGCGGCAGGCAGATCACGCCATGGAAGCCGTTCTCCAGCATGCGCCCGGTCCAGTCGGCAAAGTCGCCTTCGGTGCGGATGTCTTGCACGATCACCGGCTTGCCGGTGCGTATCGCTACGCCTGCGGGTCCGCGTCCATAGCGGTCGTCTGCCGACCATGACAGGGGCAGGTTGTCCAGGTAGTTTTCGTTATGGCCCGCGTGGGCCACTGGCTGGATGGACTTGCGTTCATCGTCCAGCGCAAAGCCAACCCAGCCCATGCGGTAGCCGCCAATGTCGACTGCAATCTGGCAGATGGCCTGCAACAGCGTCGTCTCGGACGTGGCACGCACCAGTGTTTCGTTGCAGGCGCTCAGCAACCGCTGCGCACGACCCATGCGCGCCAGTTCGCGTTCGGTGCGCAGGCGTTCGGTCACGTCGGTGGCCAGCACCTGGCGCGCGGGGCGCCCGTTGAAGCTGATGCTGCCCGCCGTGATCTCCACGTCCATGAACGTGCCGTCTTTTTTGATGTGGCGGCTGACGACCGGCTTGTTGCGCTGGTCCATCGGAATCGCCTCGATGCGCTCCTTGATGGCTTCGCGCCGTTCGGCAGGCCACAGGTCCGTCATGTGCATCGACAGCAACTCTGCCTCGGTGTAGCCGTAGTGTGTCTCCATCGACTGGTTGACGGCTTGCAAGCGCAGCGTTTCCTTGTCGTACACCCACATGGGGTGCGGGTGCTCATCAAACAGCATGCGGTATTGCAGCTCGGACGCGTGCAACTGCCCGGCCACATGCCGCAACTGCACCATGGCGCCCAGGGATTCGGTGAGGATCTCCAGGTGGGCCACGTCGCGGCGCGAAAACGCGTTGACCTTGTCGGATGTGACCTTGAGCGAACCCACCACCGCCTCACCTGCGCGCAGCGGCACGGCCATCACTGACAGCACCCCATGGCGGTGCGGCATGGACGCCATGTCCCAGCCCTCGGCCTCGGTGTCGTTGCACACCACCGTGCGCCCCTCGCGCAGGGCGGGCCACAAAATGCTCTGACCCACCGGCAGCATGTTGCCCACAGGCCGCACATGGTCGCCGGCCGAAGCCTGTGCCACCAACTGCCCCGCCTGCAGCAGCTCCACCATGGCGCCCCGTGCGCTGGTCTGGCGCAGCACGGTGTCAGCCACCAGCTGCAACACCTCGGGCAAGGGCATGTCCAGCGAGGAGATCCGCTGCTGCACCTGCAGCAGCTCGGCATGGTTCACTGCGTCGCGCTGCGCATCGAGGTCCGCCAGTTTTTGTGCGCTGATGTCGGCCATGCCCCCCACCATGCGCACGGCCTTGCCTTCAAAGTCGCGGATCAGAAAGCCGCGATCGAACACCCAGGCATAGGTGCCATCGCTGCGGCGAAAGCGGTATTCGGCAGACCAGTGGTTGTCGCTGCCTTCTATGGCGCGGTGGATGCCCTCCAGCACCGTATCGCTGTCCTCGGGGTGCAGTCGCAGGGTCCACGAGGTGCTGTCGGGCGGCAGCTCTTCCAGCGGCACACCAAACAGGTTCTGCATGCCCTCGTTCCACCACATGGCGTCGGTGTGCAGGTTCCAGTCCCACACCGCATCGGCGGTCGCGCGCGATACCAGGTGAAACCGCTCCTCACTCACATGCCGTGCCTCGTTGGCCAGCCGCTGGGCCGAGATGTCCTGAAAAGCGCCTTGGATGCGGATGATCTGACCCTGGGCATTGTGTGCCGCCTGGCCCGCGGTGCGCACCCAGAAATGGCGGTCTCCGGGCATGACCACTTCCGCCTCCACGTCAAACGGCGTGCCCAGGCGCATGCAGCTTTCAAACGCCTTTTGCATGGTTGACCGGTACGGGGGCTTGTACAGATCCAGAATCTGCATGACCGAACTCATGCGGCGCGTGAGTCCGTAGGTGGCGGCAATCTCTTGCGACCAGGTCAGCTGCATGCTGGGCAACTCGACGATCCAGCCGCCAATGCGCGCAATCTGCCCGGCCACACGCAGGGCCTCACTTTGCGCCAGCATCTCGGTGTGCATCTGGTTGCGCTCTTCCACCAGCTGTGCCAGCAGATGCTGCTGGCGGCGCAGCTCCAGCTGGGCCATGGCCTGGCCGGCCAAAATCTTCAGGCTCTCGATCTGCTCGGGCAGCATCACATGGGGCGCTGTGTCCAGCACCGCCAGGGTGCCCAGCGCAAACCCATCGGGGTTGACCAGCGGCACACAGGCATAAAAACGAATATGCGGATCGCCCAGCACCATTGGGTTGTGGGCAAAATTGGGGTGCTGTGTGGCGTCGGGAACCACCATGGGTTCACGGCTGCCGTCCAGTGCATGGGCGCAAAACGCAATGGCGCGTTCTGTCTCCTGAAACGGCACGCCCACCGCTGCCTTGAACCACTGGCGCTCGCTGTCAATGAAGTTGACCACTGCCATGGGGCACAGGCACAAGCGGGCTGCCAGCGTGACCAGCTGGTCAAAATCGTCTTCGGCCGGTGTGTCGAGGATCGCGTAAGACTGAAGTGCGTGAAGCCGTGCGGCTTCTGCAGGGACTTGCGCTGGCGGCATGGTTGTCAAGCGCCCGTCGGGCCCGTTGGGTCTGTTATGACAGCCGGCGCGCGCAGGCTTGACCCAGCCAGAACAACAAGGCAACAAGCAAGGGACCGGGGCAGCGTCAACAGCAACAGCAAGGGAATCGGGCCGTAAGGCGGTATGTGCCGAGCAGCACCTCCGCGGTTGTAGGGCAAAAGGACCAGGACCACAACATTAAAAAGGCAATGCTACACCGCGCAGCCTTGCGCTGCAGGCACGCCGTATGCGTGTTTGCCCCATATCAACCGGGTGGAGTCGCGCAGGTAACCCTCGTACAACGCGAGGCTTGCTAGTGTGGGGGCCTGCAAATCTCTGAACTCGCCTGTCAGATCTCAGAGCCCTGCAACGCCCTGTCAGACAAGGCCCGTGGAATCACGCAGCGCTCTTTCCGCCACCCCACCGAGACACCGCCCATGACGTTCTCTTCATCCCCTGCTTCCTCTGCGTTGCCCGTCCCGCAGCTCGACGCCTTGCAGGCCCTCGTTCTGGCCATGCCCATGGCCCGCACATTGGGGCTGCGTTTTGTCAGCGTGCAGCCGGGTCAGGTCGAATTGGAAATACCGGTCAGTGATGCCTTCAGCTTTCGCCCGGGGCAGTTGCAGGCCACCGCCGTGTTTGCCATTGCAGACTTTGCCGCCGTGGCAGCCGCAGGCAGCGTGTTGCCGCCGGGCTGGGTCAACGCCACGGTGGACGCCACCCTGAAAATTGTGGCGCCCGCCAAAGGCGAGTGCCTGCGCGCCCGCGGGCGTGTGGTGGACGCCGGGCGTCTGCTCACGGTCTGCGCATCCGATGTGTTTGCTGTGGACAGCCAGGGGCAGGAAACGCTGTGCGCCACGCTGCTGGGCACGGCACGCAATATCGACGCTACAGCCGGCGCACGCTGAGCCCAGCGCCGCCGGCAAGTGCCAGAGCCTATTTGACGATCGCGCGTCGGGCGCGTACCGCCGCCGCCAGGCCCTCCAGCACCGGAACCGTCTGCGCCAGACTGATACACGCGTCCGTCACCGAAACGCCATGCTGCAGCGGCTGGCCGGGCACGATGTCCTGGCGGCCTTCTTGCAGGTGGCTTTCGATCATCAGGCCCGTGATGCGCGCGTCACCCGCTGCAATCTGCTGGGCCACATCGTCCGCCACCGTGATTTGGCGCTGGTGTTGCTTGCTGCTGTTGGCATGGCTCACGTCGATCATCACTTGCTCGCGCAGGCCCGCCGCTTTCAGCACCGCGCAGGTGGCATCGACATCGGCCTTTTGGTAGTTGGGCTGCTTGCCGCCGCGCAAGATCACGTGACAGTCCTGATTGCCGCGCGTTTCAAAGATGGCGGCCTGGCCCATCTTGGTCATGCCCATGAAGGCGTGTGACGCCTGCGCAGCCTGAATGGCGTCGCTGGCCACCTTCACGCCGCCGTCGGTTCCGTTCTTGAAACCCACGGGGCAGCTCAGCCCACTGGCCAGCTGGCGGTGGCTCTGGCTCTCGGTGGTGCGCGCACCAATGGCCCCCCAGCTCACCAGGTCGCTGATGAACTGCGGAGACAGCAGGTCCAGAAACTCGGTGCCCACCGGCAGGCCCACGGCCAGCACATCCAGCAGCAGCTGGCGCGCCAGCTCCAGTCCTTCATTGATGGCAAAACTGCCATCCAGGTGAGGGTCGTTGATGTAACCCTTCCAACCCACGGTGGTGCGCGGCTTTTCAAAATACACGCGCATCACGATGAGCAGATCGTCCTGCAGTGCATCGGCCTGGGCCTTGAGCTGGTGCGCGTATTCCATCGCCTGGCCATGGTCGTGGATGGAGCAAGGCCCCACCACCACCACCAGCCGGTCGTCCTGACCGTGCAGAACGCGCGAAATGGCGGCACGGCTGGTTTCCACCAGCGTTTGCGCAGCGTCGGGCGTCGGCAGCCATTCCTGCAGCAGCGCAGGCGTGATCAGCGGGCGCACGGCCTTGATGCGCGTGTCGTCAATGCGCGTCGTGTCGTGGGTGGAGATGGGGTGGGCGGAGCGGTGTGCGTGGGTCATGGTGGCCCCGATTGTCGCGCGGCGCAGTCATCAACTTGGCTGACGATTCGGTGATCACACTGCCCGCAACGGGCGCGCGCTCAGGCGAGGGACGCCGAGCAAGGGCCGCCCCGCAGCAAGGGCGTCGTCCCCCTCAGGGGGAGCTTCTAAGGCCTGCGAAACGCAGCGTTTTGACGCGCCCAGTGGCGCGACTGCAAATGGTCCAGCCGCACCGTGCCGCCGGTGGAGGGCGCATGCACAAACCGCCCCTCGCCGACATAGATGCCTGCATGGTTGGGCTGGCGACCGGTGCCGAACACCACGAGGTCGCCAGTGCGCAGCTCCTTGCCGTCGATGCGGTACCCCCAGTTGTTGAGTTGCGCCACGGTGCGCGGCGGTGGTGTGCCCACCTGGTTGCGGTACACATAACCAATCAGCCCACTGCAGTCGAAACCCGATTCGGGGGTGTTGCCGCCGTAGCGATAAGGCGTACCCACCAAGCCCAGCGCGTGGATGGCAATGTCATGTGCCTGCTCCGCCGTCAGGGGCGGGGTGGTGCGGGTGGGGGCAGACGACGACGGATACGTCGACGAAGGGGCTGGGGGCCGTGAGGTGCCGCAACCGCTCAGCACCAACAGGGCGGCGGTGCAGGCAGCAAAAGTCAGGCTGTGAAAAACGCGCATGGGCCGAAGGGTAACGGATGGGGTCCGCTGCATGCACCTACCCCGTTCGTGCTCTGGGGATATTGGTCAAAAATGCTGCTAGCGCTTGTGGCTCAAGCGCTAGCAGCTATCCTTTTTACAACACTTGGGGCGTTACACCGCTGCGGTTACGGCGGCTGTCTGGCCCCGCGCCACCAGCCGGTTGGCCACGCTCACGATGGCCAGCACTGACGCCGTCACGATGTTGTGACTGGCACCCGCGCCGAAGGTGGAGCCCGCCACGCCTTCCATGGCTGCTTCGACGATGGCCAGCGCCTGGGCGTTGGCACCGGTGCCGGTGGCGCGCTCTTCGTAGTGGTCCACGCGCAGCGGCAGGCCGAGCGCATCCACCGTGGCGGCGATGGGCCCGTTGCCCTGGCCGCGCAGCGTCTGGCGTGTGCCGTCGATGGTCACGTCCAGTTCGATGCCCTGCCCGTCTTCATCGAGCTTGTGGCTGTGGCAGACGATGGCCGCCTGGGCCGGGGCCCGCAGGTAGGTGCGCTGGAACAGGTCCCACAGCGCCTCGCCGCTCATCTCGCCTTCGCTCGCGTCCGTGTGGCGCTGCACCACCGCGCTGAACTCCACCTGCATGCGCCGGGGCATCACCACGCCGTGTTCGCGCTCCAGCAAGAAGGCGATGCCGCCCTTGCCCGATTGGCTGTTCACGCGGATCACGCTGTCGTACGTGCGGCCCAGGTCTGCCGGGTCGATGGGCAGGTAAGGCACTTCCCACAGCGCGTTCGGGTCTTGCGCGGCAAAGCCTTTTTTGATGGCGTCCTGGTGCGAGCCCGAGAACGCGGTGAACACCAGGTCGCCCGCATACGGGTGGCGCGGGTGCACCGGCAGCGAGGTGCATTCCTCCGCAATGCGCGCGACCGAAGTGATGTCCGAAAAATCGAGGCCCGGGTGCACGCCCTGCGTGTACATGTTGAGTGCCAGCGTCACGATGTCCACATTGCCGCAGCGCTCGCCGTTGCCAAAGAGGCAGCCTTCCACGCGGTCGGCGCCGGCCATCATCGCCAGCTCTGCCGCCGCCACGCCGGTGCCGCGGTCGTTGTGCGGGTGCACCGACAGCACGATGTGCTCGCGGGGGGCGAGGCGCCGGTCCATCCACTCGATCTGGTCGGCGAACACGTTGGGCGTGGCGTTCTCCACCGTGGTGGGCAGGTTGATGATGATGGGGCGGCCGGGGCCGGCGTTCCAGGCCGCGATGGCCGTCTGGCAGGCCTTGAGCGACACGCTGAGTTCGGTGGCGCTGAAGGTCTCTGGTGAATATTGCAAGGTCCACTGCGTGGCGGGCTGCGCGTCGGTGAGCTCTTTCAAATAGCCCACGTGGTGCGCGATGAGCTGCATCACCTGCGTCACGTTCATGCCGAACACGATGCGCCGCCATGCGGGGGCCGTCGCGTTGTACAGGTGCACGATGGCGCGGGGCGCGCCCTTCACCGCTTCGACAGTTCGAGCGATCAGGTCTTCGCGCGACTGGGTCATGACCATGATGGTCACGTCGTCGGGAATCAGGTTCTCGTCGATGAGGCGGCGCACAAAGTCAAAGTCGGTCTGCGATGCAGCCGGAAAACCGACCTCGATCTCCTTGAAGCCGATGCGCACCAGCTCGTGAAAGAGCTTCATCTTGCGCTCGCCGTTCATGGGCTCGAACAGCGCCTGGTTGCCGTCGCGCAGATCGGTCGAGAGCCACCTGGGCGC
Source organism: uncultured Gammaproteobacteria bacterium (assembly GCA_963784815.1). Taxonomy (GTDB): domain Bacteria; phylum Pseudomonadota; class Gammaproteobacteria; order Burkholderiales; family Burkholderiaceae_C; genus Acidovorax. The sequence goes on along the minus strand of CAWATB010000028.1, from coordinate 254,194 downwards.
GTGGGTGATGCTGCGGTTGGGCCATTGCCGGTCGGTGAGTGGGACTGGGGCGATGGCTTGGTACTTGGTAGCGGGCTTGGCAATCATGAGAGGCTCCACGAACGGTGTGTGCGGTGCGCGATAGGAAGCGCGGTGCACGGGTCAGACGAAATGAAGAAAACAAAACGTGTGACATCCCCTGCAGCCCTTTGCGTGTGCAAGGGCTGGTTCGCGGGCCGGGGTCAGGGGGAAATCAGGTGTTGCGCTGAGCGGATCAGGCAACGGTGGCGAACGCAGGCAGACCCCGGCCAAGCACTAGTAGGCTTAGCGATAGGGTGGGTAGGAGCATGCTGCGTTGCATAGGAGGCCGAAGATAGCACAGGCTCGCGACAGTGCGCAAGAATTAATATAAAAAATGCCTCTATCGCTTATTGGATAAGCGCTAACAGCTATCAAAAATATAGTAATTGCGGCTGGTAGCATGGCGCCTTTCGCCTTGCCGTCGCCCCATTTCTCTCATCAGGAGACCCTGTCATGCCCTACATGCTGCTCATCATGGAACCCCACGGCCAGCGGGCCGAGCGTGGGCTGGCGGGAGGGAAGGAGGCCTATGCACGCATGCTGCAGTTTGGTGACGGTTTAAAGGCCCGCGGCCTGCTGCGTGCCACCGAGTCGCTGGCCTCCACCGAGCAGGCCGTGCGCCTGCAGGTGCGCGAGGGGCAATCCCGGTTGGTCGACGGCCCGTTTGCCGAGACGAAAGAAATGGTGGGCGGATTTTTCCTGATCGACTGCGCCACACGCGAAGAGGCGTTGGCCATCGCCCGCGAATGCCCGGCCGCCGAGTGGGCCACCATCGAGGTGCGCGAAGTGGCACCCTGCTATCACGGCGCCATCGCGTAGCGACCTGCAGGCGTTTCTCGACTTGTCAGAGGCTCACCCGGCCGCCTCGGCTTCAGGCTCAGATATTTTTTTGCAGATGCTTGTCGATCTGCCCGGTTCTTGTTCGTCGTAGGTGTGAGAGCCGCAGATCCGCTGCGCCTTCCCGCCCGAACCAGGAGAACCCTCATGCGATTCATGATCATCGTCAAAGCCACGGCCGATTCCGAGCAAGGCTGCATGCCCACCGCTGCCCTGATGGCCGAGATGGCCCGCTACCACGAAGAACTTGCCCATGCGGGCGTGCTGCTGGACGGCAGCGGCCTCAAACCCACCTCGCAAGGCTGGCGCGTGCGCTACAGCGGCGGTGGACGTACTGTGACCGACGGGCCCTTTACCGAAACCAAGGAACTCATCGCGGGCTACACCCTGATCCAGGTGCGCAGCCGCGATGAAGCGCTGGAATGGACGCGACGCTTTCCGAACCCGCGCGGCGAAGGTCTGGAGGCCGAGATCGAAGTGCGCCAGCTGTTCGAGATGGAGGACTTTGCAGGCATCGACGGGGTGGAGCAGTTTCGCGACCTCGAAGCCATGCGCGGCTGATCGCGGCTTTCGGCTTTATTGCACTGTTGAGGACACACCACCATGATCAAGACCATTGCCCTCGTACTGCTTGCAGCGCTGGGGCTGTTCCTGGCCTTTGCCGCCACCCGCCCCGACACCTTTCGCGTGGAACGCAGCCGCGTTATTTCCGCCCCGCCCGAGCGTGTGTACGGGCTCATCCACGACCTGCGCCAGTTCAACACCTGGAACCCCTACGAACGCAAAGACCCTGCCGCCAAGGGCGAGTACAGCGCCACCACGGCCGGCCCCGGCGCACGCTATGCGTGGCAGGGTGACAAGGTGGGCACCGGCAGCATGGAAATTGTGGACGCCACAGCCCCGGCGCGCGTGGCAATGAAGCTCGACTTTGTCGCCCCGTTTGAAGCCCACAACCAGGTGGAATTCACGCTGCAACCCGAAGGGGCGGGCGCCACGCGCGTCACCTGGGCCATGCACGGCCCGGTGCCGTATCTCGCCAAGATCGCGCACCTGGTCTTCAACATGGACCGCATGGTCGGGCAGGACTTTGAAGACGGCTTGGCCAACCTGCAGGCCGTGGCGCAAAAGCCAGCGGGCTGAGAGGCTGAGAGTCTTTTTGCCTAACCCCGGATTTCCCTTTACCGTTTCATCCCTTGAGGAGTTTTCCATGCATAAGCAAATCTTCGTCAACCTGCCCATCGAGAACATGGCCCGTTCGCAGGCGTTCTTTCGCGCACTGGGCTACGACTTCAACCCCGATTTCACCAACGACCAGGGCGCGTGCTTGGTCGTTGGCGAGAACCTCTTCGTGATGCTGCTGGTCAAGGACTTCTACGCCACCTTCACCAGCAAGACCATTGCCGATGCGCGCTCCACGTCCGAGGTGCTGCTGTGCTTCTCGTGCGACAGCCGCGAGGAGGTCGATGCACTGGTCGCCAAAGCCGTGGCTGCGGGTGGCACCACGCCCCGGCCTGCACAAGACCTGGGTTTCATGTACTCGCAGTCCTTTGACGACCTGGACGGCCACACCTGGGAGTTTGTGCACATGGTGGATGCCAGCAAAGCACTAGGCTAACAAGGTGTGAACCCCACTACCTTGCCCGACCGCGACGCCCTGCACCGCAGCATCGACTCGGTATGGCGCATCGAGGCTGCACGCATCATTGCCAGCGTGGCGCGCATGACGCGCGACGTGGGCCGGGCCGAAGAGCTGGCACAGGACGCGCTGGTGGCCGCGCTGGAGCACTGGCCCAACACGGGCCTGCCCGCCAACCCGGCCGCGTGGCTGATGACCACGGCCAAGCGCCGCGCCATCGACCACCTGCGCCAGCGGGCGCTGCACCAGCGCGAGAACGAGGCGTTGGGGTTGGACCTGGACGCGCTGCAAGCCCAGTACGCCCCCGATGTGGTGGACACCCTCATGGATGCGCAGCAGGACGACATTGGCGACGATTTGCTGCGCCTGATCTTCACCGCCTGCCACCCCGTGCTGCCCACCGAGGCGCGCGTGGCGCTGACGCTGCGGTTGCTGGGCGGGCTCACCACTGTAGAGATCGCGCGGGCCTTCCTGGTGCCCGAGCCCACCGTCGCCCAGCGCATCGTGCGCGCCAAGCGCAGTCTCGCGGCCGCGCATGTGCCGTTTGAAGTGCCCGGCGCCGCAGAGCGCGCGCCGCGCCTGGCCTCTGTGCTCGAAGTGGTCTACCTCATCTTCAACGAAGGCTATGCCGCCACCGCGGGCGACGACTGGATGCGCCCCGCGCTGTGTGGCGAGGCCCAGCGCCTGGTGCGCGTGCTGGCCACCCTGGTTCCGGACGAGCCCGAGGTGCAAGGGCTGGTCGCACTGCTCGAAATCCAGGCCTCGCGTCTGCCCGCGCGCACCAACGCGCAGGGCCAGCCCGTGCTGCTGATGGACCAGGACCGTGCGCGGTGGGACGCCTTGCTGGTGCGCCGGGGCCTGACTGCGCTGGACAAGGCCGAGCAACTGGCACGCGCTGGACACGCCTGGGGCCCGTACGCGCTGCAGGGCGCCATCGCCGCCTGCCATGCGCGTGCACGCCGCGCGCAGGACACCGATTGGCACCACATCGTGGCGCTGTATGACGCGCTGCTGCAGGTGGCGCCCTCCCCCGTGGTGGCGCTCAACCGCGCCGTGGCTGTGGGCATGGCACTGGGGCCTCAAGCGGCGCTGGCCTTGGTGGATGAACTGGCGACAGAACCCAGCCTGCGCCAGTACCACTGGCTGCCCAGTGTGCGCGGCGATCTTCTGGCCAAGCTCGGTCGCCAAAGCGAAGCGCGGGCAGAGTTTGAACGGGCCGCGGGCATGACGCGCAATGCGCAGGAAAAGGCATTGCTTTTGGCGCGCGCGGCGGCACCCGGTGCCACTGGCGCAGCGGCTGTGTTGTCGTCAAAATAAGCCGAACCTCGCAATCAACGTCCATCGACCATGTCAAACTTGGACCCTGTTTTTCCGCTGGAAGGCGGCTGCACCTGCCGCCATCTGCGCTACCGCATGGAGACCGCGCCGCTGTTTGTGCATTGCTGCCACTGCCGCTGGTGCCAGCGTGAAAGCGGCGCGTCTTTTGCGCTGAACGCCATGATCGAAGCGGACCGGGTGAGCGCGGTGATGGGGACGGTGGAACTGGTCGACACGCCCACAGAAAGCGGTTTTGGCCAGAAGGTCGCGCGGTGTCCCCATTGCCATGTGGCGGTGTGGAGCCACTACGCCGGCGCGGGGCCGCTGGTGGCTTTTGTGCGCGTGGGCACACTCGATGCGCCCGACCATCTGCCGCCCGATGTGCACATCTTCACGGCGTCAAAACAGCCTTGGGTGCTGCTGCCCCCTGGCACGCCTTCGGTGCCCGGGTATTACGACCGCGAAGCCTTGTGGCCAGCCGCCAGCCTGGCCCGGCGACAGACCTTGTTGCCACGCATTGAAGCGTACCGCGCGCAGATGGGGCTTGATCCTGTCTGAGGTGGTGGTGCCGCGCAGGCCCTAACGCCGCTTGCGCTTTTTGATGATCTGCCCGGACGGTGTGGCCGCCTTGGGCGCCAGTCCCAGCGCTGCGCGCGCCAGCGTATCGGCCGCCCCATTGCGATGGCGGGGCACCCATTGCAGGTCCACCTGCGCAAACCGCTGCAGCACGCTGCGCGCTTCTTCAAACAGTGGCGCCAGCCGCGCAATGGGAGCTGCGGTCAGTGCGCCCAACTGGTCCACCAGCAAGCTGCTGTCGCTGACCACCTGTAAGGTGATCGAAGCCGGGTCTACCTTTGGCTCCAGCCACTGCAGCGCCCGCAGCAGCGCGCGCAGTTCCGCCTCGTTGTTGCAGCCGGTGAAGGTGGTGGCTTCGGAGATGTGGTGCTGCGTGGTTCCATCCGGCCCTACCAGCACGGCGCCCAGTCCCATGCGCCCTGGGTTGGGCACGGCGCTGCCATCGCAGTGGATCAACCAGGTGCCTGCTTTATCGTTTGCGTGCATGGTAGTGACCCCTCGGACGCTGGCTGCGCCCAACGCGTTGAAACTGGCCGGACCGAGGCCGGGGACACCGCGCAAGGGCCGCCCCGCCGCGCTGGTGTCGCCCCCCTTCCCGGGCGAAGCACGAGAGAAGGGGGGAGCGGCGCAGCCGCTCGGGGGGTTGTCACTTATAGAACGCTTCGACCTTGCCTTTGAGCTTGATCATCAGCGGCTGGCCCTTGCGGTCCACGGTCTTGCCTGCGGGCACTTTGACCCAGCCTTCGCTGACGCAGTATTCCTCGACATCGGTGCGGTCCTTGCCGTTGAAGCGGATGCCGATGTCGTGCTTGAAAACGTCAGCCACGTGGTGCGGGCTGCGAGGGTCCACCGACAGATGGTCGGGCAGTGGAGGAGGCGTGGTGGTGGAGGGGGTCGCGTCGGTCATGCAGAAGGCTCTTTGTCAGTAAGACAGGGGGAAGAGAACAAACAGAAAGCGCGGATTGTCCGGGATTTGCGCCTGCGGCACTCCGCCATGCCCCTACCGCCCCAGCGGCGCCACGCCCATCAACCAGGCATGCGCCCAGAACGCAAAGCCCACCCAGGCCACCGCGCCCACCACCACCGTCGCACCCGTTCCAGCAGCACTGCCCGGTGCGTAGACGGTGTTCTGCGCCCGGTCGCGCTGGCGCGCGGCCCGAAAGCTCAGCACCGCCCACAGCAAGAAGCTGCCAAACAGCAGCACATCGGCCAGGTTGCCGTTGGATAGCAGATGCGCTAGTGCCCATACCTTCACGCCCAGCACCATGGGGTGGTGCAGCTGGGCCTTGATGGCATTGCGCGGCACATAGGTGGCGGCCAGCAGAATGAATGCAATCAGCGTCAGCAATGCTGCGGCGTGGCGCATGCCGATGGGCGGCACCCACAACACTACCGGCTGCTGCCGCGCCAGGCCATAGCCCCAGATGATGAGCGCCAGACCCACCGCAGACACCACCGAATACAGCCCTTTCCACGGCATCTCGCCCATGCGCGCCAAGGTCTGCGTGCGCCAGCCGTCGGCCACGATGCGCACCGAGTGCACGCCTAGAAACAGCACCAGTCCCAGTACCAGATACCCCATGGCTTCACCTTTCATGTCATCGTGAATCAGTAGGGGCTGGCGCGCCGCCATCGGGCGGTACGGCCCCCTCGGTCTTGCTCGGACGGATTATCGGCAGTGCGTGTCGGTGCCCTCTTCGTGTGGGGGCTTGCCGTGCCGGCCTCGCGCCGCCATCATGCCGCCCATGTCTGCCCGCCCGTTGCCCGAAGCCTCTGAGCTACGCGCCCTGCCCAACCTGGGCCCGGCGTCCGAACGCATGTTGCACGCGGCGGGCATCCACACCCCCGCAGCGTTGCGCGCACTGGGCTCCGTGCCCGCTTTTGTGGCCGTGCGCCAGGCGGGCCAGCAACCCAGCCTCAACCTGCTGTGGGCGCTGGAGGGCGCGCTATGCGGCCGGGACTGGAAAAGTGTGGCCCAGCAGGAGCGAACCGCGCTGCTGATGCAGCTGGACGATCTGGAGAGCGGGCGCCTGCCCTGATTTCGAGCGGAAACTGCCTCTAGCGCTGGTGAATCAAGCGCTGATAGCTATCAATTTAGTAGTATTTTGCTGCTGCATTGCCTGCGCAGAAGTCGCGTCAGATCCCCGCATGCTGCGCCAGCAGCGCCCCCACCTTGGGCTTGGCGCAGCGCTGCAGCGTTTGCAGCAAGGCGTAGCTGGGCTCGGCCACACGCCAGCGCGTGCGCAGGTCGTGCTGCATGCGGGCCAGCAGCGCGGCGGCCATTTCGGCATCGGCCAGCGCCCGGTGGGCCTGGCCTGTGCGTGGCAAGCCATGAAAGTCCACCAGCGTGCCCAATTTGTGGCTGGGCGCCTGCGGGTACAGCCGCCGCGACAGCAACACCGTGCACGCAAACGGTTGTGGCGCAGGCAGGTCGGCCATGGCCAGTTCGGCCTGCCAGAACTTGCTGTCAAACGATGCGTTGTGCGCCACCATGGGCGCATCGCCCACAAACCGCGCGGCGTCCTGCATGACCTGCGCGGCATCGGGCGCGTTGGCCACCATGGCGTTGGTGATGCCGGTGAGCTGGGTGATGAACGACGGTATCCACACCCCGGTTTTCATGAGGCTCTGGAACCGGTCCACCACCCGCCCTTGTTCAAGCAACACGATGGCCACCTCGGTCGCGCGCGCGCCTTGGCCGGGCGAGATGCCGGTGGTTTCAAAGTCGATGACGGCGATGGGGGGCATGCGTAGTGCGCTGTGTGGGTGGGGTGTGAAACGCCGCAAGCGGATCAACGCGGCAGTATCGCTGGTCTGGATGGCGCGCTCCGTGCCGCAGAGGCTGCGCAGCCTTCACGCCCGGGGCGCCCGGTCCCGGATCACCAGCGCAATTCCGCCCAGGATGGCGATGCTCGCCAGGCTAAGTCGCAGCGTCAGCGGCTCGCCCAGCAGTGCCACGCCGCCCACCGCTGCGATCACTGGAACGCTCAGCTGTACGGTGGCGGCCTGTGTGGCACGCAGGCTGGGCAAGGCGGCGTACCACAGCGCATAGCCCACGCCGGAGGCCAAGGCGCCGGATGCAGCGGCATACCCCAGGCCCGGCCAGTCCCAAGCGGCCTGGCCCAGCGTGGCAACACTGACCAACAGGGCCAGAGGGGTGGCACGCAAAAAATTGCCTGCCGTGGTGTCGGTAGGGTCGCCGCCGCTGCGGCCCCGCAGCGAATACACGCCCCAGGCCATGCCCGCCACCATCATCAGTGCCGCAGCCCCCAAGGGCGGCGCCGAAAGGCCCGGCAGCAGCAGCGCGCCCATACCCGCGAACGCCATCACCAGGCCAGCCAGGGGCAGCGGGCGCAGCCGCTCGCCCCGGTACAGCCCATGGCCAATCATCGTGGCCTGCACCGCGCCGAACAGCAGCAGCGCGCCGGTGGCGGCCGTCAGGCTGACATAGGCCAGCGAGAACCCCGCGGCATACACGCACAGCGCCGCCGCCGATGGCCAGTTGCCTGCGCGCCACGCGGGCCCGCTTCGGCGCAGGGCCACCAGCACCGCCAGCGTGACTGCGCCAGTGGCCAGCCGTACGCTGGTGAACGTGGCCGCATCGATGCTGGTGTGCTGCAGCGCTGCCCGGCACAACAAGGAGTTGCCTGCAAACGCCAGCATGGCCAGCACGGTGAGAACGACGGGTCGTGAGAAAAGCATGGGGTGAGCCCGGGTGGCAGGTGCGCTAGCCTAGCAAAGCCGGGCAAATCGGGCGCGGCACGCTGCAGCGTGCAGGGGCACTGCCTTTCGCCTGCCCAGGGCGCGCAATGCTCTCAGTGCTGTGCCAGTCGGTGGTCGCCAAAAAAGCGAAGCATCTCGGCAGTGGCGCCGACTCCATGGGGGTCGGTGTGGCTTCCCGCTGCGTGGCCGCCCGCCCACGCATGCCCGGCACCATGCAGCACCCAGTGTTCTGCCACCACGGCGCCTGGGGCGGTGTCGCCCGCCAGCGCATGCACGGTGCGGGTGTAGCCCCTGCCCCCGGGTGACTGGCCCCGGTGCACGGTTTGCACCGTATTGCGAGCGCCTGCCGGTGCGCTGGCATGGGCGCTGAGCTGGGCCTGTATCAGTTGTTCGCCGTTGTGGGCGTGCACCGTGGTGTCGGCATCGCCATGAAACACAATGATCGGCGGCGGTGGCTGCTTTGGCGCATTGCTTGTGGGATGGGTAGGCGCCCCTGGTTTCGCCCCGTTCTTCATGGCCGACAAGGCGCCCATCACGTTGTGCGCGGCGCCTGCCTGCAGGCCCGAATGCACGCCCACTGCTGCAAACATATCGGGGTATTCGCGCCCAAGCAGGGCGGCCATGGCGCCACCCGCCGACAGACCCGCCACGTACACGCGTTGCGTATCGACTGCGTGGCGGCCATCACGTCTTGCACCATGGCCACCAGCAATGCCGGCTCGCCGCCGCCGCGCTGCTGGTCGCCGGGGCGAAACCAGTTCCAGCAGCCGTTGGGGTTGGCGCTGTGGGGTTGCTCGGGGTACAGCACCAGCGTGTTGGCGGGCGCGGCGGCCGCGTTCATGCCTGTGCCGGTGGCAAAGTCTTCGGGGTTCTGGGTGCAACCATGGAGCATCAGCACCAAGGGCATGGGGGCGCCCGCCGCAGCGCCCGGGGGCACATACAGGTGGTAGTGGTGGGGGTTGTTTCGTGTGCCTGGGTGGGCGAATGCAATGCGCGTAAAGCTGCCGGGCGGCTCGGCCTGCGGGTGGGGGGCGGCTGCGTCTGCGTCGTGGCTGGCTTGCTGGGGCGCACTGTGGCTGCTGCGGTCAACCGCCACCACATCTTCGACATCGGCCTGCGCGCCGGGGCGGCGCCACAGCGGGGCGCGGGCAGCGGCAGGCGGTGCGGCGTCGCCGGGCAGCGCGGTACGTACGCTGGTGGCGGGCGCGGGCGGGCTGCTGTGGCGCGCCATAGTGCCACCCAGTGCCTGCTGAATGGTCCGCGTCGCATCGGCCAGGTGGCCGCTGCGCACCAGTTGGGTGGCTTCGCCCATCAGGTGCTTGAGGTTGATGTTCCAGTCCATGGGGACTCCTTGGTTGTGGGCGCGCACGCCGGTGGCCCGCTGTGGGCCGTGTGGGAACTCATTCAGTGCATGCGCCCCGCCAGCGCGGCTTTGACCTCTGCACTGGCATGGAACGCGCCCAGCACCGTCACCGAAGCAATGGTGGCCTGCGCCAATGCGGGCGGCACATCTTCGTCAATGCTGGCCAGGCCCAGTACCCGGATCTCCAGCGCTTGCCCGGCCGCCTGCACGGCCTCCAGCTCCGCACGGCCAAAACGTTGCAGCCCCAGCACAAGCATCTTGCGGGCCACCACTTGGCGCACGGCGTCGTTCTGCGCGGTCAGCTGGTTGCGGATGGCGGTGCGGATGAAATCGGTGCGGTTAGCGTAAAAGCCTTCCGACACCAGCAGGTCGATGTGCCCCAGATCGACAAAGCCCAGGTTGATGGTGACTTTTTCAGACTCGGGAACCTTGCTGCGAGAGGCAATGGGGACGATGTTGCTCATCAACAGAAACTCCAAAAAAACATCCATATGGATGGTGTGTGGATGTTATTTGGATGTTTCTCTCCACAAATCAAGTGCAAACACAAAAAAAAGAGCCTCTGGGGCTCTTTTGGGATAAATGCTAGTAAATATGTAGCTTTCAGCGCTTATTCCATAAGCGCTAGATGCCAATTTCACTCATATTTCAAGCTGCGTGTGACATGCACTGGCCCAAGCGCACCGCATGCCCCACCATGGGGCGCGCTGACAATGCGCCTCACCCCACGAGCTTTAGGGCACCGAGCTAGGACAGCCTCAAGACAAGGTCAGCTCTTTGTGCTCACCCAGATCGCGCGGTTGTTCGCCCGTGATGGCGGCCTTGGCCATTTTGAAGATTTGCACCATCTTGCTTTCGTCGACATCCCAATACTCGGCATGGCGGATGCGCACGACCAGCAGTGCAAGATCAGGGTCGGACACACCGCCCGGGAACCACGCTTTGGCCATGGGCGACCACAGCGCCTCTTTCTGGCTTCGGTCGTCCACAAAACGGGCCTGGCCAGACAGGGAGACATAGCTGTCGTCGTCGGGGTTGGCGTAAGACACGTTGACCTCGCCATCGGTCAGCAGGCGCTCGTAGAGTTCGCCGGATTTGGAGATAAAAAAGTACAGCTCACTTTGCTCATCAAACTTGCGGTTCTGCGTAGTGAGCGGGTGCGCATGCAGCATGCCGGTAGACGTGCGGTGGGTCAGCATTCCAAACCGGATGTCCTTGATGAGTTTCCACAAGGTTTCGTGGGCGGCGGTGTTGTGTTGCATGGAGGCTCCAGTGAAAGGGACGGATAGCTTCACTGTAGGTTTCTCGTGCGTTCGGCGGCGTCGTCCCCCAGGCCGCATTGGCGTGAGGGGATGTCTGACAAAGGCCCCAGCGGTGGAGCGCTAGGCGTCTGCGAGCGCGCGTAGCAATGCGGTTTCGAGCCCAGGCAGATCGTTTGCAATGGTCTTGAAGAGAATTTCATGCGCAACTTGCTCATAGCCGTGCGCCAGAATGTTGCGCAGACCGATTACTTTGCGCCAGGGGATCTCTGGCATCTGTTGTGTTCGATGGCTGTCCACGCGGTACGCCGCCTCGCCCAGGTTGATGAACAGTTTCTCAACGGCAAGGCACAACACGCGTTGCTGGGAGAACTCTGTGGCGGTCAACGGTGCTACTAGGCCCCGCAGTTCTTGTACAAACTGCAGCATGTCTGCCAAGTGCGCGGGCGTTCGATCCACCGTCATTGGAACAGTGGGCGCAGCTGTGGCTCGATGGCGCGGCGCCGATACGGGTTGTTGAGCACCGATGGAAAGGCAAGATCAATCTTGCGACCGTCAAACGCGGTCGACAACTCGTCCTGCATGTCTACCAAGGCAAAACCACTGGGTGCCTCACCAGGGATGAACTCGACCAGCAAGTCCACGTCGCTGTCGGCGCGCTCCTGGTCTATGGCCGCAGAACCAAACATCTGAAGCCGACGCACGTGGTAGCGCCTGCAGATGTCTGCAATCTGAGACTGAAGGGAGGGGCCGATCTGCATGGGAGGAATTATGAGGGAGGGTCCGGCAAAAGAGCTCGCGAATGCGATAGCAGTGCGATCACGCTTTCTTCAAAAACTCCGACTTGAGCAGCATGCTGCCCAGGTCCGTCTTGCAGTCCACGTTGTGGCCGTCTGCACCATCGACCAAGCGGATGCTCTTGATCTTGGTGCCCTTCTTCAGGCTCGATGATGAGCCCTTGGCCTTGAGGTCTTTCACCAGGATCACCGCGTCGCCGTCGGCCAGCGGGTTGCCATTTGCGTCGCGTACGGCGTCCCGCACCGCGCCGTCGCCCACATCCGCCGCGTCCGAGTCGGCGGTGTCTGCCACCTGCGGCCATTCAAATGCGCAGTCGGGGCACACGTAGTGGCTGGCGTCTGCGTAGGTGTTCTCAAGCCGGCATTGGGGGCAGGCTGGGACAGTGTTCGGCATGGGGGTTTTTTAAAAGTTGTCGTTGGACGAAGGTACGCGCGGTCACAGCGGTGAGCGTTGCTCCAGCGCAAAGGGCGGCAAACCTTTGAGCAGCCGTTGGCCATAACTGGTGCGCGTCAGGCGCTTGTCGTAGCAATACACATGGGCCTGGTCTTCTTCGGTGCGAATGGCGCGGCCCACCCACTGCGCCAGGCGGATGGCGGTGGCGGGCACCACCAGCTCGCTGAACGGGTCGCGGCCCACCGCGCGCAGCCATTCGGCGCGGGCCTCGCCCACCGGGTCGTCGGGCGGTGCAAACGGCAGCTTGGTGATGAAGACCGACTCGCACAGGCGCCCCGGCAAATCCAGCCCTTCGCCAAACGACTGCATGCCAAAGATGACCGAGGGCTCGCCGTTGTCCACCCGCTCGCGGTGGCGCTTGAGCAGCTGCGTGCGCGGCAGCGCGTTTTGCACCAACACCACGCTGCGCATGGCGGTGGGGAGCTGGTCCACCGCCTGGCGCATCTGCTCGCGCGAGGTGAACAGCACCAGTGCGCCGTATTCCACGCGCGCAATGTCGTGCAGCAGCGCATCGACCATCTCGGCGGTGAACTGCGCGGCGTTCTTCGGGTCGGCATGCGTTTCGGCAGCAATCAGCGTGCCCTGCGCCGCGTAATTGAAGGGGCTGGCCACCTCCAGCGACCTGGCAGCTTCGTCCCCATGCAAGCCCGCTTCGCGCAAGAAGAACTCGAAATTGCCGCAGCTGGTCAGCGTGGCCGATGTGAGCACCGCACCGCGCACCGCGCTCCACAGGTGGTTGCGCAGCGTGGTGCCGGGCAAGATGGGGCTGGCGTGTGCCTTGACCACGATGAAGTCGCCGTCCACCTCCAGCGTGAACCACTTGGCGGCCGGCACAAAGCTGCGGTCGGCGCCCTGGGGTGGATCCTGCAGCAGCAGTTGCGCGGTGGCATGCAGCTCTTCCAGGCGCGGCGCCAACATGCCGATCTGCGCATACAGCGTGGACAGGCGTTTGGCCTCCTCGGGCTTGTCGCGCATCTCGGCGCGCAGCGCCTTGCTGATGGCGCGCAAGGCTTCAAGGAACCCATCGGCGCTGGCGGCCAGCAGCCCGAGTGGCGCAATCAGCGGCTCGGGCAGTTCGCCACGCGGCACCCGCACGCGCGCCGGGCCCCAGGTGTCTTTCTGGCTCTTGAGCGCGGCGCCATACACATCCATCACGATGCGCGCCAGGTCCTGCAGCGTCTGACGCAACTGGGCCGCGTGGCGCGGGATGTCGGCAATCTCTTCCACCTCCAGCAGCGCCCCAATGCGCAGCCCTCGGCTCGACAGCCGCTCGATCCAAGTGATGCGCGACAAATCCATGCTGCACGCAAACTGCTGCAGCGCCGTGGCGGGCAGGTGGTGGGCCTCGTCCAGGATCAGCAGGCAGTTGTCCAACTCGGGCAGCACGCGCGCGCCCAGCGACGACAGCAGCAGATCATGGTTGGCCACGATCACCTGCGCGCCCACCAGCTCCTTGCGCTTGTCGTAGTAGGTGCATTGGCTGAATGCCGGGCAGTGTTTGCCTGTGCACGATGCGCCCTCGGCTGCCACGGGGCTCCACACCTCGGGCTCGGGCGGCGTGTCCAGGCTGTCGCGGTCGCCATCCCATGCGCCCTTGGACAGCGTCTGCGCCATGGTCGAATAAAACTGCATGCGCGCCTCGGTCTCGTGCCGGGGGCGCTTGGCCCGGGCGGCGGCTTCTTCCTCGGCAAACAGGTCGTCATCGCCCTCTTCTTCCGCCTCGCCCGTGCCCGCCAGGCGGTCCAGCTTGAGCTTGCACACGTAGCGACCGCGCCCCTTGGCCAGCGCAAACTTGAAGGGCTGGGGCATCAACGCCAACAGCGCGGGCAGGTCCTTGTTGACCAGCTGCTCCTGCAATGCCACCGTGGCGGTAGAGATCAGCACCCGCGTGCCGCGCGCGAGCGCCAGTGCAATGGCCGGTGCGCAATATGCCAGCGACTTGCCCACGCCCGTGCCCGCCTGGATGACGGCGATGGAGCGCGTGGGCGTGGCCTCGCCGCTCTCCTCATCCACCTTGCCCAGCGTGGCGCTGCTGAACGTGCGCGCCACCTGCTCGGCCATCAGCCGCTGGCCGGCGCGGCTGCGAAAACCTTCGGTGGCCGATACCACCGCATCGAAAGATTCAAGGGCCTGCGCGGCCCACACCTGTTGAGACATACAGTAGTGTCGCATGCCGACGACGGTCTGGGGCCGGGCAGTGCCTGCTGCCGGATGGGCGGGCTGGGCCCCAAGGCAGCCGTCACAGAGAATCCCTGCACAACGACAGGAGAGCGAAGATGCAGGGGGGATTTGCGTGGGGATGGGCGCGGACCAGCGGTTCGCCGGGGGCAAGGGCAAGCGTTGTTTCAGGACGGGCAAAGCGTACGCATCGCCTCATGCTGCAGGCGCTGGGTTTCGTCGTGGTGGTGCTGCTGTGCATGGGCGTATCCGGCGCGTGGGCACAAAAAGCCCCCTCTTCGGCTCCCCAGGGGGCTGACTCCCCAGCGCGCCAGCGATTGCTGGCGCAGCAGCTGGTACCGCAGCAGCCCGACCGGTACGCCTGGGCGCGCGCAGCAGAGGCCCATGGACAAGGGGCCGATGCGCTCTATTTGCGGCTTGCGTTGCTTGACGAATGGTTGCTTGCCCTGGAAGGGCGGCCGGCGCAGGCCGGTCGCACCATTGAAGTGGCCATCGCTCACGGGCGCGAGGTCGATGCCGACGACTTGCAGCGCCGCGCGCGGAGGGTGTGGCCCTCCGTCCTGAAAGCGCAGCTGCGGCCGCAATGGGACATGGACGGCCCCAGCGCCCCACTACCGTCCGAGCTCGACGCCCTGGGCGCAGACATTGCGCAAGAAGGCCCCGGCTTCTGGGTGCACCGCGCCAAAGATGGGCGGCCCCGGGGCCTCTATCTTTGGCTGGGCGTGCGCAACGGGCTGGGCGAGCCCGTGCCCTTGCCGGAATTTGCGCTGCGACTGGGTCGCACTGACCAGCAGACAGCTGCGCCGTTGATGCAATGCTATTTGCCCCGCTACAGCACGCGGCAGCTCATCCCGCCGCAGAGCACGCAGCATTACCTGTGCCGCTCAGCCGAGGGTGGTTTTGGGCTGCCGCCACCCGGCGTCGGGTGGCTGGCGCAGATGGGTGAGTGGTTCAGCCAAGGGGCTTCTCTGCAGACAGAACTGCCTCAGCACGACCAGGCCCTGTCGCGGACCGCCCGCATCCTTGTGCAGGTGGACAACCCGGCGGTGGACGACTTCCTGCGCGGCGCCCGTGAATCCACTGAGAAGCAGCAACAGTTACAACAAGAACGGGCCCAGGCGGCGGCCGCAGCGGCTAAGAAGGCCCGAGAAGCCGCGCCAGCGCGCCGCTCCGGCGAGTCGCTGCCGCTCTGGCTCAAGCGGCTGGCGTTCATGGGCGGGGTGGTGGGCGCATTGGTGCTTTATGGCCTGCTCGCACACCACTTCAGCGTGGCGGTGGCGTCCGGGGTGCTGTGGGTGGGCCTGGCCATTCCCAGCGCGATGTACGTGCATGCCATGTGGACAACGGGCGGGACCGACGGCTGGGGCAAGCTCGTGGCCATCGTCCTGTCCGGGGCCGCCATCGCAACGCCTTTTGCGGGTACGCTGGCCGCGCACACGGTCTACAAGCTGGTGGTGAGCGCGAAGGCGCGCCGCAGGGCGATCCTCATCTTGGTCGGCACGATCGTGGTCATCTTGATCAATGCACTGGAGCGGTGGTTGTTCTGGTGACAGCAGGCTCTGCACGCCCGCAGCGGCGCAGGGCCTGGGCCTACAGCGCGGGGGCGGCCACTGCCGTTAGGGTGGACGGACTTCCATTTGCATACCAAGGCCCTGCATGAAAACGACCCCCACCGCCCCCCGCGAGGAAGAGGAGATCATCCCCTCCGCTCCCGTTCCCGCCCGCACCGAGCGGCGCGTGAACACCACCCAGCCCCAGCCGCACCCCGGCAGCGGACCCGAAGACCTGAGCGGGCCTGAAGCCCGTCTGCCGCACGAGCGCGATCAGTCGGTAGACATGACGCACGGCGAACCCGATGCACAGATGGAGCAGGCCTATCGCGATGTGAAACGTGGCCTGCAGGACACCGACCGCGGGCCACCGGCCGACAAGGCGTACCAGAAGCAAAAATAGAAAACGCTCTGGTATTGATAGCTGCTAGCGCTTAATGGATAAGCGCTAGAGGCCAATTTGATTCAAATTTTGGATCGCCCGCCCTTACCCGCGCTCCCGCAACGCTCGCTCAATCCGATCCCGCCGCACGGTCGTCTTGGGCACCTTGAACGGGAACCAGCTGCGCACGTCTTCTTCCAGCCCGATGCCGTGCATGTAGTTGTAAATGGCCTTCTTGAGCGCGCCGCCCAGCGCGTCGTGGTCCACGCCCGTGGGGTCGATAAAGGCCACGTCGTTCTTGGCGAAGTCGCCGGGGGGCAGCGGCGCCAGGGTCACGCCGTATTCCTCGGGGTTCTTGCCGACGGGTGAATGCACAGTGCAGGCAAAGCGGTGAAAGAACCCGCTCTGGATGCAGCCGTTGGCGAACAGCTGGCGCACGTATTCGAGCGCGTCCACGGTGTCCTGCACCGTCTGTGTCGGAAACCCGTACATCAGGTACGCATGCACCAGAATGCCCGCGTCGGTGAACGCCCGCGTCACGCGCGCCACCTGGTCCACCGACACGCCTTTTTTCATCAGGGTGAGCAGCCGATCAGACGCCACTTCAAGCCCGCCCGAAATCGCAATGCAGCCGCTGTCGGCCATCAGCTCGGCCAGGTCGGGGGTGAAGGTTTTTTCAAACCGCACATTGCCCCACCAACTGATGCCCGCGTTGCGTTTGATCAGTTCGGTGGACAAGGCCTTGAGCGCCTTGGGCGGCGCGGCCTCGTCCACAAAGTGAAAGCCGGTCTGCCCGGTCTCGCGCACGATCTGCTCGATGCGGTCGGCCAGCACTTCGGCGCTGGCGCCCTCGTAGCGGCTGATGTAGTCCAGGCTCACGTCGCAAAAACTGCACTTCTTCCAGTAGCAGCCGTGCGCCACGGTCAGCTTGTTCCAGCGCCCGTCGCTCCACAGCCGGTGCATGGGGTTGAGCATGTCCAAGAGCGACAGGTAGCGGTCCAGCGGCAGGCCGTCCCAGGTGGGTGTACCCACCTCGGCGAAGGCCACGTCGGCCTCCATCATGTTCACGTACTGCACGCGGCCGTCGCCCCCCGCGCCGTCGTTGCGCACAAAGGTGCGCACCAGCCGCTGGCGACCGCGCTGGCCCTGCAGGTGTTCCAGCAGCGCCAGCAGCGGGCGCTCGCCCGCGTCCAGCGTCACGAAGTCAAAAAAGTCGAACACCCGAGGGTCGGCCAGCTCCCGCAGTTCGGTGTTCACGAAGCCGCCGCCCAGCACGGTGGTGATGTGCGGATGCCGGGCCTTGATGGTCTGTGCGATGCGAAAGGCCGCGTACACCGCACCTGGGAATGGCACCGACAGCAGCACCACCGTGGGCGCATGGCGCTCGATGGCTCCCAGCGTCAATGCCTGCAGCGTGTCGTCGACCAGATTGGGCGGCGCGGCCAGGGCCTGCGCCAGCGGATCGAAGGTGGGCTGGCTGCCGGCCAGCGATTCGGCGTAGCGCACGAACTCGAAGCGCTCGTCCACCGCATCGCGCAGAACGTCGGCCAGGTCGTTCAGGTAGAGCGTGGCGAGGTGCTTGGCCTTGTCGTGCAGGCCCAACGCGCCAAAGGCCCAGCCCAGCGGGTCGCCGCCTTCATCGTCCACATACACATCGAGCGATGCAAAGCGCGGTCCTTCAGGCAAAAAGCCCCGGCCCGCGATGCGGTGCGCCAGCGTGCTGTCGCGCCCCTGCAGGAATGCAATGGCGGGGCCGATGGTGGCCAGGTAGCGGTCCTGCTGCGCCGCAAAGCTTTGCACCGCGGGGCTGCGCTTTTGGGCGGGCAGCGCCTGAACACGGTCGGCCACTGCGCGCAGGCCCTCGAGCGACAACAGCTGCAGCACCAGCGCCAGTGCCAGGTCC
Organism: uncultured Gammaproteobacteria bacterium; assembly: GCA_963784815.1. GTDB lineage: Bacteria > Pseudomonadota > Gammaproteobacteria > Burkholderiales > Burkholderiaceae_C > Acidovorax. The sequence goes on along the minus strand of CAWATB010000028.1, from coordinate 236,159 downwards.
TCCTGCTGCGCGGCGACGCCGCGCGACCGCAGGAACCCGGTGAGGTAGGCGGTGGAGGGGTAGGGCGTGTTGAGCTGCGTCATCGGCGGGATGACGGAGAGCACGCGCAGGGGCGCGGTGGGCGACATGGCGGGGGGCAAGGGAGGGACTACCCGCATTATCAGGGCGCATCTACGGTGCAGCTGCCAGCGGGGCTACTGCCGCGTGCAGGCGCGCCCCCACGGGAGCCTGCAGCGCGTCCAGCCATGCATACCGCCGTCGGAAGGCGTCGCGCTTGTTTGTGGCGATGTCGCCTTCGTCCCGCCGCGGCGGGGTGCCCGGCAGATGTCAGTGGCTGGCGCCCAGTGCTTCGCGGCTTCTCTCCTGGCAGCGCCAGAACTCGCGGTAGTCGAGGCGAAAGCCCTGCCTGTCCGCATCGCGGCGTCATCCTTCTGAATGCCCTGCACCAAGCCCATGAGCAATGTGTGCGCGTTCAGGATGACAAAGCTCAGGTTGAACGGTAGCAGGCCCATGGCGGGCCAGGCCCCCCGAACTGTGCGCAGGTACCACTGCGCCGTTGGCTTCAGAGATAGGGGGTGAATGTTGCGTCAATTTCTGCAGACTGGGCGAAGAAACCCGGCGCGCCTTAGCGCTCAGGCGCCGCGGTGCTGTTGGGCCTGAAGACTTCAGCCTGCACCTGAAGGCGGTCGACGCGCCTTGCGTCCCGGTGCCGGTCGTCGGGGCTGCAGAACGCCGAATTCAATGCCGCGTCGACAACGCGCCGGATTGGGTCAGCTGTCCCAAGCCGGTTTCGCGTCGCAGGCGCTTCACTTCATACATGGTTTCGTCGGCCACCCGCAGCGCGGTGTCGGTGGCGTGGTTCTCGTCGGGATTAATGGTCACGACCCCGACGCTGGCACCTGCGTAGTCCAGTGGAACTCCGTTCAGGTAGAACCGTCCCTGTGTTGCCTGGGTGATCCGCCGACTCAGTGCGTCTTGCGCAGCGCGTGCAGCGTCGCCCGTGAGGGTCGTCATGCTAACAACGACAAACTCGTCACCACCCAGCCGCGCTGCGAGGTCTTCCTTGCGCAGCAGGCTGGTCAAGCGCTTGGCAATGGCAATCAGAAACTGATCCCCTGCGGCATGGCCGTGCGCGTCGTTGATGGCCTTGAACCCATCCAGGTCAATGAAGGCGATCTGCACCCCCGTGTCCTGGCGCCGGCCCTGGGCCAGCATGCGCGCAAGCGCGTCTTCAAGCGTTCGCCGGTTGGGCAGCCCGTGAGGGGATCCAGCGCAGCGACTGCCAACAGCTGCTCGTTGGCACTGACGAGTTTCTGGATGAGCCGCTCGCGTTCCACCTGCTGGCCGATCAGGTAGGCGAACAGCGTCAGAAACCGCTCCGCCTCGGCCGATCGGGGATGCTGTTGCGTGCTGGCGGCGCACAGCGTGCCGAACAACGTGCCATCGCCCAGTCGGATGGGTTTGCTCACATACGTCTGAATGCCCAGCGCACGCGCCGCATCCGAGTCGCCCCAGCGATCGGGGACGTCGTTGGTGAAGGTTCGGCCCTCGTCGAGCGCCCGTTTGCACAGGGTATCGCTCCACGGCACCGCCAGCCCTTCCGGTATGGTCATGCGGCCTGCGTTGCGCGCGTACAGCACCTGTTGCACGGCCTGGAGCTCGTCGATCGACGTGAGATAGGTGGACTCCATGCTGGTCACGGTTTCCAGCATTTCGAGGAGCGGCCGGGTCAGCTCCTCGACCGTCTGGCCGGTCGCGACAGATTCGGACAGTTGTTCGAGGAGGTTCAACATAGCGTCAAATTATGCGCCTCGGCTTTCTGGCACGGGGCAGTAGCCTGGCGCAAAACCCGGTGAAAACCCGAACCCTTTTACCAAGCACGGTGCTGCGAGGGAGGTGCAGTATTTTGGGAGCACGCCCGCCCGACGGTGCGCGGTCCCAAGCGTTCCGCTGCTGGTTAGACGGCCTGGCCCGGCGCTGCAGCCTCAGGCGTGCCCGCCAGATAGTTGTTCTTTACCCGCACATAGTGCTCGGCGGAATACCTGAGGTACGCGATCTCGGCCTCGGTGAGCGCCCGTTGGCGCACCGCCGGGCGGCCAATGTAGAGGTAGCCACTCTCCAGCACCTTGCCGGGTGAAACCAGGCTGCCCGCGCCCAGCATCACACGGTCTTCGATCACCGCGTCGTCCATCACGATGGAGCCCATACCGATGAGGCATTCGTTGCCAATGCGGCAGCCGTGCAGGATGACCGAATGGCCCACTGTCACGTAGTCACCAATCACCAGCGGCGAGCCTTCTGGCTTGCTGGCGTTGCGGTGCGACACATGGCCCATGGTCAGGTCCTGCACGTTGCTGCACACGCCCACGGTGATGCGGTTCACGTCGCCGCGCAGCACGGCGTTGCACCAGACTGAGCTGTCGGCACCCAGAGTGACGTCGCCGATGACCTGGGCGGAGTCGTGGATGAAAACACCGTCTTGGACAATCGGGTGGGTCTGGAGATACGGAGATACAGGCATGGCGAAGTGCGAAAAGAAAAGAAATAGAGGAGATGTGGGCAAAGGGTGGGATGCCGCCGTTGGCCGCGGCCTGAGCCACCGCCTATTGCGGCTGCTTTTTGCGCCCGGGTTTGCCCGGTGCCGTGGCGTAGAAGCCCAGAAACATGTCCACCGCATCTGCCAGCACTTGCTGCTGCTGCGGCGGGCTCAGCGGTGGTCGCCCCATGGCCAACTGGGGCCAGAAGGCGAACGACTTGACCATGCCGTGCAATTGGTTGGCCGCGTACTGCGGGTCCACTCCAGCCCGCAGCGCGTCGCTTTGCTGGGCTGCGCGGATCCAGCGGGGCAGGCCCTCTTCTTTCTCGGTAAGGCGTGTGGCCATGGCCTGCGCGCGCTCCGGGCTGTGCATCATTTCTGCCATGGCCACACGCGACAGGTCGATGAAACTCGCGTCAGCCAGCAGTGTCATCTTGTGCTCCAGCAGGTCCAGCAACTGATCCCGCAGGGGGCGGCTGGCGTCGTAAGGCACATCAGCCAGCGACTGGCTGCGCTCCCACAGCTGTCCGAGGATGGCTTCGAACAGCTCGTCTTTACTGGGAAAGTGGTTGTACACCGTGCGTTTGGACACCTCCGCGGCAGCGGCCACGCGGTCCATGCTGGTGCCGTTGAAGCCATGCTCGCGAAACTCCGCAATGGCGGCCTGCACGATGGCGTCGCGCTTGCGGTCGGTCAGTCGGGACGGTGGGGGAACAACACTCATGGGGTCATTTTACACCGCGCAGTTTACTTTTCTAAAAAGTGAACTACACTGTGCAGTGCACTTTTTGAAAAGGGCGCCCATGTTCCGCCACAAGCCCCGCACCCGATTTTTTATTTTCACCACCGTACTCATTGCCATGGCCTCCAGCATCCTCGCCTGTGCCGCTTTGCCGGCCGCCTCGTACACCGACTCACCCCAGCATGCTGAGGGCAAATTCCGCAACACCGCTCCGCGCGAGCAGCCGGGCTTTTTCAAGACGGCGGCGATCTTCTGGCGCTTTGCCACCGGAAAGCCTGCCGATACCGTGCCCAGCCAAGCCCTGCCTGTGCAGGCGCTGTCGCAGGCCGATCTGCTGGCTGCGCCCGACCTGAGCCTGTGGCGTCTGGGGCACTCCACCATGTTGCTCAAGATAGAGGGCAAGTTCTGGCTGACCGACCCGGTGTTTTCCGAACGTGCGTCGCCGTTCCAGTTTTTGGGGCCCAAGCGGTTTCATGCGCCGCCCATTGCCATGGACGATCTGCCTGCCATCACGGGCGTGATCCTGTCGCACGACCACTACGACCATCTGGACTACGACGCCATTCAGCAACTGGCGCCCAAGGTGGCGCACTTTGTGGCCCCGCTGGGTGTGGGCGACCGGCTCATCGCCTGGGGCGTGCCAGCGGCCAAGGTGCAGCAGTTTGACTGGTGGCAGGGGACGACCATCGAAGGGCTGCGCCTGGTGGCCACGCCCGCGCAGCATTTCTCGGGACGCAGCCTCTCTGACGGCAATCGCACGCTGTGGGCATCGTGGGTGCTGATGGCGGGGGAGGGCTCCGCGCAGGTGCGCATCTTCTTCAGCGGCGACACGGGGTACTTTGACGGCTTCAAGGCCATTGGCGAGCGGTATGGTCCTTTCGACCTGACCATGATCGAGACAGGCGCCTATGACGCGCAGTGGCCCGATGTGCACATGCAGCCGGACGAAAGCCTCAAAGCCCACCAGGACGTGAAAGGCCGCCACCTCATGCCCATCCACAACGGTACTTTCGACCTGGCTTTGCATCCGTGGACGGAGCCTTTTGAGCGCATCACCACGCTGGCTGCCGACGCGGCCGTGCCGCTGGTGGCGCCCATCATGGGCGAGCGCCTGGACATTCGCGCCCCGGCGCTGTCCACCCACTGGTGGCGCACTGCGGTAGGCACGCCCCAGCCAGCGCTGCAGGGCAAGCCATCGGTGCAGCAGTAAGCGTTTTGACACGGCGCCCTTCGCAGTCAAAGTTGCGGGAGATGCCCGCTCAGCGATGCTGCAGCAAAGGCCCCACGATGCGCGCCGCGGCAACAAGCTCGGCCGCGTCGAACCCTGCGTAGCCCAGCAGCCAGCCTTTGCGCGGCGACTGCATGGCGTACCGTGACAGCGGCGCCAGCATGACGCCTGCGTTCTGGGCTCCGCGACTGGGGCCTTCGTCTTCGGTGTCAATCGTCGTTTCATGCAGCAGGTGCATGCCTCTGTCGCTGGGCCTTAGTTGTATCGCGCCATCGGTGGCGTCTGCCAGGGCGTTGATCAGCACCTGCTGGCGCGCCTGGTACAGCTCGCGCATCTGTCGCAGGTGGCGCAGCAGGTGCCCCTCGGCAATGAAGCGCGCCAGCACGGCCTGCGCATCGCCCGGGGCATGCCGGTCGGTGATGGCGCGGGCCATGGCAAAGGCCTCGACGAGTGCGGGCGGCACCACCACAAAACCCAGGCGCAGCCCGGGGTGCAGCGTTTTGCAGAAGGTGCCCACGTACAACACCCGCTCAGACCCCGGCAGGCTGCACAGCGCAGGCACGCGCTGGGCCTTGCCCTCGTACTTGCCGTACTGAAACTCGCCGTCGTAGTCGTCTTCCACCACCCAGGCGTCCTGCGCGCGGGCCCACTGCAGCAGCGCCTGCCGCCGCACCAGGCCCATGCCCACCCCCGTGGGGAACTGGTGCGTGGGCGTGACCACTGCCATGCGCGCAGCGGGCCAGCGCGTGGCTGCGTCGTCGATGCGCATGCCGTCTGCATCCATGTCCACCGGGCGCGCCACTGCCCCGTGGCCCAGCAGGCTGGCGCGGATGCCGGGGTAGCCTGGGTCTTCCACCAGCACCTCGTCGCCCACATCCAGCAGCAGCCGCGCGATCAGATCGATGCCCTGCTGCGAGCCCGAGCACACCACCACCTGCGCCGCATCGCAGCGAATGCCGCGCGAGGCCCACAGCCACAGCGCAATCGCCTCGCGCAGCGCGGGCTCGCCCGCAGGGTCCAGGTACTGCGCGCGGGCGCTGCGCTGGCGGGGCGTGGCCTGGCGTGCCAGGCGGTCCCACAGCGCAAAGGGAAACGTCGCCACCTCGGGCGCGCCGATGCGAAACGCCCGCGCCGCCACATGCGGCGGGCGCCAGCGCGCAGCCGTCTCGGCAATGAGCTGCCCGCGCCGCGACAGCCCGAGGGGCGGTGCCACCAGGCCCTGTTTAGGGGCTGCAGTGGCGGCTACGGCGGCCTGCGACACATAGGTGCCGTCGCCCACACGCGCTTCGATGTAGCCCTCGGCCTGCAGGCGCTGCACGGCCCACAACACCGTGTTGCGCGACACGCCCAGGCTGCTGGCATGCTCGCGCGACGGCGGCAGGCGCGTGCCCGCGCGCAGGCGGCCCTGCTCGATGGCGCTGCGCAGTTGCTCATACACCCGCTGGCGCAGCGTGCCGGGGGGATTGGCTCTGGCAATTGGCACGAATTGGCCCCTTCAATGCGTGTATGTGTCCATAAACTGAAGAACCATTTTAGAAACACGCGGCCCCCGCACAGAGCCGCTCCTGTTGAAAGCACCCACCCATGGCAAAGCACACCGCCACCATCACCTGGAACCGTGGCAACGACGACTTTCTGGACAAGCGCTACGGCCGCGCCCACGTCTGGCACTTTGACGGTGGCGCCACCGTGGCCGCCTCGTCGTCGCCGCATGTGGTGCCGCTGCCCTACTCTGACGCCGCCGCCGTGGACCCTGAGGAGGCCTACGTCGCCGCACTGTCGAGCTGCCACATGCTGTGGTTTCTGGACATTGCCTGCCGCGCGGGCCTGCGTGTGAACCGCTACACCGATGCGGCCGTGGGCACCATGGCCAAGGACACATTGGGCCGCTTGGTCGTCAGCCACGTGCAACTGCGCCCCATCACCGTGTTTGACGCGGCCCACGCGCCGAGCGAAGCCGCGCTGGCCGAACTGCACCACCAGGCGCACGAGGCCTGCTTTCTGGCCAACTCGGTCAAGACGCAGATCGATTGCGCGCCTGTGCTGGAAGTGGAAGGGGTCTGACATGGCCAACCCCAACCGCCAGTTTCAGGTGACCGACGCCGCCACCCTGCAGGCCCTGGTGCGCGCGCAGCCGCTGGCCACGCTGGTGATCGCCCACGAAGGCGCCTTGCACGCCAACCACATCCCGCTGTATCTGGACCCGGATCGCGGTGCCCACGGCACGCTCATCGGCCACGTCGCCCGTGCCAACGGTGTGTGGCCCCTGCTGCCCCAGCAGGCGGTGGCGGTGTTCCATGGGCCGCAGGCCTATGTGTCGCCCTCGTGGTACCCGTCCAAAGCCATCGACGGCAAACAGGTGCCCACCTGGAACTACGCCGCCGTGCACGCCCACGGCACGCTCAGCGCAGTGGATGACCCGGTGCGCCTGCGCGCCATCCTGCACACCCTGAGCGAGCGCCACGAAGCCCACCGCGCCGCGCCCTGGCGGCTGGACGATGCCCCGCCCGACTACATCGACAAGCTGCTGCGCGCCATCGTTGGCATCGAACTGCCGGTGGACCGCTGGGAAGGCATCTGGAAGGTCAGCCAGAACCGCACCGACACCGACCGTGCGGGCGTGGTGCAAGGCCTGTTGGGCGAAGGCACACCAGCCGCAGAAGACATGGCTGCGCTGGTGCTGGGGGGGTTGATGCCGCAACCAGTGGATTAGAAAATTATCAAATTCATAGCTGCTAGCGCTTGATGGATAAGCGCTAGAGCCTGTTTTGACCATAATTCTCGCCCTCAGCTCACCCCTCCAGCATCTCCACCCGCAGCGCCACCACCGGTCCCGCCACGGCGGGGTGCGCGGCCAGTGCGTGCACGGCAAGGTCCACCGTGGCCTGGGCCACTGCATCGGTCAGCACCAGCACCTGGGGGCCACTGCCGGGCGGCAGGGCTTTGTCGTGGGCCAATTGCACTTGCGACACCGGCACCTGCTGCGCGGCCAGCCAGGCGCCCACGGCTTCGATCTGCTGGGCGCTGTGCACGGGCACACGCAGGTAGTGGCGCGTAAACACGGCAGCGCGTGGCAGCACCGCCAGGCTGTCGTCCACCGCGTGCGCATGAAAGCCCAGGTGCGGCACCCGTTGTGCGGCCGAAGTGCCATCGAGCCGCGCCACATCCACCAGGTCCGCAATCACGGCCGACGCCGTCTGTTCAGACCCCGCTCCCGCGCCGTAGTACATCGTCACGCCCGAGGCGTCGCCCTTGACCATGATGCCGTTCATCGACCCGTTGACATGCGCCAGCAGGTGCGTGGTGGGCACCAGCGCGGGCTGCACGCGCAGCTCGACGCCGTCTGCGTCACCGCCTGTGCGGCGCCGCGCCACGCCCAGCAGCTTGATGCGAAAGCCCAGCTGCTCCGCGCAGGCCACGTCCAGCCCCTGCAGCGCGGTGATGCCTTCCACCTGCACATCGGCAAAACGCACCGGCATGCCAAACGCATTGGCCGCCAGCAGCGAGATCTTGTGCGCGGCGTCGATGCCCTCGATGTCAAACGTCGGGTCAGCCTCGGCGTAGCCCAGCGCCTGGGCCTGTGCCAGCGCTTCGGCAAAGCCCACGCCCTCATCGCGCATCTTGCTCAGGATGAAATTGGTGGTGCCGTTGATGATGCCCGCCACCCACTCGATGCGGTTTGCCGTGAGGCCCTCGCGCAGCGCCTTCACGATGGGGATGCTGACGGCCACCGCGCCCTCGTAGGCCACGACCACGCCATGCTGGCGCGCGGCGGCAAAGATCTCGTTGCCATGCACCGCCAGCAGCGCCTTGTTGGCCGTGACCACGTGCTTGCCCGTGCGGATGGCAGCCAGCACCCACTCACGCGCCGGGCCGGTGCCGCCAGCGGCCTCGACCAGCACATCCACGTCGGGGTGCGTGGCCACCTGCATGGGGTCGTTGGTCAGCGCCACGTCCTTGCCCACCACGCTCATGGCGCGGGCCAGGCTGCGGGCACAGACCACCACCATCTTGATGCCCCGCCCTGCGCGCCCCGCAATCAGCGCCTGGTTGCGCGCCAGCACCCGGAAGGTGCCTGCGCCCACGGTGCCAATGCCAATCATGCCCACGCGCAGGGGGCGCATCGCCACAGCGGCGGCGTGCAACGGTTGAGGTTCAAGGGACTGGGCGGGATCGCGGTACATGGACTTCTCCGGCTAACGAACAAACAAACAAAAAAACCCAGCTGCCAGAGCTGGGTTTCAGTCAATTCGTCTTGGGAGAGAAGAGAGAGCGATCACCAGGTGGCTGCCGAAACGGCCACCTGCGCGTGCTCAGGTGGCCGCGGGGGTAATGGTGGTAATCATTCGTGCAACCACAGCCCGCGTGAACGCGCGCTGCATCATGCCCATGCCTTGGAAGGCAGTGGCGCGTGCGGTGAGTGCGGGGGTGGTGTACGACATGAAGAGGCGCAGTGTACCTGACGGTGCGGGGCCAGCGTCAAGCCCGCGCGGGGCGCTGTGTGGCGTGCATGCGCCGCGCGGTATGGAGGGGCGGTGTCTGCACACCCAGGGCGCTACGGGTGCTAATGCTATCAATTGCGTAGCTATCGACGCTTTACGGAAGAGCGGTAGCGGCCTATTTGTCTCTGAACGCCTGCACGCCCAGCTGCGCCATCAGTTCCATTGCACCGGCCGGGGCCCGCTCCTTTGCGCCGTTGATGAAGTACACGAACACGTCGCGTGGCTGCTGGCCGCTGGTCCAGGCGCGCACGCCTTGGGCCCATTGGGCAATGGTCCCAGGCGAGTAACCCGTGGGCACGTCGGCCTGGCTGCGCATCAGCCGCAGGTAGGCAAAGTCCGCCTGTGCATCGGCAATGGCCGGGAATTTCTCTGAATCGCTGTGCACCGGCACGCAGCGGTACCGACGGGCCAGTGCCAGAAACTCCGGCGTGGCAAAGCTTGGGTGCCGCACATCCAGCGCATGGCGAAGGGGGCGGCCGTCCACCGCCTGCGGCAGCAAGGCGAGGAAGGCCTCGAAGTCTCCGGGCTCAAACTGCTTCGTCGGCATGAACTGCCAGACGATGGGGCCCAGCTTGTCCTTCAGCTCCGAGATGCCGCTCTCGACAAACCGCGTGATCGAATCGCCCGCCTGCGCCAGCACACGGCGGTTGGTCGCAAAGCGGTTGGCCTTGAGCGAGAACATGAAGCCCTCGGGTGTCTCGCTGTGCCACTTGGCAAATGTCGGCGGCTTGAAGGTGCTGTAGTAGGTGCCGTTGACCTCGATGGCCGTGAGCTGTCGACTGGCGTACTGCAGCTCTTTGCTGTGCGACAGGCCTTTCGGGTAGAAGTTGTTGCGCCAGGGCTCGAAGGTCCAGCCGCCGATGCCTATTCGGATGCGGATGTGTTGGCGGCGGGTAGCGCTATTGCAGCTGCTTGCTATGGCTTCCACGGCGTTTAATGTCTGACAGTCCACAGGGTGGTTACTGTAGCAGCGGCGTGCACACCGACCGCCTCGCTACTTCACCAACGTGGCGGTTAGAGTGATCTCTGGCACCGCGGCCAACGCCTTCGACAGCGGGCAGTTGGCCTTGGCATCCGCAGCCAGCTTCTGAAAGGCTGCATCGTCCATGCCCGGCACTTTGGCGGTGAGCGTGAGCGCAATGCGATCGATCACAAAACCATCGCCTTCCTTGGAAAGCCGCACGCTGGCTTGTGTGTCGATCACCTCGGTGGAAATGCCTGCCTTCTCTGCAGCAAACGCAAATGCCATGGTGAAGCAGGCTGCGTGTGCTGCCCCCACAATTTCTTCGGGGTTGGTGCCCTTGCGGTCGTCGCCAAACCGACTCGCAAAGCCGTAGGGGTACTTGTCCAGCGCTCCCGTCTCGGTGCTGATCTGGCCCTGGCCGGACTTGCCGGCACCTTCCCAATGAACGCTGGCTTTCTTTTCGGACATGGTGTGCTCCTTGTAGTGGTTGAGGTACCTAACCATCTCAACACGTCCTTCGGCATCGGCATGTGGGACTTCATCGCATGGCGCTGTCGCCATCCCCGCACTGATGCGAAATGTCCCGGCGCAGTGTGTAGCGATTGGGTTGTCAACCCCTGGCATCGGCAGCGCCTTGGCCAGCAGCATGAGCACCATGGACAAGCCCGCCTGTCGCCTGCGCACGCTCATGGCCTACAAAAAGGCCTGTGCGCCGTGGAGATCATGAGATCTGTGCAATTTGCCAGTGATTAACCACCCACCCAAGGAGACGCGCCATGAACCAAGACCTCAACCATCCCGATGCTGACCGCAATCCCGATCCCATTACCAAAGCACCCGGTGCGCATCCCATCGGCACCGGCATCGGCGCCGCAGGCGGTGCTGTTACCGGCGCAGCCGCAGGGAGCCTCGGCGGCCCTGTAGGCACGGCGGTGGGTGCTGTGGTGGGAGCGGTAGTTGGCGGACTGGCGGGCAAGGGAGCCGCTGAAGCGGTCAACCCCACAGTAGAAGACGCCCACTGGCGGGATACCTATGTGAAAGAGCCCTATTACTCCGATGCGTACACCTACGACGACTATGCACCGGCCTACCGTGCGGGGTACCAAAGCGTGATGGATGGCCGTGGAGACTGGGATGCGGCCCGAGCCGACCTGCAACACCGCTGGGAAACCGACCGCCAAACCAGTCGGTTGAACTGGCTAGACGCCGAGCCCGCGGCAAAGGCCGCCTGGGAGCGTGCCGACCGCATCTGGAAACAGACCAAACAAGAGTAGTAGCGAAGTAGTCGGCTGGCGAGAGCGATCAGGTCGCTTTCTCGCCAGCAGCCAAAAGTCACCGCTATGTAGCGCGTGGCACTTGTGATGACAGAAGCTAGGGCCAGAGCGGTACTCTTAGCCATGGCCGCCGCTCACCGCCTTCAGAGTCTCTCCGGTATCTTGGACGGCCCTATTGCGCACCATGCGGATTGCATCAAAAGGGCACCGCACCGCACACAAGGCGCAGCCGGTGCAGTCAGTCGCACCGTCCAGCTGCGCCCGCTTGGGCCCCCATGCCGCAGCACCTTGCACGTGCAGCGACAGCACATGCGGCGGGCACACCGCCACGCACCAGCCGCAGCCCGTGCAGCGGGCGGTGTCAATCTCGGGCAGCGCTTTGCGTGAAGCGTTCATGGGGCGAGGAGTATTGGCAATCCACAGGAGCGAGGTCCGCTGAGCAAGATGAGTAGCGACCGTGGCATACAGCTTAGCGCCCGGCACCGTGCGGGTCGATCGGTGCCGTTTTGGCAGCGGCTTACCCTTGCTGCCAGCGATACAGTTCGGGTATGCCCAACAACATCACCCCCGCCATCCCCTTGACCCAACACCTCCTTATCCGCGGCCATGTGCAGGGCGTGAGCTACCGCTGGTCTATGGTGCAGGCCGCTCAGCAGCGTGGTGTGCGGGGCTGGGTGCGCAACCGCCAGGACGGTTGCGTAGAAGCCTTGGTCACCGGCCCGGCGGACGCAGTGCAATCGCTTGTCGAATGGGCCCACCAAGGCCCGCCCCACGCAAGGGTGGATGGGGTGGAAGTCACAGGCGTGCCTGCGCCTTCAGAACCGTTGGCAGACTTTACTCAACGCGAAACGGTGTAGACCACCTGTTTCGTCAACGGCCTGCAAATGCGTTAGGCGCGCACTGGCACGCAAGGGTCCGCGGGATGGACTTTGGAGCTAGCCTTTGCGCTGCAGGTCCCGCGCGCCATACGCGCAGTACCCCGGCTTGGGGCTTTTCTTCTGCGGGTGCAAGCGGCAGGTTTCGGGCCGCTGTTCATACACCGTGCACCGCCGCGTTTTAGGGTCCAGAAAGTTGCAATCCCCACTCGCCCGCCGCGCCATCGTGAAGATCGCGTTCTTGTGATTGAAATGATCAATCAACCGCGCCTTCAGCAGCCGCTTGGCAATGTGCCGCGGCTCGTCGTGTTCGGCCTCGAACGGATCTACCAAGCCCAATCGCACCAGGTCAGACATCTGCACCTCCAGCGGCATCGTGCAGCAGTTGGCTGCACAGGTGTCGCACAGACCGGCGCGGTAGCGGGACCAGGTGTCTAGGCGGTCTACGTCGACGATGGAGATGGGGGAACGCATGGGGAACTGGATTAACGCGGGCAGTGATTTGCGTGCGACTAAGAAAAGCTGGCGCGATATGTGACGGGATCCAGGTCGCAGTGTTGGTCCAGTGCGCCTTTCAAGGAGAACAAGTGTGGGGTTTGCCGAAACTCGAATAGGCGGCAGAGTGTGAAATCAGTACCCGCGTCACGAGAGAAATGCAACTCGTTCTTGGATATGAAGAACGGCGTTTCTTTGCCAAACGCGGTCGTCTTTACTTCAATGAATCGCTCGCGACCATTCGCGTCAAAAGACAGGATGTCGTAGCCAAGGCCGTCGCCTTTTGTTTGCGAAACATGTTCTACCCGATCGGCGAGTTCACCCTTGCCCATATGAACCAGTCGCCACTGTTCATACCGAAATACAAATTCTTCGCCTGCTTGACCTAAAGAGAGATTCTGGGACTCGATCGCCAAATAGTCGCGTTTGATGGGGGTGCGAGCGTAGTGGGGGCTTGCTTCGGAAACGCTGTGGCGCTTCACGGGAGGTTCTGTCTCAACTTTCGAGAAATCAACAATTTCTGGAGGTACTGCGGGCTGCTGTGCAGCTGCGAGGGCTAGCGAATCTAGTCCAGAGGCACGGACGACTTGCTGCTCTACTACTTCATACAGAAGCCGCTGATAGTTGGCTCGTGGTTGATAACCTCGGATATACGGACAGCCTAGATTGATCAGCACAGCACTGATATTGCAGTGCTTGAATTCAACCGAACCCGCGGATCGTCCATTGAGCTTTTCAAGCAGGACGCGACGGTGTGCTGCCTTGCTGTAGGCCTGGCCTGCTAGTTCGAGACTGAGCATCTTGAGGTAGTCGGCAACCACGGCCTCAACCTCGATCCGCGCCCAGTCCATGGCTTGTTCAACCAAGTCGGCTGTCTACGTCAAACGTCAATATTCCCCGCCCGCAGCGCATTCGTCTCAATAAAGTCCCGCCGCGGCTCCACCTCATCCCCCATCAGCATCGTGAACACGCGATCGGCCTCGATCGCATCGTCGATCTGCACGCGCAGCAACCGGCGCACGTTGGGGTCCATCGTGGTTTCCCACAGCTGCTCGGGGTTCATTTCGCCCAGGCCCTTGTAGCGCTGGCGGCTGGTGGTGCGTTCGGCTTCACTGATGAGCCATTTCATGGCCTCGCGGAAGTCGCCCACTTTTTCTTCCTTGGCTTTTTCGCCTTCGCCGCGCATCACCTTGGCGCCCTCGCTCAGCAAGCCGCGGAAGGTTTCGGCGGCTTCGGCCAGGGCGGCGTAGTCGGCGCCGTGCACGAAGTCTTGCGTGATGACGCTGCTCTTGATGTTGCCGTGGTGGCGGCGGCTGATGCGCAGCAGGGGCTTGTCGGTGCGCACGTCAAACTCGCCAGCCACTTCGGCGGGGGCGCCGGTGGTGTTCAGCTCGCGCAGCTTGGCCTGCAGGGCCACGGCGCTGGCTTCGGCTTCGGCCACGGTGTCGAGCTTGAGGCTCACGCCGTCGGCAATGGCGCGCAGGGCTTCTGCGTCCATGAAGTTGCCCAGACGGGCGATGACGCTCTCGGCGATCTGGTGCTTGCGGGCCAATTCGGTCAGGGTGTCGCCGCTCAGGGTTTGCGGGTTGGCGCCGCCGGTGGTCACGCTGGCGTGGTTGAGCGCGATGCGCAGCAAGAAGCCGTCGAGCGCGGGCGCGTCCTTCAGGTACAGCTCTTCCTTGCCGGCCTTCACCTTGTACAGCGGTGGCTGCGCAATGTAGATGTGGCCGCGCTCGACCAGCTCGGGCATCTGGCGGTAGAAGAAGGTGAGCAGCAGGGTGCGGATGTGGGCGCCGTCAACGTCGGCGTCGGTCATGATGATGATGCGGTGGTAGCGCAGCTTGGCCACATCGAAGTCATCGCCACCGGTGGTGCCGCCGGCCTTGCCGATGCCGGTGCCCAGGGCGGTGATCAGCGTGAGGATTTCGTTGCTGGTCAGCAGCTTTTCGTAGCGGGCCTTTTCCACGTTCAGGATCTTGCCGCGCAGGGGCAGGATGGCCTGGAACTTGCGGTCGCGGCCCTGCTTGGCAGAGCCACCGGCGGAGTCACCCTCGACGATGTAGATCTCGCACTGGGCGGGGTCTTTTTCCTGGCAGTCGGCCAGCTTGCCGGGCAGGCCCATGCCGTCGAGCACGCCCTTGCGGCGGGTCATTTCGCGGGCCTTGCGGGCGGCTTCGCGGGCGCGGGCGGCTTCCACGATCTTGCCGCAGATGATCTTGGCGTCGGCCGGGCGCTCTTGCAGGTAGTCGGTGAGCAGCTTGCCGACGATGTCTTCCACGGGGGCGCGCACTTCGCTCGACACCAGCTTGTCTTTGGTCTGGCTGCTGAACTTGGGCTCGGGCACCTTCACGCTCAGCACGCAGCACAGGCCTTCGCGCATGTCGTCGCCGGTCACTTCGACCTTGGCCTTCTTGGCGAACTCGTTTTCTTCGATGTACTTGTTGATGACGCGGGTCATCGCGGCGCGCAGGCCGGTCAGGTGGGTGCCGCCGTCACGCTGGGGGATGTTGTTGGTAAAGCAGAGCACCTGCTCGCTGTAGCGCGCTGTTCCACTGCATGGCCACTTCGACGCCGATGTGCGTGCCGGGGATGCCGCCGTAGGTTTCGGCCGGGCGCTCGCCTGCGGCGTAGAACGACGTGGGGTGCAACACCGTCTTGCCCTTGTTGATGAACTCGACAAAGCCGCGCACGCCGCCGGCGCCCGAGAAGTCGTCTTCCTTGCCGCTGCGCTCGTCCTTCAGGCGAATGCGCACGCCGTTGTTCAAAAACGAGAGTTCGCGCAGGCGCTTGGCCAGGATCTCGTAGTGGAAGTCGTTGTTCTCTTTGAAGATCTCGGTGTCGGGCAAGAAGTGCACTTCGGTGCCGCGCTTGTCGGTGTCGTCCAGCACCTGCATGGGCGAGACTTCGACGCCGTTCACGGTCTCGACAATGCGGTTTTGCACAAAGCCCTTGCTGAACTCCAGCACGTGGACCTTGCCTTCGCGGCGCACGGTCAGGCGCAGCATTTTGCTGAGCGCGTTCACGCAGCTCACGCCCACGCCGTGCAGGCCGCCCGAGACCTTGTAGCTGTTCTGGTTGAACTTGCCGCCGGCGTGCAGTTCGGTCAGTGCGATTTCGGCGGCCGAGCGCTTGGGCTCGTGCTTGTCGTCCATCTTCACGCCGGTCGGGATGCCCCGGCCGTTGTCGGTCACGCTGATGGAGTTGTCGCTGTGGATGGTGACGACGATGTCGTCGCAGTGGCCCGCCAGGGCTTCGTCGATGGAGTTGTCGACCACCTCGAACACCAAGTGGTGCAGGCCGGTGCCGTCCGACGTATCGCCGATGTACATGCCGGGGCGCTTGCGCACGGCCTCCAGGCCTTCGAGGATGGTGATGGCGCCTTCGCCGTAGCCTTCGCTGGCGCCGGCCTGGTTGGTGTCGATTTTGTTGACGGTGGGCTCAACATGGCCGGAGACGCCGCTGGATTCGGGCTCGGAAGGAATGTTGTCAACGGTCATGGTGGGCCTTGGGATCCGTGGAAACCGGGGTTTCCAATATGTTCAATGGTCAAATTGGGCTCTAGCGCTTATCTGGCAAGCGTTAGCAGCTATCAATACAGTAGTAGCCGTGAATCGTGCAGTGCGCGGGGCAGCAGACGGGGAGATCGCCGCCTCAAATGCGCATGGGCATGACCACGTACTTGAAACTCTCGTTTTCGGGGATGGTCAGCAGCGCAGAGCTGTTGCCGTCCGACAGCTCCACCTTCACCATGTCCTGGCCCATGTTGGCCAGGGCGTCGATGAGGTAGGTCACGTTGAAGCCGATCTCGATGGTGTCGCCACCGTAGTCGATGTCGAGCTCGTCCACGGCCTCTTCCTGCTCGGCGTTGTTCGACGCCACGCGCAGGGTGCCGGGCTCCAGGTTCAGGCGCACGCCCTTGAACTTGTCGCTGGTCATGATGGCCGTGCGCTGCAGGCTGGCCAGCAGCGGGGCGCGGCCCAGGGTGATGCTGTTCTTGTGGTTCTTGGGGATCACGCGGTTGTAGTCGGGGAACTTGCCCTCGACCAGCTTGGTGACGAACTCCATGCCGCCAAAGGTGAACTTGGCCTGGTTGTTGGCGAACTGCATCTCGATGTGGGGCTGGTTCTCGCCGCCGGCGTCGGACAGCAGGCGCTGCAGCTCGATCACGGTCTTGCGCGGCAGGATGACTTCCTGCTTGGGCACTTCCACATCCAGCGTGGCGCTGGCAAACGCCAGGCGGTGGCCGTCGGTGGCCACCAAGGAGAGCTGCTTGCCCTCGGCCACAAACAGGATGCCGTTGAGGTAATAGCGAATGTCCTGCACCGCCATCGCAAACGACACCTGGCCCAGCAGGTCCTTGAGGGTCTTTTGCGGCACGGCGAACACGGGGCCGAAGGCGGCCGACTCTTGCACCAGCGGGAAGTCCTCGGCGGGCAGGCTTTGCAGCGTGAAGCGGCTCTTGCCACCTTTCAGGATCAACTTGGACTGAGCCGACTCCAGGCTCACGGTCTGGTCGCCGGGCATGGTCTTGAGGATGTCGATGAGCTTGCGGGCGCCCACCGTGGTGGTGAAGTCGCCGGTGTCGCCGCCCAGTTCGGCCGTGGTGCGGATCTGGATTTCGAGGTCGCTGGTCGTCAGCTGCAGGGCGTTGCCCGTCTTGCGGATCAGGACGTTGGCCAGGATGGGCAGCGTGTGGCGGCGCTCCACGATGCCAGCCACGGACTGCAGAACCGCGAGAACCTTGTCTTGTGTTGCCTTCAGGACGATCATGTCATCAACCTCTTGTGGTTTTTGGGACGGTGCGTGGACAGCGGCACAGATCATGCCTCCCCCTGCTGCACAGCCCGTCATTTTGCCCTTTTACGGGGCGGTTTCTGATCGGCGCAATTACCACCGGTTTTCAGCCTTTAAGGGTTTGCTCCAGCACGTGCAGCTGCTGGTTCAGTTCGGTATTGGTTTGACGCTCGGCTGCGATCTTGCGCACCGCGTGCAGCACCGTGGTGTGGTCGCGCCCGCCAAACAATTCTCCGATCTCGGGAAGACTCTTTTGCGTCAGTTCCTTGGCCAGGTACATCGCAATCTGGCGTGGCCGGGCAATGCTGGCCGGGCGCTTCTTGCTGTACATGTCGGCGACCTTGATCTTGTAGTAGTCGGCGACCGTCTTCTGGATGTTCTCCACCGAGATCTGACGGTTCTGGATCGACAGCAGGTCGCGCAGCGCCTCGCGGGCCAGCTGGATGGAGATTTCCTTCTGGTTGAAGCGCGAGTACGCCAGGATCTTGCGTAGCGCGCCTTCGAGCTCGCGCACGTTGGAGCGCACGTTTTTGGCCACGAAGAAAGCGACCTCCTCGGGCATCTCGGTGCCTTCGACGCGGGCCTTGTTGATCAGAATGGCCACGCGCATTTCCAGCTCGGGCGGCTCAATGGCGACCGTCAGGCCCGAGTCAAAACGCGACACCAGCCGCTCGTGGATATTGGCCAGGCCCTTCGGATAGGTGTCCGACGTCATCACGATGTGCGACTTTTTGGCCAGCAGGGCCTCGAACGCGTTGAAAAATTCTTCTTGCGTGCGGTCCTTGTTCGCAAAGAACTGCACGTCGTCGATCAGCAGCAGATCGAGCGAGTGGTAGCGCTCCTTGAACTCATCAAAGGTGCGCCGTTGGTACGCCTTAACCACATCCGACACAAACTGCTCGGCATGGATGTAGAGAACTTTGGCGTCGGGCTTGTCTTGAAGCAGCCGGTTACCCACAGCATGCACCAGGTGGGTTTTGCCCAGGCCCACGCCGCCATAGATGAACAACGGGTTGTACAGATGCCCGGGCATGCCCGCCACATGCATGGCGGCCGAGCGCGCCATGCGGTTGGCCGTACCCTCCACCAGCGTCTCAAACGTGAGGGCGGCATTGAGCCGGTTGCGAAAGGCGCCAGCGGATGTTTCATCATTGCTGCTGGACTGCGATTCGGACGGTGCTACGGTATTAGATGGTTCCGATGCCGCCGGGCGAGCGTAAGTGCGCACAACGGATTCCCGCTGAGCGAGTGCTAACTCCAGCGTCACGGGTTGGCCGTACAGGCCTTCGAGCAGGGCGGCAATGCGGCCTGCATACTGCGCCCGGATCCAGTCGAGCTTGAAGCGGTTGCCCACCAGCACGGTAACCTTGGAAAAGTCTTCGGCCACCTGGGCAATCAGGGGCTTGATCCAGGTGTTGAACTGCTGTTCCGGCAGGTCTTGCGCCAGTTGCTCTACGCAGGCTTGCCACAGGCCTTGACCGGCGTCAGACCCGGGCGAAGGAAGGGGGCTGCGGGAGGATTCCTCGGTCATTTCAATGGGATTCTTTTTGTGGATAGGAGGAACGGGCCTGGGCCGCGGATTGTAGCTTGTCAAATAGTTATCCACAATTTGAAAACCGGTGCCGTCGAGGCACTGTGTAGTTGAATGACGGCCGTTGCAGCCGCGTTCGGACGCCTTGAAAGCGAACGTGAACGGCCCACCTCAGGTCGCGGCAGGGGTGTGAACGCGGCTGTCAGATAGGCCTGCCAGCCAAAAGGCATTGCCAGCAACCGCCAAGCCTGCGATAATTTTCGGTTTCCCTGAATGTGTTCAGGGTGATTTGACCCGGCGCGCCGAAATTTGTGCCCCGTAGGTCTGCTGCCAAGGCGCTGTTTTACAGCCTGCGGTTGCGCAGATTGCAGGGGTTTCAAGCGCAGCGTCCGAAACTGAACCTCAAGGAATAGCATCATGAAACGTACTTATCAGCCCTCCAAGACGCGCCGCGCACGCACCCACGGTTTCCTCGTCCGCATGAAGACCCGCGGTGGCCGTGCCGTTATCAACGCACGCCGCGCCAAGGGCCGCAAGCGTCTGGCCGTCTAAGGCCGTTA
This sequence comes from uncultured Gammaproteobacteria bacterium, assembly GCA_963784815.1. Classification (GTDB taxonomy): domain Bacteria; phylum Pseudomonadota; class Gammaproteobacteria; order Burkholderiales; family Burkholderiaceae_C; genus Acidovorax. The sequence continues at coordinate 216,658 of CAWATB010000028.1, read as the reverse complement.
CGGTTCACGGCCTGCTCCCCGCCTGTTCCCGGTTTGTACCGCCAGGTTCCAAACGGGGCGCTTGCATGCACAGGCTGAAAACCCGTCCGCAGTTCCAGGCAGCCATGGCGGGGGGCACTGTCTCCCGTACGACGCATTTTGCGCTGCACCGTCTGGTGCTGGATGCCGGTGGCGCTGCCACTGACAGCCAGTCAACGGGTGCTGCTGTTGCTACTGCACCCACAGGGCCCGGCTCCTTGCCATCAACGCAAGGGCCGCAGGCCCTGTTTGTCGTGCAGGGTGTCTGGCTGGGGGCCATGGTTCCCAAGCGCTGGGCGCGCCGCGCCGTGACACGCAACACCATCAAGCGACAGATCTACACCGTGGGCGCCACGTTCGAAGCACGGCTTCCACAAGCGGCCCACGTGGTGCGCTTGCGGACAGCGTTTGACCGCAAGCAGTTCGTCAGTGCCACGTCCGACCAGCTCAAGCTGGCGGTGCGTGCAGAGCTGCTGCAGCTGTTCGGCCATGCCGCGCGCCGATCTGGTGTTGCTGCTGCTGCAAGCCAGACTGCGGCTGTACTGGCAGTGGCCGACACGGCGGCGCCATGACGGTCATGCAGCGCCTGCTGATGGGTGTGGTCAAGGGCTACCGCTTGTTCCTCAGCCCCTGGCTGGGATCGTCGTGCCGGTTTGAGCCCACCTGCTCGGTCTATTCGCTGCAAGCGCTGGAACAGCATGGTGCTGCAGCTGGCAGCTATCTCACGGTGCGCAGGCTGGTACGCTGCCACCCCTGGTGTGACGGGGGCCACGATCCAGTTCCGCTGGACCCGCAAGACTTGCCGCGCAGCATGCGGCTCTTCTCGCGGTTTTCCCCTTCCACCACCCCATCCAACTCACCAAAGAAGTCTTCATGAACGACATTCGCCGCACCATCCTGTGGGTGATTTTTGGCTTTTCCATGGTTCTGCTGTGGGACAAGTGGCAACTGCACAACGGCAAACAGGCCACGTTTTTCCCGACCACGCCTGTGGCCACCGCACCTGCCGCTGCAAGCGCCGCGTCCAGCGCCACGGGCCCTGCCAGTGTTCCAGTGTCCAGCGTTCCCGTTGCTGCCGCTGCCACACAAGGCGCCTCCTCTGTGCCGGGCCAGCCTGCCCCTGCCGCAGCCCCCGCTGCGCGCGAGCGTGTCGAGGTCAAGACCGATCTGTATCGTCTGGTCTTTGACAGCGAAGGTGGCTCGCTCACCCATGCCGAGTTGCTCCAGCACATCGACATGGCGGAAAAGACCCGCAATTTCCTGCTGCTGGACGAGAGCGTGCAGCGCGTCTACGTGGCGCAGACGGGTCTGATCGGCGGAAGCTTCCCCACCCACAAGACCTTGATGACCGTGGTGCCCGGCCCCCGTGAACTGCAGGACGGCCAGAACGAGATTTCGGTGCGCTTCGAGTCGCCCGAGCAGGGCGGCCTGAAGCTGGTCAAGACCTGGACCATCAAGCGTGGTGCGTACGACATTGCCGTCAAGCACGAAGTGGTCAACACCGGCGGCGCGGCCGTGTCGCCCCAGCTGTACCTGCAACTGGTGCGCGACGGCAACAAGCCACCGGGCGAGTCGTCGTTCTACTCCACCTTCACCGGCCCTGCGGTGTACACCGAAGCCAAGAAGTACCAGAAGATCGAGTTCAAGGACATCGAGAGTGGCAAGGTCGACATCCCCAAAGATTCGCCCAATGGTTACGTGGCCATGGCGCAGCACTACTTCGCGACCGCGTGGTTGCTGGCGGACGGCGTGCAGCGCGAGCTGTTCACGCGCAAGGTGGACACCAATCTGTACTCCGTGGGCATGCTCACGTCGCTGGGCAGCATCGAGCCCGGTACCAGCAAGACCATCGACGCCCGCTTGTTTGCGGGCCCGCAGGTCGAAACGATGATGGAAAAGCTGTACCCGGGCCTCGAACTGGTCAAGGACTACGGCTGGCTCACCATCCTGTCCAAGCCGCTGTACTGGTTACTTGACCAGCTGCACAAACTCTTGAACAACTGGGGCTGGTCCATCGTGGCACTGGTGCTGCTGCTCAAGATCGCCTTTTACTGGCTGAACGCCAAGGCGTACTCCAGCATGGCCAAGATGAAGGCCATCAACCCCAAGATCATGGAGATGCGCGAGCGCCTGAAGGACAAGCCGCAGCAGATGCAGCAAGAGATGATGCGCATCTACCGCGAGGAAAAGGTCAACCCGATGGGCGGCTGCTTCCCCATCATGATTCAGATCCCGGTTTTCATTGCGCTGTACTGGGTGCTGCTCTCCAGCGTCGAGATGCGCAACGCGCCCTGGATCGGCTGGATCCACGACCTGTCCACCCCTGACCCGTACTTCATCCTGCCGTTGCTGATGACCGTCAGCTCGCTGCTGCAAACGGCACTGAACCCCGCGCCACCCGACCCGCTGCAGGCCAAGATGATGTGGTTCATGCCGTTGATCTTCAGCGTGATGTTCTTCTTCTTCCCGGCCGGCCTGGTGCTGTACTGGTTGACCAACAACATCTTGTCGATTGCGCAGCAGTGGCTCATCAACACCCGCATGGGCGTGCCACCGCAGTTCAATCTGCCGAAGTTTAAGTAACCCCCTGAGCGGCTGCGCCGCTTCCCCCTTTCTCTCGCGCTGCGCGCGGGAAGGGGGACGACACCAGCGCGGCGGGGCGGCCCTTGCGCGGTGTCTCGCGCGTGGGCTGCGCCAGTTTTTGGCGCTCCAATCCAAACTATCGCCGCCATGTTGCCCCGCCACGCTGACCCCATAGCCGCCATCGCCACCGCCCCCGGTCGCGGTGGCGTTGGCATTGTGCGCATCTCCGGCAAAGGGCTTGCGCCCCTGGTGCAGGTGCTGTGTGGTCGGGCGTTGCGCCCGCGAGAGGCGACTTACCTGCCCTTTCGCGACGCCGTAGGGCAAGCGATTGACCAAGGACTGGCGCTGCATTTTCCGGCGCCCCATTCGTACACCGGTGAAGACGTGCTGGAGCTGCAGGCCCACGGCGGCCCTGTGGTGCTGCAGCTGTTGCTGGCGCGCTGCCTGGAGGCTGGCAACGCCATCGATTCCGCCACGGGGCGGCCCTGCCTTCCGGGCCTGCGCGTAGCGCAACCCGGTGAGTTCACCGAACGCGCGTTCCTCAACGACAAGATCGATCTGGCCCAAGCCGAGGCGATTGCCGACCTGATCGACGCTAGCACCGAGGCCGCGGCGCGCAGCGCCAGCCGGTCGCTGACGGGCGCGTTTTCTGCCGAGATCCATGGCCTGCGGGATGCGCTCATCCATCTGCGCATGTTGGTCGAGGCCACGCTGGACTTTCCTGAAGAAGAAATCGACTTCTTGCGCAAAGCCGACGCGCGCGGACAGCTATTGAATTTGCAGCAAACGCTGGCTTCGGTCATGCAACGTGCCCGCCAAGGCGCACTGCTGCGCGAGGGCATCAAGGTCGTCATCGCGGGCCAGCCCAACGCGGGCAAAAGCTCGTTGCTCAATGCGCTGGCGGGCGCCGAACTGGCCATCGTCACGCCCATTGCAGGCACCACGCGCGACAAGGTGCAGCAGACCATTCAGATCGAGGGGGTGCCGCTGCACATCATCGACACCGCTGGGCTGCGGGACAGCGATGATGAAGTGGAGCGCATTGGTATCTCGCGCGCGTGGGACGAAATCGCGGCGGCAGACGCCGTGCTGTTTCTCCATGACCTGTCGCGGGCAGATGCTACTGATTACATAGCTGCTGATGCAGATATAGAAAGCGCCCTGGGCCAAAAACTGCCCAAAACCGTTTCCATCATCGATGTCTGGAACAAGCTCGACTGCGCAGCCGCGTCGCTGTCGCCAGCGTCAGAATCCTCCGCAACGTCACCCCATGCGCCACCCCGCCCTGCCGTGCGCCTGTCGGCGCGCACTGGCGAAGGCCTGGAGGGCCTGCGGCGCATCTTGCTGCAGGTGGCGGGCTGGCAGTCTGCACCCGAAGGCGTCTACATTGCCCGCGCCCGCCATGTCGAGGCCCTGCAAGCGGTGGCCGCGCACCTGCAGGAAGCGTCGGACCAGCTGCTGGCCCAGGGCCCGGCACTGGATTTGCTGGCAGAAGAACTGCGCCTGGCCCAGAACGCGCTCAACACCATCACCGGCGAGTTTTCGTCGGACGACCTGCTGGGAGTGATCTTCTCCAGCTTCTGCATCGGAAAGTAGCTACCGCTGGTCCCCCTATGTTGTAAACGGACGTAAACAATGCTTGTGTCCAACCTGTAACAGGGGTACTTTCGGCGCACCATGAACGTTCCCCTGCCCGTAGCCGCCAAAGTCGATCTCCACGGCCTGATCGATGCCATTGCACAGGCCAGTGCCGACGACAGCATGACCAATCCCCTGACGCCAGCGCAGTGGGACGTGCTCTCCTCTTATTTGCTGCCGGTGGTTCTTCCCTCCGGGCAAGTCCTTTTTTCCCAAGGTGCCACCGACCGCACCCTGTATCTGGTCGAGAGCGGCAGTCTCAGCGTGCACTACCAGGACGAAAAAGAGCGACTGCGGCTGGCCATCGTCGGCCCGGGCTCTGTGATTGGTGAAGGCGCCTTCTTTTCGCACCGCACGCGCAGCGCCACCGTGCAGGCCAGCGCGCCCTGCAAGCTGTGGAGCCTGACCGCCATTCGCTACACCGAGTTGGCCAACCGACAGCCAGCGATTGCGCTCGGACTCGTAATGGCGGCTGGGTCTGTGCTGGCCAAGCGCCTGGGCAACCGCCGCCGCCGTGTTGCGGCTACCTGACAGACGGTAGATGGCCCGGGTTACCCGGCTTTCTACGGGGCTGAGTCGGTGGTGCCGCGCGGTACACTCGTTTTGAGTATTTCCCTGGCGCCGTCCGAAGAAAGCAAGCCATGTCCCTGTTCAGTTGGTTTAGCCGCAAACCTGCACCCCCCAAGCCACGTGCCGCGGCCGAACCGTCCGGTTTGTTGAATGCTGACGCCACGGTGCCACTCACCCCCGGCCGCCCGGGCCATCCGCTGGGCCAAACCTTGCCCCCCGAACACGCGGCCAACCGCAAAAACGAGCGCATGGAGCGCCGGGAACTGCTCTACACCGTGGTGCGCGACGCGATGGTGCGTGCGGGTGTGCTGTCAGCCAGTTACAAATTCAAGGTGTTGTCGCTGGACCAGCGGGGTCGCCAGTTCCTGGTGATGATGGACCTGGCGCGCGAATACGGCGGCGAGACTGTCCGCCTGAGCGAGATCGAAGCACTCATTGCCCAGACCGCAAAGACCCGGTACGACATTCTGGTGACTGCGGTGTACTGGCGCATCAATGACCACGTGGCGGTGGGAATTCCCCAAAAAGGCATTGCGCCCCTGGGCGCCAGCCTGCCCCCGCAGGCCGCATCGTCCACCGCCGCTGCCCGGCGCCCGCCCCTCGGGGCAGCCCCGTCGCCTGTCGCACCGGCAACGCCGGCCGCAACCACCGCCCCCGTGCGACAAACCGCACCAACCTCCACAGCACCCATTCGTCCTCCAGCAGGCGTGACGGCGCCCGCACCGCTGGCGCCGTCGACTCGCCCAGCAGCTGCCCTGGCTCCTACGGCCGCACAAAAGCCTGTGCCGCGGTTTGAGCCGATTGAGGCAGAGGAAGTGGCTGCTTTCAAACGTGCGCTGGCCAGCGCAGCAGGCACCTCGACGGCCGCTGCGTCTGCAGCGGTTGCCAAGCCGGGTGTTCCGGTGCGTTCAGGACCTTTGGTGCCCACTTCCGTTTCTACAGGCTTTGAAGACACGGAAATGCCCGGCGCTGACGGCGCCGCACCGGATCTGGGCAGTACCCAGTACGGCGAACTCAATTGATCGCTGAGCGCTCCGCGTTCAGTCGCCGCCAGGCAGCGGCGTTTTTTCAGTGGCCTGCGAAGTCCACCAGCGTATAGAGCGAGAGGCCAGACTCGCGCAATCGGTCTGACCCGCCCAGCTCTGGCAGGTCGACAATTGCGGCGCCTTCGGTCACAGTGGCGCCCAGTTTTTCCAGCAGCTTCTTGCCCGCCATCATCGTGCCGCCGGTAGCAATCAGATCGTCGATCAGCAACACCCGGTCGCCCGCCTTGACGGCGTCGGTGTGTAGCTCCACAGTCGCGCTGCCGTACTCCAGCTCGTAGGTCTCCTCGACGGTCGTGAAGGGCAGCTTGCCCTTTTTGCGGATGGGAACAAACCCCACGTTCAATTCATAGGCCACCACGGCACCCAGAATGAACCCGCGGGCATCCAGCCCTGCCACCACATCGGGGCGCAATGCCTTGTCCATGTAGCGGTGCACAAAGGCATCAATCAACACCCGGAACACCTTGGGGTCCTGCAGCAAGGGCGTGATGTCCCGAAACTGGACACCCGGCGCCGGCCAGTCGGGCACCGTGCGGATGTGCTGGCGCAGGTATTCGTTGACGCTGAGGGGTTGCATGGGCTGGTGGGACATGGCAGTTGTGGGGCAGTGCAGCAAGTGGGAGCATCGCGCGGCCAGAAAGTTAGGGCTGCGCCGCGAGTGCGCTTGGGGTGCGCCAAAATGCGCGCAAAGGGCACGAGTGTAATCAGCCACCCCCTTTTGTGACCTTTTGACACACGTCATGCCCCGCACCCCATAATCAATCTTTGGTTCCTATCCCCCTGTGCGCCTGTTTACGGGCGCGCCTACCGAGAGTAAAGATCGGTCCATGCCCATTTCCGTCCTGTTGATCGAAAGCGACCCCCACTATGCCCAAGCCATGGTGGATGCTTTGGTAGACCCCTGGTCGGAATGGCGGGTAGATGTGGCGGGATCTCTGGCGCAAGCGAGGGAGTTGCTGGCCAGCAGTCAGCCCGATATTGTGTTGGTCGCTCAGCGCAACGTAGACGGATCGGCGTTCGACCTGCTGGAGGTCCTGGACGGCTTGCCGACCATCATTCTGGTGCGTGCGGGTGCCGAGACCCACGCCGCACAGGCCCTGCGCCATGGCTTCGACGACTATACGGTGCAAGACCCCGCGCAGGACTATCTGCTCACCCTACCTGCGCAAATCGACGCGGTGCTGGAGCGCCACTCCAGCGCCCGCGCGCGCGCGGCTGCCGAGGCTATGCTCGCCCGCCAGCACCGCTTGCTGCAGGCAATATCCCGTGCCCAGGCCATGTTCATCGCCAGCTCCGGGCCGCGGGCTGCGTTCGAGGCGCTGCTGCAGGAGCTGATGTCTCTCACGCAGAGTGCGTTCGGTATCGTGGGCCAGGTGCAGCGCGCCGAGGACGGGCACGCGTACCTGCGTGTGCACGCCATGACGGACATCAGCTGGGACGACGCTTCGCGCGCCCTTTATGCGCAACATGCCGAAGAAGGCATGGTGTTTGACAACCCCCGGTCGCTGGTCGGTGCGGCGCTGCTATCGGGCGAGCCCGTGATCAGCAACGACGCCAGCCATGATGCACGCGGTGCAGGCATTCCCCGCGGCCACCCACCGCTCCTGACCTACCTGGGCCTGCCCATCCACGCGGCGGGAGAACTGGTGGCCATGGTGGGCCTGGCCAATTGCCCCGAGGGTTATACGGCGGCGGATGTGCAGTTCTTGCAACCGCTGCTGAACACGGTGGGCCAACTGGAGATGGCCCGTCGCGCCGAGTTGGCGCGCTGCACGGTAGAGGCAGAGCTGGCCAGCACCAGCGCCCTGCTGGCCGACAAAACCCGCGCGCTGGAGGGCACGCTGGCCAGCGTCACGCAAGGGATTACCAATGTGGACCCCGAGGGGCGCATCTGTGTCTACAACCGGCGGTATCTGGAGCTGCTGGATCTGCCGGAAGCGCTGCTGGCCACCAAGCCTACTGTGGACGAAATGGTTCGGTTTCAAACCGAGCGGGGGGACCTTGGCCCCGATTTTCAACTCTTCGAACCCTCCGTCCGCGGCTTGGTTGCGATGGAATATGCCGCGCATGGCGGCAACCTCAGGATGCCCGACGTGTACGTGCGGCGTACCCATGCGGGGCGCTTCCTGGAGGTCCGAACGAGCGCCCTTGAGCAGGGCGGCATGGTGCGGACCTTCACCGACGTCACCGACTACCTCAGCACGGTCGATGCCTTGCGCCTTAGCGAGGCGCGGTGGCGCAGCCTGACCCACCTGTCGTCCGACTGGTACTGGGAGCAGGACGCGCAGTTCCGGTTCGTGCGGCTCGACGGCAACCCGGAGCGAGCCACCGGTGTGCCCGATGAGCTGCACTACGGCCTGACCCGTTGGGAGCTCCCCGACACCTTCGTCAGCGAAGGCCAGTGGCGCGAGCACCGCGCGCAGCTGGAGGCGCACCAGGTCTTTCACGATTTCGAAATGCAGCGCAAAGCCGAGGACGGATCCCACGTCTGGGTATCGATCAGCGGCGAGCCCATTTTTGATGGGGATGGGCAGTTCGCCGGGTACCGCGGTGTGGCGCGCGACATCACCGAACGCAAGAAGGCCGAGGCGGAGATCCAGCGCCTGGCGTTCTACGATGAACTCACCGGGCTGCCCAACCGGCGCCTCCTGATGGACCGACTGGAACGCGCCGTCAGGACCTGCTCGCGTGCGGGCAGCCATGGCGCGCTGCTGTTTCTTGATCTGGACAATTTCAAGGGCATCAACGACACCATGGGGCACGAGTGGGGCGACCGGTTGTTGGTGCAAGTGGGCGCCCGTCTTGGGGTGTGCGTGCGTGCCAGCGACACCGTGGCGCGGCTGGGTGGGGACGAGTTTGTGGTCGTGATTTTGGGTCTGCACGCCGAAGCCACAGAAGCCGCCGCCGAAGCTGAGGCGGTAGCCCAAAAGGTGTTGATGTCACTGAACCAGCCCTACGTGGTGGATGGCACAGAGATGCACAGCACCCCCAGTATCGGACTTGCCCTGTTCCGCGATGCGCAGCAACCGGTGCAAGAGCTGCTCAAACGTGCCGATCTGGCGATGTACCAGGCCAAAGCGCAGGGGCGCAACACGCTGTGCTTTTTTGATCCGGCGATGCAGGCCGCTGCGTCCGCGCGGTCGGTGCTGGAAGGCGATATCCGCCAAGGCTTGCTGCGCCACGAGTTCGTGCTTCACTATCAGCCGGTGGTTGACGAGTCGGGGCAGGTGCTGGGCGCCGAGGCCCTGGTGCGGTGGAACCACCCTTTGCGTGGCATGGTTCCGCCCGGCGACTTCATCCCGCTGGCCGAGCAGACGGGGCTGATTCTGTCGCTGGGGCGTCAGGTGCTGGCGATGGCCTGCGAACAACTGGCGCAATGGGCGCTGGCGCCTCTGACGGCTGGCTGGACGGTTGCGGTGAACGTAAGCGCGCAGGAGTTTCGCCAGCCCGACTTTGTGCAGCAGGTGCTCTCCGTGTTGAACGACACGGGAGCAGAACCGCGCCAGCTCAAGCTCGAACTCACCGAAAGCTTGCTGCTGCACGATGTGGAGGACAGCATCCTCAAAATGCAGGCCCTGCGCACGCTGGGCATGGGTTTTTCGTTGGACGACTTCGGCACGGGCTACTCGTCGCTGAGCTACCTCAAACGCCTGCCCCTGGACCAGCTCAAGATCGACCAGAGTTTTGTGCGCGATGTGCTCACCGACCCTCACGATGCCACGATTGCCTGCACCATCGTCACGCTGGCCCGCAGCCTGGGACTGGACGTGGTGGCCGAAGGGGTAGAGACCGAAGGGCAACGCGCTTTTTTGCTGAACAACGGGTGCCGGCAGTTCCAGGGCTACCTGTTTGGCCGACCCGGGCCCGCCGAAATGCTTGGTGGACTATCAAAAATATAGCTATCAGCGCTTGATGGATTAGCGCTAGAGCCATATTTCACTTAAATTCGGCGCCAACCTCCGCCACTGGCACGCACCAGGCGAGAGATGCCAAGCAAGGGCCGCCCCGCAGCGAGGGCATCGTCCCCCTTCCCGGCGAAGCCGAGAGAAGGGGGAAGGCGCGCAGCGCCTCAGGGGGATGCCCCCTATCACCCCCGCAGCAGCTTGTCCTCCGCGAGCGACAGCGCAGCCGGTTGCCCTGACAGCACCAGGGTGTCGCCCTCTGCCAGCTGCGCGTCGTCGACGGCCGCAGTCATGTGGCCATTGCGGCGGCGCAGATTTACGACCCGCACACCGATGGTGGGAAGCGCCAGTTGGCCCAGGTTTTGACCCAGCGACGCGGAGCCAGGCGGCAGGTTGAGGGTGGACAGGCGCTCCTGATCGCGCTCGTTTGCCGTGTCATCGTCTGCGCCATGAAAATAGCCACGCAGCAAGTTGTAGCGGGCATCGCGCTGGTCTTGTACCAGCCGCAGCACCCGGCGCATGGGCACACCCACCAGCGCCAGCGCGTGACTAGCCAGCATGAGCGAGCCCTCGATGGCCTCCGGCACCACTTCGGTGGCACCTGCCGCCTGCAGCTTGTCGAGGTACAAGTCGTCTTGTGTGCGCACGACCACCGGCACCTGCGGCGCGTGGGACCGCGCGTTGGCAAGAACCTTCATGGCGGCGGGCACATCGATGTAGGTGATGGCCACGGCGCTGGCACGCACCAGGCCTGCGGCCATCAGCGCCTGCAGCCGCGTGGCGTCGCCATACACCACCGAATCGCCCGCGGCTGCGGCCTGGCGCACGCGGTCCGGGTCCAGGTCCAGTGCCATGTAGGGGATGCCTTCGTGCTCCAGCATGCGCGCCAGGTTCTGCCCGCAGCGGCCGTAGCCACAGATGATCACGTGTTTGCTGGTGTTGATGGACTTGCGCGCAATCGACGTCATCTGCAGCGACTGCTGCAGCCAGTCGCTGGCCACCAGCTTCATCACGATGCGGTTGCTGTACATGATGAGGAACGGTGTGGCCAGCATCGACAGCACCATGGCCGCCAGGATGGGGTTCATCAGTGCCGGTTGCACCAGTCCGTTGCTTTGGGTGAGCGACAGCAGCACAAACCCAAATTCGCCCGCCTGCGCCAGGTACAGCCCCGTGCGCAGCGCCACGCCCGTGGTAGCGCCCATGCTGCGCGCCAGCACCAGGATGATGACCAGCTTGACCAGCAACGGCACTGTCAGCAGCGCCAGCACCAGCCCCCAGCGGTCCACCAGGATGTGCCAGTCCAGCATCATCCCGATGGTGATGAAAAACAGCCCCAGCAGCACATCGTGGAACGGCCGGATGTCCGTGCCCACCTGGTGGCGGTATTCCGTCTCGGACACCAGCACCCCGGCAATGAAGGCGCCGAGGGCCAGGCTCAGTCCCGCCAGTTCCGTCAGCCACGCCAGGCCCAGCGTGATCAGCAGCAGGTTGAGCATGAACAGCTCATCGCTTTTGCGCCGCGCCACCAGCGTCAGCCACCAGCGCATGATCCGCTGCCCGCCGGTCAGCAGAAGGCCCACCAGCACCGTGGCCTTGATCAGCGCCCAGCCCAGAGAGGTGAGCAACTGGTCGGGCGACGAGCTGAGCGCCGGGATGAGCACCAGCAAAGGCACCACAGCCAGATCCTGAAACAGCAAAATGCCCATCACGCGCCGGCCGTGCTGGCTTTCCAGCTCGGCGCGCTCGGCCATCAGCTTGACGACGATGGCGGTGCTGCTCAAGGCCATGACGCCCGACAGCGCCAGTGCCGTCTGCCAGCCCATGTCCCACACACCGCCCAACCAGCGCGACAGCAGCAGCGCCGCACCCGTCACCACGGCCATGGTCAGCACCACCTGCATCAGCCCCAGGCCAAACACCAGCTTGCGCATGGCACGCAGCTTGGGCAGGCTGAATTCGAGCCCGATCGCAAACATCAGAAACACAACCCCAAACTCGCCCAGGTGGCGCACGCCCTCCGAGTTCTGCGCAAGGGCCAAGGCGTGCGGGCCAATCAGCACCCCGGCGGCCAGATAGCCCAGCATGGGCGGCAGCTTGAGGCTGCGGCACACCACCACGCCCAGGACTGCGGCCAGCAGATAAAGCAGAGTCAGGGCAAGAGAAGACATGGCGTCGATGCTATCCGAGCCCTGCGTCGGCAGCACGGTCATTTCTGCCGCAGGCCTTGCCCCGCTGCAAGCTGCGGCCAAAAACATCGCACCCGGGCGGTGCATGCCCGGTCGATAGAATCGCCGGATGATTCCCGCCCCCGCCGCGCTGCCCCCTTTTGACGCTGAACAGGCCCTGCGCCTGGCCCGCGAAACCTTTGACATCGAAGCTGCAGCCGTTCTTGGGCTCAAAACCCGCGTGGGCGACTCGTTCGCAAACGCAGTGAAGGCCATCCTGGCGGTGCGTGGCCGGGTGGTGGTGATGGGCATCGGCAAAAGCGGGCACATCGGGCGCAAGATCGCCGCCACACTGGCGTCGACGGGTACACCGGCCATGTTCGTGCATCCAGCGGAGGCGAGCCATGGGGATCTGGGAATGATCAAATCCATCGACCTCGTGCTGGCGCTGTCCAACAGCGGCGAGGTGGACGAAGTGACCACCTTGCTGCCGGTCATCAAACGCCTGGGCGCCACGCTGGTGGCCATCACAGGGCGGCCTCAGTCCACCCTGGCGCAGCATGCAGACATCGTGCTCGACAGCAGCGTCGAGCGCGAAGCCTGCCCCCTGCAGTTGGCACCCACCGCAAGCACCACGGCGCAGTTGGCGCTGGGCGACGCGCTGGCGGTGGCATTGCTGGACGCGCGGGGGTTTCGGCCGGAGGACTTTGCCCGTTCCCACCCCGGTGGCGCGCTGGGCCGTCGTCTGCTGACCCATGTTCGAGACGTGATGCGCACGGGCAGCGCCATCCCGCGCGTGGGGCCAGACGCGTCTTTCAGCGACCTGATGCGCGAAATGAGCGCCAAGGGGCTCGGGGCCTCGGCCATCGTCGACGCAGCCGGTCAGGTACTGGGCATCTTCACCGACGGGGATCTGCGCCGCCGTATCGAAGCAGGTGCCGACCTGCGGTCGGCCACGGCCAGCCAGGTCATGCACGCGAGCCCGCGCCGCATCGCGCCTGAAGCACTGGCCGTAGACGCGGCTGAAATGATGGAAGCGCACGCTATCACCAGTGTGTTGGTGGTCGATGCAGCCGGCGTGCTGAGCGGCGTCGTACACATTGGCGACCTGATGCGGGCGAAGGTGATATGACCCCCCTGAGTCGCTTCGCGCCTTTCCCCAGAGGGGGACGCACCCCCTGGCCTGGCAAAGCCGGTTCCACGGGTGCGCTGGCCTTGGCCGTGACTGTTCAAACGCTGTGATGACATCTGACGTGACCCTTCCCGTTTTGCAATTTCCACCAGAGCTGTTGCTGCGTGCCCAGGGCGTGCGCGTGGCTTTTTTCGATGTGGATGGTGTGCTCACAGATGGCAGCCTGTATTTCAGCGAGTCGGGCGAAACGATCAAGCGCTTCAATACGCTGGACGGCCACGGGCTGAAGCTGCTGCAAAAGGCAGGCATCACGCCCGCGGTGATCACAGGGCGTGACTCCGCCCCGCTGCGCGTGCGCCTGAAAGCCCTGGGCGTGGAACACGCCGTGTTCGGCACCGAGGACAAGCGCCCGGCCGCCGAGTCAATCCTGGCGACGCTGGGCCTCGCCTGGTCCGAGGCCGCCGCCATGGGCGACGACTGGCCCGATCTGCCCGTCATGCAGCGCAGTGCGTTTGCGTGCGCCCCTGCCAATGCCCAGACCGAGGTGCGCCATGCCGCCCACTATGTCACCCAGGCCCGCGGCGGCGACGGCGCTGCACGGGAGCTGTGCGACCTGCTGCTGGTGGCCACGGGCCGATATGCGGCGTTGTTGGCGGACTACACCGCATGATGCGCAGAATCCGCCAGGGCTGGGAGCAGGTTTCGCTGTATCTGCCTGTGATGCTGATGGGCCTGCTGGCGTTGGGCACCTGGTGGCTCGTGCGCAATGCGCCCATGCCGCAACGGCCCACCATCGAGCGCCCGCTGGGGCACCAGCCCGACTACTTCATGAAGAATTTCTCGGTCAAGAGCTTTGACGCCGCTGGCCGCCTGCAAAGCGAAGTGCAGGGCGAGGTCGCACGCCACTACCCCGACACCGACACGCTGGAGATCGACAAGGTCCACATGCGCTCGGTCAGCCCGGAAGGCCGCCGCACTGTCGCGACGGCCAACCGCGCGTTGACCAATGCCGACGGCACCGAGGTGCAATTGTTTGGCAACGCCATCGTCACGCGCGAGCCCGTGCCCGCCAAGGCCGGGACACCCGCCCAACCCCGCCTGGAGTTTCGCGGCGAGTTCCTGCATGCGTTCACCAACACGGAGCGGGTGCGGTCCGACCAGCCGGTCACGCTGACCCGGGGTGACGACCGTTTTACGGCAGATGGCATGGACTACGACAACCTCGACCAGGTGCTGCAGTTGCGCGGACGGGTGCGGGGTGTGCTTTTGCCGGGCGCATCCAAGTAGTTTTTGCGTTGAGCTCTTTTGCCCAGACCTCGTGTCCCGTTGCCGGAGCCTGAATGACCTTACCCCTTGCCTTCATCACCGGAGCATCCAGCGGCATCGGCCAGGCGCTGGCCTTGCGCTTTCACCAGGCGGGTTACCGACTGGCGCTGGTGGCGCGCCGTACTTCTGAGGTAAAAGCATGGGCTAGCGCTCACGGGATAAGCGCTGATAGCTATGAAATTTATAGTGCTGACGTTGCAGTCACCGACAGCATCGTGGCCGCCGGCGCGGAGTGTCTGGCGCGCCAGGGGCTGCCCGATGTGGTCATTGCCAATGCGGGCATCAGCGTGGGCATGGACACGGCAGTGCGTGACGATATTGACGTCATGGCGCGCACCTTTGCCACCAACAACATCGGCATGGCCGCCACGTTCCAGCCGTTCGTGGATGCCATGGCGCAGCGGCGCAGCGGCACGCTGGTGGGGATTGGCAGCGTGGCCGGCATCCGGGGGCTGCCTGGGCATGGCGCGTACTGCGCCAGCAAGGCGGCGGTGATCAGCTATTGCGAAAGCCTGCGCGGTGAGATGCGCCCCTACGGCGTGCGCGTGGTCACCATCTCCCCAGGTTATATCGACACCCCTCTGACGCAACAGAACCGATACGGCATGCCTTTTTTGATGCAAGCCAGCGACTTTGCCGACAGGGCCTTCAACGCCATCACCGCAGGGGTGAGCTACCGGGTGATTCCCTGGCAGATGGGCGTGGTCGCCAAGTTGTTGCGCATCGTGCCCAATGCGTTGTTTGACAAGCTTCTGGCCGGTCGCCCGCGCAAGCGCCGCCAGACTGAGGTGCAGTAGCGAGTGGGCCTGTAAGGGGCATGAGCGATTGGGGCGGCCATCCCGTCGTCTGCGCAATGAAAAAAGCCCCTGAAGGGGCTTTTTCTAAGAACTTGCTGAATTAGCGAGGGGTTTGGCTCAGTAGCTGTTGCCGCCACCACCATAGCCACCGCCGCCGCCATTGCGGCCACCACCACCGCCGCCTCCGCCATTGCGTGAACCCGAGCCGTAGGGGCTGCGGAACCCGCCTTCGCTGCGGCCGCCACCGCCGCCACCTCCATAACCTCCGCCGCCACCACCACCTCCATCGCGGCCGCCACCTCCGTAACCACCACCGCCGCCTTCACGGCCGCCGCCATAGCCACCGCCACCACTGCGGCCACCACCGTAGCCTCCGCCCCCCCCACCGCCGCCACCAAACCCACCGCTGCGCGGTGGACGTGGCTCCATGGGACGGGCTTCGTTGACGACGATGCCGCGGCCACCCAGCGGTTGGCCGTTCATGCCGTTGATGGCAGCCTGGGCTTCTGCGTCGCTGCCCATTTCCACAAAACCAAAGCCTTTGGATCGACCCGTGTCGCGCTCCATCATGACCTTGGCGCTGGTCACGGCGCCGAATTGGCCAAAGGCCTGTTCCAGATCGCTGTCGCGCACTGAGTACGGAAGATTACCAACGTACAGTTTGTTGCCCATTGAGGGACTCCTCAAAAACACATGGATAAAGCGATGGAGTCCCGAAAACGCAGCCAGCTAATCTCAATGACGCTCTCAGCGAAACTGACGGATCACCGCAAACTTGGAAGGCGGGAAAAACCCGCCAACCCATTATGCGCCACACTTTTGATCAAAAAGCAAGCGGCAATGCGTGCTGTGGCGACGATGCCGCGCAGACATGAAAAAAGGAGCCCAAAGGCTCCTTGTTTTGCCGTCAGCAGACAGTGAAGTCTGTTGATGAGGTCTTTTTAGTAGCTGCTACGGCCACCGCCGTAACCACCGCCACCGCCGCCGCTACGGCCACCACCACCGTAGCCGCCACCGCCGCCACCACCGTAGCCGCCGCCACCACCACCACCACCGAAGCCACCGCTACGGGGAGCACGTGGCTCCATGGGGCGTGCTTCGTTGACCACGAGGTCACGGCCACCGAAGTTCGTGCCATGCACGCCTTGGATAGCAGCTTGTGCTTCGGCATCGCTGCCCATTTCGACAAAGCCGAAACCCTTGGAGCGGCCGGTGTCGCGCTCCATCATGACCTTGGCGCTGCCAACCGAGCCGTACTGGCTGAAGGTCTGTTGCAGATCTTCGTCGCGGAAAGAATAGGGCAGGTTGCCCACGTAAAGTTTGTTGCCCATGAAGGACTCCTGAAAAAACATGAAAACGCGATGGAGCCCGACGCAATCAACAAACCTGTGACGACTTCAAAGACGCGAAACTGACCATTCACCGCTAAGCTAACTGCTTTCCTGCAAGCAGAAAAGCGAAGTCATTATTAATCACTTTATGAAGCCCGTGGGTGTTTATTTCACTGCCGGAACCCGTTCAGCAGCGAAATTGCGTGGTTTTTAGGGTGAAAGCCCGGGCAAACCATAGGGTAAAATGCGCGCGTCTTTGGGGAGTAGCCCGCCCGGTTGTGCAACGCACCGGGGGCATGCGTCAACACACTTGGGTTCTTCGAAACCTATGGCGTATGCGGCTTTTGAGCTGGGCGAGACCATTGACTGCAAACCGATCCACATGGCCGGAGTCGGGGTGCAGTCAATGCGTTTTCCACCCATCCGGCCGGATAGGACCCCCTCCCCCATGGAAGCCTTCTTCATTTCTACCGCCATCGTCGCGCTCGCCGAAATGGGCGACAAGACGCAGCTGCTCGCGCTGGTGCTGGCGGCACGCTTTCGCAAACCCTGGCCCATCGTGCTGGGTATTCTGGTGGCCACACTCGCCAACCACGGGTTGGCCGGTGCGGTCGGGGCATGGGTGACCACGTTTGTGGGGCCGCAGATGCTGCGCTGGATTCTGGGCGCCTCGTTCATCGCGATGGCGATCTGGATGCTGATCCCCGACAAGCTGGACGAAGGCGAAGCCGATGGCTCTCCGCGGTGGGGCGTGTTCGGCACGACGCTGGTGGCGTTTTTTCTGGCCGAGATGGGCGACAAGACGCAAATCGCCACCGTGATGCTGGCGGCGCAGTACAACGCCTACCTGTGGGTGGTGGCCGGCACCACGCTGGGCATGATGCTGGCCAACGCGCCGGTGGTGTGGCTG
Organism: uncultured Gammaproteobacteria bacterium; assembly: GCA_963784815.1. Classification (GTDB taxonomy): domain Bacteria; phylum Pseudomonadota; class Gammaproteobacteria; order Burkholderiales; family Burkholderiaceae_C; genus Acidovorax. The sequence goes on along the minus strand of CAWATB010000028.1, from coordinate 199,237 downwards.
GGCGAGCGCATCACGCGCCGCGTGCCGATCCGCGCCGTCCATATGGTCTCGGCGGTGATTTTTCTGGTGCTGGGGCTGGTGGCGATCTTCACGCCCGCCGGGTGATGCAGCAGCGGCCGTTTTGGTATATTTGCCAGACGCGCCGATTTGCCACAGCTTGCGGGCGCTTTATAAATACAGCTAAAGACCGTCCGACACATCCGCCCGGCCTCGTTTTTAGCGACGCCGGGTTTTTTTATGTCGTTTTTTGCCACGCCCCAGTCCATGCACTTTCCGGAGGTCGCTGCCGCTGCAAAGCGGCGCGTCGCTCCGCGACTACCACCTGGCCTACGAAACCTACGGCACGCTCAATGCCGACCGCTCCAACGCCGTGCTGATCTGCCACGCGCTCAATGCCTCGCACCACGTGGCCGGCGTCTACGCCGGCCAGGACAAAAGTCCGAGGGCTGGTGGGACAACATGATCGGCCCCGGCAAGCCGGTGGACACCGACCGCTTCTTCGTCATCGGCGTCAACAACCTGGGCTCCTGCTTCGGCTCCACCGGCCCCATGCACAACCACCCGGACACCGGCGAGGTCTACGGTGCCGACTTCCCGGTGGTCACGGTGGAAGACTGGGTCAACGCCCAGGCCCGCCTGCTCGATCGCGCTGGGCATCCAGACGCTGGCCGCCGTGCATGGGCGGCAGCCTGGGCGGCATGCAGGCGCTGAGCTGGACGCTGCAGTACCCCGACCGCGTGCGCCACGCCGTGGTGGTGGCCAGCGCGCCCAACCTCACGGCCGAGAACATCGCCTTCAACGAAGTGGCGCGCCGCGCCATCGTGACCGACCCCGACTTCCATGGCGGCCACTTCTACCGCCACGGCGTGATCCCCAAGCGCGGCCTGCGCATCGCCCGCATGATCGGCCACATCACCTACCTGAGCGACGACGTGATGAACGAGAAGTTCGGCCGGCAGCTGCGCGAAGGCCTGGACGCTGCAAATACAGCACGCAGGACGTCGAGTTCCAGATCGAAAGCTACCTGCGCTACCAGGGCGACAAGTTCAGCGAATACTTCGACGCCAACACCTACCTGCTGATCACCCGCGCGCTCGACTACTTCGACCCGGCCCGCACGCATGGCGGCAACCTGACGCGCGCCCTGGCCCGGCCACGGCCAAGTTCCTGCTGGTGAGCTTCACCACCGACTGGCGCTTTTCGCCCAAGCGCAGCCGCGAGATCGTCAAGGCGCTGCTCGACAACCGGCGCAGCGTGAGCTACGCCGAGATCGACGCGCCCCACGGGCACGATGCCTTTTTGCTCGATGACGCCCGCTACATGGGCGTGATGCGCTCTTACTTCGATAGCATTGCCAAGGAGTTGCAGGCATGACCGAAAAAGCGGCAATGCAAGCCCTGGCGCGCCTGGTGCCCCCCGGCTCGCGCGTGCTCGACCTGGGCTGCGGCGACGGCGCCATGCTCGACTACCTGCAGCGCGAACGCGGCTGCAGCGGCTACGGCGTGGAGATCGACGACGCCAACGTGCTGGCCTGCGTGCAGCGCGGCGTCAACGTGATCCAGCTCAACCTCGACGAGGGCCTGGCCATGTTCGACGACAACTCGCTTTGACGTGGTGCTGCAGATCGACACGCTGCAGCACCTGCGCAATGCCGAAACCATGCTGCGCGAAACGGCGCGCGTGGGCCGCACCGGCGTCGTGGCCTTTCCCAACTTTGCGCACTGGCCCAACCGCCTGTCGATTCTGCGCGGGCGCATGCCGGTGACGCGGCGCCTGCCCTACCAGTGGTACGACACGCCCAACATCCGCGTGGGCACCTACAAGGACTTTCGAGGTGCTGGCCACCAAGAACAAGCTGCAGATCCTGGATTCCTTCGGCCTGCAGGACGGGCAAGAGGTGCGCTGGCTGCCCAATGCACGCGCGGGCACGGCCGTCTTCCACTTCGAACACGCGTAGCGCTCACCGGGGTGTACGCCCCGGCGACACGCCGCTGTCAAGCGCATCGGCTAAGGTGCGGACTCCGTTTGTAGGAGACCTGCATGAAACGCATTGCACTGCGCGCCGTGACCGCCGCCGCGCTGTTGACCACCTGGGCACTGGGCGCCGTCGCCCAGGCCTGGCCGCCCACCCCCACTGTCATCGCCCACCGGGGCGCCTCGGCCCTGCGGCCCGAGCACACGCTGGCCGCATACCAGAAGGCCATTGACGACGGCGCGGACATCATCGAGCCCGACCTGGTCATCACCAAGGACGGCGTGCTGGTGGCCCGGCATGAAAACGCCATTGCCATCCTGAACGCCGACGGCTCGGTGCAGGAGGCCACCACCGACGTGGTGGACCGCCCCGAGTTCGCGGGCCGCAAAACCACCAAGACCATTGACGGCAAACCCATCACCGGTTGGTTCACTGAAGACTTCACCCTGGCCGAGCTGAAAACCCTGCGCGCCCGCGAGCGCATCCCTGCGCAGCGCCCGGCCAATGTGGCCTACAACGGCCGGTTCGAGGTGCCCACCTTGCAGGAGGTGATCGACCTGGCCAAGGCGGCCACTGCCAAAACCGGTCGCACTATCGGCATCTACCCCGAGACCAAACACCCTACCTACTTCCAGTCCATCGGCCTGCCGCTGGAGGCGCCGCTGCTGGCCGTGCTGGAGAAAAACGGCTGGAACCACAAGGACGCCCCCGTGTTCGTGCAGTCCTTCGAGGTCAGCAACCTGCAGGCGATCCGCAAGCTCAGCAGCGTGCGCCTGGTGCAGCTGGTGGCGCCGTCGGGTCGGCCGTATGACTTTGTGGCGCAAGGCGCGGCCAACACGCGCGGTTATGCCGACCTGATCACGCCCGAAGGCCTGAAGCAGGTGGCCACCTATGCCAACGCCATCGGCCCGTTCAAGACCCTGGTGGTGCCCGTGAAAGACGGCGTGCCGGGTGAACCGACCACGCTGGTGGCGCGCGCCCGCGCCGAAGGCCTGGGCGTGCACATCTGGACGCTGCGGCCTGAAAACGCCTTCTTGCCCGCAGGCCTGAAGAAGGCGCCGACCACCGATGGCACGGTGCGTGGCGACAGCGTGGGTGAGATCACGGCCTATCTGCGCGCGGGCATCGACGGCTTTTTCACCGACGACCCCGCTGTGGGCCGCGCTGCCGTTCAGGCATTCACGGCGACGAAGTGACGGGTGCTGGGCGCGGCTTGCCCGGTGTGGCGCGTGCCCCCTGGCGCTCCCCCAGTTGCCGCGCCTTCTCCACCCACTGCGCCAGCCGCTCGGCGCTGGCGCTGCGCACCGGGCCAAAGCTGTGCACCTGCACCGGCCGGATGCCGCAGAACTCCAGGATGGCCTTCTTCATCTGGTGGTGCCCTGGCATGCGTGTCACCCAGCGGAAGTACCAGGGCGGCGAATCCATGGTCACCAGCAGCTCGGCCGAGCGGCCTGCCAGCAGCTTGTCCCACAGCGATGAGCCCTTGCGGTACTTGAAGGCATAGCCGGGCAGCAACACGCGGTCGATGAAACCCTTGAGCAGCGCGGGCATGGCGCCCCACCAGATGGGGTAGACCCACACCAGGTGGTGGGCCCAGGTAATGTCGGCCTGCGCGGCCAGCAAGTCGGGCTCCAGCGGCTGGGCAGCGCCGTAGCCTTGAAACAGCGGGTTGAACGCCAGCTGCCCCACGTCCAGAAACCGCACCTGGGCCCCTGCGTGCCTGCGCGCCCTCGGCGTAGGCACGTGCCATGCCTGCGCACAGGCTCTCGGCGGTGGGGTGGCCCAGGATGACCAGAATGTTTTGTTGCTCTGCCACAGACGCTCCATCACGGTGTTGTTGATGGCGCCATGGTCACCTTGCCCCACGGGGCAGAGTCAAGCGGTCAGGTCAGAGTTACGCGGTGAATCTCGCAGCGCCCGCCGTGGTAGCGGCGCCAAATTGCGCGGGGTTGTGTGCAGGGGGCGCCACGCGCCAGTGCGGAGGGCGCAGCGCAGGCTTCGGGTGCCACGGGCACGGCCAGCGTGTCGCAGGTGTGCAGCTCGGCTTCCAACAGCGCCAGCTGCTGCGTCCAGCGCTGACAGGCGCGCCAGCTCCTGCGCCACGGCGGCCCGCCGCCCGGCCACCAGCTGGGCCATGCGTTCCCAGCCCGCGGCGGTGTCGATGTGGGGCAGGCCATCCAGCTCGGACAGCCGAAAGCCCAGCGCCTGGGCCTGGCGGATCAGCAGCACGCGGGCCACATCGGCCTCGCCATAGTGGCGATAGGTGCCAGCGCGCGCCACCGTGCCCAGCAGGCCACGGGATTCGTACAGCCGGATGGCCTTGGGCGTGGTGCCCGTGCGTTGGGCAAGTTCTCCGATGCGCATTGGGGGTCCTGGTGTCAAAGCAAAAAACTCTCAAATCAATAGCTGCAAGCGCTTATCTATCAAGCGCTAGAGGCCAATTTGACTCATATTTTTCAGGGGTGGGGCCGGGTTGAGGCTTACCAAGGGCGGCTGGCCTGGATGCTGCACGATAAGCTGCTGCGCTTTGATTCCACCTTCTGCCCTCAGCCTCACCCTAACCCGCCATGCCCCAGTTTGCCGCCAACCTGAGCCTGATGTATACCGAGCAGCCGTTTCTGGACCGTTTTGCCACTGCGGCACGTGACGGGTTTGCAGCGGTCGAGTTTCTGTTCCCGTATGCCTTCGAGCCCGCCGACATTGCCGCGCGGCTTGCAGACAACGGCCTGCAGCTGGTGCTGTTCAACGCCCCGCCCAGTGGCACCGACCGCGTCAGCATGGCCCGCGCGTGGGAGCAGCAGTCGCGCGGCACAGCGGCGCAGCCGGGGCGCGAGGCCGAGTTCCGCGCCGGGGTGCACGAGGCGCTGCGATATGCCGAGGTGCTGGGCTGCCCGCGCATCCATGTGCTATCGGGCATGGTGCCGCCAGGGGTGGAGCGCGAATCGCTCAAGGACCTGTGCGCCAGCAACCTGCACTGGGCCGCTGCCGAGGCCGCCCGCGTGGGACGCGACATCCTGATCGAGCCCATCAACCTGCGCGACATGCCGCGCTACTTTCTGAACCGGCAGGACCACGCCCACGAGCTGCTCGATGCGGTGCAGGCCCCCAACCTCAAGGTGCAAATGGACCTGTACCACTGCCAGATCGTGGAGGGCGACGTGGCCACCAAACTGCAGCGTTACCTGCCCACCGGCCGCGTGGCGCACATCCAGGTCGCGGGCGTGCCGGGCCGCCACGAGCCCGACCAGGGCGAGCTGAACTACCCGTTTCTGTTCGACACCATCGACGCCCTGGGGTACGCCGGCTGGGTGGGCTGCGAGTACAAGCCAGCGGCGGGAACGACGGCGGGCCTGGCCTGGCGTGACCGCGCTTTAGGGGCACGCCGGTGATTCGCTAAAGCGTTTTGGCGGGCCGTTCCAGTACGCGCGAATGCGTAAGGGAATGCGTGAATAAATGTAACCAGACTCTGGCCGTAGAGTGAAGAAGAGCGTTCTCACGCACAGAACTTTTTCTTAGACCGGCTCAGCCGGCTGTTGTATTCACTCAGGAGACATTCCCCATGGCCGCATCCCTTGCCAACAACCGTTCCGTCGCGCGCCAGGTCACGCTGACCGCCATCGCGCTGGTGGCCGTGGTGCTGGTGCTGGTGGGGCTGGCCATTGCCGTGCTGACCGAGCGCAGCACACGTGCGCAGGTCACCGCCAGCGTGGGCGACACGGTGCAAAGCGTGGCCCAGTCGCTGGACGCGGCCGACAACACCAACCGCGAGCTGGTGCAGCTCACCATGCGCGGGTTTCAGCGCTACTTCGAGGCCACCATGCAGCTCGATGAAGGCACGGGCGAGTTGCGCAGCTACGGCGCGCTGGTGAACGAAGACTACGGCTCGGTCGACAAGTTCGCCAGCGAGACCGGCGGCATCGCCACGGTGTTCGCCAAGAAGGGCGACGATTTTGTGCGCGTGACCACTTCGGTCAAAAACGAACAAGGCGAGCGCCAGCAGGGCACGCTGCTGGGCAAGGGCGACCCGGCCTACGCCACCGTGTCCAGGGGCGAGCCCTATACCGGCGTGACTGTGGTGGCCGGCAAGCCTTACATGGGCCACTACCTTCCCGCCAAGGATGCGTCGGGCAAGGTGATTGCACTTCTGTTCATTGGCAACGACATCAGCGTGTTCCACACCATGCTGCAAAAACAGGTGGCGCAGACCAAATTCTTCGAGCATGGCGGCACGTACGTGATCAACCCTGGCACATCGCTGGACAATGCCGTGTTTGTGTACCACCCCACTGCGCGCGGCAAGCGGGTGCTGGAGGCCTACCCCCAGGCCCGCCCGTTCTTTGAAACCTTGGCCGCATCGCCCGATGGCTTTGTGCGTGATGCCGCCCCCGTGCTGGGCGCTGGCGCCGAAGACCCGTGGGCCCTGGTGCGCAAGACCGGCGGCGGCTGGTGGGTGGTGGCCGAGGTGCCAGATGGCGAAGCCATGGCCAGCCAGCGCCGCGTGACGATGGCCGTGTGGGGCCTGATGGCGGTGGCCGTGGTGCTGCTGGCGATTGGCCTGTTCCTCATGTTGCGCCGGGGCGTGAGCCGCCCGCTGCAAGACCTGACCCAGGCCATCACCCTGGTGGCGCAGGGCGACCTGACCGAAGAGTTCCGCACCACGCGGCGCGACGAGATTGGCGCGCTGGTGCAGGAGGTCGAGGGCATGCGGCAGCGCTACACACAGATGCTGCAGCAGGTGCGCACGGCGGTGGACAGCATCACCACCGCCAGCGCCGAGATCGCCAGCGGCAACCAGGACCTTTCGGCGCGCACCGAGGCCACTGCCAGCAGCCTGGCCCAGACCGCGCAGAGCATGGAACACCTCACTTCCACGGTGCGCCAGTCGGCCGACGCCGCGCGCCAGGCCAACCAGCTGGCCAGCACAGCCGCCGCCGTGGCGGCACGCGGTGGCCAGGTGGTGGGCGAGGTGGTGACCACCATGGGCGACATCAACCAAAGCTCGCGCAAGATCGCCGACATCATCGGCGTGATCGATTCGATTGCTTTCCAGACCAACATCCTGGCGCTGAACGCTGCGGTGGAGGCCGCGCGTGCCGGTGAACAAGGCCGGGGCTTTGCCGTGGTGGCCAGCGAGGTGCGGTCCCTGGCGGGGCGCAGCGCCGAAGCGGCGCGCGAGATCAAGGCGCTCATCGGTGCCTCCGTCGAACGTGTCGAATCCGGCGCGCGCCTGGTGCAGAACGCGGGCACCACCATGGACGAGATCGTGGGGTCCGTCAAACGCGTGGGCGACATCATTGGCGAGATCACCGCGGCGTCGAGCGAGCAGTCGGATGGCATTGGCCAGGTCAACACTGCAGTCAACCAGCTCGACCAGATGACGCAACAGAACGCTGCACTGGTAGAGGAATCTGCCGCTGCCGCACAGAGCCTGCGCGAACAGGCCACGCGCCTGGCCGGGGCGGTTCAGGTGTTCAAGCTGTCGCCCGGCGACGGCAGCGGCGGGCACTTGCAGTTGGCCGCGTCGGCTGCGCCTTCATGGCAAACGCCGGGTAGCGACAGCCGGGCGCCTGCACAGTTGGAGTAGCCGGGCCATCCCGTGGACCCTGGCGGCGGTTGACATTCAGAGGTTTGCCGCAACGAGGCGTTGGTTTATGCTGGCCTGAAACCTCCTCCACATCCGCCCCCTCCCCCTTTATTCATGGCCGCCCACGTCCCCACCATGCTGGCAATGATCATTGTCAGCTCGCTCATGATGGCGGCCTCCATGGCCGTGGTCGGATGGGGACGGCGACGCGATGGCCTGGGGCACTGGGCGGCGGCGCTGCTGGTCAATGCGTTTGGGCACTTGCTGCTCATGCTGCGCGGTCAGGTGCCGGATGTGCTGTCCATCGTGGTGGGCAACACGTTGCTGTCGGGCGTGCTGGCCGGCATGATCGTTGCCATCTACCAGTTTCAGGGTCGCACGATTGGCTGGCTGCTTCTGCTGGCGCCTTCGGCGCTGGTGATGGGGTCCGTCATCGTGTTCATCGACAACTTCCCCGCGCGGGTGGGGTTTGTCGGGCTGGTGATCGGGTTACAGGCGGTGTGGGCGCTGGCCACCGCGCTGGAGCGCCGCCATGTCACGGTGGGGCGAGGGCACTGGTTGCTGGTTGCGGGCTTGGCGCTGGAGGCGGTGGTGCTGTTGGGCCGCTCGGTGCTTGCCATGAGCGTGCAGGGCGCCGAGGTCGGCATTCTCCAGAGCAGCAGCTTGCAAACGCTCACCTTTGTGGCTACGTTTTCTGTGGTGTTGGTCAGCTCCATGGGATTTGTGTTTATGTCACGCGACCGGGCTGATGAGAACAACCGCGTGATGGCGGCGCTCGACCCTCTGACCGGCGTGGCCAACCGCCGCTCGCTGATTGCCGCGCTGGACCGCGACGTGGCGCGTGCTGTGCGCACCCGCGAATCCATTGCGCTGATGATGGTGGACATCGACCACTTCAAGCATGTGAACGACCAATACGGCCACCCCGTGGGCGACCAGGTGCTGTGCAGCGTGGTCAATGTGCTGCGCCAGCGCGTGCGCGCCCAAGACCTGGTGGGCCGCTACGGGGGCGAAGAGTTCATGGTGGTGTTGCCCGACACCGGCCTCCTCGGCGCCGAGCAACTGGCGCGCGAACTGTGCAAGGCGGTGGAAGTGTCGCGCTGCCCGGTCGACGGTGTGGAAGGCAGCGGGATTGCCGTCACCGTGAGCATTGGCGTGTTTGGTGGGCGCCTGGAGTCGGGCGACAGCTGGGACATGCTGATCGCCGCTGCCGACCGCGCCCTGTACCAGGCCAAGGAAAACGGCCGCAACCGGGTCGAGGTGGCCACAGTGCTGCGCCGCCCCAGCGCGCATGCTGGGGCCGACGCCAATCCCGAGACCCAGCCAGCGTCTTCCTATTGATTCGTGGCGTCCGGGCGGGTGTTGTGTTGGAATGCAGGTTTTGATTCCACCGCTTCCAGGAGAGCCGCCATGAACGCCCGTGTCCCCCCCCAAGTCCTGCAACCTGCACTGGCCCTGGAACGGGTGAGCCAGGCGTGGGACAGTGACATCGTTCGCCAGCTCACCGACTACATCGCCATCCCTGCCAAGTCCCCCACTTTTGCGGCCGACTGGGCCGAACTGGGCCTGCTGGACACCGTGGTGCGCAATGCGGCGGCCTGGGTCGAGGCGCAGAAGGTCGAAGGCCTGAAGCTGGAGATCGTGCGCATCGCAGGCCGCACCCCCGTGCTGTTTTTCGAAATCGACTCCACCCAGCCCGGCGCCACCGACACCGTGCTGATGTATGGCCACCTGGACAAACAACCCGAATTCACCGGCTGGCGCAACGACCTCGGCCCCTGGACCCCCAAATACGAAGACGGCAAGCTCTACGGCCGCGGTGGCGCCGACGACGGCTATGCGGTGTACGCCAGCATCGCCGCCGTGCAGGAATTGAAGCGCCAGAACGTGCCGCACCCGCGCATCGTGGGCCTCATCGAAACCTGCGAAGAAAGCGGCTCGCGCGACCTGCTGCCCTACATCGATGCCCTGAAGCCCCGCATGGGCAACGTGGCACTGGTGGTGTGCCTGGACTCGGGCGCGGGCAACTACGACCAGCTGTGGCTCACCACCAGCCTGCGCGGCATGGCCAGCGGCACGCTCAAGGTCGAGATCCTCACCGAAGGCATCCACTCCGGCGACGCCTCGGGCCTGGTGCCCTCGTCGTTTCCGCATCATGCGCCAGGTGCTCGACCGCCTGGAAGACAGCGCCACCGGCCGCCTGCTGCCCGCCAGCTTTCATTGCGAAGTGCCCGCCGACCGCCTGGCCCAGGCCCGCGCCACGGCTGCCATCCTGGGTGAAGAGGTGTACAAGCGCTTCCCCTGGGCGCACTACGACTGCGGTGGCTCCACCACCTTTGCACTGCCCACCACCACCGACCCGTTGCAAGCGCTGCTCAAGCGCACCTGGGAGCCCACGCTGAGCGTGACCGGTGCCGAGGGCTTCCCGGCGCTGCAGGACGCAGGCAACGTGCTGCGCCCTTACACCGCTTTCAAGCTCAGCCTGCGCCTGCCCCCGCTGGTCGATGCGGCCCAGGCCGTGCAGCAACTCAAGTCGCTGCTGGAAGACAACGCACCGTACCAGGCCAAGGTCACCTTCCAGAGTGGCGGCGGTGCCACGGGCTGGAACGCCCCTGCGACCACGCCCTGGTTTGAACATGCCCTCAACGAAGCCTCACAGGCGCACTTCGGCGCGCCCTGCGGCTACATCGGCCAGGGCGGCACCATCCCGCTCATGAACATGCTCAGCGAGGGTTTCCCCACCGCGCAGATGATGGTCTGCGGCGTGCTGGGCCCCAAGAGCAATGCGCACGGCCCCAACGAGTTTTTGCATGTGCCTTATGCCAAGCGCCTCACCGCGTCGGTGGCGCATGTGATTGCCGCCATGGCGCAGCAGGCAGTGGCGCCTGCTGCCACTGCGGGCTGATCTACATCTGCATCCAGCAGCCTTGCCCACCGCCCCTTCACCCTTTTTGAGCAGGCCCTGACGACGATGGACAAACGCGCTTTTTTGCAGGTTTGCTCCGCCACCACCCTGGCGGCAGCGGTTCACCCTTTTGCCCACGCGCAGACGCCTGGTGCCAATGCAGCCCCAGCTGCTCCAGCCGCCGGTACCGCACCCGGCCCACGCCACACGCTGACGGGTACCAGCAGCGAGGGCAAACCCGTGGCGCTGACAGACTTTGCGGGCAAGGTGTGTCTCGTCAGTTTCTTCACCGCTGGCTGCGCCCTGTGCACCAACGAACTGCGGCTGATGCGCGAGTTCTACACCAACAACCGCCAGCGCGACTTTGTGCTGCTGGGCGTGAACATGGACGAAAAGAGCGCTGACTTCATGCAGTACATCGAACTGCTCAAAGTGTCCGTGCCTGCCGAGCAACGCTTCCCTATTGCATGGCGCAATGCTGCGGGTCACCAGGACAGCTTTGGCGCCATCACCCGCCGCCCCACGCACTACGTGCTCAACCGCCAGCACCAGCAGGTGCTGCGCCGTGAGGGCAACTTCCAGCCCACCGACTGGGACGACCTCTGGGCCTCGCTCGTCTGATGCGCGGGCTGAGCCCGTCCATGTTCCACTTCTCGGCGCCTCCGTGCGCAGCATCGCAAGGCCTGCCGATTTTGTCCCTGCTTTTGTCTTGCCGTCAGCGACCGAATGTTTGACTGCCCCCTTTGCCATGATTTCTGACGACCTCGCTCCCTCGACCCTCACCACGTTCACCGCCAGCGACGGCGAAAACCTGGCCGTGCAGGACTGGCCCCTGGCTGCAGGGCGAACCCCAGCGCGGCACCGTGCTGCTGGTGCATGGTCTGGGCGAACATGTAGGCCGGTACGACGCACTGGCGCGCCGCCTCAACGACTGGGGTTTTTCCGTGCGCGGCTACGACCAGTACGGCCATGGCGAATCGGCCGGGCCGCGCGGCGGGCTCACATCCGACCTGCGGTTGCTCGATGATCTGGCCGACCTGGTGGACGCCACCCGCGCGCGCATCCCCGCAGGCCAGCCGCTGGTGCTGCTGGGCCACAGCATGGGGGGACTGGTGGCTTCGCGCTTTGTGTCGCTGAAGATGCGGCCGGTGGATGCGCTGGTGTTGTCCTCACCCGCGCTCGACGCCGGGCTGGGCGCAGTGCAAAAGCTGCTGCTGGCCACCTTGCCCCGCATCGCGCCCAACCTGCGTGTGGCAAATGGGCTGGACGCGCAGTACCTCTCACACAACCCCGCCGTGGTCGCCGCCTACCTGGCCGACCCGCTGTGCCACGACCGCATCAGCGCCCGGCTGGCCCGATTCATCGCCGACGGCGGCCCCGCCACCGTGGCCCGCGCCGCGCACTGGAGTGTGCCCACGCTGCTGATGTGGGCGGGCAGCGACAGGCTGGTCCACCCCACAGGCAGCCGCGCCTTTGCGGCCGCAGCGCCCAAGGCAGTGGTGCATTCGCATTGTTTTGAGCCGCTGTACCACGAGCTGTTCAACGAAAGCCCCGAGCTGGCCGAACCGGTGTTCAACCTGCTGCAGCAATGGCTGGTGCGGCGCTGCCCGGTGGCGGGGTAGGCGCTGCCACCCAATATTTCAAGCCAAAATGGGCTCCAGCGCTTATCCATCAAGCGCTGATAGCTATCATTTTTTAAGCAAGCCGCCCAACATCCCAAACAGGTCGTTCGAGGTGCCAAACCCGCCCTGCGGCGCCTCGCCGCGGGGGCTGAGCTGGTCGATCAGGCCCGGCAGCACCTGGGCCAGCTGGCCCGCCGCGGCTCCGGGGCCTACGCCCAGTTGCGACGCGATTTGTGACAACGGGCCGCTGCCCAGCACATTGGACAGCTGCTCGCCCGAGATCGCCTGGTTGGGCCCCGCGCTCAACCACGACGCAATCACATTGCCCAGACCCCGCCTGCTGAAACTTGGCCATCAGGCCCGGCAGGCCACCGACCGGGCCGTCGTTGCTGATGAGGGACATCACCGCCTGCACCAGCTGCGGGTTCTGCGCGGCCATGCTGATCAGGCCGCCCAGACCCCCTCCGGCCCCACCGGCGGCAGCGGCGCCGTTGCCGCCTTGCGACGCGTTGTTGATGACGGCACCCAGAACGGAATCGAGCAAACCCATGGTGTTCTCCTGCAAAACGGATCAAAGACAGCCGCACAGCGGCTGCGCCATCGCGCATGGTACGCAGGCTGGTGGTGGCGGCTGTGTCAACAATGGTGAATTCTTCTACTGCGGCTCCGCGAGCGATAGGCGAGGCCGCGCTGGAGGCCAGGCACCTTGTGCCGGTGCGCGTCAGACACCACTTGAAACGCGCTTGCGCTGCACACCCAGCCAGGCCAGCGCCAGCCCCGTCACCACAATCGGCACCAGCGAACCGGCGTTCAGCAGCGTCCAGCCCTGGGTGGTGACCAGCACACCCGACGAAAACGCGCTCAGTGCCAGCGTGGCGTACACGCAGAAGTTGATGGCGGCCTGAGCGCGGTCTTTTTCTTCGGGGCGGTAGGCTGTCATGGCCAGCGCGGTGCCGCCGGTGAACAGAAAATTCCAGCCCACGCCCAGCAAAAACAAGGCGATGCCGAAGTGGTGCAGCTCAATCCCCATCAGCGCCACCGCCACGCAGGCCAAGTTCAGCACCACGCCCACACCCATCACGGGCAACACACCAAAGCGCTTGATCAGATGGCCGGTGAAAAAGCCGGGGGCGAACATGCCGATCACATGCCATTCCAGCACCAGGGCAGACGCATCAAAATCGAAGCCGCACACCTGCATCGCCAAGGGCGTGGCGGCCATCAGCAGGTTCATCACGCCGTAGCCCAAGGCGGCGCCCAGGATGGCGACGACCATGGTGGGCTGGCGCAGCAGCTCGGCCAGTGGGCGGCCCCTGGCGGGTTGCCCGGCGGCGTTCAGCACCGCCGGCTGCACCTCGAACCGGATGGCTGCCATGCACACCATGGCCAGCAACGCCACGCCCATCAGCGCGATGTAGGCCCCCGCAAATGGCACCGGGAACAACGTGCGCGTGGCGCTGGCCAGGTTGGGCCCCGCCACCGCGCCCAGCAGGCCACCCGCCAGCACCAGCGACACAGCCTTTTCGCGGTAGTCCGGCGCGGCCAGCTCGGCTGCGGCAAAGCGGTACAGGCCGCCGTTGGCGCTGTAGTAGCCCGCCACCACGGTGGCCGTGCACAAGCAGCCAGAAGTTGGCGCTGAACGCGGCCCAGGCGCACAGCGCTGCCGACGCACGGCCACGGCCAGTCCGATCTGGAACGACACCTTGCGTCCCCACGCATCTGCGTACGCGCCACCAGTGGCGTGGACAGCGCGCCGCCCACCACATAGCCCATCACCGGCAGTGTCGCCATCCAGCCAAATGGCGCCAGCTGCAGTCCTACCAGGCCGTTGATGGCGATGAAAACGACGTTGTTGGTGAGAAAAAGACCTTGGCACAGGGCCAGCAACCACAGATTTTTGTTCACGGCGGGCAAGGTTGGAGGGATGAAAAAGGTGCGCAAATGCGCGCGAGCATGCTAGTGCGCACCGCTGCGCATTCTGCGCTGCCCGCGCCCTCCCTGAACATCTGGTGAGGGCGCTTGTTCAGGATGTCGTCGAGCGTTCATCGGGATGTCCGTGGCTTTGGCTGCCTGGTTCACCCGTAGCGCGTGGGTCCATATGCAAGACGGCTTGCGAGCCGCCTCCCATGACCACGAAGTCTGCCTTGTCCTCCGGTGCCACCGGCGCCGCGGCCCGCAGTCGCTGGAACGCGTACAGCGCCATTGCAGCCATCGTGCCCGTATAAAAAAGCATCAAACTGGACGGCCCGGCCACGTCCATCAGAATGCCCGCCAGCACGGGGCCAATCGCTGCTCCCACTCCGTGCAGCAACAGAAGGCCGCCGGTAAATTCAATCAGGCGCGACGAGTCGATCACGTCGTTGACGTGTGCTACAGACAAGCCATAGATCGAGAAGATCAACCCGCCAAAAAGCAGCGCCAGCGGGATCAACGCGTTCACGGAGTACTCCGCCATCAAGAAACACGCGGCACTGACGCCGGCACCCAGAATGCACACCCAAAGCAGCACGATCCGGCGGTCGTGGCGATCGGAATAATTGCCCACCGGCCACTGAAAGGCCGCGCCGCCCAGAATTGCTGCCGCCATAAAGCTGGCCACACCCGCATCTGAAAATCCCACCGATCTGCCAAAGACTGCGGTCAGGCCATAAAAAGCGCCGGTCATAAGCCCCGATGTCAGCGCGCCGGCCATGCCCATGGGCGATGCCTGGTACAGATTTCGCAGGCTGAAGGTGGGTGCATCCACCGGCGCAGGTTCGTCCACCTCGGTCATGGTGATGGGCAGCAGAGCAAACGAGAACATCACCGACACCAGGGCGAACGGCACAAACCCCAACCGGTCGCCCACCAAAATCAGCCACTGGCCCAGCGCCAGGGCCACAAAATTGATCGCCATGTAGACCGCAAACAGCCGCCCGCGCATTGTGTTGGGCGCCAGGGCGTTGAGCCAACTCTCGATCACGATGTACAAACCCACCATGCACACCCCGGTGATCAGCCGCAAAAGGCCCCAGAACCAGGGGTCGACCCAGAACGCATGCAGGATGGGCATGGTCGACGCGAGTGACGCCATGGCCGCAAACGCGCGGATGTGACCCACCTTGCGAATGACCACCGGGCAGGCAAACGTGCCGATGACAAAACCCAGGAAATAGGCCGAAGTGACCAGCCCCAGGACGATGCTTGAAAAATCTGCCAGGCCAGCGCGCAGGCCCAGCACCGAAAACAGCAAGCCGACACCCACAACCAGCAGGCCCACTCCCAGCAACAGGGTGGAAAGGCGCCACAACAACGCGCCCACATCGGGGTCGGTTTCAACCGGTCTTGTCATCTATCTATCTGTCTATCCATCCGTTGGGAACATGCCGGCCAACGGCATGCAGCGAGAACGAGCAGCGTACCGCGTGGTGTTGGTTGCTCAGCAAAAGAGCACTTTCTGTGAGCGCGGGCTTTCAGCCCGGTGGTTATTTGCCTTCGACCAGAAGTCGCCCTAGTTCAGCAAGCCCTTCGGCACCTTGTCGGCTTTCTTTTCCACCGGGTTGGCCAGCAGCCAGTTGGCTGCGTACTGGCGCATGAACTCTTTGGCTTTCTCCGGGCGCGACGTGAGCCAGGCGTCATAGGCGCCTTCGTTCAGGATGGCAGGCATGCTCTTTTCGCTGCCCGGCTGGCCGTAGCGGTGCAGCAGCGCGTGATTGTTGGCGTTCACATTCAGCAGGCAGTAGCTGATGATGACTTCGCCCTCGGCGCCCTCCCAGCGTGCCCACAAGCCCGCAACACCCATGGGTTTGCCGTCCACGCGGGCGATGCGCGTAGGCACGGCCTTGCTGCCGCTGCGCAGGTCATCTTCATAGAAAGCAGCCATGGGCACGATACAGCGCTGCCCTTTCAACCAGGCGTCGCGAAATGCGGTGCCCGTCGAGGCGGTGTCGGACTTGGCGTTGACCAGCTTGGTGGCGCGCAGCTTGGCGTCTGATGCGGACTTGACCCAGTGCGGCACCAGGCCCCACTGGGCGGGCACCAGGACGCGGTCGGTGTTGGGAGCGGTCGCTGTTGCGTGGGTTGCTGTGTCTGCATCCGCCGCCACATCGACATCGATTGTTGCTGCGGGCGCTGCGGTGGGCTGCGCGAGGGCTGCCGCCGTGGCGGCATGGACGATGAAGAAGCCGGGTTTGCGCGGCCACAGGTGGCGTTCGCCCAGCGATTCGGGGGGCTCCACTGCGAATGCCTCGCGGTAGGTATCGGCGGCGGACAGGGTTTCGTAGTGGGTGCTCATGCGGCGATGGTAACGGTGTCGCCAAAAGATTTGAAGCAAAAATGGCCTTCAGCGCTTGTTGGGTAAGCGCTGATAGCTATAAAAATTGAAGTAACCAACGCCAGGAGCTGGGCTGAAAAAGTCGCCATGGGCCATTCATCCCATGGCAAAGCGCGCGGGCATTGGACATACTGTGCGCCAACAACCCCTATCCACTGACTTGGAACAAAGGCACGCCATGCAGCACCACGTTTCCCGTTTCATCGTTCACACCGCGGGCGCCGCAGTGCTGCTGGCAGCAGCAGGCGTGGGCCATGCCCAGCCGCAGAAGCTGCGCCCGGGCCTGTGGGAGCACACGGTGTCCATGAAAAGCCAGAGCGGCCAGATGGAGGCCGCGATGGCACAGATGCAAAAATCCCTGGCCAGCATGACGCCCGAACAGCGCAAGCAGATGGAGCAGATGATGGCGCAGCAGGGCGTGAGCATGGGCCCCAAGGGCAACTCGGTGAAGATGTGCATCACGGCCGAGCAGGCCGATCTGGACAACATCCCGCAGCAAGAGGGTTGCACCCAGAACGTCAAGCGCACGGGCCCCAACACCGTCGCGCTGACTTTCAGCTGCAAGGGTGGCGATGGCCAGCCCCCCACCTCTGGCGAAGGCACCATGACCTTCAGCGGCCCCACGGCCTACACGGGCAACTTCAAGGTCAAGACCACATCCGCTGGCAAGCCCGAGCAGATCGACATGGCGCAAGCGGGCAAGTGGCTGTCTGCCGACTGCGGCGCCATCAAGCCCGCGCGCTAGTCCCGCGGTGGACCATTGCAGGGCGGTGGACTGTGGGTGCCACCACCACGCGGTTGCGGCCCAAGGCTTTGGCGGTGTACAGCGCCTGGTCCGCGCGTTCCAGCGTTTGCTCAATCGTGTCGCCCGGCAGGTGCAGCGCCAGGCCCATCGATACGGTCATGTGCAGCGTGCCCGTGGCGTGGGGAATGGCCATTGCAGCCACAGCTATCCGGATGCGTTCGAGCAGCTCGCGGGCGCCTTCGGGTTGGGTGTCAGACAGCATGAGCACAAACTCCTCGCCGCCCCAGCGTGCCAGCACGTCGGTATCGCGCACTGTGTCCCGCACCGTGTTGGTAAACGCTTGCAGCGCACGGTCGCCAGTCGCGTGGCCGTGGGTGTCGTTGATGGGTTTGAAATGGTCAATGTCCAGCTGGACCAGCAGCAGGGGACGTCCGCTGCGCACGCTGCGCCGTTGTTCCAGGGCCATCAAGTCCTGCATGGCGCGGCGGTTGATCAGGCCGGTCAGCTCGTCGCGCGTGGCCAGTTCGCGGTTGACTTCAAGTGCCTCGGCCAGCGCCAAGCGCTGCTCGTGCAGGCGCTGGCGGATGCTCTGGATGCGAAGGTTCAACGCCACGCAACCGCTCAGCACGATGAGCACCATCAACGCATACGCCGTGTCCAGGTAGCCGAACGGGCTCGCACTGAAGCGTGAGGTGACGCCGATGGCACAGGCGAAGGCAAACAGCGCAAACGTGCCAATGCCAATCACCTCGGCCATGGTGAGCGCAAAGGTGCCAAAAAACAGGATCAGCGCCAGCACGCTGGGGACCAGGCCCCGTGCGTCGCCCGCCAGCACATAGGCCACGGCACCGCTGGTGATGGTCCAGACCATCTGGGGAATGGTGAGCGACGGGTCGCGCAGTTGGGCCGTTTCCCCGGACCGGATGAACGCCGTCATCACCAGCAGCCCGCCCACTGACATGGCGGCCCACCACTGTACGGCGGTGGCGTTGACGGCGTCACTGGAATGGGCCACCAGCAGCATCACACTAGCGCTGCTGGTCATCAGCACCAGTGCCAACAGGGCCATGCTCACCAGCGTGCGCCGCTTGGGGTCGGTGGAGAAGATGAGGTCCTTCAGGCGCTGCCATCGGGAGGGGTTGCGCAAGATAGAGACTCCTGCCAGTTCGATCGGCCGCGGGGTGCGCGGGGGGCCAGCGGGTGGGTGGCTACCGGCCGGTCGGGCATTTTACGGTGAGGTAATGGCGCGCGTACAGCCCCGCGGACCGCCGCCAGGCCCCCGTCACTGTGAACGCGGTGTCAAAGCGTGAGCGCCGCCAAGGCCGCCAGCGGAGCGGTTTCGGCGCGCAGCACGCGCGGGCCCAAGGTGACCGGCGCAAATCCGTGTTGCACGGCCAGGTCTTCTTCCGCATGGCTCAGGCCACCCTCCGGGCCCGAAAGGAACAGCACCGGCCCCTGGCCTTCTTCCGTGCCCGCGGCGGTGCGCAGGGGCGAAGTACCGGGTCGCAGTGACAGCAGCAGACGCTGGGCCAGCCCGGGCGACGCAGGGCCGGGCGCAGAGCCTGGCGAGGAAGCTGGATTGGCGCGGACCCAGGCGGCGAGGTCGATGGCATCGTTCACCACCGGCACGCGGTTGCGCCCGCACTGCTCGCACGCAGCCACGGCCACGGCCTGCCAGTGGGCGATCTTCTTGTCGGCGCGGTCGCCCTTGAGCTTGAGTACGCTGCGCTCGGCCACCAGCGGTGTGATGCTGGCCACGCCCAATTCGGTGGCTTTTTCGATCAGCCAGTCCATGCGGTCGTTGGCGGTGATGCCCGCCAGCAAGTGCACGGCGCGCGCGGCCTCGCGGTCGATGGCGTGGTGGGCGCCCACCTGCACCTGCACGTCGCTGCGGCCCATGCGCAGCACGGTGGCGTCAAACTCGCCGCCCAAGTCGTCTACACCCTGCCCGCCGTGGAACAGCGTGATGGAGTCGCCCGGCTGCAGGCGCAGCACCTGCACATGCCGCGCAGCGCCCGGGGGCAGGTCCAGTTCGATGCCCGTGGCCAAGGGGGTAGGGCAGTGGAAACGGGGCATTTGCTACTTAATGTATAGCTAGTAGCGCTTATTGGATAAGCGTTAGAGGCTGTTTTTATCAATATTTTTAGACGGGTGCGGCGGCGGACTGACTATTACATCCGGCCGTACGCAAAGCCCGTGACGGGCTCGGTCCCTTCGATCTGATCGAGCATCTTGAGCAGCGGGCCCAGTTGCCGGTAGCGGTCGGTGGTGGTGCGGATGTAGTGCATGAAACGCGGTGCATCGGCCAGGTACTTGGGCTTGCCGTCGCGCAGGGTCAGCCGCGCAAAGATGCCCGCCACTTTCAGGTGGCGCTGAAGTCCCATCCATTCGACGCTGCGGTAGAACTCGCCAAAGTCGTTGCCCCAGCCGCTGGCGCTGGTAGCGCCCAGCAGGCCGGCCTTGCGGGCCTTTTCCCAGTAACGCACGGTAATGTCGATGACGAATTCCTCTTCCCAGCTGATGAACGCGTCGCGCATCAGGCTGGCGATGTCGTAGGTGATGGGTCCGTAGACGGCGTCCTGGAAGTCCAGCACGCCGAGTGGCGCGCCTTGTTCCACGGGCGCCATCAGGTTTCGGGTCATGAAGTCGCGGTGGACGTAAACCTGGGGCGCTGCGAGGTTGTGCGCCACGATGGCATCGAAGGCGTTTTGCAGCGTGGCTTGCTGCGTATCGTCCAGCGTCACACCGCGGTGTTGGGCCAGGTACCAGTCGGGGAACAGCGCCAGCTCGCGGCGCAGCAGCGCCTCGTCGTAGGCGGGCAGCACGCCGGGGGTGGAGGCCTTTTGCCAGTCCAGCAGCACGTCGGTGGCCTGCTGGTACCAGGCGTAGGCGTCCTGGGGCTTTTCGGGGTTCAGCCGCTCAATCAGGGTCTGGTGCCCCAGGTCGGACAGCAGCATGAAGCCGGTGGGCTCGTCAAACGCCAGGATCTGCGGCACGTTCAGCCCGGCGGCGGCCATCAAGCCCTGCACCTGCACAAAGGGTTTGCAGTTCTCCTTGTCCGGCGGGGCGTCCATCACGATGCGGCTGGCGCCCGTGGCCGTGTCGATGCGCAGGTAGCGCCGGAAGCTCGCATCGGCCGATGCGGGGCGCAGCGTGGCGGGCAGCAATTGGTGTTGCGTCACCAGGGGCGCAAGCCACCCTTCAAAGGCCGACTGGCGGGCTGCGTCGGGCCAGGTCACCAGCGAAGAAGGGGGGCTTGCCACGGCCGCGCCGGACGGCGGGCTGGAGGGGGATGGGGGGAAAGGGTGGCTCATGGATAATCCGATTTTACAAACCCGCTCCCGGCCCGCTGTTCCTTGGTGACAGGCGACACCCGGCGCGGGTCCTTTCATCTGCCCCAGCCCCCATCGCCCCACGTGCCACGCTGCAAGCCCCCCTCCGTGCAGACCCCCTCCCCCCGGACCCGGCCCGCCACGGCGGATGCTGCGCGGCTGCGCCCTCCGGTGCCCAGTGCGCTGGCCTACGCCGTGGCCCTGGCCTGGTGCGGGCTGCCCCTCGCTGCCATGGCCCAGTCCCCGGCACCCAGTGGCTGGGACGCGCCCCCGGCGCTGCGCAGCTCGCCTGTACTGCAGGAGAAAATCCCGGATGAGGTCCGCACCCAGCTCCCGGTGTTTGTCACGGGTGACCGGGTGGAGGGTCAGACCGACCTGAACGCCGTCATCGAAGGCAACGCCGAGCTGCGCCGCGGCGACACCGTGATCCGCGCCGACCGGCTGGACTACAACGTGCCCGAAGACCTGGCCAAGGCCCAGGGCAAGGTGCGCATCAACCGGGCGGGCAACGTGTACGAAGGCACGGCGCTGGAGCTGCGGGTGGAGGCATTCGAAGGCTTTTTCAGCGACGCGCGCTACAAGTTTCTGGCCAACCAGGCGCACGGCGAGGCCACCCGCGTGGACTTCGTCGACAAGGACCGCGCCGTGGTGCACAACGCCACCTACACCACCTGCGAGCGCGGCAACGAAGCCAGCTGGGAACCCGACTGGGTGCTGCGTGCGGGCACCATCCGCATCGACAACGAAGAAGAAGTGGGCACCGCGGAAGACGCGGTGCTGGAGTTCAAGGGCGTGCCCGTTCTGCCCATTCCATACATCACCTTTCCTTTGTCGGACAAGCGCAAGTCGGGTCTGCTGCCGCCCACCATTGGCCTCGACAGCCGCGATGGCGTGGCCTACATGCAGCCCTATTACTGGAACATCGCGCCCAACCGCGACGCCACGCTGCGTGCCGCGCTGATGACCAAACGCGGCGCCAACCTGGGGGGCGAGTTCCGTTACCTGGAGCCCACGTACAAGGGTGAATTCAGCGGCGACGTGATGCCCGAAGACCGGCTGCGCGACCGCATGCGCTGGGGCTACACCGCCAAACACGAGGGCAGCTTCAACACCGGCCTGGGCGGCCTGGGCCTGAACATCAACGTCAACCGCGTGAGCGACGACAACTACTGGCGCGACTTTGGTCGCGCCTCCGAGGTGCTGCGCCAGCGCCTGCTGCCCGGCGATGCCACGCTGTCCTGGGCGCGCAATGACATGTCGGCGTCGGTGCGCACTCTCAAGTGGCAAACGCTGCAGGACGTGACCTCGCCCATCGTGCCGCCGTACGACCGCATGCCCCAGCTGCAGTGGCGCTATGCGCCCACGGACCTGGGCGGCGGGTTCGATGCCAGCGTGGTGCTGGACAGCACGCGCTTCCAGGCCGCACGCGAGCTGACGGGCCAGCCCAACGCCAACCGCAGCTTTGCCATGGCGCAGATCAGCAGGCCGTTTCTGGCACCGGGGGGCTTCGTCACGCCCCGCATCCAGCTGCACACCACGCAGTACCAGTTTGATTCCGCACTGTCCAACGGCAACCGTTCTGCCAACCGTACGTTGCCCACCTTCAGCCTGGACAGTGGCTTGGTGTTTGAGCGCGATGCCGCCTACTTCGGCCGTGCCTTTCTGCAGACGCTGGAGCCTCGCGCGTTCTACACCTACACGCCCTACCGCGACCAGAGCCGCCTGCCCGTGTACGACACGGCGGCCAATGACTTCAACTTTGCCACCATCTACACCGAGAACGCTTTTGGCGGCAACGACCGACTGGCCGACAACAACCTGCTTACCCTGGGCGTGACCACCCGTTTGCTGGACCCGAACACGGGTGCCGAAGCCGCGCGCTTCGGCATTGCGCAGCGCCTACGCTTCTCCGACCAGCAGGTCACCTTGCCGGGCGTTGCGCCCGCCAATGAACGCCTGTCTGATGTGCTGCTGGGCGCGGGCATTACCTGGACGCCTCAGTGGGGTTTTGACTCCACGATCCAGTACAACCCCAAGACGGGCCGCTCCATCCGCTCCACCATCGGCGCGCGCTACAGCCCCGGCAACTACCGCACGGTCAGTGCGGCCTACCGCCTGCAACGGGGTACCAGCGAGCAGATCGACATCGGCTGGCAGTGGCCGCTGAACAGCCTGTGGGGTGGTGACAAAGGCCAGGACGCGGGCAAGGCCCGTGGCCAGGGCCAAGGCGCGGGCCGTTGGTACAGCGTCGGGCGGCTGAACTACAGCCTGCAAGACCGCAAGCTGGTGGACACCGTGGTGGGCTTGGAGTACGACAGCTGCTGCTGGATCGGCCGCGTGGTGCTGGAGCGCTTGCAAAGCGGTGTGACCACGTCCAACACCCGCTTGTTGTTCCAGATCGAATTCGTGGGCTTCTCCCGCCTGAGCCTGGGCTCCAGCCCCCTTGAAACCTTCAAGCAAAATGTGCCGCGTTATCAGTACCTGCGCGAGCAGGTCACCACGCCCAGCCGTTTCAGCAACTATGACTAATGCTATGACCAACGCACTTCATCACCGTGTCATTGCCCTGGCGATTGCCACAGTGGCCGCCGTGGCATCACAGGGCGCTGCTGCGCAGGGGCTGCGGCCCTCGGGTGCGGCCACGGGCGGCGGATTGGCACGCCCGGCGGCAACCCCGTCGATCACTTTGCCAACGCCTACCGCGGCCACCACCACCCCGCGCCGCGGCAGGCGGACTTTATTGTGGCGGTGGTCAATTCCGAGCCCATCACCAACAACGAGGTGCGCTCGCGCCTGGCCCGGGCAGAAGCCCAGTTGGCGCAGCAAGGCGGTGCAATGCCCCCACGGGACTTGCTGGCGCGCGAAGTGCTGGAGCGCAT
Source organism: uncultured Gammaproteobacteria bacterium (assembly GCA_963784815.1). Taxonomy (GTDB): domain Bacteria; phylum Pseudomonadota; class Gammaproteobacteria; order Burkholderiales; family Burkholderiaceae_C; genus Acidovorax. The sequence continues at coordinate 175,883 of CAWATB010000028.1, read as the reverse complement.
CATTCTGGAGCGCGTACAGCTGCAGCAGGCGCGCGAGTCAGGCGTCAAGGTCGACGACTTTGCGGTGTCACAGGCCGAACAAGGTGTTGCCCAGCAAAACAGCATGACGGTGGACGAGTTGTACCGCCGCCTCGCCCGCGACGGAATGAGCCGGGAGCGTTTTCGCGAAGAGCTGCGCAACCAGTTGCTGCAGCAAAAGCTGCGCGAACGCGAGGTTGAAGCCCGCGTCAAGGTGACGGACCTCGATGTGGACCAGTACCTGCGGGAGCAGCAGCAAGGCAACGACGTCTCCACCATGGAGATCAACCTGGGCCATGTGCTGGTGCTGGTGCCTGAGAACGCCACCCCCACGCAAGTGGCCGAGCGCCAGGCGCGCGCACAGCGGGCCGCCGACAAGCTGCGCGCAGGCGAAGAGTTAGCCGCGGTAGCGCGCGAGTTTTCAGATGCACAAGAAGGCCAGCGCGCAGGCGGCCTGCTGGGTCTGCGTCCGGCGGACCGCTATCCTGAGCTGTTCGTCAATTCGACCAAGGGACTGCCGGTGGGCGGCCTCGTGGGCCCCCTGCGGTCCCCCGCTGGTTTTCACGTGCTCAAGGTCGTTGAGCGTGTGACTGCCGGCCTGCCCACCACCGTGGTGCAAAGCCACGCACGCCACATCCTGCTGCGCACCGGCCCGCAGCTGACCGAAACGGCCGCTGCGGCCCGCTTGGCCGACTACCGCCGCCGCGTACTGGCAAACCAGGCCGACTTTGCCGCCTTGGCCCGTGAACATTCGCAAGATGGCAGTTCCAAAGACGGCGGCGACCTGGGCTGGGCCAATCCGGGCCGCTATGTGCCCGAGTTCGAGCAGGCCCTGAATGCCCTGAAGCCCGGTGAAATCAGCGAGCCGCTGGTCTCGCGTTTTGGTGTGCATCTGATCCAGTTGCTGGAGCGTCGCGAGGCCAAACTGACCCAACGCGAACAGCGTGACATGGCGCGCAGCACCGTGCGCGAGAAGAAGCTGGACGAAGCCTATACGACTTGGGCGCAGGAGCTGCGTGGCCGCGCGTACGTCGAGTACCGCGACCCGCCGCAGTAACAGATCGATGAACCGACCGATGATCAGACAGCAGGTAAAGCCGCGTTGAAACACATTCCCCGCAAGCGTTTCGGGCAGCATTTCCTGTCCGACAAAGGCATCATCGAAGACATCGTCCAGGCGATTGGCCCGCAGCCGGGTCAGCCCATGGTTGAGATCGGTCCCGGGCTGGCTGCCTTGACCCAGCCCCTGGTGGAGCGCCTGGGCCGTCTGACCGTCATTGAGCTGGACCGCGACCTGGCGCTGCGCCTGCGGCTGCATGGGCAGCTGGATGTGATCGAGTCCGACGTGCTCAAGGTGGACTTCACCGCGCTGGCGCAGACGATGCGCGAGAAAGCTGCACAGCCCGACCTCAAGCTGCGGGTGGTGGGCAATCTGCCCTACAACATCTCCACACCCATCCTCTTCCATCTGCTGGACCATGTGCAGGTCATCGAAGACCAGCACTTCATGCTGCAAAAGGAAGTGATCGACCGCATGGTGGCCAAGCCCGCCACCAGCGACTACGGGCGCCTGTCGGTCATGCTGCAGTGGCGTTACGCGATGGAAAACGTGCTGTTTGTACCGCCCGAAAGCTTCGACCCGCCCCCGCGCGTGGACAGCGCCGTGGTGCGCATGGTGCCCCGCGCACAGCCCGCACCCGTGTCGCTGCCCTTGCTCGAAGAACTGGTGCAGGTGGCCTTCAGCCAGCGCCGCAAGCTGCTGCGCCACACGCTGGGCCGCTGGCTGGAGGCTCGCCAGTTTGCCGGTCACTTCGACACCCAGCGCCGCGCCGAGGAAGTGCCAGTGACCGAGTTTGTGGCACTGGCGCAGGAATGCTCATAAGTCAATAGCAGCTAGCGCTTATGGAATAAGCGCTAGAGCCGGATTTGACTTAGAACGCCAGTAACTGGCAAGCGCTCAGGCGAGAGATGCCAAGCAAGGGCCGCCCCGCAGCGAGGGCATCGTCCCCCTTCCCGATTGCGCAGCGATTCGAGAGAAGGGGAAGCGGCGCAAAGCCGCTCAGGGGGATGCACCGAGTTCAGGCGGCGTTGAGCCAGTAGCTCGCGTTGAAAGGGCTGCTCATGCGCAGCGCCATGGGGGACACGTCGACCAGTTTGTCGGTGGGCATCTTTTCGACGGGTTCGCCGCCGAGTTCGATGCCTGTGACTCCCTCTGCCGGGCTAGCCTCATTCGCCCGTTCTGCTTGGCTGGTGGATGCAGAACGGGCTACAGAAAAGAATAGAAACACCGGAACGGTATCTTGCGGTCACCCCAGTAGTCGGCGGCGTCGCGGAAGATGTCGAGCAGCTGTTCCCGCGCTTCCTTGTCGAACTTGCCCGTGGCCGGGATCTGCTCCAGCACCACGATGAAACCAGGCTGCGGGCCCGATTTATGCAAGGGATCCGTCATGCAGTCGTACAACGCATCAAAGTTCTTGCCGAAGTGCGACGGGAAGGTGAATTGCCCGGCAATCAGGTCCAGCACATCCTGTTTGGACTGCGCATGGGCCAGGTTGGCGTACAAGAAATGGTGACCCATGGAAGTGGCCGCATCCTGCAGATCCTGCACGCGAAAAGCGCGAATGGACTGCACGATGTTGGTGCGCACGCCACGCAGTGGCGTTTCCAGGTCTTTACGAAGTGGCGTCTGCATCTCCGCTACTCTTTCTTAATAAAGTCCACAAACTTCTGGCTCTCCACAAGGCTGCGGGATGCAACCTGCGGGTGGGGGATTCAAGGGGGCGCACTGTCCGTTGCCAGCGTATCTCTGGCCAGCGTGCAGCGCAACGGGCGTTACTCGACGATCTCGCGAAAACTGGCGTAGTGATCGCTGGTGTAGTAGCAAGCGTCCGGAACCCGGGGCTTGCCTCCACACACAATGCGCCGGGCTCCCCGGTTGCGCGATCCTGGTGTTCTGACGGTGTACTCACGGTAGTAGCCCCGCTTGTGGGCAGGCAACAGCCGCTCGCGATTGCCAAAAACGGTTCCGTCCTTATCGTACGGAAAAGGCCCTCCCTCACGGATCAGCGCATAAGTCGCTCGACCTTGAGGCGGCAACTCGGCCAGTGCGATGGGGGTAATGGAACCGTCGGTGGACGGGGATTTCCGGGCATGCCCCGTAACCGGGGACAACACGAACGCAACACCCAAAACACACAAAAACCCTGCTTTGCGCGCTCGGGTGGCTACAGCCTTCAGCATCAACGAACCTTTCACACGACTTATGCAATTCGGGGACAGGCAGACCGCTTGTCCTCTAAAAACGCACTTCATGCCCCCTTGTTTGCATAAGTCCAGCGTCCAGAAACCTACGGGTTAACCCGAAATTTCGAGCCGCTAGTGTCGCTCAACGCTCCCCAAAAAGCAAGCGTCTGCACAAATATTGGGCAGACGCTGCAGGGAATGGCAAGCGTTTTAAGTTAGTGCTTGCTATCTATTCCTGGCTTATCTTGACACGTTGGCATCTGCCACGGTCAGAGCTGTCATGTTGACGATACGACGCACTGTGGCACTCGGTGTCAGTATGTGAACCGGCTTGGCAGCGCCCAGCAGCACGGGGCCGATGGCAATCCCGCCGCCTGCCGCAGTCTTGAGCAGGTTGTAGGCAATGTTGGCTGCGTCGATGTTGGGGAACACCAGCAGGTTGGCATCACCCGTCAGCTCGCTGCTGGGCATGAGGGCTGCACGGGCCTTGCCGTCCAAAGCCACGTCGCCGTGCATTTCGCCATCCACTTCCAGCCAGGGGGCCTGCTGGCGCAGCAGTTCCAGCGTCTGGCGCATCTTGACCGCGCTGGGGCTGTTGCTGGTGCCGAAGTTGGAATGTGACAGCAGCGCCGCCTTGGGCTTCACACCAAAACGCATCATTTCCTCGGCTGCCAGGGCGGTGATCTCCGCCAGCTCCTGGGGGGTCGGGTCGTAGTTGACGTGCGTGTCCACCAGGAACACCTGGCGCCCGGGCAGCATGAGGCCGTTCATGCAGGCGTATACCGGCACATCCTGCGCCGTGCTGTCGGCACCGCCCGCGTGTTTGCCGATCACCTGGTCGATGTAGAGCAGGTGGTTGGCCGTGGTGCCCCAGGTGCCGCAGATCAGGCCATCCACCTCGCCCTTGTGCAGCATCATCGCGCCGATGAGCGTCAGGCGCCGGCGCATCTCGATCTTGGCAACCTGCTGGGTGATGCCCTTGCGCTCGGTCATGCGGTGGTAGGTCTGCCAGAAGTCGCGGTAGCGGTGGTCAAAGTCGGTGTTGACCACGTCGTAGTCCACGCCTTCCTTCAAGCGCAATCCAAACTTTTCGATGCGCTGGGCGATGATGGCCGGGCGGCCGATCAGCGTAGGGCGGGCCACCCTCTCGTCCACGACGATCTGCGCGGCGCGCAGCACGCGTTCTTCCTCACCCTCGGCGTAGGCCACGCGCTTCTTGGCCGCACTGCGTGCGGCGTCGAAGATGGGCTTCATGGTTGTGCCGGAGGCATACACAAACTGCTGCAGTCGGTCGCGGTAGGCGTCCATGTCGGTGATGGGGCGCTGTGCCACACCACTGTCCATGGCCGCCTGGGCCACGGCTGGCGCGATCTTCATCATCAGGCGCGGGTCGAACGGCTTGGGGATCAGGTACTCGGGGCCGAATGACAGCTTCTCGCCCACATAGGCGGCTGCCACCACTTCGCTTTGCTCGGCCTGGGCCAGTTGCGCGATGGCGTGAACGGCTGCGATCTCCATCTCATCGGTGATGGTGGTGGCGCCACAGTCCAGCGCGCCGCGGAAGATGTACGGGAAGCAGAGAACGTTGTTGACCTGGTTCGGGTAGTCCGACCGCCCCGTTGCCATGATGATGTCGCTGCGCACGCTGTGCGCCAGCTCGGGCGTGATTTCAGGGTTGGGGTTGGCCAGCGCAAAGATCACGGGACGCTCGGCCATCGCGGCCACCATCTCGGGCTTGAGCACGTTGCTGGCCGACAGGCCCAGGAACACGTCGGCGCCAGCAATCACCTCGGCCAGCTTGCGCGCATCGGTCCTCTGCATGAACTGGCGCTTGTCGTCGTCCATCAGCTCCTCGCGGCCTTCGTAGACCACACCGGCAAGGTCAGTCACGAACACGTTCTTGCGCTGCACGCCCACCTTGAGCAGCAGGTTCAGGCAGGCCAGAGCCGCCGCGCCCGCGCCACTGGTCACGAGCTTTACGTCCTCGATCTTCTTGCCCGCCACCTTCAGCGCGTTCACGATGGCTGCCGCTACCGTGATGGCCGTACCGTGCTGGTCGTCGTGGAAGACCGGGATCTTCATGCGTTTGCGCAGCTCGCGCTCTACATAAAAGCAGTCAGGGGCTTTGATGTCTTCCAGGTTGATGGCGCCAAAGGTCGGCTCCAGCGCCGCAATCACTTCCACCAGCTTCTGCGGGTCTTTCTCGTCGATCTCGATGTCAAACACATCGACGCCTGCAAACTTCTTGAACAGAACGGCCTTGCCTTCCATCACCGGCTTGGAGGCCAGCGCGCCAATGTCGCCCAGGCCCAGCACGGCGGTGCCGTTGGTAATGACGGCGACCAGGTTGCCACGCGAGGTGTAGCGAAACGCATTGGCCGGGTCCTTGACGATCTCTTCGCAGGGCGCGGCTACGCCGGGTGAGTAGGCCAGCGCGAGATCGTGCTGGTTAATCATCTGCTTGGTGGCGGCAATCGACAACTTGCCGGGCTTGGGAAACTCGTGGTATTCGAGGGCGGCACGGCGCAGCTGGGCGCGCTTGTCGGAGTCGTTGTTGTTGTTCTGGTCCGTGGTGTTCTCGGGCATTCAGTGTCTCCAACTCAGGATGGGTGCAAAAACCGTGCTTCAGCAGCTCTGCGCGGGCTGTCAGCTTTGTAAGGGTCAGCGATTGTAGGGGGCGGGTCGTAAAAACCCTAGTAAGCGAATCTGCTTATACGGGTGCATCAATTGTGATCTCCATACAGCCAATGACCGTCGATAGTTCATGCAAAAAAGCTATGAAGTCACCTCCTGCACGGGGGGCGGGATCAGTTCTTGCTGAAGGCATCTACATGACTTCTTCTGTTCTTCACGCGGGTCTGCCAACGCTACGCCCAGAAACGCTGACGCCCGAAACCTTCGCACCGTTTGGCACCGTATTGGAGGTGCCCTCGGGACCTGGCCGCGTGATCAATGCCGGCAGTTCCGAGCGCTTTGATCTGGTGGATGACCTGCAACTGGGTGCTGAGGGCGGTCGCGCGCAATTGGCGCTCTTTCGCGCACAGGCGCGCAGCTTTCCGCTGCAGCTGCAGGAGATGGAATGCCATCGGTTGGGCAGCCAGACGTTTGTGCCCTGGGGTGCATGCCGGTTTGTGGTGATAGTGGCCAGCGCAGGCGCGCCTCCGGCCGCGTCGTCTCTCCGGGCCTTTGTGACAGATGGCCACCAGGGTGTTGTGTTGGCTCCCGGCACCTGGCACCACGCGCTAGTGGCTGTGGATGCCGGTGACTTACTCGTCATTGAGCGCGCAGCATCAGCGCTGGATTGCGACATCCATTTGCTGGACATGCCCCTGCAACTGGAGTGCAGGTAGCGCGCGATGAATGCGCCACCCTAGTTCGCTGCGGCCATGCGCTCGGCCAAGGCAATCAGCGATCGATCGCTCCCCGCCGGGCCCAGCAGCGACAGACCCAACGGAGCGCCGTCGCGCTGCGCAAGGGGCACCGACAGCTGCGGAAACCCCGCCAGCCCCGCGATGCACAGCATCTGTATGGCCCGGTTGCGATAGTCCTCCAGACTACTCTCGGGGGCACTGCGCAGCGGCGCTATGTCGGGCATCGTGGGCATCACCAGCACACCGTCCAGGCCCAGCAAAGCCGCCAGATGCACCCGGTAGCGCTCGCGAAAAGCGCGTGCGTCGACCACCTGCTCGTCAGTCACAGCGCGTGACCAGGCAAACCGCTCGGCCACGCCGGGCCCCAGCGGCGGCGCGTAGCGCTCAATCAGCGGCCCATCGGTCATCCAGGCTTCACGCCCTTGCACATACCGAAAATTCCAGTACATCGCGTCGAAAGATTCCAGCACGGCATCGACGGGCTGTGACGGGCCGAACAGGTCTGTCACCTGCAGCGCGGCACCCTGCAGCGCGCCCACCACCAAGGGGTCGAGTAGCGCCCACACATCGTTGGGCCACAGCAGGCGCACCTGCGGCGGCAGTGGGGCGGTGTCATCGCCCAGCAACACGTTGGCAACCCGGGCAAACGTCTGCACATCGCGCGCAAACCAGCCGCAGGTGTCCAGGCTCGGGGCGAGGTCCATGGCTCCTTGCAGGCTGACGCGGCCGTGCGTAGGGCGCAGGCCGTACAGCCCGCAATGATTGGCCGGTGCTCGCACTGATCCGCCCGTATCGGTGCCCAGCGCAAAGTCGCACAGCCCCGACGATACCGCCGCCGCAGAGCCCGACGACGATCCCCCAGTGATGCGGTCTGGAGCTGCGCCGTTGAGGGGCGCGCCAAAGTGCGCATTGTTTCCGTTCATCGAAAACGCTAGCTCGTCCGTCACTGTCTTGCCCACAAAACGCGCGCCTGCATCCAGCAGCTTCTGCACCGTGGGTGCCGTGTGCGTTTTGATGCCCGAAAGCGCCAGCACAAAGGGGTTACCGCCGCCCGTGGGGTAGCCCGCCACATCAAACAGGTCCTTTGCCGCAAAACTCAGGCCGCTCAGCGGGCCTGTACTTGCGTGCGGCACCGGTGCGTTGGGGTAAGGAACAAAGGCGTGGGCCGGGTCGTGCACAGTCATGGAGAAGTGATTTCGAGAGCGGGAAGAAGTTTGGGCGCGATGGTGGCTGCCGCCTCGGTGCGCACGCACAGCGCGTGGTGACCGGGCGCTATCTGCACTGCGGGCGGTCGTTGCGCGCGGCAGGCCTCGGTGGCCAGGGTGCAGCGCGGCGCAAAGGCGCAGCCGGGCGGCAGGTCAGACAGATCTGGAGGCGCCCCGGCAATAGTCTCCAGCGGCGTGCCACGCGCCATGGCACCGTGGGCGCGGCTTTTCAGCAGCGCAATGGTGTACGGGTGGCGCGGGTGGCGGATCAGGTCGCGCGCGGTGCCCTCTTCCACAATGCGCCCGGCGTACATCACCGCGATGCGGTCTGCCACTTCCACGGCGGCGCCAATGTCGTGGGTGACAAATATTACCGACAGCCCCAGGTCGCGTTGCAGTTCGCGCAACAGCAACAGGATCTGGATCTGCACGGTCGCATCCAGCGCAGTAGTGGGCTCGTCAGCCAGCAGCAACTGGGGTCTGCACGCCAGCGCCAGCGCAATCATGGCGCGCTGGCGCATGCCGCCCGACATCTCGTGCGGATAGGCCTGCAGGCGGCGCTCGGGGCTGGGGATGCGCACGCGCTCGAACAAGGCCAGCGCACGCTCCTGGGCCTGCGCGGCGGTCACCTTCTCGTGGCGGCGGATGGATTCGACAATCTGTGCGCCCACTGTGTACACCGGGTCCAGCGCCAGCAGCGGCTCCTGAAAGATCATGGATGCCATCTTGCCCCGGTAGTCCGCCAACTCGCGCCCCGAGAGCGTCAGCAGGTTCTGGCCTGCCACTCGCACTTCGCCTGCAATGCGGGTACGCCGCTCGGGGTGCAGGCGTAGCAAGGTGCGCAGCGTCACACTTTTGCCCGACCCGGACTCGCCGATCAGCGCAACCACCTCGCCGCGCTGCACCTGCAGGCTCACGCCGCTGACGGCCTGCACCGGCTTGCGTCCACCGGTGAAGGTCACGCTGAGATCGCGCAGATCGACCATGGGGTCGATGGCAGCTGTTGCAATAGAAGGGGTGGGCAGGGTCATGGCAGTGCTTTCATGCGGCCTGCGCCAGACGCTGGGGGGCTTGCGGGTGGCCGCTGCCAGCTTCGTGCACCAGGCAGGCTGCTACATGGTGCGGGCCGGTGATGGTGCGCACCGGGACCTGCTGCGCGCACACCGCCGCGGCCATGCTGCAGCGCGGATGAAACCGGCAGCCCGACGGCGGATTGATGGGGTTGGGCGGGTCGCCCGCCAGCGGCGCTTCTAGCGTGCGGTGGTCCGGGTCCATGGACGGCATGGACGACAGCAGGGCTGCGGTGTAGGGGTGCGCGGGCTGTTTGAACAGCGCATCGGACGGCCCAATCTCTGCCACCTGCCCCAGGTACATCACCATTACCCGGTCGCTCATGTAGTGCACCACGTTCAAGTCGTGGCTGATAAAGACGTAGGTCAAGCCAAACTCGGTCTTCAGGTCGGACAGCAGGTTCAGCACCTGCGCTTCCACCGATTTATCCAGCGCCGATACGGCCTCATCCAGGATTACCATGCGCGGCTGCAAGGCCAGTGCGCGCGCAATGTTGACCCGCTGGCGCTGCCCGCCCGACAACTCGTGCGGGTAGCGCTCGGCAAACCGCGCTGGCGCCAGTCCCACCCGGTCGAGCAGGCTGCGCGCACGCGCAATCGCGTCGCGCTGCGGCACGCCGTGCACTTGCGGCCCGAAGGCGACGGAGTCTTCAATCGTCAGCCGGGGGTTCAGCGATGCATAGCTGTCCTGAAACACCATCTGCACCTGGCGGCGAAATTCTTTGAGTGGCAGGTCGCGGCTGCCCACGGTGCGGCCGTCAAACACGATCTCGCCCGCCGTGGGCGCGATGAGCTGCATCAACAGCCGCGCGGTGGTCGATTTGCCGCAACCCGACTCGCCCACCACCCCCAGCGTTTCGCCTTTGAGGACTTCAAAGTTCACGCCATCCACCGCATGCACCACACCACCGCCCCGGCCGAACGCATCTTTCTTGAGCGGAAAGTGTTTGACCAGGCCTTTGATGGTGAGCAGGGGCTGCGCGGGTCCGCCGACATCGGTGATCGTTTGCATGATCGAGGGAGCCTCAGCCCTTGTTGTCCATCGCCGACCGCAGGCCGTCCGAAAGGATGTTGAACGAGATGGATGTGATGAAAATCATCAGCCCCGGCAGCGCCGCGACCCAGGGCTGCACGTAAATGGCGGTGCGCAGGGTGTTCAGCATCAGGCCCCACTCAGGCTCCGGCGGTTTGACGCCCAGGCCCAGAAACGACAGGCCCGACGCCAGAATCATCGACACCGCAATCAGACTGGTGGCATACACAAAAATGGGGCCCAGCACATTGCCCAGCACATGCACCCGCACGATGGTGAACGCGTTGGCGCCCGAGGCACGCGCGGCCTCTACATAGTCGCGGTTGCGCACCTGCGTGGTCACGCTCTCGGCCACGCGCACGATCTGCGGGATGAACACAATGGTCAGCGAGATCAGCGAATTGACCATGCCCGCACCCAGCACGCCTGACAGCGCAATCGCCAGTAGTACCGAGGGAAATGCGTAGAACACGTCCACGGTGCGCATGATGGCGGTGTTGACAAAGCCCCCGGCATACCCGGCCACGATGCCGATGACCGAGCCGATCATGAAGGCAAACACCACCGGGGTGATGCCGATAAACAGCGACAGCCGCGCGCCCACGATCAATCGTGAGAGCATGTCCCGCCCCAGCTCGTCACTGCCCAGCGGCAGGCCCTCCGTGCCGATGGGCTTGAGCCGCTTGAGCATGGACGCCGCATAGGGGTCTGCCGGGGCAATCCAGGGGCCGAACACCGCCAGGCCGATCAGCAACAACACCACCAGCGCTGCCCCCATGGCGACCGGGTCGCGGCTGAAGCGCACCAGCGCCGCCGTCCAGTAGCCGCGCGAGCGTTGTGCAGGCAATGCGCTTTCGTCAACAGCGCCAGTCGACGGAGAAGAAGCGATGAGTGAGGCCATGGTGGGGTTGCCTTGTTCTTTCGCTTCAGGCGCGGGCAATGCGCGGGTCCAGCAGCGTCTGCAGCACGTCCACCAGCAGGTTCAGCAGCACAAAAAACAGTGCCAGCACCAGGATGGTTCCCTGCAGCAGCGGCAAGTCACGCTGAAAGATGGCGGAGTTGAGCAAGAAGCCCGTGCCCGGCCACGAGAACACCGTTTCGATCAGGATCGAGCCACCCAGCAGATAGCCCAGTTGCAATCCCATCACGGCCAAGGCCGTGGGTGCTGCGTTCTTCACCATGTGCCGGAACACGCCCAGGTGCGTAAGCCCCTTGGCACGCAGCCCCATGATGAATTCCTGGTCGAGGATGTCGGCCACCAGCGCCCGCACGGTGCGCGCGATGATGCCCATGGGGATGACCGACATCGTGATGGCGGGCAGCACCAGAAACTGCAGGTGCTCCCAGTCCCACGCCCAGTCGCTGGAGCCGCCGGGCCCCGCCCCTGTGGCGGGCAGCAGCATCAGCTGCGAGCTGAACACGATCACCATCACCATGCCCAGCCAGTAGTGCGGCACGCTCACTCCCAGCACCGACAGCATGGACGCCAGCCGGTCCACCCAGGAGTTGCGAAAGTACCCCGCCACAAAGCCAAACAGACTGCCCAGCACAAAGCCGATGAAGGTGGCCACCACGGCCAGCCGCAGTGTGTTGCCCACGGCTGTCATCACCTCGCCCGCTACGGCGCGGTTGCTGGCAATCGACACGCCCAGATCGCCCTGCAGCGCGCGCCACACCCACATCACAAACTGCTCGGGCAGCGACCGGTTGAACCCATACAGCTCCCGCAGCTGTGCCTGCAGCTCCACCGAAGCGTCTGGCGGCAAGATGGACACCAGCGGGTCGCCGGGTGCCAGATGCACCAGCAGAAAACACACCAGTGCCACGCCCAGCATGATGGGCAGGGCGTAGACGACACGGCGCAGCAGATAGGCGAGCATGGGGTTAGGGAAGGGAGGAGGGGCACAAGGTGTGTATGAATCCGGCGGGCATGGCCGGTTCGTTCGTACCTTCTTAGTCCATCGTCATCGTGGCGATGTCGATGAACCAGCTGCGCGGCTGCACCACGTTCTTGACCTTGGCCGACATGGCACGCGGGCCCACGTCGTGGGCAATCCACACAAACGGCGCGTCTTCGACCACGTGGGCGTGCAGCTTGGCCAGCGCTGCGTCGCGCGCCTTGTCGTCAAAGCTGGTGCGGGCATCGGCCACCAGCTTGTCCACCTCGGCGTTGCCGTAGTAACCCCAGTTGTTCGACACTGGCGGGAAGGCCTTGGTGCTCACAAAACGCACCATGGCGAAGAACGGGTCCATGGCCGCAAAGCTGATGTTCACCGCATTGGCACCGTTGGCCGACGCATCCTTGGCGCCCTTGCGCCAGTTGGTGAACAGGGTGTTCCACTCGATCACGTCAAACTGCACGTCAAAGAAGCACTCCTTGAGCGACTGTTGCGCAAACTCGTTCATGGGCAGCGGCTGCATCTGGCCCGAGCCCGAGGCCGAGATCTGCACCTTGACCTTGATCGGCTTGGCCGCCGAGTAGCCCGCTTGCGTCATCAGCGCTTGCGCCGCTTTCACGTCGTACTTGATGTCGAACTTGGGGTTACCCCACCACGGGTGGCCGGGTGGCACCGTGCCCTTGGGCTCGGCCATCATGCCGCCCAGCAATTGCTTCATGCCGCCGCGGTCGATGCACAGGTTGGCTGCCTGGCGCACACGCTTGTCCAGCCAGGGCGAGCCCTCGGCAAACGACAGCTGCCAGGGCCACACATGGGGCTGGGCGTTGGAGTAAATCTTGAACCCGCGCTGCGTGATCTGCGGCATGGCGTCGGGCGCAGGCGCCTCGATCCAGTCCACCTGGCCGCCCAGCAGCGCAGCCGTGCGGGCATTGGCCTCGGGCATGGGCAGCATCACCACCTTGTCGATCTTGGGGGTACGCTTGGCATCCCAGTACGTCTTGTTGGCGGCCAACTCCAGGCGCTCGCGTGCCACAAACCGCGTGACCTTGAACGGGCCCGAGCCTGCCGGGTCGGCCGCAAAGGCAGTCCACGCGGCCTTGGACTTGTCGGCAGGCGTGGCGCCAGCGGCGGCGTCAAACTTCTTTTGCCAGTGCGCGGGCGACGCCATGAACAGGTTGGTCAGGTTGATGGGCAAGAACGCATCGGGCTCGCTGGTGGTCAGCTCCACCGTCATGTCGTCGATCTTGCGGGCCGTGCGCAGCGTGGGCATGCGCGAAGCGGTCACGCCCACCTGGCTGGGGTCGAAGTGCACGGCATCCTTGTCGAGCACCTTGGCCACGTTCCACACCACGGCGTCGGCGTTGAATGCTGAGCCGTCATGGAACTTGACGCCCGGGCGCAGCTTGAATACCCACTTGGTCTTGTCCTTGTCGTCCACCGCCCACGACGTGGACAGCGCAGGAATCAGCACACTGGCCGCGTCGGCCTTGGACAGGTCCCATTGCGTGAGCGAGTCGTAGATCGGGATGCCCGTGAAGCGGTTGCCCTCGAAGCCCTGGTCGGGCTGGCCCAGTGTGCGCGGGATGTCTGCCGCCGTCATCGCGATGCGCAGCACCTTCTCTTGCGCCAGCGCGGCCGATCCGCCCATGAGGGACAAGGCCGTCGCCAAAGCGAGCGCCAGCGGTACTTGCCGTGGGCGGCGCCGGCGGGGTTCGGTACGGGTTTGCGACGACAGGGCTTGGCTCATGGGGTCACCTTCCAGATAAGGGGATTGAGGATCAACCCTTCATAGCAAGTGACATGCCACGCCATTTCAGCGTTTGCTAAACCCCGGCTGCACCATCAGCGAAGGAATGCCCGGGTCCGTCCCCACAGTGGTGCAATTTTTGCTGAGCAGAAAGTGGCTGCCCACGAAAAACGGCCCGCGAGGGGCCGTTCAGGGAAGCCGAGGCAGAACGCCTCTGGGTGTTGGCTGACGTTCAGCGGCTGCTCGGAAAGCTGAACACCGCGCCCTCACGCACACCCGCCGACGGCCAGCGCTGCGTGATCGTCTTGCGCTTGGTATAGAAGCGCACAGCATCAGGCCCGTAGGCGTGCAGGTCGCCAAACAGGCTGCGCTTCCAGCCGCCGAACGAGTGGTAGGCCACGGGCACGGGCAGCGGCACGTTCACGCCCACCATGCCGACCTGGATGTGGTCGGTGAAGTAACGGGCGGCCTCGCCGTCGCGGGTGAAGATGCAGGTGCCGTTGCCGTATTCGTGGTCGTTGATGAGCTGCATGGCTTCTTGCAGGGTCTTTACGCGCACCACGCCGAGCACGGGGCCGAAGATCTCTTCCTGGTAGATCTTCATGCCGGGCTTGACGTTGTCGAACAAGCAAGCGCCCAGGAAGTAGCCTTCCTCGTGGCCAGCTACCTTCACGCCGCGGCCATCCACCACCAGCGTGGCACCTTCGGCCACACCTTGGTCCACATAGCCCTTCACCTTCTCAAAGTGCGGCTTGGTCACCAGCGGGCCCATGTCGTTGCTGTTGTCGGTGCCTGGGCCGACCTTCATCTTGGCGATCTCGGTCTTCAGGCCCGCAATCACGGCGTCGCCCACTTCGTCGCCCACAGCCACCAGCAGCGGGATGGCCATGCAGCGCTCGCCGCACGATCCGTACGCCGCGCCCATCAGCGCGCTCACCGCGTTGTCCACGTCGGCGTCGGGCATCAGCACCGCGTGGTTCTTGGCGCCGCCCAGGGCCTGCACGCGTTTGCCGTGTTTGCAGCCTTCCGAATAGATGTATTCGGCAATGGGGGTGGACCCCACAAAGCTCACCGCCTTCACGCGGGGGTCGCGCAGCAGCGTGTCCACGGCCACCTTGTCGCCGTTGACCACGTTGAGCACGCCGGGCGGCAGGCCCGCTTCCAGCGCGAGCTGGGCAATGAACAGCGTGGACGAAGGGTCGCGCTCCGAAGGCTTCAGTACAAAGGTGTTGCCGCAGGCCACGGCCATGGGCCACATCCACAGCGGCACCATGGCCGGGAAGTTGAACGGCGTGATGCCTGCCGTCACGCCCAGCGCCTGGAACTCGCTCCACGAGTCGATGCTGGGGCCCACGTTGCGGCTGTGCTCGCCCTTGAGCAGCTCGGGCGCGTAGCTCGCGTATTCCACGTTTTCGATGCCGCGCTGCAGCTCGCCATGCGCATCGGCCAGCACCTTGCCATGCTCGGCTGTGATCAGGGCGGCGATCTTGTCGGCGTTGTCTTCGAGCAGCACCTTGAGCTTGCTCATCACCCGCGCGCGCTTCAAAGGCGGCGTGTTGCGCCATGCGGGGAAGGCCGCCTCTGCGGAGGCAATGGCGGCCTCCACCGTGGCTTGGCTGGCCAGCGCCACGCTGGTGGTCGATTGGCCGGTGGCGGGGTTAAACACCGGCTGGGTGCGCGCGGTGTCGGCAACGAGCTTGCCGTCAATCAGGTGGCCGACGGTGGTGGTGACGTTCTTGTCGTGGTTCATGGCAGAAATATGAGTGAAAAGTGGCTGTAGCGCTTATCTATAAAGCGCTAGCAGCTATAAAAATAGGAGTTTATGCCGTTTCGGCCAGTGCATCGCCCAGCGCGTTGATCAGGCGGTCGATCTCGGCCCGCTCGCTGATGAAGGGCGGCGCCAACTGAATCGTGTCGCCACCGTAGCGTACGTAAAAGCCCTTTTTCCAGCAGTTCATCGCAATCTCGTACGGGCGCTTGGCGGGCTCGCCCGGCACCGGCGCAATCGTGAAGCCCGCGGCCAGGCCAAAGTTGCGGATGTCCAGCACGTGTTTGGCGCCCTTGAGGCTGTGCACCGCTTCTTCAAAATACGGCGCCAGCGCTTTCACGCGGCCGATCATGTCTTCCTTCTGCAGGATGTCGAGCGCCGCAATGCCCGCCGCGCAGGCCACGGGGTGGGCCGAATACGTGTAGCCGTGGGTGAACTCCAGCATGTACTCTGGGCCGCCCGCCGCCATGAAGGTGTCGTAGATTTCCTTGGTGGCCACCACGCCGCCCAGCGGCTGCACACCGTTGGTGACTTGCTTGGCAAAGTTCAGGATGTCGGGCGTCACGCCAAAGGCTTCGGCCCCGGTCCAGGCGCCGCTGCGGCCAAAGCCGCTGATCACTTCATCAAAAATCAGCAGGATGTTGTTCTGCGTGCAGATCTCGCGCAGGCGCTGCAGGTAGCCCACGGGCGGGATCACCACACCGGCCGAGCCCGAGAAAGGCTCCACGATCACGGCGGCGATGTTGCTCGCATCGTGCAGCGCAATCACCTCCAGCAGGCGGTCAGCCAGCTCTTTGCCGGTGGGGGGCATACCTTTGTGGAACGAGCCAGCGGGTGGCTGGGTGTGGGGCAGGTGATCGGCTTCGATGCCCTGGCCAAACATCTTGCGGTTGGCCACGATGCCGCCCACCGAGATGCCGCCAAAGTTCACGCCGTGGTAGCCCTTTTCGCGGCCGATCAGGCGGGTTTTGCTGGCCTGGCCCTTGTTGCGCCAGTAAGCACGTGCCATCTTCAGCGAGGTGTCGGCCGACTCGGAGCCCGAGCCGGTGAAGAACACATAGTCCAGTCCTGCAGGCGTCAGCTCCTTGATGCGATTGGCCAGCTCAAACCCCAGCGGGTGGCCAAACTGGAAGGCGGGTGCGTAGTCCAGCTTCATGGCCTGCTTGCCAATGGCCTCGGCGATCTCGCGGCGGCCATGGCCCAGTCCTGCACACCACAGGCCCGACAGGCCGTCAAAAATCTTCCGGCCTTCAGAGTCGGTGTAATAAGCGCCGCTGCCCTCCACGATCATGCGCGGGTTCTGCTTGAACTGGCGGTTGGCTGTGTAGGGCATCCAGTGTGCGTCCAGCCAGGCCGCGTCCATGCGGGGGCCTTCGGCACCAGCGGCAGGTTTTTCGATGTTGACGAAGCTCATGGGGGTTCTCCAGTGCAAAGGCGGCGAGACAAAGCGGGCAGCCCCCGGGGATGGAGGCAGGGCGTAGCCCATTGTTGCGCCGCCTGTTAATCTCTCCAATACTCCAATATCAATGTTTACTTGACGGTTTATGCAAGTAAAAACACCTCCACCCCACCCGTCCCCCAAACACCGCGCCGTCCTGGGCCAGCTTAGCGACATGGACCTGCGCCTGCTGCAGGTCTTCAAGAGCGTGGTCGAGTGCGGCGGCATGTCGGCCGCCGAGCTGGAGCTGAACATCGGCACCAGCACCGTCAGCCGCCACATGAAGGACCTGGAAACCCGTCTGGGCCTCACGCTGTGCCGGCGTGGGCGGGCCGGCTTTGCGCTGACCGCCGAGGGGCAGCGCGTGTACGACGAGACCCTGCGCCTGCTGTCGGCCGTGGATGCGTTTCGCAGCAGCATCGACGACATCCACCGCCGCATGGGTGGGCGGCTGGAGGTGGCGGTGTTCGACAAGACGGCCAGCAACCCGGCAGCGCACATTGGCGAGGCGATTGCGCTGTTTGCCAGCCAGGCGCCCGAAGTCAGCCTGCAGATGCATGTGGCGTCCATCCCGGCGATTGAGCGCGGGCTCATCGACGGCAGCTTTCATGTGGGCATCATCCCGGCGCACCGCACATCACAAAGCCTGGTCTATGCCGACCTGTTCGCCGAAACCATGCTGCTGTACTGCGGCGCGCGCCACCCGCTGTATGGCACCGACCATGACGCGCTCACCTGGGAAGCACTGCGCGCCTACCAGTTTGCGGGCCTGGGCTACCACTCGCCCAACATGGAGCTCAGCCACAGCACCCGCCTGCCGCGCAAGGCCACGGGCTTTGACCAGGAGTCGATTGCCACACTGATCCTGTCGGGCCGTTACCTGGGTTTCTTGCCCGACCACTACGCCGAAGGCTTCGAGCGCCAGGGGCTGATGCAGGCCGTGCTGCCCGCGCAGTTCCACTACCGCTGCCAGTTTGTGAGCGTGTTGCGCAAGTCGCCGCAACCGCCGAGGGCGGCGCAGGCGTTTGCGCAATGCCTGATCCAGGCGCATGGTTGATGGGTCTGGGTTGCCCCGGGCGCGGCGCGGGCAGACAATGCCCACTCTTTAGCGCTTTTGGCGGGGTAACGATGGCAAGCATTTCTTCAATCGGCAGTTCAGGCCTTCAGGCCGCGCAGTTGCGGCTGGATGCATCGGCCAACAACGTGGCCAACATGAACACCCCCAACTACCGCCGCCAGGTGGTGCAGCAGGAAGCTGCCGCCGATAGCGCCGGGGTCAATGCCACGGTGCAGCGCCAACCTCAAGCCACTGGAGTCGCGCTGGAGCAAGAGGCCGTTGAGCAGATGTCTGCGACCTACGCCTTTAAAGCCAACCTGCAGACGATCAAGGCGCAGGATGAAATGATGGGCTCGCTGCTGAATGTGAAGGTCTGATGCATTGAGCACCTTTTGAGCACCTTTGGGCTCATCCCTAAAACAATGCCCCGCGACACGGGGCATTGTTGTTTCTGGCCTCCGTCGGCTTCAGCCTGCAATTAGCCCGCGGATGCCAGACTGGACAGCCGGTGTACGAGCCACCGCTGAAAAGCCAGACCCGCCGCAGTGCGGCTCCGCAAAGGGATGTTGTACATGCTGGGCTCCTTCTGATCGGGTCAGGCAGGCTGCAACGCAGCGTTGGATGTCTGTGCTGCTGCAGCCTCGTTGGCTGTGCGCCGGGCAGCCCGGTCCCAGGCCTTTTCATGAAAGAAGAACGCCACCGCCTGTACTGTCGGCTCCAGAAGGCTCAGCGTGAGCGACGCCCACAGGTTGCCTGTCACGGCATAGGCCACCAGGGCGGCTACACAGATATGTATCAGGTAGTAGCTGCCGGTCTTCATCAGCATGGTTTTGTTCTGGCGGGCGGTGCGGCGGATGCGGGACATGGTGGACTCCTTTTCACTTCTTCATCAGCGCCTGCAGTCGTGTGCAGGCATGTTGAAATGGTAGTCATTCTCAATAGCATTGGCCAATTGATCATCGCTAAACCAGAGATAGTCACTATCAAGCGACTGCCCACCGGCACCCTGTAGCTCATACCCCGACAAGACCAGTTCTGCGCGTGAACTAGTTCACATCTGGGGGCAGAAAAAAGCCTCTGTGCGCAAAGCCCCCGTTGCTATGATGGCCGCTCTTTTGCCCAACCCCTCACTACGCCGGGAGCACACATGGCCCTCATGGACTTCATCAAGAAACAGTTCATTGACATCATTCAGTGGACCGAAGAGGGGGACGGCACGCTGGCCTGGCGCTTCCCCATGCGCGACATGGAAATCCAGAACGGTGGCCAACTGGTGGTGCGCGAGTCGCAAATGGCGATCTTCGTCAACGAAGGCCAGGTGGCCGACGTGTTCGGCCCCGGCACCTACAAGCTCACCACGCAGACGCTGCCGGTCCTCACGTATCTGAAGAACTGGGACAAGCTCTTCGAGTCCCCCTTCAAGAGCGACGTCTACTTCTTCAGCACGCGCCAGCAGATCGACCAGAAATGGGGCACGCCCCAGCCCATCACCATCCGCGACAAGGACTTTGGTGCCGTGCGCCTGCGCGCGTTCGGCAACTACGCCTTCCGCATTGCCGATCCCAAGCTGTTCCACACCGAAATCTCGGGCACGCGCGAGTCCTACCCGGTGGCCGACCTCGAAGGCCAGTTGCGTGGCATGGTGCTGCAAAACATCAGCAACGCCATTGCGGGCAGCGGCCTGCCGTTTCTGGACCTGGCGGCCAACCAGGTCATGTTTGCCGACGCGCTGACCAAGGAACTCACGCCCATCTTCGCCAAGCTGGGCATCCTGATCGAATCGCTCACGGTGCAGAACGTCTCGCTGCCCGAAGAGCTGCAGAAGATCCTCGACCAGAAGATCGGCATGGGCATGGTCGGCAACGACATGGCCAAGTTCATGCAGTACCAGACTGCGCAGGCCATCCCCAAATTCGCCGAAGGCGGCGGTGGTGGTGGTGGCAGCGGCATTGCGGGCGACGCCATGGGCCTGGGCGCTGGCGTGGCGCTGGGCCAGGTGCTGGCGCAGAACCTGCAGCAAGGGCTGCAAACCCCGGTGGCCCCGGCGGCTGCAGCGGCGGCGCAGGCGGCAGCCGCACCCTTGGGCGTCAAGCCCGAGGACGTGATGGCCACGCTGGAGAAGCTGGGCGAACTCAAGTCCAAGGGCATCCTGACCCAGGAAGAGTTCGACGCCAAGAAGGCCGAACTGCTCAAGAAGCTGGTCTGACTGCCATTGCTATAAATAATAATAGCTGCTTGCGCTTGAGGGATAAGCGCTAGAGGCCTAAAAGGCTTCAAACTGACCGTGCAGAAGCGGCGCAAGCAGACCCAGCCGATGGCCACCGACCCCACACAGCGTTCCTACCGCGCGCCCTGCCCGGGCTGCGGCGCGCCGGTTGAATTCCGCAGCGCGCAGTCCACGCACGCCGTCTGCGGCTACTGTCAGAGCACCGTGGTGCGCAGCGGCGACGTGCTCACGCGCGTGGGCAAGATGGCCGAGCTGTTCGACGACCACAGCCCGCTGCAGCTCATGGCCAGCGGGCGCATCCAGCTCGACGGCAAGGATGTGCCATTCACGCTGATCGGCCGCCTGCAATACAAGGGCGATGCGGGCACGTGGACTGAATGGGCGGCGTTCCTCAACGACGGCACCCTGGCTACGCTGGGCGAGGACAACGGCGCCTACGTCTTCACGCGCCCTATCGACCCCGGCCGCGAAATGCCCGCGCCCGAGCGCTTTCGCGTGGGCACCACCACCGCCATCAACGGCAAGCCCTATAGCGTGGCCTACACGGGCCAGGCACAACTGATCTCGGCCCAGGGCGAGCTGCCCAAGCTGCCGCCGCTCGGCCACCCGTTCGGCATGGTCGAGCTGCGCAGCGCCGACGGTGAAGTGGTCAGCATCGACTACGGCCACACACCGCCTAGCGTCGAGCGCGGCAAGTCGGTGCTGCTGGAAGACCTGCAACTGCAGGGCCTGAAAGACGAATCGGCCAAGAACGAAAAAGGCCGACAGTTCAACTGCCCGCACTGCGGCGCGCCCGTACAGGTCAAGCTGGCGGGCACCAAGAGCATCACCTGCGGCTCGTGCGCCAGCATCATCGACATGGGCAGCGGCGTGGGCGGCGAGCTGCAGTCGACCGAGCAGGACGAGCCCGTGCGCCCCATCATCCCGCTGGGCAGCAAGGGCCAGCTGCAGGGCGTGCACTGGCAGGTGGTGGGTTTTCAGCACCGCATGGGCGTGGAGCCCGGCGACGACGAGCACTTTGGCTGGAGCGAATACCTGCTCTACAACCAAAAGCGCGGCTTTGCCTTTTTGGTCGATTCGGAAGAAGGCTGGAGCATGGTGCGCCCCACCACCGGCGCGCCGCAGATGGCTGCCACCGGCCGCTCGGCGACCTACATGGGCACCAAGTACGACCTCAAGTACACCTACGAGGCCGAAACCACCTACGTGCTGGGCGAGTTCTACTGGCAGGTCACGCGCGGGCAAAAGACCAGCAACCGCGACTTTGCCAGCGGCAAGGGCCTGCTGTCGATGGAGCAAACGCAGAGCGAAGTCACCTGGTCCGCTGGCGACAAGATCGCCAGCGACACCGTGGCCAAGGCCTTCAAACTGGAAGACAAGAAAGACGTGCTCAAACGCGACGACCCCGGCCCTTTCGTGGCCAAGTCGGGCCTGGGCTGTGCCACCATCATTCTGCTTGCGGTGGTCATCCTGATCTTGTTGATCATCCTGAGCAACTGCTCGGGCTCGTCCGGCAGCGGTTACCGCAGCTCGGGCGGCTCGTTTGGCGGGTACTCGTCTGGCGGAAGCCACAAGTAATAGACCGCCCGCTCACCCATTTCTGGCACCCAATTGCACCCTACCGTTTTCAAGGAGATCACCTCATGATGGGAATCGAATGGCTCCGGCCCGCAGCCTTCCTCGGGTCCATGCTGTACGCGCTGATTGGCGTGGTCATCTTCTGGGTGTGTTTTGTCATCGTCGACAAGATCACGCCCTACGACCTGTGGCGCGAAATCGTCGAGAAACAGAACAAGGCCCTCGCCTTGGTGGTGGCTGCGATGTGCCTGGGGATCAGCATCATCGTGGCGGCGGCCATTCACTGACACCCTTGTTCGCCCGAACGATGTGGCGCACCGCAGGGTGCCCTGACGACTGATTGCCTTGTTTTGTCATCTGAACCGCTATCCCCCACTTCCGTGACGGAAGTCCCGGGCGCCCCCACCGGCCCCCGCCCCATCGAAATCGCCCTGCTCGCCAGCGTGTTCGTGGTGGCCGCCTGCGGCCTGCTGTACGAGCTGGCGGCGGGGGCGCTGGCGTCGTATGTGCTGGGCGATTCGGTGCTGCAGTTCAGCACCATCATCGGCACCTATCTGTTTGCGATGGGCGTGGGCTCGTGGCTGTCGCGGTACTTTGAGCGGCAATTGCCTGCGCACTTCTTGCGCATCGAGTTGATGGTGGCGCTGATTGGCGGCGCAGCTGCCCGCCACGCTGTTCCTGGCCAATGCCTACGCGCCGGGCGCGTTCCGGCTGCTGCTGTACGGCATGGTGTTCATGGTGGGCACGCTGGTGGGGCTGGAGATTCCGCTGGTCATGCGCATCTTGAAGCGCAACGTGGCGCTCAAGGACCTGGTCTCGCAGGTGCTCACGTTCGACTACCTGGGTGCGCTGGTGGTGTCGATGGCGTTCCCGCTGCTCTTGGTGCCGCACCTGGGGCTCATCCGCACGGGCTTGCTGTTCGGGGTGATGAACGCAGCCGTGGCGCTGTGGGCGGTGTGGCTGTTCCGGCACGAGCTGCGGCGCCTGAAGGCGCACTTGGCGGCCTGCCTGATGGTGCTGGGTATTTTGCTGGGTGCGCTGGCAGGCGCCGAGCACATCACCACGTTTGCCGAAGACAAGTTCTACCAGGACCGCATTGTGTTCAGCACTGCGTCGCCCTACCAGCGCATCGTGGTCACGCAGGGCCGCGCGGGGCACCGGCTGTACCTCAACGGCAACCTGCAGTTTGCGCAGGCCGACGAGTACCGCTACCACGAGGCCCTGGTGCACCCTGCCATGGCGGCCCACGGCGCGCCCAAGAAGGTGGCCGTGCTGGGGGGCGGCGACGGCATGGCTGTACGCGAAATACTGAAGTACCCGTCGGTCGAGTCCGTGACGCTGGTGGAGCTGGACCCGGCCATGACGAAGATCTTCAGCGAGAACCCCACGCTGGCGCAGCTGAACGGCCATGCGCTGCAAAACCCCAAGGTGAAGATCGTCAACACCGATGCGTTTGGCTGGCTGCAACAGGGCTCGCCAGAAGACACTTTTGACGTGATCGTGGTGGATTTCCCGGACCCCACCAATTTCTCCATCGGCAAGCTCTACACCAACAGCTTTTACGCCCTGCTGGACAGGCGCCTGGCCGCCAGCGGCTATGCCGTGGTGCAGACCACATCGCCCCTGGTGGCGCGCAAAAGCTACTGGACGGTGGCGCAGACCATTGAATCGGTGGGCCTCGCCACCGCGCCATATCACGCGCATGTGCCCAGCTTCGGTGAATGGGGCTTCATCATCGCCAGCCGCCGCCCCTGGCGCCTGCCCGATGCGCTGCCCGCCAATTTGCGGTTCTTGAGCGCCGACACGCTGCCCCTGCTGTTTGACTTTCCGCTTGATATGGCGCGGGTGCCGGGCGAGGTGAACCGGCTGTCGAACCAGGCACTGGTGCACACGTACGAACGGGAATGGGGCCGTACTACGCACTGACAAGGTGTGAAGTACGCCGAGGCGGTGCGCGATGGCTGGCCACGGGGTGTGTGGGCCCTGCCCAACGGTCAACATGGTTAACAAACGGTGCAGACGGTGCTTCGGCACAATGGACACCATTGTTTACAAACTGCCCAGATGCTCGACCGGTTTTTTGTTGTCAATGCCGACCAAGCGGTGCTCGACGTTTTCTGGAGCCATGACCCCTGGCTCGTCGCCGTTTCGGTGGCCCTGGCCATCGCTTCGTCCATCATGGCCCTCCATCTGGCGGGCCTTGCGCAGCGTGCGCCAGACGCCTCCAGCCGCCGTCTGACCATCCTCTCGGGGGCTGTGGCCCTGGGCGGCGGCGTGTGGTCCATGCATTTCGTGGGCATGCTGGCCTTTGCGTTGTGTGCGTCGGGCAACTTCAACCCGTGGATCACCATGGGCTCGGTCATCCCCAGCCTGCTGGCGTCCTGGGTAGCGCTCAACGTGCTGGCACAGCCGCAGGTCAATACCCGCTCTTTGCTGATCAGCGGCGCGCTGGTGGGCGCAGGCATTGGCGTGATGCACTACACGGGCATGGCCGCATCCGAGTTTGCGTCGATCATGCGCTACGACGTGCCAGGTTTTCTGGCTTCGCTGGTGTTCGCGGTGGTGGTGGCCTGCCTGGCGCTGTGGGTGCGTTTTCGGCTCAGCCGGGTGGCGCGCATTCCCCGCTGGGCAGCGACCGCGCTGGGCGGCGTGGTGATGGGGTTGGCCATTGCCGGCATGCACTACATCGCCATGGCCGCGCTGCGCGTGGTGTCGCCCTTGGCCGAACCAGCCGCCGACCAGCGAACATTCGGTGTACCTGGCGCTGGCCATCGCCATGGTGGCGCTGGTCATGGGCCTGGTCATCACGGGGGTGAACGTGAGCGTCCGGTTTCGCCAGCTGCTGCGCGAAACCCGGGCCAATGCGGCACGCCTGAGCGCGTTAGTCGACACGGCCATGGACGGCATCATCATCATCGACGCGCAGGGCACGGTGCGGCTGTTCAACGGCGGGGCCGAACGGCTGCTGGGCTGGACGGCCGACGAGGTGATGGGCCGCAACATCTACATGCTCATGCCCTCGCCCCACCGTGATGCGCTGGATGGCTACCTGCGCGACCACCTCCAAAGCGGCATGAACAAGGCCATCGGCGCGGGGCGCGAAGCTGGACGCGGTGCGCAAGGATGGTTCGCTCGTGCCCATCCGGCTGGCCGTGGGCCGGGTGAAGCAGCCGGGCGAGCTGCTTTTTGTGGCATTTTTGACCGACTTGACCGAGCGCAACGCGCTGGAGCGCGAGCGCCGCCAGGGCGAAGAGCAGTTGCGCTCTCTGGTCAGCAACCTGCCGGGTGTGGCTTTTCGTTGCCTCAACGGTGGCAGCTGGCCCATGCTGTTCATCAGCGATGCGGTGTTGCAGATCACGGGTTGGACAGCCGATGATTTTGTGCAGGGCCGCATTCATTTTGGCGACATCACCCACCCTGAGGATTCCGCCCACATCGCGCTGGATGTGGAGCATGCCCTGAAGACCGGGCGGCCCTACCAGGTGGAATACCGCATCAAGACACGCGACGGCCATACGCGCTGGATGTCGGAAAGCGGCCGCGGCGTGCTGGACGCGGAGGGCGCCATGCGCTGGATCGACGGTGTCATCCTGGACGTCACCGACATCAAGGCGCGCAATGCAGAGTTCGAAGGCACGGTGCAGGCCATTGGGCGCTCGCAGGCCACCGTGGAGTTTGATATTCGGGGACGTGTCATCACCGCCAATCCCAACTTTCTGGCACTGACCGGCTACACCCTGGACGAAGTGATTGGCCAGCCCCATGCCCTGTTCTGCCCGCCCGAGTTCGTGCAAAGCGATGACCACGCTGCGTTCTGGCGCCGTCTGGGGCAGGGGGAATTCGCCGCTGGCGAGTTTCAGCGGATGGGCAAGGACGGGCGCGAGGTCTGGATTCAGGCCACCTACAACCCCATCTTCGACGCCGAGCGCAAGGTCACCAAGGTCATCAAGTTCGCCTCCGACCTGAGCCAGCGCAGGGCGATGGAACAAGACCTGCGCACCGCCAAGGACCGGGCCGAGCAGGCCGCGGCGGCACGCAGCACCTTCCTGGCGAACATGAGCCACGAGATCCGCACCCCCATGAACGCCATCATCGGCTTCACCGAGGCGCTGCTCGACTCGCAGCTGGAGAGCACGCAGCGCCGCCACCTGGGCACGGTGCACCACGCGGCGCGTTCCATGCTGCGGCTGCTCAACGACATCCTGGACACCGCCAAGCTCGAAAAAGGTGCGGTGGAACTGGAGATCGAGGCCTTCAGCCTGCGTGAGCTGTGCGACCAGATACTGGCCTCGCTGCGCATCACGGCAGCGAAAAAGGGCCTCGCCCTGGTGCTGGACTACCCACCCACCGTGGCGGAGTTCTGGCAGGGCGATGCGTTTCGCATCCAGCAGGTGCTGCTCAACCTCCTTGGCAACGCCATCAAGTTCACGCACGAGGGCCGTGTCACCCTGCGCATTGCGGGCAGCAGCGGCGAGTTGCTGTTCGAGGTCATCGACACCGGGATCGGCATGGACGACGCCGGACTGCAACGCATTTTTGACCCGTTCTCGCAGGCCGATGCGTCCACCACGCGCCGCTACGGCGGTACCGGCCTGGGCACCACGATTGCGCGCCAGCTCACCGAGCTGATGGGTGGACAGATCGCTGTCGACAGTCAGGTGGGCCAGGGCAGCACGTTCAGCGTGCGGCTGCCGCTGCAGATGGCGCCAGAGCACGACGGGGACCCCGGTACACCAGCCGTGCGCCCCAGGCCCCGCATGGCGCTGCCCCCCTTGCGCGTGCTGGCGGTGGACGACGTGCCCGCCAACCTGGAGCTTTTGGACATCACGCTGCAGCGCGGCGGCCACAAGGTGGTGCTCACGCACAGCGGCGCCGATGCCGTGTTGGTGTTCGAGCGAGAACGCTTTGACGTGGTGCTGATGGACCTGCAGATGCCCGACATGGACGGCCTGGAGGCCACGCGCCACATGCGCACCTTCGAGCAGGCCCACCGCCGCAAGCCCACCGCCATCGTGGCCCTGTCTGCCAGCGTGCTGGAGAAAGACCGCCGCAACGCGCGCGCTGCCGGCATGGACGGATTTGCCAGCAAGCCCATCGAGCCGCTGCGCCTGATGGGTGAGATCGCGCGCGTCATCGGCTTGCAGGGATTGGCCGACGACGCGCTGCCCATCACGGGCTCGGCGCCCCTGGCGGCCGACGCCTCCCATGGGCGCAGTGCGCCGGCATTGCCCGCCATCGATTGGGAGCGCGGCATGCGGCTGTGGACCCAGGCGCGTTACCTGCGCGAAGCCATCGCCCGGTTCCTGCAAGAGTCGGACGCCACGCTGGATGCCTTGCGGGCGAACACGGCGTCTGGCGACGTGGAGGCCCTGGCCGCCGCCGCCCACCGGCTGCGTGGAGCCGCGGGCAACCTGGCGCTCTCCACCGTGCAGCGCCTGGCTGAACGCCTGGAGGCCGCGGCTGCGCACCCTGCACACGCCAGCGCTCGCCCGGTGCTGGTTGACGAGCTGGACGCAGCGCTGCGCCAGGTGCGCCAAGCGCTGGGAAGCCTGG
This sequence comes from uncultured Gammaproteobacteria bacterium, assembly GCA_963784815.1. Taxonomy (GTDB): domain Bacteria; phylum Pseudomonadota; class Gammaproteobacteria; order Burkholderiales; family Burkholderiaceae_C; genus Acidovorax. The sequence continues at coordinate 148,677 of CAWATB010000028.1, read as the reverse complement.
ACGCCCCTGACGCCAGCCCGGCCGGCACTACCTCCGTACCCCACGACCTGGGCGCGGCAGAGCGATCCGAAGTGCTGGCCGCGCTGAACGCCATGACAGGTGCTCTGGCCACGGGAGAATTGCCCGATGGCCCCCTGGCTGTGCTGGAACGGCACCTCTCCGCGACCTGCCTGGACGGATTGCGCGAAGCCCTCGACCGTTTTGATTTTGACGACGCGCTGGACGCCTTGCGCACCTTGCGCGCGAACGTCGAGCCGATGCCCGCCCCATGATGCCCGCCGAAGACCACCGCCCGCGCCTGCTGCTTGTCGACGACGAGCCCACCAACTTGCAGGTGCTGCGGCACGTGCTGCAAGACGACTACCGCCTGCTGTTTGCCACCGATGGCGCCCGCGCCCTGGAGATTGCCCAGCAACAAAAGCCCCAGCTCATCTTGCTGGACGTGATGATGCCGGGCATGGACGGCTATGCCGTGTGTGCCGCGCTGAAGGCAGGTCGCGACACGGCGGGCATCCCCGTGATCTTCGTCACCGCGCTGACAGACACCGCTGAGGAAACGCGCGGATTTGACGCGGGCGCGGTGGACTACATCACCAAGCCCATCAGCGCACCCGTGGTGCGCGCACGGGTGCGCACCCACCTGTCGCTGGTGCGCACGGAAGAGCTGCGCGAAACCCGCCTGCAGATCGTGCAGCGCCTGGGGCGCGCAGCCGAGTTCAAGGACAACGAGACCGGCATGCACGTCATCCGCATGAGCCACTTTGCCCAGGTGCTGGCGCTGGCGCTGGGGTATTCGGCGGCCTGGGCGGACGACCTGCTCAACGCAGCGCCCATGCACGACGTGGGCAAGATCGGCATCCCGGACGCCATCCTGCGCAAGCCCGGCAAGCTCACCGCTGAAGAATGGGACGTGATGCGCCGCCACCCCGAGATCGGCGCCGACATCATCGGCGAACACCCCTCGGGCGTGCTGCGCCTGGCGCGCACGGTGGCCCTGTTTCACCACGAGAAGTGGGACGGCTCTGGCTACCCCCATGGCCTGGCGGGCGAGGCCATTCCTGTGGAGGCGCGCATTGTGGCTTTGGCCGATGTGTTTGATGCGCTCACCGCTCGCCGCCCTTACAAAGCGCCCTGGCCGATTGACGCCACCGTGGCGCACCTGCAAGCGCAGGCCGGGCTGCATTTCGACCCGGCCATGGTCGAGGTGTTCATTGCGCAGATGCCCGCTTTGCTGGACATCCAGGGCCGCTGGCCTGACTGAACCTGGCGACAGCGCGGCGCTGAGGACGCAGGGCCTGCCAGCGCTCAACCTGGGACCGGCGCGTGCCTTAGAGTAGGCGCCCCATGCCCGCCATTTTTAACCCCTCCCCCGTCGGTGCCTCGCTGTCGCGTCGGCGCTGGTTGCAAACCAGCGGTGCTGTTCTGGGCGGGGCACTGCTGCCAGGCTGCGAAAAGCCACCGCGCACGTTAGAAGGCGGTTTCACCGGCATCGACATGGCGCGCGGCCACCAGTTGCGCGACCTGCTCAAAACCGGCTCCCTGCCCGCACCCACCGTGGTGCGCCGCGCGCAGGTCATCATCGCGGGCGGCGGCGTGGCCGGGCTTGCTGCGGCGCGGTCGCTGCGGCTGGCGGGCATCGACGACTTTGCGCTGCTGGAGCTGGAAGACGCGCCGGGAGGCAACAGCCGCGGCGGTGTGGTCAACGGCGTCCCCTGCCCGCTGGGCGCCCACTACCTGCCCGTGCCCGGCGACGATGCGCGCGAGGTGCAAGACCTGCTGGAAGAGCTGGGCCTGCGCCGCCGGGTGGCTGGGCGCTGGCAGTACGACGAGCGCCATCTGTGCCACAGCCCGCAGGAGCGGCTGTTTTTTGAGGGCGAGTGGCAAGAGGGCCTGCTGCCTGTGCACGGTGTAGGCCAGGCCACGCTGGACCAGTACCGCCGCTTTGCGCAGGCGGTGGAGCGCGAGGCCAAGGCGGCACGGTTTGCCATGCCCGCCCTCAAAATTTGGAGCCAAAAACAGCCCCTGGCGCTTACCCATCAAGCGCTGGATGCTATGACTTTTGCTGCCTGGCTGGCCCAAGAAGGGTTGGATGACGCCCACCTGCGCTGGTACCTGGACTACTGCTGCCGCGACGACTACGGCGCGGGCGTTGAGCGGGTGTCGGCCTGGGCGGGCATCCATTACTTTGCCAGCCGCCACGGTTTTCACGCGCCGGGCGAGCCGGTCGATGAGGTGCGCGAAAGCGTGCTCACCTGGCCCGAAGGCAACGGCTGGATCACCCAGCGCCTGGCCGAGCCGCTGCGCACTGGCGGCCAACTGCAAACGGCCACCAGCGTGCTGCGCATCACCGAAACCCGCCACGGCGTGGAGGTGGACGCCTTCAACCACGCCACCGACAGCGTGGAGCGCTGGCAAGCGCCGCGCTGCATCGTGGCGCTGCCCGTGTTTGTGGCCGCGCGCGTGGTGCAGAGCCCGCCCGCGTTTCTCACCAGCGCCGCGCAGCGCCTGCAGTGGGCGCCCTGGCTGGTGGCCAACATCCACATCGACAGCCCGCTCACCGACCGCCCCGGCGCAGCCCCCGCGTGGGACAACGTGCTGTATGCCGACCCCACCGCGGGCGGCCTGGGCTATGTGAACGCAGGGCACCAGCGGCTCGACCCGCGCACGGCCATCACCGGCCCCACGGTGCTCACCTACTACCAGGCACTGGGCGATGTGCCCGATGCCCGACAGCAACTGGCCACGGCGCCCTGGCAGCAGTGGGCCGACGCCGCCCTGACCGCCCTGGCCGTGCCCCACCCCGACCTGCGCCAGCGCGCCACGCGCGTGGACATCACCCGCTATGGCCATGCCATGTCCATCCCGGTGCCGGGCACCCAGCAGTTTTTAAGCCAAATTGGCCTCCAGCGCTTATCTGGCAAGCGCAAGCAGCTATCAAATGGTGAGCGACCTGCGTGGATACCCACGCCCACCACCACACGGCTCGCGTTTGCGCACAGCGACTGGTCGGGCTATTCGGTGTTTGAAGAGGCCTTCACGCGCGGGCACGGCGCGGGGCTGGTGGCGGCGGGGTGACATGGAGCCCCCCCTGAGCCGCTTCGCGTCTTCCCCCGCAGGGGGACGCCTCCCGTGGCCCGGCAAAGCCGGTTCCACGGTGGCGCTGGCTTCTGCCGCGCCAGTGGCGGGAGCTGCGGGTGGCACCCTGCACTGTGCGTTGAGGGCATCGCTGGTATGACCACAACCGTTCACATCTGCGTGGAGAAGCAGGCACTTTGCCTGTTGGACGATGACCGCGTCATCGTCCGCTACGCCATATCCACCGCGCTGAACGGCGTGGGTGAAGCCCACGGCAGCGGTTGCACGCCGCGCGGCCAGCACCGGGTGCGGGCCAAGGTGGGCGCGGGCTGCGCGCCGGGCACGGTGTTTGTGGGGCGCCGAGCCACGGGCGAGATCTATTCGCCCGCGCTGGCCGCAGAGCACCCGGGGCGCGACTGGATTCTGAGCCGCATCCTGTGGCTCACGGGCTGCGAGCCTGGTGTGAACCGGGGCGGCGCGGTCGACACGCTGCGCCGCTACATCTACCTGCACGGCTGCCCCGACGGCCTGCCCATGGGCGTGCCTGCCTCCCACGGGTGCGTGCGCATGACCAATGCCGATGTGATCGACCTGTTTGACCGGGTGGTGGTGGGCACGCGGGTGCACATCGTCGATAGGGCCTCAGCATCCCATCAACCTGTGGATACGGCGCCATGACGGACAAGAACCTCCCCAGCAGCCCCGCTTCAGTGCCGCCCGTGCCGCCGCCGTCGCCATCGCTCGATCGCTGCTTTCTCATCTTCCTGGGCCCGCTGGTGCTCACCAACATCCTGCAGGCGCTCACCGGCGCGGTGAACCACATCCATGTGGGGCGGCTGCTGGGCGCGGGCTCGCTGGCCGACCTGGGGCTGCTGAGCCTGGTCAATGCGCACGGCTCGGCGGCCACGGCGGCTTGGGGCGCGGCCAGCCAGGTCACGTCGCACGTGTTGTTCCCTGCGATGGCCGTGGCCATGGCCGCATCGGTGTTTGCCGCGCAGGCGATTGGGGCGGGCAGCAGGTCACCGCCGTCACACGCACGGGCATGCGCATGAGCCTGCTGCTCACCGGCGGGCTGGCGGCGCACGACCTTGCAGCGGCTGGTGTGACGCCCAGACAATTTTTCAGTCAAATACGGCCTCTGCGCTTATCGGAAGAGCGCTTATAGCTATCAAATACGGAGTGACATCACGCGCTGCCCACCTCCTCGCGGTGGTCAGCCGCGCCGCACGTCCAGCCACAGCCCCACACACAGCGCCACGCCCACCGCAAACAACATCCAGGTGCGCGAGACGGCGTAGGGGTAGAACATCAGCGCCACGCCCCACCAGCGCGTGCGCCGCTGCTGCGACCGTTTGCCGTGCCAGAAAGCGGCCGTACCAATCAGGCCAAAAACGATGGCGCCCGCTATGTAGGCGGGGCTGGGCAGTTCGAGCCCAAGGGATTGCAGTGCAGAAAGGGTGTCCATGGGGCGGCCTGGCGGTAGGGGTAGGAATGTGGGTGGGGGCTGCGGCCCCTTTGGGGCGGGTGTGATTCGGCCCCACGGCAAAAGGTCCGTGGCGCAACCCGCGCGCCCGGGCGGCTGAATCCGATTGCTGCACTCGCGCGTACTGGTACGAGGCATCGCAGCCCCAGAATCCCCTCGGAGTCGCGCCAGCGCCTCGGCCACCTATCCGCTCAACCCCCCAAGGTCCAAAACCATGAAGGCTGCTCTCCGAATTGCACCACGCCCCCGCCCGCTCGTGCTGTGCCTGTTGGTGGCCCATGGTGCTGCCTGGGCGCAGCAGACCCCCCATCTGCCAGAGGTGGCGGTCAGTGGCCCGCGCGACGCCGCCATCGGGGTGGCCGACAGCGCCAGCGAGGGTGCTGCCGAGAAGGCGTCGTTCCAGTCGCGGCCCAAGCTGCGGCCGGGCGACATCGTGGAGGCGGTGCCAGGTGTGGTGGCCACCCAGCACTCGGGCGATGGCAAGGCCAACCAGTATTTCCTGCGCGGCTTCAACCTGGACCACGGCACCGACTTTGCGGTCACGGTCGACGGCATGCCGGTCAACATGCCCTCGCACGGCCATGGCCAGGGGTATGCCGACCTGAACTTTTTGATTCCGGACCTGGTCTCTGGCGTGCGTTACCGCAAGGGGCCGTACTTTGCCGACAACGGCGACTTCTCCCTCGCGGGCACCGCGTCGCTGGACTACGTGAGCGCGCTGGATGCGCCTTTTGCGGAGGTCACTGTGGGCGCCAACCGAATGCGCCGCCTGCTGGCGGCGGGCTCGCACACGGTGGACGACCGGACCTGGCTGGGCGCCATCGAGCTGGAGGGCAACGACGGCCCTTGGGACGTGCCCGAGCGCCTGCGCAAGATCAACGCGGTGGTGCGCTACTCGCAGGGCTCGCCCACGCGCGGCTTCAGCGTCACGGGCATGGCCTACCGCAGCCACTGGAACTCCACCGACCAGATCCCGCAGCGCCTCATCGACAGCGGCGAGCTGCCGCGCTTTGGCTCGCTCAACCCCACCGACGGCGGCAGCACGCGGCGCCTGAGCCTGTCAGGCAAGTGGTTTGACAACGGTCCGCAGGGCAGCACGCAGATCAGCGCCTATGCCATCGACTACCGCTTCGACCTGTTCTCAGACTTCACGTACTTTTTGAACAACCCCACCGATGGCGACCAGTTTGAGCAGACCGACCGGCGGCGCGTGTTCGGTGCGCAGGCCTCGCACACCTTGTCGAACCAGATCGCCGGGCTGGATGGCCTGTTGAGCGTGGGTGCCCAGTGGCGCGGCGACCGCATTGGCGAGGTGGGCCTGTACCAGACGGCCGCCCGCAACCGCCTGTCTACCGTGCGCAATGACAAGGTGTCGCAAGATCTGCTCTCGCTGCATGCGCAGCAGCTGGTGGTGTTCAGCGAGCGCTGGCGCGGCTACGCCGGGCTGCGCGGCGACCTGCTGCGCTACGACGTGCAGGGCCGCGAGGCGGTGTACGGCGCGGCCAACAGTGGCCGCGGCGACGATGCGCTCATCAGCCCCAAGGCGGGCCTGGCCTTTGCGCTCGCGCCTGCGCACGAGCTGTACCTCAATGCGGGGCGCGGCTTTCACAGCAACGACGTGCGCGGCGCCACCATCCAGACCGACCCGCAAAGCGGCCTGCCCGCCGACCGCGTGCCCACGCTGGTGCGGGGCAGCGGTGCGGAGCTTGGCTGGCGGTTTCAGCCCAACCAGGATTTGAGCATCACCGCGGCGCTGTGGCAGCTCAAGCTTGATTCGGAGCTGGTGTACGTGGGCGACGCGGGCGCCACCGAGCCCGGTCGCGCCAGCCGCCGCCGCGGGCTGGAGGCCACGCTGCGCTGGAAGGTCAGCCCGCGCTGGCGCCTGGAAGCGGACGCGGCGGTTTCGCGCGCACGCTACGAGGGGCAGGCCCCTGAAGGAGAGGGCAACTTTGTGGACAACGCCGCAGAGCGCGTCTTTGCCGCCGGCGGCACCTACACCCAAGGGCCGTGGACCACGTCGGTGCGTTTGCGCTACCTGGGCCCACGCCCGCTGGACACGCTCAACAGCGTGCGCTCGCGCGCCAGCACGGTGGTGAATGTGGGCACGCGCTACGCGGTGAACCGCCAGCTCACCTTGGGCCTCGACGTCTTCAACCTGGCAGGCAAAAAAGGCAACGACATCGAATACTTCTACGCGTCCTGCACGGCGGGTGAGGTAGCGCGCGGAGACTGCGGCAGTGGCATCGAAGGGCGCCACGTGCACCCCATGGAACCCCGCAGCGTGCGCCTGAGCGCCAAGTGGACATTTTGAGTCCGAAATTTGAATAAAAATTGCCTTTAGCGCTTATCCAATAAGCGCTAACAGCTATTAAAAAAGAAGCACAAGGATGGTGAATTGCAGCCATCGCTTGCCCCGTGGTGACGCCGGGTTCATGCCAGAAACAGGGCGGGTCCGGAGGAGTGTTTTGGTAGCAAAAGCGTAATCTGCCCGCGGAATTGCCCGTCGGTCGGAGTGGCCCTTGCCAACCACCTATGGAAAACGCCGCCCCTGCGGTCGCCTTCGGCGCACCTGTCCAATGAGCCTGCGGGCTTCAGGGCGAAGGGGTTCGCTTTTGGTACGAGTCTGGCGTCCGCCTCGCTGATGGTCGTGGCGGTAGGTTTTGTTCCAAACAGCCCCTGGGTCCGGCTCCTGTCTTCATTCCGATCTATGTCACCGGGCGGGTGGTCTGCGACCCCATCACTGCGGTGCTGCTATTTCAAGGCCGGGGCTGCCCTGCAGATTGTGCCTCCGCGTTTTCCACGGGGGTGTGCGTCAGCATCAGCAACGGGTCGCACAACGCCTTCGCTGCGTTCTGTTGTCCGTATTTCAATGCGATCTCGCGGTGGGGTGTCATGGGCGCGTCATCCCGCATTCATCGCCCCGTCATGGGTGGGCGGCATGGTTGCGGTTTTTCTCATTGGCCCACACTGACCATGCTCCGACATTCTTCTCTTGCCATTTGTGCCGCGTTGTTGTGCGCAGCGTCTTCCTCCGCTTGGGCCCAACAGGCCTACCCCGCCACGCTGGCAGGCCACGCCGTGTTGCCCGCGCTCACCTTCGTTGCGGCCCCCAAGGATGCACCGCAGGACCTACAGGTCAGCGGCAAGTTCACCACGCCCCGCCGCGTGGATGCACTTGGCTCGGTAGCGGGGCTGTCCGCGGGGCGCAACACCGGCGTTTCGGTGCCGTTCCAGGGCCAACCGGTGCAGGGCCACTCGGGCATCAAGCGCATGGCCGATGGCAGCTTCTGGCTGCTGACGGACAACGGCGCGGGCGAGCAAGGCCAACTCGCCGGACTTCATGCTGCACCTGAGCCACTACACCGTGGACTTCAAAAGCGGCCAGTTCAACCGCCTCAAGACCATCTTTCTGCACGACCCCGACAAGAAGATCCCGTTTCGCATCACCCACGAAAGCACCGACAAGCGCTACCTGACCGGCGCTGACTTTGACCCCGAGAGTTTTCAGTTGGCGGGCGGCGCGCTGTGGATTGGCGAAGAGTTCGGCCCCTTCCTCATCAAGGCCGACCTGAACGGCAAGGTGCTGGCCGTGTTCGACACCAAGGTCGACGGCAAGACCGTGCGTTCGCCCGACGCGCCCGGCGTGTTGCTTCCCGGCGCCCCCGACGCCAAGCCCACCGCGTTTGAGGTCAAGCGGCTCCAAGGGTTTCGAAGGCATGGCCGCCAGCAAGGACGGCAGCAAGCTCTATGCGCTGCTCGAAGGCGCGCTGTGGAACGACGAAGCCAGGGCCTACGAAAACGTGGGCGGCAAGCAGGTCCTGCGCGTGCTGGAGTTCGATGTGAAGACGCGAGCAATGGACCGGCCGCCACTGGAAGTACGTGCTGGAGGCCAACCACCACGCGATTGGCGACTTCAACATGATCGACGCCACGACGGGCCTGATCATCGAGCGCGACAACGGCGAAGGCACGGCCGACAAGGCCTGCCCCGCAGACCAAAAACGCACCGACTGTTTTCACGACCTCGCCAAGTTCAAGCGCGTCTACAAGGTCGAGATGAGCGACGCCAACGTGGGCGGCGAGATCCGCAAGGTCGGCTACATCGACCTGATGAACATCGCCGACCCGAACAAGCTGGCCGCGCAAGCCGCTGAACAACGGCGTGCTGACCTTCCCGTTCTTCACCATCGAGAACGTGGACATCGTGGACAGCACGCACATCGTGGTGGGCAACGACAACAACCTGCCCTTCAGCAGCAGTCGCGACCCCAACAAGGCCGATGACAACGAGCTGGTGTTGCTGGAAGTAGGGGAACTGCTCCGGGCGAAGTAACCCGGCGCCAGCGCGCGGTGGGAGCCGGGTGGCAAAATTCCCGGTTCCCATTCCAACGCACCCCAAAAGCCGCGCCACCATGTTCACAGGCATCGTCCAAGCCACGGCAGGCATTGCCGCCATCCACGACCGCGCAGGCCTGCGCACCTTCACGCTCGACTTTCCCGAGGGCTTCTGCCAGGACCTGGCCATTGGCGCCAGCGTGTCGACCGACGGCGTCTGCCTCACGGTGACCGAGATCCTTTCGCCCACGCAGGCCAACTTTGACGTGATGCTGCAAAGCCTGAACATCACCACGCTGGGCAGCTACGCGCAGGGCGACCGCGTGAACGTGGAGCGCGCGGCCAAGGACGGCGCCGAGATTGGCGGCCACCCGCTGTCGGGCCATGTGGACTTCACCGGCACGCTCGTCGAGCGCCGCGAGTTCGACAACAACCTGGTGTGGCGCGTGGCCGTGCCCGAGGCGTTTCGCCGCTACATCTTTGCCAAGGGCTACATCGCCATCCACGGCGCCAGCCTGACGGTGGCCGAGGTGAACCGGCAAGAGGGCTGGTTCGAGATCTGGATGATTCCCGAAACGCGTCGCGCCACGGTGTTTGAAAACAAAAAGGTGGGCGACCGCGCTGAACATCGAGATTGAGCGCAGCACCCAGGTGGTGGTGGACACCGTGCGCGAAGCCGTGCACGAAAGCCTGGGCCGCCTGCAGCCCGTGCTGGAGGCGCTGCTGAAAGAAAAGGGCCTATCGCTGGACGACTTTGTGCAAGCGCCCGTGCTGCCGCACTGACAGATCGCTTTTTCCCCATGTCTGTGGTGGTGCGCCCGCTGGCGCTGAGCGATCTGACCGACCTGCTGGCCGTTCAACTGGCCTGCTATGGCGCGGGTTTTGTCGAAAGCGGCGAGGTGTTTGCGCGCCGCCTGGCCAGCCCGGCCAATTGTTCGCTGGTGCTGGAGCAAGGTGGTGTGGTGTGCGCCTACCTGGCGGCCTACCGCAGCGTGTGGGGCAAGGTCACACCGCTGCATGGAGACTTTGAAGCCGTGGCCCAGCCCGACACGCTGTACCTGCACGACATGGCCGTGCTGCCTGCGCACGCAGGGAAAGGCTTGGCGCGCGCATTGCTGCAGCCGCTGTGGGCGCAGGGCTGCGCACACGGGTTGCGGCACAGCGCGCTGGTGTCGGTGCAGGGGTCGCAAGCCTACTGGGAGCGACAGGGCTATGCGCTGCAACCGCTGGAAGACGCAACGCAGCGTGCGCGGCTTACCAGTTATGGCGAGGGTGCGGTGTACATGCAGCGAAGTCTGTAGGCCCGGGGCAACGCCCATAACGGAGCGCAGCGCCAGTCACCTCCTCTCGTCATAATGCGCGCCATGCCCCACCGCTGGAAACCCAACGTCACCGTGGCCGCGCTCATCGAGCGCGATGGCCGCTTTCTGCTGGTCGAGGAAGAAACCACGGACGGCCTCAAGCTCAACAACCCCGCCGGCCATCTGGACCCGGGCGAGTCGCCCATCCAGGCCTGCGCGCGCGAGGTGCTGGAAGAAACCGCGCACGATTTTGTGCCCACGGCGCTGATCGGTGTGTACCTCAACCGCTTCACCAAAACCCGCACGGGGGACGACATCACCTACATGCGGTTTGCGTTTGTCGGCACGCTGGGCACACACCACGACTGGCGCACGCTGGACACGGGCATTGTGCGCACGCTGTGGCTGACGGCCGACGAGATCCGCGCGTGCCCCGAGCGCCACCGCAGCCCGCTGCTGCTACGCTGCCTGGAGGACTATCTGGCGGGCCAGCGTTTTCCGCTGACGCTGGTGCACACCGACATCTCGGTGACCGAGCCCGCCGCGCAGTAGCACCGAGGCATTGCACAAAAATATTTTGATCGGCATGTAACCCACGGCCCCTGGGAGGCGAATTACAAGGCAGAGAGCGCGGCACCGTGCAGCGTGATCTACCCCTTGATTCATCACCCCCTTTACGGAGTTACCACCATGCTGTCTACCCAAGCCAAGTCCACCGCTTCCTTCGCCCTGTCTGCCGCTTTGCTGGCACTGGCGTCCACCAGCTTTGCAGCCGACGCGCCAAAGGGCTCGAAAGGCGCTGCGATTGCCGCCAACGACAAGGTGCATTGCTACAACGTGCACGATTGCAAGGGCAACAGCGACTGTTCGACGGCAGAGCACAGCTGCAAGGGCCAAAACGCCTGCAAGGGCCACGGTTTCAAGGCCAAGACAGCTGCCCAATGCCTGATGGAAAAGGGCACCATCGGCGATATCAAAGGCTAACCCCCTGAGTCGCTTCGCGCCTTCCCCCAAGGGGGACACCGCCAGCGCGGCGGTGCGGCCCTTGCGCGGCGGTGCTGGCATCAGGGCGTGCCAGTCTCGGCGAACACGCCCAGTGCCCGCGTTTTGATACCTTGATTTCGCCATGGCACACGAACCCATCGCTACGCGCGGCACCGGCTTTGGCCTGGGTCTGCGCACGCAGCACTACGCCGATTTTCTGGAACGCAAGCAGCCGCTCGACTGGCTGGAAATCATCACCGACAACTACCTGATCGACGGCGGCAAACCGCTGGCCATGCTTGACGCCATTCGGCGCGATTACCCCGTGGCTATGCATGGCGTTGCGATGTCGATTGGGGCGGCACAGGGTGTGGATGTGCCGTATTTGCGGCGCGTGAGGGCGCTGGCCGACCGCATTGAGCCGCTGTGGGTGTCTGACCACCTGTGCTGGACGGGCCCCGGCCCCGAGCAGCTGCATGACCTGTACCCGCTGCCCTACACCGATGAATCCGCACGGCATGTGATTGCGCAAATCCGCAAAGCGCAAGACGTGCTGGGCCGCAGGCTGGTGCTAGAGAACGTGTCGAGCTACATCCGCTACCGGCACGACAGCGCGAGCGAGTGGCAGTTTCTGGCCCACATCGCACAAGAAGCGGACTGCCTGCTGCTGGTGGATGTGAACAACATCTACGTGAGCAGCGTGAACCATGGCTTTGACCCGCTGACCTACCTGCACGCACTGCCCGCACACCGCGTGCAGCAAATCCACCTGGCCGGGCACTCTGACAACGGCGACCACATCATCGACACCCACGACCACCCAGTGGCGCAGCCGGTGTGGGATTTGTACGCCCAGGCCTGCCAGCGCTTCGGTGCCGTGGCCGCCATGATCGAGCGCGACGACCACATTCCGCCGCTGGCGGAGCTGCTGGATGAAATGACTGTAGCCCGGCGTGTTGCCGCCGAGCATGTGGCACCGCCCGAACCGGTTGCGGTCACTTCCATCACGCTAACTTCTACGGTGGACCCGACCGCGCTGGCGGCGGTGCAGCGCCACTTTGCTGACAGCGTCCTGGTAGATGTGTTGCCACCCGAAACGCCCGACGACCCCATCACCGGTCGTCTGTCCATCTACCACCATGCCTACCGCGCGCGGCTGGCCGAGGTGCTGGCCGACACGTATGCCAAGACGTACCTCTACATGGGGTCGGACACCTTCGATGCGCATGCTCGCACCTATGCCGTTGCCCATCCGCCGCGCACACGCAGCCTGAACCGCTACGGCGAGGGCTTGATCGATGTGCTGCGCGAACAATACCCCGACAACCCCGAGCTGCACGAACTGGCCCAGCTCGACTGGGACCTGCGCACCCGATTTGATGGTGCGGATGTGCCGGTGCTCGACCTGGACGATGCGCAGGAATCGGACGACTGGACTACGCGCGCCGAAGTGATGCACCCCAGCGCCTTGCTGCGCACGGTGACCACCAACGTGGTGAGCCTGTGGAACGCCATCCACACCGACGACGAAGTGCCCGAGGCTGTGGCGCTGCCTGCGCCTGCCACGCTGCTGGTGTGGCGCAAGGGGTACCAGCCGCACTTTCAGACGCTCGACGGGCCGCAGGCCGCATGGGTGCGGTGCCTGCAGGCTGGGGATTCGGTGCAGCGCGCTTGTGCCGCGCTGCTGGAAGCGCAGCTGTGGGATGGCGACGCTGCCGCGCTGAGTCAATGGCTGGCGCAGTTGCTGAATGATGGCCTGGTGCGCGCGGATGTTGCGCCCCGCCAGGCAGCAGGGTCGCCCGTGCTTCGCCCGTAGCGCGCTCCCCCCAGCGCCGATAATCCAAGGATGAGCAGCAAGCAAAGAGTCGTCGTGGGGCTGAGCGGCGGGGTCGATTCGGCCGTCACAGCCCATCTTCTGAAACAACAAGGCCACGAAGTGGTCGGCATTTTCATGAAGAACTGGGAAGACGACGACGACAGCGAATATTGCTCGTCCAACGTCGATTTTGTGGACGCCGCTGCGGTGGCCGACGTGGTTGGCATCGAGATCGAGCACGTCAACTTTGCGGCCGACTACAAGGACCGCGTGTTCGCCGAGTTCCTGCGCGAATACCAGGCGGGGCGCACGCCCAACCCCGATGTGCTGTGCAACGCCGAGATCAAGTTCAAAGCCTTCCTGGACCACGCCATGCGGCTGGGCGCCGAAAAAATCGCCACGGGTCACTACGCGCGCGTGCGCCAGAACGCGGGCACCGGGTTGTTCGAATTGCTCAAAGGGCTGGACCCGTCCAAGGACCAAAGCTACTTTCTGCACCGCCTGAACCAGGCGCAGCTGTCCAAAACGCTGTTTCCCGTGGGTGAGTTGCACAAGACCGAGGTGCGCCGCATTGCAGAAGACATCAAACTGCCCAACGCCAAGAAGAAGGATTCGACCGGCATCTGCTTCATCGGCGAGCGGCCGTTCCGAGAGTTTTTGAACCGCTACATCAGTCACGCGCCCGGCCCCATTCAAGACGAGCGGGGGCGCACCTTGGCCCAGCATGTCGGGCTCAGCTTCTACACCCTGGGCCAGCGCCAGGGCCTGGGCATTGGCGGGGTGAAGGAAAAAGGTGCGCAACGCGGCGGTGGCGCGCACGAGCCGTGGTTTGTGGCCCGCAAAGACATTGCCAAAAACACCTTGCGCGTGGTGCAGGGGCATGACCACCCCTGGCTGCTGTCGCACCAGTTAGTGGCACAAGACGTGAGCTGGTGCGCAGGCCATGCACCCACGCCCGGTTCCTACGCTGCCAAGACACGCTACCGCCAGCAAGATGCCGCCTGCTCGTTGCAGGCTGCGACCGAGGGCTTTGCGCTGCAGTTCCCCGACGCCCAGTGGGCCGTGACGCCCGGGCAGAGCGCGGTGCTGTATGACGGTGAGGTGTGCCTGGGAGGCGGGGTGATTGCCACGGTGGAGGGTGTCGCGCCGTAGTGGTGCCCATACCCAGCACCGCAGTGGCTTTTTGCTATAAATATTGGAGCTATTAGCGCTTATGAATAAAGCGCTAGAGCCTGTTTTTACCTAAATTTTGAAGCCCCACAAACCGCACGAAAAGGCCGGAGCGGGTATCGCTCCGGCCTTTTCTACAGGTGGGCACCGCCCGAATCAATCGTCGCTGGTCGCCAGGCTGATGAGGATGCGCAGCACATACCAGAGCATCAGCGCGATGGAGGCAAACAGGTGCAGCGCAGCGCCTGCGGGGCGGTCGGCGGGGTAGTCGCGGATGATGCGCGAGGTGTCGTACAACACGCAGGCGCCCGCAAACAGCACCATGATCCCCGAGAACCAGATACCCAGCTTGAAGCCGAAGATGGCACCCGCAATGATGGTGCCCAGCGCCACCAGGCCACCCACCTTCAGGATGCCGCCCAGGAACGAGAAGTCGGTCTTGGTGGTGAATGCCGTCCAGGTCAGCGCCCCCACCAGCAGCAGCGTGATGAAGGCTGCGGAACCAATGGCGCCGGGCGCCACGATCTGGGCGATGCCGAACATGGGCGCAAAGATCAGGCCTTCTGCCAGCACGTAAATGCCCAGGCCCAACAGCTGCGTTTGGGGGTTGTCGGAGTTGTCCGCCAGGTGCGATGCCAGCCAGCCCACCAGCATGAAGGCGCCCATCACGCCCAGCCAGAGGAATTTGTTGCCGCTGCCCAGCAGCATCTTGGCGGTGGTGCCCGAGAAGCCGGACACCATCAGCACGGCAGACAGCAGCACAAAAGCGAGCATTGCCACGCCCAGGTGCTTGTAGGTGGAGACGATGAAGTCGCGCCGTTCAAACGGGGCGCCTTCGGGCGTCGAAGGGGTCAGCACATTGGGATTCATGGTTTTTTCTTCCTCCGTTGGTTTTTTGAATGTGGGGAGGCGCAGCTGGGCGCTCCTCCCTCCCTCTCTTTTTTCAAACTGAAATCAGGCTGCGGCCAGGTGCGCTTCGTGCGTGGCACGCAGCTTGCGGTTGGACCACACGCCCGCCACGCCGATCAGCGTGAGGAAGATCGCAAAGACCCACGTGCCCGCGCCGCTGAAGGATTTGGCGGATGAGGCCGCGTCGGCCTGCATGCGCTGCTTGCTGGTTTCGTAGCTGATAACCGGAGCGCCCTCTGCCACCACCTCGTACACCAGGTCGTTGTCGCTTTTATCCACCAACGCGGTGATCTTTTCGTCTATGAGGTTGCCCACGAGTTGCTGGGGTGTGCTGTGGTCAATGCGCAGTTTGCGCACTTCAGCGCCGGTGGCCTCGGGCTGTACGCTGATTTCGTAGTATTTTTTGGTGGTGCGGCGCTTGCGCTTGACGGTGATTTCAGACGCCTGCGTGACGGTGCCAGATACGGATTCCAGGCTCTCGCGCGCAGCGTAGGCATGGTCGCCTTCGGCCTTCCATCCGCTGTACACCGACAACGCAATCAACCCGGGCCCGGCCAGCAGCAGTAGCCATGCGTAGCCGGTGATGAAAATCAAAATCTTGCGGACGAAGCTAGGCATAACGATCCCTCTCTCTTTGTTAAATATTGGTTTTGAGTCGAAACTTGCCGCCCGGCTTTTGGGAGCCCGCTGCGGCAAGTCCGCGATGATCTGCGAGTCCGGCGTATCTGATGTAAGAAATTGTTGGCTTCGTAGCGAGTACGCCGCACTGGACAAAGTGGCGGGGTGCGGCTGTCACGACCCCGTGTAAAAGCCACCTGCCAACGCGCGCTTGGCGCCCCATAGGTGGGTGCGAGTTCGACGGCAACGTTGTTACCGGGTGCTACGTTTTGACGATGACTCGTGGACGTAAACAACAGCGACAGGCATGTCGATCAAGTAGTTGATCGGGTGGGCAGGCGTTTCCGTTTGTCTTGCTGCTGCCCAGGTGGCCGTGTCAGCCTGCGCCCGGGCACAAAAAAAGCCCTCAGCAAAAGCGAAGGGCTTGTTTGCGGACGGTGGGGCGACCTCCCACTCATCCTGGTGCGATGTGTCGACTTAAAACGGAATGTCGTCGTCCATGTCATCAAACCCCGAAGCCGCACGCGGTGCCTGTGCGGCGGGCGCGGGCGCAGGCCGTGCAGCAGGGGCTGCCATGGGGCGTGGTGGAGGAGCCGCACGACGTGGCGCCTGGTCGTAGCCGCCTTGTTGGTCGCCACCGCCGCCGTAACCACCACCATCGTCATAACCGCCACCTTGCTGGCCGCCGCCTTGACCGCCCATACCTTGGCGGCCACCCAGCATCTGCATCTGGTCGGCGCGGATTTCGGTGCTGTATTTTTCAACGCCGCTCTGGTCGGTCCACTTGCGGGTGCGCAGGCTGCCTTCGACATACACCTGCGAGCCCTTGCGCAGGTATTGGCCCACGATTTCGGCCAAGCGGCCGTTAAAAACCACACGGTGCCATTCGGTGGCTTCTTTCATCTCGCCCGACTGCTTGTCTTTCCACTTGTCGGTGGTGGCAATCGTCACGTTGGCCACCTGATCGCCGCTGGGGAACGTGCGCATTTCAGGGTCGCGGCCTAAGTTGCCGACGATGATGACTTTGTTGATGGATGCCATGGTGGTGTGTGCCTTTTCAGTAACGAGGAAGCGCCGGATTTCGAGGGGTTTCCGAGCGCCAAACGCGCCATTGTGCCGCAACTGCGGCTGCCTGGAATCGCTTGGGGCGGCTGCTCAGTGGCCGCCGCGCCCGGTGGGCTGCAGGGGCCAGGTCAGCACCAGCCAAAGCGCCGTGAGCGCTGTGGTGGCCGCAAACAGGCCGGGCGCGCCCGCCCATTTGACCAGCGCGCCACCCAGCGCCCCGCCCGCAAACAGGCCTAGCGACTGCAAGGTGTTGTAGCTGCCCAGCGCCGCACCGCGCAGGGTCGCAGGCGCCATGCGCGAGACCAGGCTGGGCTGGCTGGCCTCCAGCGCGTTGAACCCGCAGAAGAACACAAACATCAGCGGTCCCAGCACCCACAGGCTTGGTGCCACGCTGCGGACCGCCAGAGCGCCCAGCCCGATCTGGACGACCAGGATCAGCGCAATCGCCCCCAGCAGTGCCGCCCGCAGGCGCCCCGCACGTTCTAAGGCAAACAGACCGCCCATGGCGCCAAACGACAGCACCACAGCGGGCAGGTAGACCTGCCAGTGGTGGTCTTTGCTCAGCCCCGCCTGAACCAGTAACGCAGGCACCGCCACCCACATCGACAACTGCACCGTGTGCAGCACAAACACGCCCAGGTTCAGGCGCAGCAGATCGGGGTGGGCCCACACATCGGCAAGGCGGCCGCGGGGGGCGTTTTTGTGCAGCGCAGGTTCGGCTGGCACCCACCACACCACGACCGCCACTCCCACCAGCGCCAGCGCACAGGTCAGGCCAAACAGACCGGCCAGCCCGATGTGCGCCGTCAGCACCGGCGCCGCCACCAAGGCCACCGCAAACATCAGTCCAATGCTGCCACCCACCAGCGCCATGGCCTTGGTACGCACCCCATCGCGCGTCTGGTCGGCCAGTAGCGCGGTCACAGCCGCAGACACGGCCCCCGCGCCCTGCAGCGCGCGTCCCAACAGCAGCCCAGTCAATGAATCCGCCAGTGCTGCCAGCAGACTGCCCCCGGCAAATACCAGCAGGCCGAGCACGATGACACGCTTGCGCCCGAAACGGTCGGAGGCCATGCCCAGAGGCAGCTGCAGCAGCGCCTGCGTGAGGCCATAGATACCCATCGCCAGCCCGACCAGCGCGGGGTCGTCACCCCCGGGGTACTTGCGCGCTTCCAGTGCAAAAACAGGTAGCACCAGGAACAGGCCCAGCATGCGCAGCGCAAAGATCAGCGCCAGGCTGACGCTGGAGCGGCGCTCCAGCGGGGTCATGACCGACGAGGGTGCGGCTGGCGCGTGGGCCGAAGGGGGCGGTACAGCGGACGAAGGGGACAAGATGGACTCTGGCACGCGCGAAGAGGATTGCGTTGGCGAGGCTGTATGCAACGCAAGCGTCAAAACCCCACATTGTCCGCGATCTGCATGAAGGGTGGTGCCGGGAGGGCCGTCCAAGCCGGGCCAGTGGCCTATCATGATTGGTTTTCCTGCACCGAGCCCGCCCGTGACCCCTCCCCCCGCTGTTGACGCCCCACCTGCCCGACTTGATGACGGCACCTACCTTGCCCGCGCCCTGCGCGAGCAGCGCATCAGCATCCGCGGCGCGCGCACGCACAACCTCAAGAACATCGACCTCGACATCCCGCGCAACCAGCTGGTGGTGATCACGGGGTTGTCGGGCTCGGGCAAGTCGAGCCTTGCGTTCGACACGCTCTATGCCGAAGGGCAGCGGCGCTATGTGGAGAGCCTGTCGGCCTACGCGCGGCAGTTTCTGGGGCGGCTGGACAAACCCGATGTCGACCTGATCGAGGGCCTCTCGCCCGCGATTTCCATCGAGCAGAAGGCCACCAGCCACAACCCGCGCTCCACAGTGGGCACGGTGACCGAGATCCACGACTACCTGCGTCTGCTGTATGCCCGCGCTGGCACGCCGTATTGCCCCGACCACAACCTGCCGCTGGCCGCGCAAACGGTGAGCCAGATGGTGGATGCCGTGCTGGCCCTGCCCGAGGACACCAAGCTCATGCTGCTGGCGCCCGTGGCGCGCGAGAAAAAAGGCGAGTTCACCGAGCTGTTCGCACAGATGCAGGCGCTGGGCTACGTCCGCTTTCGGGTGGATGGCCAGATCTACGAGCACGAGAACCTGCCCGCGCTCAAGAAGACCGAGAAGCACAACATCGACGTGGTGATCGACCGCATCAAGGTGCGTGCCGACTTGCAGCAGCGCCTGGCCGAGAGCATCGAGGCGGTGCTGCGCGTGGGCGGGCACGAGGGCAATGGCCGCGTGCTGGCGCTGGAGATGGACACGGGGCAAGAGCACCTGTTCAGCAGCAAGTTCGCCTGCCCCGTGTGCAGCTATTCGCTGCCCGAGCTGGAGCCGCGCCTGTTCTCGTTCAACTCGCCCATGGGCGCGTGCCCCGCGTGTGACGGCATTGGCCAGCGCGACGTGTTCGACCCGGCGCGCGTGGTGGCCTTCCCCACGCTGAGCCTGGCCAGCGGCGCCATCAAGGGCTGGGACCGGCGCAACGGCTACTACTTTGCGATGCTGGAGAGCCTGGCCAAGCACTACGCGTTTGACATCGAGGCGCCGTTCGAAACGCTGCCTGCGCCGGTGCAGCACGCCATCCTGCACGGCTCGGGCGACGAAGAAATCGCCTTCAGCTACATCATGGACAGCGGTGCCTCCAAGGGCAAGGTGTATGCCAAGAAGCACCCGTTCGAGGGCATCATCCCCAACATGTCGCGGCGCTACCGCGAGACCGATTCGGTGGTGGTGCGCGAGGACCTGGCGCGGTTTCGCAGCACGCAACCCTGCCCCGAATGCCACGGCACCCGCCTGCGCCGTGAGGCCCGCCACGTGCGGCTGGGCGAGGGCGAGCAGGCCCGCGCCATCTTTGAAGTGAGCCACGCCACACTGAACACCGCCCGCACCTGGTTCAACGACCTGAAGCTGACCGGCGCCAAGGCCGAGATCGCCGACAAGGTGGTGCGCGAGATCGCCACGCGATTGCAGTTCCTGAACGACGTGGGCCTGAGCTACCTGAGCCTGGACCGCAGCGCCGAGACGCTGAGTGGTGGCGAGGCGCAGCGCATTCGCCTCGCGTCGCAGATTGGCTCGGGCCTGACGGGCGTGATGTATGTGCTGGACGAGCCCAGCATCGGCCTGCACCAGCGCGACAACGACCGCCTGATTGCCACCCTCAAACACCTGCGCGACATCGGCAACAGCGTGATCGTGGTGGAGCACGACGAAGACATGATGCGCGCCGCCGACCATGTGATCGACATGGGCCCCGGCGCGGGCGTGCACGGCGGGCGCGTGATGGCGCAGGGCACCTACGACGAAGTGCGCGGCAACACGCAGTCGCTCACGGGCCAGTACCTGTCGGGTGTGCGCTCGATTGCCGTGCCCCAGCGCCGCACGCCCTGGCTGCCGGTGCTGGAGCAGGCGGCGCCCGTGGTGGAGGCCAAGGCCAAGTCGCGCTTTCCGCAGACCGAGGCCAGCAAACGCCGCGCCGAGCGCATGGCCGAGCACCACGCGCGCCAGGGCGACCTGCAGGCGACTGCGCGTGGCAGGCGCCACGGGCAACAACCTGAAGAACGTCACGGTGGACTTCCCCGTGGGGCTGCTCACCTGCGTGACGGGCGTGTCGGGCTCGGGCAAGAGCACGCTGGTCAACGACACGCTGTACGCCGCCGTGGCGCGCCAGCTGTACCGCGCCCATGACGAGCCTGCTGCGCATGACGAGATCGTAGGCATTGAGTATTTCGACAAGGTCATCAACGTAGACCAGAGCCCCATTGGCCGCACACCGCGCAGCAACCCCGCAACTTATACCGGCCTGTTCACCCCCATCCGCGAGTTGATGGCCGAGGTCAACACCGCCAAAGAACGCGGCTACGGCCCCGGCCGCTTCAGCTTCAACGTCGCCGGTGGCCGCTGCGAGGCCTGCCAGGGCGATGGCGTGGTGAAGGTGGAGATGCACTTTCTGCCCGACGTGTACGTGCCCTGCGACATCTGCCACGGCCAGCGCTACAACCGCGAGACGCTGGAAGTGCTGTGGAAGGGCAAGAACATTGCGCAGATTCTGGAGCTGACGGTCGAAGACGCTCACGCCTTCTTCAAGGACGTGCCGACCATCGCGCGCAAGCTGCAGACGCTGCTGGACGTGGGCCTGTCGTACATCCGCCTGGGCCAGGCCGCCACCACGCTGTCGGGCGGCGAGGCGCAGCGTGTGAAGCTGGCGCAGGAACTGAGCAAGCGGGACACCGGCCGCACGCTCTACGTTTTGGACGAGCCCACGACCGGCCTGCACTTTGCCGACATTGAGCTGCTGCTCAAAGTGCTGCACCAGCTGCGCGACGCGGGCAACACCATTGTCATCATCGAACACAACCTGGATGTGATCAAAACCGCCGATTGGCTCATCGACATGGGGCCCGAGGGCGGTGCGGGCGGCGGCACCGTGGTGGGCGTGGGTACGCCGGAAGAACTGGCGGCCAACCCGGCCAGCCACACGGGGCGGTATCTGGCGCCGTACCTGCGGGCGAAATCGGAATGAAAATGGCTGCTAGCGCTTATCTATCAAGCGCTTGCAGCTACTAATTTAGTAGCAAACAGTCGCTCTGCACTGCAGCCGCCGGGCCACTTCGGCATCCAGCGATCCCATAAAGGCCTCCACCGCGCGGGTGTAGTCGCTGTCCAGGCCCAGCTGGGCGTTGATTTCGCCATGGTCCAGGTCCTGTGGCAACACCTCGGCGCGGCCGCCCTGGTTGCGCACATGGCGGGCCATGGCATCGGATTGCTGGCAGGGGTCGTCCGCACGCTGGGCCGAGCACACCATTTGCATAGGGGGTGCGCCCACCGTCCACTGGTGGAAGGGCGACATGGCCACCCAGTAGGCTGGGTCTGCGCCAAAGGCGTCGTCGTACAGCGGCAGGTGCGGGGCGCGCATGCGGGCGGGCACGTTCATCATGGCGCTGTCCAGCGAGACGGTGCCCAGCCACGGCCAGGCGCCTTCGCGCAGCGCCTGTGGGGCGCGGGCATTGAGCAGAGCCACCAGGTGGGCGCCGGCCGAGTGGCCCATGAGGATGAAGCGGCTCGGGTCGGCGCCCCAGGTGGTGGCGCGCTGCTGCGCGGCCATCAGCGCGGCCTGCACGTCGCGTTCCTGCTGGTCGACGGGGGTGTCGGGCAAGAGTCGGTAGTTCACCGAGATCAGCACAAAACCCCGGGGCACCCAGCGCTCCACCTTCTCCTGCACCACGCGGCCCATGGCCTTGTCACCATGCCGCCAGCCGCCGCCATGCACCATGAAGATGACGGGCGCGCGCACCGCGCTGGCGGTGGAGGCCGAGGAGGAGGACGCGGTGCGCAGGTACACGTCCATGCGCTGGCGCGGGTCGCTGCCATAGGGCACGTCGGCAATGCGCTGTACGCCGGTGGGCAGGGCTGCGGCCTGCGCCTGGGCCTGCTTCTGGGCGATGAGCGCGCGCAGGCGCCCGCTCTGGGGCGCATCGGACGGCTGGGCCTGGGCGCAGGCTGTGGCAGCAAGGGCGAGGGCGGCCGTGGCGGCGAGGGAGGAGAAGGCGCGGCGGGCAGCGGGCATGGACAAAACTCCTGCGGGGGTTGTAGACGCGGCTCTGGGCCGATGCCTGCCACTGTCGCATCTGTGGATGTGCGAATCGTTGCAGCACGGCCCCAAGTCATGACAAAGCATGACAAACGCGCCGGGGCTGTCACAGGCTGTCATCGCCTGGGCCCTGGGGGGCGGGCGTGGCCCGGGTGGGCGCGCCGTACCATCGGGCCAGCGCCCTGCCTGGTCCTCAATCTCCCCACCCATGACCGCCACCCTTGCCAAGATCCTGGTCGCCGATGACGAGCCCGACCTGCGCGCCCTGCTGCAGCGCTACCTCAGCGACCAGGGCTACACCGTGCGCACGGTCGATGGCGCAGGCCCGCTCGATGTGCTGCTGCAGCGAGAGCGGTTCGATGTGCTGGTGCTCGACGTGATGATGCCGGGCGAAGACGGACTGGCCATCTGCCGCCGCCTGCGTGCACAGGGCGAGACCATTCCCATCCTGATGCTCACCGCACGCGGCGACCCGGTGGACCGCATCGTGGGCCTGGAGATGGGCGCCGACGACTACCTGCCCAAGCCTTTCAACCCGCGCGAGCTGCTGGCCCGCATCCAGGCCATGGTGCGACGCCAGCGTGTGCTGGGAGCCCACACCGGGCCGCGCCAGGCGGGTGGGCGCATTGTGTTTGGCGCCTTCACGCTGTGGCTGGACGAGCGGCGGCTGGAGCGCAACGCAAACGATGGCAGTGCCGCGCAGGACGTGCCCCTGACCAGCGGCGAATTCGCGCTGCTGCAGGCGCTGGCCCAGCAGCCACACCGCCCCCTCGGGCGCGACCGGCTGATCGCGCTGGCCTATGGGCCCAACCACACCGCCACCGACCGCAGCATCGACGTGCAGGTGATGCGTCTGCGCAAGCTCATCGAGGCCGACCCGGCCCAGCCGCGCCACATCCGCACCGTGTGGGGCGTGGGCTATGTGTTTGTGCCCGATGGGGCTGCGCCGGGTGGGGGGCGCCAGCCATGACGGCCTTTGCAACCTCCCGCCGCTGGGGGCTCTGGCCGCGCAGCCTTCTTGGGCGCAATCTGCTGCTGATCGCCGCGCTCATAGTGCTGGGGCAGCTGGTGGCGGTGGTGCTGGTTCGGCAGATGATCTTCCAGCCCCGCGTGGCGCTGGTGGCCGATGGCGTGGCGCGCAATGTGGCCGCGCTGCGGGCGGGGCTGCAGGCACTGCCCCCGGCGCAGCGTGTGGCATTTGTCGAGGCGTTCAACCGTCAGGCCGCTTGGTCCGCACCACCCGTTGCGCCAGAGAGCGCTGCGCGGCGCGCGCTGCTGTCGCCCCTGGAGCGGCAGTTTGTGCAGGCCGTGTCGCGCCGTCTGGGTGCGGACGATGCTGCAACACAGACAGCCGCAACCGCTATGGCGCCGCGACAGCGCCGGCGTGCTGTCACTGCGTGTGGTGCACGAGGGCGCGGAGGGGCCCGAGAGCTATTGGCTCAACCTGCCCAGCGTGTTCCCCACCCGTGAGTTCACCGGCGCCTGGCTGGTGGCCACGCTGGCCAGCATGCTGCTGGCGCTGCTGGGCGCGTGGTGGCTGCAGCGCCACATCAACCGCCCGCTGGTGCAGGTGGTGGGTGCGGCGCAGCAACTGGCGCAAGGCCAGTCGCCCGCGACCCTGCCGGAAGATGGGCCCGAAGAAATCGCCACCGTGGCGCGCAGCTTTAACCAGATGGCACAGAGCCTGGCCGCCGCCGACCACGAGCGCGCCCTGATGCTGGCCGGTGTGTCGCACGACCTGCGCACGCCGCTGACCAAGCTGCGCCTGGGGGTGGAGATTGCGGGTCCGCAGGTCGATGCGCCGCTGGCAGCCAGCATGGCGCGCAGCATCGACGAGATGGATGGCATCGTGGGCCAGTTCCTTCAGTTCGCACGCAGCGGTGAGGCCGAGGCGCCCACCACCGCATCGCTCAACGACCTCGCCCAGGCCGTGGCCGAAGCGCAGGCCGACCATGGCCGCGCGCTGCAACTGGAGCTGGCGGCTCTGCCTGAGGTGCCCGTGCGCCCCCAGGCCCTGCGCCGCGCGCTGGACAACCTGGTGGAAAACGCCTGGCGCCACGGTGCGCCGCCCGTGGTGCTGCGCACGGGGGCAGACGCCACCCAGGTGTGGTTGGAGGTGCAGGACCAAGGCCCCGGCATCCCTCCCGAAGAGATCGACCGCATGCGCCAGCCTTTTGCGCGCGGCGGTGGCCAGGCGCGCACCGGCGCACCAGGCGCGGGGCTGGGTCTGGCCATCGTCGAGCGCGTGGCGCGCAGCCACGGCGGTCGGCTGGAGCTGCACAGCACGCCGGGCGCGGGGCTGCGGGCGCGGCTGGTGTTGCCGCTGGCGGGGCCGGGTGGTGGGCCTGTGTATGGGTGAACGGATGTGCAGCGGACAAGCGAGCGGGCTGCGAGTTGCCTCAGCCGCTCCGCGCGCTACCTAGCACAGATAGCGGTCGCAGAATTTGAATAAAAATGACCGCTAGCGCTTGAGGAATAAGCGCTAGTAGCTATTGAATTAATAGCAATTTTTCGGGGGCTATGCCCTGCGCTGCTCCTGGCCCTGATTCCCCAGCCGGCACACCGACACCCCATGCACCAGGTCTTCAGCCTGGCTTTGCAGGCTGCTGGCGGCCATCTCTTCGACCAGGGTATCGCTCTGCTTCGTGACCTGATCCATCTGCGTCACACCTCGCCCACCTGGGCTACATGGCCGGCGCCCATCGCCTGGGGCCGCAAACGCGTCCGCTGATCGACCCTGCGGCCCCTGTGACAAACGCTGCGCTGGAGAATAATGAGCCTCCCCCGTCTCTGGAGCACCCTGCATGCACTCAATCACCCTGCGCTTTCTGGCGTCTGAAAGCAGACTGCTGCACGCCGGCCGTGTCCCGGGGGGCTCGGTCTTGCGGTGGGTGGACGACGCCGGATACGCCTGCGCCAGCGCATGGGCCAAGGGGCCGTGCATCACCGAGTTTGTGGGCGGCGCAGACTTTGTGCGCCCGATTCGTCCGGGCGATCTGGTGGAGGTGCATGCGCGGCTCACCCGCACCGAAGAAGCCAGCATGAGCTTGGCCGTGGAAGTGCGCAGCGGTGGCATTCACGGCGCGCCGCTGCAGGACGTGGTGCACTGCGTGGCCGTGTACACCGCGGTAGATGGGGACGACGCTCCCCGCGCAGTCGACAAGTGGAGCCCCGAAACCCCCGGTGACATCGCGCTGGCCCAGCGTGCCCAGGCGCACATCGACGCTGCGCGCGCTGCACAGTGACGGCACCGATGTCCGGGCAAGGGACGGGGCTGGCGGGCGGCCCCCTGCGCGCGCGCGACCTGCTCGCAGCGCTGGTGGTGGTCATCCTGTGGGGCGTGAACTTTGTGGCCATGAAATGGGGGCTGCGCAGTTTCAGCCCGTTTCAGCTGGGCGCCGCGCGCTATCTGTGTGCAGCGCTGCCGCTGGTGTTGCTGGTGCGGCCGCCGCGCATGCACTGGCGCTGGGTGGTGCTGTTCGGGCTGTTCCAGGGCGTGGGGCAGTTTGGCTTTTTGTTCATCGGCCTCAAGGTGGGCATGACGGCAGGGCTGGCCAGCGTGTTGCTGCAGACGCAGGTGTTCTTCACCGCGCTGTTTGGCTTTGCGCTGCTGCGCGAACGGCCCGGGCCGCCCTTGCGCTGGGGCATGGTGCTGGCCGCGCTGGGGCTGGTGTGTTTTGCGATGAACTATGTGGGCCCGGGCTCTGGCGTGGGTGTGGCGGCAGCCACTACGCTGGCTGGCTTGCTGCTGACCCTGTGCGGCGCTGCGATGTGGGCGGCGTCCAACATCGTGTCGCGGCTGGCGCAGCAGCAAAGCCCGGGGTTTGACCCCCTGGCTTTCGTGATCTGGGCCAGCCTGGTGCCGGTGCTGCCGTTTGTGGCCCTGTCCGCCGTGTTCGACCCGGACGCCGCGCGCTGGCTGCAATGGCAAACGCTGGTCGACGTGCCGCTGCTGGCGTGGGCGTCTGTGGCCTACCTGGGCTGGGCGGCCACCATCGTCGGTTATGCGCTGTGGACCAATCTGCTGCAGCGTTACCCCGCCAACCGCGTCGCGCCGTTCAGTCTGGCTGTGCCGGTGGTGGGGCTCACGGCAGGCTGGCTGTTGCTGGGCGAGGGCGTGGCGCCCTGGCAGTGGGCGGGCATTGCGCTGGTGGTGGCGGCGCTCGCTTGTGTGGTGCTGGGGCCAAAAATACAAGCGAAAATGGCCTCTAGCGCTTGATAGATAAGCGCTAAAAGCTATCAATTTAATAGTGTTTTAACGAGAGGAGAGCGGGGGCTTCAGCCACCCGCCTCCTCCAGCGTGCCTCCTGGTGCTCGGTTACAGCGCCCTGCGCCGTGCGAACCGCACCACCGTCACGCCCGCGCGCGCCTGGCGCACCGAGGGCATCACCAGCACGCAGTTGTCATACGGCGTCGTCACCGGCACGCCGTCGTTGTCGCCGATCACGGTGCCGGCCTTTTCAAACAGCTCCAGCCCGGTGTAGGGCTCCGCAAAGCGGAAGGCGCTGCTGGTGGCCACCACCGGGCCGGTCACTTCCAGCGCCCACTGGCGCGGCGCATCGGGCAGGCGCCAGCCGGGCAACTGCTGCGCCAGAGCCTCAGCGCTCAGGGCGCCGGATTGCTCGATGAAACGCACGCACTGGTCCTGCGCCACCGCGCGGCTGGCCGGGTCGCCATGAAAGCCGCACTCGACCAGCAGCGAGCGCGTGTCGTGGCCTTTGCTTTCGTCGTCGTTCAACGCGCCAAAACGTCCGTAGTCGCGCATGCGCACGCCGTCCTTGTGGCCTGCGTCCACCACGATGTGTTCGGGTGAGCGCATGGCGCGCGCCAGCTCCAGGTTGCGCGGCTGTATGCCGGTGAGCAGCAGCGGGGCCGAGGGCTCGTGCATCGAATGGATGTCGAGCAGCCAGTCCGCCTGCGCCACAAACGGGCGCAGCGCGGCGGCGCGGCGGCGCTCATTCGTGTCGGCAGCGTCCATGCGCTCGTCCAGCCATTGGCGGTTGAGGTCTTCGTCGGTGAAGCGCGAGGCATCGTGGTTGCTGGCGTCAAAGCGATCGAACGCATCGAGGTTGCAGAACGCCAGCGTGAGCGTGCCCTGCTGGGGCCGCACGCCTGCTTCCAGCAAGCCCTTGAGCGCCCACGCGCCGCACAACTCGTTGCCATGCACCAGCGCGCTGACCATCACGTGGCGACCGGGCTGGCCAGAGTCAAAGTGCCATACGCCGGGCGTGCCGGTATTGCCTGCGCGCCACGCAGAAATATCCGGCGCGGGCAGCTCGAAAACCAGGGGTTGCACGGCGGTGTCGTGGAGTGCGGCGGTGCTCATTCTTCGATCTTGGCGAATTCAACGATCTTCTTGTACTTGGCCACTTCGGTCACCAGGAACTGGTCGATGTTGAAGTTGGGCGCAGCCACCGTGGAGCCGCTGGCTTCCATCTTCTTCTTGAAGTCAGGCGATTGCAGCGTGTCGTTCAATGCCTTCTTGACTTTGTCGAACACCGGCTTGGGAAGGTTGGCCGGCCCCATCAGCGCAAACCACACCCCGATGTCCACGTTTTTGTACTGCGGTGTTTCGGCCAGCGCGGGGATGTCTGGCGTGGTGGCGGAGCGCTTGGCTTCGGTGGTCCCGAGGGCAATGACCTTGCCGCTCTTGATGTGCGGCAGGCCGCTGGAGAGCACGAACACGCCGTATTCCAGGTTGTTGCCCATGAGGTCGTTGGTGAGCGGTGCCACGCCCCGGTAAGGGATGTGCGTCATGAAGAGCTTGCCCTGTTCCTTGACCATCTCGCCCGCCAGGTGCAGCGATGTGCCCACACCCGAGCTGCCGTAGCTGAACTTGCCGGGGTTCTTGGACACCTTCTGCGTGAACTCCGCCAGGTTCTTGACGCCCGAGCTGGTCGATGCCACCAGCACCAGCGGCTGTGAGGCCACCAGGCCGATGGCGGTGAAATCTTTGGTGCTGTATTTGATTTTCTTGTTCACCAGATTGACGATGGCCAGCTCGTTGCTGGCGCCCACCAGAAAGGTGTAGCCATCCGGCGCCGCGCTGGCCACCTTCTGGGCACCGATGGCACCGCCTGCGCCGCCGATGTTTTCAATGACGACGGGCACGCCCAGCTTGGCGCTCAACTCCAAAGCCACGTTGCGGCCGGTCAGGTCGGTGCTGCCGCCCGGTGGGTAGCCCACCACGATGGTGATGGGCTTGGAGGGGTAGGCATCTTGCGCGAAGGCGGGCATAGCAAGGAGTGCCATGCCACACAGCAAGGCGGTGCGGCGCAGGGACGGAGTGTTCTTCATGGTGGTGTCCTTGGGTGGTGGAGGGCGGTGAGGCGATGTGACGTGAGGGGCGAAGGCGCGTTGTTGAAAAAGTGCGCTGGCGTGGCCTCATTGTGAAAAGGCGCCCCCGCCTGCGTGGTGCTGAAACGGCACCAACCCTTGCCAATACGGTTCATCGCCCTGATGAAAACCCGCAGGCTCAGCGCAGCGCCATCGCCTTCCACAACGCCTCGGCCAGTGGCCCCAGGCGGCGTTTGGGCCGGTACAGGCGCACATCAAAACGCACTTCCATGCGCGCATCGCCCGCCACGGCCAGCCGCTTGGCTTTGCAGTCGGCGTGCACCATCGACCACGGCAGCCAGGCCACGCCCAGGCCTTTTTGCACGTACTCGTAGTGGGCGTCAGCCGAGTCGCATTCCACCACCCGCTGCAACCGGGGCGCATGGGGGTTTTGCGCCAGGTGGTCCTCCACCAGCCTGCCCAGTGCCAACTGCGGCGCATAGGCGAGATATGGGATCAGCGTCGCGTCGGGACCGAACCGGTGCATTGCCTGGCCTTGTGCTGTGGCGCGCGACACGGGCACCAGCCGGTCAGACGCCACCGTCACATGCATGAACTGGCGCGCATCCAGCCGGATCGCGAGCGCTGGGTGGTGGTAGACCAGCGAGAAGTCGGCCTCATTGCGCTCCAGCATGGCCACGGTGTCGGCCAGTGCGCGCGTGCGGATGCACAGCTCGGCGCCTTGCAAAATGGGCTGCAGCCGCACCAGCCAGTCGGCGACCACCGTGCGTGCCAGGGTGCGGCCGGTGGCCAGTGTCACGGTGCGGGCCTGCCGACCGGCCAGGCTTTGCAGTTCCTCGTGCGACTGCGCGAGGCTTCGCGCCATGTGGCCGGCGGTTTCGAGAAAGCTCTGCCCGGCGGGCGTCAGCGTAACGGGCCCACCGCCACGCTCGACCAGCGGCGTGCCCGCCCAGGCCTCCAGCGCACGGATGCGGCGGCCAAAGGCGGGGTGCGTGACATGCCGCAGTTCAGCAGCACGCGTGTAGCTGCGCTCCTGCGCCAGCACGATGAAGTCTTCGAGCCATTTGAGCTGCATGGGGGCGTGACCGGGTGCAGCGGCAGCGCGAAGGCTTTGGGTGTCAGACCTGCTGTTGCGTCAGCGGGGGCGTGCGGCTTCGAGCACTGCGCGGGTGCGCTGGGCTTCGGTGCGCGCCGCGGCCGCAAAGTCGTCGCCCTTGGAGGCGTACAGGATGGAGCGCGAGGAGTTCACGATGATCGGCCCGCCATCGCGCAGCCCAGCGCGCACGGTGGCTGCGGCATCGCCGCCCTGGGCGCCCACGCCGGGTATCAAGAGCGGCAGCGTGGGGGCAATGGAGCGCACGCGCTCAATCTCTTGGGGGTAGGTCGCGCCCACCACCAGGCCCAGCTGGCCATTTTTGTTCCACGGGCCTTGCGCCAGGCGCGCCACGTGTTCGTACATCAGCGGCTGGCCGTCAACGCTGGCCAGGCGCTGCGTCTGCAGATCGTCGCCGCCCGGGTTGGAGGTGCGGCAAAGCAAAAACGCGCCCTTGCCGTGGTAGGCCAAATAGGGCTCGATAGAGTCAAAACCCATGAAGGGCGACAAGGTGACCGCGTCGGCGCCGTAGCGCTCGAACGCCTCCTTGGCGTATTGCTCGGCCGTGGAGCCGATGTCGCCGCGCTTGGCGTCCAGAATGACCGGCACGTGCGGCGCATTGGCGCGCATGTGCTGCATCAGCCGTTCGAGCTGGTCCTCGGCGCTGTGCGCGGCAAAGTAGGCGATCTGGGGCTTGAACGCGCAGACCAGATCGGCCGTGGCGTCCACAATGGCCGCGCAAAAGTCATAGATCTTGCGCGGATCGCCTTGCATCCCCGCCGGAAACCGCGTGGGCTCCGGATCCAGGCCCACGCACAGCAGAGAGTTGTTCTGCGCCGTGGCGTCGCGCAGCATGTCGGTGAAGGTCATGGGGCGTGATTTTAGGGGGCGCCGGGTCGCGGCCCCCGCTGGCGTCAGGCAGACGCTGCTGCACGTTTTTCCAGAATCTCAAACGCTGGCAGCGTTTTGCCTTCCAGCACTTCCAGAAATGCGCCGCCGCCGGTAGAGATGTAGCCCACCTGTTTCTCAATCTCATATTTGGCAATGGCCGCCAGGGTGTCGCCGCCACCTGCAATGCTGAAGGCAGGTGATTCGGCAATGGCCTGGGCGATTTCGCGCGTGCCGTTTTCAAACGCGGCAAATTCGAACACACCGACTGGGCCGTTCCAGACAATGGTTCCGGCGGACTTGAGCTGTGTTGCCAGGCGTTTGGCGGTTTCAGGGCCGATGTCGAGGATCAGGTCGTCCGCGGCCACATCGGCAGCGGCCTTGACCGTGGCGGGGGCGTCTGCAGCAAAGGTCTTGGCGGTGACCACGTCGGTGGGGATCGGCACCTCGGCACCACGCGCCTTCATGGCGGCCATCACGGCACGGGCTTCTTCCAGCAGGTCAGGCTCGGCCAGACTTTTGCCAATGGGCAGGCCCGCAGCCAGCATGAAGGTGTTGGCGATGCCGCCGCCGACGATGAGCTGGTCCACCTTGTCGGCCAGGCTCTTCAAAATAGTGAGCTTGGTCGATACCTTGGAGCCCGCCACGATGGCCGCCAGCGGGCGCTGGGGCTGTGCGAGGGCCTTGGTGAGCGCGTCGATTTCTGCCGACAGCAGGGGCCCTGCGCAGGCGATGGGCGCGAACTGGGCGATGCCGTAGGTGGTGCCTTCAGCGCGGTGTGCGGTACCAAAGGCATCGTTCACAAAGATGTCGCACAGCGCAGCCAGCTTGCGCGCCAAGTCTTCCTTGTTCTTCTTTTCGCCCACGTTCAGGCGGCAGTTTTCCAGCAGCACAACCTGGCCGGGGGCCACGGTGACACCGTCCACCCAGTCCGACACCAGTGGCACCTCGCTGCCCAGCAGCTCTGCCAAACGTGCCGCGACGGGGGCCAGGGAATCTTCAGGTTTGAACGCGCCTTCGGTGGGCCGACCCAGGTGGCTGGTCACCATGACCGCGGCGCCAGCGTCCAGCGCCATGCGGATGCAGGGAATGGACGCACGGATGCGGGTGT
This sequence comes from uncultured Gammaproteobacteria bacterium, assembly GCA_963784815.1. Lineage (GTDB taxonomy): Bacteria > Pseudomonadota > Gammaproteobacteria > Burkholderiales > Burkholderiaceae_C > Acidovorax. Next base: position 116,908 of record CAWATB010000028.1, on the reverse strand, counting down.
CTTCAGTGATGCGGCCGGCGTCGTCCTGCGGAACGTTGAGGTCGGCACGGATGAAAACGCGCTGGCCGTGGGCCTTGCCCTGGGCGCACAGGTCGGAAAAGCGGAGGATGTTCATGTCGGGAGGTCTGAAGTGGATGGGGCTTGAGGGCTGTCATTTTAGTGAGCGAAGCCTGTGCAACCGGCGCGCACCATGCCAGCGGACGCCGTGGAACTGGCTCTGCCAGGCCACTGGCGTCGTCCCCCTGGGAAGCCGCGAAGCGGCTCAGGCAGGCTTGTCTACCAGCCCCAGCCAATGTGCAGCGGTAAGTAGACAGCCATGCCCACCACGATGGTGCCCAGAATGCCGCGGCGCCAGAAGTAATAGGCGCCGGCGCACAGCACGGCGGGCAGGCGCGCGTCCATGAAGGTGTCGATGAACTCGCCCTGGGTCATCAGAATTTCGGGCGCGATGACGGCGGTGAGCGCCGCCAAGGGCGCGTATTTGAGCCCGCGCTTGAGCCAGTCGGGCAGCGGCAGCTCTCGCTCGGGGATCATGAAGAACGAGCGCGAGACGATGGTGATGACCGCCAGGCCCACGATGGCCACAAAGGGTCCGATCCAGGACCAGCTCATCTGGAAACCTCCGTGCTGCGCACTGCGGTGCGAGCTTGTTGGGGGCGGCCCGGCACGGCGCTCATGGATGGCGCTCCTCACGCAGCGGCACCACATCGCCCGCTGCCACATGCTCCCGTTCTTCGGGCGGCATCACGCTGTTGGCGGGTACCAGCAGTAGCTCGGGCTTGTGGCGGCGGCGGTCCACGGCCTCCATCAGCAGGCCCGCGGCCACGGCAGCGGCCAGCGCGACGAGGATGTTGAGCTTCAGGGGCAGCGCAAAGGCTGCAATTGCAGCGGTGGCGGCAACCCCCGTGGCGAGCCAGGTGGCCCGGTCAAACAGCAGTGACAGCAGCACGCCCAGCAATGCCAGCACGCCCGCAAAGCCCAAGCCCCAGGACAGCGGAACGGCGTTGGCCAGCAGAATGCCGGCAATCGACGGCACTTGCCACGCCAGCCAGTTGCTGCTGGCGGCACCCCAGAAATACGGGATCTGTTCGGGCTCTGGGCGTGGCTCGGGAAACCGCTTCATGAAGGCCACATAGATCACGTCACCGCTGAAATACCCGATGGCCAGGCGCTGGCGCAGCGGCAGGTGCGCAAAGTAGCTGCGCCACATGCTGCTGAAAATCACAAACCGCAGGTTGACGCATGCTGCCGTGAGCCAGATCACCCACAAAGGTGCCCCCACCGACAGGAGCGGGATGACCGCGAGTTGTGCGCTGCCCGCGTAGACCGCCAGGGACATGAACACGGCCATGCCCACCGGCATGCCACTTTTGACCATGGCCACGCCAGTGACCAGGCCCCAGGCCGCAATGCCCAGCGATGTGCCGGCCATGTCCACCACGGCGAGCCGGAACGAGGGGTGGCGCAGCGTGTGGCGGATGACCGCGGTGCGGCTCATGGCGGTGTCGATACTGCGGTCTGCGATGAAGCGTGGCCCAGCACCGCGCCGGGCGCCAGGTCGAACCCCCGGAGGAAATCTGCCGCTGGTAATCGCTTGCCACCCGCGCGCTGCAAGGTCGTCAGCCGCAGGGTGCCGTCCCCACAAGCCACGGTGATGCCTGTGTCGTTGATAGACAAAATATGGCCGTAGCGCTTATCTGTAAAGGATTGTTTGCTATCAATTTCACAAGACCAGATCTTGATGGTTTCGTTGCCAGCTTCCGTGCTCGCGCCCGGAAACGGGTCGAACGCGCGGATGCGCTGGCTGATCGTGGCGGCAGGCAAGGACCAGTCGATGGCGCTTTCGGCTTTTTCGATCTTGTGGGCGTAGGTGATGCCTTCGGCTGGCTGCGGCGTGGCGTTCAACCCTCCGCAGGCTGCCAGCTCCAGGGCTTCGACGATCAAGCGCCCGCCCAGGGTAGCGAGGCGGTCATGGAGCGAGGCGGTGGTGTCCGCTGGGGCAATGGCGATGCGCTCCATTAGGAGCATGGCTCCTGTGTCCAGGCCTGCATCCATCTGCATGATGGTGACCCCTGTCTCGGCGTCACCTGCTTCAATGGCCCGGTGGATGGGCGCGGCGCCACGCCAGCGGGGCAGCAGACTGGCGTGAATGTTCAGACACCCTTTGGATGGAAGGTCCAGCACCCACTGCGGCAGGATGAGACCGTAGGCGGCTACCACCATCACGTCGGCCTGCGCTGCCAAAAGGGCTTCGCGCGCAGCAGCCGCATCGTCTGGATACTTGCCGTCCAGCCGCAGGCTGCGGGGTTGCGCCACCGCGATGCCATGGTCCAGCGCGCACTGTTTGACGGGCGACGCCTGCAGCTTCATGCCCCGACCTGCAGGGCGGTCGGGCTGGGTGAGTATGAGTGGAACGGTGAAACCCGCGTCCAGCAAACGCTGCAGCGCAACACGGGCAAACTCGGGCGTGCCGGCAAAGATGACTCTCATGGGAACCAATGTCAGTGGGTACGCGCTCAATCGCGCGCGTTGTCGAAGAGGGGCAGTTCGTCGGTGAACATCACGGTGCGGACGATGCCTTGGCGATCCATGTGCACATGGGCCAGGCGCGGGTCAGAGTTCTGGCGAAAGCGGTAGGTCCAGATGTCCCCGTCAAAACGGGCCACGCGTTCCACCAGCAAAGGAGGGCCAAACGTGCGCTGGACGTCGCCCAGGGTCCACACGCCGACTGGAATCGTCTCAAACCGCGTCTGGGTCAGCACCTGCTCGTTGCGTACCAGTCGGCCAGTCGCATCGAAATCGAGGTTGTAGGCAGCAAAACCGGCGGGAAGCTCTGAATACAGCAGCCGTTGCCCGGACGGCAGCGCATAGATGGCGGTGGGCGGACCCAGTCTGGCGATGACCTCAGCCTGGGGTGTGCCCGGGATTTCTCTGTCGGGTAACGCGCAGCCCGCAAGGTGCAGCACCAGCGCCATCAACACCAGGCGCACCAGCACTCTGCCACCCACGCGGGAGCAGAGCGCCGTTGCGCTCACTCGCGGGACTCCCGCTGCTGCTTGATCATCTTGGTCTTGATGCGATTGCGCTTGAGGGGCGAGAGGTATTCCACAAACACCTTGCCCATCAGGTGGTCCATCTCGTGCTGGATACACACGGCCAGCAAGCCATCAGCCTCAATGACGCGCGATGTGCCCTTGTCGTCCAGTGCGCGAACATGCACGGCATCAAAACGCTCCACACCGTCGTAAATGCCCGGCACCGATAGGCAACCTTCGTCGTTCAAGTGCTTTTCGGCGCTGGTCCAGACAATTTCAGGGTTGATCAGCACCAGGGGCTCGTTGCGCTCTTCAGACACATCGATGACCACCAGCCGCTCATGCACATCCACTTGCGTGGCGGCAAGCCCAATGCCGTGGGCGTCATACATGGTGGCGAGCATGTCGGACGCAAGCGTCCGGACGCGGTCGTCCACCGCCTGAATGGGTTGCGCCACCTTGTGGAGCCGGGCGTCCGGGTAGCAGAGAATGGGAAGGATTGCCATGGATACAGGTAAGAGATGTCGCTATTTTCGCCACTTTTGAACGCTGCTGCAGCCCAGAAAGCCAATAATCGTTGCCGAATCAAGGGCTTGAGCACAGAATCTCAGATGGTTTGTAACGTATTTGCCCGGTCGCTCGCATGCCGCGAGCGTCGTGGCGCCAGTGAGGGGGCGTTTCACAATGCATGAAAAAAGGAAAAACATGACGGCATTCACCAGCGTGCGGCGGACCGCCCTGGGCGCGCTCACCATCATTGCTGGGGCTATGCTCGTGGCTCCCGCTCAGGCGCAAAATTTTCCGATCTCCGGTGGCCAGCGTGCCACGGCCCAGCAGGTTTCAGAGCGCGGGATTCCCTTGTCGGAGCTCGCGCCAAACGCCCCGGACAGCTACACCGTCAAGCGCGGCGATACGTTGTGGGGCATTTCCGGAATGTATCTTTTGCGGCCGTACCGCTGGCCAGAGCTGTGGGGGATGAACCTCAAGGCCATTCCCAACCCGCATCTGATTTTCCCCGGGCAAACGCTCTATCTCGACAAAGCAGATGGCTACGCGCGGCTGCGCACCAGCCCCCCCGGCCAGTCGGAGACGGTGCGTGTATCACCCCGCACTCGCAGCGACACCTTGATGGGCACGGCGCTGCCAACGCTCAAGCCGCACCTCATTGAGCCTTTTTTGGTGGAGCCTGTTGTTGTTGACGCGTCGGTTCTGGAGCGGGCCCCACGGATCGTGGCGACCACTGAAGAGCGCGTGCTGATGGCGCACGGTGATCGCGCGTATGCCCGCGGCATCGATTCAGCGCCCTTGCGCGTTGCGCCTGGCGAGCAGCGTTATTACCGCGTGTATCGCAACGCCGTGCCATTGAAGGACCCGGTGAGCGGTGAAATTCTGGGTTACGAAGCGCAGTATCTGGGTAAGGCTGAACTGGTTCGTGGTGAAACCACGGAAGATGTGCCAGATGGCAAAGGCGGGTTCACTTTGGACAAAGTGCCCGCGACCGTGGATATCTCCGGCACGAAAGAGGAAATCCGTGCCGGCGACCGCTTGTTGGCTGAACCCGGTCGCGGGTATTTGAGCTACACACCGCAGGCCCCGCAACGCAAAGTAGACGCCCGCGTGGTTTCCATCTACGGCGAGTCTGCGGTAGCTTTTGCAGCGCAGAACCAAGTGGTTTCTATCAACTTGGGCGCCCGCGATGGGTTGGAGCCTGGCCATGTCCTGAGCATTCTGTCCAAGGGAGAGCGAATCAAGGACACAACGAGCGATTCCAAAGAAATGATCAAGCTCCCCGCTGAAGCTAACGGTATGGCCATGGTGTTCCGGACGTTTGAACGTGTCTCGTATGTGTTGATTCTGGATGTTCGCAACGGTGTGCGCGTGGGCGACCGTTTGGTCAACCCAGAATAAATTGCCTGCGCAGATGTTGGTGTGGGCTCGGTCGAGTTCTCGCCCGACCCTGAGGCTGATTTAGTAGTTTCATGGAACGTGAAGAACTCGGAGGGTGGCTTCGGCTCACCCTTTCGTCTGGCGTGGGCAATGGCGCCGCCCGGCGACTGCTCTCGGCGTTCGGGCTTCCGCAAGCTGTCTTTCAGCAGCCTGAAGCGGCCTTGCAGCAATGTGTGACGTCCGCACAGGCGCGCGCACTGTGTCAGGTGCCTCCCACACTGCCTGACTTGCTGGATACCACGGTGACATGGCTGGCCTCTGCAGGTCTTGTGGGACCTGCGCGCGCTGTGATCAGCTTGGGCGACAGCCGGTACCCACAGGCGTTGTTGGATACTGAAGACCCGCCGCTGTTGTTATATCTGATGGGCCCAGCGCGTCTGCTGGACCACCAACCGTTCCCGTGCGAACGTTGTCTTGCCGTCGTGGGCAGCCGCAATCCGACGGCCCAGGGTGCGGAGAACGCCAGGCTATTTGCGCGGGCCTTGCACAGTGCAGGGCTCACGATTGTGTCGGGGCTGGCCTTGGGTGTCGATGCCGCTGCGCACGAGGGAGCGCTGGATGTGGCGGTGTCTGGCGCGGATACGGCTGCCACGATTGCGGTCGTAGGCACGGGTCTGGATCGGGTGTATCCGCGCAAAAACCTGGATCTCGCCCACCGCATCGCAGCGAATGGCCTGTTGGTCAGTGAGTACCCGCTGGGGACGCCGCCACTCCCGGCAAATTTCCCCAAACGCAACCGCATCATTTCGGGGCTTTCCCAGGGGACGCTGGTGGTAGAGGCCGCCCTCGCCTCCGGCTCACTGATCACCGCGCGCATGGCGGTGGAACAAGGGCGAGAAGTGTTCGCAATCCCCGGCTCTATCCACGCACCGCAGTCGCGCGGCTGCCATGCCCTGATACGCCAGGGCGCCAAGTTGGTCGAATCAGCTCAAGATGTGCTCGAAGAACTGCGCATGCCTTCTGTCGCCGGGGTGGATCAGGGTGCGGACACCGCTTCACCGGACATGACAACAGACGCTGACGAGCCCGAGGGCCCGTTACTTGAAGCCCTGGGCTTTGATCCGATGAGCGTGGATGCGTTGGTCGCGCGCACGGGCATGGACGCGGCATCGCTGCAGGTTGCGCTGTTGGAGCTGGAGTTGGAAGGCCGTGTAGCCCGGCTCCCTGGCGGCCTTTTTCAGAGGATGGGAAGCGCCTGAGCGCACGCAGTAGCCATCAATCCCCAGCGGCGAGTCCACCGCAACGGCAGAGCGCGGGCGAGAGACCTCAAAAACCGAACAGACTCAGGCGCAGTCTGTTGAGACGGCTGCTTGGCTCGTCGAATCAGTCCAGCAAGCGCTCGGGATTGGCATCCAGCTTGGCCAGCGCGTCACGCGTGGCACGCAGCGTCAGGCCTTCTTCATCCTGGGCCACCAGCAGACCGGCCTGCAGGTAGGCTGCCAGACGGCGCAACTGGATGAGATAACTGCTGCCGTCGACTGCGGCAAACAGATGCAACTGCTTGCGCTGGCTTTGCCAAGCGTATTGAACCTGGGCGGATGCGCCGTTATGGTCCAGGGTGTACCAAGTGCCAGGCTGTAGCTCCTGCGCCCAGACCACCATTGCGTCATCCACAGGGGCCCCGTTGTCGGCCACCACATGGATGGACGACGCGTCAATGCCCAGCATCATTTCAATGTTGTCGGCATTGAGTGGCATGTCGCCCAGTGTGGCGTCGCTGATGAAGTCTTCGAGGTTGGCCAGACGCTTGGCCATCGCGTCAATGTGAGCCTGCGGGATCGATGCTGTCTTGGACAAGAACGCATCGGCCAGCGTATCTGTCAGCGTCTTGATCTGCACGTCCTGGGCTTCGCCGGTGACATTCATCAACGCGAGTCCCTGGCGCAGGCGTTGTAACAGTCCTGGCAGGTTCTGAATCACCTGCGTGCGGTCGCTGCGGTTGGGCTTGGCGCTGGCGGCCCAGACCAAATCTGCTGCGGTGCGTTTGAGCGAGATGGTGTCCGCATGCTGCGGCCCGTCACGCACGGCGGACAAGGCCAATACTTCGGCCCAGGTTTTGAAAAGAAACTCGCGGATCTCGTCGCGCACCGGCATGTCGCGCAGCATGGTGCGCAGCTCAATGGTGTACTGGATGGCCAGCGTCTCTCTCTGTTCGACCTGCTGGGCCACACTCACCAGGCGCGAAGTGGCCTGCTTTTCGGTCAAGAACTTGGACAGAAATTTCTCGAACTCGTCATACACCAGCTGGAAGACGCGGCGCCCAGTCTCGGGGTATTGCTCGATGACCTGCACCACACGGCGGATTTCAGCTTCCAATGCACTGCCATTGATGCTGGTGGCGTTAAAGCCCATCACGCATGCGCCCATGCGGTCAATGAGCTTGCGGGCGGGGTGGTCCAGGTTGCTGAAAAACTCAGGTTCAGCCAATGCGACGCGGAGCACAGGTACTTGCAAGCGCGCAAACCACACGCGCACTGCGGGAGGAATACGGTCCTCCGCCAAGATGCTCTGGAACATCAAGGCCACCACCTCAATGATGGCCTTTTCACCAGCGGTATTGGCCTTCTTCTTGAGTTCGGTCGAGCGCTCGCGCACGGTGCCCACCAACTGCACCACCGCTGCAGGGCTGTAGTCTTCCATCAGGGTGGCGACACCACTGTAGTACGTGTCTGCGTGTACCCGGTGCGCTGTGAGTGCATGGGCCAATGCGGCGGATGCCGGAGGCGCGTTCACCATGTCAAAGCCCGTGGCGGGCTGGGTGAGCAATCGACGCAGTTGCCCCATCACACCTTGGGCTCGCTGGCGCGCCCGCGAGAGCGGCGTCATGCCCGTGGCAAACGCCGTTTGCATCCCCCGTTGCGGATAGCCACCGGGTGGTTGGCCGCGGTGCTGTTGCGGATGTGCGCCGCCCCCACGCGGAGGCAGTTGTTGCGGCACCATGCCACCGCGCGCGGCGGCCATGGCTTCGCGCGTCTTGGCCAGCGCCTGCGAGGCCAGGCCACCGGCATCCGATTCGCCGCTGTGGCCCGATCCCCCCGTCACCGAGCCGCCCGGTGTGCGCAGTACACGCGACTTCAAATCCGTCTGTGGCGTAACACCTTGCTCAACATAAAAAACATTGACGGCCTGGTACTGCTTTTGCAGCAAATTGGCCAGCTCGCGCTGCAGCGGATCCACCACAGTCAGCAGGTCGGTCCGGGGAAGGCCTGCCTCCACCCACTGCTCCACCAGCAACATGCAAACGGTGTCGGGCCGCAGGATGTCGCTGTTGTCGAGGTCTTGGCCCTCCAAGGACTGCGTGCGTTGGCGCAGGGTGTCGAACTGGTTGCTCACCTGCTCGCTCACCGTCAGAGCCATGCGCGATGCCACGATTTTGTTTTCGACCACGTCGTCGCTCAGCAACTCAAACTGGCTCCCCCCCACCCCCGCGGGCACATGACTGCCGCGGGTGGTGCTGATATGGGGGGCGAGCGCTTCACGCCAAGCTTTGCCTGTACGGTCTATCCAGGCTGCGTTGTGCTGCTGGTAGGTCATCCACGCATCACGGCGGGACTGCATCTCGCGCGCTGTGCCCGTCTGGGCCATCAGTGTGGTGACAAAGTCCAATACGGTTTTGTCCAGGTCGCCCAGACCTGCGCAGAGTCCCTCCACGAACCGCTGGCGCGCCTGGCGAGCCAGTCGGCGCTGCGGAAGGGAAGAGGGCGTTGGCTGCATGGGTAGATATTACCGGTTCAGACGGTTGCCCCGGCGTGAGGATCATTGGGATCCCCGTCCTTCTTGGCGGGCTTGACAAGGTCTTCCCGTTTGACTCCAAGCCACATGGCAATGGCGGCGGCAACGAACACCGAGGAATAGATACCGAACAAAATACCGATGGTGAGCGCCAGCGCAAAGTAATGCAGGCTGGGACCTCCAAACAGCAGCATCGACAACACCATCGCCTCGGTGGAGGCGTGGGTGATGATGGTGCGGCTCATGGTGCTGGTGATGGCGTGGTCGATGACTTCGGCCGTGTTCATCTTGCGGTATTTGCGGAAAGCTTCGCGGATCCGGTCAAAGATCACAACCGATTCATTCACGGAGTAGCCCAGCACGGCCAGCACTGCCGCCAGCACCGCCAGCGAGAACTCCCACTGAAAGAACGCAAAAAAGCCCAGAATGATCATCACGTCGTGCAGGTTGGCAATAATCGCCGCCACCCCGAACTTCCACTCGAAGCGCATGGCAAGGTAGATGACGATACCCACGATCACCATGGCCAAAGCCATCAGGCCACTTTGCACCAACTCCTCACCCACCTGCGGGCCGACAAACTCGGTGCGGCGCAGCGTGACGGCGGGGTCGGCAGCCTTGAGCGCGCCCAGCACCTGTTCGCTTTGCTGGGCAGATGAAACACCCTTCTGCGCCGGCAGACGGATCATCACGTCGCGGGCGGTGCCAAAGTTCTGCACCAGTACGTCCGAGTACCCCAGGCCCGAGACCGTCTCGCGCACCTTGGCCAGTTCGGCGGGCTGGCTGTAGGCCACTTCCATGACCGTACCGCCGGTGAACTCTACCGACAGGTGCAGGCCACGCGTGAGCAGGAAGAAGACTGCGAGTGCAAAGGTGATGAAAGAGATCGCGTTGAAAATCAACGCGTGCTTCATGAATGGGATGTCTTTTTTGATGCGAAAGAATTCCATGGCCGCTGTCCTTTAGTTTGTTTTAGCCACGGCAGTACCAGCGTCTGGCTTCCAGACGGTACCGATCGACACACTTTTGAGCTTCTTCTGGCGCCCGTACCACAGGTTCACCAGACCGCGCGAAAAGAACACGGCCGAGAACATGCTGGTCAGAATGCCGATGCAATGCACCACCGCAAACCCGCGCACAGGGCCCGAGCCAAAAGCCAGCAGTGCCAAACCGGCGATCAGCGTGGTCACGTTCGAGTCCAGAATTGTTGCCCACGCGCGCTCGTAGCCCGTGTGAATGGCGGCTTGCGGTGCAACACCCGAGCGCAGTTCCTCGCGGATGCGCTCGTTGATTAGCACGTTCGAGTCAATCGCTACGCCAATGGCCAGCGCCATCGCGGCGATACCCGGCAGCGTGAGCGTGGCCTGCAGCATCGACAGCACCGCCACCAGCAGCAGAACGTTCACCGCCAAGGCGATGCTGGAGAACACGCCAAACAGCATGTAGTAGGCGCACATGAAGATCGCAATCGCAATCAGGCCCCACACTACGCTGTTCACGCCCCGTTCGATGTTGTCGGCGCCCAGGCTGGGGCCGATGGTGAATTCTTCGATGATTTCCATGGGCGCGGCCAGCGAGCCCGCACGCAGCAGCAGCGCGGTGTCGTTGGCTTCGGCTGTGGTCATGCTGCCGGAGATCTGCACACGGCCGCCACCGATTTCACTTCGGATAACGGGGGCCGTGACCACTTCGCCCTTGCCCTTCTCGAAGAGCACGATGGCCATGCGCTTGCCGATGTTCTCGCGCGTGATGTCGCGGAAGATGCGCGAGCCCTTGGCATCCAGCGTCAGGTTGACGGTTGGCTCTTGGGTCTGGCCGTCGAAGCCGGGCTGGGCATCGGTCAGGTTCTCGCCCGTCAGGATGACCTGCTTTTTCACGATGACCGACTGGCCATTGCGTTCCAGATAGCGTTCAGAGCCAAACGGCACCGGGCCACGGCCGGTCTCGGCCGCTCGGGCCTCGGTGCCTTCGTCCACCAGGCGCACTTCCAGCGTGGCGGTGCGGCCCAGAATGCGCTTGGCCTGGGCGGTGTCCTGCACGCCGGGCAATTGCACCACGATGCGGTCCAGCCCCTGTTGCTGGATCACGGGCTCGGCCACGCCCAGCTCGTTGATCCGGTTGTGCAGCGTCACGATGTTCTGCTTGAGCGCCTGTTCTTGCACCTGGCGCGTAGCCTCGGGCCTGATGGTGACGCGCAACTTGAACTCGCTGCCGTCGGGCACGCTGGTGCTCTGCAGATCTGCAAACTGGTCGGTGATGAGGTTGCGTGCTGCGGTCAGCGTGGCTTCGTCGCGCAGCTTGATTTCTACCGTCTGGCCGTCGCGGCTGATGCCGCCATGGCGAATGTTCTTGTCACGCAGCGTGGTGCGCAGGTCGCCCGCGTAGGACTCGGCCTTTTTGGTGAGGGCTGCCTGCATGTCCACCTGCAGCATGAAATGCACGCCACCGCGCAAGTCCAAGCCCAGGTACATGGGGTTGGCGTGCAGCGCCTTGAGCCACAGGGGCGAGCGCGAGATCAGATTCAGTGCGACAACAAAAGATGGATCGCTCTCATCAGGGATGAGCGCCTTCTGAATGGCGTCCTTCGCCTTGAGTTGGGTGTCGGGCGTGTCAAAACGCGCGCGCACCGACGAGCCTTCCAGCGCCACAAAGTCGGGTGTCACGCCTGCAGCCTTGAGCGCGTCCTCCACCCTTTGTTGCACCGCCGCGTCCACCTTGACGGTAGCCTTGGCTGACGAAACCTGCACGGCAGGCGCTTCGCCAAAGAAGTTGGGCAGGGTGTACAAAATCCCCACCAGCATCACGATCACCAGGATCGCGTATTTCCAGACCGGATATCGGTTCATGATCGTGCTCTTACCTCTCGGAAAGCTTCAAAGGGCGGCCTGCTCGCAAGCCTGCCGCCCTTTCATCGTTTCATTCAACAAGCCTTGGGGCTTGCTCTTATTTGACCGAGCCCTTGGGCAGCACTTGAACCACAGCGCTGCGCTGGATCTGAACTTCGACATTGCTGGCGATTTCAAGGTGCAAAAAGCCTTCGGACAGGCGCGTGACCTTGCCGACGATGCCGCCAGCGGTCGCCACTTCATCGCCCTTGGCGATGGCGTCGATCATGGCGCGGTGTTCTTTCTGGCGCTTCATCTGGGGGCGGATCATGACGAAGTACAGCACCACAAACATCAGCACCAACGGCAGCATGCCCGTGAGTGAGGACATCATGTTGCCGCCTTCAGCGGCGGCAGCGGGTGCGGTTTGGGCAAAAGCAGAAGAAATAAACACGGACTGGACTCCACAAACGGATGGTCAAAATTCACGAAACCCGCCGCGGGCGGGCGCTGTAGCGGACACCGGGGCAGAACAGGGCATTGTATGCGGCCCCCTGCCAATTGCCGCCTCGGGATGACCCAAGGGGCTGGCGGGTGTTTGCTCACCCACAGCGTGCCTTGGCGTGTGGTCTTAAAAAGTTTTGGTCAAAATGACTGCTAGCGCTTATTCAGTAAGCGCTAGCAGCTATCTTTTTGATAGTAAACGACGCGTCGCATGGCGGGCTTCTTGCCCGCCACCCGTCAGGCCACCTTGCGCTGACCTAGTGTCTGCCCGCCGCGCCACTGGGCCATCAGGCCGTCCCACTTGGGGCGGGCCGAGGTTCAGATGGCGCTCTTTCACGTGGCCGTAGCCACGGATTTCTTCAGGGATGCGCGCAATCTCCACCGCCAACCCCAGGTTGTCGGCATTCAGCGTGGCCAGCAGCTCGTCGATACAGGCGCGGTATTCCACGATCAGCGCACGCTCCATGCGGCGCTCTTCCGTCTTGCCGAACATATCCAGCGCCGTGCCGCGCAGGCCTTTCATCTTGGCCAGCACGCCAAATGCACTGCGCATCCAGGGGCCAAACGGCTGCTTGACGAGTTCGCCCTTGTCGTTCTTCTTGGCCGTCATGGGCGGTGCCAGGTGGTGCACCAGCTTGTAGTCACCCTCGAACATGTTGGCGATCTTGTCCGTGAAGGCCTTGTCGGTGTGCAGACGAGCCACTTCGTACTCGTCCTTGTACGCCATCAGTTTGAACAAGTAGCGCGCCACGGCTTCGGACAGCTTGGTTCCGCTGCCCAGCTTGGCTTCTGCGGCCTTCACTTTGTCGACAAACGCCTGGTAATCAGACGCGTAGGCGGCGTTCTGGTAGCCGGTGAGGAAGTCCACGCGCTTGCTCACCATTTCCACCAATGACGGCTTCTTGACGAACTGGATTACCTGGGCCGCGGCAAACAGGGCCTGCACCGACGCCAGATCGTGCGCGCAGCGGCGGCCCCATTCAAACGCGGCCTTGTTGTTGTCCACCTGCACGCCGTTCAGCTCCATGGCGCGCATCAGCGAGGCAAACGTCAGTGGCACGCGGCCTTTCTGCCAAGAATAGCCCAACATCAGCGGGTTGGTATAGATGCTGTCGCCCAGCAGCTGGGTGGCCACCTGCTCTGCGTCAAAAGCGCCGACGCCGCCAGCGCCCACGGCGGCAATGATCGCGCTGTCGCAGTTGGCACCCGGGAACTGCCAGTCCGGGTTGGTCACGAAGGCCGCGGTGGGCGTGCCGTGCGTGTTCAGCGCCACAAAAGTGCGGCCCGGTTGCATCACGGCCAGCGTGTACTTGTGCGCCGCCACGATGGAATCGCAGCCAATCACCAGGTCCGCCTTGGCGGTATCGACCTTGGTGGTGTAGATGGCATCGGGACGGTTGGCGATCTGGATGTGGCTCCAGGTGGCGCCGCCCTTTTGGGCCAGACCGCCGGCGTCTTGGGTGATGACGCCCTTGCCATCCAGGTGTGCCGCCATGCCCAGCAGCGAGCCGATGGTGATCACGCCCGTGCCGCCCACACCGCCCACCACGATGCCCCAGGCCGTCTCGGCCACCGGCAGCACCGGCTCAGGCAGCGGCGGCAGTGCCGACAGGTCGCCCTTCTTTTCCTTCTTGGGCTTCTTGAGCTTGCCGCCCTCCACCGTGACGAAGCTCGGGCAGAAACCGTTCACGCACGAGTAATCCTTGTTGCAGGTGCTCTGGTTGATGCGGCGCTTGCGGCCGAACTCCGTCTCCACCGGCTCCACGGTGAGGCAATTGGACTTGGTCGAGCAATCACCGCAGCCCTCGCACACCAGGTCGTTGATGACCACGGTCTTGTCGGGCGTGGCCAGCGTGCCGCGCTTCCTGCGGCGGCGCTTTTCGGTGGCGCAGGTCTGGTCGTAGATGATGACCGTGCAGCCCTTGATCTCTCGGAACTGGCGCTGCAGGGTGTCGAGCTCGTCGCGGTGGTGCACCGTCACGCCCTCGGCCAGCGGCACGCCGTCGTACTTTTGCGGCTCGTCCGTCACGATGATGAGCTTGACCACGCCCTCGGCCTTGAGGCTGTTCATGATCTGCAGCACCGAGTGGCCCTCGGGCCGCTCGCCCACCTGCTGGCCGCCGGTCATGGCCACGGCGTCGTTGTAGAGCACCTTGTAGGTGATGCTGGTGCCCGCGGCGATGCTCTGGCGGATGGCCAAGAGCCCGCTGTGAAAGTACGTGCCGTCGCCCAGGTTGGCGAACACATGCTGGTCGGTGGTGAACGGCGCTTGGCCGACCCAGGTCACGCCCTCGCCACCCATCTGCGTGAAGGTGGAGGTGTTGCGGTCGGGCATCCAGTTGGCCATGTAGTGGCAGCCAATGCCGGCCACGGCGCGCGAGCCCTCGGGCACGCGGGTGCTGGTGTTGTGCGGGCAGCCGCTGCAGAACCACGGGGCGCGCTCGCCCGTGTCCACCTTCAGCTCGGTCATGGCGCGTTCGCTGGCTTCGATGACGGCAATGCGCGAATCCATGCGCGCGATGATGTCGCTCGATACGCCGAGCTTCTTCAGGCGCTTGGCGATCGCCTTGGCGATGATGGCGGGCGTCAGGTCGGCCTTGGCGCGCAGCAGCCAGTTCTGGCTGGGGTTGGGCATGGACCATTCGCCACCCGTGGCATCGCCTTCTGGCTCGTCGAACTTGCCCAGCACGTGCGGGCGCACGTCCGAGCGCCAGTTGTACAGCTCTTCCTTCAACTGGTATTCGATGACCTGGCGCTTTTCTTCCACCACCAGGATCTCCTGGAGGCCCTGCGCAAAGTCGCGCGTGATGGTCGCTTCCAGCGGCCACACTACGTTGACCTTGTGCACGCGGATGCCCAGCTGGCGGCAGGTGGTGTCATCGAGGCCGAGGTCTACCAGGGCCTGTCGGGTGTCGTTGTAGGCCTTGCCGCTGGCGATGATGCCGAAGCGGTCGTTCGGGCCTTCGATGACGTTGTAGTTCAGCTTGTTGGCGCGGATGTACGCCAGCGCGGCGTACCACTTGTAGTCCATCAGGCGCGCTTCCTGCTCCAGCGGCGCGTCGGGCCAGCGGATGTGCAGGCCGCCGGGGGGCATCACAAAATCCTCGGGCATCACGATCTTCACGCGGTCCGGGTCGATGCTGATGCTGCCGGACGACTCCACCACCTCCTGGATGGTTTTCATGCCCGACCACACGCCCGAGAAGCGGCTCATGGCAAAGGCGTGCAGACCCATGTCCAGAATCTCCTGCACGCTGCTCGGGAAGAACACCGGCGTGCCGCAGGCCTTGAAGATGTGATCGCTTTGGTGCGCGGCCGTGCTGCTCTTGCTGATGTGATCATCACCTGCAATGGCGATCACACCGCCATGCTTGGCGGTACCGGCCATGTTGGCGTGCTTGAACACGTCCGAGCACCGGTCCACGCCCGGGCCCTTGCCGTACCAGATGCCGAAGACGCCGTCGAACTTCTTGCTTTGGGGGTACAAGTCGAGCTGCTGCGTGCCCCACACGGCGGTGGCGCCCAGTTCTTCATTCACCCCGGGCTGAAAAACGATGTTGTTGGCCGCCAGGTGCTTCTTGGCTGCCCACAGCGACTGGTCGTAGGTGCCGAGCGGAGAGCCGCGATAGCCGCTGATGAAGCCCGCCGTATTCAGCCCCTGCATGGCATCGCGTTGGCGCTGCAGCATGGGCAGGCGGACCAGGGCTTGCACCCCGCTCATGAACGCCCTGCCACTGTCTAAAGAATATTTGTCGTCGAGCGTGACGGTTTCGAGGGCCTTGCGGATGTGCTCGGGCAGCGGTGCGTTCATGGCTATGTCTCCAATGGCTTTTTTGTGGGGCCGTGCCTTGTGGGCTCGGTGGGGCAGCGCAACGCCGCCCGTTTAGGGCTGCGGCTCTAGTCTGCAGAGAAGTGTATGTCTGCGCGGCGGATATGTCTTTGCGTTCTGTGCCGCATTTGGGCTATTCTGAGAAAGGATCTTTCTCAATACGGCCTCTTTGTGAACACTCTCGACAAATTCGACATTGCCATCCTCAACGAGCTGCAATTGGATGCCCGTCTGACCAACGCCGAACTGGCGCAGCGGGTGGGCCTGTCGGCCGCGCCCTGCTGGCGCCGCGTGCGGGCGCTGGAGGAGCACGGTTTCATCAAGGGCTACCGCGCCGAGATCGACCGGCACAAGATCGGCCTCGGGGTGCTGGCCTTTGTGCGGCTGGACGCCGACCGCAGCACTGGCAACCTGACCCGCGCCATGGAGGAGGCCATCCGCCAGATTCCCGAAGTGGTGTCCTGCCACTACATCAGCGGCACCGGCACCTTCGAGCTGCAGGTCGTGGCGCGGGATCTGGACAGCTTTTCGCAGTTCGCACGCGACGTGCTGCTGAACTTACCCAACGTGAAGGACATGCACACCAGCTTTTCGCTGGGCGAGGTCAAGGCCAGCGGTGCGCTGCCGCTTGCGCACCTGACGCGGGTGAAATGACGATTGCTATCTTGTTGATAGCTTGTGGCGCTTATTGGATAAGCGCTATAGCCATATTTGGCTTGTAATATGCGCGGGGCTTGACTCTGCGGACGGGGCCCGTGTGCCGCCAGGTGCCACGCTACGTAACAAGGCGTTCGGGCATGGTCCAACTGCAGGAGGGTGCTGTATAAGCCTGCAAAACCATCACGGCGCTGCCGTCGTGCGCGCGCACCAGCCTGATGCGCCTTAGGCAGTGCGGGGCAGAGCCGCTGTGGCTTGGCCTACCAATAACGATGGCTCTTTTCGAGCGATGGCGCCTTGCCGGGTCGAAGGGAGCCCCAAAGAGGGAGCGGGCAGCATGATCATCTGGGGCATTTTTTGGGGCGCCGTGTTGGGCGCGTGGTTTGGCGGCTACGGCGATTTCGGGCCCTTCTTGGGCGGCGTCCTGGGCTTTTTTGCAGGCCTGTCGCTGCGCTGGTCGGTCCGCTCTGCCATCCGAACCGAGCTGCAGGCGCAGGCCGCCAAGGGCGTTGCCAAGCCTGCGCTGCAGGCCGGTCAGGCGGCTCCCGTTGATGACGAGCGGGCCCGTGCGGCACCCCCGGTGGTCAAAGCACCCGCGCCGGTTCCACAGGCGACCCCTGTCACGCGCGGCGAAAACACATTGGCATCGGACGACGCATTCTGGGCGGATGCCCCCGCTGCGCAAAGCCTGCCACGCGTTCCCGCCTCGGCTCCGGTGCCACCCCGCGCGGCTGCGCCGAGCAAGCCCTCCCAGCCCAACCCCATCGAACAGGCGGTGCTGGCCGCAAAAAACTGGTTCCTCGGTGGCAACACCATCGTGCGCGTCGGGCTGGTGATTCTGTTCATCGGTCTGTCGTTCCTCGCCCGCTACGCCGCCTCTGCGGGCTTGTTCCCGGTGGAGCTGCGCCTGGCCGCTATCGCCGGCGTGGCCATTGCGCTCCTGGTGGTGGGTTTTCGCAAGCGCGCCGACAAGCCTGGTTTTGCGCTGGCCCTGCAGGGAGGCGGCGTGGCGATCATGTACCTCACCGTGTTTGCGGCCTTCCGGCTCTACGGGCTGCTACCGCCGATGCTGGCCTTTGGGCTGATGATCGCGGTCTGTGCCGCCAGCTGCGCGCTGGCGCTGCTGCAGGACTCGCGCTCGCTCGCGGTGGCTGCATTCGCCGGTGGGTTTGCGGCGCCCATCCTGCTGTCCACCGGCCAGGGCAGCCATGTGGGCCTGTTCAGCTACTACACGTTGCTCAACCTGGCCATTCTGTTCATCGCCTACAAGCGCTCGTGGCGCGTTCTGAACGTGGTGGGCTTTGTGGCGACTTTCGGCGTGGCCTCGGCCTGGGGCGTGCTCAAGTACGTGCCCGACCAATACGCCAGCACCCAGCCCTTCCTCGCGGTCTTTGTGCTCATCTACCTGTTTGCCGCCATCCTGTACGCACGCAATACGCCCACCAAGCTGGGTAACGCGGTCGACTCCATGCTGGTATTTGGCACGCCGTTGATCGGCTTTGGCCTGCAGGCCGGGCTGGTGCAGCCGTTCGAACTGGGCGCGGCCTTCTCGGCGCTGGCCTTTGCCGCGCTGTACCTGGTGACCGCGATGGTGCTGGTGCGCAGCGCGCTCGGCAGCTATCGCTTGCTGATTGAATGCTTCATCGCCATCGGCGTGGGCTTTGCCACTTTGGCGGTTCCGCTGGCGCTGGATGCCCAGTGGACGTCCGCGGTGTGGGCGCTGGAAGGTGCGGGTGCCTTCTGGGTCGGCATGCGCCAGGCCCGCTGGATGCCGCGCGCCTTCGGGCTCTTGCTGCAGGGCGTGGCCATGCTGGCTTTCATGGGCAGCATCTCCAATATGTCGCCCCTGCCGCTGGTCAACCCGGCCTTCCTGGGCGCATTGCTGATCGCGCTGCCCGCGTTGCTGCTGGCCTGGTGGCTGCGCAAGCCGCTGCCGCACAGCGGCTCGGCCTGGGCCCAGGGCTATGCCCGGGTGGAGGGGCAGTTGTCCAGCCCTGCCTATCTGTACGGCTTTGCCTTCTGGTGCCTGGCGTGGATGCTGGAGATCACACGCAGCGTGCCGGCCGCAGAAGCTGGCCAATGGCCCGTGCCGGTGTTCACCGACCGCATCGCCGGGCTGCTGGTCATGCTGGCCGTGGTGCTGAGCGCCGCCTTGTCGATGTTGCTGGGCCTTCGCACCCGCTGGGCCGTGGCCACCTGGCCCGCACGCGCCACCATCGCCGTGCTCGCGCTGGGTTTGGTCGTGCAGGTGGGCGACGGCCACCGCGTGCTCGCCACGCCCGCCTGGGCCGTGTGGCCCGTCGTTCTGGCGCTGCATGTGTGGATGCTGCGGCAGACGGACCGATGGTGCGTGGCCGCGGATACCAGCGGGAAAACCGGCTCGGGTGCATCGCCGTTCGGCTGGCTGCATGCCGCCACGGCGTGGCTGGTGACCCTTCTGGTGGCCGACTGCCTGTGGTCCGGCATCGGCAAGGCCGAGCTGTGGCGCACCTCGTGGGCGGGGGTGGTCATGCTGGTCAGCGCCATTGCGGTGTTGATGATGCTGGCGCTGTGGGCGGGCCGTGGCAACCGGCCTGCCGCGTGCGCAGCGCTGCCCTGGCCGCTCCATCCGCATGCGCAGGCCTACTACTGGCTGGCGGCCCTGCCTTTGGCGGTGCTGGTGTTCTGGGGCGCGCTGCTGGCCGCGGTGCATTCGTCGGGGCACACTGCGCCGCTGCCCTACATCCCGCTGCTCAACCCGACCGACCTGACGCTGGCTCTGGCGCTGGGCAGCCTGGTGTTCTGGCGGCGCGTGCTGGTGTCGGCGCTGCCGCCGCCTGCAGGGTCGAACTGGGTCACGGGGCGCAATGCACTCGTGGCGTTGGCGGTGCTGGCGTTCATCATGATCAACACGGTGTGGCTGCGCGTGGCCCACCACTTCTTTGGCGTGCGCTGGGATGCATCGGCGCTGTTCGACAGCTTTGTCGTGCAGACCGGCTACGCCATCCTGTGGACGCTGCTGGCGCTCAGCATGATGGTGCTGGCGCACCGCCGCGTTCAGCGGCCGCTGTGGCTGGTGGGCGCGGGCCTGCTGGGCGTGGTGGTGGTCAAGCTGCTGCTGATTGATCTGTCCAATGCCGGCGGGGCCGAACGCATCATTGCCTTCATCGCCGTGGGCGTGCTGATGCTGGTGGTGGGCTATTTCGCGCCGCTGCCGCCCAAGGCGGCTGCCCCGCGCGTGGCGCCTGATAGCGCCACCGGTGGCCCCGGCAGAACAGGAGATGCCTTCATGAAAACTGCTTCTCTGAACCTGCCCGTGGTGCTGGCTGCTGCTGCCGCTCTGTCGCTGTGCGCGGGTGTGGCCCAGGCTGCGCCTGATGCCAACAGCCCTGCCGCCTATGCCATCCGCATCCCCGTCACGCTGGCGGCCGATGCGCCGCTGCAGCGCGTCATGCTGCCCGCCGAGGTGCTGGTGCGCCTGCAAAGCCCAGGCTACGCCGACGTGCGCCTCTTCAACGGCGCAGGCCAGTCTGTGCCCACGGCCCTGGCCGGTGTGGCGGCACCCAGCGCGCAAGAGGACTCGATCACCCTGTCCGCCTATCCCATCCTGGGCACCGCCAGCACGGGGACGGCAGGGCTGGAAGGTCTGTCGCTGCGCATCGAGGAGCGCCAAGGCCGACGCGTGGTACAGATCGACACCACCGGCGCCGCAGGCACGACAGGCCCTGCTGCCGCACAAACCGTCCGGGGTGCGTTGTTCGACGCGCGCAATCTCCAGTGGCCCGTCGCCCGCATGGCGCTGGACGCTGATTGGCCCGCGGGCCAGCCGGTGACCTTCCAGGTGCATGCCAGCAAGGACCTCAAGCAGTGGCGGCCGCTGGCCGAGACCGTGCTGTACCGCGCCGAAGCTACGGCGGTCCCTACAGCACCGGGCCGCCTGGGCAACGAGCAGATGGACCTGCACCGGGCCGACCTGAAAGACCACTACCTGCGCGTGACCTGGGGCGACGCTGCCGTCGCCCTGCGTGGTGCCACGCTGGTCACCTCGCGCGGCGCGGGCCCGCGCGAGCGCGTCAGCGCCAGCGTGGCCGCGCCCGCCCTGGCCAACCCGCGTGAGCTGGTGTTTGCCCTGCCGTTTGCCACGCCGCTCGCCGCACTCAAGATCACGCCGCAAGGCAGCAATGTGCTGATCCCCGTGCGCGTACTGGGCCGCAACCACCGCGAACAGCCGTGGTCGCCGCTGGCCAGCGCTGTGGTCTACAAGATGGCCCTGGGTGGCAAGGAGCAGAACAACGAACCGATCGAGCTGGGCGGCGCCTCGGTGCGCGAAATCAAGATCGAAGCCGACGCCAAGTCGCCCGGCTTTGCCGCTGCGCCCGAGCTGGCGCTGCAGTTCGAGCCAGCCCAGCTGGTGTTTTTGGCCAGCGGGCAGGGGCCGTTCACCCTGGTGGGCGGACTGCCGGGTGCCACCGCAGCAGCGAGTGCCTTTCTGCCCCTGGCAAGCCTGGTGCCGGGCTACCAGCCCGCGCAGGAAAACACGCTGCCCGTGGCGTTGGCAGATGTGGCCCGTGCCGACATCACCGGCGGACAACCGGCGGGCGGCGCGCTGGTGTCCGCAACGACCGCCAGCGACGGCGTGTCCCTGCGCAGCTGGGTGTTGTGGGGGGTGCTGCTGGCAGGTGTGGGCGCGCTGGCGCTGATGGCCTGGCTGCTGCTGCGGCAGACAAAAAAACAGGCGGGCATGGCGCCAGATGTGCCGCCCGATGCAGCGCCCTGATGTCCGCGTTGGTCCGCTCAACGGCGTTTTCAAGCGCCGGGCGGCAGGCTCCGCTCGCCATGCTGGCGGGGCCCCAACTGGACCGTGGCTATTCGGTGCGTTACGCACAGGCCTGCCTCAACCGTCGCACAATGCGAAGACATGCCACCTTTGCCGTCCCACGAAAGTACGCGCAGCATTGCGCCTCCCTCCTCCGTTGAAGTGAACCCGGCCCCCGATCTTGCGGGGCCGCAACCTCTTGCCGAAGCGCCGCCGACCGGGCGGCCCTGGCCCAGGACGCCGAAGCGTCTGTGGCCGCGCATGTGGAGCACGCCGTCCCGCCGCTGGCCAACGCTGCGTCCGCCTCGCTCTCGCCTTTCGCGCCGCTGTCCGTGCCGGTTTTCCGCATGCTCTGGCTCACCTGGGTGGCGGCCAACACCTGCATGTGGATGAACGACGTGGCGGCTGCGTGGCTGATGACCACGCTCACCACATCACCGGTGCTGGTGGCGCTGGTGCAGACCGCATCCACGCTGCCGGTGTTCCTGCTGGGCCTGCCCAGCGGTGCGCTGGCCGACATCCTGGATCGGCGGCGCTATTTCATCGCCACGCAGTTCTGGGTGGCCGCGGTAGCACTGGTGTTGTGTGTGGCCATCCTGGCGGGCGGCATGACGGCGCCGCTGCTGCTGGCGCTGACGTTTGCCAACGGCATTGGCCTGGCCATGCGCTGGCCGGTGTTCGCAGCCATCGTGCCCGAGCTGGTCAGCCGCGCCGCAGCTGCCAGCGGCCTTGGCACTCAACGGCGTGGCCATGAATGCCTCGCGCATCATCGGCCCGCTGCTGGCGGGCGCCATCATTGCCAGCGCGGGCAGTGCCTGGGTGTTTGTGCTCAACGCCGTGCTGTCGGTGCTGTCGGGCCTGGTCATCATGCGCTGGAAGCGCACCCACGTGCCCAGTCCGCTGGGCCGTGAAAAGCTGGTCAGCGCCATGCGCGTGGGCGTGCAGTTTGTGCGCCAGTCGCCGCGCATGCGGGCGGTGCTGTGGCGCATCTCCGTCTTCTTTTTGCATGCCACCGCGCTGCTGGCCCTGCTGCCGCTGCTGGCCAAAGGGCTGGAGGGCGGCGGCGCGGGCACCTTCACCCTGCTGCTGGCGTCGATGGGTGCTGGCGCCATCACGGCAGCCATGTTCTTGCCGCGCCTGCGCCAGGCCATGGCGCGCGACGTGCTGGTGATGCGCGGCACGATGCTGCAGGCCGCTGCCACTGCGGTGATGGCGGTGGCGCCCAATGTGTACGTGGCCGTGCCCGCCATGTTTGTGGGCGGCATGGCGTGGATCACCACGGCCAACTCGCTCAGCGTGTCGGCCCAGCTGGCGCTGCCCAACTGGGTGCGCGCGCGTGGCATGTCGATCTACCAGATGGCGATCATGGGCTCGACTGCGCTTGGTGCGGCCGTGTGGGGCCAGGTGGCCACCGTGACGGATGTGCACGTCAGCGTTGGGGTTGCAGCGGTGACCGGCGTGTTGGCCATGGTGCTGGTGCAGCGCTTGGTGGTGGACCGCAGCATGGAAGAAGACCTGAGCCCCTCGCGCGCGTTCACGGCGCCCGTGGCCGACAGCCCGCCCGAGCCGGGGCATGTGGTGGTGACGATTGAATACCTCATCGACCCGGCGCGGGCAACCGAATTTCGCACGCTGATGCAGGAGAGCCGCCGCAGCCGCCTGCGCCAGGGCGCGTTGTCATGGCAGCTGCTGCACGACATCGGCGACCCCACGCGGTATGTGGAGCAGATCGAGGACGAATCCTGGACCGAGCACCTGCGCCGATTCGACCGCGTCACCGCCCACGACGTTGCGCTGCGCGAACGCAAGCTGGCGTTCCACACGGGGGATGCGCCGCCGGTGGTCACGCGCTTGACGGTGGAGCGGTAGTTTTCAAAAAAGATAGCTGCTAGCGCTTGACTGATAAGCGCTAGAGCCTGTTTTGGCCCATATTTTTTGGTGTGGCAGGGGCGAAGCTGCGCTGCAGTATGCCCAGCAACACCTTGCGCAGTAGAAGCGGCAGGGCATCGGTGGGCGCCTTGAGCGCAGCGGTCAGTTCGCTTCCATGGGCGGCCACGGTGCCTGTCACCTCGGCGTGCCAGCGATGGGCCAGGGCGTCGGAATCCTGCGCCAGCACACGGCCCTGGTGGGCAATGACCAGGTAGCGCGTGCATGCGGCTTCGACGGCGTGCAGCAGCACATCCTGCTGTGCATCCTTTTTCTGAACCGCACGCACCACCCAGGCGGTGGTGCCGCCCAGCAGTGCGCCCAGGGCAGTGCCTGCTCCCAGCGTCAGTCCGCCCGTGCCAATGTCGATCAACGCACCCGCCTTGGCGCCCGCGGCGGCCCCCGCAGCCGCACCGGCCGACGTGCCTACGGCAAGCGCTGTGTTGTCTGTGCGGCGCAGGGCGGGCAAACGATTCGGTGTTGCGGTGTTTTCTGGGTGTGCCGGCAGGTTGCCGTGCAGTGCTCGCAGCGTGGCGTCCAGGGTTTGCACGTGGTGCGCGTACTGGGCCGCCGGGTCGGCTGTATCCAGGGCTGTGCAGGCGCGCAGGTGCTGCGCCAGGGCCGATAGCGATGCATTGAAACGCTGCTCGTTGCGGGCCACGACGCTGGCGCGCAGCCGGGCCAGCACGTGTTGGCTTGGGGGCAGCGCGGCCGCCAGCTGGTCAAACAACGCGGGCTCCAGCACCCAGCTCTCGCCGCAGTCTTCCCAGCGCAGTGCCCGCTGGGGCGCGCTTGCCCAGGCCGGTGGCATCGGGTGGGCGTGCGCGGCGTCGCTCCAGATCAGCACGGCGTCCACCGGCTGGCGGGTGGCGGCCGTGTCAGCGGGGTCGGCGAAACGCAGGCGGTCGCCTTGAGGGGTCCCCTCGGCGGCCAAGGCTTGCAGCACCTGTGTTTGTGCAGGTTCCAGGCCTTGCAGGCCCATCACCAGATCGCCCGGCAGACTGCGGCGCAGCGCGTCAAATGCGGCGTCTTGGGGGTCGTCGGGGTCGATGTGGCATTGGCGTGCCCACTGCGCCCCGCGCGCCCAGGCCCAGGCGGCCAGCGCCAGGCGGGGCAGCACCACGGTGAGTGCCAGCAAGCCCACATACATCCACACCCAACGGCTGCCCGCAGCGCCCTCGCCCGCAAAGTTCTGCGTGGCCGTGATCTCTTGCAAGGTAAACGGCGCCAGCCCGAACACCGCGGTGAGCGGCCAGAACAGCGCCGAGACAATGGCATGCACCTGGGCAGCGTCCAGAAAGGTGCTTTCCCAGCCGAACTGGTAGCGCACCACCAGCCCGCGCAGCAGCAGCGACAACGCAATACCCGCAGCCCAGGCGGCGGCGCACAGGTGCAGCACGCGCGCCGCATGGTGCTGCAGGTGTGCCGCCGTGTGTGCCAGCCAGCGGGTGTGAAAGTCTGCCGCGATGCGCGCTGCCAGGCCGCGCCGCCCCGCGCGTCCGCCGTGCGCAGGGCGCGCCCATTGCACCAAGGTCCGCAGCAGGGCGTTTTGCCCCGTCTTGCGCCGCAAGGCGCGCCATGCCAGCAGTGCATACATCGCCAGGTTCCAGCCCAGCACGGCCAGCAGCGGTGGCGACAACAAATCCACGCGGTGTGCGTTGGCAATGCGGTCCAGCGCCAACCCCAGCAGCAGCGCCACCAACGGCAAGCCCATGGCCAGCCAGTGCAGGCGCGCACTGGGCTGCCGCAGCGCGGCCACGGTGGGGTCCCGCCCGCTGGCGCGTTGGGCGATGGTTTCGGCCCTGGCCAGCACCACGTCGCCCGCGCCCACGCGGGGCACGCCGCGCTGCCGGGCCGCATCCACGGCCGTGCGCGTGGCCTCATCGATCTCGGTCTGGCTGACCAACGTGCGGTCGGTGTCCACCTGCTCGATGGCCTGTGCCAGCAGCACGGTGCGCAGTTGGGCCAGGGTGATGCGCATGAATGAATAGTCCTGATTTGATAGCTGCTAGCGCTTATCCATCAAGCGCTAGAGGCCAATTTGATGCTTATTTTGGCCACAGTGCCCACAAGCGCAGGCCTTGTTTCAGTCGACCTGCAATGTCGCCCGCCTCTTGCCCCCAGCCGGTGAAAAAGTCCGCCCGCACGGCGCCCAAAATGGCGCTGCCCGTGTCTTGCGCCAGCACCATCCGGCTCAGTTGCACCTGCGGCCCGGTGGAGGCCAGCCACACCGGGGTGCCATACGGAATGCTCTGTCGGTCGACCGCAATCGAGCGGCCGGGGGTGAGCGGCACGCCCTGTGCGCCCTTGGGGCCGAACTCGGCGTCCAGCCCGCTCAAAGGCTCTTCGCGGAAAAACACGTAGCGGGGGTTGCTCCACAGCAGCTCATTGGTGCGGTGCGGGTTGGCGGTCAGCCAGGCGCGGATGCCCGGCCAGGTGGCGTCGCGCGTCAGGTTCTGGTCCAGCAGCCAGCGGCCCACGCTTTGGTAAGGCTGGTCATTGGTGCCGGCATACGCCACACGCACGCTCGACACGGTGCCATCGGCCTCGGTGATGCGCAGCCGGCCCGAGCCCTGGATGTGCAGCACCATTGATTCCACCGGGTCGCGCAGCCAGGCGATGGCGCGGCCTTGCAGCGCGGCCTGGGCCTCGGGCAAGGTGTCGATCTGTTGGCGCGTGTACCAGGGCTTGCGGCTGCCCAGCGTGGCGGGGGTGCGGTACACCGGCACCGTGAAGCCGTTGCCTGGCTGGCGGGCAGCGTCGATCATGGGTTCGTAGTAAGCCGTCAGCAAGCCCTCGGCATTGCCGTCATGGGCCTCGATGCGGTAGGGCTGCAGCCGCGCCATGAGCCAGGCGCGTTGCTCATCGGCCGTGGCAATGCTCAGTTGGCGCACCTCGGCGCACAGCGCGGTGAAAGGTGGGGCGGGTCGTTCGCAGCTTTTGATCCAGGCGTTCCAGGCTTCGTGCAAGGCGTCGTTGGTAAAACCTGGCAGTTCGCCCCAACGCACGGCAATCCAGCGGCTTTTGGGCTGCGAGATGGGCGGCGGCAGCGGGCCGGTGTCGCCCGGCAGCATCACCGCGCCGGTGGGGGGAGGCAAGGGGATGGCCGTGGGGCGGGAGGGGCTTGGCGCCGGGGGCGTAGAGCAGGCGGCCAGCGTTCCTACAATCAGCGCCGTCCATACAAAGCGCAGGAGTGACAATTTCATGGGGCTGATTTTGCTTGAAGCGCTGCTGGCGCTGGCGCTGCTGGTGGCCATTGTGTGGTGGACCATGTTCTCCGGCCGCAAGGGAGGCGAGCTGAAGGCACCGCCCCGGGACGACGAAACGCCACCACCACCGGCTCCCTGATCCGCGCGTTGCGTTTTTTGCGCTGGGGGGCGCCCCGCGCTTTCGACAGCGTTGTCCTACAGACAGTGGGTGCATGCGCCGATGGCGCGCGAAGGCGCATGCCCCGACCATGGCGGTTCAGCTGGGCTCCGCACCTGAGCGGACAAGGCCACCGCCTCTGGCGAGCAAATGCCTTCCACGCCCGGCTCTTTATCTTCAAGGAGCACACACATGCGCAAACACATTCTTCTCGGCGCCACTGCCGTCATCGTTCTGGCCACTGGCTGCGCCAGCATGGACGACACCCAGCGCCGCACCGCCACCGGCGCAGGCGTCGGTGCCCTGGCAGGGGCCGTTATCGGCTCCGCTACGGGTGGCAGCGCTGGTACAGGCGCCGTGGTGGGCGCAGGCGTGGGCGCACTGGGCACCTACATCTGGTCGCAGAACATGGAGCGCCAAAAGCGCGAGATGGAGCGGGCCACGCAGGGCACGGGCATTGCGGTGACGCAGACGGCCGACAACCAGCTCATGCTCAATATCCCTAGCGACATTTCGTTTGCGGTGGGCCGATCGGACATTCAGCCCAACTTTGGACCAGTGCTGGACCAGTTTGCCGCTGGCCTGCGCAACAACCCGAACACTG
The DNA here is from genome assembly GCA_963784815.1 of uncultured Gammaproteobacteria bacterium. GTDB lineage: Bacteria > Pseudomonadota > Gammaproteobacteria > Burkholderiales > Burkholderiaceae_C > Acidovorax. The sequence continues at coordinate 89,688 of CAWATB010000028.1, read as the reverse complement.
ACGTGCGCATCGTGGGCCACACTGATGCCACGGGCAGCGATGCCATCAACAACCCCTTGTCGATGGACCGCGCCGCCAGCACGCGCAGCTACCTCGCGTCGCGGGGTGTGGATAGTCGCCGCATCGCCATTGACGGCATGGGTGAGCGTTATCCCATTGCCACTAACGACACCGCCGATGGCCGTGCGCGCAACCGCCGCGTAGAGATTTTTGTGGGCGAACGCCCCCGCGGCTAACCGGGGGCTGCAATTGAAGGTGCCTGCTGCCACACGCGCGGTAGCGGGCCTTTGGTCTTTCAATGCCCCGTGCGCAGCAGGTTGGCCAGTTCCACGGCCGACTTGACCTGCATCTTGTCGAACACGCGCGAGCGGTGCACTTCCACCGTGCGCACGCTGATGTCGAGCTGATCGGCAATCAGCTTGTTGGGCAAGCCTGCCACCACCAGGTCCATCACGTCACGTTCGCGGTCGGTCAAATCGCGCAGGCGCACCTGCATGTCGCTGCGCTCGCGCACCTCGGCCAGGCGTTCGGCAGACTGCGCCAGCGCCTGTTCGATGCGGTCTACCAGCGCGTTGTCAGAAAACGGCTTTTCGCAAAAATCAAAGGCCCCGCGTTTGACGGTGTCGACCGCCGTAGGCACGTCGGCATGGCCAGTCAGAAAAATCACCGGCATCGTCGCCAAGTCGCCGCGCACGGCCAATAAATCGAACAAGGCGAGACCGCTCATGCCCGGCATGCGCACGTCCAGCAACAGGCAGCAAGGCTGGCGTTGCGCGGGGCGGCTGGTGAGCATGGCGTCAAACGCTTCGGCGCTGTCAAACGATTCGCTGGGCAGCCGGCGTGAGCGCAGCAGCCACGCCAAGGCTTCGCGCACGCTGGCGTCGTCGTCCACGATGTACACGGTCGCGTTGGTGATGGGTTCCATCAGGGTGAGGGCGAAGAAGGTTGAATGAGCGGCAACGTGAAGGTGAATACCGTACCACGCGGCTCATGGGGCGCAAAGCCGAGAAAACCACCGTGCTGCTCGATCACGGTGCGGCACATGCTCAGGCCCAGGCCCATGCCTTCGGGGCGGGTGGTGAAGAAGGGTGTGAACAGCTTTTCAGCGACATCAGGCGCGATGCCGGTGCCGATATCGGTCACCGCAAACTCGACCCAGCCGTTGTGCTGGTTGGAGGCGGTGCGGCGCACGCGGATGTCCAGCACGCGCGTGGGAATGGTGGGGTCGTCCATGGCCTGCATGGCGTTGCGCGCCAGATTCAGCAGCACCTGTTCGACCATCGTGCGGTCGCACAGCAGGGGTGGTAGTCCGGGCTCCACGGTGGTGTGCACGCGCACGCCCAGTTTGCGGGCTTGCAGAATCACCAGAGGCAGGATGGCGTCCAGCAACTGCTGTGCATGCACGGCTTCGCGGGCCTGGTCGCGGCGGCGCACAAAGTCGTGCACGCTTTTGATCACCTTGCCCGCCCGCTCGGCCTGCCGGGCGATTTGCTGCATGGCCATGCGGACGTCCTGCAGTTGCTCGGCACCCGGTGCGGCATCGGGTGCGGAGGGTTGCAGCAGGTTGATGGACCCGGTGGCATAGCTGGAGATGGCGGCCAGGGGCTGGTTGAGTTCGTGGCTGAGCAGGGACGCCATCTCGCCCACAGTAGCGAGGCGGGCCGTGGCCTGCAGGCGCTCTTGCGACGCGCGCGACAGCTCCTCCACCCGCCGCTGCTCGCTGATGTCGAGGAATGCGCTCATCCACCCCGTGTGCTGGCCCTGCGCGTTGATCAGCGGTGCCTCGATGATCAGCACCGGAAACCGGGTGCCGTCCTTGCGCATGAAAACCGACTCGAAACCCTCACGCGGCGGCACATGCTGGCCTGCCAGGCGGATCTGTTGCCGCTGGCGGTATTCGTCCACCAGCTCGGGCGGCCAGTACGGCGCCGAAACGCTCTGGCCCAGCAGCTCTTGGGCACCAAAGCCCACCATGGCGCAGAACGCGGGGTTCACGTAGGTGATGCGACCTTCGAGGTCGCGGGCGCGCAGGCCGGTGACCAGCGAGTCTTCCATGGCTTTGCGAAACGCCAGCGCGTCGGCCAGGTCGCGTTCCGCGCGCAAGCGGCGGCGGTTGTCGCGCACCAGAACTGCCATCACGGTGACCAGTGCAATGGACATTGTGGTGACCAGGGCCGTCAACACGTTGGGGAACACGCTGGGGGCTGCATGCCAGGTGTCCATGCGCAGCACCAGGGTGCTGCCGGGCAGGTCGAGCAGATGTTGCGCCGTGAACATGCGCGAGCCGCGGCGCGCGGCGCCCAGCACGGCCAGCCGTGTGCCATCGGGTTCGGTGAACGAGGCCTCCTGGCTGCGCGTGAGGTTGTGGGCCACCAGATTGATAAGCACGTCCTGCAGTGAGTAGGTCGCCACCAGAAAACCCGTGTTGCGCCCGCCTGCGGTCAGCGGCAGGCACAGCTCCATCATTTCGGAGCCCAGGCCGTCGCCGTGGGGCTGGAAGTAGCTGCTGGAATAAGAAGGGCTGCTCAACCGGCGGGCATTGGCGCAGGCGATGGCCGCGTCCGATTGATTGCTTTCGCGCATGCGCGCGTCCCAAGCCACAGGGCGGTAAGGGGACTGCGCGTGGGTGCGCAGGCGCATGTTGGGTTCACGCCATTCGATGCGCACCAGTTCGCGGTTCTTGCGCAGCAGCTCGGAGGCTTCGATGTCCCAGGCCAGCTGACCCGGGTCGCCCGCGTGCAGCGCTTGCAGGCTTTGCAGGTTGCGGTTAAGGGCCACGCGAATGTCCGACACCGCATCGGCTGTGTCGCGCTCCAGCCGTGTCTGCACCTGGCTGGCCTCGTAGCGTCCGGCGAGCCAGACCATGGTGGCCAACATGGAAACCACGAGCAGCACCAGCGCCGTCCACAGCGACCATCGGCGCCACGCGCGCCGCCAGCGCAACAATACCGTGAACCGTGAGGCGGTCACAACACGCGGTGGGTCAGGGCGGGCAGCTGCTGGCGCACCGCACGCAGGCGCTCGGCGTCGAGCACGCCTACCACCACAGCCTCGCCCTCTGCTTGCTGGCCAGCACCGTGCCCCACGGGTCCACCAGCATGCTCTGGCCCCAGGTGTGACGGCCGTTTTCGTGGACTCCGCCCTGCGCGGGTGCGAGCACATACGCCAGGTTTTCGATCGCTCGGGCACGCAGCAGCACTTCCCAGTGGGCCTGGCCCGTGGTGTGGGTGAAGGCGCTGGGCACCAGCATCAGGTCTGCGCCGGCACGTGCATGCGCGCGGTACAACTCCGGAAACCGGAGGTCGTAGCACACAGAAAGGCCGACGCGCCAGCGGTGACCGTCGCGTGCCTGCAGATCAAACTGCACGGGCGTGCTGCCCGCTTCGATGACACGGCTTTCGTAATACTGCTCGCGGCCGTTGTCGAACTGAAAGAGGTGGATCTTGTCGTAGCGCGCCACACATTCGCCTGCCGGGTTGAACACCAGGGTGGTGTTGTGCACACGGTCCTCCGAGGTGGTCTGAAGCGGCAGGGTGCCGCCCACCACCCACATCTGCAGCGTACGCGCCGCAGTGGCCAGAAACTGCTGAATCACACCTTCACCGTGGGCCTCGCGGAGCGCCAGCTTGTCGGTGTCCTTGTGGCCCATGGTGCAGAAGTATTCGGGCAGCACCGCCAGCTCGGCGCCCTGGCGGGCTGCCTGCTCCAGCAGCGCACGGGCGGCACGCAGGTTGGCCTCCAGTTGCGTGCCGGACACCATCTGGATCGCGGCGACTTTCATGAGGGTTCTCCTGTTTTGGGTGGATTGCTGCGGGGTGCGGATTCGGTGGTGACGCCGGGCGCGGGTGGGGCAGCTGCATCGCGCCCGCGGCGGGCAATGCGCACGATGCGAGGGTCTGTCCAGGTACCGTCGATGCGAAACTCCTGCGTGGCCGCCTCGATCAGTGGGCCGCGCAAGAAAACCTGCGCCAGGAAACTGCCCAGGCCGATCACGGGGTTGATGGCCGTTGCCACCAACGAGGCGGTCAGCGCATTGATCTCCGGCACCACCACCACGCGCAGGTTTTGTGTTTCGTTGTTGATGCTGGCGCTGCCTTCCATCAGTACCGCAGCGTTCACGCCCTTCATCTGCAGGTTGTTGGTGGTTGCCACGCCCTGCTCGATGCGCACGTCGCCGCGCACAAAGTCAAACGCAAACCCCTCGCTGAACACGTCGCGGAAATCCAGTGCCAGGCGCCGCGGCAGCGACTGCAGGCTCAGCACCCCCAGCAGCTTGGCCAGCCCAGGGTCAGCCTTGAGGAACTGGCCGGACTCGATGTTCAGATTGATCTGCCCGGTCATGCTGCGGTAGTCGGGGCTGAAGGGCGCGCCGATCCAGGCGACCTGGCCCTCCATGCGGCCCTTGCCCCGCTTGACCACATCGACCATGCCCATGCGTGCAAGCAAGTCGCCCGAATCGCGAATGTCGAGCTTGAAGTTGAGCACCGTGCGCCGCTCCGGGGCTTGCGGGCCCAGCCCGGCGGCGTTGAGCACCGCCCAGTTGCCATTGGCGGTGAAGCTGGCTTCGGGCGAGAGGATGTTGAATTTACTCAGGCGCCACTCGCGCTGCACACCCTCGCTGCCGCGGTTCTGGGCCTCTATCTCCACCCTGCCCAGGCGCTTGCCCCGCAGTTCAAAATCCTCCACCACAATGTCTAGCGCGGGCAGTGTGCCAGGCTGTTCGTCCAGCAGCGCCTCGACCTGCGTCACCTCGCTTTGCGGCATGTTCACGCGCGACAGGCGCGCGAAAACTCGGCCATTGGCGTGGTCGACCGAGCCGGGTTGGCGGTATTCGAGATACCCATTGAGCTCTGTAGCGTCCAGGTTGGCCCGCCAGATGGTGCCTTCGCGCAGGGCGCCTGCCACCACGTTGTGCAGGGTGCGGCCTTGCAGCGTGAGTTCGCGCGCGCGCACGGCCAGGGTCGTGGGCATGTAGTTCTGCGCTACCCCTTGCCCGGACGAAGATGCCGCGTTCGCCGCAGTGCGCGGCCCCGCTGCTAGCCCAGCGGCCTGGGACAACACGTCCTCCCATGCGTCCACGTCGATCTTGGACTGGTTGATGTTGGCGGCCACGCCCTGCACGGGCATCGGCGCGGATTCACCCGGGGCCAGGCCCACGCCAATGGTGCCGCGAAGCACCCGTGCCTGGGCGCCGCTGACATCGCGCAGGAAGGTGGCGGACCCGAGCGCGCCGAGGTCCAGGGTGATCTGGTCGATCAGCGCTGGACCTCCTGCAGCCCCGCTGTTGGCCGCGCTCGCCAGACCCACCAGAGACTCGCGCGTGACCTGGCTTTCAAAACGCAGGGGCAGGCTGCTGTCGGCGGTCTTTCCCAGGGGCGACGGGAGGTCCAGCGCCATGCCTTGCAGGTTGGTTGATACCTGCAGTTCTGGCACACCGCGGCGAAACGCCAGGGCCATGGTGTACGGCGTGCTGCCGGTAGCGCGGCGGGCCAGCTGCGCCAGCATGCCCAGTTGCGGGGTTTGCTGCAGCCCTTCGGCCGTGGCGGTGCCTTGGGCGCGCAACTGCACCGCCGATTCGGTGGCCGGCGCGTTGGGGGCCAGCGCGCGCATGCCGCCCTCCAGGCGCACGCTGCCTCCCAGGGCCTGGGCCTGCATGTTGTTCAGCGAGAAGCCCGATTCACTGAACTGCACGGCGCCGCGCACGCGGCTCAGCGCCGGAGTGTCTGGCGTGATGCGCAGTTCGTTGCCCGCCAGCGTGACGCTGCCCTGCACTTTGGATTTGTTGAGATCGCTGATGGGCAGGCTCAGGCGCAACTGAAAATCGGCGTTGCCGGTGCCGCTGGCTTGGGCAAGCGCATTGCCCGTCATGCCCCCCAGGGGAGACGTGGTCATGAGGGCCAGCAACTCACCCAGCGGCCCGCGCGCATCGGCGCTCACCCCCACCACGGTGTGGGACAGGTCGGGGATTTTGGCCTCCACCTTTGACAACCGCAGCCCCTGTTGTCCCGCAAAGCTGCCGCTGGCACCACGAACCTGCATCGAAGACCGCTCGAAAATCAGCTCGCCCCCCAGCTCCGTCAATGCGGGCCACGGCAGCACGTTGGCAGGCTGCAACTGCGGTGGAACGTAGGCATAGGTCACGTCTTTCACCCGCGCCGCAATCCGGAATTCACCCGTTTTGGGGTCGTTGAACGGCAGGTCGTGCAGGTCGCCCTTGACGCGGAACTGCACATTGCTTGCGCTGCCAGCCACCACGGCATCGCGCACATAGTGGCGCGCATCGGCCGGAATCGACAGCGGCAAATAGCGGTGCACCCGAGTGCCATCCGCCCGGTTGAGCACGCCACTGAGGTCCAGCACCCCCGGAAAGCGCGAACGGTGGGATGCCTTGCTCGCATCGCTGGTGTGCCAGGTCGCCCGCGCCTCACCCTGTGCGTCGGCGTTGGCAAACTGCACGTCGTTGGCCTGGACGGCAATGCGGTCTCCGTCGAGTTGCCAGCGCACGTCGGCGCTGAGGCGGTCCAATGGCAGGATAGGGTCTTCAAACACCCCCGGCAGTACCAATGCGCCCGAAGCCATGGTCAACGCCGCCTTGCCGCCGGACTGGTTCATGTCGATGTTCACCGTGGCACCCCGCAGGCCCAGGTGGGTGGGGGTCGCCCCGGCGCCCTGGGCCGTGTCGCCTGCCAGTGCAAGGCCTTGGATGCGCCCCCGCACCTGGTATTGCTGCAAGCGGTCGAGCGGGCCTTTCCAGGTGGCCTGTATCTCGTCTACCAACCCCTTGGGCGCGTAGGTGCGCACGGCGTCGTGTGTGGTCGTGCCCAGCGGCAACCGGCTGGCGATTTGTGCCAGCGCTGCCAGGTCCAGCCGGTCGGCGCGCAGCTCACCCTGCTCGGGGCTCTTGCCAGACGCCGAGGTGTGCACCAGCCGCAGATTGCCGCCGGGCCAGACCAGACCGTCGTCCGTCTTGAACTGCAATGCCTGCGTGGAGAACTCAAACCCACCATTGAGTCGCCGCCCCCCCAGTCGCCCCTGGACGTTGGGCAGGACCAAGGCTTGCAACTCGGGCGAGAGCGTGGTGTTCACATCGGCCAGCGCCAAGTCGGCCGTGCCACCCACAATCTGGCCGCGCTGTACATCGGCCCAGGCACGCAGCGCACCGCGGCCCTGGGCCACTTCAATGCCCACTTCCGCATGGTGGCGCAGGCGTGACACATCGACACGTGCAAAGTCGGCAAATACCTGCCCACTCCAGTTTTTCCAGTTGCCGTCCCGCACGTGCAGCAGCGGGGCCCTGAAAAGCCCCACTACCGAGAAGCGGTCGCCCCACTCTTGCGGGGGCGTGGCGTCCAGGCGCATGTGGTGGTGCCAATTGCCGTTGCGCAAAAGCAGATCCACCTTCTCCAGGGCCAACTCGGGCGCGCCGCGCTGTTCGTCGGTCCATCGCACCGTGCCGCCTCTGATGAACACCTCGCCTTGCGAAAACAGCCAGTCGGCTGCGGCGTTGTTCTCGCCTTGGTCTTCGGTGAAGGTGAGGCCTGCTATATAGATACGGCCGTCCGGCGCCCGGCGCATGTCGAGTTCGGGTCCTTCGATGTACAACTGCTCGAAGCCCGCGTTCAGTAGCGAACGCGGGGACAGCGCCACCACCACCCGGGGCAGTCTCAGAGCGGATCGCCCTGCGGAATCCAGGAGCGCCACGTCCAACAACTCGATGGACGGGATCAGGCCTTCGGTGTGGGCCGAGATCGCGCCAATCTTGACGGGAACCCCTAGAGCCCGTGCGGCATGCGCTTCGATCTGTGGGCGAAAATCACCGATTCGCGGCACAATCCAGCCATGAAGGGCCCCCCACGCGATGGTCAGCAGCAGCCAGAAAGCCAGCAGCAAACCCAACGACCACCGCGCAAGACCTGCCACTATTTTCAGCAGGCGTGTGGGGTGTGGGATGGGATCGATCATGGTGGGATTGAATGTGGCAGGAATTATGACCCGCAGGCTTAGCCCGGGTTCACTACAAACCGGTGTTCATATGTACGCATTGAGTGGCGGCCGCCATGCAGACACCCGGTTCTGAACCCCATTGCAACCCCGAGGCCGCTTTTGTGCCGGGGGCCGGGCATTCGCGCTTCTACCAGCGACTTCAGCGGCGCTACGGGAACGATCTCCCCTTGCTGCCCGCTGGCACGCCGGTGCGTGCCTCCATGGAGCAAGCCTATGGCGTGCTGTGTGAGCGAGGCTGTGACACCGGTACGGCCCTGCGGGTGCTGCGCCAGCTGGTCATGGAGCGACTCATCCAGCTCGATTGCGAAGCCCAGGCGCCTTTGGCCGACATCACCACGGCGGTCACCGAGCTGGCCGAGCTGGCGCTGGACCGTGCCTGCGTCCACGCGCGGCAAGAACTGGACGAACGCCATGGCGCGCCATGCGGGCCAGAGGGCCAGCCCGTTCAGCTTTGGATCATCGGCATGGGCAAGCTGGGAGCGCGCGAGCTCAATGTCTCCAGCGACATCGACCTGATCTATGTGTACGAACACGATGGCGAAACCGCCGGTGCGGCCGATGGCCGGGGGCGCATCTCCAACCACGAATACTTTGCGCGTGCCGTCAAGTCCATCTACAGCCTGGTGGGCGACACCACCGAACATGGTTTTGTGTTTCGGGTAGATCTGGCCTTGCGGCCCAACGGCAACTCGGGGCCGTCATCGGTGTCGCTGTCAGCACTGGAAGAATACCTTCAGGTGCAGGGCAGGGAATGGGAGCGTTTTGCCTGGCTGAAAAGTCGCGTGGTGGCTCCGCGCGACTGCATTGCCAGCCCCGAAGTACAGGCCTTGCGGGGCGTGGTACTGCCCTTTGTGTTCAGGCGCTACCTGGACTACAGCGTGTTTGATGCGCTGCGGATACTGCACCGCCAGATCCGCGACCACGCGGCCAAGCGCAGCGCCGGTCACCCCGAGCGCGCGAACGATGTCAAGCTGTCGCGCGGTGGGATTCGGGAGATTGAGTTCACCGTGCAGTTGCTGCAAGTGGTGCGCGGCGGGCAGTTTCCCGAGTTGCGCCGCCGCCCCACGCTGGATGCTCTGCAGCGTCTGGCCCAAGCTGGGTTGATGCCGCAGGAAACCGCCGCCGCCTTGGCGCGCGCCTATGTCTTTTTGCGCAGGGTCGAGCACCGCATCCAGTACCTGGATGACCAGCAAACCCACGTGCTGCCCACACGCGATGATGATCTGGCCTGGATTGCCCACACGCTGGGCTACAGCAACTGCTGCGCCTTTTTGCACGAGCTGGACGCCCACCGCGAACTGGTGGCCCAAGAATTTGACACGCTGCTCGGCGGCGCGGGCAAAAAGCAGTGCAACGGTGGCGGATGTGGTGGCCCCCGCGCAGCGGCGCCCCCGCCGCCCGAGCTGGAGGGGCTGCTGGAACAACTGCCGCCCGGGTTCCGGGAGCGCGTGGCCGAGTGGCGTCACCACCCACGCGTAGAGGGCTTGCGCGACGAAGCGCGCGCGCGCCTTTTCCGCTTGGTGCTACGCACGGCGCAGTGGCTCAATGAAGGGCGTGTCACCCCAGAGGCCGCGCTGCGCCTGGTCAATTGGCTGGAGCCGCTGCTGCGGCGCGAGAGCTACCTGGCGCTGCTGCTGGAGCGCCCCTCGGTGCACGAACAACTGCTACACCTGCTGGGTGCCGCCAAGTGGCCCGCCCGCTACCTTCTGCAACACCCTGGCGTGATTGACGAGCTGGTGGGCGATGCGTTGCTTGCCGAGCGGTTTGTCGTTGCAGACTTCGAACGCGAACTTGCCCTGCGCCTGGCGTCGCTGCAGTCCACCGGCGAAGACGACGATGAAACCCTGCTGAATCTGCTGCGCCGTGCGCAGCACGCTGAAACCTTTCGCACTCTGGCGCGGGATGTGGAGCGCCGCATCACCGTGGAACAAGTGGCCGACGACCTGTCTGCGCTGGCCGACAGTGTTTTGCGGATCACCGCGCAGTGGTGCTGGAGCCGCCTCAAGACCCGTCACCGCGAAAGCCCGCAATTCGGCATCATTGGCTACGGCAAGCTGGGTGGCAAAGAACTGGGCTACGGCAGCGACCTCGACATTGTTTTTGTGTTCGACGACGACGACGAGCGTGCTCCCGAGGTCTACGCCGCGTTTGTGCGCAAGCTCATCAACTGGCTCACCGTGAAGACCGGCGAAGGTGATTTGTACGAGATCGACACCGCGCTGCGGCCCAACGGCAACTCGGGCTTGCTGGTGACGCGCTTTGAGGCCTATGCCAACTACCAAGAGCGCCGGGGCAGCAACACGGCGTGGACCTGGGAGCACCAGGCCATGACGCGTGCCCGTTTTGTGCTGGGCAGCGACGCACTGCGCGCGCGTTTTGATGCGGTGCGCGAGGCCGTCATCACGTCCGAGCGTGACACCGCAGCACTGCGCGACGAGATCACCACCATGCGCGAGCGGGTGCGCAGCGCCCACCCCGTGCGCAACGGGCAGTTCGACGTCAAACACAGCCCCGGCGGCATGGTGGATGTTGAGTTCGCCCTGCAGTATCTGGTGCTGTCGCACTCGGTGGATCACCCGGAGCTGCGAGAAAACAGGGGCAATATCACCCTGCTGAAGCTGGCGGAGCAGGTGGGCTTGTTGCCGCCGGGTGTGGGCCAGGCTGCGGCCGATGCATATCGTGAATTGCGGCGGGTGCAGCACCGGGCACGCCTGGACGAGGCGCCGACCCAGGTCACGCCGCCTGCCTTGCAGGCCGAGCGAGACGCCGTGCTGGCGTTGTGGAAGGCTGCGTTTGGCGGCGAGCCGGGGGCTTCTCCGGGCTTGTAGCCACCACGGTGCGCCTCGGCGGGCACGGCATTTCACCAAATGAAATTGTTGTGAAATTTTTATTAATTCAAACAACTGTTTGAATTTGGGTGGTTTAATCCGGGGCCATGAGTTCCGGCCCCTCCCCCATTCCTGCACCCCAACGCGCTGCCCGCAGCGACGGCGAAGACACGCGCGCCCGCCTGCTGGCGGCGGCACTGCAGTTGTTCTCGGAACGCGGGTTTGCGCAGACGTCCGTGCGCGCCATCGCCGAAGCCGCGGGCACCAACGTAGCGGCCATCGCCTACCACTTTGGCGACAAGGCGGGCCTGTACACCGCCACGTTCTATGAGCCCTTTGGCAGTGGCAGTGACCTTATTCCGGTTTTTTCTGACCCCTCGCTGAGCCTGGTCCAGGCGCTGGGCTGCTACTTCGCAGGCTTTTTGGAGCCGCTCAAACACGAGGGCCTGGTGACCCAGTCGCTGCGCCTGCATGTGCGGGAGCTGCTCGACCCCACCCATGTGTGGCCCGAATTGATCGAGCGCGAATGCCGCGCGCCGCACCAGGCGCTGGTGCAGCTGCTATGCCGCCACATGGGGGTACCGCAGGCGGACGACGACATGCACCGGCTGGCGTTCTCGCTGGCGGGCCTGGTCATGCAAATGTGGACGCAGCGCGACCCGCTGATCGCCGTGGCGCCGCAGCTGGCGGGTGCGGGTGCGGTCGATGCGTGGGCCGAGCGGCTCACCGGCTATGCGCTGAGCATGGTGCAGGGTGAGATGGCGCGACGCCAGGCGGCCCCTCCACCCGCCAAGCGCTACACACCCAGAACATCGAACAAGGAAACCAATCCATGAAGCTGTCGCACCGTCTCCTTTTGGCGGCCTGTGTGCCCCTGGCTCTCGGGGCCTGCGCCACGGTATCGCCGCCTTCCTCCGTGTCGGCGCCCGCTCCCGCAGGATGGCAGGCGCAGTTGCCTCACCAGGGCTCGGTGGCGGGTCTGTCGCAGTGGTGGGCGCAGCTGGACGATCCGCTGCTTGTCGAGCTGATCGATGCCGCGCAGACGATCAGCCCGGGGGTGGCCCAGGCGCGGTCGCGCATTGCGCAGGCCCGTGCCACCCAGGTGGCCAGCCGCGCTGCGCTGGGCCCGGCGCTGGACGGGCAAGCCAGCGCCAGCCGGGGGTTCAACGAACAATTGGCGGGCATTGCCACCACGGCCCAGGCCGGGTTGCAGGCCAGCTGGGAGATCGATCTGTTCGGTGGCAACGCAGCCGCCAAAACTGCTGCCGACCAGCGGCTGGCGGGCGCACAGGCCCTGTGGCACGAAGCCCGTGTGAGTGTGGCGGCCGAAGTGGCGTTACAGACCAGCAGCCTGCGCACCTGCCTGGAGCAGTTGAATGTGGCACAGCGAGACGCCCAGTCGCGCGGCGAAACCTCGCGCCTGTCGGCCTTGAGCGAGCAGGCGGGTTTTACCGCACCGGCCACTGCCGCCCTGGCGCGTGCCAGTGCCGCAGAGGCCGCTGCCCGCGCATCGCAGCAGCGTATGCAGTGTGATGTGGAGCTGAAAACACTGGTGGCATTGACCGGCTGGGAGGAACCCGCCCTGCGTGCGCGCCTTGCGGCGGCACCGGGTCGCCCTGCGCCGGACGCGCTGTTTGCCATTGCCGCCTTGCCGGCGCAGGTGCTGGCCCAGCGGCCTGATGTGTACAACGCCGAGCGAGAGGTCGCCGCCGCCAGTGCCGAGGTGGGCAGCGCGCAGGCCCAGCGTTATCCGCGCCTGTCGCTCAGCGGATCGGTGGGTGCCGGATGGGTGCGTACCGGGGGGGTGACCACGGACCTGAGCACGTGGACGATTGGCCCGCTGGCGCTCAGTGTTCCGCTGTTTGACGGCGGCCGCCGCGCGGCACAGGTGGATGCCGCCCAGGCGCGCTACGACGAAGCCGCCGCGTTGTACCGCGCACGGGTGCGGCAAGCGGTGAGCGAGGTCGAGCAGGCGCTCGTGCGACTGCAGAGCACGGCGGAGCGCAATGCAAGCGCACGCACTGCGGCCGAGGGCTACCGGGTGTCGTTCGACGCCACCGAGGCCCGGTGGCGGGGTGGGCTGGCCAGCCTGGTGGAGCTGGAAGACGCGCGGCGCACCTCTCTGGCTGCCGAGAACGCCCTCATAGCGCTGCAGCACGAACGCCAGGCGGCCTGGGTAGCGCTGTATCGCGCCGCCGGTGGCGGCTGGAACGCCGACCACGGCGGAGCAGTGGCACAGAACGCGGGCGCCACGGCGCGGTGACGTGCCGCCCGCCGCGCCACTTCTTCTCATTTCTCTTTGAACCTGTTTATTGGACGAATGGACCTGACCGATGCCCAATCTGATGCCCCATTTCAAACTGTCCCGCACCGCTCTCGCTCTGGTGGCTGTGTGTGTTTTGGCCACCACAGGTGCGCTGGTGTACTCCGGCGCATCACGCGCGGCCGATGAGCCCAAGGCCAACCAGCCCCGCCCCGCGTTGACGGTGACCACCGCCCAACCCCAGCGCACCGCAGTGCCGCTGCGTCTCACGGCCAATGGCAACGTCGCTGCCTGGCAGGAAGCCATCATCGGCGCCGAAAGCAACGGCCTGCGCCTGACCGATGTGCGTGCGAACGTGGGCGACGTGGTCAAGGCGGGCCAGGTGTTGGCCACGTTCTCGGCCGACACCGTGCAGGCAGATGTCGCCCAGGTGCGTGCCAGCCTGCTTGAAGCGCAGGCGAACGCGGCCGAAGCGGCGGCCAATGCCGACCGTGCCCGGTCGCTGCAGGCCACGGGCGCGCTCAGCCAGCAGCAGATTCAGCAGTTCACCACTGCAGAAAAAACCGCCCAGGCCCGCGTGCAGGCCGCCCAGGCCACGCTCCATGCGCAGCAGCTGCGCCTCAAATACACCCAGGTGGTGGCGCCTGACAGCGGCGTGATTTCGGCCCGCACGGCCACGGTGGGCGCGGTGGTGGGCGCGGGGGCCGAGCTGTTTCGCATGGTGCGCAAGGGCCGCCTGGAATGGCGCGCCGAAGTCACATCGACCGAGCTGCGCCGCATCACGCCCGGCGCCAAGGTCAGCGTGACCGCGGCCAGTGGTTCTGTGGCTGAGGGCACGGTGCGCATGATCGCGCCGACGGTAGACCCGCAAACACGCAATGCCCTGGTGTATGTGGATTTGCCGCTGAACGCAGATTTCCGGGCGGGGATGTTTGCGCGGGGCGAATTTGCGCTGGGCGCCAGCGATGCGCTCACGGTGCCGCAAGAAGCGCTGGTCCTGCGCGACGGCTTCTCGTACGTGTTTGTGGTGGGTGCCGAGCAGCGTGTGCAGATGCGCAAGGTGCAGACCGGTCGCCGCGTCGCTGACCGGGTCGAGGTGCTGTCGGGGGTGGACGCGAATGCCTCCATCGCGGTGCGCGGTGCTGGCTTTCTGAACGACGGCGATCTGGTACGCGTGGTGACGTCTTCAGCGCCTGCCAACACGTCTTTGTTGCTAAAGTTTGAGCAAAAAGTGCCTCTAGCGCTTGTCCATCAAGCGCTAGTAGCTATAAATTGAGGAGCGTTCTTCATGAATGTATCCACCTGGTCGATCAAAAACCCTATTCCGGCATTGATGCTGTTTGTGCTGCTGACGTTTGGCGGCCTGCTGTCGTTCAACGCCATGAAGGTGCAGAACTTTCCGGACATTGACCTGCCCACCATTTCCGTGACGGTGGCGCTGCCCGGCGCCTCGCCCGCGCAGCTTGAAAACGATGTGGCGCGCAAGATCGAAAACAGCATCGCCACGCTGCAGGACCTGAAGCACATCTACACCAAGGTGCAGGACGGCGGCGCCACCATCACGGCCGAATTCCGGCTGGAAAAGCCTACGCAGGAGGCGCTGGATGACGTGCGCTCGGCCGTGGCCCGCGTGCGCGGCGATCTTCCTGGTGACGTGCGCGACCCCATCGTGACCAAGATGGACCTGGCCGCGCAGCCGGTGCTGGCCTTCACCGTTGCCTCGACCCGCATGGACGACGAGGCGCTGTCCTGGTTTGTGGACGATGCCGTGGCCAAAAAGCTGCTGTCGGTGCGCGGCGTGGGCGCTGTGACCCGCGTGGGCGGCGTGGACCGCCAGGTGCATGTGTCGCTGGACCCGGTCAAGCTGCAGGCGCTGGTCGGCCACGGCGGCCGACGTGTCGCGCCAGTTGCGGCTGGTGCAAACTGAAAGCGCGGGCGGTCGCACCGACCTGGGCGGCAGCGAGCAACCCGTGCGCACGCTGGCCACGGTGCAGTCCGCGCAAGAACTGGCAGGCCTCACGCTGGCGTTGTCGGACGGCCGGCACATCCGGCTCGATCAGGTCGCGACGGTCACCGACACCATGGCCGAGCCGCGCGCCATGGCCTTGCTCAACGGCAAACCCGTGGTGGGCTTTGAGGTGGCGCGCAGCAAGGGCGCCAGCGAGGTCGAAGTGGGCGGCGCCGTGCAGGCGGCCTTGAAGGAGCTGCGCGAGCAGCACCCCGACCTGGAAGTCACCGAGGCTTTCAACTTTGTGAAGCCCGTGCAGGAGGAGTACGACGGCTCCATGCACCTGCTGTACGAAGGCGCGCTGCTGGCGGTGCTGGTGGTGTGGCTGTTCCTGCGCGACTGGCGTGCCACCTTTGTCTCGGCCGTGGCGCTGCCGCTGTCGATCATTCCGGCGTTCATCGGCATGCACCTGCTGGGCTTCTCCATCAACGTGATCACGCTGCTGGCCCTGTCGCTGGTGGTCGGCATCCTGGTGGACGACGCCATCGTGGAGGTGGAGAACATCGTGCGCCACCTGCGCATGGGCAAGTCGCCGTACCAGGCCGCGATGGAAGCCGCCGACGAAATTGGCCTGGCCGTGATCGCCACCACATTCACGCTGATCGCGGTGTTTTTGCCCACCGCGTTCATGAGCGGCATTGCGGGCAAGTTCTTCAAGCAGTTTGGCTGGACGGCATCGCTGGCGGTGTTTGCCAGCCTGGTGGTGGCGCGGGTGCTGACGCCCATGATGGCGGCGTATATCTTGAAGCCCATCGTGGACGAGCACAAAGACCCGCGCTGGATGACGGTGTACCTGCGCTGGGCGGCCTGGTGCATCAAGCACCGCTGGATCACGTTTGTGGCCACGGCAGCGTTTTTTATCGGCTCGCTCGCGCTGATTCCGCTGCTGCCCACCGGCTTCATTCCGCCGGACGACAACTCGCAGACCCAGGTCTACCTGGAGCTGCCGCCCGGAGCCACCCTGAGCCAGACGCGGGCGGCGGCCGAAGACGCGCGTCAGCGCATCGCCAAGGTGGACCATGTGCAAAGTGTCTACACCACCATCGGCGGCGGCACGGCAGGCGGCGACCCGTTTGCAGGCATGGGCAATGCCGAGACACGCAAGGCCACGCTGACCATCCTGCTGGCCGAGCGCGGCGACCGGCCGCGCAAGCAGGGCATCGAGAACCAGATCCGCTCCGCGCTGGAAACCCTGCCCGGTGTGCGCAGCAAGGTGGGCCTGGGCGGCTCGGGCGAGAAATACGTGCTGGTGCTCACCGGCGACGACCCGCAGGCGCTGACGTCGGCCGCACTGGCGGTCGAAAAAGACCTGCGCACCATCCCCGGCCTGGGCAGCATCTCGTCCACCGCCAGCCTGGTGCGCTCCGAAATTGCGGTGCGCCCCGACTTTGCGCGCGCCGCCGACCTGGGCGTGACCAGCAGCGCCATCGCCGAAACACTGCGCATCGCCACCGTGGGCGACTACGACGTGTCGCTGCCCAAGCTCAACCTGGCCTCGCGCCAGGTGCCCATCGTCGTCAAGCTGCAGGATGACGCCCGCAAGGACCTGTCCCTGCTGGAGCGCCTGTCGGTGCCGGGCAGCAAGGGGCCGGTGATGCTGGGGCAGGTGGCCACGCTGGAGTTCAGCGGCGGCCCGGCCGTGGTGGACCGGTATGACCGTGCGCGCAACGTCAACTTCGAGATCGAGCTGTCGGGCCAGCCGCTGGGCGACGTGACCAAGGCGGTCGAGGCGCTGCCGTCCATCCAGAACCTGCCGCCCGGCGTGCGCCAGATCACGATTGGCGACGCCGAAATGATGGGCGAGCTGTTTGCCAGCTTTGGCCTGGCCATGCTGACCGGCGTGTTGTGCATCTACATCGTGCTGGTGCTGCTGTTCAAGGACTTCCTGCACCCCGTGACCATCCTGGCGGCGCTGCCGCTGTCGCTGGGCGGGGCGTTCGTCGGCCTCTTGATTGCGCAAAAGAGCTTCTCGATGCCGTCGCTCATCGGGCTCATCATGCTGATGGGCATTGCGACCAAGAACTCCATCCTGCTGGTGGAATACGCCATCCTGGCGCGGCGCGAGCATGGCCTGACGCGGTTTCGAAGCGCTGATCGACGCGTGCCACAAGCGCGCGCGTCCCGATCATCATGACCACGCTGGCCATGGGTGCGGGGATGCTGCCAATTGCGATTGGCTTTGGTGCGGCGGATGCGAGCTTCCGCTCCCCGATGGCGGTGGCGGTGATTGGCGGCCTGATCACCTCCACGCTGCTGAGCCTGCTGGTGATTCCGGCGGTGTTCACGGGCGTGGACGATGTAGGGGCAAGTTTTGGTCGGCTGCTGCGCCGCTTTCGCGGTGCGCACCATGACGAACATCCCGCGGCCGCGGCCCCCGCCGGACCGGTGCCGCCGCAACCCCTGCAGTGAGGTCGCTGTGGCTGATGGCGGTGTTGGCGGTGTTTTGCGCACGTGCGCCAACTTCTTCCAAAAAGCGGGGCAATCCCCTGGGTTGCCCCGGCTTTGGAAGGGTGATGCGCGTTGGATAATGGCGCGATCACTATGAACCTCGTCAGCCTCAACATCGAATCCATTCAGGTCGGCCACCCGTTGCCGTTTGTGCTGCGGGGTGCCGATGGCGCGCTGTTGGCCCAAAAGGGCTATGTCATTCGCACACGGGAGGAGCTGGCCACCATGGTGGCGCGGGGCCGTGAGTTGTGTGTGGACACCGATGAGTCGGGTGGCAGCCACCGGGCTTACCTGGCACAGCTTCAGCGCATGTTGATCGCCGACACCAGTCTGGGCGAAATTGCCTCGATGAAGATGACGGCCGCCGATGATGCGGGTGGGCGCGGTCGGGGCGGCAAGACGCTGCCCGATTGGCCCGAATTGCAGTTGCGCGCCACACAAATCCTGCGGGCGCCCTCGGTCAGCGACTTTGGCGGCCGGTTTCAAGCGCTGCACGACGAGCTGAACCGACTTTGTGAGCACACGCCCGACGCCACCCTGCTTGCGCTCATTTACCTCTCGGCCCAGGAAACGCGCATGTACAGCGCCACGCATTCAATGCTGGTGAGCTGCGTATGCATGGTGGTCGCGCGCGAGATGCTGCGCTGGCCGGAAGCGCGCATCCAACAGGTGGGGCACGCCGGGCTGAGCATGAACATCGCGATGACCGAGTTGCAAGACCAGCTTGCGCAGCAAAGCCAACCCCTGACCGCCGCCCAGATTGCAGCCGTGGAAGACCATGCTGCCCGCTCTGAGGCGCTGCTGCGCCATCTCGGGGTGGCCGACCCGCTGTGGCTGGAGGCAGTGCGCTGCCACCACCACCGCAACCCTGGCCCGCTGGACAAGAAGAGTGAGGCCCAGCAGATGGCCCGGCTGGTGCAGCGCGCCGACATATTTGGCGCCCGCCTCGCGCCCCGCGTAGCACGTTCGCCTATGCCCGTCACAGCAGCCATGCAGGCGAGCTACTACGACGAAGACCACAAGGTGGACGAGATGGGGGCGGCGCTGGTGAAAACCTTGGGCGTGTACCCTCCCGGCGCTTTTGTGCGGCTCGCCAGCCAGGAGGTGGGAGTGGTCATCCGCCGCGGCGCCACGGCCACCACCCCGCGGGTGGCGGTGGTCACCAACCGCGACGGTATGCCCACCGGCGAGCCGATTCCGCGCGAATCGGGCATGCCACCGTGGAAGGTTACGGGTGTGGTGGCTTTCAAAGATGTGCGGGTCACGCTGCCTCTGGACCGGCTGCTCAGCTTGGTCTGAAAGCGTGATGAGTCCCTCGCGACTCGTCACTCCCTCGCCGCGCCGTCTGCGCAGCGCTTGAATCCCTTCCGTTTCAAGGTCACACCACGCGTTGTGACCAAGATGTCTGCGTGCCACGGCAGGTGGCAACGTCGCCTGCGCGTCCAACACCCCCATCCTCCTGTCAAGAATCTGAATCCAAACGGAGTCCGAATGCGTATACCGTTGCGTACAAATAAAAACTAATGCGGACAAAAAATAATGAAATGGTTAAACTGGACCCACTTCGAGTACAAAGTCCTATGAACTTCCTTTCCCGACTCCTTTCGGCATGCAGCCTGGGCGCCGCCGCCCTGCTGGTGGCTCCGTTTGCGCAGGCGGCCGACGCACCAGCCAACTGCCCTGCCACGCTGCAGCACACCGTCCCCCGGTTGCAGGACGAAAAGCCGCAGTCGCTGTGTCAGTACAGTGGCAAGGTCGTGCTGGTCGTCAATACGGCCAGTTTCTGCGGGTTTACCGGCCAGTACAAGGGGCTGGAAGAGCTGTTTGCACGCTACAAAGACAAGGGGTTGGTGGTGCTGGGCTTTCCGTCCAACGACTTTTCGCAGGAGTCGGGCAGCAATCAGCAGATTGCGGAGTTCTGCGAAAACACGTTCGGCGTGAAATTCCCCATGTTTGCCAAGAGCAGCGTGAAAGGGGCAGACGCTTCGCCGCTCTTTCGCCAGCTCACCGCGTTGTCGGGCACCGCCCCACGCTGGAACTTCCACAAATACCTGCTGGGCCGCGACGGCAAGCTGGTGGACAACTACTCCAGCCTGACCGGGCCGGACAACAAGGGGCTGGTGCGCGCGATCGAGCAGCAACTGGCAGCGGCTGTGCCCCGGGGATCGTGATGTTTTCTTTACGTTTCTTTAAAAAAAACCGCCGCGAGCTCTGGAACTTCGCGGCGCTGGCCTCACTCTATTCCTTGCGCAACACGATTGCGCGTCGTACAGTTTTAACGTTGCGAAGCCTTTCGGGCCCCCGGGTTCCGACTGACCTCCTGGAGCGCTTCTCCTCCCTCCCTCTCTTATTCGTTTCGGGACGCTTCGCAACCTTTTTATTCCGTGCACCGGCCAGAGGGAGCCGGTCATGAAAATCGCCATCATCGGTTCTGGCATTTCAGGCCTCTCCGTCGCCCACAAATTGCGCGGCCAGGCGGATCTCACGCTCTACGAAGCGGGCGACTATTTTGGTGGGCACACCCACACGGTCGATGTCACGCTGCCAGATGCCTCCGGCGCCCCTGTCACCCACGGTGTGGACACGGGCTTTCTGGTGTTCAACGAGCGCACCTATCCGAACCTGATCCGCTTGCTGGCAGAGTTGGGCGTAGAGACCGCCCAATCGGACATGTCATTCTCGGTGCAGGTGCCGGCAGCACTGCGCGGCGGCCGTGCTCTGGAATGGAGCGGCACCAGCCTGAGCACGGTGTTTGCACAACGTTCCAACCTGCTCAACCCCCGCTTTCTGGGCATGTTGCGGGACCTGCTGCGGTTCAACAAGCTGTGCACCCGCATCGCAGAGGCCAAGGCCGACGCGGCGTTGATGCAACCCTTGGGCGATTTTTTGCGCGAGCACCGGTTTGGCGACGCCTTCCGCGACTGGTACTTTTTGCCCATGCTCGGTTGCATCTGGAGCTGCCCTACCGACCAGATGCTGAAGTTCCCCGTGGCCACCATGATCCGGTTCTGCCACAACCACGGCCTGATCCAGGTCAGCAACCGACCCCAATGGTGGACGGTGGCGGGCGGCGCGCGGAATTACGTCGAAAAGATCGTCGCGGGCATTGTCGACAAGCGCCTGTCCACACCTGTGCGCCGCATCGAGCGGGATGCGGCGGGCGTGCGCGTGGTGACCGATGGCTTGGTCGAGCACTTCGACCAGGTGGTGCTGGCCACACATTCCGACCAGTCGCTCGCGCTGTTGGCTCAGCCCACCACGCAGGAGCGCGCGGTGCTGGGGTCGATTCGGTACCAGGCCAACCGTGCCGTGCTTCACACCGACACTTCGGTGCTGCCCGAGCGCCGCGCTGCCTGGGCAGCTTGGAACTACGAACGCGCCCGGCAGCGCAGCCGCGAGTCTGCTCGCGTGTGCTTGCACTACCTCATCAACCAGCTGCAGCCCGTGCCGTTTGCCCAGCCCGTGGTGGTGTCGCTCAACCCCATGCGCGACATTGCGCCTGAACACGTCATTGGCAGCTATGAGTACGCCCATCCGGTGTTCGACATGGCCGCGATTCGCGCACAGCAGCAGCTTGGCAAGATCCAGGGGCGTGAGCACACCTGGTTCTGTGGCGCGTGGACGGGTTATGGCTTCCATGAAGACGGCCTCAAATCGGGCCTGGCGGTGGCAGAGCAATTGCTGGCCGCCATGCCAGCCCCTTTGGCGGAGGCCGCGTGAATCATTTCGCCGCGCCCCGGGTGCCGCTCATCGGCTTCGGCCAGGTGCGCCACACGCGGTTGCGGCCCAAAAAGCATGCGTTTGCGTACCGCACGTTTTTCCTGATGCTGCCGATGCGCAGTTTGTCGGGTGCGCAGAGCGCGCTGGCGGTGAACCGCCCTGGCGCCATCAGCTTTCACGACGTGGACCACGGTGATGGCCGCAGCGCAGCGCAGGGTGGGGCACTGGCGTGGCTGGATGCCCTGCTGCGCACCGAAGGCATTGAAGACGCTGCCGGCGAGGTCTGGCTGCACTGTTACCCGCGCGTACTGGGCTACACCTTCAAGCCCGTCAGTTTCTGGTACTGCCACCGCACGGACGGTAGCCTGCGCGCCATCGTGGTCGAGGTGAACAACACCTTCGGCGAACGCCATTGCTATCTGCTGGATGCACCGCAGTACGGCGTAGAACAACAGGCACGCAAGGTGTTCCATGTGTCGCCCTTTTGTGAGGTGAACGGCGGCTACCGCTTCCGCTTCATGCGCACCGAGGCCGATATCCAGCAAACGCAATCCACGCAAGACGCAGGCCGCACCGTGGCGCGCATCGATTACGACGACGCCAGCGGTCCGCTCATCCAGACCAGCGTGAGCGGCACGTTGCAGCCCGCCAACGCCCGCACCTTGCGCCAGGCGCTGTGGGGCTACCCCGCCATGACGCTGGCCATCATGGCCCGCATCCACTGGCACGCGCTGCAGCTGTGGCTCAAGCGCGTGCGTTTCCATCGAAAGCCCGAGGCCCCGGCCTCCATCGTGACCCGTTGAAGTGACCTGCTGAGCCCATGCACGAGAAGACCGCCATGAACACCTCCACGACCACCGCACAACGCGCAGCGCTTGAGCTGCCCCAGGGCACGCCTGCCGCAGCACGCACGGCCTTGAAACTCCTGCAACGGTTGCAGCACGGCCACCTTACCGTGCAACTGCCCGACGGCACGTTGCAGCACTTTGGGCATGGCAATGGGCCGTCGGCGGCCATCACGCTCAAAAACTGGAACGTGTGCAGCGCCGCGCTCCGCTCGGGCGACATCGGTTTTGCCGAGAGCTACATCGCGGGCGACTGGACCACGCCACACCTCACCGACCTGCTCAAGCTTTTTGTCGCCAACCGCCAGCAGGTCGAAGGCGTGATCTACGGTACCTGGGCCGGGCGGCTGCTGTACCGCATCAAGCACCTGCTCAACCGCAATACGCGCAGCAACAGCCAGAAAAACATCCACGCGCACTACGACCTGGGCAACGCGTTCTACGAGCTGTGGCTGGACGACACGATGAACTATTCGTCCGCCTGGTTCGAGGGCGACGCGGGTGGCGACATGCGCACGGCCCAGCACGCCAAGGTGCGCCGTGCGCTGCGCATGGCGGGTGTGCAGACGGGTGACCGCGTGCTGGAGATCGGCTGCGGCTGGGGCGCGTTGGCTGAAATGGCGACCACCGAGTTTGGCGCATCGCTGACGGGCGTGACCCTGTCCACCGAGCAGCTTGCGTTTGCAGAAAAACGCATGGCCGCCCATGGCGTGCAGGGCCAGGCCGATCTGCGCTTGCAGGACTACCGCGATGTTCAGGACGGCCCTTACGACGCGATCTGCTCCATCGAGATGGTGGAAGCCGTGGGCCGCGAATACTGGCCCACCTACTTCCAGTCGGTCAACCGCTTGCTCAAACCGGGTGGCAAGGCCTGCATCCAGAGCATCGTCATCGACGACAGCTTGTTTGACCGTTACATCAGCTCCACCGATTTCATCCAGCAGTACATCTTCCCCGGCGGCTGCCTGCCCTGCCCGCGCGAGTTCCGCCGAGAGGCCGAGGCCGCGGGCCTGCGCGTGGTGGACGAGTTCGCCTTTGGCCAGGACTACGCCGAGACCCTCAAACGCTGGCGCGAGCGGTTTCTGGCGCAGCGCACGCAGATCCTGCAGCTGGGGTTCGACCAGCGCTTCATGCACATCTGGGAGTTCTACCTGGCGTACTGCGAAGCGGCGTTTGCGATGAGCAACATCGACCTGGTGCAGTACACGCTGGTCAAAGACTGACGGTGGAAAGTAGAAGGCAATTCACTATGAAAAATATAGCTACTACCGCTTTACTGATAAGCGCTACAGCCGTTTTTCATTCAAATTTCGCCGTGGCCCAGGTGGCGCAGGCCAACACCCCTGCTGCTGCGGCCGCAGCAGGGCCTGCCAACACGCCGCTGGCCGGCGCGCGCATGGCGGGCCAGGGCACGTTGCGGTTTCTGGGTTTTGACATCTACCGTGCGCGCTTGTGGGTGCAGCCCGGGTTTGACGCAGACAAATACGGCGCCCATCCGCTGGCGCTGGAGCTGACCTATCAACGCAACTTCACGGCCGAGGCCATTGCCAAGCGGTCGATCGAAGAGATGCGCCGCGTGGGCAGTTTCAGCGCCCAGCAGGCCACGCGGTGGCAGCAGTTGCTGCAGGAGGCACTGCCGGATGTGAAACCGGGAGACCGGCTGCTAGGTGTGTACCAGCCAGGCGCTGGCGCGGTGTTCCACATGGGAGGCCGCGTCGTGGGCGAGGTGCCCGATGCCGAGTTCGCGCGCCTGTTCTTTGGCATCTGGCTGTCGCCGCAGACCTCGGAGCCGGGTCTGCGTGCCGAGCTGATTGCCACCCCCCGCACCGCGGGCCAACCATGACCCCGGCCCAGCCCATCCGCGCCAGCGAAGGGCTGGCCTATGGGCTGCTGGGCTTGCCCTTGGCATTTGTGGCGCTGCCGCTGTACGTGCTGCTGCCCAACCACTATGCGCGGGAGTTTGGCATGCCATTGGCCACGCTGGGCGCAGTACTGCTGGCCGCCCGGTTATTCGACGCCGTTTCTGACCCGTTGCTGGGGCGCCTGTCGGACTACCTGTTTGGCCGATCGGTGCGCGCGGTGCTCGGCGTGGGAGCGGTGTCGGCCATGGTGCTGGCCCTGGGGCTGACCGGCCTGTTCTTTCCGGCGGTACGCGACCCCGATGCGCTCATAGCCTGGGCGCTGGTGGCCTTGCTCATCACCTATACCGCGTACAGCCAGCTCAGCATTGCGCACCAGTCGTGGGGAGCGCGCCTGGGTGGGGACGAGCTGCAGCGCGGCCGTATTGTGGCGTGGCGTGAGGGCGCTGCACTGGTGGGCGTGGTGCTGGCCTCGGTGCTGCCTGCGTTGCTGGGGCTGCCGGTGATGCTCAGTGTGTTTGCCATCACCTTGCTGATGGGATGGTGGGCGTGGACGCGGGCTCCGCGCCCTGTAGCGCATGCGGGTGTTTCCGTGGCCGGTATTTACCGACCACCGCAGCGCGCCAGCCTGTGGCGGCCCTGGGGTCGAGCCGCGTTCCGTCGCCTGCTGGCCGTGTTCATGCTCAACGGCATCGCCAGCGCCATCCCAGCCACGCTGGTGCTGTTCTTTATTCAGGACCGCTTGCAGGCGCCGCCCGCGCAGGAACCGATGTTTCTGGCGGCGTATTTCGTCTGCGCCGCGCTGTCGATCCCGCTGTGGCTTCGCGCCGTCGCGCGGTTTGGCCTGGCGCGCACCTGGCTGGCGGGCATGTTGCTGGCCATTGCGGTGTTTGTCTGGACCGCATTTTTGGGGGCCGGCGATGTGGTGCCGTTCCTCGTGGTTTGCGCGCTCTCTGGTGTGGCACTGGGAACCGACCTGGCCCTGCCCAGCGCGCTGCTGGCAGGCGTGATTGCGGCCGAGGGCGACAGCGGCCAGCACGAAGGCGCGTACTTTGGCTGGTGGAACTTTGCCACCAAGCTCAACCTGGCGCTGGCCGCAGGCCTGGCGCTGCCGCTGCTGGGTTGGGTGGGCTACACCCCCGGAACCCGCAGCGAAGACGGTCTGCAAACCCTGGGCCTGGCCTACGCGGTGCTGCCCTGCGTGCTCAAGCTGCTGGCGGCGGCTGCGCTGTATGCGCTCATCCTGCGGCGCCCCAATGCCGCGCCGATTTCCTGAACACGACCTCTGAACCGAAGGCTCTCACCATGATGCAAAGACGTCTCCTCCTCTCCGCCGCCGTGGCGGCGCCCGTGGTGCTGTCCGGCTGCGCCAGCCAGAACATTGATGGCTACGCCAGCGAAAAGCCGTTGCTGGACCTGGCCCAGTATTTCACCGGCACGATTGACGCCTACGGCATTTTCCAGGACCGCAGCGGCCAGATCGTCAAACGTTTCACCGTGGTCATGGTCTGTGAATGGAAGGGCAACGAGGGGGTTCTGGATGAAGCATTCACCTACTCCGACGGCACCACGCAGCGCCGCATCTGGCGCCTGACCAAACACGCGGATGGCCGCTACACCGGCACCGCCGACGACGTGGTGGGCACGGCCAACGGGCAAACGCGCGGCAACGCTTTCCGCTGGAACTACACACTGGCGTTGCCGGTGGATGGCAAGGTCTACAACGTCGACTTGGACGACTGGATGTACCTTATCGACGACCGGGTGATGCTCAACCGCGCCACCATGAGCAAGTTCGGGTTCCGCCTGGGCGAGATCACCCTGTCCTTCACCAAACGCGCACCATGAGCCTCAATCCTCCCCTGCGCGACTGGCATGGCCGCCGGGCCTGGCTCATTGGGGCCAGCAGCGGCATTGGCCGTGCCACAGCGGCTGCGCTGCATGCGCGCGGCGCGCAGGTCATCGTGTCGGCGCGCAGTGGCGAAGCGCTGGACGCGTTCGTGGCCCAGCACCCCGGCAGCATGGCACTGGCCTTTGACACGGCAGAGCCCGAACAGGTGCAGGCCGCAGCTGCGCAGGTGCTGGCAGGCGGCGCGCCCGACATGGTGTGCTACTGCGCAGGCTATTACCGCGACATGCGTGCCACCGATTTTGATCTGGCCGTGGTGCTGCGCCACGAGCAGATCAACTACAACGGCGTGCTGCATGTGTTGGCCGCTGTATTGCCTGCCATGCTGGCAGCGGCGCAGGCCGGGCGCCCTGGGCATGTCAGTGTCATCAGCAGCGTGGCAGGCTTCAGGGGCCTGCCCAAGAGCCTGGCGTACGGTCCCACCAAGGCTGCCCTCATCAACCTGGCCGAGGCGTTGTACCTGGATTTGCACGACCTGGGTATGGGTGTGAGCGTGATCAACCCGGGCTTTGTGGCCACACCGCTCACGGCCGGCAACGACTTCACGATGCCCGCACTGATCTCGCCCGAGGCAGCGGCGGCGGCCATCATGCAAGGCTGGGATCGGGGGCATTTCGACATCCACTTTCCCAAGCGCTTCACGCGGGTGATGAAACTGCTGCGTGTGCTGCCGTACCGGTGGTATTTTCCGGCGGTACGCAAGTTCACAGGTCTTTGAATCGCCTATGCAGCCCCCTTACACCGCTCCCGCTACCGAAGAGGCCGTCACGCGCGTCGTTGCGTTCTTTGAAAACCTCTCACCGACCGACGTGGCCACCATCGGCCAGCTCTATGCGCCGCAGGCGCGGTTCAAGGACCCGTTCAACGAGGTGTTGGGTGTGCCCGCCATTCAAGCCATCTTTGCCCACATGTTCGAGTCGCTGGAGCAGCCGCGTTTTGTGGTCACCGGCCGCGTGGTGCAGGGGCAGCAGTGTTTTCTGACCTGGGATTTTCTGTTTGCCTTCAAGGGCTTTGACAAAGGCGTGACGCAGACAGTGCGTGGTGCCTCGCACCTGGTGCTGGACGCGCAGGGCATGGTCACGCTGCACCGCGACTACTGGGACGCGGCCGAAGAGTTGTACGAGAAGCTGCCCGTGGTGGGTGCGCTGATGCGCTGGCTCAAGAAGCGCGCCAACAGCTGATCGTCGGTGCGCTGATCACGCCTGTGTCTTGATGCGCGGGTGCCCCGGCAGTGGCACCGCACGCTGCAGCACACCTTCGGCCAGCCACAACGCGCTGTTCCACGCACGCTGTGCTACATAGGGCAATGGCAGCTGTTGGTAGTCGTCGTTGAAGACTTCAAAGCTGTAGTCGCCCTGGTAACCCATGCCGTCGAGCGTGCGCACCAGTTCGGCAAGCGCCTGGCTGTGCACGCCTTCTCCGGGGAACACGCGAAAGTGCCGCGCCGTGTCGATGCGCTCCTGCACGGTGCGGGTCTCCTGCCACATGAAGTCCGAGAGCTGCACCAGATAGATCTTCTCGGGGTCCACATCCGCGAGGGCCGCCAGCGGCGTGCTGGTAGCGAACTGGTGGTACGAATCCACGGCCAGGCCGAGGTTGGGGCAATCGGCTTGTTCGACCGCCGCCCAGGCCTGGTGTACCTCGTTGATGTGCCGTCCCCACGAGAGCCCTTCAAACGCCACACGGATGCCATGGGGCAGCGCCAGCAGCGCAAGCTTGCGCAGGTCGCGGGCAATGGCCTCGGCATCCGCCGTGGCGTGCGATGACGTGGAGCTGCAGGCCAGCAGCACGGGCGCGCCCAGGTCGCGCGCCATCAGGATCATCTGCTTGGCAATGTCCACCTTGTAGCTGTGCAGGTGGCCCGACAGGCCCTCGAAGTCGCGCAGCACCTGGAAGCCCGTCACGCGCAGGCCGCTGCTGCGCACGGCGTGCACGGCTGCTTCAATGCCTTGCGGATGGCCCACGATGTCGCGCGCGGCCAGCATGATCTGGCCAAAGCCAGCAGCCTTGACGGCAGAGAGTTTGGCTTCGAGCGGACCGGCCAGGCTGATGGTGTCCATGCCGAAGTCGGCCACGTTGCGTTGCATGGTGGATGTGCGCATGGGTGCTCTCCAGGCTTAGCGTGCGTCCAGCACCAACTCGAAACTGGGCGATCCCGCATCGGCGCGCGTGAGGGCACCGCGCGTGCCGGTGTGCACGCCCGTGGGTGACTCGACAAAGTCCACGCCCCGGGCGCGCAGCGCGTTCACCGTGGCCAGCACATCGGGCGTGCCAAAGGCCACGCGCTGCAGCAACTCCTCGGGGTCAGCGTCGATTGCATCCACAAGTGGCTCTATCAACTGCCAGTGCAGCGTGCCACAAGGACTGGCCAGGATGCGACCATGCGTGAGCACACCAAACGACTGCTCCGGCGAAAGCTCGGCAAAGCCGAACAGTTCGCCGTAGAAGTGGATCCAGTCCTGCGCGCGGCCCAGGCCGATGTACTGCACCACGCCGAAGAGATGCAGTCCGGTCAGCACCACTGGTGGAGGCGCCACGGCGGGGATCGGCACGAAGTCCACGTCGTAGATCGAGAATTCCTTGAACCGGTCTACAAAATAGATGCGGCTGGATCCGACGCCGTGGATGGCGGGGATGTTCAGTTCCATCACCTCGACCTCGGTGTGCACCGCCCAGGCCCCCAGCTCCAACACACGGCGGTAGGCTGCGGCGGCATTGCCCACCCGAAACGCAATGGCCGTCAGCACCGGGGCTTCCGTCAGCGCCGGGGGCGCGTGCACGCCGGTGCGTTCGTTGTCTTGGTGGGCGTTGACGATGATGTTCATGTCGCCCTGTCGGTACAGCAGCACTTCGCGCGAGCGGTGCCGTGCCACGGGCTGAAAGCCCATCCGCTCCAGCGCCTGGCCCAACGCCTGCGGTCGGCTGGTGGCGTATTCAATGAACTCCACCCCCTGCAGACCCAGGGGATTGGGCAGATCGCCCAGTGCTTCGCGGGTGGCCATCATGGGGGTGCTCATGGGTTCGACTCCTTGGTGGGTGTGTGCTTGCGTGCGATGGTGATCGGTCAGCGTGCGCTGACCAGGCGGCGGAAATGCGCGTCCATGCGGGCTGCGTCAGGGGCCTCGCCGGTGAACAGCTCGAAGGCGCCTACGGCCTGGCCCACAGCCATGCCACCGCCGTCCGACACCTTGCAGCCCAGCGCCCGCGCGGCCTGCACCAGCGCGGTGTCGAGCGGGAAATACACCACCTCGGACACCCACATGTCAGGCCGCAGCAAGGCCACATCGAGCGGCAGCCCGGGCAGTTTGTCCATGCCCGTGGGCGTGGCGTGGATCAGGCCGGTGGCCTGCGCCATGGCAGAGCGGATCTCACCAGCCTCGGCGCGGGTGCCATAGAGCGCGTTAACGGCGGCGGCCAGTTGCGCAGCCCGTTCGGGTTGGGCATCGACGATGCTCAGATGCTGCGCACCCAATCGCAGCACGGCGTGCGCAATGGCTGCGCCCGCACCGCCCGCGCCCAGCAGCACCACGCGGTGGAGATCGGCGCCGGGCAGCGCACGGGTAAAGCCCCAGGCCCAGCCCGATCCATCGGTGTTGTGCCCCACCAGCTGGCCGTCTTGCACCACCACGGTGTTGACGGCGCCCATCGCCTGTGCTTCTTCAGACAGGCGGTCGAGGCAGGGAATCACCGCCTGTTTGCACGGGTAGGTCACGTTGCACCCGGCGTAGCCCATGATGCGTGCGGCCGACAGCAGTGTGGGCAGCTGCTCGATGGATGAGTCCGAGCGGTCCAGGTCGATCAGCTGGTAGTGCAGGCGCATGCCATGGTGCCGCGCCTCTTCTTCGTGCAGAGCGGGCGATAGCGACTTCTGGATGCCGGCGCCGATCAGCCCGATCAGCACCTTGCGGGGGCTTGTGGAAGACATGGCGGGGGTGCTGGTGGTGGTGGCCGGAGGCTCAAGGAGCGGGGTGCTCATGGGGAGAACGGGTTGCTTTGGAGGTGCGCCGCCGAGGCGGGGTTGCCGCATGGCAGCGCACGGGTTGCTCGTCCAGATTACTTGCCGCCGCGCAGTTTGGCCAACGTGGCATAGACCTCTTGCACGGTCTCGGCGCCCACCTTGTCACTGTGCTTTTCAACCACAGGCTTCACCTTGGCGCGCAGCTTGTCGACCTCGGCCGGTGAGAACTCGGTGACCTGCATGCCGGCTTTCTTGAGCTCTTCCAGCGCCACGTCAGCCTGCGAGCGAGAGACGCTGCGCTGGAAGGTGGTGGCCTCGGCCATGGCTTCCGTCACCGCCTTTTGGTCGGCGGGGTTCAGGCTGTCCCAGAACTTCTTGCTCAGGATGACGGCCTGCGGGTTGTACATGTGGCGCGTGATGGTCAGGTGCTTTTGCACTTCAGCGAACTTGGACGACAGGATGGTCGAGAACGGGTTCTCCTGGCCGTCTACCGCCTTCTGCTCCATGGCGGTGTAAAGCTCGGGGAAGGGCATGGGCACGGCGTTGGCGCCGAGCGCGTTGAACATGTCGATGTAGATCGGGGACTGGATCACGCGGATCTTCAGGCCTGCAATGTCCTCAGCCTTGGTAATGGGCTTCTTGCTGTTGGTGAGGTTGCGAAAGCCCAGCTCCCAGTAGCCCAAGCCGACGAGGTTCTTGGCCTGCAGTTTGTCGAGCAGTTTCTTGCCGAAGGGGCCGTCGGTCACGGCATCCGCCTCTTGCGGCGATGCGAACAGGAAGGGGAAGTCGTAGATGCCAAATTCCTTGGCCTGCGCCGACAGGATGCCCGCGTTGAGCACGGTCATCTCCACAGTCCCACCTTGCAGTGCCGATACCGTTTGCAGGTCACCGCCCAGCGTTCCGCCCGGGAAGAGCTTGACGGCGATGCGACCGTTGGTCTTGGCGGCAACCAGGTCAGCGAACTTCTGCGCGCCCTGGGCCTGGGGGTGTTCCTTTTGGTTCTGGAACGCGAACTTGATGGTGCGCTCCTGGGCATGCACGGCTGGCAGCAGCGACGCGGCAACCAGGGCTGTGGCGAGCAGGGTTTTGAACAACTTCATGGACATGTCTCCTTGGGTTTTAGGCTGGGTACAAACAAATAAGTGGCGGGAACGGAGCGGGGCGTATGGCGTGTATCAACCGGCAAGCCAGCGCAGTGGCACCATGACGATGGACGGAACCAGCACCAGCAGCAGCACCACGGCAAACTGGGCGGCCACGAAGGGCAGTACGCCTCGCGTGACCTCGCCCATGGACACGCGGCCGACTCCGGCCACCACGTTCAGTACGGTGCCTACCGGCGGCGTGATGAGACCGATGGCGTTCACCATGATGAACAGCACACCGAAGTACACCGGGTCAATACCCGCCGCCTTGACGACGGGCATCAGCACCGGCGTCATGATGAGGATGGTGGGGGTCATGTCCATGGCGGTGCCGACCACCATCACCAGCACCATGATGGCCAGCAGCAACACGGTCTGGTTGCCCATGAAGGGCTGGAGCATGTCGATCACCTTGCTGGGCATGTCGGCCACGGTGATCAGCCAGGCTGACACCATGGCGGCTGCCACCAGGAACATCACGATGGCACTGGTGCGCGCTGCGGACTGGAAGATCTCGGCCAGCTGGCGCAGGGTCAGCTCGCGGTACACCAACATGGCCACACACAGCGCGTACACGGCTGCAACGACCGCTGCCTCGGTGGGCGTGAAAACCCCCATGCGCAAGCCCACCAAAATGATGACGGGCAGGCCCAGAGCCCACACAGACTCCTTGAGGGCTTTCAAAACCTCTGCGCGCGAGGCCTTGGCGGGCGGAGCGACTTGCTCCTTGCGCACCAGCCACCACCAAGTTCCCGCCAGCGCCACGCCCAGCAGCAGGCCGGGCACGATGCCCGCCAGAAACAGCTTGCTGATGGACACATTGCCTGCAACCCCAAAAATCACGAAGCCGATGGACGGTGGAATGACGGGCGCGATGATGCCGGCCGAGGCAATCAACCCCGCCGACCGCGCTTTGTTGTGGCCTGCGGCCACCATCATCGGCAACAGCAGCGAGGCCAGCGCGGCAGCATCGGCCACTGCCGAGCCCGACACGGCCGCCAGAATGACCGCCGCCATGATGGCCACGTAGCCCAGCCCGCCAGGCACATGCCCCACCACGGCCAGGGCGAGCTTGACGATGCGGCGCGACAGCCCGCCCACGTTCATGATCTCGCCTGCGAGCATGAAGAACGGCACGGCCAGCAGCGGAAAGCTGTCGGCCCCGTTGATCACGTTTTGCGCGAGGATTTGCGCGTCAAACAGATCCAGGTGCCACATCAGCGCCACGCCGCTGATCAACAGCGCAAAGGCGATAGGGATGCCAATCGCCATGGCAAGTAGCAGGGATCCGAGAAAAATGGTGATGGTCATCGTTGTGCCGTGTGATTGCGTGGATTCAACGGCGCTCGTCGGCCGAAGAGTGCGGCGTCACGGCTTCTTCGCTACCCGCAGCCATGACCAGGTCTTGTGCATCCGCGGCATGGAACAAGGTGTGGAGGAGGTCGCGCAGCAAGATGGCCAGGGCCGAGGCGCCCATCAGCACACCACTCGCGTAGAAAATGCCCACTGAAGCGCCCGTCACCGGCGCCTCGGTCTCCCAGTTGATCAACATCTGCGCCCAGCTGCCGCGCAGCAGCAACCACGACACATACAACATGGCCAGCTGCGCTACCACGAGGCAGGCCTTCTTGCCCCGGGCGGGCAGGCGCGCCACCAGGATGTCGGTGCCCAGGTGGCCGTGCTCGCGCAGCGCCACCACGGCGCCCATGAAGGTCAGCCACACAAACAGCCAGCGCGACAGCTCTTCAGACACCGTGATGCCCGCGTTGAACACATAGCGCAGCACAACATTGCCAAACACCAGCACCACCATCGCGGCCAGGAACAGGCCGCCCAATGCATCAAGCACGCGGGTGTATCCCCGCAGCATGCGGTCGGCCAGTGCAAACATGTTGTCTCCAGTCGTTGTGAGTGCCTGGAAAGAATTTTGTACGAACTGGTTAGTATTTAAACTAGGTGCAAACCCTTGCCGCGCAAGCGAAGAAAAAATCTGGGCGAAATTCGGCGGGTCGCGGCCGAGCGCGGTAGGAGTGGGCCGGTGCAACCGGCGCTGTCTCTTTTCAGGGGAAGACGCGAAGCGCCTTAGCGGGACGTCACTTCAAGAAGCGGACGATCATCTCGATGATCGATTCCCGGCGCTGCGCGGTGGCGGCTGCGCTGTCGAGTGAACGCTTGAAAATCGCGCCAAAGGTGTGGCGGTTGGACACATTGAAAAAGCACAGTGCCGAAATAGACATGTGCAGATCCACTGGGTCCACATCCGGGCGAAACACGCCAGAAGCCACCCCACGCTCATACACATTCCGAACCGCGTGAATGACGGGGATATTGAGTTCCTGGATGGTGGTGGACTGGCTGATGAACTCGCCCCGATGCATGTTTTCATTCATCACAAGACGAATGAAATCCGGGTTGGCAAGCTGGTAGTCCACCGTAAAACCCACCAGCGTACGCAACGCCTGCTCGGGAGGTAGGTCTTCCAGGTGCAATTCGGATTCAATCCGCCGAATGCGTCGGTAGGCGTCCTCCAGCACCGCTACATACAGACCTTCTTTGCTACCGAAGTAGTAGTAGATCATCCGTTTGCTGGTGCTGGTCAGCGCTGCAATCTCGTCGATGCGCGCGCCCGCCAGCCCCTTGTCTGCAAACTCAGCCGTGGCCACCTGCAAGATGTTGGCCATGGTGCGGTCGGGGTCGTTCACACGCACGCGGTCGGCACCGGGTGTGGCGGCCGCATCGCGGGCTGCGCGCTGTCGGGTGGCGCGCACACTGGCTGCTTTCGAAGGGTTTTGAACCATTTCGTTCATAAGCTCCGTAGCATAC
The DNA here is from genome assembly GCA_963784815.1 of uncultured Gammaproteobacteria bacterium. Classification (GTDB taxonomy): domain Bacteria; phylum Pseudomonadota; class Gammaproteobacteria; order Burkholderiales; family Burkholderiaceae_C; genus Acidovorax. The sequence continues at coordinate 55,878 of CAWATB010000028.1, read as the reverse complement.
GGCAGGTCAAGGAGGCATCAGCACCGGACATTGCGGCAGCACTGGCCGCTACCAACATGCAGGGCGCAGGTCAGTACGGCTTGGTGTCGGCGAAGCTCGTGCGCAGTGCCAGTTTGTCGAGCAGCTTGCCCAGATTAGGGTACTCGTTGCGCCAGGCGATTTCGGGAAAACGAAACTCCAGCCAGCCCAGCGCGCAGCCCACGGCGATGTCGGACAGGCTCAGGTGGATGCCGCTGCAGTACGGCTTGTCACCCAGGCCCTGGCTCATGGACTTGAGGCCATCGTTCACCTTGATCAGTTGGCGGTCAATCCACGCCTGGCTGCGTTCGCTGTCCTTGCGGTGGGCCCAGGTGGCCTCCAGCCGGGCCAAAATTGCAGCGTCCATCACGCCATCGGCCAGCGCCTCCCAGGTCTTCACTTCAGCGCGCTCACGGCCTTGGCCCGGAATCAGTTTGCCCACTGGCGACAGCGTGTCCAGGTACTCCACGATCACGCGCGAGTCGAAAACGGCCTCGCCACCTTCCATCACCAGGCAAGGCACCTTGCCCAGCGGGTTGGAGGTGGCAATGGCGGTGTCGTCTGCCCAGACGTTTTCTTGTACGAACTGGTAGTCGAGCTTTTTTTCGGCCATCACGATCCGCACCTTGCGGACGTAAGGGCTGGCTGAGGCTCCGATCAATTTCATGATTTGTCTTCCAGTGCGCGGGGTAGCTGAACAATTGACTTTGATTCTATCGGGAGCTGCCCAACGGGAGCTGACGCAGACGCGGCGTCTACACGCCACGCCTACAATCACGCGCCATGAGCCTGTCCACCATCACCGCCCTGTCGCCGCTTGACGGCCGTTACGCCAGCAAACTTGCCGCCCTGCGCCCGATCATGAGCGAGCACGGCTACATGCACCGCCGTGTGCAGGTAGAAGTGGCCTGGTTCATCGCGTTGTCCGACGCCGGTTTTGCCGAGTTCAAGCCGCTGACTACCGGCGCCCGCGCTTACCTGCTGGGCCTGATCAAAAATTTCTCCGAGTCCGACTCGGCGGCGATCAAAGAGATCGAAAAAACAACAAACCACGACGTGAAGGCCGTGGAGTACTGGATCAAGAGCAAGTTCGAAGCGCGCCCCGAGCTGGAAAAAGCCTCGGAGTTTGTGCACTTTGCCTGCACCAGCGAAGACATCAACAACACCAGCCATGCGCTGCAATTGCGCTCCGGCCGCGACCAGGTGGTGCTGCCGGGCCTCGATCGCATCGTGCTCAAGCTGCGCGAAATGTCCCACGCCTACGCCGACGTGCCCATGCTCAGCCGCACCCACGGCCAGACCGCCAGCCCCACCACCGTGGGCAAGGAGATGGCCAACGTGGTCATGCGCCTGCAGACGGCCTGCGAACGCATCGCCGCCGTCAAGATCATGGGCAAGATGAACGGCGCCGTGGGCAACTACAACGCCCACCTGTCGGCCTGGCCTGAGTTTGACTGGGAAGCCTTCAGCAAGAAGGTCATCGAAACCCCCGAGCCGCTGGGCCTGGGCCTGACCTTCCAGCCCTACTCGATCCAGATCGAGCCGCACGACTACATGGCCGAGCTGTTTGACGCTGTGGCGCGTGCCAACACCATCCTCATCGACCTGTCGCGTGACATCTGGGGCTATGTGAGCCTGGGCTACTTCAAGCAGCGCCTGAAGGCCGGCGAGATTGGTTCCAGCACCATGCCGCACAAGGTCAACCCGATTGACTTTGAAAATGCCGAAGGCAACCTGGGCCTGGCCAACGCGCTGCTCAAGCACCTGTCTGAAAAGCTGCCCATCAGCCGCTGGCAGCGCGACCTGACCGACAGCACCGTGCTGCGCAACATGGGCGTGGCGCTGGGCTACGCCGCGCTGGCCTATGCCTCGTTGCTGGCGGGCCTGAACAAGCTGGAGCTGAACGAAGAAGCGCTCGGCCGAAGACCTCGACGCGTCGTGGGAAGTGCTGGCCGAGCCGATCCAGACGGTGATGCGCCGCTTTGGTGTGCAGGGCGCGTACGAAAAGCTCAAGGAAGTGACGCGCGGCAAGACGGTGACGGCCGAGGCCCTGCATGGGCTGATCCAGTCGCTGGAAATCCCCCAGGCCGAAAAAGACCGCCTACTGGCCATGACGCCCGGCAGTTACGTGGGCAAAGCCGCAGAGCTGGCGCGCCGCGTCTAACCCGCAGATTTATAGCCTTTTTGGCCTCTAGCGCTTATTGATAAAGCGTTAGCAGCTATCTATTTAGTAGTGAGGCTGTATGGCCATCAAATCCACCATCTTCAAGGCGAACCTTGCGATCGCCGACATTGACCACGGCTACTACGCCGACCACGCGCTCACGCTGGCTCGCCACCCGAGCGAGACCGATGAACGCATGATGATCCGGCTGACCGCGCTGGCCATTCAGGCGCACCAGCTCAATGATCTGTGCAATGGCGACGCCACGCTGGCGTTTGGCGCAGGCCTGTCGGACCCGGACGATCCGGATGCGTCACTCACCGACTTCACCGGCCGCCGGCGCGTGTGGATCGAAGTGGGCCAGCCGGAAGACAAACCGCTCACCAAGGCCTGTAGCAAGGCCGATTCCGTGCTCGTCTACTGCTTCAACCACGCCGCCGAGATCTGGTGGAAAGGCATCGAGACCAAGCTGTCGCGGCTGGAGAAGCTGCAGGTGTGGCGCATTCCGACCGAGGCTTCGCAGGCGTTGGCGCAACTGGCGGAACGCAGCATGCAGCTGCAAGCCACGGTGCAAGAAGGCGCCATCACGCTGAGCAGCACCCAGGGCAGCGTGCATGTGGAGCCGGTGCGCTGGAAGTAAAGCAGCAATATGAGTCAAATTGGCAGCTGGCGCTTGATAGGTAAGCGCTAGCAGCTATCAATTTGGTAGTTTGCCTCACTCCCGAGGCATGAGCGTGCCACACTGCCAACACTGCTCAAACCCGCCTTCTACCGTTTCGCCGCACCGACACACCCAATGGCGTTGTGGCAGGTCTTGCAGGTCTTGCAGCAGGGCCCTGGCGCGGGTGGCGTGCTCGTCGTGGTCCAGCCAGATCTCGGGCAAGCATTGGTCGGGTGGCAGGTGCCCGGCGGCGGCACCCAGGTACTGGCGCTGCACCGATGCCGTCATGCCCGCCTCACACAACAGGTCCGCCCAGAGCGTGGCAATCGCGATGTTGGGGGCTTGGGTCAGGCGCAGCATAGGCTCACCATAGCGGTTTGAGAGTGGCGCGTACAGGCCTATCAACCCTGCGGCCAGGCAAACGTCTGTCGTTCCATCGGGTGGACGGCTGCCAGCTCAGGGTGAGGCCGCATCTGAGGCTGGTCCGGCCGAGGGGCCCTCTGCTGCGCGCTCCGCGTAGCGGTTGAAGCGCCAGGCGGAATGCTCCAGCGTGATACGGCGCCACACGGAGCGCTTTTCTGCCGGAGACATTCCAGGCCAGAACTGGACTTCGTCAAAGGTGCGACCACACCCCTTGCACAGATCGTCGCCCTGGCTGGTGGAGCAGATGGCAATACACGGTGTATCGGGCGTGGCGTCGTACCACACGCGCCACGCCTGCAGCGCCTCTGAAGGGAAGCTGTCTTCGTCCGCCTCGTCTTCGTGCCAATAGACCATCAACGCGTAGACCTCTGCGAGCGCGCGCAATGCGGGCGCGAGGGTGATGCCATCGGGCGACGGAGCGCGGCTGCGCCAGTGGTTGATGGCAGCTTCGATGTCGGTGATGTGGATGGCGGCCATAGGACGGGATTGCGCAAAGGGGCTGGATCATAGCTGTCGGATGGTCGCCTGTCTGGCCGAGTGACATATGGGAGCGCGTGCCAGCGAGGCGGCCCTATCGGCGCCCGCCAGCGACCGTTCACCCCGCGCGCAAGTATCGGGCTGTACGCACTATCCACAATCGCCCGGCACTTGCGCGCCCGCGCTGGCAATGTTCCAATCGCTGCTTCGAAGGGGAGTAGCTCCCGACGTGCTTCTCCTCCATGCAAGCCATGGCAGACGGGTGGCACGGCATCGGCACTGTCGTCAATACGAAGCCCAGCTTCCGGCGGTCCGGGCTCAGCGCACACAGCGGTGCTGGGCCGAGCAAGACCTTTGATGGGCCCGTTGTGGGCTGATCAAGGCCGTCCCTTCGCTTGTCTCAGCCATTGTGCGGCACGCCCTTGATCTGCCTTCTGCAAAACCCTATCCCCGGGACGGACTCGGCGCTACAGTGGCGGCCAACCCGTTCTTTTGCCCACTGATACTGAGGAATTTATGGACTTTTTGTCTTCGCCTGCGTTCTGGCTTGCACTCGGCCAGATCATCATCATCGACATCCTGCTGGGTGGCGATAACGCGGTGGTCATTGCCCTGGCCTGCCGCAAACTGCCTCCCGCCCAGCGCACCAAGGGCATCATCTGGGGCACCGCGGGTGCCATCATCCTGCGCGTGATCCTGATCGCTTTTGCGATGACGCTGCTGGCGCTGCCCTTCCTCAAGTTTGTCGGCGCCATTTTGCTGGTCTGGATTGGTGTGAAGCTGTTGGCACCGGACGAAGAAGGTCACGGCGAAATGGAAACCAGTGACAAGCTGTTTGCTGCCATCAAGACCATCATCGTCGCCGACCTGGTGATGAGCGTGGACAACGTGATCGCCATTGCGGGCGCTGCGCAGAACGCCGGTGAGCACCAAATGCTGCTGGTGGTGCTGGGTCTGTTGATCTCGATCCCGATCATCGTGTGGGGTAGCCAGCTGGTCATCAAGCTCATGGACCGGTTCCCGTTCATCATCATCCTGGGCGGCATGCTGCTGGGCTGGATTGCTGGTGGCATGCTGGTGACGGACCCCGTGTTCGCCAACCCCGACAAGTGGCAGTGGATGTTCAAGATTTCACAGACCGATGTGATCCGCTACGGGGCCAGCGTGGCAGGTGCTCTGCTGGTGTTCGTGATCGGCAAAGCCGTTCTGGCGCGCCGCGCCGCTGCGGCGCCCGCGCAGGGCTGATCGGGAATCTGAAATCGCCAACCACCGACAAACTGGCTGGCGAATGGGCTGACACAAAGGGGGCATGTTGCCCCCTTTGTTGCTGGCCTCTTACGTGGAGGTGGTATGGACAAAGTCATTGTGTATGTGGATGACGCAGCCTATGCGCAGCAGATACTCGCCCCTTTGGTTGCCCGCGAGGCCGCTGCCGATACGCATTGGGTGTTGGTGGCATGTGCGCCACGCATGACGCACCGCATCAGCAAATGGGTGAGCCACAGCGCCCGTGAGAACTGGCGCGCCAAGTGGGCCGACAAGCTGTTTGCCCAGATCGTCCCGATGCTGCCCTTGGCCGGCGCGCGCGTCACCACCTTGGTGGCGAAAGGTCCATTGACTGAGCTGACCGACCAACTGCAGGCCGCAGAGGCAGTCGCCGCCCAGGTGCTGGACGCGCGCCGTCCGAAGATGGATGCTCCGCAAGAACCTGCCGTGGCCAAGCCCCGGTGGACCTCGTTGCCCGGCACGCTGGGCAGCCTGCTGACGGGGTGTGGCGCGCTGTGGATGCTGGCAGTAGAGTAAGTCTGCAGGTAGCGAGCCAAGATAAGTCAAAAGCGGACCTTTGCGGCCGCGCAAGCCGTGGCCGTCATGGTCCAGACTCAGCCCCAGTGCTATTCTTCCGCCATGAAAATTCTTATCAAATGGTTGCTCAGCGCCGCATCGCTGCTGTTTGTGGCCTATGTCTACAGCGGCGTCGAAGTGCAGAGTTTCACTTCTGCGTTGATCGCGGCTTTTGTCATCGGCCTGTTCAACGTGGTGCTGCGGCCGGTGTTGGTGCTGCTGACGCTTCCCGTCACCATCGTCACCCTGGGGTTGTTCCTGTTTGTGATCAACGCGCTGATGTTCTGGGCAGCGGCCACGGTGCTCGGCGGGTTTCAGGTCACCGGTTTTGTCGCCGCGCTTGGTCGGCTCGCTGATTTACTCTGTGCTGGGTGTGCTGATCGAATCAGCGCTCGGCGGTCTGTTCTCGAAGAAGTAGCTCCACGGCACGCAGCCGCGTGTCGATGATGGATGCCTCAATGTGGTCCGCAGCCGCTCCCCCACGGCGCGCCATGTCCTGACCCGCCTTGAATCGGTCTACCGCGGCGGCATAGTCGTACCGCGCTGCATGGGCCTCCGCCTCGGCACGTATCGCGCGCAACGGCTGGTTCTGCGCCTGCCAGGAAGTCGCCAGCCATTGCCATGCGGCAGCATCGCGGGGGTGCGTGGCCACCCAGGTTTGCAATGCCCCGGTGCCTTCACCGGCCCGGCCTGCGCGGAGCAAGGCTTGGGTGCGCAGCGCCAGTTCTGGCCTGCGGGTGGTCGTGGCACCGATGGGCAAGGCGCTCAGCGCGGCATCTGCATCTCCAGCGGCCAGTTCAAGTTCTGCGTGCAGCAGGCGCACCAATCGGTTGGCTGATGGGTCTTGACGTGTCAGGTCATCGAGTTGTTTAGCGGTAGTCAAAGCGCCCGAAGCATCCCGCAACTGGTTGCTGCTGAGCGCCGCTGCGTACAGCACAGCGGCCCGCCGGGCCACAGGCTGGTTGGCAAAGCCCGTGCTTTGGGGCTCCGCAATCCACTGGCGCAGCGCGTCAACCCCTGGGTTCGACAGCACACGGGCCCTGGCAGCGACCATCGCGTGTTCCAGAGTTGCTTCAGGGAGCGGCGATTTGGTGGTGGAGCTGGGGGGAACGCGGGACTGCATGTCCGCCATGCGCTCTGTGGTCAAAGGATGGCTGCGCAGGTAAGGCCATGAACCGTTGTCGTTCAACCGGTTGGCTTGCTGGAGCTTGTCAAACATGCTGACAAAACCCTGGGGCGCAAAGCCTGCAGGCGCCATCAACCCATACCCAATCCGGTCTGCCTCGCGCTCCATGTCGCGCGAGAAATTGAGCTGGTTCTGCATTGCCAACGCCTGCCCTCCCACCACCAGCGCCTGCGTTGCGCCCGGGTTCTTGCTGGCAGCCAAGGCCCCCAGAATCATCGCTCCCAGCAACAGCGGTGTTTGCTTGCTCTGCTGGGTGATCAGTCGCGAAATGTGGCGTTGCGTGACATGGCTCAGTTCGTGTGCGAGAACGGACGCCAGTTCGTCACGGGTCGTCACGACCCCGATCAGGCCCAGATGCACACCCAGATAGCCGCCAGGCAACGCGAAGGCGTTGACCGTGCGGTCCCTGCCCAGCAGGATTTCCCACGCAAACCGCTCGTCCAGCTCAGGCGACAACTCCCCCCGGGTCCGCGCGGCGGCCATCAATGGTTGCCAAAGGCTTTGTACGTATTCAGAAAGGACGGGGTCGTCGATGTAGTCCGGGTCGCGGTAGAGCTCGCGGATGATGCGGTCACCCAGGCGGCGTTCTGCGCTGGTGGTCAGGTCGCTGCTGTCGCCCAGCGTGGGCAAACCGGCCTGGGCAAAGGCGTCTGGAATGCAAAAAGCGTTGCTTGATGCAATAACTATAGCTGCTAGCGCTTTACCAGTAAGCGCTAGAGCCCAATTTGGCTTGAAATTCGGCACGAAGATCCTTTGTCCACCCCAAGGGCCGCGCCGCCGCGGCGGCCCGTGCTAACGCCGTATGATGCCTTCGCTTCCGAAATGTTTCGCCCCATTGACCGACCATGTCCACGCCCACCTCCCCCCTCACCCACTTCGACGCCCAAGGCCAAGCCCACATGGTGGATGTAGGCTCCAAGCCTGCCACCCACCGTGTTGCGGTCGCCAGCGGCCGGATCGAAATGCTGCCAGCCACCTTGGCGCTGATTGAATCCGGAACTGCCAAGAAGGGCGACGTGCTGGGCATTGCGCGCATCGCGGGGATCATGGCGGCGAAGAAGACGAGTGAGTTGATTCCGCTGTGTCATCCGCTGGCGTTGACGCGGGTGGCTATTGAATTTGAAGCCGCCAGTGTCTCGCCAACCTGGCGCTATGGGCATATTCTTGTGCAGCGACGGTGGAAACCGTGGGCCCTACAGGAGTGGAGATGGAAGCGCTGACTGCGGTGCAGGTGGCCCTGCTCACCATCTACGACATGTGCAAGGCGGTGGACCGGGGCATGTCAATCCACGACGTGCGGGTGCTGAAAAAGGTTGGAGGACAGTCGGAAAGTTTGGAGATTGCGTAGCCTTTATGGGTCTTCGCCTTGCCTCGCTAAGTTTGGTATCCAAGCCAACCTTTTAGTCTTGTTGACAACATGCGGATGAGAGACGAGCCTTTCTTTCATGGCCTCTATAAGCATTTTGCTTCCAGCTTTGACTGAATCGCCCTGGGTTCTGCGGAGGCTGTTTGGTTTAAGTCAGACCACCACTTCGGTGTTCTGACTGGCGAGTTGCCGGTAATAGTTTGCCTCAGCCTCGGCAGGCGGTATGTAGCCAATGGGTTCGAGCAGGCGATGGTGGTTAAACCACGATATCCATTCGAGCGTTGCGAACTCAACTGCTTCCTTGGTTTTCCATGGAGCCCGGCGATGAATCAATTCGGCCTTGTACAGGCCATTGATGGTCTCGGCCAGGGCGTTGTCGTAACTGTCGCCCTTGCTGCCTACCGAAGGCTCGATGCCTGCCTCGGCTAGCCGCTCCGTGTACCTGATGCTGACGTACTGCGAGCCTCTATCGGAGTGACAGACCAAGCTGCCGTCGCGTTCGGGCTGACGGGCATATAGGGCTTGTTCCAAGGCATCGAGCACAAAGTCTGTGCGCATCGAACTGCTCACACGCCACCCAACGATGCGCCTGGCAAACACGTCGATGACGAAGGCCACATACAACCAACCCTGCCAAGTCGAAACGTAGGTGAAGTCGCTCACCCACAATTGGTTAGGCCTCTCGGCCCGGAACTGCCGATTGACGCGGTCCAGCGGGCACTGTGCTTTGCTGTCGCTGATGGTGGTTCGCACGACCTTGCCGCGCATCACCCCGCGCAAGCCCAACAGCCGCATCAGCCGCTCAACAGTGCAGCGGGCCACTGCCGTGCCTTCACGCCTGAGTTGCCGCCAGACCTTGTCGGCGCCATAGACCTGCATGTTGGCCTGCCAGACGCGTTGGATCTGCGGCATCAGCACCTCGTCGCGCTTGGCTCGGGTGCAGCGCTTGTGGGGCTGGCGCTGCAATGCTGCATGGCGCCAATACGCCGACGGAGCGACCTGCAAAACCTTGCAGATCGGCTCGACCCCGTAGGCTTGTCGATGCTGATCGATGAAGCCCTTCAGGACTTCAGACGGCGGTCGAGCTCCGCCTGGGCGAAAAACGCGCTGGCCAGCTTCAATATCTCGTTGGCCCGGCGCAGTTCTTTGACCTCGCGCTCCAGCTCCTTGACCCGCTGGGCTTCGGCCGTGGTGACGCCTTCTCGCGTGCCTGTATCCACTTCGGCGCGTTTGACCCATTCATTCAGGGTCTGCGGCACACAGCCAATCTTGGGTGCGATGGATTCGATGGCTGCCCACAGCGACGGGTACTCCCCGCGCTGCTCCTGCACCATCCTCACTGCGCGCTCACGCACCTCAGGCGAGAACTTGTTCGTCTTCTTCATGGCTCAATCCTCTCAGAGTGTTGAGCCTCCTCAAAAACCGGGGCGATTCACGTTGCAGTTCAAGACGCTGTTTGCGCTGTCCAATCTGTGGATGGTGCGCCATCAATTACTGGCGGCGCAGGGATGAGTACGCCCGAAATAAGGCAAATGGCCGCGAAGGCGGCAAGAAGGGCCTCGGGGCAACCCAAATGCAAGGCCCATCAGCAGGCAAAAGGGCGGCCTCTGCGCCATCTGAAAACTGCGGCCTTGTGGCACTCGGGAATTCGAGTTGTTCAGGACATCCTTAGCACTACTAACGACTCCCACTAAAACCCATCTATGGGCGCATGCCCAACCATCTGTAAGGAAGGATTCAGTAATGCGATCCAGTCTTTGGTTTTACTACTAGTTAGAGGCAAGTACGTTAACATCCCGACGGGATAGCCAGAATATGCAGCTGCCTGTCGGAGTTCATCGGTAAATTCCGGGCGGCGAGTCATTAGATCCGTTAGCGGTTTCGCGACAGTGCGGATTTGGTCTGACTGAGTGTTCATGGGTTCCCACCAAGCTGGCCGCGTAGCGGGGGTAAAACCTGCGAGTGAAAGATCAATGCTTCGGAAAAATTCCGCGTTGTCTTTTGACTTGCGAGTTGCGACTTGTAGTACTCCGCTAAAAGGGAGCTGTCGGAATTCTGCTGGGGCGGCAGGCAGATCGGCTGATTCAATCTCGTTAGCAGAAACAACTGTTAGCCGATCAGTTTCGAAAGCCAATACCACGGGGCGTCCAACCCATACAGAGTGCAAACCATAAATCAAGGCTGCAGCCTGTATGGTGCCTATCACCGCCAGATCAAATGCCATTTGCCCTCGCGACTTTTGCGGGTTAGCCACAAGCATGGTGAGCAACGGGCCACACGTCATATCAACGTATAACAGTACAACAAAGATAGTACCCACCCCAAGCATTGCCCGGTAGGGCGCCGGATACCAGAATTGATAAACGAGAATCGCCGTAAGCAACGCTACAGCCAAACTCAAAATTGCATGACGCAAGGCTAACGATGCTGCGAAACGCCAACGGCTTTTACACTGTTTCATCGACGGGAAGAAAAAAAGGGCACTCACGCGCCCATTTCTTAAGCACTCGAAATGTTTCTAAAGCTTAAAGAATCGTTGTCCGCGTATCAGCGGCATTCTGCTGGTGCGTATTTAGCTGGGAGCGAACCCACGGGACGATTGGCTAAACCACGTGCTGTGGCAGCAGTAGCTGTAACGCTAGTGCAAGCCCAGTCAATCGCGCCTTGAGCCGCTGCGGTAGGCGTAGCATTGTTTACGTTGGGTGCAAAGTTAAGGCGTTGACCGTTCAATGCGGTAGGAATACCGTTGTTTGCATTGGCAGCAACACCCACAGAAATCACCCAAGGCGTAGCTCCACCAGCTGCGCAGAGCGCCGCTGTGGGGTTGGCAGTTCCTGCGCCCACGCAGTAGTTAAGCACATACTTAGAAGCTTTCTGAGCCACTGGGGTTGCGTTAATAGCGGTAGCCGCTGAAGTCAAGCCAGTAACGCCATCGGACTGAAACGATTCGGCTAAGGCGCTTTTGGCACTGGAGGCGGCGATGACTGCTTCCGAAACCTTTGCGCGAACGGTGTAGTCTTGGTACGCAGGCAGTGCCACAGCAGCCAGAATACCGATAATCGCCACCACGATCATCAGTTCGATCAGGGTAAAACCTTTTTGCAGAGTACGCTTCATAAAATTCTCCTAGGAGTCAGTTGGCAAGTGAGCACCTGTCGAACAACTCGGCAGGTTGATAGCTTATAGCAGCACATTGCGTGCCAGCCGTTGCTTTAGATGCAACTCCATCGAATGTGTCTCATTGAACCAGCTCTGAGACTAAACCGAAGCCAGGAGTGTCATTTTGGTGACATTTTTGTTCGCCATCCTTGTCAGGCAGAGGTGCCGTTACAAATCAAAGACCTGTCCCGGCTTCTAGCCAGCGAATGTCGTGCGTGCAGTGCGTCCCAGCCAGCTGACGGCGCTGTGTCAAACTGCCGAATCTCATCCATGATCAGGGCCGTTTCCGAGGGCTTGGTATGGGTGATGTAGATGGGAAAGGCTCGGTCTGTCGCGGAGTTGAGAGAGTTCTTGGGCCAGTGTGGTCGGCGACAGATGCAGGCTTCTGCGCTGCCAAGCACGCTTTCTCTGTTGCTGAACGCTGTTTCAACGACCAACTGGCAGACCGAGCATGGTGTTAATCCACGACCAGAATGCCGGGTTGCGTTCGGTGTCGCCGCTAAAAACCCACCATCCCGTGTCTCCAAGCACTGCATATCCGACTGCAGGTACGGTGTGTACTGCCGGCAGCACCTCCAGCACACGTGTCGTCAATACGTCAGCCGTTGGCCCACTGAAATTGTGGCTGTACCGAAGAAAGGGTCTGGGCCGCGGTTGGAATGGCGCTGAAGTCTGGCCAGATCACATTGTTGAACACGTGGGCTTGCAATGCCGCGATGGTTGCTGGTAGTGCGTGGACCTCCACCGGCGCTCACGCAGTGACGACACCGCATCCAGCATCAGCGGCAACGCCGCGATGTGATCCAGATGCGAATGCGTCAAAAACACATGGTCAATTTGGCGCATCTCTTCCAGCGTCAGGTCTCCCACACCAGTGCCCGCATCAATCAGGATGTTGTCGTCGATCAAGAACGAAGTCGTGCGACAGTCCTTGGCGATGGCGCCTGAGCATCCGAGCACGCGAACCTTCATGTTTTTGCCTTCTGTTCTGTGTTGACAGCCAAATTACTTGCTGTCGAAATTGGTGGCGCCGTCCCAGTCGGGGATGTATGCTTGCTGACGCAACAGCGCGACACGCGAGGCATACAGGTCATAAAGCGTGCTGCCTTGATAAACAGTGTTGAGACGGGAGAGGCAACCATCGCATTGTGCCCACTCCTGTGTCCTGTAGGCTGTGAGGAATTGCACCCATTCTTCTAGTTCGCGCGCTTCGGCTGTGCTAACCGCATCCAACTTTGACAGAGGCCAAAAAATGGCCACCGCTTGGGCTTTGCCTTTCACACGGACGAGATCGAGTTGCTGCCAGGCAAACTGCGGTGCTAGTAGCTTAGTGCTTTCGCTCACAACAATCGACGTGCCGTAATGTTTAGATAAGCCTTCCAGGCGAGAGCCGAGGTTAACCGCATCGCCAATGACCGTGTAGCTGCGACGTATGTCCGAACCCATGTCGCCCACACACATGGTTCCAGTATTGAGGCCGATGCCCACGCCAATTTCCGGCAGTCCGCGTTGGCGGTGGCTCTCGTTGATCTCTGCGATGGCATTCGCCATGTCGATGGCGGCGGCCACAGCCAGTTGGGCATGATCGGGAGTCGCAACTGGGGCGCCCCAAAACGCCATCACACAGTCACCCATGTATTTGTCGATGGTGCCCCGGTGGCCGCGGATGATGTGGGTGAGTTTGCTGAACACGTCATTCAGCAGGGCCTGCAGTTGCAACGGCTCCATGCGTTCGGACATGGCGGTGAACCCGCGCATGTCGCAGAACATGACCGTCAGCTCTCGGCTGGTGGCCTCCATGCTGTAGTTCTCCGGCTCCTTGACCATTTCGTCCACCAACTCTGGCGGCACATAGGTTCCAAAAAGTGCGGCCAGTTCTCGTTTTGACTTGCTTTCGACGAAGTAGCCGTAGACCATGTTGAGCGCAAAAGCGAACACCGACATCAGCACAGCGGTCGCCAACGGTAGTGCGAGGCCATGCGATATGTAGAGCCACAGGTTGATGCCAGTCAGCACAACAACCACACTGCCACTCAATGCAACTGCTGGCCCAGCGGCTAGCAAAGGGAGCGTGACGGCGAGCAGGATGCCTGCGCAAAGCAGCTGCAGTGCGTCAAACCCGATAGCGTAGTCGGGGCGCACGATATTCTTTCCGTCAAGCAAGGCGGATAGGACGTTGGCGTGTGTTTCAACCCCTGGGTATGTCCGTCCCACCGGGGTTACACGCAAATCGAGCAGTCCGGGGGCTGTGGAGCCGACGAGTACCACCTTGTCTCGCAAGCTGGACTGAGGGAGGGTCCCATCGAGTGCATCTGATGCTGAGATGTACTGAAACGACCCACCCGATACGTCACCCGGACCGCGAAAGGGGATGAGCGTGGCAAGCCGGTCGTCTACAGGGAGCGCCAGTGATCGACCATCTTGGCGCAGGATGATGCTTTGCAGTGTGTCGTAGTCACCTTGTATGTTGCTATTGGCATAGCCTGGAACGACTTCTGGCATGCCCATGACCGTGCGGTACACAGCCAAGGCCAGCGATTCGTAATACTGCCCTCCGTGCTCTGCCAGCAGGGGCAAGGACCGAACGACGCCGTCCTCGTCGGTGATCGAATTGAAGAATCCTGCAACTGGCACGGCCCGAGCCAACACTTCAATATTGGCGCCGTACCCGTTCCATGAGGTCGCGCGTAGGGGGAGGCCGCGCAATTGATCGGCGCTAAGGGCGGGGGTGGGCAAGGTGCCGCGAGTGCGGCCATCGCGATCACTGGTGAGGTAGAAGCCCAGCACCGCTGCGCGCCCCGTGAGTGACTGAGCGAAAAGGCCGTCGTAGTCTAGGGTGGGAGCCAGTTTTGCCAGCAGTTCTGAAAAACCTGCCTGGCTTTTGAAAGGCCCCGCGGCCAAACGCTGCAGGTTACTCAAGCCTGAGCTGCCATCCGCTTCGGCAAAGATCACATCGAAACCGATGGCCGCCACTTGCTGACGCTCAAACAACTCCCGCGAAAGCGCTGCCATCTTGTCGCGGCCCCAGGGCCACTGACCAACCCTGGCAAGGCTCTTTTCATCAATGTCGATGATGACGATGCGCTCGTCCAACGTGCGAGGCATGGTGGCGCGCAGCCGGGTGTCGTAGATGATGTTGTCCAGCCGCTCCAGCACCTGAAGGTGCAGTACGTTGGACACATGCAACAGGGCAAACAACAGAGGCAGCAGCGTGATGCCGATGCGGCGCCAGCGATGGCGAAACAGGTACGAGAGCTGTTGCCGCATGGTTCAGTCTCCAGGGACCAATCTGACGGTCGAGACTGGCTGAACGACCTGCTTTGTGACTGCGCGAGTCAGCTCTGTTCGAACTGCATTTCTGTTCCGGCGAGTTCCAGCATGTCACCGTGTTTCAGGGGCACCGGCGATGCGCCGATGGCCGCGCCGTTCAACATGGGCATGTCAGGGCCTTCCACGTGCGCCAGCACAAACCCATGGTGGCGTTTGGTGATTGAAGCTACGGCAACGCCAGGTTTGCCTATGGTGGTGACGACCTTCTGCAGTGACACCTCGCGCCCGGCGGCGGCGCCGGACATGACACGTATGACTGCTGAAATGGGCGCTGGAGCTGGCGTCGGCGCCAACGATGCTGGCCGGGATGCAGACCCGATGGGCGGAACCATGCCCGGCTTGAAGATCATGGTCTTTTCGAAGTTCTGGCCTTCCGCTTCATGGAAGAAGCGGATCTTGTACTTGCCGACCTCGACCGTGTCACCGTTGCGCAGTTCCTGGCGCTTGACGGCCTTGGCGTTGACGTAGGTGCCATTGGTGCTGCCCAGGTCTTCGATCTCCACCTCGTGGCCAGCCATGTGGATCACGGCGTGTTCGCCGCTGACGGCGAGGTTGTCAATCACGATGTCGTTGTAAGGCCGCCGACCAAGGGTCGTCCGCTCCTTGGTCAACTGCACTTCCTTGATGACGACCCCGTCGATTGAAACGATCATTCTGGGCATGATCCACTCCTGATGTGATGAATTGTTGTAGTCGAGGCCACTCAAGCGGCACCTAGCAAACGGGACATAAGGCCGCGCTTTTTGCCTCCAGCGGCGGCCTGCACCAGCAACACACTGACGTTATCACGACCGCCGTTTGCATTGGCGGTGTCAATAAGCAGTGTGGCTTTTTCCTCCAACGGGAGCGGCGCACGCACCATTTCTGCCAGATCAGCGTCCGCCACCATGTCGGTGAGGCCATCGGAGCACATCAGAAAGAGGTCGTTGGGCGCCACCTGGAACTCGTTGACTTCCATCATGACGTTGGGCTCTACGCCGAGCGCACGGGTGACGAGATTGCGGTTGGACGAAAGCGCTGCTTGTTGCGATGTGAGAAGGCCTGCATCGACCTGCTCCTGCAGCCATGAATGATCGCGGGTGATTTGCTGCATGGCGCCATCTCGCAAGCGATAGCAGCGGGAGTCGCCGATATGTCCCAGGATGAGCCGACTGCCATGGAACACTCCCACCACCAGGGTGGTTCCCATGCCTGCATATTGGGGGTTGGACAGCGACGCACCCAAAATGGCGTGGTTTGCGTTTTCCACGCAAATTTCCAGTGCGCGTCGCACGTCGGTGGACTGCGGCGTGTTGCCCGCCTGGGCCAACCAGCGCCCCATCTCTGTTCGTATGAAGGTGGTGGCCATGCCGCTGGCCACTTCACCTGCGTTGTAGCCTCCCATGCCATCGGCCAGGATGGCTACCTGGGCGTCGCGGTCGACAGCTACCGCGTCTTCGTTGTTCGTGCGCACGCGGCCCTTGTCGGTCCGTGCGAAAAATTCGTAGGTCATGGATGTTGCGGCGAGCGTCATCGGGCGCCTGAAGATGGCGGGGACGCCGCACCCCGCACAGCGGGTGGCTCCATCACGGTTTCCTGAAAATCCGCCATCTTATGCCCTGTTGCATCGCGGTCCGCATCATAGACGACTGCTTCGGCGGCAGCCAGCGCTCCTGTGGGCTCTGCAGCTGCTGCCCTCAGGTCTGCCGCAAACTGGCGACCGGTCTGGTAGCGGGCTTCGGGCCGCTTTTTCAGCGCCAGTGCCACAACCTTGGCTACGGCGGGGGACACGTCTGGGCGCAACTGGCGCACGTCAGGTGCGTCTAGGGTGGCAATCTTGTGCATCAACTCTGTCATGGACTCGCCACGCAAGGGCAGCGTCCCGGTGAGCAGCTGAAACAGCGTGACGCCCAGCGAGTACAGGTCCGACCGTCCATCTACCTTCTTCCCGGCAAGTTGCTCAGGCGACATGAAGCTGGGCGTTCCCAGGACCAGGCCTGTGCGGGTCTTGCTGGAGTCCGTGATGCGCGCGATCCCAAAGTCTGTGACTTTGACAGCGTCCGATGCGCCATCGAACATGATGTTGGCGGGTTTGATGTCACGGTGCACTACGTTGTGCGCATGCGCGTAATCAAGGGCATCGGCCACGCGTGCTGTGATGGAGAGCACTGTGGCGATGGGCAGCAAATGTTCTTTGTGGCAGACCTGCGTGAGATCAGTGCCTTTGAGAAACTCCATGGCGATATAGGCCAGATCGTGTTCCTCGCCAGCATCAAAAATAGTCACGATGTGAGGATGCTGCAGGCGGCCCGCGGTTTCAGCCTCTCGGAAAAAGCGCGCACGGGCATCGATGAGCGCCTCGCCCTCAAACTCTTGCCCTAATGCGAGGGTTTTGATGGCGACCACCCGGCCAATTTTGGGATCGCGCCCGCCATACACCACGCCCATGGCGCCTTTGCCCAGTTCCTTGTCAATCTGGTAGCGACCCAGCATGGGGATACCCCCGACCGCATCGCCCGGCAGGCGAGGCCGGTTGCCTTCTGGCGGCAAGCTTGACGGAGTGCTGGATGGGCCCTCTGGGCTTTGTTGAAGTTTTGCTCGCGCGCGCTTGTAGCGGCTTCGAGCGTCTTTGTACTGCCGGTTGTGACGCAGGATGTGTTCGTAGGCTGCCTTGGCCTTGGCGAAGTTGCGCTGGCGCTCGAAGTCCTGCGCCAAGTTGTAAAGGTTGTCCATCAAGGCATCGCTGGGCGGGACTTTGCGCAGACGGTCAAAAGCCATGTCCAACTGGCCTTGACCATGCAGCGCGAGGCCCATCATGCGATCGGCCTCGGCCGTTTCTGCCGAATGGTTGGTTCTGGACGAATGACCCAGGCTGCGGCTCAATGCCATCGCCACTGCGACCGCTAGCGCGCCGATGGCAGCTAACGTCCCCTGCAACCATGTTCCTGCGTAGCGGAGCAATCCCCATTCAACACCCAGCGCCACCAAAACCAGTGCAACGCTTGCCCCCAGGCCGACCACGAAAGAGAGCCGCGGCACCACCACGGCGGCAAACAGCAACACACTCATTGCAATGGCCCATGGCGCCGCACTGGTCCAGGGTGTTTCTTTGACGGCGAGGCCTTGCCGAATGTTGGACAGCGTGTGGGCGAGCAATTCGACGGGGGATGCGGACGGTGCGTCGGACTGCGCCGAAGGCCCCATTGCGGCACTGCTGGTATCCCCCACCAACACAATTTTGTCCTTGAACATGGCCGTGCGGGCATTGTCATCGAGCGCGGCAACGAACGACGTGGTCGCAAAAGGCGATGTCCCTTCCGCGGACTCATACCTGCGGGTTCGCATCACCGCCGAGTGGTCTGTTGCAATCTCCAGCCCACCGAGGCGCAATGCGGGTGGCGATGCCTGGATGCGCAGGTCGTCCGCACCCAGATGCAGGCTGTGCCGCGCGGCGAGCAGGGCAAGAGACGGAATGCCTGCATCGCCATACCGCAGCACAAGCGGTACCTGGCGCACTGCGCCGTCCCTGTCGGCCACGGTATGCAGATGGCCTACACCCAAAGCCACAGAGCCCAGCGCTGCAATAGGATGCTGCGCCGACTGGACGGCGGTCGCATAGGCGCCGGGGTCTGGCAGCGTGCCGCGGCTTACATAGGCTGGAAGCGCAGCAGGCTTGCCCGATGTGGTGTAAACGGAGGCCAGCAGCACATTGCCCGCTTTCTGGATGCTGGATGCCAGCCGAGCGTCGGTGTCCAGGGCACTTTCGGCCTCCATGGCCACCCGGTTGAGTTCCGCCGCCAACGGGGATCCGTCGCCCGCACTGGCCAGCGCTGCCTTGATTTTGCGGATCTGGTGCAGTCCAGGTTCTGACTGGGGCGCCGAGAACGAGGGGGTGTAGACGATGGTTTTGGCGCCAGCCGCGGCCAGTTTGTCGATCAGTCGCGCATGCACATCACGGGACCAAGGCAGAGGACCGAGCGCCGCCACGCTGGCGTCGTCCATGCCAATGACGGCAACTTCTGCAAGGGGAGCGGGCGTAGAAACGCGGGTGGCAGCGTCGTACAGGCGGAGATCCAGGCGCTCAGCCAGACCCGTGGCCGTGAACAGCGCCATGACGGCCGCGGCCCCCGTGGCATTCCAAAAGCCCTCGGTACGCCATATATCAAGCCCCCGTGCCGAGGTTTTTCGTCCCACTTGCTGTTGTTCCACTCAGGTATTGAGCTGCTGTTAAAGCAATATCTGCGCCCAACCTGGCGGTCCAATTTTGAAGACAGGAACGCATCGTTAAGGTCCAAATGCGCGCCCTTCAAGTCGTTCTTGTTGCTGGGATTACCTTCTTGGCGCCGGCGCAATGCCATTTTTGTCACATCGACCCAGCCCATCGGCTCTGCGCCGCCACCGGCCTCACGCGGCAGATTCGCGCCGCGCTTTGGACGGCCAGAACTTTCCGATGCCCACCACCAGCGTTGCGCCCAAAGCCGCGGCCACGTAGTGCAACGCGGGATGCGCCAAGGCATAGTCGTGCAGGATGGCGTCACTGGCAATGGTTTCGCCGCCTACCCACCCAATCAGCGCCGCGCCCAACACCACAATGAAAGGGAAGCGTTCCATCAACTTGATCATGAGCGTGCTGCCAAAAATCACCAGCGGAATGCTGATGGCCAGTCCGAGGATCAGCAGGGTCGTGTTGCCCTGAGCCGCAGCGGCAACAGCGATCACGTTGTCCAAACTCATCACCAGGTCAGCGATCAGGATGGTCTGGACCGCGGCCATCAGGGTGCTATAGGTCTTGGATTCGCCTTCGTCCGAATCGTCGTCGCTGAGCAGCTGGAACCCGATCCACAAAAGCAGGCAACCGCCGACAATCTGCAAAAACGACAGCTCCAGCAGCTTTGCCGCCACGACGGTCAGCAGAATCCGAAGCACCACGGCAGCGCCGGAGCCCCAGAAGACGGCTTTCTTTTGTTGGTGGGGGGGAAGCGATCGTGCAGCCAGGGCAATGACCACGGCGTTGTCGCCTGAAAGAATGATGTTGATCCAGACGATCTTCATCAGGCCGATCCAGAAATCGGCATTTTGCAAAAACTGCATACTGAACTCCACTGTTATGAATGCAAGAAGCGCCCGGAACCAAGGTTCCGGGCGCTTCTCTTTTTATGGGAGTCGCCAGTTTATCGGGCCAAGACGCCCGACGCGTCCGTAATTGTGCTTACGAACGGTGCTGGACTTGCAGGATTACTTCAGCTGCGCCTTGAGCAATTTGCCCAATTCCGAAGGGTTGCGGGTGATGATGAAACCCGATTCTTCCATGATGGCCAGCTTCGCATCGGCCGTGTCGGCACCGCCGGAGATCAGTGCACCGGCGTGGCCCATGCGCTTGCCTGGAGGGGCAGTCACGCCAGCGATGAAACCCACGATAGGCTTCTTCATGTTGGCCTTGCACCAGAGGGCCGCTTCGGCTTCGTCCGGTCCGCCGATTTCGCCAATCATGATGACGGCGTCGGTGTCGGGATCGTCATTGAAGGCGCGCATCACGTCGATGTGCTTCAGGCCGTTGATGGGGTCGCCACCAATGCCCACAGCCGTCGACTGGCCCAGACCCACTTCGGTCAGCATGGCCACGGCTTCGTACGTCAGCGTGCCGGAACGGCTCACCACACCAATGCGGCCCTTGCGGTGGATGTGACCGGGCATGATGCCGATCTTGATTTCATCGGGCGTGATGATGCCGGGGCAGTTGGGGCCCAGCAGCAAGGTCTTCTTGCCACCGGCGGCTTCCTTGGCCTTCATCTTGTTGCGCACTTCCAGCATGTCGCGCACTGGGATGCCTTCGGTGATGCAGATCGCCATGTCCAGATCGGCTTCCACAGCTTCCCAGATGGCAGCAGCGGCGCCTGCAGGCGGCACGTAGATCACCGACACGGTAGCGCCGGTTTGCGATGCGGCTTCCTTGACAGAGGCGTAGATCGGGATGTTGAAGATCGACTCGCCGGCCTTCTTGGGGTTGACGCCCGCCACGAAGGCGTTCTTGCCGTTTGCGTATTCCTGGCACTTCTCAGTGTGGAACTGGCCCGTCTTGCCCGTGATGCCCTGGGTGATGACCTTGGTGTCTTTGTTGATGTAGATCGACATGTGTGTTCTCCGGGCTTACTTGACGGCAGCAACGATCTTGGTCGCAGCTTCGGCCATGGTGTCTGCGGCGATGATGGGCAGGCCAGACTCGGCCAGCAGCTTCTTGCCCAGCTCTTCGTTGGTGCCCTTCATGCGCACCACCAGCGGCACGGACAGATTCACAGCCTTGCAGGCTGTGATCACGCCGGTGGCGATGGTGTCGCACTTCATGATGCCGCCGAAGATGTTGACCAGAATGCCCTTGACGTTCTTGTTGCCAAGCATGATCTTGAAGGCTTCGGTCACCTTCTCGGCCGTGGCACCGCCGCCAACGTCCAGGAAGTTGGCAGGCTCGCCGCCAAACAGCTTGATGGTGTCCATGGTGGCCATGGCCAGGCCCGCACCGTTCACCAGACAGCCGATGTTGCCATCAAGGCTGATGTAGGCGAGGTCGAACTTGGAGGCTTCCACTTCGGCGGGATCTTCCTCGTCCAGATCGCGGAAAGCCACGATTTCTGGGTGGCGGAACAGCGCGTTGGGATCAAAGTTGAACTTGGCGTCCAGCGCCATCAGGTCGCCCTTGGAGTCGCAGTTCAGCGGGTTGATTTCCACCAGCGATGCGTCGGTCTCCATGTAGCACTTGTAGATCTTGGCGAAGATGTCTACGGCCTGGTCGATGGAAGCGCCGGTCAGGCCAATGGCTGCGGCTACCTTCTTGCTCTGCTCGGCGGTGATGCCGGTCAGTGGATCGATCATCTCGGTGATGATCTTTTCGGGCGTGGAGTGGGCCACTTCCTCGATGTCCATGCCGCCTTCGCTTGAAGCGATCAGGGCGACCTTCTGCGTAGCGCGGTCGGTGACCAGCGATACATACAGTTCATTCTTGATGTCGGCGCCGTCTTCGATGTACAGGCGGCGAACCTTCTGACCTTCGGGGCCGGTCTGGTGCGTCTTGAGCTGCATGCCCAGGATTTCGCCCGAAATACGCTTGACGTCTTCAATGGTCTTGGCAACCTTGACGCCGCCGCCCTTGCCACGGCCGCCGGCGTGGATCTGGGCCTTCACGACCCACACAGGGCCGCCGAGCTTTTGAGCTGCTTCGACGGCTTCTTGCACCGTGAATGCGGGAATGCCACGCGGAACGGGCACACCAAAATTGCGCAAGATTTCCTTGCCTTGGTATTCGTGAATCTTCATGAGGTCTCTCTCAGGGAAGGGTGGTAGTTACCCGTTTACCATGAACAGTTGTCTGGCCGCGGGCTTGGGACATGGCAACCGCCGACTGTATCATGCTGCAATGCACCATCCTTGTGCGTAGCTGACGCCGCTGGCTGCGCCCCTGGTCACCCCTTTTCGATTTTTTGAGGCAGACGCTGCCAACCATTTGCAGGAGCACTTTCATGTCCAAAGTCTTTATTGATGGCGAAGCCGGTACTACAGGCCTGCAGATTCGTGAGCGTCTGCAGGTCATGCCGCAGATCGAGGTGGTCAGCATTGCGCCCGAGCTGCGCAAGGACCCCGCGGCCAAACGCGACCTGATCGCAGGGGTGGATCTGGTGGTGCTGTGCCTGCATGACGACGCTGCGCGTGACACCGTCGCGATGGTGGACGGGATCGAGCAGACCACAGGCCGCAAGATCAAGATCATTGACGCCAGCACCGCTCACCGCACCGCGCCAGGCTGGGTGTTTGGCTTTCCCGAACTGGCTGCAGGCCAGCCCGAAGCCGTGGCAGCAGCCACCCGAGTGGCCAACCCCGGCTGCTATGCCACGGGCGCGATTGCGCTGTTGCGCCCTTTGGTCGATGCGGGCCTGATCCCGGCTGATTTCCCGCTGACACTGCCGTCGGTCAGCGGCTACTCGGGCGGCGGACGCACCATGATCGAGGCTTACCAGAAGGGCGAAGCGCCCCTGTTCGAGCTGTACGCCCTGGGCTTGGCGCACAAGCACCTGCCAGAAATCATGCACTACACCGGCATCACCCGCCGGCCTATCTTCGTACCCTCGGTGGGCAACTTCGAGCAAGGCATGCTGGTGCAACTGCCCCTGCACCTGGACACCTTGCCCGGCGCTCCCAAGGCCAGTGACCTGCACGATGCACTGGCTGCGCATTACGCCAAGAGCAACACCGCCGAGCAATGGGTGAACGTGCTGCCCGCCACCGCCGATGGCAAGCTCGACGCCCTGGCGCTCAACAACACCAACAAGCTGGAGCTGCGCGTGTTCGCCAACGAAACCTACCGCCACGCGGTGCTGGTGGCACGCCTGGATAACCTGGGCAAGGGCGCCAGCGGCGCCGCGGTGCAAAACCTCAAGCTCATGCTGGGTCTGTGATTTTCTGCACGCCCCGCTGCGGCAGCCCGGTCTGCGCGGCGATGGGTGGCGGGCCCAGGCGCCCATAATCGCGCCAGCCTGGGCCCCCGCCCGGCACCGAAAGGCGTGGCATGACGAAGCACAGGGCGTTTCCCGAGTGGGTGTTGGCCGCAGCAACGCTGCTGGCCTTGTGGGCCGGCCCCGCGTGGGCCCAGACCCGCGTCCCGACGCAGGACATCAAGGGGTTGACCGACCCGGCTGGCTTCAAGCGCTACACGGGTGCCGTGCTCTTGTACCGGGACGATGCTGCCTATGACGAAGTGCGGTTTCCTGCGGCCAAGGTGGCTGACCAAAATGACAAGCTCGTGGCACCGCGCAATCTTGACCGCGCTGGCCAGCGCACGGCGTTGCAATATGTGGCACCCGCTGGCCGGTCGTCGCTGGAGGTACTGCGGGGTTACCAGCAAGAGCTGAAAGCCGCAGGATTCGAGCCTGCTTACGAATGCGCGGGCGATGCGTGCGGAGGCTCCAACATCTTTACCTACAGCCTGCCGCGCTCGCTGCTGCCTGCGGGATGGGCGGGCAAGGTGGGCGACAACAGCCCTGCGGCCTGCGCAGCTGGCGGCACCGCCAGTGACCTGCGTTATGCATTGCTAGACAACAAGGCCAGCGGCGCCACATTGGCGGTGCTCACCTGGAACCCCGACATCACCTCGGCCTACTGCGATGAAAAAGAGTTCCAGAAGCGCGCCACCATTGCCGTGGTGCGCGTGGAGCCCAAGGCGCGGGAGCAGCAGATGGAAACCTTGTCCTCCAGCGAGATCGCCAAGGGGCTCGACGCCAATGGCAAGGTGGCCATCTACGGCATTCTTTTTGACACCGGCAAGGCCGACGTCAAAGCTGATAGCAAGGCCTCCCTTGACCAGATTGGTGGCTTGCTCAAGCAGCAAACGGGCCTGAAGCTGCATGTGGTGGGGCACACCGACAACGTGGGCAACCTGCCCGCCAACCTCGATCTGAGTCGCCGCCGCGCCGATGCGGTGGCGGCTGCCCTGGCCAAGGACTACGGCATTGCCCGCGACCGCCTGACCGCCAACGGCGTTGCCAGTCTGGCGCCCGTGGCGTCCAACGCCAGCGACGCTGGTCGGGCGAAGAACCGGCGTGTCGAATTGGTTTTGCAGTAACCTGGCTGCGGCTGCTTACTGCATATTTGATAGCTGCTAGCGCTTGATGGATAAGCGCTAGGGCCCAAAAAAGCTTGAAACCTGGGTGCGAGGGCAACGCCAGCAGTTGTTGTCAGATGCTCTCGCCACCGTCTTCGTCCACCGTGCCGCGCAACACGCGCCGCACCACGTCGCCCGAGAAACCGCGTGTGAGCAAAAAACGGGTTTGCCTGGCGTTCTCTTGCGGGGTTTGAGGGGGCTGTGCAAACTTGCGCGCCCACACGCCGCGGGCGCGGTCCAGTTCGCTGTGCTTGAGCTGGTCCACGGCCTGCTGCACGGCTTCGGCAGGCAAGCCTTTGGACTGCAGCTCTTGCCGGATGCGCGCGCCTCCCAAGCGGCTGGCGCGTCGGTGCACCACCGACTCCAGCACCCGCGACTCATTGATGAAGTCCTTGGACTCCAGCTCATCGAGCACGGCCCCCAGGTCTTCGCCGTCTTGCACATGCGGGGTCAGTTTTTTCGTCAGCTCGGCCCGCGAATGCTCGCGCTGGCTGAGCAAGCGCAGCGCACGGCCTTTGAGCGAAGGGGTGCTAAATCCCATGGTCAACCCAACACCTGAAACTATGAAATAGATAGCTGTCAGCGCTTACCAGATAAGCGATAGAGGCTATTTTCATTCATTTTTTCAGGGGTGTCTTGTGCCGGTGGCTTACTTGTCTTCCTTGTCCGCTTTGTCAGCCTTCTCACCCTTGGTGGGCTTGGCTGCTGGGGGTGCTTCCGCCAGGGGCGGCAGCAGGGCAATGCCCAGGCTCTCGCGCACCTTGTTTTCAATCTCGTGGGCCAGGTCGGCGTTCTCGCGCAGAAATTCGCGGGCATTGTCACGGCCCTGGCCGATTTTTTCGCCGTTGTAGGCATACCAGGCGCCGGCCTTTTCCACGATCTTGGCGTTCACGCCCATGTCGATGATTTCGCCTTCGCGGCTGATGCCCTCGCCAAACAGGATGTCGAACTCGGCCGTCTTGAAGGGCGGGCTGACCTTGTTCTTGACCACCTTCACCTTGGTTTCGTTGCCGATGGCTTCGTCGCCCTTCTTGATGGTGCCGGTGCGGCGGATGTCCAGACGCACCGAGGCGTAGAACTTCAGTGCATTGCCGCCGGTCGTCGTTTCGGGCGAACCGAACATCACACCAATCTTCATGCGGATCTGGTTGATGAAGATGACCATGCAGTTGGTCTTCTTGATGGTGGAGGTCAGCTTGCGCAGCGCCTGGCTCATCAGGCGGGCTTGCAGGCCCGGCAGGCTGTCGCCCATTTCACCTTCGATTTCGGCCTTGGGGGTCAGTGCGGCGACCGAGTCGATGACGATCAGGTCCACGGCGCCCGAGCGCACCAGGCTGTCCACAATCTCCAGCGCTTGTTCGCCGGTGTCAGGCTGGCTGATCAGCAGGTCGGACAGTTGCACGCCCAGCTTCTGGGCGTATTGCACATCAAGCGCGTGTTCTGCATCCACGAACGCGCAGGTGCCGCCCTGCTTTTGCATTTCGGCAATCACCTGCAGGGTCAGCGTGGTCTTGCCCGACGATTCCGGGCCATAGATTTCGACCACACGGCCACGGGGCAGGCCGCCCACGCCCAGGGCGATGTCGAGGCCCAGCGAGCCGGTGGAGACGACCTGGATGTCCTCGATCACCTCGCCTTCACCCAGGCGCATGATCGTGCCCTTGCCGAATTGCTTCTCGATCTGAGCCAGCGCAGCGGCCAGGGCCTTGGCCTTTTCGGTGTTGACTGGCAATGCGGGGTTGGTGCCTTTGACTGCGACGTCCATGAGAAAACTCCTTGAAAAACAACAGGTTGGATGCTTGCATCGCTCTGCGGTTAATCACAGGCTGGATGCTTGAACAGTAGTCTATGCGAGCTGTTGCAGCTCTTTCAAGGAGAATTTAGTCAGTTTGCCTGACAATGGACGTATGTCTCGAAACACCCCTTTCGTTCCCGGTCGAGGACGGTTGGCGCCAAACCCATCTGGGCCGCCTGTTCGGCCACGCCATGCGGCGTTTTGACGCCCGGGTGCTGCAACTCATGGCGCGCAATGTCGAGGTGCCGCTGGCGCTGTCCAACTTGGCGGCACGTGACCAGGTCACTGCGGCGCATGTGCACATCACCCGCCACTTGGCACTGCAAGGCGACCGGCTCACCGACCTGGCCCAGCGCGCGGGCATGACCAAACAGGCCATGGCCAACCTGGTGGACCAGTGCGAGGCCTGGGGTTTGGTGACGCGAACCGCAGACCCGCTGGATGCGCGCGCGCGGCGAGTGTGTTTTACGCCCACGGGGCTGGCCTGGCTGCAGGCTTTTCAGGACGCGGTGGCACAGGCCGAAGCCGAGTTTCGCGACGAGGTGGGGCACGATGTGGCGACCGTGGTGGCCATTGGGCTGGAGGCCTACGCAGGCGGTGACGGGGCGGTGTGATGAGCGGGAAGGGCTGGCGTTTGGTCAGCCTGCGGCGCCGGCCGTTGATGGCGCCTGGGCCTTTGCCGCCGCTGCCAGATGTCCTGTATCGATGCCCATGGCACGCAGTGTTCGGGCTGCCACGCCTTGTGACATGGCGGCCACCACGGCCACCACGTGTGCGCCCAGCAGCGGGCCGCCCTGCTCCTTGCGGGAGCGCGCCAGCGCCTGCATTACCTCCTGGCCTGAAGCTTGGGCCCGGTAGAGGCCCGAGGCCGTCGGCGCGAGCACCGGTGCGTCTGGCAGCGGCACATTCAGGCCCGTGCCTTGCAGCGCGTCGCGGTACTGCTGCTCGATGGCATCCCCCACGGCGGTCGGGTCGGCTCCGACGCTTTCAAATGCGCGCCGGGCCGACCCGTCAGGAAGGTCGATGGCCGCCAGCAAAAAATGCTCTGCTCCGGGTGCGGCCTGGCCGCGGGCGCGGGCATGCGCCTCGGCACTGGTGCACAGGCGGCTGAGCGTGCGCATGCTCTGGAAGCGGTGTTGCAATGATCGAAACATGGCGATAACTCCTTTCAGGAACGGGACGCCCGGGGCGTGGGCATGTGGGGGGACAGGCGCTTGTGCGCCGCCTGCTTGCTCACGCCCAGAGACTGGGCGACCTGTGCCCATGACCAGCCTTGCTCCAGGGCTGCTGCCACGGCCGCGGCCTCCAGGCGGTCGGCCATCAGGCGCAGGGCCACCACGGCCGCTAGCGCGGATTCGGGGTCGTCGGGCGAGGGGAGTGCGGGTGGCGATAGCATTCGTCAACTGTAGTTGACGGACGCCCCATTCGTCAACTGCTGTTGACGATGGTTCAGTACGCTGCGGGAAAATTACATCGAAGGGGGTGTGCCCGGCTTCACGGTACCCGGGGCAGACGGGGAAAGCGTGGTCTCTCCCGCTGGCGCCTCGCAGGCCAGCAGCCATTGCCGAAAACACTGCAGCGCATGCAGCTGCGTGCGGCCTTCGGGGTAGCAAAACCAGTAGCCCATGTCGCTTTGGTAGCCACCTCGCAGGTACACATCGGCCAAAGGCTCACGCACCAGCCCGGCCGTGATGTCGTCCTGCACCAGGCAGCGCGGCACCAGCGCCAGGCCCATCCCCGCCTGCACAGCGCGGATCATGGTCTGGAACTGGTCAAACTGCGGGCCCGCCAACGGGTCGATGGCGCCCTCCACCGCATGGGTTTCGCTCCAGCGCAGCCAGGCCTCGGGCACCGTCACGTGGCGTAGCAGGGTTTGTTTGGCCACGTCGCGCGGGGTGTGAATGGCCCAGTCGGCCACCTTGGTGCGCGGCGCGATCAGCGCCACATCGTTGCCCGTGATGTGGTGGGCATGGGCGCCGGGCCAGTGACCGTCGCCGAACAGGATGGCGCAGTCCAGCTCGGGCCGGGTGAAGTCGTAGCTGTGCACGTAGGGCACAAAGTGCAGCGTGATCTGCGGGTGCTGCTGCTGAAACTGCGGCAGCCGGGGAATGAGCCACTTGGCGGCAAACGTGGGCAGGCTGGACAGGTGCAGCGCACCGCCGCCGTCGTCGCTGGTGATCAGCTCCAGCGTCGCGGCCTCCAACTGCGCCAGCACGCCGCGCACGGCTTTTTCGTAGCGCTCGCCCGCCGGGGTCAGCGCCAGGCGCTTGCGGCTGCGTTCGAACAGCGGCACGCCCACCCAGGTTTCCAGTTCCTTGATCTGCTTGCTGACTGCGCTTTGCGTGAGATGCAGCGCCTCGGCCGCACGCGAGATGCCGCCGAACCGCGTGACGGTGGAGAACGCACGCAACAGGTGCAGGGGTGGCGACAAGCGGCGTAATGACGACATGCTAAGTTTTCAAATCATTCCATATCGGAATGTTATCAGGCATATCCATTGCTTGGTAGAGGGCGTTGATTCCATTAACCTCAGTGCAATTCATAGGAGAAATGCCCATGCAACGCCGTCACGTCCTTTCCGCTCTGGCCGCCGTATCTTTCGTTCCTGGAATGTCTTTGGCGCAAGAGGGCAAGCCTCTTCGCATCATTGTTCCCTTCCCGCCCGGCGGCGCCACGGACATCACGGCCCGCAGCCTGCAAGAGTCGCTGGCCCGCATCCTCAAGCAGCCCGTGGTGCTGGAAAACCGCGGCGGCGCGGGGGGCTCCATCGGCATGGCCGAAGTGGCCCGCGCCACGCCAGACGGCCTCACCATTGGCGTGGCCACCTTGTCCACCCACGGCGTGAACCCTGCGGTGTACACCAAGCTGCCCTACAACCCCACCAAGGATTTTGTCGGCGTGACCGAGATCGTGAAGGCGCCCGGCGTCATCGTGGTCAACCCTGCCACGCTGCCCGTCAAGGACTTTGCCGACCTGGTGAAGTACCTCAAGGCCAACCCCGGCAAGGTGTCGTATGCCACGCCTGGCAACGGCACCATCGGCCACATGTGGGGCGAGCTGTTCAAGAGCAGCACCGGCACCTCCATGGTGCATATCCCCTACCGTGGTGCAGGCCCGGCCATCAACGATGTGCTGGCAGGCCAGGTAGCGGTGTACTTTGACCAGGTGGCCTCGTCGCTGCCTCACGTCAAGTCCGGCAAGCTGAAGGCACTGGCCGTGTCGTGGCCCGCGCGCCTGGACGTGCTGCCCGATGTGCCCACCTACGGCGAGCTGGGCTACAAGCAAGCGAATGAACCTTCGTGGTTCGGCCTGGTGGCTCCTGCCGCCACACCGGCTGCCGCGGTAGACCGCATACAGCAGGCCGTGGCCCAGGCGCTCAAGGAAACCGCCGTGCGCGAGCGGCTGGCGGGCCAGGGCCTGTACCCCTCGGGCACCACACCCAAGGAGTTCACGGCCCAGATCGCCAGCGAGATCGACAAGATGAAGCGCGTAGCCGCCTATGCCAAGGTGGTGCTGGACTGATCTGATGCTTCCCCGGGCCTGAGCCCGGACCGGCCACAGCCGGGATGTTGTGACTATCGCGGCCTTGTTTTCAGGGATAACCATAGTCACATCCCGGTCTGGGCGGCTAGGCCAGCCGCCCTCCTTTGCGCACACTCTGCCTATGCATGCAGCTTTGACACTGATCCACCACCGATTTATGCAAGCCCAGCCCGGCGTCACCGGTTCGCCCGGCCTGTCCAGCACCCCGGCCGCTTCCATGGTGACCACCGTGCCCGGCACCACCCCGCTGGTGCTCGACTCCCCGCACAGCGGCACCCGCTACCCCGACGACTTCGGCTCCGCCTGCGACCTGCCCACGCTGCGCCGTGCCGAAGACACGCACGTCGAAAAGATCTACGCCTTTGCGCCCGCGCTGGGCGTGGCCTGGGTCGAGGCGCACTTTCCGCGCATCTACCTCGACGCCAACCGCGACACCACCGAGCTGGACACCACCTTGCTCGACGGCGAATGGACCGACCCCATCTCCACCGACCCGCAGGTGCTCAGCAAGGTGCGCCTCGGCAAGGGCCTGATCTGGAAGTTCACCGACGAAGGCGAGCCCATCTACAACCGCCAGCTCACCGTGGCCGAAGTGCGCGCCCGCATCGACCGCTGCTGGCGCCCGTACCACGCGGCTGTGCAGCACGCCATTGACGCCGCGCACGCACGCCACGGCTACAGCATCCACATCAACTGCCACTCCATGCCCGCCGTGGCCGCCAGCCACGCCACCGATTTTCCGGGTCTGGTGCACGCCGACTTTGTGGTGGGCGACCGCGACGGCAGCACCGCCAGCCCCGCGCTGTCGGCCCTGGTGTGCGAACACCTGCGCGGCTGCGGCTACAGCGTGGAGCACAACCACCCCTACAAAGGCGTGGAGCTGGTGCGCCGCTACAGCAACCCCGCAGAGCACCGCCACAGCATCCAGCTGGAGATCAACCGCAAGCTCTACATGGACGAGAAGTCTCTGGCGCAGCACCCCGACGGCATGGCGCGCCTGCAGGCTGACTTGCAGGCGCTGGTGCACAAGCTGCTGGCAGTCGACCCGCGTTAGCCACCGAAGCGGACCGCTGCAGACCCCGGCGGCCTGCGCGGTCGTGGCGTGGTGTGGTGGTTACGCCGCGAACGTCACCACCACCTTGCCCAACGGCCCGTGGGTCAGGTGCGCCAGCGCTTCGTGCAACTGCGCCGCCGGGTAGCGCGCCGCCACCACGGGCTGCAGCCCGCCCGCGTCCACGGCCCGCACCAGGTCCTGCAGGGCACGCCGGTGCCCCACGCTCACCCCCTGCACGCGCGCCCGCTTGGTGATCAGATCGAACCCCGAGCCAGAAAAGCCCGCGCCTTCCATCACGCCGATGTAGGCCACATGGCCGCCCTGCGCCAGCGCCTGCAGCGACTGGCCCAGCGTGGGGCCCCCGGCCGTCTCCAGCACATGGTCCACTCCGCGGCCGCCTGTCTTTGTGAGCAGCTCGGCGGGCCACGGGCCCGAGCGCGGCAACACCTGCGCGGCGCCCAACGCCAGCACTGCGGGAGTTTTCTCAGGGCTGCCGCTGGTCACGTACACCTGTGCGCCGTGCAAACGTGCAATCTGCACGCCAAACAGCGCCACGCCGCCCGTGCCATGCACCAGTACCGTCTGGCCCGCCCGCAGCCCTCCGTTTTCGACCAGCGCCATCCAGGCCGTGAGCCCGGCGCAAGGCAAGGTGCTGGCCGCTGCGGCGTCCAGCGTGGTTGGCGCCGCCACCAGCCAGTCTTCGTGCAGCAGCACATGGGTGGCCAGCATGCCCGGTCCGGGCACCCCCAGGGGCATGGCGCCGGCAGGGGCCTGGCCGTCCAGCCACCCGGCAGTGAAGGTGCTGATGACGGCCTCGCCGTGTTTCCAGCGGGTTACGCCGGGGCCGGTCGCCACGACCTGGCCCGCCATGTCAGAGCCGGGCGTGAACGGGGGCTCGGCGCCCATGCCGTACTGGTTGTCAATCACCAGCTGGTCGCGGTAGTTCAGCGAGACCGCGTCCACCCGCACCAGCACCTCGCGGCCTGTGGGGCTGGGCATGGGGGCTTCCACGTAAGCCAGGTGCTGGGCACCAAAATGGGCCAGTTGCCAGCGCATCAAGGTCGAGGGAAGAGAGGTCATGGTCTGTGCTCCGCAGAGATAAATAAAACAGAACCGATGCTATTGGTGACATGAGGGCGCGTGTGGCGGATAATTTTCGTTTGATTGGCGCGTATTTGTCCTCAATAGCGCATCCTCGCGCCGCGTGACCGCGCCGGGCAACACGAAAGACACCGCCATGAGCGACCGCCTCCAGGGCCTTGATATCTTTGTCGCTGCCGTCGAATCCGGCAGCTTTGCGCGCGCGGCCACGCGGCTGCACCTCACACGGTCTGCCGTGGGCAAGGGCGTGGCGCGTCTCGAATCGCGGCTGGGCGCGCGGTTGTTTCACCGCACCACGCGCTCACAGGCGCTGACGGACGAAGGCCAGCGCTACTACGAGCGCTGCCGCCGCGCGCTGGACGAGCTGGACGCGGCCGAGGCCGCGGTGCAGGCTGGGCGCGAGGAGGTGGTGGGCCGACTGCGCTTGACCTGCCCGGAGCTGCTGGGCAGGCGCTGCGTGGGGCCCGTGTTGCTGGCGCTGGCGGGCGAGCACCCGCGCCTGGTGGTCGAGGCGCACTTCAGCGACCGGCCTTCGCACCTCATCGACGAAGGGCTGGACCTGGCCATCCGCAGCGGCCCGCTGCCCGACAGCACCCAATTTGCCGCGCGGCTGCTGGGCCACCAGTGGATGGGCGTGTACGCGTCTCCTGCCTACCTTGCCACCCATGCGCGCCCGGCCGATACCGCCGATCTGGCCGCCACCCGCGACCAGCACGCGTTTGTGGTGTACGGCAGCGATGGGTGGGCCAAACCCTGGCTCTTCCATGGGCCCCAGGGCCGCCCGTTCGAGCTGGAAGTCACCCCGCGCTTCACCGCCAACAGCCTTGAAGTGCTGGCGCAGGCAGCCACTGAAGGCATGGGCCTGGTGCGCCTGCCCATCTGGCTGGCGGCGCCCGCCGTGGCCAGCGGTGCGCTGGAGCAGGTGTTTGAAGAGGCCGCACCCTTTGGCTACCCACTGCATGCGCTGTGGCCGCAGTCGCGGTCCATGCCCACGCGCCAGCGCATCGTGATCGACGCACTGGCGCAGCGGTTGCCAGAGCTGATCGACGCTGGGCGTGGCATCCTGCGCGGCGGCCAAGTCGCGACCTAAAATCGCCGCACAGGCACGGCGCCAGACTGTTGCCAACCACAAGGAGACTTCCCCATGCGCATCCTCATTGCCGAAGACGACCAGGTGCTGGCCGATGGCCTGCTGCGCACACTGCGCGCCTCGGGGGCCGTGGTGGACCACGTTGCCAGCGGCAGCGAGGCCGATGCGGCCCTGATGACCAACAACGAGTTCGACCTGCTCATCCTGGACCTGGGCCTGCCCCGCATGCACGGGCTGGAGGTGCTCAAAAAGCTGCGCAGCCGGGGCTCCGCTCTGCCGGTGCTCATCCTCACCGCTGCCGACAGCGTCGAAGAGCGTGTGAAAGGCCTGGACTTTGGCGCCGACGACTACATGGCCAAACCCTTCAGCCTGCAAGAGCTCGAAGCCCGCGTGCGGGCGCTGACGCGCCGGGGCATGGGCGGCACCAGCAGTGCCATCAAACACGGCCCGCTGGTGTACGACCAGGCCGGTCGCGTGGCCACCATCGACGGCAAGATGATCGAGTTGTCGGCGCGTGAACTGGGCTTGCTGGAGGTGCTGCTGCAGCGCGCCGGGCGCCTGGTCAGCAAGGAGCAACTGGTGGAGCGCCTGTGCGAGTGGGGCGAAGAAGTCAGCAACAACGCCATCGAGGTTTACATCCACCGCCTGCGCAAGAAGATCGAAGGTGGCCCCATCCGCATCGCCACGGTACGCGGCCTGGGATATTGCCTGGAGAAAATTCCAGGATAGGAGGCCCCCCTGAGTCGCTTCGCGCCTTCCCCCGGGGGGACGCACCCGGTGGCCTGGCGGAGCCAGTTCCACGGGTGCACTGGCCTAGGCCGTGCCAGTCTCAATGCCAGCGGCGGGGCATGGTGTTTGAGTTTGGCGCAATGAAATTGATAGCTGCTAGCGCTTGATGGACAAGCGCTAGAGGCCAAAAAGGCTTGAAAAATTGAAAATATTCCAGCGAGAGCAGCGCTCCCTCTTCGGCGAGATCCTCGACTGGATGCTCACGCCGCTGCTGCTGCTGTGGCCCGTCAGCCTGGCGCTGACCTGGCTGGTGGCGCAGGGGCTGGCCAACAAGCCGTTTGACCGCGCGCTCGAATACAACGCCCACGCGCTGGCCCAGCTGGTCACCGTGGTGGACAACACGGTCCAGTTCAACCTGCCCCAGCCCGCCAGCGAGATCCTGCGAGCCGATGACTCCGACATCGTCTACTACCAAGTCGTCGGCCCGGGCGGTGAGTTCCTATCGGGCGAACGCGAGCTGCCTGACCCGCCGGCCGACGAGGTGCCCATGTCCGGCGAGGTGCGCCTGCGCGATGGCGAAATGCGCGGCATCGAAATTCGCGTCGCCTACATCTGGGTGCGCCTGCCGCTGCAGGACACGCCCGTGGCGCTGGTGCAGGTGGCCGAGACGCGCGAAAAGCGCAGCGTGCTGGCCACCGAAATCATCAAGGGCGTGATGCTGCCGCAGTTCGTCATCCTGCCGCTGGCGGTGCTGCTGGTCTGGCTGGCGCTGGCGCGCGGCATCCAGCCGCTGAACCAGCTGGAGCAGCGCATCCGGGCGCGCAACCCCGACGACCTCTCCCCGCTGGACGACCGCACCGTGCCGCTCGAAGTGGCGCCGCTGGTGTCGTCCGTCAACGACCTGCTCACCCGCCTGAACGAGTCGCTGGCGACGCAAAAGCGCTTTTTGGCCGACGCCGCGCACCAGCTCAAGACCCCGCTGGCGGGCCTGCGCATGCAGGCCGACCTGGCCCAGCGCGAAGGCACCAGCACCGAAGAACTCAAGCGGTCATTGCAGCAGATCGGCCGCTCCAGCATTCGCGCCACGCACACGGTCAACCAGCTGCTGGCGCTGGCGCGGGCCGAAGGCAGCGGCGTAGGCATTGCGCGCCAGCCCTGCGACCTGGCGCGCCTGGTGATCGAGGTGGTGCGCGACTCGGTGCCCCGCGCGCTGGAGAAACAGATCGACCTGGGCTACGACGGCGCCGAACCTGGATCGCCCGGCGTGCTGGTGGACGGCAACCCTACCTTGCTCAAGGAACTGGTGCGCAACCTGGTGGACAACGCCATCAACTACACGCCCTCCACCCCCGACAAACCCGGCGTGGTCACGGCCCGCGTGCTGGCCGACACCTTTGGGCATGTGCTGCTGCTGCAGGTCGAAGACTCGGGCCCCGGCGTGCCCGAGGCCGAGCGCGAGCTGGTCTTTCAGCCGTTCTACCGTGCGCTGGGCAGCGAAGCCGACGGCTCGGGCCTGGGCCTGCCCATCGTGCTGGAGATTGCGGGCAAACATGGTGCTGAGGTCACGCTGGAAGACGCCCGCCCCGGCCACTACCCACCGGGCGCGCGTTTTACGGTGCGGTTTACTGCGCGCGACGGCCTGGCGGGGAGCTGACTGCGCTTTTGCCCCTTGGCACTGTCCGGCGTCAGTGGCTGCGGCATCATGAACAACACCAAAACCCGTCGAAGAACCTGTTCGAAGCTGCACCGCCCATGTCCTCATTGCCTGGC
Source organism: uncultured Gammaproteobacteria bacterium (assembly GCA_963784815.1). Classification (GTDB taxonomy): domain Bacteria; phylum Pseudomonadota; class Gammaproteobacteria; order Burkholderiales; family Burkholderiaceae_C; genus Acidovorax. The sequence goes on along the minus strand of CAWATB010000028.1, from coordinate 20,545 downwards.
TCGCCACCGCCATCACCTCCATCCCCCTCTCCGCCGGAATCCTCCGGCACCCGCCGCCGGTTTGCCAACACGCACCCCGAGGTCGTCATCGGCAACTTCCCCTGGTACGAAATGGTGTGGCGATCGCTGCGGGGCGACTTCAAGCCTTTGTCTGAGCCTGCAGGCGGGTATGCCGCGTTTGCGCAGCAGTGGCACCAGCCTGCCGACCTGGCCCGACTGGCGCAGCGCCAGCAGGCGCCCGTGGTGACGTGGCTGGGCCATGTCTCCATACTGCTGCAGGTGGCGGGGCTGAATGTGCTGATCGACCCCACGCTGGCGGATTACGCAGGCCCGCTGGGCCGCTTCGGCGCTCCGCGCCGCGTTCCGGCGCCCCTCACGCCCGAGCAGTTGCCGCCCATCGACGTGGTGCTGATCTCGCACAACCATTACGACCACCTGTGCTACGCCACGCTGCGCCGCCTGCACGCTGCAGGCCAGTCACCTCGGCTGGTGGTGCCGCAAGGGTTGGGCAAATGGTTTGAAAAACGGGGCATGGGCCCCGTGAGCGAGATGGACTGGTGGGAACACACCGAACTGGCCCCTGGTGTGCGCGTGCATTTCACACCATCACAGCACTGGAGCCGCCGCAGCCTGGGTGACACCAATGCCTCGCTGTGGGGCGGATTCTTGCTGGAGTGGACGCGCCCTGAGGCGCCCGTGCCGTGGCGCTTTCTGTTCCCTGGCGACACGGGCTACAGCGGCGACTTCAAGGCCATTCGCCACCGGATCGGCGCAGTGGATTTCTTGGCGCTGCCCATCGGTGCCTACCTGCCGCGCGACTTCATGAAGCCCATGCACGTCAACCCGGGCGATGCCGTGCAGCTGATGCTGGACGTCGAGGCCAAGCAGGCCATGGGCGTGCACTGGGGCACGTTCATGCTCACGCAAGAAGCGTTTGACCACCCGCCGCGCGATTTGGCTGTGGCGCTGGCACAGCGGAATCTTCCGCAGGACCGCGTGTGGCTCATGCGCCAGGGTGAGACGCGAGCGATTGATCTGTGAGCGATAGCCAACGGCAGCAAGCGCGGGCGACACGGGCCGCGTAGTGGCCTCACATGTATTTCGCCAAGGCCTGACCGCCTGATGGTTCTATTCGCAGCTGACGGCGACACGGATGCTACGGCGCGCGACAAGGAGATCGACAAGATGCCGCGTGTAGGCCGGTTTGCGTGGATGTAGCTCTTTTGAGCGATCAGGGGGCTGGGAGCCGCCGCAGCTCAGCCGCAGGTGCGCAGTGTCTTGCCCGCCATGGCAGTGCGCAGGGCGTCGAGTTGGGGTCGCAGCGCATCAGTCACCGCAGGTAGGCGCAGCGTAAAACCGGGGGCTTCGGGGCGCTCCTGAATCACGCGTGCCGTGCGCACGCCCTTGTTGCTCAGGTTCTGCAGTTCGCGCTTGGCGGCTTCGTCGGACGCAAAGCGGCCCAGCGAGAGGCCGTATTCCCAGGTGCCTCCCGCGCGGTCAAAAGGCACGTTGCGGGCGCGCAGTTCGGCCCGCTTTTTGTCCAGGGTGTCCATGTCCTCAAAGCGGCCCATGTACACCATCCAGCGCCCGGGCACCGGCGTGGGCTCCATCACCCAGCTGCCTCGGGGCAGGCCTGCGGCGGCGGTGCGCAGCGCATCGGCCTGGCGCTCATCAAACACACCGGCTTGCAGGCACTCGGCGGCGTCAGGGGGGGCAGGCGTTGACGCATCTGCGGTGGTCGTGGTCGCGGCAGGCGACGACGGTGTAGCCGCTGGCGCTGCCGACACCTTGCTGGGGTTCACGCGCAGGATCTGCAGCGTCTCGGGGCGAATCTGCTGGTTCATGCGCTGGGGCTCGGCCTGCTCTTGGGGCCCATAGCCCCACTGGCGCAGATGGCCTTGCGACCACGCAAAGTAGCCCGCGTTGGCCAGCAGCAGCACGATCACAACGAGTCGCAGCATGGAGCACAGCCTTTCAACATCATCAATATCAACAAGAACGGATGCGTCATCACACCGCAGGCATCGTCGTGGGCCGTACGCTGATTTCGGAGCTGGTGATGGCCTGCATTCCGCCTGCAGTGTGCACCAGCAGTGCGCCGTCTTCTCCCACGCCGTGCGCGGTGCCGGTGTGGCCGTCGCTCAGCGTCACTGCGCGGCCCTGCAGCACATCGCGCGCGGCAAAGCGGGGCTGCATGGGGCCAAAGCCATAGCCCGCAAACGACTGCAGCATGGCCACCAGCGGCGGCACGATGCGCAATAGGGCTGTGGGCGCGTCCAGGCCGGGTTCCACGTCTTGCAGGCTACCGGGCGGCATGCTCATGCCCTCGGCGCTGCGCGGCAGCACATTGATGCCAATGCCCACCACCACGTACCGTGCGGTGCTGGTCGTGCCGGGTGCCGCCCTGCCCGTGACATCGGTTGTGGGCGCCGCTTGGGGTTGCACAAAACTGGCCGTTTCCACCAGGATGCCACCCAGCTTGCGGTCGCCGGTGGTGCCGCCCAGCCAGAGGTCGTTGGGCCACTTCAGTCCCACACGCGCCGGTTGGCCCGCGCCCAGGGGCGGCAGCACGGGCTGCAGGCTTTCGGCCACGCTCACCCCCACGGCCAGCGACAGCCCCGACCAATCGATCGGCGCCAACGGCAAGCCCAGCGACATCATCAACGACGCGCCCACATCGCTTTGCCACACCCGTCCCAGCCGCCCGCGCCCGGCGGTCTGCTGTTCGGCCACCAGCAACGTAGGTTCACATTGCCCGGTGCGCGCACGGCGCATCAGCTCGGTATTGGTCGAGTCAATGGTGGGCAACACCTCGACGGTAAAGCCCGGTAACAGGGGTGACACGGCCTCCCAGACGGCCTCTGCGGGCCAGCGGATGGGGACTGTGATCACTGGGGGCGACCTCTTGCAGCGGTTTTCTTCTTCGGGGACTTGGCAGGCTTGGGTGCGGACTTGGGTGCCTTGGTCGCCTTGGTAGCAGGCTTGGACGGTGGCAGGGGCACTGGCGGGGCCCAGCCGCGCTTGGGCGCCAGCAGCGTGCCCCGGCAGTTTTTGCTGCCACACCAGCAGGGGTACTCGGCCTTGAGCTTGGGTGTGTAGCGCTCTTCAATGATCAGGCCGTAGTCGTAGTTCAGCTCTTCGCCTGCCTTGATGTTGCGCAGCGCCGTGATGAAGATGCGGTGGCCTTGTTCGTCGGCGTAGCAGTTGGGGTTGCAGCTGTGGTTGATCCAGCGCGACGAGTTTCCGCCGAACTTTGCGTCGATCACGTGGTCTTCATCCACATGAAAGTAAAACGTGTGGTTGGGTTGCAGGGGGTCGTGCGGGTGGCGGTCCTGCGCCTCCTGCCAGCCAATCACCTCGCCCGTGTACTCCACAAGGACTTCGCCCTCTGCAATATCCTGCACCGCAAACACCCCTTTGCCATGCACGCCCGAGCGCCGCGTCTGGATGCGGCGGCCCGGCGCAGGGGTGGGGGTAGAAGGCGATGCGGAGCGGGGCATGGCAAAAACTCTGTTAACTTGATAGTGCACACACATGTGTGCGTGCGCGTGTATGCGTGTACGTGCGCGTAAGAGCCGAATTGTAGAAGCGCTTGGGCCGGACCCGGGCGCGCAGACCCCAGAACACCAGAACGAAGACGACAGGCGAGAGCCCCAAAATGACCAAGACCCTGGTAATTGCAGAAAAACCATCCGTCGCGCAAGACATCGTGCGCGCACTGACCCCCGTGGCCGGCAAGTTCGACAAGCACGACGACCACTTCGAGAACGACCGCTATGTAGTCACCAGCGCTGTGGGCCACCTGGTGGAGATCCAGGCGCCCGAAGAATTTGACGTGAAGCGCGGCAAGTGGAGCTTTGCCCACCTGCCCGTCATTCCGCCGTACTTTGACTTGAAGCCCGTGGACAAGACCAAGACCCGGCTGAACGCCGTGGTCAAGCAGGCCAAGCGCAAGGACGTGACGCAACTCATCAATGCCTGTGACGCGGGCCGCGAGGGCGAGCTGATCTTCCGCCTGATCGAGCAGTACGCCGGTGGCGCCAAGCCCCTGGGCAAGCCCGTCAAGCGCCTGTGGTTGCAGTCCATGACACCCCAGGCCATCCGCGACGGCTTTGACGCTCTGCGCACCGAGCAGCAGATGGCGGGCCTGGCGCACGCCGCGCGCAGCCGCTCCGAGGCCGACTGGCTGGTGGGCATCAACGGCACCCGCGCCATGACGGCATTCAACTCGCGCGACGGCGGGTTCTTTCTGACCACCGTGGGCCGCGTGCAAACGCCCACGCTGTCGCTGGTGGTGGAGCGCGAAGAAAAGATCCGCAAGTTCATCAGCCGCGACTACTGGGAAATCCACGCCACCTTTGGCGCCGAAGCCGGTGAATACCCCGCCAAGTGGTTCGACCCCAAGTGGAAGAAAGGCGAGGATGTGGAAATGCGTGCGGACCGCGTCTGGTCTGCCGCCGAGGCCACCGCCATCGCCAACGCCGTGCGCGGCAAGCAGGCCACCGTCACCGAAGAGAGCAAGCCCACCACGCAGGCCTCGCCCCTGCTGTTCGACCTGACCAGCCTGCAGCGCGAGGCCAACGGCAAGTTCGGCTTTTCTGCCAAGACCACGCTGGCCCTGGCGCAAAGCCTGTACGAGCGCCACAAGGCCCTGACCTACCCGCGGACCGACTCGCGCGCGCTGCCCGAGGACTACCTGCCCGTGGCCAAGCAGACCTTCGAGATGCTGGCCGACAGTGGCATGCGGCACCTGGCCCCGCACGCGCTCACCGCGCTCAACAACAACTACATCCGGCCCAGCAAGCGCATCTTTGACAACAGCAAGGTGAGCGATCACTTTGCCATCATCCCCACGCTGCAGGCGCCCAGTGGTCTGAGTGAAGCCGAGCAAAAGCTGTACGACCTGGTGGTGCGCCGCTTCATGGCCGTGTTCTTCCCGAGTGCCGAATACACCGTGACCACGCGCATCAGCACCGTCGCCCCCCACAGCTTCAAGACCGAAGGCAAGGTGCTGGTCAAGCCCGGCTGGCTGGCCATCTACGGCAAGGAAGCGGCCGACGAAGTGGAAGGCGGCAAAGAGGGTGACAAGGGCCAGAACCTCGTGCCTGTCAAACCCGGCGAAAGCGTCAACACCCTGGCTGTGGACCCCAAGGGCCTCAAGACCAAGCCGCCCGCCCGCTATTCCGAAGCCACGCTGCTCGGCGCCATGGAAAGCGCCGGCAAGCAGATCGACGACGAAGAGCTGCGCGAAGCCATGCAGGAAAAAGGCCTGGGCACGCCTGCCACCCGCGCAGCCACCATCGAAGGCTTGCTGACCGAAAAGTACATGCTGCGCGAAGGCCGCGAAATCATCCCCACGGCCAAGGCGTTCCAGCTGATGACGCTGCTGCGCGGGCTGGAGGTCGAAGAACTCTGCCGCGCCGACCTGACCGGCGAGTGGGAGTTCAAGCTCTCGCAGATGGAAAAGGGCCTGCTCAGCCGCGAAGACTTCATGGCCGGCATTGCCACCATGACCGAGCGCATGGTGAAAAAGGCCAAGGAATACGACCGCGACACCATTCCTGGTGACTACGCCACGCTCGAATCGCCGTGCCCCAACTGCGGCGGCGTGGTGAAGGAAAACTACCGCCGCTTTGCCTGCGTGGGCAAGGCAGGTGCCGAGGGCTGCGGCTTCAGCTTTGGCAAGTCGCCCGCAGGCCGCACCTTTGAGACCGCCGAGGCCAACGCCCTGCTGCGCGACAAGAAGATCGGCCCGCTGGAGGGCTTCCGCTCCAAGGCCGGCTGGCCCTTCACGTCTGAGATCGTCATCAAGTACGACGACGAGGCGCACAACTACAAGCTCGAATTCGACTTTGGCGACGACAAGAAGGGCGAAGAATCCGGCGAGATCGTCGAGTTTGAAGACGCATCGCTGGGCGCCTGCCCCATCTGCGGCTCAGAAGTGCACGAGCACGGCAGCAACTACGTGTGCAGCAAGGCCGTGCCCACTGCCGCGCAGCCCACGCCCAGCTGCACCTTCAAAAGCGGCAAGATCATCCTGCAGCAGCCTGTGGAACGCGAGCAGATGACCAAGCTGCTCGAAACCGGCAAGACCGATCTGCTCGACAAGTTCGTCAGCATGCGCACGCGCCGCGCCTTCAAGGCCCACTTGGCGTGGGACAAAGAGGCCAGCAAGGTCAACTTTGAGTTTGCGCCCAGCAAGTTCCCGCCACGCCCAGGTGCCGCTGCTAAAACGATAGCTGCCAAGGCAGGCAAGACAAGCGCTACAGCCAAAAAAGCCGCTAAACCTGCCGCCGCCAAGAAAGCGCCCGCCACCAAAACCGCTGCTGCCAAGGCCCCGCGCAAGGCCGCCGCAGGCAAGGCCCCCAGCGCCGCGCTGGCCGCCGTGATCGGCGCCGAGCCCGTGGCCCGGCCCGAGGCGGTCAAGAAGATGTGGGAATACATCAAGGCCCACAACCTGCAAGACCCCAAGGACAAACGCACCATCGTGGCCGACGACAAGCTGCGCGCCGTGTTCGGCAAGGACAGCGCAGGCATGTTCGAGCTGGCGGGCATCCTGGGCAACCACCTCGGAGGTGAAGGATGAGTCAACAACACGCTGAATCCACCACAGTGCCCGCCGGGCGCTTGTGGCGCACCGCGCTGGTGGTTCTTGCAGTCGCCGGTGCGCTGGGTGGGTGCAGCAGCACGTCAAGCTCTGCACGCTCCAGCGACCCCGCCAGCCCACAGCAGGGCGCCAGCGGCGTCACTGTGTTTGGCGACATCGATGTGGGTGTGACGAAGGAGCGCACGCGCTGACGCGCGGTGTGCTGCCACACAGCCATTAGCCGCTGCACCCGCGCGAAGCCAGCCTTCCCGTCGCTCTGCCCTCCACAAACAATAGCCAGCCACCGCGTCATGCGCAGCCGTACCGAACGCACTGTCCTTACCGCCATCGCGGTGGTCTTGGTGGCCGCCGCTGCCGCTGCGTGGTGGACGCGGGACCAGTGGGTGCCCCACGCTGGGCCCTGGTCTGAGCAGGCCTGGAAGAAGATCACCCGCCCCGGCGCAGACACCCTGCCACCCGGCAAGAAGCCCCCAGGCCAGCCCGCACAGGCCCGCTCTGCGCAAGGCTCCGCCTCTCAACCCGTGGCCCCGCAGCCGCGCAAATGTGTGCGAGATGGCCGCACCAGTTACACCGACCAACCCTGCCCCAAAGGCAGCCAAGAGCTGCCGGTGGACGGCGCGGTGACCTCGCTGCCGCAGTAGCGAACCGCACGAGCAGTCGGCAGGCATAACGCCGTCAGCACCGGTTGCGGTGCGCCGCGCGTGCGCAGCCTGCGCATGGGCACCCAGCATGGGCGCCCTTCGCCTGTCACTCGCGGGTCTTTCGATGCCGCCATGTCACGCCACTGCCATGGTGCGCCCCTAGAGTCGGCCTCTTTTCCAAAACACTGGATCTGTTCGCCATGAAAGCCTTCTCCCTCGCCGCAGTCTGCCTGTCCGCCCTCGTCATCGCCGGTTGCGGTGGCAGCGACAACGACGCCCCCGCGCAGCCCCAGGTCATTGCCCACCGCGGTGCCAGCGGCTACTTGCCCGAGCACACCCTCGGCGGCTACGAGCTGGCCATCCGCATGGGTGTCGACTTCATCGAGCCCGACCTGCAGATCACCAAAGACGGCGCGCTGGTGGCCATCCACGACGACACGCTGACCCGCACCACCAACGTGGCTTCGTTGTTTGCACAGCGCAACGGCAGCTACAAGGTGTCTGACTTCACCCTGGCCGAGATCAAAACCCTCACCGTCATCCCCACCAGCACCGGCAAAACCAGCTACCCCGGCTTTACCCCCAGCGCCACCAACCCGTTTGCTGTGCCCACCTTTCAAGAAGTGGTGGACTTTGCCAAAAAGCAAAGCACTGCCGTGGGCCGCGAGGTGGGCATCTACCCCGAGGCCAAGCAGGCCGACCCGGTGATGGAAGACGGCATCTTGAAGACGCTGAACGCCAACGGCTACAACGCCAACAGCAAGATCTTCATCCAGTCGTTCAGCGACGCCACGCTGCGCAGCCTGCGCACCAAGCAGATCGCGCAGAACAACAAGATGCCGCTGGTGCTGCTGGGCGTGGCCACCACTGCGGCTGACGGCACAGCACGCATGGGCGTAACGGGCGGCACGGGCATTAACGCGCTCACGCTGAAGGAAGTGGCCAGCTTTACCGAAGGCGTGGGCGTGCTCATCAACAACACCACGTACCCCGTGACCAAAGCCTTCATCGACCAGGCCCACGACGCAGGCCTGAAGGTGCACGGCTGGACCTTTGCGCAGGCCGATGCGACCCTGGCTGCTGCAGACTTCCGCAAGTTCCTCGACATGGGCATGGACGGCATGTTTGCCAACTACCCTGACCTGGCCGTGACCGCGCGCAACGCCTACATGCAGGGCAAGTAACTCGGACCTTTGGTAGTGCCTCCGGCTGCGATGCCCCGGTGGCACGGCCAACCTGCGCACAGGGCCGCATGTCGGTTTTTTCCTATCCGGCAGCGGTGCTCCCGGCGTCCAATCGCCGCATTGATTCACTACCACCAGCCCTTCGTGCGGCTGATCGAACCGATGCAAAAAAAGCACCTGCGCGCCTTCTTCCTGCTGCTGGCCTTTCTGGGGCTGGCCGTGCCCTGGTATTTCAACGTCGTGTACTTTTTGGCGGGTGGCAGTGTGATGCCCGATGTCTTCTGGCGCGACGCCTTTGCCAACCCGCTGACCACCGGCATCACGCTTGACGTGTACCTGGCCGCCGTGGCGTTTTCAGTCTGGGTTGCGGCAGACCGCAGCCTGGGCGCGTGGCGCTGGGCTTGCATCGCGGCCTGCTTTGGCATCAGCCTGGCGTTTGCGATGCCGCTGTATCTGGCTTACCGCCTGCGCGCTGACGCTAACGGCAGAGATTCCTGAGTGGGCTTGTGTGGTTGATGCAGCGGCTTCGGCTGTGTCTGCGCACCAATCTGCAAAGGCCAGTGCGTGCTGAGCGCGGTGCGCGTGTCTTGCACCAGCGCCTGCAGCGGTTGGCCCGCCAGCCTGCGCACATCGCGCCCCATGTGCGACTGGTCGTAGTAGCCCTGGTCCACCGCCAGTTCGGCACCCTGGCCGCCTGGCGCGTTGGCAAGGGCGTGCCACAGCGTGCTGCTCAGCCGCGCAATCACCTGAAACTGCTTGGGCGCCATGCCCCAGTGCGCCACAAAGCGCCGTTCAAACTGCCGCGCGCTCAGGCCCATGCGCTGACCGGTGCCTTCATCGGTGCTGTCGGCCGCGGCGAGCAGTGCCAATGCGTGCCGCCGCCGACACCTCGCAATCAGACGGTGGTGCAGCGGTGGCGCGGATGAACTGGCACAACACATCCAGCCGGGCATCATCGTCTGCCGCAGCCAGCACGTCGCGCTCTACCGCAGCCCACGGGGCGCCTGCCAATTCGGCCATGGGGCGCATCGCATTCACTGATCCGCGTGCGCTGGCAAACAGCGCCGCCGCAGCCTCGGGCCGCAGCACCAGTCCCACGGCGTGCACGCGGCCTTGGTGTGCGTACACGGTGGCGCGGGTGCTGGCGCTCATCCACGCCGCCTCTGGCACCTTCGCCCCTTGGTACGTCACTTGCCCTGCCAGCCGCACCACCAGCATGCTCGACACCATCGCCGGAAACTGCGACTGCGCCAGCTCTGCAGGGCAGTCCACCACCACGGCCGCCTCCAGCCAAGGCTGCAGGTCGGGCGGGGCGGGCACAAAGCGCTGGTGGGGCATCCCGCAATTTTGCACACGGGTCATTCCATAGCGCACACAGGTGCGTTGCCAGTGCCGCAGTCCACCATCCGCCAGCCACCCGCGCGACAGACAGCTGCCACACAGCGCGACTATCCTGTGGCTCCCCCCAACCGCCACGTACCTCGCACCACCATGCCGCTGCCAGCCCCCACCCGATCCCTGCCCATGATGGGCGCCACCAACTTTCGCGACCTGGGCGGCTACATCGGCCATGGCGGGCAGCAAGTCAAATGGCGGCGCATCTTTCGGTCTGACCACCTGGCAGGCCTGACCGCGCAGGACCAGGCCCTGCTGGCCGACCTGGGCGTGTCGCGCGCGGTGGACTTTCGGGGCAAGGCCGAAAGCGCTGCCTATGCCTACGCGCTGCCCGGCATTGCGTACCACCCGCTGCACATCGAGCCCACCGTGGTGCAGCGCGCGCTAGAGCTGCAACGCACCGGCCGCCAGCTCACCGCGCAAGACGCCGTGGGCTTGATGCAAGACACCTACCGCGGCTTTGTGCACGACAACGCCCCGCGTTTTGCCGAGCTGTTCAGGCTGCTGCTGGCCAGCGACGCACCCACCGTCTTCCACTGCACCGCAGGCAAAGACCGCACCGGCTTTGCCGCCGCCCTCATCCTGCTGACCCTGGGCGTGCCGCGCGACGTGGTCATGCACGACTACCTGCTCACCAACAGCCTCTACCAACGCCCCGCCGGCATGGGCAGCCACGCGCCCGAAGAAGTGCTCGCGGTGTTGTGGCGCGTGCAAGAAGAGTTTCTGGACGCCGCGCTGCACATGGTGGACAACGACTTTGGCGGCGTGCAGCCGTATTTGGTGGACGTGCTGGGCGTGGACGCCGCCGCGCAGAAAGAGCTGGCGGGGCGGTATTTGCAGGCGGTGTAGGGCGGGATGACAGCTTGACGGACATTCGAAAGGGCGAGATTTTCTGTGCACAAGTGGTTGCCAATGTCACGTTTTGCGGTGGTGTGGCACTCATAGAATTTGGCCGCTTCAAACGCTTGTCCGAGTGGCGGCCCAAGTGGTTTTGTTGGCAATATCCTGCCCAACGGGTCAGCCCAATGTCCTACGTCTACGATAACCCCGAATCCTTAGATGGACAGCAACGCGTGGGTACACATCAATGTGTTGCACTAATCAAGCACTACGCCAAAGCACCCGCCGCATCGCTTTGGAGGGAGGGCGCTTCTGTCAAAGGCAATATGCTGCTCAAGAAGGGCACAGCCATCGCCACATTCGTCAACGGGAAGTATCCCAACCAAGGCACGGGTAATCACGCCGCTTTCTATGTTTCCCAAGATGGCGCAGGAATCACGGTGGTCGACCAGTGGACCGGCAGCGGCACCATCATGATGCGCACCCTGCCGTTCCTGGGCAAAGACAAAGCGGGAAATTACCGAAACCCGAGTAACAACGGGGACGCTTTTTCCGTAGTGGAGTGATCTCTATGCCTAGTCGCTGCCTGTATGTTGTTCTTCTAACGGCTTTGGCCGGCATTGAAACCGTCGCTGCTCAAGTGAAGCCCAGCGCCTCACATCCGACCAGTGAAAGCACGTGCCCAGCGTCTATTCAGGTCCACCAAACGCCTGTTGGCGAAACTGCCCCAGGCTGGCAGGCCCTAGGCAGCGACCGTAACCATCCGCTCACCAATGTGTCTTTCTTCGCGGGGGCTCCCAACGAGCGGATGCAGTTGGCGCCCGATAGTGAGCAGCGCAAAGGCAAAACGCTGACTTCGACATGGCAGCTCATTCCGCATGATCGCGTTTATTGGGTCGCCTGTGAGTATGGGAGGACGGCGGCCACAAATTCGAAACCGCTCGACAACGGAGTGACTTCCTGTGTGGCAGAACACGACTTAAACAGCTCCCCTCCGGTGCTTAAACGATGGAGTTGCCGCAGCGATCAAATGCGTTGAGGCTGGAGTTGACCCGTTGCGATTTGCTTGCTGAGTAGGTGTACCTTCAGTAGATATATTAAAAATGGCCGAAATTAAACTTACTTCGCCAATTGGGAAAACCGTTGGAAATCATCCTCATGAGGTACAAGCGGTACAGCGCGCGCTCAACCGGCATATGAATTGCAAGGTCGGATATCAGTTCGTTAAAGAAGATGGTCGAATTTCTCCTGAAACGCTCCAAGCGATTCATGTGTTTCAAAGAATGCTTGGTCTAACACCCGCAGACTCTATTATTCTTCCAAATGGTCCGACTCATAGGGCATTGAATCAAGAAATCATAAGGATTCTTAATCCCACCGCAGCATGCATTGTCGCTGATCAGGAAAAAATAAGACAAGTAATTATTGATCGCGTAAATATTGTTGAGCGCAAAACATGGCAAGCCCTGAATCCTGCCAAAATTCCTCAGAATGATTGGGGCTATCAGTCCATCGCTATTCATCATGCGGGGAATTCATTTTCATGCGGCGCAAACGGTGTAGACGCTCTCAAGCAGGCAGAGAAGATCGATATGAATAGCTTCGGCCAAATTAGCTACCACTATGCTATCGATTGCCGAGGGGTGGTTTATGAAGCGCTTGATATTCGCCATAAGGGAGCGCACATTGAAAGAGGAAACACGGGCGTAATCGGGGTGGTTTTTTTGGCTGACTTGAGCGTTCGAGGTGAAGCATCCCGCTACGGTCCTGGTGTCGCGAACGTCACGCGCAGCAAGGGGTTGCGAGCCGGGGTGTCTGAGTTCTTGGGAGTGCAAAAGGACCAACTTGCAGTCAGTCATGATGAACCATCAGAACTGCAAATGTCTAAAGCGGAAAAATTAGTCCAAACTCTCGCTGAGTTTTTCCCTATTAAACGGCTTGGAGGGCATCGGGAATTTGCGCAAGCTGCGGGAAGTAGCAGGGCATGCCCAGGGATTTACGGAATGATCATTGCGGAGCAGTTGCGTTCGAAATTTGGGTTCGCAAAACCTTGATATGGCAAAAAAAATCGCTTTTCTTGTCGTTGGAGTTTCTTTTTTTTTGGTCGCATGGCTTTTCGTAGGGTTTGATCGCTACGTTGGAGATCATGAAGTGGGGAGCGGATTGGATCCGTTTATAAAAGCAAATCCAACGTTTCAGATTATTTTCAAGAACCCTGCGCAATATGCGCTCGATCGTGATTCATTTGATTCGCTTGACGACGCGCGAAAAATTCAATTCCGGGAGTATTGCGGTATTCGCCATGGAATTAAAGATCCCTATCGCTGCGAGAAATATATTGAAGAAACGCGGATCAAGTAACAGCAAGACGGGCGCCGTTCAAGGGGCAAGCGATGTTCGGTGCGGACGATTGGAGAACCATGCGCGTCCACAACTACTAGGTTCGCCGAAGTGTGCCAATATTTGGCACGATCAGGCTAAAATTTGGCAATGTCTGTCGCCTCCGCCTTTTTGACTGAACGCCAAGCCCGGCTCTTTGCCTGGCTGTTTGGTCAACCCACGCGCAGCTTTCATCTCAGTGAGCTGCGCCGCTTGACCGGGCTTGGCAGTGCATCGGTGCAAAGCGAACTCAACCGGTTGACCGACGCTGGTTTGCTGGTGTCAGACCGCGTGGGCAACTTGCGCAGCTTCAAGGCCAACGCCGATAGCCCTATTTTTGATGAGCTGGTCTCGCTCACGCACAAAACACTGGGGTTTGTGCCCGCGCTGAGCGACGCCATGACGCCCTTGTGCCCGCGCTTGCTGGCTGCCTGCGTGTTCGGCTCGGTAGCCGCGCATACTGACACCGCAAAAAGTGACGTGGACGTGATGCTGGTCGGCAATAGCATCACTTTGGGCGAAGTGCTGGAGCAACTGGAGCCCCTGGAGCAACAGTGGGGCCGCAAGATCAACCCCACCATGTATTCGCTGCAAGAATTTCTCAAGCGCCGCGCCGAGCCCGACTCGTTCGTCAACCGTGTGCTGTCGCGCCCGACGCTGGCACTGATCGGAGACATGCATGGCCTTGACCGCGCTGGATAACCTGGTCCGCATCGGCCAGCTCAAGGCCGAGCCCCGCAACGACGCAGAAGTGCAGCGCATGCTCACCATGGCCCAAACCCGCTGGGCCGATGCGCAGCTCGCCCACGTATCGCAAGAAGGCCGCTTTACCAGCGCTTACAACGCAGCCCACGCCGCAGCGCTCGCCGCATTGCGGTGGCACGGCTACCGCAGCGAAAACCGGTTCACCGTGTTCCAGTGCCTGGCCCACACCGTCAACTGGCCGCCCGCACGCTGGAGGGTGTTGGATGCCGCACACCAAAAGCGCAACCTCGCCGAATATGAGGGTTACCTGGAGATCGAGGAGTCCACCATTGCAGAGATGGTCGCGCTTGCCGCACTGCTGATTGCAGACGCGCGCACCCTGGTTGGCACCGTCGCGGACGGCTAACACGCTGATCGGGCGAATCAACCGGACGAGCCGTGGTTGCTCATCAATCAATAGCTATCAGCGCTTGCTAGATAAGCGCTAGAGGCCAATTTGGCTTTGAAGTCTGCCCAGTCAGCTCGCGCCCGCCGCCAACCGCCCCGCGGCCACCGCCTGCCCCCGCACCCGCCAATACAGCCACCCGGTAATCGACAGGTTCAGCAGGTTCCACCCCATGCCGTTGATGAACGCCGCCTGGTAGCTGCCCGTCACGTCAAACACCCAGCCCGACATCCAGCCGCCCAGCGCCATGCCCACCAGCGTGGCCATGATCACCGCGCCCACCCGGGCGCCCGCCTCTTGCGGCGGGAAATACTCGCGCACGATGATCGCGTAGGCGGGCACGATGCCGCCCTGGAACAAGCCAAACATGGCGGAGATGACATACAGCGGCACCAGCCCGTCAAACGGCAAAAACAGCACCAGCGCCACGCCCTGCAGCGCCGAGCCCCACAGCAGCGTGCGAATGCCGCCAATGCGGTCGCACACCACGCCCGACACCAGGCGGCTGACAATGCCGCACGCCAGCATCAGCGACAGCATCTCGGCCCCGCGCGCCGCGCCAAAACCCAGGTCGGTGCAATACGCCACGATGTGCACCTGCGGCATCGCCATGGCCACGCAGCACGCCACACCGGCCACACACAGCAGCAACTGCGCATGCGCCGGGCGCAGGCCAAACGGGCGGCTGCGGTCTACCGCCGGGGCAGCGCCCGCAACGGCACCAGCAGCCCCTGCCGCGCCAACACCCACCGGCGCCAACACCACCAACGGCGGCCGCTGGCGCATGCGCATCGCCAACAGCAGCATGCCCGCGCCACACACCAGCCCCATCAGCACATAGGTGGGGCGCCAGCCAATCGTCTCCACACCGTGCTGCACGATGGGCGGCCACAGCGCCCCGGCGATGTAGTTGCCGCTGGCACAAATCGCCACCGCAATGCCGCGCCGCTTGTTCCACCACAGCGCCGTGTCGGCCAGCAACGGCGCAAACGTGGCCGACGCACCAATCAGCCCCATCAACCCATGCGCCAGCCCAAACATCCAAATGCTGCCCGACAGCCCCGCCCACACAAACCCGCCGCACACCCCCACCGCCCCCACACACAGCACCGGCATCAGCCCATGCTTGTCGGCCAGCCGCCCCGTCCACAGCCCGCCAATCCCCAGGCACACCATCATCAGCGTGTAAGGCAGCGACGCATCCGCGCGGCCCACGCCAAACTCGGCCTGCACAGCGGGCAGCACCACCGACACCACGTACATGCTGCTGTTGCCCAGCACGACGAGGCCCAGGGTGATCAGCAGGCGCCACGCGGCTTGGCGCGAGTCGATGAGAGACGCCGAGGCGGCGGCGGAGGTGGGCGCAGAGGTGTTCGGCATGCGGGGCAATTTACCCCATGGGGCTTGCGGGGGCGGCCAGGTGTTGCCGGCCCACTTGGCTACGTCCGAGCGCGCCGTGATTTGATGAGAACTTGATGGCTGCTATCCGCCAGCCCGCACTCCCGCCCGCTATGCTCCTCACCACCGAAACCCGCCACACGGCCTTCTCGCACATGCACGACATCATCTGCCCCCATTGCAACAAAGCCTTCAAGGTAGACGAAACCGGGTACGCCGACATCCTCAAGCAGGTGCGCGACGCGGATTTCAGCGCGCAGTTGCATGAGCGGCTGGAGCTGGCCGAGCAGGACAAGCGCAATGCGGTGGCGCTGGCGCAAGCGCAGGTGGCCAATGAGCTGCAGAAGTCGGCGGCCGCCAAAGACTCCGAGATTCAAGCCCTGAAGGCCCAGCTGGGTGCGGGCGCGGTGGAGCGCGACTTGGCGGTGGCGCAGGCGCTGAGCGCGGTGGAAAAGCAGCGCGATGCCATGGCGAACGAGCTGGATGCGCGTGCGGCAAGCGCAGCAAACGGCGGCCCAGCTGGCACGAAGCCCGGCTGTCGCAAGAGCTGCAAGGCGTGGCGGCCAAAAAAGACGCCGAGATCCAGCAGCTGAAATCGCAGCTGGAGGCGGGCGAGGTGGTGCGCAGGCTGGCGGTGTCTGAGGCGGTCACGGTGGTGGCGCGGGAGCGTGACGAGCTCAAGAACGACCTGAACCTGGTGGTGGTGAAAAAGCAGCTGGAAGAAAACGCCATCAAGGAGCAGTACGCCCTGCAGCTGCGCGACCGCGACGGCGAGATTGCGCGGCTGCGGGACATGAAGGCGCGCCTGTCGACCAAGATGGTGGGCGAGACGCTGGAGCAGCACTGCGAGACGGAGTTCAACCGCATCCGCGCCACGGCGTTTCCGCGCGCGTATTTTGAGAAGGACAACGACGCGCGCAGCGGCAGCAAGGGCGACTTCATCTTTCGCGACCTGGACGAGGCGGGCAACGAGATCGTCTCGATCATGTTCGAGATGAAGAACGAGAGCGACGAGACGGCCACCAAAAAGCGCAACGAAGACTTCTTGAAAGAGCTGGACAAGGACCGCACTGAAAAGGGCTGCGAGTACGCGGTGCTGGTGTCGCTGCTGGAGCCCGAGAGCGAGCTGTACAACACCGGCATCGTGGACATGTTCTACCGCTACCCCAAGATGTATGTGGTGCGGCCGCAGTTCTTCATCCCCATCATCACGCTGCTGCGCAACGCTGCGATGAAGTCGCTGCAGTACAAGTCAGAGCTGGCGCTGGTGAAGGCGCAGAACCTGGACATCACCAAGTTTGAATCGCAGCTGGAGGAGTTCAAGGGTGCGTTTGGGCGCAACTGGCGCCTGGCGTCAGACGGGTTTGAAGAGGCCATCAAGCGCATTGACGAGGCCATCAAAGACCTGGAGAAGACCAAGGAGGCGCTGCACAAGTCGGCCAACAATTTGCGCCTGGCCAACGACAAGGCCGAAGACCTCACGATCAAGAAGCTGACCCGCGGCAACCCGACGATGGCGGCCAAGTTTGCAGAGCTCAAGCAGCTGGGGATTTCGGATGGGGAGTGATGCGGCGCACCGCGGCGCGAACCTTGACCTCTGAGGTAATCGCCACGCGGAGCGCCTTTTTCTACAGTGGTCCTCGCGGGTCGGGTGTCAGCGCCAAGCGGCATCGACGACGCGCGCTGCGTCGGTGCATGCACACCAAGACCGTAGCAAACCAACCCACTGAGAGACCAGAAAAAGGAGCCCCCGCTATGTCTGCCTATGCTGTTGGCCTGTTGAGCAATCTGCAATTCGGCCCCGATATCGTTACCTACCTACAGCGCATCGACGAAACCCTGGAGCCCTTTGGCGGGGCCTTCCTGGTGCATGGCACCCGGGCAGAGGTCAAGGAAGGCGTGTTCGATGGGGACTGCATCATCATCAGCTTCCCGTCCATGGAGCAGGCGCGTGCCTGGTACGAATCGCCAGCCTATGCCGAGCTGATCCCACTGCGTGCGCAGCATGCGCAATCCACTGTGTTTCTGCTGGATGGGGTCGCTGAACTGAACTACCGCGCAGAGTCCTTGCTGGCCAAGCTGGGCGTCAAGGCCTGAATGCTCCTCCGGGCTTGGGCCCCTGGGCTCACACCGTCACCGACGCCCCCGTCACATAAAACTGACCGCCCGCCACGTAGTGCAGCGTGCGCAGTTCGTCGGGCGCGGTGTCGAACTCCCAGTGCCCGTTGCGGAACACGCGCTCATCCGCCCACGCGGCCACCACTTCGCCAATGAACAAATCGTAAGTCTGCTGGTTGTGGGGCTCGGGGATGACGCGGCACACCAGCCAGGCGGCGCAGCCTTGCACCAGCGGGGCGGTGGCGTGGCCGGGCGCATAGAACAGCTGCACGCCGTGCTGCTGCAGCTTGTCCGGATGGGTCTTGGCGCTGTCGGTGCCAATCGCCACAGTCATCGCTGCCATGGGCAGGGTGGGCAGCTGCAGCACGAACACTCCGCTGGCCTCCACCAGTTCGCGCGTTCGGGTCGCCTTGTCGAGCACCACCGTCACCTTGGGCGGCGCAAAGTCCAGCGCGCAGGCCCACGATGCCGCCATCACGTTGTGCTGGTCGGCATGTTCTGCCGACACCAGCACCGTGGGGCCGTGGTTGAGCAGGCGGTAGGCCTTGTTGAGCGCAACGGCGGTGAAATGCTCGGGGGGTGTAGAGGGTGGCATGGGGGGGCGGCGGCGGCGTGGGTTGACGGGTAAGTAGAGAATGCTCTGTATTTGATAGCTGTTAGCGCTTGCAGGATAAGCGCTAGGAGTCTGGGCGGCAGAAGCCCTGAGTTGTGATGAATGCTGGCACGAAGCCTGCTGAGCAAAAGCATGAGCACCAGCTACGTTCCCTACCACCCCGAGCAACAGCAACTGCTGGCGCCCGCGCTGCAAGACTGGCTCCCGCAGGGCCACCTAGCCTACTTCATCAGTGACACCGTAGACAGCCTGGACTTGAGCGCCTTCCACGCACGCTATGCCGGTGGCGGCCCACGCAACCAGCCCCTGCACCCGGCCATGATGGTCAAGGTCCTGGTCTATGCCTACGCCTCGGGCGTCTTCAGCTCGCGCAAGATCGCCAAGAAGCTGCATGAAGACATCGCCTTTCGGGTGCTGGCAGCGCACAACTTCCCCGCCCATCGCACCATCCGCGACTTCCGTGCCCAGCATCTGGTTGAATTCACCGAACTCTTCACCCAAGTCGTGCGCCTGGCCCGCGAGATGGGGCTGGTCAAGCTGGGCACCATCGCCGTAGACGGCACCAAGGTCAAAGCCAACGCCAGCCGCCACAAAGCCATGAGCTACGCCCGCATGCAAAGCACCGAGGCCGAACTCAAGGCCCAGATCGCTGCATTGCTGCACAAAGCAGCCCACACCGATGAGGCCGAGAAGAACGAACCCGATCTGGACATCCCCGCAGAGCTGGAGCGCAGGCAAGCCCGACTGGCGGCGATTGAAGCGGCCAAAGCCCGGCTGCAGGAGCGCCAAGCCCAAGCTGACACACAGCGAGGCCGCAGCCCCGGCGATGAGCGCAAGCCCCAGGGCAAAGATGGCAAACCCAAAGGAGGCCGTCCTTACAAACGCGACTTCGGCACCCCCGACCCTAAGACCCAGAGCAGCTTCACCGACCCCGACAGCCGCATCATGAAGCGCGCCGGTGGTGGCTTTGACTACAGCTACAACGCTCAAACCGCAGTGGACGAGAGTCATCACATCATCGTGGCTGCCGAGGTGGTGAACACCAGCACGGACGTGCAGCAACTGCCCATGGTGCTGGATGCGGTGCAAACCTACACCGGCGCGCAGGCCGCGCAGGTTCTGGCCGATGCGGGCTACCGCAGTGAAGCGGTGATGGCCAAGCTGGCCCAAACGCACCCCGATACCGAACTGGTGATTGCGCTGGGGCGCGAAGGCAAGTCAGGGGCTGTGCCCAAAGACGCAAACCGCTACCCGCACACGCAGGCCATGGCGGCCAAGTTACAAACCGAACAAGGCCAGGGGGACTACAGAAAGCGCAAATGGATCGCCGAGCCGCCCAACGGCTGGATCAAGAATGTGCTGGGGTTCCGCCAGTTCAGCATGCGCGGTTTAGAGAAGGCAAAAGCCGAGTTCAAACTCGTGTGCATGGCGCTGAATCTGCGCAGGATGGGGGCAATGAGGGCTGCCTGAGGGGGAATGCGGTGACAGGCGCCTGCGGCCACCTATGCGCGCGACTTGATCACTTCAACCGCGCCATGAAGATCGGCGATGGTGAACGCATCCACCACCGCCTGCGTAGCAAAAGGCCGCTGGCGGACGTTCGGAGCTTGCTCGGAATGTTCTGCCGCCCAGACTCCTAGAGGCTCAAGACCCGGCCAACGGCGAGTTGCGGGGGCTCGCACACTATCTTTTTCACCGCAGCACCACCCGCTTGCAACCGGTGTGTTACCTGAGCGACCTGTTCACCCGCGAAGCCGCACGCGGCCGGGGTGTGGGAGGCGCTGTCATCGATGCGGTGGGCGGCGTGCACGCGTGGCCCAGTCATCGCGCGTGTATTGGCAGACCCACGAGGCCAATGCCGCGGGGCGCTTGCTGTATGACAAGCTGGCTCAGCACCATGGGTTCATCGTCTATGCGCAAGAGTTGCGATGACGGAGAACGAAAACTATAAAAACAATAGCTGCCAGCGCTTATCCATAAAGCGCTAGAGACCTATTTTGCTTATATTTTTTTGTGCAAGCCACTTCAAAACCACGCAGCCGCCCCATCCACGTTCAACCACGTTCAACCACGTTCAAAGGTGCTTGCGCATCGGCAGCGCCACCAGCCCCGCCCAGGCCTGCACGGGGCCCGACGGCTCGTACCCGTTGCGGCGGTAAAAAGCCTCTGCCGTGCGCGTGCTGTCCAAAGACAAGGTGATCACGCCCTCTCCACGCGCAT